>CAYTNM010000002.1:0-583718 GCA_964439205.1 uncultured Ohtaekwangia sp.
CTCTATCGAAGTACCGCAGGTCCGCTATCAATTACATTCATTCAAAGAACGTTTGCTTTTAAGATTTTTCAACTTTTGATTGATCTTTTTAAGCACTGTGGTTAGAGACTTTCAAATCTTTCACCTAAACATCTTCACAGAGCCTCAAATCACGCTAGTTTTGAAGGCTTCCCCGAAATGGGAGTGCAAAGGTAACTGATGATTTTACATCTGCAAATGATAACTCAAAGAAAATCGCTGAAATCAGGCCAAATACCACATATGACTGCAAATCAGTCTATTAACAAGGACAAATTTTAGATGTTTTTTGGCTTTTTGTACAAAGGAACAGTGCTACAGGGCTCGCCAAACATCAAACTTGAAACATAAGGTGTTAACCGGGAAGCGACTTCTACATAAACCGACTCCGGAACAGCCACTTTGCTGCATCCTTTTACTACTACTTTCGCATCTTGAAATGATGGCCAATCTACTTTTTGCAATGCGTGTAAAAAAAGCTGCGTTTCCAGTTGGTCCTTGTTTCCAAAGACAACCTTTCCAGCCAAGGGTTGAAGTGAAATAGCTATCAGCATGTAAGCCCAGGTCGGAACTATGGCATCAGCTGTGCATATGATTGCTACAAACTTTCCCTGGTATTGAGACCAATCATGATCCTTGATGAATTGTCGAAAATCCTTTTCTTTCAAAATCAACTCCTGAAACAAAAGCGGTTTCATATCAAAGAGAACACGATCGCCTGGTGTATAGTAGTCCTCCAGATCAAATGTAAGGAGTGCGCTGGACGCTACCCGATTGATCACCTTATCATCTCCTGACCCGCTCTCCTGCTTTACAATTGTCTTATTTTCTTCTCTCATACGTTAACCCACAACAGTCATTTTATCACTTTAGTTTTGATCAGGAATTCTTTTAGATAGAGTGGTTCGAAAGAAGTCAGGTTTTCAAACTGACCCCTCCGAAATTTTCCCTGAGCTAATGTACCCATGACGGCAGCTTCCGGATGTATGTGAGGATAAAAGATTGCCTGAGGGTGATGAATGATGCTCATACACTTGGTAGCGCCACTTCCCACAAACACCACTTTCCCCCTTTCCAGCCAGGGGATAAAAGCCTCGTAAGTTACTTCAATTGCCTGAGTTGGCTGCTGAATAACAAGATGTTGGTCTGTTATCAGGCAATAGACTTCCATTCTGCGGGCGTCTATCAGCGAGCAATAGAAACCGGCATTTTCATCCTGTTGGCTTGCCTGGTACGCCAGTAGTTCCAAGGTATTTACACTGATAAGAGGGATTTGCAGGGCAAATGCCATTCCCTTAGCGGTGGCTACCCCTATGCGCAGGCCTGTATAAGATCCCGGGCCAGCGGACACGGCTATCGCTTTCACATGGGATGTAGCCGTACGCGTTGACTTTAGCAATTCGTCAATCATGACGGCTAAACGAGATGCCGCATGCTTAGGGTTTTCCTCGCGCACCGTTGCCAGCAATCGTTCATCATCATGAAGAGCGACTGAACAAATGGAGGTGGCCGTTTCTATACTTATAATCAGAAGACAAAAAGTTAGTATTGATAAAATTATCTGGCTGGGGCCAACAACTTCTGATAGGCTGGTGGATCTGACAATAGCCGGATGGCTTCCTTCAACTCAACATCCATCGCGATTGTACTCTCCCGCTCACCTGCCCATAAAAAATAGTGAAATCCAATCTGCTGCGCGAGCAAGTATTTAATCTCCTCCTGATAGCGAATCAGATCAGCAGAAAGGCTTGGCTGAACTTTGGTTTTGAGTTGATTAAGCGGAGCCTTCCATTCTTCATAGTACTGCTCGGTTTGGGCGGCCACTATCAATTCCTCTGTTTGTTTTTCAAGGTTAGTTCGATATGTAAAGGGTTTGTTTTTCATCCAGTTCGTAAAAACCACATAGTTTGCCTCTGATATCGAAAAACTTTTCATGGAAACAGGAGCCGGATGTTCGTTGCAAAACATAGTGGCAAAATCAAAGATAAAACCGGAAGCTGCCAATTCGGAAGCAAATGAACTGAAGGTTTTTTCCTGAATGGGAACATCCGGCAGCAATCCGCCTCCGTCAAAAACTTTTCTGCCGCTGGATGTTTTGAATTCGCGTTTTAAGGAATCAGCGATTTTATTCACTTTACCATCCGGCTGTCGATGGCTGTAATCCAACTCTTGAATGCAACGACCACTGGGAATGTAGTACTTGGCAGTGGTTACTTTCAATTGGGCTCCGTAACTTAGTTGCCGGGTGGTTTGAACAAGGCCCTTACCAAAGGTTCTTTGCCCGAGCAGTACCGCCCGGTCATAATCCTGAAGGGCTCCTGCTACAATTTCAGAGGCCGATGCGCTGGTAGGACCGGTGATGACCACAACTGGTATGTTCACATCCACCGGATCATTTAATGTTGTGTACGATTTATTCCAATCCTGTGCGCGGCCTTTCATTGATACGACATGTTGCCCTTTGGGTATAAATACATTGACAATGTTCACCGCTTCGTAGAGAGAACCTCCCGGATTATTCCTAAGATCCAGCACAATTTTTTTTGCTCCTTCCGTTTTTAGCTTCCGAACGGCTTCTTCTACTTCTCTGCCTGCGCCTGGGGTAAACTCGGTTAACTGAATATAGCCAACATCCGAACCCAATACGCCTGAATAGCTGATGTTATTGATTTTAATCTGTTCGCGTTTGAGTTTAAAGGTCAGGTTCTCTTTTTGCCCCCAGCGCTTCATCACCAATGTCACTTCTGTTTGTTTTTTCCCTTTCAGCAACGTACTGACTTCTGATGTTGATTTCCCCTGAACGTTTTTGCCATCTACAGATATAAATTCATCTCCTACTTTTAAGCCTCCCAGATAAGCAGGGAAACCCGGATAGGGGTGTGTAACTACCGTCTTCTTATTGACATGTCCGATCAATGACCCAATCCCCGCATATTGTCCGGTGGTTAGTATGCTGAATGATTCTCTCCGGTCTTCCGGAATGTAATCGGTGTAGGGATCCAGATTTTGCAACATGCCATCGATGCCTGTATCCACCAGCTTTTTAGGATCTATTTCATCCACATAAAGTGCATTCACTTCTTTAAACAAGGTGGCGAAAATGTCCAGACTTTTGGCTACCTCGAAATACTTATCCGATGGTACGGCAAAAGCCAACACCAGTATTAGCAAGCCTGCTCCAGCTATCGTTTTAATTTTCTTTCGCATGTAGCTCCATGAGTTTTTGAAGCACTGCCATCACTTTGACATGAATCTGAGCGGAGGGCAGTATTTCACGACTTGTGTAAATATAGGCAATGAGTAGCTTTGGTGACAGGCTGGCAATCGTAAGTTTGTTTAGCCGATAGCCCTCGCGAATCCTTCGTTTTATCTTGTTGCGGTCGACTGCGCGTTTAAACGACCGTTTCGATACAGAAAAAAGAGCCTGGTGTTGAGTTGTATTTTCCGGTGAACTCAGGAAAAGTATCTTAAAAGGTGATAAATAAAAAGAGGAACCCTTATCAAAGAGTTCCTGTATGCTTTTTTGACTTTTCAGTCGTTCGTCTCGGTGGAATGTAAATGAACCCATGGGTTTGCCTGATTTATCTTCCATCAGGGATTCCCCAAATGGATTTAGCGCTTCTTGAACGTGGTTTCGTCAGAAACGGTCAGCTTTTTTCTGCCTTTTCTTCTCCGCGCAGCCAATACCCTGCGACCATTGGCGGTGGCCATGCGTTCACGGAAACCATGTTTGTTTTTGCGTTTCTTACGGGAAGGTTGGAACGTGCGTTTCATATCAGTGCTTTGTCTTGCTTCTACTTAAAAGGGGTGCAAAAATGCCTATCATTTTTGGATTTTACAACTTTCTCTCAGCTTTTCAGCCCCCGAATAGAAAGTATCTATTGGGTAGATAAACAAAAAATACAATACAACTATTTGACTTTTAGGATTTTATATCTTCCAATATCTTTTGCAGGCGGGCTGCATCCAGGCGCGGTCCCCACTGTGCCACTACTTTTGCCGAAGCCAGTGAGGCCAGTTTTCCAGCCTCTGCGTAACTATGACCATGGGTGATCCCAAACATAAAGGCACCGGAGAACATATCACCCCCTCCATTTGTATCTACTGCCAACACACGGTACGGTTCTATCCTGATAAATGTATCCCCATCGTAAATCATAGCTCCGTTGGCCCCCAAAGTGATCACAAACTTTTTGGCTACTTGTTTAAGCTTCTCACGGGCTTCCTCTACGCTGTTGGTTCCTGTGTAGATCATCGCCTCTTCTTCGTTACAAAAAAGCAGGTCGACACTTGCCCCCACGACTTCTTCCATTTGTTTGGAAAAGTACTTAACCATGCTCGGATCGGAGAACGTGAGGGCTACTCGTACATCGTTTCGTTCTGCTATTTTCCTGGCTTCCAACATGGCTGCATGACCTTTGGGGCTGGCCACCAGATAGCCTTCCAAATACACGTAAGCTGATTGTTTAATCGTTTCTTCCTGTAAATGCTCAGGCGAAAGAAATGAACTCACTCCCAGAAAGGTATTCATGGTTCGTTCCGCATCCGGAGAAGTCATCACCAGGCACCTTCCGGAATGGCCAGGAGCACATTGTTCATAGGTCAAATGGGTATCTACCCCATTGGCTTGCAGATCTTTTAGAAAGAATTTGCCTAACTCATCCTGCGCCACCAGAAATGAATAGAATGCTTTGCCCCCCAACTGGCTGATGGCCGTCATGGTATTCCCGGCTGAACCGCCACCGGAGAGTTTGCTTTTTTTCATGTCGATGACCTTCATGAGTTCTTGCTGGCGTTTTTCATCCACCAGCGTCATCACACCCTTTTCAATATTATTTTTTTCAAAAAAATCGTACTCTACTTCCGTGACGATGTCTACAATGGCATTGCCAATACCGTAAACATCATATTTATGCGTCTTTGCGCTCATAAGCCACTCTATCTTTTTTTTGGAGGTGCAATAATAGTCGAATTAGTTAAGTAAACATATCTGACCAATCGCCCATCAATCATTTAGATTGTATCTTCAACGTCTGCTTGTATTTAGCTGCCCGGTCAGGATAGTCAGTAATCAGTCCATCCACACCCATCCCTTTTAAAGCGAGCATGTCTTTAACATCGTTAACGGTCCAGGGAATGACACGGATTTTTTTCTTTCGAAGGTACTTTACCTGATCGCGGCTGAGCGATTTGTAATACGGACTGTAGATGGATGGCTGAAATCCCAACGCTGCCAGATTTTCATCAATGGTCTTCTTGTTTTCCACCAATGCTGCCAGCCGGACGTTCGGGTAATTCTTATGCCAGTACCTCAAAACACGAAAATCAAACGACTGAATAACCACCCGCTCCCAGGGTAAATATTGATCCACCAGTTGATAAACACGATCTGAAAACTCTTCCGGCAAGGGATGAAATTTTCCATCGCCTTCCGGCATACTCTTGATTTCCATATTGTAGTCTACTTCGTAACCAGAATAACTCTTGATATGATCCTCTACGGCTTTGATCACTTCTGCCAGTAACGGCTTGCAGACATTCATTTTTTCCTGCTCGGGAAAGCGGGTGTTGCCTTTAGAGCCACAATCATATTGCTTGATCCGGGCATATTCCATTTGATACAGGTTGTGCTTTGTCTCTTCTTTCGGATCAATTTCTGTTCCTTCCGGGGTTAAGCAAATCGCGGCTGACATCCACGGTTCGTGACTCACCACCACCTGACCATCTTTGGTTATGGCCAGATCCAGTTCCACCGTTGTTACTCCGGAGTCCAGCGCCATCAGGAACGCTGGTATGGTATTCTCCGGTCTGAGTCCTCTCGCTCCGCGATGGCCCTGAATATCAAACTTGGGAATGTACGGTTGTGCATGACTCATGCTAAAAGGTATCAGGAGAAGAAAGATAAAACGCATGAGCAAAGATAACCAAATGGCAGTGCCCCGGAGAATCAAAAAAAGCCACAACGCTTGTTGTGGCCCCGGATCATCATAACAACCTACGAGAGTATATTACGACCGAATAATCATACGGGTTCCTCTGCGGCCTCCTCCCATGGGGTTAAGCTGCTTGTTCAATGCGTAGGTAAAACTTATCATAAAATATCTGCCCAGGTTGTTCATCCGCTCCTGTTGCAGAAAGTTAGTAGTAGCCGTCTGCGTGACGCTGATGTTTCTATCCAGCAGATTATTGACAGCCACTTTCAATTCCCCCGCATTGTTTTTAAGTAAAAAGCGCGACACAGACAAATTTAACAGCGGAATGGTTTGATTGAAATCGGTTGTTCGGCTATCATAGATCAAGTATTCAAAATCAGGACTGAAGGAATAATTTTTTAGAAAATTAATATTCAATTCTGCCCGGTAGGATTGATTCAAAAATTCCTGATCCTGTCCCGCAAAATCATATTGGGTTTGTTGCTGACTAAGATTCGTGGACAAATCCAGGATGATTACTTCCTTATAGGTATAATTATATCGCAGGCTTCCGCCCAGCGTTTGTTGATTTATTTCATTCTCCTGGTTGTTTAACAGATTCACGCTGCGATCCAGTCGCGCGGTGGGTCCGATATTAAACCGGCTGTTCAGTTTTTTCCATCGAAATCCAAAATTAACATTCGCATTTAACACAAAACTATAGTCAGTATTGACAGGTTGAGAGGTACGCACCAGCGTGGAAGGATCTACCGTCTGAGCGGTGGTGAGGGCATTTTGCATATACACCGCTGTGAGGAAGCTAAAAAAGTTTACAAATTTGGCCTGATCAAAAGCAGTGTAGTTGAGTGTAGCCGTGTGCATGTATGCAGGTTTCAACTCAGGGTTTCCTAACGAAATGTTGAGTGGATCGGTGTTGTTAATAATGGGCTGCAATTGCTGGATAGAAGGTTCCAGGAGTGATGTTTCGTAGTCAAACCGAAGGTGCCTGGCCGAGCTGAAATCATAATTGAAGCGCGCTGATGGTAACAAATTTTCAAATGTCCGGTTAATCTTGATGTCTTGGATCCGTAGCTCGCCTTTCAAAGTAGTCAATTGATAGCTGGCCCCGATGGCAAGGTTATACTTTTGCCGGTTCAGGCGGAAATTAAGACCCGGACGTTGATACAGATAGTTGCTGGTGTATTGATTGGATAACGTATTGTTCAATACCTGTGATCCATTGACATCGTCATATACGAATTGATCCACCTCGTTGATATTTGTCCGGATGGCATAGTTGGCTTCCAGGTATTTGCGCCCTCCCAGCGGTTCGGTGTACGACAGCGTGGCGGAATAGGTTTGGTTATGGGAATCGCGTGTATTTTGCTGAAGTAAATTCTCTTCCTGAACTGGTCCGGTGAAAAATTCATTTTCAGAGTTCAAGGTGCCTTCCGTTTGAGTGTTACTCAGGATCATGCCCAGATTGGTAGAAAATGTTCTTCCTTTCTTGGCAAACCGATGGCGATACAACAGGCTTGTATTCAGGTTTTGCGAGGTTCCTTCTGAAAAGGTACTTCGAACGCTTTCATTTTGCAATTGATCATTCCCATCGAATGACTGACTTTCACTCAAAAAACGATTTTCTGTTTCGGAATAGGTTGCCGAAGTATTCCATTTAAGGGAATTGGCCGAGTCAATCTTATGTTCCAGAATTAAATTACCCCGATGACTATCCGTCAGACTTTTCTGCCGGCTGTTTTGCATGAACGTATAATCGTTTCCGTTCGGCAAATAATTGATCCGATTGAGATTTTTGGTGACATCCTGATCTAACCGATTATAGAAATAGCTGGATGTTAACGTTGTTTTCTTTGTCAAATCTTTATTAAAGTTAACGCCACCGGCATAGTTGGTGACAATACCATTTTGTCTTCCCCCGGTATTTAACGGAATGCCTCCATCGCTATCTCCCCCGAAGCGCAGACTCATTGATCCACCCCCTCCGGCTCTGCCGCCTGCCAATTGTGAAGCGGCTCCTGAAAAGTTAAAGTAGTCTTCAAATGAAAATCCCTGCTCATTGATGTTGTTAGCCATCCCCAATACCGACAGTTGTTCAGCCTTTCGAAAACGGTTAAGGCTGAGTCTTCCCTGAAATCGATCTTCGGTACCAACACCTCCCATCAAGGTACCAAAAGCCCCTTTTCGCTTCTCTTCTTTCAATTCAAGGTTGATCGTTTTATCCCGTTGACCATCGTCTATCCCTGAAAAGATTGCCTGATCCGATTTTTGATCAAATACCTGAACTTTATTGACCGCATCCGCTGGCAAATTGCGGGTGGCTAACTTTGGATCCCGACCAAAAAATTCCTTTCCATCCACCATTACTTTTCGAACCTGTTCTCCCTGGGCACGCACCGTTCCGTCTGTCTCCACTTCGATCCCCGGCATCATCTTTAGCAGATCCTCCACGTTTGCATTGGCTTTGGTTTTGAAGGCGGCTGCGTTGTATTCTATGGTATCCCGCTTGACGGTTACGGGTGAAACCTCTCCCTGGATAACCACATCGGAAAGAAGTGTGGTCATGGTTAGCATTTTAAACTCTCCGGCATTGATTTCGCCAGGTTCAGCCGGCAGCGTTATTATTCTGGAAACGGGCACTAATCCGGTAAAAGTTACTTTAACAAAGTAATTCCCCTTTGAAACATTTTTTAATTCGAACAATCCCTGTGGGCCTGATACCTGAAAGCCTACGAGGGAAGAGTCGCTACGCTCCAGAAGCATAACGGTAGCGGATGGAAGCGGTCTGGAGGCAGAGTCCAACACTGTTCCTTTCACCACATATTTCTGAGACCAGGTGGTGGTTGAAATCCCAACTAAAAAGAGACAAACGAGTAGGGTGTTTATACGATCCATACATCAAAGGGGATTTAGTTAATTGGTGAGCGCTTGTTAATTGCGAATCATAAATCCACGACCTCCGTTTTGTTTTCGCAAGTCCTCCATCACTTTCGTAAATTCGGTACGAGAAATTTTCGTGCCGCTGGCAGGTTTTTTCAGATCTCCTTTCTTGGGTTCTTTGAATTTGATTTCCCGGGCCACAATTACGCGTTCTCCATTATTGACATCCACGGCCAAAACCGTTCCGGGAAGCGATAAGAAACGCTCGGGCCCGAGGTTGAGCGGAAGTTGATCGGTAAACCAGGCGGTCACATCTCTTTTCTTGTCAGGATTGGTTTCATCGGTGTAATAGGCTTGCTTACATTCATAGCCCAAAATGGTTTTGGTTTCTGTGCCAAACTTCCATCGTTCGGTTTTGAGTGTGTCTTCAATCAGGTATTGTTTACCCATAAAATCCTGTTGAGTAGTAACCTGTTGCGTAGATCTATCAAAAAAAATCTCCATGCCGGGGGCGGAAAAACGAAGACTCACGCCTCCGTTGCTGGCATTGATGTCTTGATCTTCTTCATCCTCAATCAACGGTTTGGTGATGGACTGGTCTTTGGTATAAAATACCTGAATTTTACTGGTACGATACTCCGGAATCATTGCCTTCATTTGTTCATTCCCTGCCGGAATGTTCCGATGTAAGTTTATTTTGGACTCGTAGGTAATTACCCCTTGTTCCTTTTCCGTCTGGGCCACCATAGGAGCACAAAGCGATAGCAACAGGCTGAATGAGAGTAGCAGATGTTTCATATTTGTTTGGTTTGATTTCTATGCAAACGTACGTGATCAGATGCCTGATCTTGGTTAATTGTTCTGAAAGGAATGTTAATTAAGGTTAATGGATCGCTGGTACGCTCGGGAAAAATGTAATTTTGAGGTATTGTTAAATCCTTGAAAAAGAATTCTCTTATATTGACCATTGTGATCACCAGCCTGGTGCTGTTGGTGGGACTTCAAATTGTATGGTTACGCTCAAGTTACCGGAATGAGGTTTTCGCCCTTCGCAGAGAGGCCAATGGAATTTTCAGGAATACTGTTTTTCAATTGCGTGAGTTAGCCATGATCGAAGAGATCGACTCAGCACTCAAACGGGTACCATCTTCGGCTATACAATCGGTTCAGATTCTGAGCGGCAAAGTTCAAAAAGATACCGTCAGGAAAGGTGAGGGACAGCAAGCGATGCGTTTATTCTTTTCAACTACCGAAAAAAAAGATTCGCTGGAAAAAATCATGACTCCCTTTCGTCAGAAAATCAAAGGCATTAAAGGTGTTGTTAATAGCAATCTTTCCATTCGGATTTACTCGGATTCTATTGATCTGCCCACTTTACAACACGAATTCGACACCCATCTTTCAGAAATCGGAATTCCCCTTGCATCTGTGGTAAAGGAAAACTCCCCTCTTCCATGGCCTTCTCAAAAGCTGTTGTTCCCTGGTATCCAACGACCCGAACCAGAGGAAATGGATCATCACTCCATCTTTGGTGATACTCTTACACTAGAATCGTCCCGCTTAAGTCCGGCCAGATCACTAACGGCCTCTCTCATCGGGGTGAAAGTATTTATCCTGAAGAAAATCACACCACAGATTTTGTTTTCTGTTTTTCTGACCGGCATGACCATTCTCGCCTTCACGTTGATCTACCGTAGCATGCTTCATCAGCAAAGACTCATGGCTCTCAAAAATGATTTTATCAGCAACATGACGCATGAACTCAAAACACCAGTTGCAACCGTGAGTGTGGCGTTGGAAGCCTTGCGCGATTTTAACGGCCTCCGTGATCCGAAACGTACAGAGGAGTACCTTTCCATTGCCCAGAGTGAGCTTAATCGATTGAGTCTTTTGACCGACAAGATTATGAAGTCTGTTGTTTTCGAAAGCCAGGAAATTGCTTTTCACTCCGAAACGGTGGCCATGGATCAGGTGGTTAACGAAGTAGTCGCTTCTTTACGTCTGGTATTTGAAAAGCAGAGGGCACACGTCTCGTTTGAAAAAACGGGGGTAGACTTCACCATCATCGGAAGTTTTGAACATTTGACCAGCGTTGTTTTTAATTTACTTGACAACGCGCTGAAATATAGCCGGGAACAACCGAAAATTACTGTCCGGCTTTTGTCAGCGTCCGGCACGCTTACTTTGGAAATAAAAGATAAGGGCATTGGTATTCCACCAGAGTTTCAAAATCGCATTTTTGAAAAATTTTTCCGTGTTCCCACCGGAGATGTTCATACGATCAAGGGCTATGGTCTGGGCCTAAGTTATGTGCACAGCATAGTCAAAAGCCATCAGGGGTCTATTCGCGTGTCCAGTGAGCCCGGTATTGGAACAACGTTTACTCTTGTATTTCCAAAATCCTAGCCATGGAAAAGATAAAGATTCTATATGTGGAGGATGAACCGTTTTTGGGGCGGATTGTAAAAGATAGTCTGGAAGTAAGACAGTTTGAGGTGCGCATGGTGACGGACGGCAAATGGGTGATGGATGCCTTTCAGGAAACCGCTCCCGACATTTGTGTCATGGATATCATGCTGCCACACACGGATGGATATACGCTGGCGCAGCAAATCCGAAAGCAGGCCCCTCGGTTGCCGATCATTTTCGTCACCGCCAAAACGCAGACAGAAGATCTGATCAAGGGATTTGACGTGGGTGGAAATGATTACCTAAGAAAACCATTCAGCATGGAAGAACTGATCGTCCGGATCAACAACCTCTTGGCTTTAACGAAAAAGACCGCCACGACAACCTCCGAAACGATTTCCATTGGCGCCCTTGAATTTACACCTCAACGCTACGAGCTGCGATTCAAAGATCAGATCCGAAAATTATCGCACCGCGAAGCGATGCTGTTAAAAATCTTTAGCGAAAATAAGAATGCCACCATCCCCCGCAAAGACATTTTAATGCGTGTGTGGGGCGATGATTCCTTTTTCAATTCCCGAAATCTGGATGTCTATATCACAAAATTACGAGACTATTTAAAGGCAGATCCCGCTATTGAAATTATGACGATCAAGGGTGTTGGTTATCACTTTGGCATTTCTGCTACGTCCTGAGTTGCCGGTCAATAGTGTCGGGTTAAGGATCTTCGTGAAAAAGTTGTCTCCTTTCAGAATCATAGCTACTAAAATTAACCTGGTTAGCTACCTTTGGGGTATAAAAAAAAGATTCTGTGACTCTGATTAAATCAATCTCCGGCATCCGGGGAACCGTTGGCGGGAAACCGGGAGATAACCTCACTCCGGTAGATGTAGTAAAATTTGCGGCTGCTTTTGGTAGTTGGGTACAATCCCGACAAGGCAAAAAAATTGTCATCGGTCGGGATGCCCGTTTGTCCGGTGAAATGATTAGCCAACTGGTAGCCAGTACCTTGCAAGGGTTGGGGATTCATGTCACTGACCTGGGGTTGTCCACCACACCCACTGTTGAATTAGCCGTTACCCTCGAAAAAGCGCATGGCGGAATTATCCTGACCGCCAGCCATAATCCCATACAATGGAATGCGCTGAAATTGTTAAATGAAAAAGGTGAGTTTATTTCTGCTGCCGATGGTGCCGATGTATTGAAACGCGCCACTGACGAGACGTTTGTATTTGCCGAAGTCATGCGGTTAGGTTCATATGAACGGAAAGAAAAATATATTCAAAAACACATTGACTTGATTCTCCGACACAAACTGGTAGATGTGAAGGCCATCAAAAAAGCAAAATTCAAGATTGCTGTGGATGCGGTAAACTCCACCGGTGGTATTGCGATACCGAAATTGTTAAAGGCGTTGGGCGTCAAAAAAGTGGTGGAGCTTTATTGCGAACCGACCGGGCACTTTCCTCATAACCCCGAGCCCCTGCCTGAGCATCTGAAAGAAATTTCAAAAACAGTAAAAAAGCAAAAATGTGATCTTGGTGTGGTGGTTGATCCGGATGTGGACCGACTGGCCTTGATTCAGGAAGATGGAAAACCGTTTGGAGAAGAGTACACCCTGGTAGCTGTTGCCGACTATGTACTTTCCAAAAAGAAGGGAAATACCGTTTCCAATTTGTCGTCTACCCGGGCGCTCCGCGACATCACTGAAAAGGCGAAAGGAACGTACACAGCTGCGGCTGTCGGTGAAGTGAATGTAGTCACAGCCATGAAAGAAACACGAGCCGTCATCGGTGGTGAAGGGAATGGTGGAATCATCGTACCGGATTTTCACTATGGCCGGGATGCCATGATTGGCATCGCTTTGTTTCTGACGCACCTGGCCAAATCTAAACTCACCGCCAGCCAACTGCGCCAAACGTATCCAAGCTATTTTATTTCCAAAAACAAGATTGAACTCACTCCTGACATACCTGTAGATTCCATTCTGCAAAAGATTCAGGAAAAATATGCACATGAAAAAATAAATACGATCGATGGTGTTAAGATTGATTTTGATGCCACCAAAGAATGGGTTCACCTGCGTAAATCCAATACCGAGCCTATCATCCGTATTTATGCCGAATCACACAATGAAAAATCGGCTAACGTTCTGGCTCAGCGACTCATGACTGATATTCAAACATTTGCCTCCCAATGATCTTCTCAAGTATATCTTCTGTTGATTAAGCCATGGAACGGGCCACCCGTATAAAAAAGATGGCGCATGATCTGGGCTTTAGCTTTTGTGGAATATCCAAAGCAGAGTTTCTAGAAGCCGAAGCGCCCCTTCTGGAACAATGGCTTGGCCGTGGCTATCAGGGGCAAATGAAATACCTGGAAAAACATTTTGACAAAAGATTGGATCCGCGGTTGCTGGTTCCGGGGGCTAAATCTGTTATTACATTAGGCTATAATTATTTTCCTTCCAAAGATCTGGCCGAGACGCAGGAACTAAAAGTTGCCAAGTACGCCTATGGAGAAGACTATCATCAGGTATTAAAAGACAAACTTGCCGAATTGCTTTTATGCATGCGCCAAGAATGGGGAGCCATCGATGGCCGCGGTTTTTCTGATTCTGCGCCCGTGATGGAACGAGCCTGGGCTCAACGAAGCGGTCAGGGTTGGATTGGGAAAAATTCATTGCTTCTTAACCGACACATGGGAAGCTATTTCTTCCTTGCAGAATTGATTGTTGATCTTGAAATAGAGCCAGACGGTCCCATCAAAGACTATTGTGGTTCCTGCACAGCCTGCATGGATGCTTGCCCCACCGATGCCATTCCCGAGCCTTATGTGGTGGATGGCAGCAAGTGTATCTCTTACTTTACCATTGAGTTAAAGGATGAAATTCCGGTAGATGTGAAAGGCAAATTTGAAAACTGGATTTTTGGATGTGACATCTGCCAGGATGTGTGTCCATGGAATCGATTTGCCAAACCTCATGAAGAAAAGCGTTTCAATCCGTCCACCGAATTTCAAAACATGACTACTTCCGATTGGGTAGACATCACGGAAGAAATATTTGCTCAACGATTTGGAAAATCGGCCATGCAACGAAGTAAACTCAAAGGTCTTCAGCGCAACATCCGGTTTGTCACCGAAAAAAAGAATTAGCGAACCAAAGCAGCTACCTCGCGGGCTGTCTTTTCATTTGCTTCAAATGCGAGACGTTGGTAATTCACCAAATCCACAATCGTACCGATCAAACATAATCCACCGGTGAACAAGTATAAAATACCCATTCCGATCTGGCCGATCACAAAGCGCTGCACACCGGCAATAATAATGAATCCCAAAAGCGTGGTAAATAAAATTAACTGAGGTTCTTTTCTTCGGGCGCGATAAACGGTGGCAAAGGATTTTGCTTTTTCATCGGGCCAGTCGTTGATCAGGTTTTGTACAAAAAGCATTTCTTCGCCTGTCAATTCAGGAAGTACATCCAGCACTTTAGCCATATAGGTAGGTTTTTAGGAGTTTTAGGGTACGATATGTTAAGATAACAACGGCCAATATACCGAAAGGATGCATTTTTAAAGACAAATTAAACTCACCGTGCAAGGCTAATGAAATTGACCGTCCCAACCCACACCCCGGACAATAAGGTAATCCCATAGCCTTGAAAGGACATAGGGCTACATGAGCTGCGTGATGACCCTCATATAAAAAAAGAGCCCCGAGTGCAGCCAGCCATATAAAGGCTTCCCACGGAACAGGTTTACGCACGGGATGGATCATGGTCAAACAAATCTATTCAAACCATTTAAATTATCATGACCGGAATAAAAAAACCCCGCACATGCGGGGCTGTTTGATTAGTGTTTTTAGTGTTTAACGTAACTTACATGGTAACAAAGCAACGATTCAGAATTGCTCTGTGCTGACTCCCATAGTTGGCATAGCACCAATTTCTGAGCTCCTGTACTTCATCGGCAATCAAGGTTTTGATCGCTTTTCGCAACTCTTTCTCAAAGAGACGCGCATCAAAACTTACTCTGCTGAGTATTGTTTTAACATAGGTAAGCATCCTCATCACAAAAAAATTAAAGTACGAAATGCCTATTCAACGAATTTGCAGGGGTGAAAGTATAAAAGAAGTATTTCAGATAAAAGAAACAATTTACTTTTGCGTAGCGCAACCTGTTGCACAACTTGTTGCGTTTAAAAACTGATATGATTAAATCATTTTTGACTGGTTTGTCTCTCCTTCTTTACCTGACCGTTTTTGGACAGGAAACGGAAATCACGCTGGGGCCCGATGAAATTGGCGAAAATCAAGCCTGGACAATTACCGTAACGGTAAAAAACGGGGCGCTTAAATCAGCCGAAAGCTTTCCGGACATTCAGGGATTTCGAAAGAGAGGTACTTCTAACCAATCTCAAACTTCGATCATTAATGGTCAGATGAGTTCTTCGCAAAGTGTGATCATGACCTACACCCCCACTCAGCAGGGAACGTTTACGCTACCCGCATTTAAAATGAAAGTCAACGACCAGATGGTGTCTGTCAATGGCAAAAAAATAAAGGTAGGAGCCCCGGCTCAGCAACCACAGCGAGATCCCTTTCAGGGAATCTTTGGGCGGGACCCTTTTGACGATATGTTTGGGCGTGAGGCTACCGAATTTGTGGATGTCAAAGAAGATGCCCTCTTGGCATTAACCGCCAGCAAAGATGAAGTTTATCTGGGGGAAGGATTTACGGTTACCCTATCCTTTCTGGTCTCTGAAGATAATCGGGCACCGATGCAGTTTCATGATTTGGGAAACCAGCTTTCCGGTATTTTAAAGAAACTTAAACCATCCAATTGCTGGGAAGAGAATTTCAACATTGAAAATATCGAGGGTGAGTCGATTGAGATTAACGGAAAGGGGTATACGCAATATAAAATTTATCAGGCCATTTATTATCCACTCAATACCGAGCCCATCGTCTTTCCATCTGTTGGTCTGGAAATGATTAAGTATAAAGTGGCAAAAAATCCGTCCTTTTTTGGCCAAAACCGACAGGAAAATTTTAAAACGTTTTACAGTAAAACAAAAACCATCCGCGTCAATGATTTGCCCCCTCATCCGCTCAAAAGTGTCGTGGGGGTAGGTAACTACAAGTTAACGGAAAAAATAAGTTCGCCCAGCGCCCGGACTGGCATGAGTGTAGGGTATGATTTTATGGTGGTGGGTGAAGGAAACATTTCTTCAATTGAAAAACCCAACGTCCCCACTGACAGTCGGTTTGATTTTTACGAACCCAATATCAGGCAAAGTGTCAACCGTGAAAACGGCCGCGTGACCGGCACCAAGGCCTTTAGTTATTTTGTTATCCCCAAAGAGCCCGGCACGTATGATCTGAAGGACTTTTTCCAATGGGTCTTTTTCAATCCCCAAACCAAAAAATATGATACCCTCCGATCGCAGCTATCGCTGAATGTGACGGGAGAAAGTCAACGCAACCAAGCCATTGAGAGCAGTGATCATGGCTCTTTTTACAACCGGATAGATGCTACCTCCAACACCCTGCAATCCTCCCTTGTTTCCGGATGGAGTACTACGTTGCTAAATGTGATCCTTATCCTGATGATGGCGGGAACCGTATTCCTGATATTCCGGAAGTAGTAGACGATCCTGTTCACATTTCCGTGAGCGACACGTGGGCGGTTTGTGGCTGAACTAAAAAAGTAACATCTTCAACTTTTTATTAACTGGAGCCACGCAACGGTTAGGCGTCAAGACACCTTGTGAGGTGTCAGGCACCTTCCAAACGAGCCTGATGCGTAAGTCCAGCTTAAGTTGAATTGATGATTATGGGTAACAGTTACGGCTCTCTTTTTCGGATAACGACCTTTGGCGAATCGCACGGCATAGCGATTGGAGTGGTCATTGACGGTTGCCCGGCAGGACTACCGATTGACACTGACTTTATTCAATCGGAGTTGGATCGCAGAAAACCAGGACAATCAAAAATTACCACCCAGCGTAAAGAATCAGATACCTTTAAAATACTTTCCGGAATTTTTGAAGGGAAAACCACGGGGATGCCGGTGGCGTTGATGATTGAGAACGAAGATCAACGCAGCAAGGATTACCAGCATCTGGAAAATACCTTCCGACCCTCTCATGCTGACTTTACCTACGATGCCAAATATGGCTTTCGTGATCACCGGGGTGGCGGCCGCAGTTCTGCGCGCGAAACCGCTGCCCGCGTAGCAGCCGGAGCCATTGCCAAATTGTTTTTAAATCATCTGGGTGTAACCATTCGGGCCTATGTCTCCCAGGTGGGCGAACTCAGAGCTCCCCACTACACACAAATGGATCTTTCCCTGACCGAAAACAACATCGTTCGCTGCCCCGATGAAGCCACGGCCATGAACATGATTTCGCTGATTGATCAGATACGGTTAGATCAGGATACAATTGGAGGCAGTATCACCTGCGTGATTAAAAATACCCCTGTGGGATTGGGTGAGCCCGTCTTTGATAAGCTACATGCCGAGTTAGGCAAAGCCATGCTTAGCATCAATGCCGTGAAAGGATTTGAATATGGAAGCGGTTTTGAAGGGATCAAACTCAAAGGCTCCGAGCATAATGATGAGTTTTACTCAGCAGGTGGAAAAATCCGAACACGAACCAATCACTCAGGTGGTGTGCAAGGCGGAATTTCCAACGGTGAAGACATTTATTTTAATGTGGCTTTCAAACCAGTGGCCACCATCATGCAAAAACAAACCAGTGTCGATAAAGAAGGAAATGAAGTGACCGTAAGCGGAAAGGGACGTCATGATCCGTGTGTGGTACCTCGGGCCGTGCCCATTGTGGAGGCAATGGCCGCCCTGGTGTTAGCTGACTTTGTGTTAAGAAATCGGTCGTCCCGGTTGTAGAACAATTTAGCTTCGTGTGGTATTTTATTCTCCTGCTTATTGTGACCACCTTAGGCCTTTTTCTAAGATTGGGTATTAAAATTTTCTTCGATGCCTGGGACTATTTTGACCGGTTAAAAAAAAGCAAAAAAAGGGCTTTAACCATGCGATGAAATCAACATCTCTACCTGTGCACGTGCTTTCGTTGCTTCTACCTTAGATTGAAACCTGTATCTTCGCCCCCCATGGAAAAGAAAGACATGATTTTTGGCACCCGGGCTGTGATGGAAGCCATCCGGGCCCAACGGCCGATTGAACGAATATACGTTCAGACCGGGCTGGCCAACGACCTGATCAAAGAGCTCATTCATACCGCCAAGTCAAGCGCTGTTCCTTACAGTTTTATTCCACAAGAAAAACTTAATCGGCTCTCTTCCAAAAACCATCAGGGGGTTATTTGTCTGCTCTCAGCCGTATCCTATGCCCAGGTGGAAGACCTGATTGACCATGCTTATAGTCAGGGTAAAGAACCTTTTTTTTTAATAGTCGATCGGGTAACGGATGTTCGAAATTTTGGAGCATTGGTTCGAACGGCCGACTGCGCGGGTCTCACCGGAATCATCATGGCCGACAAAGGCAATGCCCCTATTACGGGTGATGCGGTGAAGACCTCTGCCGGAGCACTTCACCACATGCCTGTTTGCCGGGTCATGGACATGAGAAAGACTATTAAACTATTGAAACAGAATGGTATTCAGATTGTCGCCTGCACTGAAAAAGCTCATACCCTCCTTTTTCAAATTGATTTAAAAGGCCCACTGGCCATCGTTATGGGCTCAGAGGAGGATGGCATTTCGCCCGAGCTACTCAAAGACGCAGATGTGTTAGTAAAAATTCCTCTGCTGGGTCATATTGAATCTCTGAATGTTTCGGTAGCAGCCGGAGTAGCCATTTATGAGGCTATTCGTCAGAAGAGTCAATAGACTACATGTAATCTGCCCCATTGGGCTTTGCTTTTAAGTCGTTGATAAATCTTCGAAAAAGTTCCTCTTTATCTTTTTCGCAAACGATCACAACATTACCAAAAACACCAATCAGATATCCATTAAGCCCCTGTGCCACGATCAATGTATCGCTGGGGCCCTTCACCACAGAGTTACGCACATCGTATAACAGAGCATCTGCATCAATCATGTTATTATTCTGAGCATCGCGCGAGGAGATTTCATGCAAGGAAGACCATGATCCCAAATCGCTCCAGGCAAAACTGCTCAACGCGACATACACATTGTCGGCTTTTTCCATGATCCCATAGTCGATGGAGATATTTTTGCATTGTGCGTATACCAAACGGATGGCTGTGGTTTCTTCCCCGGTATTTATTTTAGATTCAGCCTCTTCAAAGATTTCATTCATGTCTGGCAAATGCCGGGCGAAGGATTGAAGTATGGTTTGAACATTCCAGATAAAAATTCCTGCGTTCCATAGAAAGTCGCCACTGTCAACAAATTTTTTAGCCAGCGAGAGTTCGGGTTTTTCGGTGAAGGTCTTTACCTTTTTCAGAGGCCCCTTTTCTTCATGGTACTGAATGTATCCATATCCTGTTTCGGGCCGGGTAGGCTGAATGCCCAACGTTATCAGCTTATCCTGTTTATAAGCCTCATCGGCAGCCTTACTTACGGTTTTTTGAAATTCCAGCTCGTTTAAAATCAAGTGATCCGAGGGACTCACCACGACAATGGCCTCCGGATTTATCTTCCTGATTTTCAAACTGGCGTACAGAATACACGGAGCCGTATTTTTACGCATAGGTTCGGCCAGAATTTGTTCATGACCAATCTGAGGCAGTTGTTCCTTTGTTAAGGAGACGTGTTCTTCGCTGGTAACAATAAAAATATTTTCCTGCGGACAAAGGGGCAAAAATCGATCAAAGGTTGATTGCAAAAGTGTTTTGCCTGTACTCAGGACATCCAAAAACTGTTTAGGGCGGGCGTTGCGGCTATACGGCCAGAAGCGGGTGCCAATTCCGCCTGCCATGAGCACCACATATAAGTTTTTATTACTTCGTATTCCCATGATTCAACCCTGGACTTAGACAATTCCTTCCTTCAATAGATCATGCAGGTGAACAAATCCTGCCACTCCGTCTCCCTCCCTTACTACGAGTTGTGAGATATTATTGTTTTGCATGAGTTGAAGAGCCTCTACGGCAAACGCGTCCCGATCAATCGATTTGGGTGATCGGGTCATAATATCTTCTGCTTTAATCTGGCTGATGTCATTTTGTTTTTGAAGCATCCTCCGCAAATCTCCATCAGTAATAATTCCTAACAACTTTTTGCCGGCATCCACCACAGCTGTGGCCCCCAATCGCTTGGATGATATTTCAAGAATAACATCTTTTAAGGAAGTTTGAGGATACACCAATGGCAGCTCATTTTTACCCAGAATGTCGCTTACTTTCAAATATAACTGTTTGCCTAAGGCTCCACCCGGATGGTACCGGGCAAAATCTTCGCTGCTGAAGTCTTTTAATTCCAATAAACAGACAGCCAGTGCATCGCCCAAAGCCAAATGCGCGGTGGTGCTGGTGGTGGGTGCCAGATTGTTAGGGCAGGCTTCTTCCGCAATGGTGGCATCGAGAATAAAATCTGCCTGTTCTGCCAGATAGGATTTTGTATTGCTGACCAGAGCCACCAGTTTGGAACCCCTTCTCTTCAATAACGGGACTAAAACCTTGATTTCTGGTGTATTACCACTTTTGGAGATACAGATCACGATATCATCGGATTGGATCATCCCCAGATCGCCATGGATCGCATCGGCCGCATGCATAAACAAAGCTGGCGTGCCCGTGGAGTTCATGGTGGCCACAATTTTATTGGCGATAATGGCACTTTTTCCTATTCCGGTGATAACCACCCGGCCCTTTGAATGGTTTATTTCCCTGACACAGGCCTCAAAATCGCCATTGATCAAATTTATCAGGTTTTCTACTGCTTTTGCTTCATTTTGAAGCACCCGCGTAGCAATCGTTCGGATATTTTTATCTAAATTCAATGCCTGTTTGGAATAAACTCCAAAGAAAAACAAAGTTAATCATACAAACGCGAAATAGTTGACTGAAATATATGATAGTGGCAGAAGAGAAAGACATTCTTAAAGAAAAACTAAAGGAGATCTTTGGTTATGGAAGTTTCCGTGGCAATCAGGAAGCGGTTATAAAAAATATCCTCTCCGGGCGCAACACCTTTGTGATCATGCCCACTGGTGCTGGCAAAAGTCTTTGCTATCAGTTGCCCGCCATGATCAAGGAGGGGTTAGCGATTGTCATTTCTCCCTTGATCGCCTTAATGAAAAATCAGGTAGATCAGCTCAATGCCCATGGCATTCATGCCCGTTTTTTAAATTCCACATTAAGTAAATCCGAAATAACGCGGCTGAGAAAAGACGCCATGAGCGGCTCTATCAAACTGTTGTACGTGGCTCCGGAGTCCCTTAACAAGGAAGAAAACATCGCCTTTCTTCAAAAAGTAAAGGTGTCATTTGTAGCCATTGATGAAGCCCACTGTATTTCTGAATGGGGGCATGATTTCCGTCCTGAATACCGGAAGATTAAATCCATGATTGCCCAGCTTGGCAATCTGCCGGTCATTGCGCTGACTGCTACCGCTACCCCCAAAGTACAGTTAGACATTCAGAAGAATTTACAGATGGAGGAAGCCGATGTGTTTCTTTCCTCCTTTAACCGGAAAAACCTGTTTTATGAAGTACGTCCAAAAAAGGAAACCAAAAAACAATTAATCCGCTTTCTGAAAGAACACAAGGACAAGTCAGGGGTAATCTATTGTTTGAGCCGTAAAAAAGTAGAAGAGATTGCCCAGCTGTTGAATGTGAACGGATTTAAAGCAGCTCCTTATCATGCCGGGCTAGAGCCGGACGTGCGCATGCGAAATCAGGATAACTTCCTGAACGAAGAGGTTAGCATTATTGTGGCAACCATTGCTTTTGGCATGGGAATCGACAAACCCGATGTGCGGTTTGTGGTTCATTATGATGTTCCCAAATCGTTGGAGGGTTATTATCAGGAAACCGGTCGGGGGGGTCGTGATGGCCTCGAAGGACTATGTCTGATGTTTTATAGCCATAATGACCTGAACAAACTCGAGAAGTTTAATAAAGATAAATCCGTGCAGGAACGTGAAAACGCCCGTGTTCTATTGCAGGAAATGGAGTTTTATGCAGAATCGCCTGTGTGCAGACGCAGGCAATTGCTTCACTACTTTGGTGAAGAATATACGGAGGCCAATTGCGGAATGTGTGATAACTGCACTCATCCGCGTGAGCGATTTGAAGGAGGCGCTTATGTTAAAATTGCCCTGGAGGCGGTAGTACAAACCAACGAACGCTTTGCTTTGGGACACCTGGTTAATGTGATCCGGGGGGTTGAAGATGAATATGTCAAGAGCTACAGCCACGCCAAACTGGCCATCTATGGTAAGGGTGATACCGAAACCGAGGATTTTTGGAAATCCGTTATCCGTCAGGCATTGATTTATCAATACCTGGAAAAAGACATTGAGAATATTGGGGTATTGAAGATCAGCGAAAAAGGAAAAAAATTCCTGAAAAAGCCACACCCTGTGGAGTTGGCAAAAGATCATGATTTCACCACCGATGTGGAAGACGAAGAAGTAATGGATCGGGTGCCCACCAACACCAAGTCCTATGATGTGAAGTTGTTTGAAATGCTCAAGAGCCTTCGGAAAAAAATTGCGAAGGAAAAAGAACTTCCTCCGTATGTCATTTTTCAGGATCCCTCGCTGGAAGAAATGGCCACTACTTATCCAACCAATAAAGAGGAGTTGGCCTCGGTGAATGGTGTGGGCATGGGCAAAGTGAATAAGTTTGGTAAGGAGTTTCTGACATTGATTCAACAATATGTGGATGACCATGACATCGAGACGGCCAGCGATGTGATTGTCAAAAGTTCCATCAATAAGTCCAAAGCAAAAATCCAGATCATTCAGCAGATTGACCGGAAAATTGAACTGGATGAAATTGCCAACTCGTTAAAGATGAGTTTTGAGGAGTTGTTGACCGAAATCGAAAATATTTGTTACTCCGGTACCAAACTCAACCTGGACTATTTTATCGAACAGGTACTGGAAGAGGATAAGCAAGATCAGATTTATGAATATTTCCTCAACTCTGAAACGGATGATATTCAAGAGGCGGTAACTGCATTTAAAAATGAGGATGACGCTGACTTTTCAGAAGAAAACCTTCGCCTGATGCGGATTAAGTTTTTAAGTGAATATGCCAACTGATATCACTCGTTGATAAATCCTAAAATGCCCTGCTGCTCAGGGCATTTTTTATGATCGACCGTTTCCAAATACAACTATCTTTGCCACCTTGCTGATCTATGAATGTCTTACTTATCGGAAGTGGTGGTCGCGAACATGCGCTGGCCTGGAAAATCAAACAAAGCCCATGGTGCGATCAACTGTGGGTGGCTCCCGGCAATCCGGGCATAGCCGAAGTGGCCGAAGTGTTATCCATTCCGGCTCTTGACTTTGTTTCGCTGGGCAAAGCTTGTTTGGAAAAAGAAATATCACTGGTAGTCGTGGGTCCGGAGGCTCCTTTGGTGGAGGGGTTGCGCGATTATTTTGAAAACGATCCACTGCTCAGACAGGTGGCTATGGTGGGTCCTGGAAAAGCAGGTGCACAACTGGAAGGAAGTAAAGATTTCTCAAAACAGTTTATGCTCCGGCATGGAATACCCACAGCGAAAGCTATAACCATAACCCCTGACACGTTGCCAACGGGACTAGCCTATCTAAAGCAATGCTCCCTTCCGATTGTGTTAAAAGCTGATGGGTTGGCTGCCGGCAAAGGAGTGCTGATCTGCCAAACCCTTCGCGAAGCCGAAGCGGAGCTGCGGGCTATGGTGGAAGATCAAAAATTTGGAGCCGCCAGCAGCAAGGTGTTGATTGAAGAATTTTTGTCAGGAATTGAACTTTCCGTTTTTGTTTTAACGGATGGTGAAGGATATGTGATCTTACCGGAAGCCAAAGATTACAAACGCATTGGAGATCATGACACCGGGTTGAATACCGGAGGGATGGGAGCCGTATCTCCGGTACCTTTTGCCACCCCCGCTTTTCTGAAAAAAGTGGAGGATCGGATCATCAAGCCCACGCTGGAAGGTCTTCATAAAGAACAGATTCCTTATCAAGGATTCATCTTTATTGGATTAATGAGTGTGAACGATGAACCCTACGTGATTGAATACAATGCACGAATGGGCGATCCGGAAACGCAATCGGTTATGAGTCGGATCGAGTCTGATTTTTTAGAACTACTCATCGCCTGTGGAAACAAAAGTCTGGCCGGAAAAGTCATTAAAATCAAGAACGAACATGCCGTCACGGTAGTACTGGCATCCGGAGGTTACCCGGGCGAGTTTAGCAAAGGTCATCCGATTGAATTGACTCCCGGAGAAGCCAGAGTGTTTCATGCCGGCACCCGGCTAAGGGGGACCCAATTGATCACGGATGGGGGGCGTGTGCTGGGGGTCACCGGTATGGGGCACACCTTGACAGAAGCACAAAAGCAGGCATATGCGACCGTTAGTAAGATACGCTGGGAAGGTGTAACTTTCCGTTTGGATATCGGAAATGATCTGCATTCCGGACCAATCACCAAATAAGAATGTAACGATGGGTTGTGCTTGTGGAACAAAAAAGGATGGTAAAGTAGCGGGTTGTAACAATAACGGGGCCTGTAGCACCGGGGGGTGTAATAAGATGAATGTGTTTGATTGGCTTTCCAATATGGATGTGCCAGCCGAAGACAGATTTGACGTAGTTGAAGTTCGTTTCAAAGGTGGCCGCAAAGACTTTTACCGCAATGTTGACAAACTCTCGCTGCATACGGGTGACGCAGTGATTGTTGAATCAACCACTGGCCATCATCTGGGTCATGTTTCCATGCAGGGTGAATTGGTTCGTTTGCAGATGCAAAAGAAAAAAGTGGCGAACGATGAAGAGATTAAAAAAATTTATCGCCTGGCCACTCAAAAAGATATAGAGAAAAGTGAGGATGCCAAAAAGCGTGAATCCCCCACCCTTTATCGCACCCGTGAAGTAATTCAACAACTCAAGCTTCAAATGAAGCTCTCCGATGTAGAGTATCAGGCCGATCATACAAAAGCCACTTTTTTCTACTCAGCTGAAGATCGGGTAGACTTCCGCGAATTAATAAAAATGCTGGCCACTGAATTTAAAATCAGAGTTGAAATGCGGCAGATCAGCTTGCGGCAGGAAGCCGGACGGTTGGGCGGCATCGGAGTGTGTGGACGCGAACTGTGTTGCTCCACCTGGTTGGGAGATTTTAAAAATGTAGCTACCAGTGCAGCCCGATATCAAAATCTTTCACTCAATCCAAGTAAGTTATCCGGGCAATGCGGCCGTTTAAAATGCTGTCTCAATTATGAGTTGGAGACCTATATGGATGCTCTGAAAGATATTCCCACGATTGATTCTCCCTTACTCACCGAAAAAGGAGCCGCCAGCCTGCAGAAAACAGACATCTTTCGCAGAATCATGTGGTTTGGCTACAAGGAAGAAAACACCTGGTATCCCCTTAACATTGCCCGTGTAAATGAAATTCTGGCGTTAAACAAATCCGGGCAGCGACCTGCCACGTTGGAAGAAGATAAAGCAGAGGTACGGGAGCCGATCTCTGTTCTGAATAGTGATCTTGAAAATCTCGACAAGAAATTCAAAAATAAAAACAAACAAAAGCGCAGGCCAGGTGGTCAAAAGAATGGAAAACGCGATGGCCGGGGTGGTGGTGGCGGTAATCGAAACAACCCGTCCAACCCCAATCGGAACAATCCAAACAACCGAAACAATCCCAAACAACCACGGAAAGAATGAGGATTTGCATGATTTTCATAACAGCGATCCTCCTGATCAGCTGTACAGATCATCGTTTGTATGAATATCACTATGATTTCGATGATCGCCAATGGAACACCGGAGACACGGCCATTTTTTCGTTTGAAATCCCTACCACTGAAAAACCATGTCCGGTGTATCTGCAGGTTCGCAATTCACTCGATTATCCCTTTGCCCGTTTATTTGTGAAATACCGTCTGTTCGATTCTGCCGGGCACGTGCTGGACGATCAGTTGTTGAGCCACTATCTGTTTGATCAAAAGACTGGGAAACCCTTTGGCGAAAGTAGCCTGGGAGATGTTTATGACCATCGATTCACAATTTCAAAAGGATACGCGTTCCCCTATGCAGGTAAATACTCGATTAAATTAGAGCAGTTTATGCGGCTGGACACCCTTCCGGGCATATCTGCCGTGGGTATTCGAATCGAACATCAACCACCTCAACCATAAATTATTTTGGAGTTAAAAAAACAAAGCCGATCCTGAGGATCGGCTTTGGCTGGGTGAAATCGTATTGGTTTAATGATTGCCCAGTTAGTAAACCTGTGAAACCGAAAAAACTATGACCTAAAGGTAGACGCCTCGAATCACATTTCAGAAAAGAAGCTATTAAAAGGAGATTAGAACCAGTTAAATCCCCGGCAGGGTGATGATTACCTGTGTGCCCGACTCTTCTGCCGAGTCTACTTTGATTGCTCCCTGATGAATCGCCACTATCCGGTGACTTAAAGACAATCCAATGCCATGACCTTTTATTTTGGAGCTGACATTCGACCGGTAAAAAGGCTGAAAAATATGTTGGATATCCGTTTCTTTCATGCCTATCCCATCGTCCGTTACCGAGATCATTAAATCTCCGGACTGCCGGTAAAGACTGATTTTTGCCTGATGATTTTCGGAAAACTTACAGGCATTTTCTATCACATTTCGAATAGCCACTTTCATCAGGTAGGCATTACCCATGACGCATAGTTTGCTTTCATCTTCGGGCATGTCAATATCAATATCTACCCGATATTGATTGTCCAACGTCAGAATTCCCTCGCGGATCTCCCATAAGATTTCATCCAGCCGGATGCGTTGTCGCACAAAGGCACTTTCATTTTGCGAAACTCTGGCCAGTTCCAACAGACTGCTGGAGAGCTGATTCAGTTCGCGAATGTCTTCCAGCACTGATTCAATCGTAACCTTGTACTCCTCAGCTGATCGCAATTTTAACAAAGTCACTTCCAGTTGAGAAGTAACTTTAGTCAATGGGTTGTTCAGCTCATGCGAGACATTGGCAATAAACATCTTTTGTGATTGGAAAGCGGCTTCGATGCGGGCCAATTGTTCATTGATGATGGCGATGAGTTTTCCAATTTCGTCCTGCTGATCCAGCTCCGTTAGACGAAGGTTCAACTGATTCGGAGACAGGCTTTGCACATCGGTTATTACTTTTTTGATGGGTTGCAAGGCGCGCCCGCTAAAGATCCAACCAGAGTAACAAACAATCATGACCAACACGACAAACAGCGAGATTAACAGGTTTCTCAGATTCGTTAAAAGCCTTCGGCCTTTGTCATCCACGGCTCCTCCCACAACAATATATTCCTGATGTTTATCCCGAAATTCAAATCCCACCATTTCATATCCGTTAGCCATAAATTCCACCTGGCTATTGACTTTTACACGGGTCAGAAACGAAGGTGACATCTCAAAGAGGATGGAATCCGCGCTATTGTAAAGCAACGATCCTTCCGGGTCATATATGATCACGAACTGCTGATCGAGGATATCCCGCTTGGCACGATCAATCACTTTCAACAAAGCCGAATCAATCTCTTCCGTCTTAATCAATAGGATGGCGGAAGTGACGGCTTTGTCGTGGAGACGTTCATAAAAATCCTGTTGGATGAATTGTTGGGCCAGGTAATAGATGACTAAAAAGCTCACCAATACAATCGCTCCGACCAAAGCCGTAAACCGAAGTGTGAGCCGGGTTCTTATTTGCACGCTAATGATTTTTTAAGGCATAACCCATTCCAATGTAGGTATGAATAAGCTTGGTGTCAAAATCACGATCCATTTTCTTTCGAAGGTAATTGACATACACTTCCACCATGTTGGTTCCGGTATCAAAATCTACATTCCACACATTTTTAGATAGTTCGGCCCGGGGAATCACTCGGTCTTTGTTGCGTAAGAAATATTCTAACAAAGCAAATTCCTTGACGGTCAGGTCGATTCGCCTCCCTGCCCGCGTTACGATTTTTGAACTGCAATCCATCACCAGATCGGCCACCGTCAGTAGAGTCCCCGCAGGAGCTGTACGCTGATGACGTTTGCTCAAGGCACGTATCCGAACCAGCAGCTCGCGAAACTCGAATGGCTTGGAAAGATAATCATCGGCCCCGCTGTTAAACCCATCGACAATATCATCTGTACTGTTTAAAGCTGTTAATAGCAACACGGGTGTTTCTACTTTTGCTTCCCGGAGTTCCTGACAAAGCTGACGGCCATTCATCCCCGGCATGATGACATCCGATATGATCAGATCATATTGATTTCTCAATGCCAAATGTTTCCCTGCCTTTCCATCATCAGCCGAATCCACTTCGTACCCATTTTCCTCCAGCCCTTTCTTTATAAACAAGGAGGTCTTTGGCTCGTCTTCGATCAGTAGTATCTTCATGTCTTTAACCCTCCGGCAACATCGACAAATATACTGTGGCCAGGGTTCTCTTTTTATTAGAATCATGTTAAAGAAAAAAGCCCCCATTTCTGTTGGGGGCTTGGTTAACAAAAGCAGGAATGAATTACGCTGTGACCGGCTTGGCTTCCTTCTTTTCGTCTGAGCTGTGAGACTTCCCTTCCGGGTCGAGATCCAACACGACAGGCGCAGCGATAAAAATAGAAGAGTATGTTCCCATCAAAATACCCAGTACCATTGCGAACGAAAAACCACGGAGTACCTCTCCACCAAAAATCAAAAGCACAACCACCACAATAACCGTAGTACCGGACGTGATCAACGTGCGACTCAACGTGCTGTTAATCGCGTCATTAAAAATACGCTTGCGGTCATGGCTGGTGCCCATCCCGACAAACTCACGAATCCGGTCAAAAATGATCACGGTATCATTAATGGAATATCCAATAATGGTTAACACGGCTGCCACAAAAATCTGATCAATCTCGAAATTGATTCCAAACAAGCTAATGATGGCAAAAGCAGCAATCACAAACAGCGTATCGTGCACGGTGGCAATGATGGCCCCGGCACTGAACTGCCAGCGCTTGAAACGAATGAGTATATACAAAAAGATCAGAATCAAAGAAACCACGCTCGCTTTAAATGCGGAGTTCTTGATATCATCGGCAATGGTGGCGCCTACCTTGCTGGACGAAGAAATCATGAATGATCCGTCATCCAGTTTTTGATCGGATGAAACAAGTTTCTTCCCGCTAAATTTCTCCACCGCACTCACCAGCGCTGCCTGTACTTTGTCATCAGCTTCTGCTGATTCATCATCCACCAGATAAGAGGTGGTCACTTTCATAATGTTGTTGCTTCCAAAATTTTTTACTTCGGTACCTGCGTTTTCAAAACTCTGCGTCAGGGATACTTTTAAATCTGTTGCGACTACCGGCTGCGTAAACGAAACGGTATAGGATCTTCCACCTTTAAAATCAACACCCAGGTTTAATCCCTTGAAAGCAATCACCGAGAAACCGAGCACAATAAAAATGACTGAAAATGCGTATCCGATTTTTCGTATCCCAATAAAGTCATAGGCTTTGCGTTTGCGAACGATGGCTGCTATCGGTGTTTCAAAGGTTACATGGGAGGCATCGCCTTTGCGTGTCATCCATTCAATAAAGACTCGTGAAATATACACAGCCGAGAAAAACGAGGTGGCAATACCAATCATTAACACAATGGCGAATCCTTTCAGCGGGCCGGAGCCCAGGATAAACAAAGCGGCTGCCGTAATAAATGTTGTCAGGTTAGAGTCAAAGATGGTCCAGAAAGCATTCTTATATCCCTTACGGATAGCCTCCACCAACTTGATTCCATGTTTCATTTCTTCCTTGATACGCTCATAAATTAACACGTTGGCATCTACCGCCATACCCATGGTCAACACAATACCGGCCATACCAGGCAACGTTAAGGCAGCATTGAATTGCGCCAGAATCCCCAGGATAAAAAAGATATTGAAAAGCAGGGCAATATTGGCCACCCAGCCTCCTCTGGCATAATACGCCACCATAAAAATGACTACTAATGCCAGCCCGCAGGCCATGGAAATCAATCCCTGATCCTGAGCAATCTGTCCCAACGTAGGACCCACGATGGCTTCTTCCACAATGCGTGTCGGAGCCGGAAGCGATCCTGCCTTTAACACATTGGCCAAATCAACGGCTTCTTCGATTTCAAATGTGCCGGTGATCTGAGAGTTTCCATTGGGTATTTCACCTTGAACTGTTGGCGCGGTGTACACATAATTATCGAGGACGATGGCTATTCTTCCCTGAGGGCGTTGTTCGGAAGCTATCTTGGTAATCTTGGCCCAGGCACGTGTTCCGGTCGGGTCCATAGCCATGGAAACCGCAGGACGTCCCTTTTCATCATAATCCTGACGGGCGCCATTGATCACCTCTCCGGTCAGCAAGGGTTTTCCTTTGTTCGTCCGGATAAAATTTAGCTGGAGATCTTCGACTCCCGGAGTGATATCCGGATTACTCTTAACATCCCAATAGGTGCGATAGCCACTTCCGATGATGTTTTGAATGTCTTCGCGCGCCAAAATCCGATTGATGGATGAGGTATCTTTAATGTTATACAGAAAAGGAATATTCTGACTAAACTTGAAAAGCGGGTTGGTGACCGCATTGCGTAGCGAGTCTAAGGAGCCTCCGGTACTGTCCGTGGCAGAACTTAATTGTTTTTCAAGATCGGATTGGGTGGAATCAGAAGGTGCTGAAGTAACTGAGGGAGTGGGCATAGCCGCCAACTTAGCCGTTTGCTCCTTCATGAGCAGATCATTGATTTTGCCAAACCGGGCAGAAAGTTCCTGATCGGAGAAGTCAACAACTTCCCAAAACTCCAACCGTGCTACTCCTTGCAGTAACTTCCGAACACGCTGAGGATTATCCGCTCCGGGGATTTCAATCTGGATACGACCCGTTCCCTGCAACCTTTGGATGTTGGGTTGGGAGGTACCAAACTGGTCAATCCTGGTTTTTAAAATGGTGAAGGAACGGTCAATAGCGCTTTCAATTTCTTCATTCACGAATTTCTGAACCTGCGCATCATCGTCTGAAATACTGATGCGATCTTTGTTAGCTGAGGAAGCAAACAGGCTGGAAAATTTAGTGCCGGGATTTGCCTCTTTGAAAGCCTGGAAGAACAAGTCGCTGAAATTATCCTGGCTGGCCAATTGCAACTCCCTGGCTTTTTTCAGGGCCTCCACAAAAGCCGGGGTTTCCGCTTGTGACCCCGCCAGTCCACGAATAATTTCTACAGGAGATACCTCCAATACTACATGCATTCCGCCTTGCAAATCCAATCCAAGGCTAAGCTCGTTTTCTTTCACTTCTTTATAGGTAAACTCGGCCCCAAAAAGATTATAGACGGGTTGATTCCAGACAGAATCCAGGTAGTTGACCTTTTTTAACAGATTGACGGTACCGCTTGCATCGGTCGCGTAGGTAGTGGCCTCTTGCTGCACTCTCCGCGACACAAACGTGAACGACAGATAATACACACAGAGCGCTGTAATGATGATCGTAAGACCAACAACAAATCCTTTGTTTTGCATATACGTTTTTTAATAAATTGATTGACTGTTGAAAAACCTAATTTAAAGTGCGTTTAAAAACGCGTGGTCGTCAGGCGACCTCAAAAGTGACGACTGTCAGGGTGCGTTTGGAGAAATGACGGTCCGGAAGAGCGTCTGAAAATACGTTACCGTAATCACTGCTACCCGAAGAGGCAGTTTTTTCTTTTCCTGGCCTATGGTCAAAATCTCTAACAGCGAAGCTGGAATAAATCGATCCAGTTGAATAGCTGAAGCGGTAACGGCCTCGGTGCCAACGGTAGGTTTAATGACCGGGATTTCTGTTTTTTGGCCATCTTCTACTTTCTCACCGGGGGTTTCGGCAGGCGGCAACCACACGGAAAAAACGATCATGATTACCGCTATCATGCCGGTAATAATCATCACTAATCTGGAGGTGTTTTTTCGCATGTTTAAAAATGGCCTACAAAAGTAGGCAATTGGACGTATTATGCAACTTACCGTCAAAAAGTCTACGTAGAGGCCTATTTTTCGCGGATGATTGCTTTCAAATAGCCTGTTAAGACATCCAATGCGCGATCAAAATGGCTGTTGTTGGGAATGACGATGTCCGCCTGATGTTTGAGGGGCTTAATTAATCTTTCATACACGGGCATGACGTGAAACTGAAACCGGTAAAGGACATCGTCCAGATCATATCCGCGCTCAATCTGATCACGTCTGATTCTTCGACCCAACTTGACGTGATCTTTTGCTTCAATAAAAATTTTCAGATCGAGTTCTTTTTCGAGGTCTTCAAAATACTGAACAAAAAGCCCTTCCACGACAATGATCGGTGCCGTTTTAAATTCCAATACCTGGGGTTCGGCAGCGGGATTGTTAAAGGTGTATTCTTTTTTGGTAATGTTTTGTCCGGCTTTGAGCTTCAACAAGTCCGCAGCAAATGTTTCGTGATCGATGGATACCGGTAAGTCAAAATTTTTGATCCCGTTTTCATCAATGGGTTGCTGATCGCGAGGCTTGTAGTAGTTGTCTTGCGAGATCAGGCATATTTCTTCCGGTAAAAAGCGAGACGAAAGTCCCTGCAAAAAAAATGTTTTACCCGAGCCGCTGCCTCCGGTAATGCCAATGGTGAATGGTTTCTGCATTAGCTTTTCAGTTGGTGAAGATACATGATAAATTTCTGCATGGCCTGAGCCCTGTGGCTGATGGTGTTTTTTTCTGCTAACGTCATTTCTGCCAACGTTCGTGATTGCCCGTTCGGCACAAAAACAGGATCATAGCCGAAACCATTCGTTCCTCTCTTTTCATGAATGATCGTTCCGGATAGCACCCCCTCAAAATAGTGAGGTTGTGAATCTTGCATCAGGCAAATCACGGTTCGGAACTGTGCCGAGCGATCCGAATGATTTTCAAGGTTGTTCAATAGCACACGGATGTTATCATCTGCCGATCGCTGCGGTCCGGCATACCGCGCAGAAAAAACCCCGGGCGCACCGCCCAGGGCTTTTACTTCCAATCCGGTGTCATCCGCAAAACATGAGACATGGTAGTGTTCAAAAACATAGGAGGCTTTTTGCCAGGCATTGCCCTCCAGCGTGTTTTGTTCTTCCGCCAATTCTTCCAGACATCCAATGTCCTGTAAGCCCATCAACGGAAACCCGCTTCCTACCAATGCCTGTACTTCGGAAATCTTATGAAGGTTATTGGTGGCGAAGCACAGGGTCATATCACATCTACTAGCTCGATTTCAAAAATCAGATTTGCATTTCCGGGGATACCATTCGTACCTCCGGGTCCATAACAATACCCCGAGGGAATGTACAACGTGGCTTTCGTACCCTCCTCCAGTAGGGGAAAAGCAATCTGCCATCCGGTAATCAACCCGTTTAATGGAAAAGTGATGGGGCTACTGGATTGATCAAATACCTGTCCGTTGGAAAGAAACGTTCCTTTATAGGTAACCCGAACGCTGCTAGCCAAGGTAGGCTTGGGACCTGTGCCTGCTTCAGTAACTACATACCTCAACCCGGATTCGTGCTGAATGGCCGTGATACTCCGGGCCGCCAGGTACGCATCAATCGCTTCAATATCTTTTGCCAATTGTTCCTCAAAGGTGGGCACCTCTTCCGTTTTCAGACATGAACTGAATGCCAGACAACCAAGAACCATGACACTGCTGATCAGATACCTCATCTTTTGGCGGGTTTGATGTCTACCATTTCCATATCAAACGTTAATACCTCATTGGCGCCAATATCAGCACTGCGCTGACGGGGACCGTAAGCAAGCCCGGACGGAATGAATACTTTGATCTTTGATCCTTTGTTCATCAATAAGATGGCTTCCTCCCATCCCTGAATAACTGAGTTCTGACCTGCCGTCAAAGTATAAGGTGCGTAAGCGCGGCTGGAATCAAACATGTTTTGTCCCTTGGCTACTTCTTCCATGCTGGTATCAAAACATTTTCCATTTAATAAAAACCCTGCGTAGTGAATGCTCACCACGTCACCAACCATGGCATTGGGGCCCTTCCCGCTTTGAACCATTACATACCGCAAACCGGATGGAGTGCTCAAGGCCTGGATCCCTTTGGCGGCCAAATGCTCGTCAATCAAGGCAGCATCCTTCGCTACCTGAGCCTCCGCATCTTTTTGCATCTTCGCCACTTGCTTCGCCTGATATTCGTTTTGCAATGCGGCAAATTCTTCCTGGTTCACAATCTTGCTCATGGCCACGTGGAAAGTGAAAAGAGAAGCCGTGTCTACATTGGGCGGCACCGGCTGACCCCAGGTATCATTAAATAACTTCTTCGCGGGTACGGTAAAAACGACACTATCTCCTTTGGTCAGTGATTGCAACACTTGCATGACACCATCCGCTGCCACAAACTGAGCCGTGTCAAAGACTTGCATCACTACCGGCAACTCATTTTTTTTGGTATCATTCCACACGGAGTCTTTGGCATCTTTGAATACCATTTCCATCACCAGGTACTCGCCCGACTTGCCTTTGATGCCATCTCCTTTGCGTACCAACTGGTACTTCTGACCGGACGGTGTCTCTTTTTCATTTGAACAGGCCGTCATCAGTGCTACAGCCAACATCATCACGAAACTTACTCTTTTCATGTAGTATTAAAATTAAAATTGATTTATGTATTTAAAGCTTGTTTGTATTGCGGGAGTATCGATAAAAATTTTTCAAGGGTTTTTTCCAGAGTCATCTTGGATGAGCCTCCGGCTGCGTTATGATGTCCCCCTCCTTCAAAATGCGTCCGGGCCAGATCACTCACCGAAAAACTCCCCAACGATCGGAAAGAAAGTTTGATTTCTTCTTTCCGGTCATACATCAACACGGCCATTTTAATTCCTTTGATGGAAAGACCGTAGTTCACCAACCCCTCCAGGTCACCCGTTTGTGCCTGAAACTGTTGAAGTTCCTTAGCCGAGATGGCCATGTAAGTTGTGTTGAATTCCGGCAACACCACGAGTTTTTCGTAGAGCGCAAAACCCGTCATGCGAAGACGCTCCAAGGTGTTTGTATCGTAGATGTTTTTGGAGATCTCGTGCGGGTTGGCCCCGCGAGCCACCAGTTCGGCAGCAATCAAAAATTCCTTGTGCCGGGTATTGTTATGCCGGAAGCCTCCCGTGTCGGTCATTAAACCAGCATATAAGCAGGTGGCGATGGCCAGATCAATGGAAGATTTTTCGCCCAAAAGATCTATTAACTCAAAAATCAAACCGGCAGTAGAGGCTGAACTTACATCCCACAACCTATACCGGGCAAAATCTTCCGGCTCCTGGTGATGATCAATCATCACTTTGATTGCTTGCGAGGTTTTGACACCGCTCCCCAAATCATGGATTCGGCTCAGGCTGGAAAAATCCAGACAAAAAATAATGTCCGCAGTGGCAAAGGCATGCTCCGCCCGCTCGCGGGGTTCGTTCGTTGATTTTGTGATGGCAATGACAGACTCATGACCTGGAAGCCAGGCCAGAAAATCAGGATAATCACTGGGAGAAATAACAGTGACTTCATGCCCTTTTTTGCGAAGAAAACCGGCTAACCCCAGGGAAGAACCGAGGGCATCTGCATCGGGCTTGAAATGCGTCACAATCGCCACTTTTTTAGGGCTTTGGAGCAATTCCTTGAATTCGGCTAGGTTTTCCATCGGGTCAAGGGGGCAAAAATCGGTATAATTAGGCATATTTCAATTTGCCAATTACCAGTAAGGCGGTATCAGACTCGAGGCGAAGTAAATGACGAGCAGAAAAACGATTGCCTTCAAGAAAACTGAATACTTTACTTTGCCTGGATCCGATTTTTGGAAGGATGAAAACATGTCCGATTTCTGAATTTGTCCTCCAAATCATGGACTTGTTTTGATACCTTTGCGCGCAAATTTTTAAACCCTTATACAAGTCCCATGGCAGGAAACAGAACATTTACCATGATTAAGCCCGATGCCGTTAGTGCCGGCAACAGCGGAGCTATCACCAAAATGATTGAGGAAGCAGGATTCCGTATTGTAGCGATGAAAAAAGTAAGCCTGAGCAAAGAATTGGCAGGCCAGTTTTATGCCATCCATAAAGAACGTTCCTTTTTTGGCGAGCTGGTCAGCTACATGAGCAGCGGCCCCATCATTCCGATGATCTTAGAGAAGTCAAATGCAGTGGAAGATTTTCGCAAGTTGATTGGCGCTACGGACCCTTCCAAGGCGGCCCCTGGCACCATTCGGGCGTTGTTTGCCAAATCCATTGATGCCAATGCCATTCATGGCAGCGACTCTGACGAGAACGCAGCCATTGAAGGCAATTTCTTTTTCTCGCAGTTTGAGCGTTTTTAGAGTCAAGGCTGGTTTCTGATCGCGAAAGTGTTTAACCCGCGGTCAGGAACCAGAATCCTGAATTCTTGTTTTGAATCAAACCAATCATCTTATTCCCTTCCGATATGTTACTTGATCCCACGTATTCCGAAAGATTTGAACATCGTCATAACGCGCCCGATGCCCGTCAGATATCTGACATGCTAAAGGTGGTAAAAGCTTCTTCTGTTGATGAACTGATTGATCAAACTGTGCCGGCCAATATCCGTTTGAAAAAACCTCTTCAACTGCCAGCGCCTCTGTCGGAATACGCCTTTTTGAAACATTTCAAAAAGATGATGTCAAAGAACAAAACCTTCAAATCATATATTGGAACCGGATATTATAACACCATCACGCCAGGAGTGATTTTGCGCAACATCCTGGAAAACCCGGGGTGGTACACTGCCTACACACCTTATCAGGCAGAAATTGCCCAGGGCCGTCTGGAAGCTTTGATTAACTACCAAACGTTGATCATTGATCTGACCGGAATGGAGATTGCCAATGCCTCCTTGTTGGATGAAGGCACCGCAGCTGCCGAAGCCATGCATTTGTTGTACGCTTCGCGGAAAGCATCCAAAAAAAATGCAAATGTCTTTTTTGTAGACGAGCATGTCTTCCCTCAGACGATCGATTTACTTAAGACGCGGTCGGCACCGATCGGGGTTGAATTAAAAGTTGGTGACATCACCCGGTTAGATATTACCGATGCCTCCATTTTTGGCGTGTATGTGCAATATCCCAACAATCATGGAGCCGTAATCGATCACAGTTCTTTCATAGCGGCAGCGCATGAAAAAGAAGTGGCGGTGGTCATGGGAACCGACTTGATGTCGCTTCTGCTTTTAAAATCACCCGGTGAAATGGGTGCCGATGTGGTGGTGGGAAGCAGTCAGCGGTTTGGAGTACCCATGGGCTTTGGCGGACCCCACGCGGCTTTCTTTGCCACGAAAGATGAATACAAGCGTCAGATGCCGGGTCGCATCATTGGCGCTTCTTTGGATGCCAAAGGAAATCCGGGTTACCGCATGGCTTTACAAACACGCGAACAACATATCCGAAGAGAAAAAGCTACTTCCAACATCTGCACGGCTCAGGTTTTATTATCGGTAATGGCAGGCATGTACGCAGTGTATCATGGCCCGGAAGGGTTAAAGAAAATAGCAGGGCGTATTCATGCCTTAACACAATGGCTGAATAAGTCGATACAATCTGCGGGGATTCCTCAGTTGAACGAACATTTTTTTGATACACTTAAAGTAAAAGTTAGCAACGCTGCAGCTATCCGTCAAAAAGCGGAGGAGAATCATATCAACTTTCGCTATTTCCCGGATGGCCACGTTGGCATTTCGTTGGATGAGACCACTACTTCGGAAGATATTGATGTCATTTTAAAAGTACTTGGCGCTAAGAGGGTCGCGGATTCCATGGAAGGATTAAACGTTTCATCCGCCTTGGTTCGTCAATCTTCTTATTTGACACATCCGGTTTTCAATTCACACCACAGCGAACACGAAATGCTTCGCTACATTAAAAAATTAGAAAATAAAGATCTGTCGATGGTGCATTCCATGATTTCACTTGGATCATGTACCATGAAACTCAACGCCACCACCGAAATGATTCCGGTAACGTGGCCGGAGTTGGGACAAATCCATCCATTTGCCCCGGCTGATCAGACACTGGGTTATAAAGAAATGATTGACAACCTCTCGAAATGGTTACAGGAAATAACCGGTTTCACCGGAGTGTCGCTACAACCCAACAGTGGTGCGCAGGGAGAGTATGCCGGCTTAATGGTCATTCGTGCCTATCATCAACAGCGCGGTGATCATCATCGAAACATCGCCTTGATTCCATCGTCTGCGCACGGAACCAATCCCGCGAGTGCCGTGATGGCCGGAATGGAAGTGATCGTGACTAAGTCAGATGAAGATGGAAAAGTAGATGTAGCCGATCTGAAGTTAAAAGCGGAACAATACAAAGACCGCCTCTCCTGCTTGATGGTAACCTATCCGTCAACACACGGAGTGTTTGAAGAAGCGATTACAGAAATTTGCGAGACTATTCATAAAAATGGTGGTCTTGTTTACATGGATGGCGCCAATATGAATGCACAGGTAGGCTTAACTTCGCCAGCCAACATTGGAGCAGACGTCTGTCACCTCAATCTTCACAAAACCTTTTGCATTCCACACGGTGGCGGTGGCCCTGGCATGGGTCCGATTTGTGTGAACGACAAGTTAAAGCCTTACTTACCCGGTCATGCGCTGGTGAAAACCGGTGGTGATCTGGCCATTTCGGCTGTATCAGCGGCTCCGTGGGGAAGTGCCAGTATTCTGGCCATCTCCTATGCCTACATCGCCATGATGGGCGGTGAAGGATTAACCAATGCAACCAAGTTGGCGATTCTGAATGCGAACTATATTAAAGAACGACTAAATGGACATTATAAAATTCTGTATACCGGCACGCATGGTCGCGCTGCGCATGAAATGATTGTGGATTGCCGCGACTTTAAAAAAGTCGGAGTAGAAGTGGAAGATATTGCCAAACGTCTGATGGATTATGGTTTCCATGCTCCTACCGTCTCTTTTCCGGTGGCAGGCACCATCATGATCGAACCTACGGAAAGCGAACCCAAAGCCGAACTGGACCGTTTTGTCGATGCTTTGATTGAAATCAGAAATGAGATTCGTGAAATTGAACAAGGGAAATACGGCAAGGAAGAAAATGTGTTGAAGAATGCTCCTCACACCGCTGCGGTGATCACTGCCGATGAGTGGACGTATTCCTATAGCCGTCAAAAGGCCGCTTATCCCTTACCATTTGTCAAAGAAGCTAAGTTCTGGCCTTCGGTGAGTCGCGTAGATAATGCGTATGGTGACAGAAATCTGGTCTGCAGCTGTTTGCCCATTGAAGACTATGTCTCTAAAGAAGCAGAAACCGTCAGTTGATTGCTTGCATGAAAGGAATTCAGAAAATGCCCCGCCATCCGCAGGGCATTTTTTGTTTATCGCCCGGGTAACACACCTCGCCAAACAGACGCGAATAAATTCTACTTTTACAACACTTAAAATGACTGGCTTTTGAAAACGGTATGCCTCTGTGTGTTCATTGCTTCTACCCTTTCCGGTGTTGCTCAAAAGAAATCCTACTCTGGTCTGCCGTCAGATGTGTGGCCAAAATTGTACAACATATCGTATCAGGCTCATGAAAAAGATTGGGAAGATTTTGGTAAACCGGTTTTTAGCAAAGAAGTGCAAGCACTGGCAGGCAAGACTGTCACCCTGCCGGGCTTTCTGGTTCCCTTTGAAACAGGTATGAAAAGCACCCATTTTATGTTTACTTCGCTTCCCCTCAATGCCTGCTTTTTTTGTGGCGTGGGCGGACCGGAAACCGTGATCGAAATTTTTTCTGCTAAACCGGTACACTACACGGATAAACCCGTGGAACTAAAGGGGCGGTTACTTCTTAACAATCGCAACCCTAACCAGATGATTTACATTCTCGAAAATGCAGAGTTCTTGGGTGAGATTGATTTCTAGTGTTATCTTAAATCTGAATTGACGTCAGTACTTTATTCATTGACCACTGGCAAAAGCATTTGACCATGCTCTGACCCAACCAACAACCCTTTGGCGATTGAGCATTGGTCAACTTCAACCGCCACATGATACTTAACTTAGCACTAGTCTATCGATACCTTCAATTACCATCCTGGTTACTTTACTTCTACTTGTTTCAATATGTACATATGTCGGTTGATATCTGATACATTCAAAAACAAAGTTCCTTCCAGCACCATGGGTTTGCTGCTAAACAAAATTTTTTGACTTGTTTCCAATTCGACTACCGTTTCTGGTCCTGCGGCCCCACAGAAATAGCAAATATTGAAGGGTAAAGCAGAAAACATATACCGCTCATCTCCTACTTCCCCGGCCGGAATGATATACCCTTTTAACTGAATCCGTTTCCCGTGCCACTCTTTCAAGTATTGAGTAAATACAGGAACATCCTGAACATACCCCTGTTTGTCTTTTTTCTTTTCAAAACCCACTTGCGCCAGCACATGCCAGAAGTTATCCTGTTGAACGGGATTGATCCATAAAATGAAAATCCAACACAAACGCATGTCTAAAAATAAACCAGCGGAGTCATATGAACCAACGAGTCACCTCAAACGTTTGAAATATTGTAAATTGGTACAGTTTTGCGTAATCGTTCTCGCGCAGGGCATTCTACGCACCGGCTTCAGGCGTCTGAAAAATGAAAGTTTTATATAAGATCTGTTAAAAAAATCGATTATGGCCTTTTTATTTGATTCCTTCGAAAACTGGAAAGCGGAAAGTATATCTACCTCCAAAACCCTGGTGCAGTTGGTTATGGAGTACGAGTTAAACATCCGTCCACGATCGGAGAAAGAAGTACGGGAAGGTCTGGCCAAAGCCTGGGCGGTGATGAAAGATGCGGTTCATACCGGCCTGGAAAAAGATATGACCTCCCGATCGGGTATGATCAACAATGGTGCAAAAAAAGTATATCGATATCCGAAGGCCGTGCTATCCCCAGAGTTTCAGCGGTTGATTGCCCGTGCGTTGGCAGCCAAAGAAGTAAACTCGTGCATGGGACGCGTGGTGGCTGCCCCGACTGCGGGTGCCAGTGGCATTATGCCGGGAGTGTTATACACCTTACAAGAAATTCATCAGATCGATGATGAAATGATCATTGATGCCATGTTGCTGGCGGCCGGCATTGCATTAATTATGGAGCAAAAGGCCAGCATTGCCGGTGCCGTAGGCGGCTGTCAGGCTGAAACCGGTACTGCCGCTGCCATGGGAGCCGGTGCGATTGTGTATTGTCTGGGAGGAAACACGGATCAGATTTTTAACGGAGTGGCCATTACGGTTCAATGTATGCTAGGTCTGGTGTGCGATCCGGTAGCGGGATTAGTGGAAGTACCCTGTGTGGTCCGAAATGCCAGTGCGGCTGCTATTGCCAATAGCTCCGCACAGATAGCACTGGCGGATGTTAGCAGTGTCATTCCGGTGGATGAGGTGATTGAAGCCATGGGCGAGATTGGTGCGAGTATGGAAACCCGTTACAAAGAAACAGCACTCGGAGGATTGGCTGCTACCAAAACCGGGCAAGCTATTGCCAAAAAAGTATTGATCCGTGACATTGAAGTGCTCCCGGACGAAACGTGTGACATCACGGGGACATGAAGCAAAGCGGAATACCGAGGTTGACCCGGAGTTGTTAATTCTGAGTAAGGATAAATGCCCCCCAATAATATGGCTGCGGATATTTTGCCTGGAGTGTGATCATGGCTTCATGAAAGGCTTCCGCAAGATTTTGTGTTTCGGCAAGGTGTGAATAAAAGTTTGTCATAAACATCATCGTAGCTTCATCGTCAACTTTCCATAAAGAAGTGATAATATTCTGAGCGCCTGCTTTCAGCAAGGCCCGCTTAAGTCCGTAAAGACCTTCACCAGGAATAACTTCGCCCAATCCGGTTTCACACGCTGAGAGAACCACCAACTGAGTACCGAATAAATTCAAGTCCTGCATTTCAGCCGAGGTTAAAATACCTTCTGGCAGCAACTTAAAATCATTTTCACCGATTGCTTTCTGCGCACCAGCTAAAATGAGTCCACTACCAGCCATAGTCGCAAAAATTTCATGATAGGATGATCTGCTTCTGGTCTGATCTAACCAAAACCCGTGTGTGGCCAAGTGAAGCAGATCACTGTTGCTATTCTGAAACAATAATTGCTTGGTTGCATTCTGTTTAGTGAGTTTAACTACGTTTGTGTTTTGCTTTTGCAACAGGTTTGCAATGGCCTCCACTTCGGTAGCGGTTCCTGGAAGATCGGAAATTGCGTTGCGACTTAAAAACTCGCGTGAGGTACGGACCGTATCCGTCTTGACAGGCGTGGGTTTGTCGTTGAATGTCGGGTTGCCCAACACGGTGGCTGATGTAAAGCGCAATGGTTTAAAACCATGGATGTTGGCCACTGTGGGGACAGTAAGAATTTTGTACGCTGATAGCAGGTATTGGTTAGTCGTTGGATTAAATAATGCATTTGCGTTGATGAGATTAAATACGCCATCAGGAGCCCAGTAAATAGTTTTTATCCCGCTTAAGTGCTTGGTCAGTGGCTCCCAGAACACGCTGTAAGAATTCCTATCAGGCTGTTGAACGATAATGCTGTTGCGATAGCGCTTATAAAATTTTCCCTCCAGGTCGGCACCAGAAAAAGGAAACTCCACATATTGCAGGGGTCCGGTTTTTCGGATGATCAAAGCCGCGTATTTTGTCTCGGTGCCGTAATAGATTTTATGATTCACGTGTAAGCGGACAATCTCAATGGCGGCTTCATCAGGCTTTAGATTTGCGCGAATAGAGTCCAATGATTGTACGTAATCTAACTTCATACTGGCGGTGTCACGGACGGAACGAATCAGTCTCTCTTCCGCCTCAAGGACATATTTTTTCAAGGCGGTTAAAGCTCTTTCATCACGTTCGTCTTTTACATAGAGTTCATTCAGATATTTGCGTAACTCTTGCCAAAGCACAAAATTTTTAGCTACCTGCGGGTCGTTCGACCGCGACACATCATAAAGTAACTGAAAGTTACCTCTGAGAATAAAAGAATGTTGAAAAAGCACTTGTCGCAACCCCACCCGCAAAGCGCTATCATAAGCTTCAGGCGTTGCGATTTTTCCAAACTCGCTTACAACATTCAAATACCGACTTAATGTTTCGTGCTGCCGCTGAGCAAAGAAAAGTTGTGCCTCCTCTGAAAAGCCGAGGCGAAGGACCACAGCTTTCGGATTCTCCAAAACAAAAAGATTTTTGTACACAATTAGTGACTGCCTGTATTGTCCCTCTCGCCCCAGTAAAAACGCCAGATCTTTCTTCCATTCGTTGGCAGCAAAGCTTTGATGTTGAAGTTCGAGTTGCTCAATACGGTTGAAATAAAAGCTTTTATAAACAGGATTGCCGAAGTAAGCCAGTTTTTGCGCAAGGGTTTGATCGTTTAGCAAATCGAGGTAAGCCAAGAAGTTTTTTTGTCTTACTTCTTCCAGCTTTCGGGTGAGAGAATCAGTTAAGGAAACAGGCTTGCCCAGTCGCGCATGCAGCAAAGCCTGATTTTTTCCTTTTAATAACCAGATGGGGTCTGGTGTTTTAGTATGTTTATTTTTAAAATGGGTATCCGTTAGTTGGTAAAGCGAATCGGCCCCTCTAAAATTTCCTAACGTTTCATAAAAATGAGCAGCGCTAAGCCAGAGTCGTTCGGGAGCAAATTTGTAGCTACACGACCATGCTACAACAGCATCAGCTACCGCTTCCTCACCTTCGGCATACAAACCGGAAGCAGCATAGTAAGAAAGTCGGGCCTCTAGAAAATCCTGCATATCATTCTGTTCGGTTGCTGCAGTAGCTACATCTTCAAAATACCTATTCATGGCTGTATCCGCTTGAATGACTTTCCACACCGGCTTAAGTAGTTGTACGTGTCGGCTTACCTGGTCAATAATCTGGTCAGCCGATTCGTAATCGGTACTACGAATAAAATGTTCAAGTGCTGGCACGCTTCGGGTTTTCCAAAGAATAGGGAACTCTGTTATCAATGGTTGACTAAACATTTGGGGTTTATCAAAGAACCCACTCTTCTCCATTTCGTTGTAATGATCGAGGCTATCGGGCAGCGCGCGATCAAGCAAGTGTGTATAACCGCTTGTCATCAGGTCGGCCATTTTCATAGCTTCACCAATCCGATCGTCCAGTTCCGGTTGCTCAAGTTTAGGATCTACTGCTTGTTGATACTTAAACAGTCCGCTATATAGTCCGGCCATCAATTGTGCTTCTACATACAGTAAACTACTGGCGCGATGGTTCCCAACAAAAGCAAAAGCAGAATCTGCTAACTGAACCGCTTGCTTAAATTGTTTTAGTGATGCCGCTTCTAAGGAGGCGTTATAAATAGAATAGAACTGTTCGGCTTCGGCATAAAGTTTTTCAACATTAAGTGAATCAAATGCATCCTGCTTTAGAATGAAACTTCCGTAGGTAAGATAAGGATCTCGCTTTCGCCTGAAGGCATTCAATTCATCAATATCTGTTATGATTTTTATTGGGAAATTAAAGGTTACATCAGGAACTTTAATATACCCCTCTGAAAAATAAGCTGAGGTATGCTTGATAAAAACTTGATGAAAGGACTTAAAATCAGGATTGTCGAAAAGTCGTTCTTCAAGTAAAATAGTGGTGCGTCCGGTATTCAGCGAGTCGGTTCGATAAATAGAATTAAGGGCTTCCGTCTTTTTTCCCTTGGTTAAACCGAAAGCCCACTCACTGGATAATGAACCCATGGAAACCGTACTACCGATGAGATTGAGATCAACTTCGGCATGCAAAGTAGTTTCATCATGGTAGTCGGATGTTTTGATCTGACTAAACCAAATATCTTTTACTTCGACAGAGAAACCGATCAGCTCAACAGATAGTCTAACGATTTCGCTTGTTGTCTCAAATACTTGGGTGTCTTTTGCGAAAAATTGCGCAAATAAATAATACGAACCTGGCTTAAGTGAATGTTTGACTGGAAAACTCTTATAGGAATATTTGGGCAATGTGCAGATTGAATCCAACACAAGTAAATCGTTCACACTGAGAACGGGATCAGTTGACGCGAATATTTTTAAGCTGCCTGGTATGGATGTATCGAACCCGAACGAATGAGGTCGCACCTCGGCAATTAATCGCAGGGGATCGTTGGCCATCCCCAAAAAATCGATAGACGCCTGAGTTTGCTGTGAAGAAATGATCAACGAATACGCTTGCTTTTCCTGAGCCGATGCTACCCATCCAGTAAAAACCAAAAGAAACCAAGCAATATGTTTCATTCCCACTTATGTAATCTACATGCCTCTAAACTCATTGATTTATAGACTATTTTATGAGTTTTATTCAAATTTTTGATACACAACCAATCCTTCAGCTCCTTTTCATTATTACCTCAAAAACTCCGGAAAGACTTCGTTGCCAAAAAAATAAATGACTCCGGTAAAGACGAATGACCAAAAGGAGGCGCTGATCAGCATGTAAACAATAATTTTTTCCCGATTTCCAACCAAACTGACAGCCAGTAACGTACCTCCAATGGGCGTCAGGAGCAACGGTGTAAGGGCAGCCACTCCCGCCAACCCATATTTTTTCATAATCGCTGCAAATCTTTCGTTTCGTTCCGAAAATCTTTTTCGATTCGGAAAAAACCGATTCATCAATTTTTGAAAAAAAGAGCCAAAGTAGGTCAATGCCAACACAACGGTCATCATTCCTGCTGTCGTGGCAATCACGGTCACAAAAAAATTTAGTTGCCCCAGTGCCCCACTAATCGGACCTAAAATAAATTTAAGCATACTTGGCAAATACACTGACCAGAATGCTTTCAAAATCTCCTCCCACATACCTAAAATGGCTGAATCTGTTTATTGTTTGTTACCAAAACTCAGATCACCGGCATCGCCCAATCCCGGCACGATATACGAGTTTTCATCCAGCCGCTGATCCACTGAAAATGTCCAGAGGGTGTGCTGCGATGTCAGGTATTGATCAATATACGCAATTCCTTCGGGTGCTGCAATCAGGGAAGCAATATGAATATGAGTTGGGGTTCCGTGACTCAGGAGTTGCTGACAGGATTGAACGATCGACTTTCCGGTGGCCAGCATGGGATCGATCAAGATAAGTGTCTTCCCTTCCAGTGAGGGTGCCGCTACATAATCTAATTGAATGACAATCTCCTGTTCTTCTTTTCGGTAAGCACCGATAAATCCGCTATCCGCCACATCAAAAAAACTTTGGAACCCCTGAAAGTAAGGTAGGCCGGCCCGTAAAATACTTACCAAAACTACCGATGCCTCCAATTCCACTCCCGATGCCCGGGCCAAGGGTGTTTGTACCACAATATCTTTGTATGGGAGCGTTTGAGAAATTTCATATGCCATGATCTGACCCAACCGTTCCAGATTTCTGCGAAAGCGAAGACGATCTCCTTGCTGATGAACATCACGGAGTTCCGCTAAAAAGATCCCGGCCAACGAAGAAGTCTGAAGCACTTTTAAACTCATAGAATTTTTATCTGATGAAAATTTAGGATAAAGTTGCACATTCGTCTCCACTTCATGAAGAAAAAAACAACCTCCTCTGCTGACCCACTTCTTCGCCAATTATGCGAAATTCATGCCCCTTCGGGACAGGAGGCTCCCCTTCGCGATTTTCTCTTGCACTATGTGGCAAAAGAAAAGAAAAAGTGGAAATATAAACCCACCCTTTATTATGGTGAGGGGTTTCAGGATTGTCTGGTCATGTCCTTTGGGAAACCGCGCACAGCCATCTTTGCTCACATGGACAGCATTGGTTTTACCGTCCGCTATCAGAATCAGTTATTATCTATTGGCAGTCCTGATGCCGAGACAGGAACCTTGCTGGTAGGAAAAGATTCGCTGGGCGAAATTGCATGCACCCTCAACTATGACGCTGATAACCACGCATTCTACTCATTTGGTCGCGCCATTGATCGGGGAACATCCTTGACGTATAAAGTTCACTTTTCCGAAACACAGGAATACATCCAATCCGCTTATCTGGACAATCGGCTGGGAGTTTACAACGCCCTCAAAGTTGCCGAAACACTGAAAGATGGTGTGATTGTTTTTAGCTGTTGGGAAGAACATGGGGGTGGTTCCGTAGGCTATCTCGCTGATTTTATCTATCGAAAGTGGAAAGTCAGGCAGGCGTTGATTTCAGATATCACCTGGGTAACGGACGGAGTTCACCACGGACAAGGTGTGGTGGTATCCTTGCGCGACCGTAACCTGCCACGCAAAATATTTTTAGATAAAGTCATCCGCATTCTGCAAAAGAAAAAAATTCTCCATCAATGGGAGGTAGAAGGGATTGGCAGCAGCGATGGCGGTGAACTGCAGCGTAGCCCGCTTCCGATCGACTGGTGCTTTATCGGAGCTGCCGAGCAGGGCGCCCATACCCCGCATGAGCGGGTTCATAAAGCGGATATACAATCAATGATCCGTGCTTATCAGGAATTAATGAAAGAATTATAAATCTATGTTTATGACCACCCGAAGAAATTTTCTCAAAACCTCTACAGCCGCTAGTGTAGGTATTTCCCTGCTTCCTTCCAGCGCTGTCTTTGGAAAAGATAAAGAATCGAAAGTCCGGCTCGGCTTCATTGGTGTGGGTTTGCGGGGTCAAAATCACCTGGAACTCGCCCTCAAACGAAGTGATGTAGAAGTACTCGCCCTTTGTGACGTGCAGCCACGAATGATGGAAATGAGTTTGAAGCTGGTCACTGAGTCCGGCAAACCCAAACCGGCCGTTATCCTGGACGGACCATATGGGTATAAAAAGTTGCTGGAAAACAAAGACATTGATGCCGTCATTATTTCTACACCCTGGGAATGGCACACCGTGATGTGCATCGATGCCATGAATGCCAAAAAGTATGTGGGGTGCGAAGTCATTACCGGTATGACGATCGAAGAGTGCTGGAGATTGGTGCACACGAGTGAAAAAACGGGCATGCCGTTGATGATGCTGGAAAACGTTTGTTACCGGAGAGATGTGATGGCTGTTATGAATATGGTGCGTCAAGGTATTTTTGGAGAGCTGATCCATTTGCAGGGAGGCTATCAGCATGATTTACGGGAGGTAAAATTTAATGATGGAAAACAAGCTTTTGGAGGTGGAGTAGAATTTGGCGACAAAGGCTTTTCCGAAGCTCAATGGCGAACACAGCACTCCGTCATGCGCAACGGTGATTTGTATCCCACCCATGGAATCGGGCCAGTCGCCATGATGGCCAATATTAACCGAGGCAATCGCTTTACACAACTGGTGTCCTACGCCTCCAAAGCCAGGGGCTTGCATGACTATGTCGTAACAAAGAATGCAGATCATCCCAACACCAAAGTAGAGTTCAAGTTAGGAGATGTGGTAACCACTATGATTCAAACCCTGCAAGGAGAAACCATCTTGTTGCAACACGACACCAATTTACCGAGGCCTTACTCATTGGGGTTTCGTGTGCAGGGAACCCGTGGTATTTGGATGGACATTAACCGGTCGATCTACATTGAAGGAAAAAGCAAAGAGGCACACCGATGGGAAGAAGCCAGGACGTGGCTGGAACAATATGACCATCCGCTCTGGAAAAAATATGGTGAAGATGCGACCGGTGCCGGTCATGGAGGGATGGATTGGTTTGTCATACATGCCTTTATTGAGTCCGTCAAACGCAAAACCAATACCCCTCAGGATGTGTATGATGCCGTTACCTGGAGCGCCATCACCCCCTTATCGGAAGAGTCTATACAAAAAGGTGGTGAGTCGGTTGTGTTTCCCGATTTTACCAATGGCCAATGGATGTTTCGGAAAAATCAATTTGCCTTGGGTGATGACTATTAGAAGTCATTTTAAAAAACCTTGTGGTGTGTCAGACTAAGGTTCTCGAAGCCTGGAGCGGAGCCAACTACTGCTTCGAGCACAGGCTGATGGGTATCCGGTATTGTTCGATGGCTTCTGGTCTCTTTAAGACGTATGAACGCCTGATCTCATTTGATTAATCCTGTATCTTGCGGTCTTCAATGATCGCCTATGCGCCAGCAACTACTCACCGAAGGAGCCAAAGAACTTAGTTATGAGATTCGTGAAATTGTAAAGAAGGCGGAGCAAATCAAACTTCTCGGGAAGCCTATCGTATGGGAAAACATCGGAGACCCGATTCAAAAACATCATACGCTGCCGGAGTGGATACGCACCATTATTGCCGACCTGGCTTTACAAAATGACTCTTACAGCTACTGTCCAAGCAAAGGAATTCTGGAGACACGTGAATTTTTAGCGACTCAGACCAACCAACTCGGAAAGGTTCAGATTACCTCGGAAGACATTTGTTTCTTTAACGGACTGGGAGATGCGATTGCAAAAGTGTATCAATACATTACACCTACGTCACGCGTGATCGGCCCTTCCCCTGCTTATTCAACGCATTCCAGTGCCGAGGCTGCTCATGCCAGTCATGAACCGTTAACTTATAGACTCGATCCAGACAATAAATGGTATCCCGATCTGAATGATTTATACAATAAAGTCAGGTATAACCCCAACATTGTAGGTATTCTGATCATCAATCCCGACAACCCCACCGGGATGGTTTATCCATTCGAGGTCTTGAAAAAAATCGTAGCCATTGCCAAAGAGTTTAATTTGTTTCTGATCTGCGATGAGATTTATATCAACATTACCTACAATGGAGCTCGCGCCTATTCTTTAGCCGAAGTGATTGATGACGTCCCTGGAATTTCCATGAAAGGAATTTCAAAAGAGCTGCCCTGGCCCGGAGCGCGCTGTGGATGGATGGAGTATTACAACCGTCAGCACGATGCCGATTTCAACCGCTTTTGCCAGGCATTGGATAACGCCAAGATGATTGAAGTGTGTTCAACCAAGCTGCCTCAGTTGGCCATTCCTAAAATCCTCGGAGATCCACGCTTTAAAAGTTACCGGGAAGAAACTAACCGGAACATTGGAAGACGAAGTAAAATGATAGCTGAAATTTTAGGAACCGTTCCTCAACTGACCTTCAACGAAACCTTTGGAGCCTTTTATAATACCATCATCTTCCGGCCAGATTCCCTGCAATCGCATCAGTCCATGATGATTAAAGATGTTTCCGTTCGTCAGCTCATTGAACAATGGACCCATGAATCAATGCCCCTCGACAAGCGTTTTGTTTATTACCTGTTGGGAGCCAAAGGCGTGTGTGTGGTCCCCATCTCCTCGTTCTGCTCAGAACTTCAGGGATTTCGGGTTACCTTGTTGGAGGAAGAGGAAACCATTTTGAAAACTACGTTTACCGCTATTCGTGATGGTATTGTGGAATATCTGAATTCATAAGCGACTCCACGATATGATTGTCTTAGTTGTCGAGCCTAACAACTGTTTAGACTAACAATCGTTCTGTTCTTGTTCAAAACTTTTTCCGGACGTTTCATTGAAAGTCAGAAATAAATTGCGCAATCTTGTAATCACACAAGTAAAAACGATACCGTGAATTCAATCAGTCAAATGTTAGTGAACGGAACCAGCAACGGGTTGGGTCGTGTACGTGTGATTATTAGCGTCATTCTACTCCAGCGAAAACCGGGGCTTTGATGCTATTGACTAAAGAAACAGCAACCGCCCCGATACCCTCGGGGCGGTTTTATTTTATAGGGTTTGTAACCAACTAACGATTGTTCTAAAATATATGTACTACGATGACCAAACGGTACTTTTCCTGAATGGAAAGTTTATCCAAGCCAAAGATGCCCGAATCGACTTGTTTAGCCAGACCCTGCACTATGGGTATGGCACCTTTGAAGGTATCCGCGCCTATCAAACCATTAATGGGGTCAAAATTTTTAAATCGCATGAGCATTTTGAGCGGTTGCGTACCAGTTGCGCTCTGGTCAACATTCCCTTTCAATATTCAGCAGAGGAACTGACACAAATCAGCTATCAGGTTCTGGAAAGAAACAAGCTTTCGAATGCTTATCTGCGTCCATTGGTGTATTGCAGCCCAAACATGTCGCTGACAGCACCCAAGGAAGTATCCGTTATGATTGCGGCCTGGGAATGGGGTAAGTATCTCGGTGATCAACTTCTCCGCGTTTGTATTTCTTCCTACCAGCGCCCCAACCCTAAATCCGTCAAAGTAGAAGCTAAGGTTTGTGGTCATTATATCAATTCCATCCTGGCAACCACCGAAGCCAAAGAGCGCGGTTTTGACGAAGCTTTAATGTTGGATAACAAAGGGAATGTGGCCGAAGGTCCGGGTGCTAACTTCTTTTTTGAAAAGGATGGTGTCTTGTTTACGCCCCCGCTGGGAAACATTCTTCCCGGCATAACACGGGCAACCGTATTGGAAATTTGCCGGGAGTTAGACATTCCGGTCGAAGAAAAACTCTTCCGTCCGGAGGAATTGTTTGAAGCGGATAGTGCTTTTTTCTGTGGCACGGCCGCTGAAGTCATTGGTATTGAGTCCATCGAAGGTCAATCTTTTGGCAAACCCTGGAAATCCTCGTTGGGCAATGTCGTCCAGGAAGCATATAAGTGTATTGTTCTGGATAAAAGTTATTCCTACGTAATCGTATAAGTCGTGAACAAGTACAGCCGCGCCATTACACAAGACCCGACCTTGCCTGCTTCGCAGGCCATGCTCTATGGCATTGGTCTGACAGAACAGGATTTGAAGAAAGCGCAGGTAGGAATCGTCAGTACAGGATTTGATGGAAATACCTGTAACATGCATTTAAATGATCTTGCGCGTGAAGTCAAGCAAGCCGTGTGGGATCAGGAGCTGGTCGGATTGATCTTTCATACCATCGGTGTCAGCGATGGCATTGCCAATGGCACCGAAGGTATGCGTTATTCGCTTGTCAGCCGGGATGTGATAGCCGACTCTATTGAAACAGTGTGCGGTGCACAATATTATGATGGATTGATTGCCGTGGTGGGATGCGATAAGAACATGCCCGGATCACTCATCGCGATGGGTCGGTTGAATCGGCCATCGATCATGCTTTATGGTGGCACCATTGCCGGTGGTCATTACAAAGGAAAAGAATTAAACATCGTCTCCGCTTTTGAAGCCCTGGGCGAAAAAATAAAGGGTCAGCTTTCGGAAGAAGACTTCAAAGGCATTATACAGCATTCCTGTCCCGGAGCCGGAGCGTGCGGAGGCATGTATACAGCCAACACCATGGCTTCCGCCATTGAAGTCCTGGGAATGTCCCTACCCTACTCTTCTTCCAATCCGGCATTAAGCAAAGAGAAATCTGCTGAATGTATCGAAGCCGGGAAAGCAATTCGCATCCTGTTGGAAAAGGACATCAAACCCCGGGATATCATGACCCGCCAGGCATTTGAAAATGCCATCACCAGCGTGATGGTATTGGGCGGCTCCACCAACGCAGTCATACACTTAATCGCTATGGCCAAAAGCGTAGGCATACAGATTACGCAGGAAGATTTTCAACACATCTCTGATAAAACTCCCCTCATCGCTGATCTGAAGCCCAGTGGCAAATACCTGATGGAGGCTGTTCATAAGATAGGTGGCATACCAGCCGTTGTGAAATATCTGCTGAAGAAAGGAGTTCTGCACGGAGATTGTATCACCGTGACAGGTAAAACACTGGCTGAAAATGTCGCGAACGCTTCTGACATAGATTTTGATCAGCAAGATGTTATTCTTCCCATCGAACGACCGCTTAAAAAAACCGGTCATATCCAGATCCTATACGGGAATTTGGCTGAGAAAGGATCGGTAGCAAAAATAACCGGCAAAGAGGGCGAACGCTTTAAAGGCACCGCCCGTGTTTTCAATGGTGAATTTGAGCTGGTGGATGGAATCAGGTCCGGAAAGATAAAAGAGGGTGATGTAGTCGTTATCCGATATGTTGGTCCGAGAGGCGCCCCGGGAATGCCGGAAATGTTGAAACCTACCAGTCTGATCATGGGCTCAGGCTTAGGCAAAAGTGTGGCGCTGATTACCGATGGACGCTTTAGTGGAGGTTCTCATGGGTTTGTCATCGGGCACATCACACCGGAGGCCTTTGATGGCGGACTGCTCTCCCTGGTAGAAGATGGCGACTGGATTGAAATTGATGTCCGAAAACATCAGATCAATTTATTGGTGGATGAAAAAACACTGGCGATCCGCAGGTCGCAATATAAAAAACCACCGCTGCGAGCAACGAGTGGAGTGCTGTATAAATATGCCAGACAAGTAAAGTCGGCAGCAGAAGGATGTGTGACAGATGAAGATTGATGGAGGAACGGATAAAACAACAACTATGGTAGCCTTGGCAGAACCAAAGAATACAGAGGGACCCACTACACCCGTGGTGAAAAAAAATTCAGGATCGGAAGTTTTGCTGCGCTGTCTGGTACAAGAGAAGGTGGAGCACATCTTTGGCTATCCCGGAGGAGCGATCATGCCCATCTATGATGCCTTATATCATTATGCCGATCAACTGAAACACTTCCTCGTCCGTCATGAACAGGGAGCCATCCACGCGGCCCAGGGATATGCCCGGGTGTCTGGAAAGACAGGGGTAGTCTTTGCTACCTCTGGCCCCGGAGCTACTAACTTAGTTACAGGCTTAGCAGATGCCCTCATTGATTCCACACCGTTGGTTTGTATTACCGGGCAGGTATTTGCACACTTGTTGGGTACAGATGCCTTTCAGGAGACAGATGTTATCAACACCACCCTACCCGTCACCAAGTGGAATATTCAGGTAACCGAAGCCAAAGACATTGCTCCGGCCATCGCCAAAGCATTTTACATTGCTGCCAGCGGACGCCCTGGTCCGGTATTGGTGGATATCACCAAGAACGCACAAAATGAACTGATCGAGGAGAGTCCTTATGAGCCTTGTCATGCCGTACGCACCTATCATCCCAAACCTTTCCTCTCTCAGACACATGTACGCGAGGCGGCTCATTTGATCAATTCAGCCAAACGCCCTTATATCCTGGCAGGTCAAGGAGTGCTTCTGTCCAACGCAACCAAAGAACTGATTGCATTCTCCGAAAAAACCGGAATACCGGTGGCCAGCACATTGCTGGGCCTGGGCGCTTTTCCAACCGATCACCCAAATTATGTCGGCTACCTGGGTATGCACGGTAACTATGGGCCCAATATTAACACCAATCAATGCGATGTTCTCATAGCCATCGGCATGCGTTTTGACGATCGGGTAACCGGAAACGTGAGCAAGTATGCCAAACAAGCCAGGGTTATTCATATCGAATTGGATAAAGCTGAAATTAACAAGATCATCAAGGCTGATGTCGCTGTCCACGCGGATGCCAGAGAAGCCCTCATCGCATTAACGGATCTGTGTCAACCTGCCTCCTATCCGGATTGGATCAACAGTTTCGCGCGATTAAACCAGGAAGAGTTTGAGAAAGTGGTTGAAAAAGAAATCCATGATACGTCTAGCCTAAAGATGGCCGAGGTTGTTCATTTGCTTTCGGAGCTGACACATGGGCAAGCCGTAGTTGTGACCGATGTAGGTCAGCACCAGATGGTCACTTCCCGATACTATAAATATAAAAACCCCCGAACCAACATTACCTCAGGTGGAGCGGGAACGATGGGCTTTGCTTTGCCGGCAGCGCTCGGGGCGAAGATAGCCGCGCCCCACCAGCAAGTGATTGCGATCATTGGCGATGGCGGCTATCAAATGACGATACAAGAGTTGGGAACCATCATGGAGTATGAAATCCCGGTCAAGATTCTGGTATTAAACAATAATTTTTTGGGGATGGTCCGCCAGTGGCAGCAACTGTTTCACGGAAAGCGATATTCCTTTACCGAGATGCGCAACCCGGACTTCATAAAAATTGCAGAAGCATATCACATCCGCGCCAACAAAGTGACCGAGCAGAAAAATCTGAAAGCAGCCCTGGAGGAAATGCTGAAATCTCCCACGTCCTATTTTCTGGAGGTAGTGGTCGAAAAAGAAGATAATGTATTCCCGATGGTGCCGGCCGGTGCCGGAGTGGCCGAAGTCATTCTGGAAATTCCAACAGGAGAAAAAAAGCAGGGGTAGCGGAAAAACCGATGACGAAAAGAAATCATTGATACATGAAATGCCCATCAGTAAAGCAGACCCAAAGGAATGATAATAGCGCATGGGCATTCCATCTGACCTCAATGTTAAATTATTAACAGATGAAAGAAGAATTTACACTCACGTTGAATGCTGACAATAACTTTTCCGTGTTGAACCGCATCATCAACGTATTAAACCGGAGACGGGTGCGTATCAAAAAATTGATGGCGTATGAAAACGAAAATGACTTTAAACAGGGGGGTGTGGTGATGCTGTTGTTTACGACTTCTGATCTGATTGAAAAGGTTCAGCTCCAACTGGAGAAATTAATCGAGGTTGAAGAAGTCAAAGTGTTCGGAGGAAACCAGATGTACTACGAACTGAGCGAGCGAATAGTCGATGTGGACTAAAGCTCTCATCCTATATTTTCTAATAATCTATAACTAACAATAAACAGAAATAAAAATGGCAAAAATCAATTTTGGAGGAACCCTGGAGGAAGTAGTGACCCGCGAAGAGTTTCCCATGGAAAAAGCATTGGATGTGTTAAAGAAAGAAACCATCGCTATCATCGGCTACGGTGTGCAGGGCCCAGCGCAGTCATTAAACTTACGAGACAATGGATTTAACGTAATCGTAGGTCAGCGTCAAGGCAGCAAAACATGGGACAAAGCCATCGCCCACGGCTGGATTCCGGGCGAAACGTTGTTTGATATTGAAGAAGCCGTGAAACGCGGAACGATTATTCAATTTCTACTTTCCGATGCCGGACAGATCGCCTTGTGGCCTTCCATCAAACCCCACATGACCGCAGGAAAGACGCTGTATTTCTCCCATGGCTTTGGCATCACCTTTAAAGAACAGACAGGCATCGTGCCCCCGGCTGACATAGACGTGATTCTGGCTGCCCCCAAAGGCTCCGGTACTTCCGTGCGGAGGCTATTCTTACAAGGCAAAGGAATCAACGCAAGCTATGCCGTGTTTCAGGACGCCAGCGGTCATGCAAAAACCAAAGCCATCGCACTGGGTATTGGTGTCGGAGCCGGTTATTTGTTTGAGACCGATTTTAAAAAAGAAGTGTATTCTGATCTGACGGGCGAGCGTGGCACATTGATGGGTGCGATAGCCGGAATCTTTGAAGCCCAATACGAAGTGCTTCGCTCGAAAGGACACACCCCGTCTGAGGCCTTCAACGAAACGGTGGAAGAGCTGACGCAGAGTCTGATGCCGCTGGTAGCCGAGAACGGGATGGACTGGATGTATGCCAATTGTTCAACCACCGCACAGCGCGGAGCCCTGGATTGGAAAAAGAAATTCAAAGCGGCTACTCTTCCGGTATTCAAAGAATTATATGAAAGTGTTGCCAGCGGTGCCGAAGCAAAACGCACCATTGAAACGTGCAGCAAGCCAGACTACCGTGAGAAGTTGGCCGAGGAATTGAAAGAAGTACGCGAGAGCGAACTCTGGCAGGCGGGCGCAGCCGTGCGGGCGTTGAGGCCTGAGAAAGCGAGTGTAGAAGCGAGTATGATAAACTAGATAGAAGACAGAAGACAGAAGATACAAGATACAAGATATTAGACATTAGATATTAGACGTTAGACATAAGATGTAAGACATGAGACGGGCTTGTTTCTTCTGTCTTGCTTCTTATATCCCGCTGGCACATGACTATCATCAACGAACAACAAATCGATATCAACCGGGCGCATCTGGTGTTAAAAAACATTGTGCTCAAAACTCCGTTGCAGTATCATCGCAAGCTGTCGGAAAAGTTTGAGTGCGAAGTATACCTGAAACGCGAGGATTTGCAGGTCGTTCGTTCCTATAAAATCCGGGGAGCCTATAATCTGATTCAGAGCCTGACAGAAGAGCAACGTCAGCGGGGAGTGGTATGTGCCAGCGCGGGTAATCATGCGCAAGGAGTGGCCCTGTCCTGCAAATTGCTGAATATCCGAGGCGTGATTTACATGCCGGCCATTACACCCAAACAGAAAATCAACCAGGTAAAAATGTTTGGCAATGGGATGGTGGACATCGTACTGATCGGTGACACGTTTGATGAATGTCAGACCCACGCCTGGCAGTTTACCGAAGCACATCATAAGATATTTATTCCGCCCTTTGATCATATCAAAACCATCGAAGGACAAGGCACCGTAGCCAAGGAGGTGCTGGACGAACAATCCGATATTGATTTTTTGTTGGTGCCCATCGGTGGAGGGGGACTGTGCGCGGGAATGTCCCACTACTTTAAAACCTATTCTCCTACCACCAAGATAATTGGTGTGGAACCGACCGGTGCGCCTTCCATGAAAGAAGCCCTGAAAGCCGGAAAGCCGGTGGTGCTGGAAAAAATCCAGCGCTTTGTTGACGGTGCTTCTGTCAAAAAAGTTGGTGACATTACCTTTGAAATCTGCAAAGACGCGATCACCGATATGTTGTTAGTGCCCGAAGGAAAGGTAAGTTCAACCATCCTCCAACTCTACAATGAAGATGCCATTGTAGCCGAACCGGCTGGCGCTTTAACCATTGCTGCTTTGGATCAGTATGCCGCTCACATCAAAGGCAAGCGCGTAGTATGTGTATTAAGTGGTGGCAACAATGATATTGACCGGATGCAGGAAATCAAAGAGCGATCGTTGCTGTACGAAGGACTCAAGCATTACTTCATCGTGCGGTTTGCTCAACGGCCGGGAGCATTAAAAGAATTTGTCAATCACATCCTGGGCCCCACCGATGACATTGTGCGGTTTGAGTTCATCCAAAAGCATAATAAGGAAACCGGCCCCGCGCTGATTGGCATCGAATTGAAATCCAAAGAAGATTACGAGTCGCTGATGACTCGCATGGCGCACTACAAACTAAACTATACGGAAATCAACCAGAACGAAAATCTGTTTGAGTATTTAGTATAATTGACAAATCCGGAAGTGAATTCCGGATTTGTCAAGCTAAACTATGTGATTTCTGTTATCAAAACGCATATTCCAACAGAAAATCCGATCGCGTCAAATCAACGCGAATCTTCCCATACGGTCAAAAGATATAGTCTGTACTCAAAAACGAGCTTTCGCGGTTGCGGATGATGTTCCCGATAAGCTGTTTGTTATCATCGGTAATCTTCGCTGCCACCAACGTGCGAATGGAAAACACCCGAAGAGCATCAGCCACGGAAAGCGTGCCTTCCGCTGAATCCTTCCGGCCATTGAATGGAAAGGTATCCGGGCCCCGCTGACATTGTGTATTGATATTGATCCGGCCCACCTGGCTGCTCAAAGCATCAATCAACCGGGCCATCTGTTTAGAGTCCTTTCCAAAAAGACTGACTTGTTGCCCAAAGTTGGAGTTCACGCCATAGTCAATCGCTTCCTGCACATTTTCATAAGGCACGATCGGAACCACCGGGCCAAATTGTTCCTCCGCAAACACACGCATGTCGCTGGTGACCGGATAGAGCACAGCCGGATAGAAAAATGTCTGGTGCGTCATCCCTCCGTGTTCGTTGATCACCCGGGCTCCTTTTCGTTCTGCGTCTTTCACCAACTCTTTCAGGTATTCTGTTTTACCAGGTTCGGGCAAGGGCGTCAGTCCCACTCCCGCTTCCCAAGGCATGCCGGGTTTTAGTTTGGCGATCTCCTGGCACAGTCGCTGGTTAAATTCGTTAACAATGCTTTTGTGAACAAAGATGATCTTGAGCGCGGTACATCGCTGACCATTGAATGACAGTGATCCCAGCACACATTCGTTCACCGCATTGGCCAGGTCGGCATCGGGCAACACAATCGCTGGGTTTTTGGCATCCAACCCTAAAATGGCTTTCAGCCGATGCGGTTTGGGGTGTAATCTTTTCAGATCATTGGCTCCCTTATTGGTGCCGATGAATGCAAACACATCAATTTTTCCGGACTCCATCAGCGCACCCACGGTTTCGCGGCCACGTCCATAAATCACGTTGATGACACCGGGCGGAAAACTGTCGCGAAAAATTTCCAGCAGTGGACGAATCAGCAACACTCCATATTTGGCTGGTTTAAACACCACGGTATTCCCCAGAATCAACGCAGGAAAAAGTGTGCTAAAGGTTTCGTTCAAGGGATAATTATACGGGCCCATACACAGCGAAACGCCAAACGGTACCCGCCTGATTTGCGCCATGATCCCCTGCTCCTGAACAAACCTGGCCGAATTCCGATCCAGGTCTTTCAACGCATTGATGGTGTCTACGATATAGTCACACGTCCGGTCAAATTCCTTTTCCGAGTCTTTTTGAGTTTTACCGATTTCCCACATCAACAGGTTAACCACCTCGCTGCGTTTGCCACGCATCTTTTCCAGAAACATCTCCACATGACGAATGCGGTCAGCCACGGTCATCATCGGCCAAATCCCATGCCCCTGATCGTACGCCTTCACGGCCGCTTCCATGGCTTCCAATGATTCGTTGGATGTCAGCAACGGAGTGCTCCCTAAAACTTTTTGTTCTAACCCATTTTTTGTTTTGATAAACACCGGGCTTAGCACCGGGCTTTGTTCACCTGACCACGTCAACAGTTTTCCGTTGACGAGGTATTCGCGCTGATCAATCCGGACAGGCAGTTGGACGTGAGCCGGAATCGTTGATTCTTCCGGAAAGAGGTTAGTAAGCAGATCGTTCATGAGTTATGAGTTGGCTGGCTGCGAAGTTACGATATTAACTCCGGAAGAAGTGCCGAGGCGATCAGCACCGGCTTCCAAAAAAGCGAATGCCTGTTCGGTTGTCTTGATGCCACCGGAAGCTTTGATCCCCACGGAAGCAGGCACCGAAGCGCGCATCAATTTCACATGTGCCACCGTGGCACCGGCCGGTCCGAAACCGGTAGAGGTTTTTACAAAGTCAGCACCGGCATCCGCACATAATTTGCAGGCCGACACTATTTCTTCCTCCGACAGGTAAGCCGTTTCTAAAATGACTTTGAGAATCTTTTGATGATCGTGCACCAGCCTGGCACATTTGGCGATCTCCACCTTGGTCCACGGATAGCCGGTTTTGAAGCTGGAGATATTCAAAACCACATCAACCTCCTGCGCTCCGTTATCCAAGGCCCGTTTGATCTCATCCAGTTTGGTCTCCGTCATGGAGTAACCCAACGGAAAACCAGCGACCGTCACGAGCGTGATGGGGGCGTTTCCAATTTCGCGCTGGGCCCGTTTCACCCAAAACGGAGGCACACATACACCCAGAAACTGATGTTGTTTGGCTTCGTCCACCAGCCGATCAACATCGCTCACAGCAATGGTGGGGCTCAGGTTGGTGTGTTCGATAAAGCGCGCTAGTCTGTTCATTCCGGCCAAAAAATTATAGGACGATGTATCCTCTTTCACTTAAATGTATCACATGAAAGGGTCAAAAACAATCGCACACCTGACGCAGGGTAATCGGATCACAGGCATTCAGACTGGTAAGAAGTCATTACCTGATTGTTCGCAATTGACGGGCTAAGTTCGCTCCAGGGTGAGTCTTGCTTCGTTGCCGGCTGATGGTTTCTCCACTCTTTGTCCACTCTTCCTCCACTCTCGCTTCGGAATGACCGGCAGGCGGCTGGCTGAGAGGCGGTGCGGGTTGCGTTCTGATGGGTTTTTGGGTAATTTTAATAATGGAAATATCTGCAATTGCATATGTCCGGACGTTGTGCACAATCCCGCGGGACAGGGAATTCTACCGAACAAAAATGAATAAAGAATATAAAAAATTAAGACAATACATTTTCGAAAATCACAATTTCCATGGGACAGTTGACGAATTCCTTGAACAAACTGCTCCATTGATAGGATATTTAGTTCATAATTTTAATTCTCTTGACGAACAATTAAACCGTGCAATTTGTGAACGGGTAAATGACAGGACAGATGAACCCGGAGCAATAATTATTCATAAAATGAACTTCTCAGCGAAAGTGGATTTGTTCAATAATTTAGTCCGGTCGATGGAAATAGCTCTTGAGTCAACTATTCCAAATTTTAAAACACTAATTGAAAGATTAAAGAAATGTGCGACACTTAGAAATGCTGTCGTACATGCTGAGTGGGAAAATATGAATGAGAATGGGTACACTTATGTAAAAATGTCTTTCAATGACAACGGAATGCAGCAGCATTATTGGCAATTTACACCTGAGTCACTGGAGAATATCATAGAATATATTCAAGAAACAAATTCGTTATTCGACCTATACGAAGACGGGAAGCAAGATTTGTTCAATAAGATTTAAACCATGAAAACTCTACTTATCCTATTCTCAGGAGTAACGATATTCGGTTGCTTTCTACTAATAGCTGGAATGGCTGGTTCTCATGGACATTTTAGATTTCGACCTCACATGACACAGGACTGGTTTATCTTTGGGACGCCCTTGTTAGGTATCGTGGGACTAATACTTGTGATGGTAACTATGATTAGGAATAGGAAGAAATAACAGTTGTCAAGCGGCATTGTGCACAACAAAATGCTTCTGCAATAGCGCGGTGACGTGTAAGTTATAAGTGCTATCTTCGTACAACGTTTGGTGTCGGGGACAGGACGCGGCTTCGAAAGCGCGCTACTGCAGAAGCACAAACGTTGCCAGCCATGCAGTGGTACATGAAAAACATTCGACTGGAAAAATAATTACAAAGGTCCGCGGATAAGTTTTCGACACGGAGATAATGAACAAGCAATCATGATACCGAAGAAAATACAAGCCTTATTCAATTTTATAGATTATCTAGACAGCAATAAAATTGAATATAAGGAAAAATACATTCCACTGTGTGACGAACTTAAAAATCTTGACAATCAAAGAAACGCATTAAAGCCGAATGAAAATTACAAGGACAAACAACAGTATGACGACATTCAAAAACAGATAAAGGAAAAATTCCCACCGATTGCGTCCAATATCCACGTCCCTATTTTAAATAGGTTGAGAGAACTAGAAATTTGGTCAGGTGACGACACGTATTCGAGCATTTGGACTAATAACATTTCTGAAATCTCAGATTTTAAAAGCAATTTCAAATCGGAGGATGTTGCACAAGTAATGATGTATAAACAAAAATATTTTAGCTTTAGGACAGAGACAAATTCAGATTTTCTTGAATTGACTTTTGTCTTTCAAAATTTAGATGAGACATTAAAGTCGCTTTTTGATTTCTTCAAAGACATTAATGAAAATGAATTTGACAATTTTGAAACAAAAACTATTAAAGCTAATAATTTGAGAGACGCTGTAACTGGTTTAATAGAAAACAGGGTGGAAAATGTAAAATTTTCTATTCCCTCTGAAACTCTTTACGGTAAGACTGAAACACAAATACGAACTAAGGCCACAGAAATAAAAAATGAAATAGTCATGGGAGACAAAATACAAATTGGTGAAATTTCCAGCAATGATGGACAAATTTCTATCGGTAAAAAGAATACAAATAAATCCAATAGCAATAATGAGCTTGCTAAAAAGTCATTTAACTGGCAGAAATGGGGAATAATAGCAGCGACCATACTTGCGATAATAGCAGTGGTTGTTGCAATAATTGTGGGCTGACTGGACAGTTATTCGTTCATTTTTTCCCGACCCCTTAGTTTGTATGTGGACAAACAATAAAATGTATTATTGACAAAGGTTTAGGATTGTAAAACGGTTGACAGAATGCACGGCTGCCAACAAAAGTGGCTGTGGCACAACTAGAAATTTGGCTTTTTGTTGAAAATAAACCTCGAAATTACGTTTGTGAAACATGTACAAAATGCTTCTGCAATAGCGAGGTGATGTGTAAGCGATAAGTGTTATCTTCGTTCCACGCGCGCCTGCCGGAAGGCAGGTTTGGTGTCGGGGATTGAACTCGGCTTCGGAAGCGCGCTACTGCAGAAGCCCAAACGTTGTGCGTCATGCGAGACGCTCTACAAATCAAATAACAAATAACAATGGTAAACAATATGGACGAAGAACACATAACGAATCCGACAACTCCACAATCTGAACAATCCATCTTATACAAGAAAAAGTGGGGTGGCTATCTTTTGGAATTTTTATTACTTTTTCTTGCAGTGTTTCTTGGCTTTGTTGCTGAAAACATAAGAGAAAATAAGATTGATAAGGAAACGGAAAGAGTTTATATGCAAAATATGCTTTATGATTTGCAAGCTGACACTACAATCTATTCGGACTACTTTTCAAGAACTGCAGTTATTTATGATTTGGTAGATACAATAGTAGTTGAAATAAAAAAGCCCGCCCTTGAGAGAAACATTAGTAGACTTGTCTATTCTGCAAGAATACTTACTGCCAAATGGAAACAAATTACTTTGGTAACCCGGACATACGAAGAGATGAAAAGTTCAGGACATTTACGATTGATTCAGAATAAAGAAATTTCCGGAAAGGTTTCCTCCTATTACAACTCTTTGGCCGAGCTTGATACGTACAATAATGTTGGAATTATTTGGTCAAACAATTATGCTCAAGCTATGGCAAAGCTTTTTGATGGTGCCGCTTTACTTGAAATCATTAAGAAAAAGAAGAAAATAGACCTAACTGCTGAAGCCGTGATTAGCGAAGATAAAATTGCCATTAATGAATTACTAACAAGTGCTGGCTATTTTTATGGAGCTATCTCATTGAGTAATAATGTTGCTACAAATAGGAGAAAAGATGCTCAGAATCTTATTGAATTAATAAAAACGGAATACCATCTGGAATAAATTATCTGGAGGCACGAACGCACAACAAAAATGTTTACGCAATGGTGGGGTTCAGTGTCCTCATTAAGTTTCGGTTTCATTATTTACATTTGTCACGGGGGACAGGGCGTGACTGGTCGGTCTTGACATCCCGATTCGCTCCATTGCCAAGCCCTCCTATTCCCGCCACTGTGCAAACCCAAACGTTGTGAGTAATGCAAACTATGAAAAGTAGGTTTCAAAAATTCGTAATTGGATTGACATTCCTTGTGACAATGGGGTTCGACAACAGAGACACTTGGACACTTTTGAGTGACCGAACTTGGAGGTCGGACTTTTTTGCTGGCAGTGAAATTATTTTTTATCAGACTGCCAATGGACTTAGAAAGGCTATTTTGCAAATACATGGAAGCGGTGTCCCTCTTGCGGGAGCTACAATATTTGACGTGGAAACTGATGACGAAGGTGCGTTACTAAAAGATGGTTTGGATTTAATGGAACGAGATAAAGAAGTTTTAAAATCCATTCGACTAAATTTGACTAGTGACACAGTATTTATGCTTGACAACAAAATCTTTAAGAAGAAATTCGACTACTTAACTGCATTAAACTGGCAAAGCAAGATTGGACAAGCTGACCGTTTGGACATCGAACGACTCAAAAGTATTTCAATTGATAAAAAGTCAATTTACAAGACGGATTGTTTCAAGGAATAGTTTGCTCCAATTTGCACTACGCACAACAAAAGTGGCTGTTGCGCAACTAAGACTTTGGGTTTTTGTTGAAAATTAAACCGAGAAATTTCAATAAATTTAAGGGTTTTGGGATGAAAAATGTGTTGGATTTAAGTTGTGCAACAAGCACAAAAGCTATTTGCAATGGCTGGGTGACGTGTAAGTATAAAGTTTTATCTTCGCTACTAAGTTTGGTCACCGTGGACAGTAACTATTCAAACAACCGCCACTAGCTATAGCCAAACTTTGGCAGCGATTCCACTAATGACATTCAGACAATGCAGTTAACGAAATTAAAAGACATAGACGAAAAATCAGAACTTTGGAGAGGGACAAAGATAAGACTCGTGAACAACGGAATTAACATGCCCCCAGACGACAAATTTTTCGACTACCTTTTAGTGTCAACACCCTGGGACAAGGACTTTATGACTTTAGTGAATATAACTGAAGGAAGTCATAAACTGGGAGCTACCTATGCGACAAAAGTCCCGGTCGACAAAATGACAAATAAAGTTGTGGTCACAAAAGACGGACTGCGACAAGCATTCGGACAGGACTTCGACCATTGTTTTATAATTAAAGATTGAATTAAGGTACCAAGTCCGCTACTTAAAGAAAATACAATTGAAAATAATCATTGCAATCGGGACAGTTTACATCCTGTTTAATTTATTCGTGACTTGGCGAATCAACAAATCATTTTACTTAAAAGAGGAAAGACGAGGGCTTCATAAAAAATTAATTTGGTACATCCCTTTCATCGGACCGTTGTTGATAATCAACTTTTGGACAAATCAGAAAATAAGACCAGAGACTATGACAAAGGACGATAGGGAAAAGAAGAAAGGAGAATTTTACGAGAGTGGTATCGGACTTAATTCATAAATAAACAGAGCGGGGCATGGTGGCACAGTTGCCAACAGCATGTTTTCGCTATGGCTGGGTGACAAGTTAAATTTTAGTAATTTTATACAACCAACGTTTGGTTTCCCCGCGAAGTGCAGGGGTATAGGACGCGGCTTCGCTAAGGCACCACTGCAGAAACACAAAAGTTGGCGGTAACCGCTCGACAGATAAAGAAACTCAAATCAAATTTGATAAATTATGACTTGTCCAAATTGTAATTCAACAGTCGACACCCATGTAGACAATTGTTTAAAATGCAGATATCCATTTAGTGGGACAGAGAAAGAAAAATCACTCTTTATTGCTCAACAAATTATTAAGGTTGGACATATAGACGATGCAAAGGGAAGTTTAAAAACAGCTAAAACGACATTATTTGTCATTGGTGTTGTTAATATTCTTTTGACATTCTTCTCAGCGACATCACCCATTGTACTTGGACTAAGTATCTTTATTGGATCAGTATTTATAGTGTTTGGATTTATAGTTGAGAAAAAACCGTTTTTATTCCTTATAATTCCATTAGCATTACTTTTATTATTTTACATTGGAGACGCCTTAGTAGACCCGATGACTCTTGTACGAGGTGTTTTATGGAAAGTCATATATGTTACAGCATTAGTCTATGCAGTTATTCGAGTTAAACGTGCGGAGAAAATTAAGAAAGAAAGCCAATACTTGGGACGACAATAATTTAGTGTGAGTATGCAGCAGCAGCCAACAAAAGTGACTGTTGCACAACTAGAAATTTGACTTTTGGCTGAAAAATAAACTGTGAAATTCCAATGAATTTAAGGGTTGTGGGATGAATAACTTGCTAGATTTTCAGTTGTGCAACAAGCACAAAATGTTTCTGCAATAGCGTGTGAGCATGTAAGCTGTAAGTGTTATCTTCGTTCCACGCCTGCCGGCAGGTTTGGTGTCGGAGACAGAAGGTGGCTTCGGAAGCCCCTCTCGAACGCAAATACTCACGTTGGCGGTTATCTTTGATTGATCCTTTTATGAAAAGAATATAAATCGCTGGACTTTTAGTTTTTATAATTAGCAATCTTGCCGGACAAGATCGTGTTACCTTGATAGGAAGATGGAAATTGGAAAAATATGACGCCTTTGATAAGGTTAAGGATACACCCGAATATCTTTTGGGTACGGACGAAGAGATTCAGAGATATAATGATATTGTTAGATTGTTGCTTGATAGTACAATTTATGACTTCCGTGCTGACGGAACCATGGTCTACACTGACATGGAGAATCAAAAGCTTGTCAAGAGAGAAGCCTGGTGGACGGTTAAAGATAGTATCCTATATATTAATGAGTTACAGAGACCCGATGAAAGAGAAGCAAAAATTGTTTCACTGACCTCTTCATTGTTAATTATAACACCAATAATTGAAGGGAAAGCGGGTGACTCTAAAATGACATTCAAGACAAAGCGCTAGGAGGTAAAAAGTACCGCCAACAAAATGCCTCTGCAATAGCGCGGTGACGTGTCCGTTAATAAGTGTTATCTTCGTTCCACGCCTGCCTGCCGGCAGGTCTGGTGTCGGAGACAGAAGGTGGCTTCGGAAGCGCGCTACTGCAGAAGCACCAACGTTAGTGGCCAGCATAACAAGAAAGACGACAAAAATGAGAATAGCATTTTTAATAATTGTATTCCTGCATGGACTAATTCACTTGCTTGGATTTATAAAAGGCTTTGGTTTTAAGGAAATAAAAGAGCTGACACTTCCGATATCAAAACCAATGGGACTATTTTGGCTGACAGCAACCACCCTTTTCGTGATTTATGGAATTCTACACTTTACAAACACCCAATATGCTTGGCTTGTTGGACTTACTGCTATGGTGATTTCGCAAATTCTTGTCGTAATGTTTTGGAAAGATGCTAAGTTTGGCACAATCCCCAACCTGATTATTTTAGTGGTTTCATTGGTCAGTTTAGGTTCTCATTTATTGAAAAGTGAGTTTGCCCATCATGTGAAAAATGATTTTTCAGAAAACAACACGCTTTCCTCTGAGATTTTGACCGAAAACGACATTGCTCATTTGCCTGTGGTTGTGCAAAAGTATCTTCATTATACCAAATCACTTGGACAACCAAGGATTAGGAATTTCAGGGCAGAGTTTGTAGGCCGCATGCGTGGTAAAACCGAAGATGCGTATATGAAATTTGAATCGGTTCAATATAACTTCTACCCAAAACCGTCACGTTACTTTTTTATGGAAGCAAGTAAAATGGGCTTACCAGCAACGGGACTGCATCTATACCAAAACGAAACTGCCACTTTTGAAGTAAAAATGTTGAATTGGCTGAAAGTGGTAGATGCCAAAGGTGACAAAATGAACCAGGCTGAAACGGTAACACTTTTTAACGATATGTGTTTTATTGCCCCTGCGACCTTAATTGACAGAAGAATAACTTGGGAAATTATAAACGACACCACTGTAAAAGGTATTTTTAAAAATGGGAATATCAGCGTGAGTGCGGTACTTTACTTCAACGAAAAAGGCGAATTGGTAAACTTCATAAGCAATGACCGCTATGATACTGATGGAAAACAATACAACAGTTATCCTTGGGCAACACCTGTTGAAGATTACCAAATGATAAATGGATACTATTTGCCAAGCAAAGCAAAATTGATTTATCAAAAACCTGAAGGAGATTTTACCTATGGCGAAATGTTGTATAAAAGTGTGAAGTATAACCTTACAAATATTGAAGATTAAAATGAAGACACAACCGTCAAGACAATTTTTAATCCAAATAGCATGCCAGACACTAACAGCGGTGTAAGAAATTGGGGGCTCAGTGATTAATTGAACATTCTACCTCGCATTAACTTTTGTGGTGACTTGACAGGTTTGTGCTGAGTAGATTTTATAGAAAAAAGCAAGACTGTTTGACATAAAATATCTATATGAATAGTCAAAAGGAATTACTTCGAGAAATGTTATTTCAAAATATGGTTACTAACTCCTATGCTTTGGACCGAGTGACTAACGAGAACAAAAGATATAAGTTAACTACTGAAACTGCCTCAATCGGATTTATTTATAGGCATATTGGAGAAACCATGAATTTGTTTGGCTACTTTCTTGGTGTTCCGTCCAATATTCAAAATACTACGATGGGAAAACAAGACATAGGTCAGGACTATGAAATTGAAACCAGCAAATTATACATTGATATAGGATATAAAATGCTTGAAAATTTAATAGACACTTCAAAAGACGAGGATTGGTCTTTGACGACTGACACACCATTTTTTGGTACAGTTTCCAGAATGCGACTTTTCTCGCATATTCTTTTCCATAACTCTCATCACGCAGGACAAATTTCGTTGACTTTATCAAGAGGACTTGTATTATCGACCGAAGTAAGATAAAGTAAAAACGAACGCGCAGCAAAATGCTTCTGCAATAGCACGTTGACATGTAAGCGATAAGTGTTACCTTCGTTCCACGCCTGCCTGTCGGAAGGCAGGTTGGGTGCCGGGGACAGGATGCGGCTTCGCTAAAGTACCACTGCAGAAACATAAACGCTAGCGTGCATTAATTCTGGACAAATTTGGCCATGAAAATAAAACTCAGTTTCATATTCTTAATAATGACAACTCTGACCTTTGGACAGACTTTAGATTTTAGAATTGGCAGACCTTTTATGGAATTCAGAGCAAGTGAAACTAAATTAAATTCTCAATTCCAAAAAAACAAATCGACACATATGTTGGCTGCTGACATGGCTCAACCAATTTCCTATGTTAGAATAGTTGACGACTTTGACCCTAAACCAATTATTAGATACTTTTTTAAATCGTCAGACTCGACAGTTCAAAAAATAGAATATGAATGGGACAAGCAAAACTTTAGAGAAAGAAATTACCAACTTACTGAGAAGGACTTTGAAGGTGAAGACCGATTAAGAGCTTTTGTAAAAAAGTACGAGGAGTTAAGGTCAGAGATAACAAATAGATTTGGAGTAAGTAAGGTTGAAGGTTCGTTTGAACCAAAACTTGGAGTCAATTGTAAAGAAATTAAAATTCGAGACACATGGGAGAATGACAGTCTGTCAATTATAATGTACATGACTTTCATAAATAGGTATGAGGACAATGGAAGTATTAAATTTCCACCAGCTCACAGAATAAGAGTTTATGTTAATTCAAAAAAAGGTGTAAATAATGGGGACATTTCCTCTCAACTTAAGACAGCTTTTAAAGTCGATGAAAAGCAACAAAAGACAGCTGAAAAATATATTAACCTATTACTTACAGGTAAGCTTAAAGACTCCTGGAAATTCATTTCTCCTGAAGTCAAGACCAAAACGACTTATGAAGACTACTTAAAAGCGGTCGAATCAATTGAGAAACTAAAAAATGACTTTGGGAAAGAAATTGAGTTAGCATTAAGTGGACCAAAATTTTTTAATGGCGAAACCTATTATAGCTATTCTTTTAAATTTAAATTAGACAAAAATACACCTCCGACAGTTTTTTTGGACGTGACGTTTAAACTTTCAGGTGAATTGATAATGGGATTTCAACCCAAAAAATTAGGACCGAGAATAAATTAACTCACGCTAACAAAAGTGGCTGTTGCACAACCAGGATTTTGAGGTTTTGTTGAAAAATAAACTGCGAAATTCCCATGAATTCTACCAAGCTGAGATTGAGATTCATAAGACTGTAACTTTTAACTAAAAAGAAACTCCATCCAACAAAGGAAAACCTCACATCATAACAGTACCTTTGACAAAACATAATTCCTGAAATGACTATCTATATCAAGAATATGGTATGTGACCGCTGTAAAATGGTGGTGACTCGTGAACTCGAAAAACAGCGAATCAAATTTAATAAAGTAGAACTGGGAGAAGTCACAATGGTAAACAAGATAGAAGCCAATAAGCTCCAACAGTTCAAAGAGAACATCGAACCATTTGGTTTTGAATTAATAGACGATAAAAAGTCAAAGTTAATTGAAAAGGTCAAAACGGAAATAATCAACTTAGTACACCAAACAACTTCCAGGCTGAAGACTAATTTATCTACTTACCTTGCAGATAAGGTTGGGAAAGATTACTCTTCTATCAGTTCACTTTTTTCTGAAGTGGAAGGCACAACAATTGAACAATATTTCATCCATCAAAAGATCGAAAGAGTAAAAGAACTCCTGGTGTACAATGAATTGTCGTTGAACCAAATAGCAGACCAGCTCATGTATAGCAGCGTTCAACATCTATCCAAACAATTCAAACAAGTAACGGGTTTAACACCCAGCCATTTCAAGAACCTTCGTGACAAAGCGCGCAAATCGTTGGATAAAGTATAACTCTTTCCCATAATTATATAACGACTTTCATTCCTATCCTGCGTTACTTTACGTGTTGATTGAATCGTAATTCTAAAACCGTAAATATCAAATAGCCATGACACACTCATATACCATTGCAGGTATTACTTGTAATGACTGCGTAGCCAAAGTAAAAAGTAAATTGCTGATGCACCCCGATGTGCTCTCAGCCGATGTAAAACTGGAAGGTCAAAGAGCCACCATCACTATGGAAAGGCACATCAGCGTTGCTGAGTTACAAAAAGCCATCGGCATTGACACAAAATACAAAATCCGGGAGGACGCTACCGACCCAGGCCACCACGCCATGAAGTCAGAAGAAACAACGTCCTGGTTAGCAACCTACAAACCATTGTTGTTGATTGGACTGTTTATTTCAGGTGTTGCCATCGTAACAGCCGATGGAAGTCTCCACACTGGCATGAACAGCTTTATGGCTGGATTCTTTTTGGTATTCTCATTCTTTAAGCTGCTTAACTTGAAAGGCTTTGCCGACAGCTATTCCATGTACGACTTGCTGGCGAGGAAAGTGCCAGCATACGGGTTCGTTTACCCCTTTATTGAATTGGCCTTGGGACTCGCCTTTCTAACGGGCTTCAATCCTGTGCTAACCAATTGGGCAACTCTTATAATTATGGGATTTAGCAGTATCGGTGTGATTCAAAGCGTTTTAGACAAGAAAAAGATTCAATGCGCATGTTTGGGAGCGGTTTTCAATCTTCCCATGAGTACGGTTGCCGTTGTTGAGGATTTACTGATGGTAGCCATGGCGGCCTATATGATTGCAATTCATTAATACAAAATCCTTATATTTACCACCGCCATGCTGAAAAAAATACTCTTTGTCTACGTGTTTTTGTTCGCCTATTCTGGGGCGATTCTGCACAGCATTATACCTCATCATCACCACGATTCGCATAAAGAAGCCACAGAACATCACCATCCTGGCAGCGAAAAGAGTCATTCACATCACCACGACAAAGAAGATTCCAATGAACATGAACAATCAAATTCGGTTTACTTCCTGACGCACGCTGCCAATTCCGATATTACAGTTGCCCATTCATCCGAGCAAGGCATCTCTAAAATCAAAAAAACAGAAAAGCCAGTAGTCGTTTATACCTTCCGCGCCACTCTTAGGATTGTTCCTTCTCAACAAATTTTTCATCCACCCATGGATGATGCCATCCCCGACAACGCGGATTATTTATGCTGCGCACTTCGCGCACCCCCCCTTTCTATTTGCTAGGACTTCTCTAAAGTCTGCCAGAATTGGCATGGGCTGTTTCCACAGCTGTGAATGGTCATTAATCGATATTTTTCTTACATGAAAACAAGTATTCCAAGATACGGTAGCCTGATTCTTTTGACTGCGTTCGTTAAATTACTCAGCGCACAAAACATCATCACCGAACAAGCCGCGCTTGATTCTGCCATGAAGTATAGCCCGTTACTTAAGTCGGCTGAACTGCAAGTAAAGCAAAGTACTTACTTGCGTAAAACTGCTTTTAATCTCCCAAACCCTGAAGTGATAGCCGAAAGTCCAACAGGCGATTTCTATGCCGTGGGTATTTTACAATCCATAGAATTTCCAACCGTGTATATCAAGCAAGGGCAATTACTTAAGCAACAAGCGCTGCTATCCGAAAAAGGAAAGGCGCTCGCAGTGAATGAAATCACGCGTTTAATTCGCTCAGTGTATTTGAATACACAGTACAGTCAACAACTCATTATTCAATTAAAATTCCAAGACAGTCTTTACAATCAAATTCAATTATCCGCTAAACGACAATTTGATGCAGGCGTAATCGATTATCTCGCCAAAACATTTGCAGAATCTCAGTATGGAGAAATTCACAACCAGCTTGTACGGGCACAAAACACTTACCAGGCCCATGTGGAGCAATTGAAACTGTACACGGGCATATCAACTAAATCGAGTGTTTCCCAACTCCTAAAACTTTCTGTACCCACAGTTCAGGCTGATACCTCATCGGTCACGCAAAGTCCATTTGTGCAATATGCCCGTCAAAATCAGCTGGTCAATCAAAAGCAATTATCGGTGGAGCGTAATCGCGCATTACCAGGTCTTGTGTGGGGGTACCTGAATCAAGGGGCGAAAGAGACGGAAACCTACTATCGCTTTCGAGCAGGCTTCACCATACCGCTGTGGTTTTGGCAATACAATGGAAACATTAAAGCTGCTAAAACAGGTTTACAAATGGCCCGGCAGCAAACCCAAGCACAAAAGCAACAATTAACAGCCGATTTACAAACTGCTATCAGTGAATATAACTCTGCCCTTCAAGCTGTGACGTATTACGAAACTTCCGGACTTCGTCAGGCAGATGACATTATCAATACTGCAAGGCGTTTCTTTGAAAGTGGCCGAACCGACTACATCGCCTATATCCGAAACATTAATGACGCCTATACCATTAAGCTGACCTATCTCGAAACATTGAGAAACTACAATCAAAGCATTATCAACATCAACTATATTACCGGAGATTTATGAAAACGTTAAATTCTGTCCTACAGGTTCTTACTCTTAGCTATTGCCTTCTGTTTATAACCGTGGTAGCAGCGGCAAGCGGGGGAGATGACCCCACGCACGGAGGAGACCAACCCATCGGAGAAGCTTACGGGAAAAACTACTTCTCTACAGAAGCCATCTCTGATAAGCACGAACTATTCTTGAAATACCAACCCATTGAAATCGGGCAAGAAGCAACGCTTTGGATCTTTATCAGTGATTACAAAACCAACAGGCCGTTGGATAGTGTCACCTTAAAGATAACTTCCAAGGAAGATAAGGCGCTCGTCTTCACTATTTCAAGAGTGGATACTGGCTATTATGAAATCAAAACCACCTTTCCATCCGCCAAAAAATATTCATTAACAGTAAGTATTAATTCGACATTAGGCTATGACCTTCTGCTGTTGCAAAATATAGAACCAGGTAAAGAGCTAACAGATATGGCAGTTGAAACGAACCGCGCCATGTTGGGCAGTGCCCTGTTTTTAGTGGGTCTTGTGGCGGGGCTGCTTATAATGTTCATCTGGATGAAGGCTCGCTATAGAAAAGTAGTTGCCAGTTTCTTAATGGTTCTTATCGTCTTGCCAACTGCAAAATTACAGCCGGCATGGGCCCATGAAGGCCACAATGAGGCTGGTAAAAAGGGCAATAACTTTTCCAACACGTTTGAAGTTCCGAAAGAAACGCAGTTCCTGTTTAATGTACTCACACAACCAGTTGAGCCAGGAGGATTTATAGAAAGTACTAAGCTTTTTGGAACGGTGTTACCTTCATCTAACGGTCAGGCGGTAGTTCAATCACCTCAAACAGGAAAAATTATTTCACTGAATGTAAAAGTAGGCCAAAACGTTAGTCAGGGTCAAGTGCTTGCTACCATTGAACCAACTATTGATGCGGGCAATGCGGTAACGTTTTTGGCTGAAAAAAATAATGCAGAAGCTGAGTTAGCAGCAGCACAAAAAGATTACGAACGATTGAAAAGCATAGAAGACATTGCAGCTAAACGAGATCTTGCCGAGGCGGAATCACGTTACAACAAAGCCAGAGAAAATAAAAAGCTTTTTGAAAATGTAGGGAATGGTTCTGCCAGTGGTACTCGATCGATATCCCTAAAGTCACCGATCAACGGCATTGTCAGCAACTTTACCTATGCCATGGGTGCCACTGTAAATGCCAATGAAACACTATTCACTGTAACCAATCTTTCAAAAGTCTATGTGGAGGCACAGGTGTTTGATAAAGATGCTGGCAAAGTAAATAGTGGCAAGAATTTCATGATAGAGTGTGCTACCGGTGATGTCCACAAAACAGCCAAAGTAAAATTATTGGCTCCTGCTCAATCGGTTAACCCCACTAACCAAACGCAACGGGTGATTTTTGAAATGGAAAACCCAGGTAGTGAATTTAAAATTGGTGAGTTCGTAAATGTTTGGGTGTTCGCAGCTAAGCCCATAAAGGAAATGGCTCTTCCCAATAGTGCTATCAGCGAAATTAATGGACGGCCGGTAGTGTTCACTAAAGATCATGCGGAACAGTACAGTGTTTCATATGTATCCATCGGTCAGAATAATGGTTCATATACCGTTGTAAAAAAAGGCGTGGAGGAAGGAGAACGCGTAGTGGTGAACGCTACCTATCAAATGAAAATGATTTATCTAAACCAATAAGCAATAACTAAATAAAACCAACGTAACATGAAAACAATTATTAAGAACATGGCTTTCGCTCTTCTAGCAGGAGCCGCTTCCATGGCCGTAACCTCGTGCGGAAGCAAGTCAACAGAGAAAAATGATCCATCAGAAGCCGGAATGCAAGCAAGTTATGCATGTCCCATGCATCCGGAAGTAACGGGCAAAGAGGGCGACACCTGCCATAAGTGTGGAATGAAACTAGAATTGGTGCGTGCTGATAAAGCCGCCAATACAAATTCCTACTATATGGCATTTAAAAGTGAACCCGCAATAGAAGCAGGAAAGGCAGCCAGATTATCATTTACACCATCGATTAAAGGAAATGAGAGCGAGATGGTTCCGCTGGATATTCAACACGACAAAAAATTACATTTAATTGTGGTTAGTAAAGATCTGTCTTACTTCGACCATATTCATCCCGAGTTTCAGGCAAGTGGTTCGTATGACATTAATGTATTGCCCAAGGGAACGGATTACACAAACGGAAGATTTCACAACGAAACCAAATTTGAGCTAGGTGGTGATTATGTTTTATTTGCGGACTATGTACCCAGCGGTGCCAATCACCAGTTAGAAAGAATTGAGTTAAATGTGTTGGGTACACCTTATCAATCACGAAAGTACACAACCGCTAAGACTGTGAGTATCACCGATGGATATGAAGTTACCCTAGAACCCGAAGGTGGAAAATTTTTTAGCGAAGGCATTTCACATATTTCAGGCATCATAAAAAAGGATAGGAAGGAAATTTTTGCCGATTCATTTGAAAACTATCTGGGTGCAAAAGCCCATGTAGTAGTAATTAGTGAAGACACGCAAAATTACTTGCATGTACACCCTGAAGTAGTAAATGGAAGACTTGATTTACACACAACCTTTGGAAAGCCTGGAATATTCAGAGGCTGGTTGCAATTTCAAACCAACGGTACGGTACATACCGCTGACTTTATAATCAAAGTTGAAGAAGGTAAGGCGCCCGAAAGCGAACATGCTACCGGAGCAGAACATGAACATTAAAAAGCAAATGAAAAAGGGTTGTAGGATAGAAGAGCAAAAGCCAGACCTGCTTAAGTAATACTGATGCTATTGTCAGGCTTGCCTTCCATTCATTAGTAATTGTAATGAAACATTCACGTAAGGAATCATGCTGAATCGCTTAATTAGTTTCTCTCTTCAAAATCGACTGTTTGTTGTAGCGTTTGCTGCTTTGATATTGGTCTATGGTACCTACACAGTAATTAGCATACCCATAGACGTATTGCCGGATTTAAACAGACCGCGCGTAACAATCTTTTTAGAAGCGAACGGTATGGCTCCTGAAGAAATTGAAACGCAAGTGTCACTTCCTGTAGAAACTGCCCTCAACGGTGCGCCCGGTGTAGAGGTAGTTCGCAGCAGTTCGGCCATTGGGATAGGTATGGTGTTTGTTGAGTTCGATTGGGATACGGATGTATACAGAGCGAGACAACTGGTGGCAGAGAAATTACAAACGGTACAACTGCCTACTGGCGTTGTCCCTGTCATGGGCCCCATTAGCTCGGTGATGGGGCAAATCATGTTGGTGGGTGTTAGTTCCGATTCCACTTCTCCTTCGGAGTTAAGAACCCTCTCCGATTTTACCATTCGCAGACGACTGATGAGTATTAAGGGCGTATCGCAAGTAATACCCATAGGAGGCGAGCGACTGCAATACCAGGTATTGATCTCGAGCGCCAAACTTAAGCAATACAATCTTACGATCGATGCAATTGACAATGCGCTTCAATTATCAAATCAAAATACAACAGGGAATTTCTTTCATCAATACGGTTCAGAAGTATTAATCCGTAACGTAGGGAGGGCTTACACACTGGGTGATTTAGCAGGAACAGTAGTGGCTAACAAGGAAGGAGTGCCTGTACTGCTTTCGCAAGTGGCAGAAATAAAATATGGCGCAGCATTAAAAAGAGGTGATGCGAGTATCAATGCCAAGTCTGCAGTAATTCTCACGGTTGAGAAACAGCCGGGTGCAAGCACCATAAAACTAACGAATGAAATTGAAAAAGCGTTGACAGAATTGGAAACCACACTTCCACCTGATGTAAAACTTAATCCTCACATCTTCCAACAAAAGAATTTCATTGTCAATTCGTTAAGTAATGTGGAAGAAGCTTTACGGGATGGGTTTATCTTAGTCATTATCATTCTGTTTCTCTTCCTGCTCAATCTCCGGACCACCATCATCACGCTTACCGCCATTCCACTCTCACTCATTATTTCAGCCATCATTTTTAAATGGTTTGATATTTCAATTAACACATTAACGTTGGGCGGATTAGCCATTGCCATTGGTGAACTCGTAGACGATGCCATTGTAGATGTTGAGAACGTTTTCAGACGTTTAAAAGAGAACCAACTCGCAGCTCAACCCAAACCAACACTTAAAGTCATTTTTGATGCCAGTAGTGAAGTACGTAATTCAATTGTATACGCCATCATCGTATTCCGAATGTTATCGATATTGGTACGTTCTTCATCCGTGGTGCGTAATAAAATATCAAATGTCTTTGCACCCCTGGGTATTGCCTACATTACATCTATTGTTGCCTCACTCTTTGTATCACTCACAGTTACTCCGGTATTGTGCAGTTATTTGTTAAAGTCAGTCGGTACAAAAAGGAATTTATCAAAAAAGTCGAGATGGAATAAAATTTTTCGTGCTGAACACACTGAAGATTCTGCATTGGTTAAATGGCTTAAATCAAAAGATACCAAACTGTTACATTGGGGATTGAGTCATTCAAGACCGGTCATTACAATTGCTGGTATCATGATCATCGCTTCTGTCGCAATTGTTCCCTTTTTTGGAACAGAGTTTTTACCACCTTTTAATGAAGGGTCGTTTACTATAAATCTTTCGGCTCCTCCGGGTACTTCATTAGAAGAAAGTAATAAGATTGGTACCCTGGCAGAGAAACTGATGATGAAAGTGCCTGAAGTGGAGTATGTAAGCCGGAGAACGGGTCGTGCCGATTTAGATGAGCATGTAGAGCCAGTTAGCAATTCAGAGATCGAAGTTGAGTTGAAATCAGATGTGGCCCGAACACGTGATGAAATCCTTGCCGATATCCGTAGCCAGTTAAGTATTTTAAAAGGTGTTAATGTAAATGTTGGTCAACCCATTTCTCACCGTCTTGATCATTTACTTTCAGGAGTTCGGGCGCAAGTGGCCATCAAGCTGTTCGGGCAAGACCTTACCGACCTTCGTACCAATGCAGGAAAAATAAGAGACATTATCAACAGCATCCCAGGAGTAGTGGATGTACAAGTTGAGCGGCAGGTGATGGTGCCCCAACTGCTCATCAAAGTGAATCGTGAAGCTTTGCAACGGTATGGCATCCAGGCAGGTAAAGTAGCACAAGATTTGGAGATTTTTTACAATGGAAAAGTAGTAGGTCAGATATTGGATGGGCAAAAGACATTTGATATTTTATTACGCACCACGGATGAAGAACGTACCAATATCGATAACATTCGGAATACGATGATTGATACATCAGAAGGAAATCTGATACCCCTTCAGCAAATTGCTACCATTGAAACCACCACGGCCATCAATTCTGTTTGGCACGAAAATACTCAACGAAGAATAGTAATCTCCTGTAATGTGCAAGGAAGAGACTTAGGCACCACAGTAAAGGAGATACAGAAAACATTAGCGAAGGAAATATCCTTGCCCGAAGGTTACTTTCTCCAATTTGATGGGCAGTTCGAAAGCCAGCAGTCAGCATCGAAACTTATTCTGATACTCAGCATTTTTTCCATTGCAGGTATCTTTCTTGCCTTGTATACTCACTTTAAGTCTTCGCGCACGGTACTACAAATCATGCTAAATATACCATTAGCGCTAATTGGCAGCGTAGTGGCTGTTATGCTCACCGGTGGAACGTTCTCAATTGCCACGTTAGTGGGTTTTATTACCCTTACGGGGATTGCTTCGAGAAATGGAATCATGATGATTTCCCACTATATCCACCTGGTTGAGCACGAAGGAGAAAAGTTCGGTAAGGAAATGATCATTCGTGGTTCGTTGGAACGATTAGTTCCGGTATTGATGACAGCCCTGACAGCAGCCTTAGCATTAGTGCCTCTGACGTTAGATCCGCAAGCATCCGGAAAGGAAATTCTGTATCCTGTGGCAACGGTAATCTTAGGCGGATTGGTCAGCAGCACTTTATTGGATATGATTGTAACGCCAGTAGTCTTTTACAAGTTTGGTAAGAAGGCGTTGGAAACATATTTTAAAAATGCAAAAACGGAGAAACTAGAATAGATAGTAATAATAACAATATAATCTATGAAAAAGAATCGCAACTATTACATCCGTAAAACCCATCGGTATTTAGGTGTGACCATTGGTATTCAGTTTTTGCTCTGGACAATCGGTGGGCTTTATTTTAGTTGGAATGATATTGATAATGTACATGGAGACCACTTGCGAAAATCTGTGCCATTTTTACAAACGGATATTCAAGTAGTGTCACCCACACTTGCCTTGCAAGCGTTGCGTAACGAAAAATCACCTGACTCCATTCACTCCATACACCTCATTCGTGTGTTGGATAAACCCGTTTACCAGATACAATATTTTAAAGGACATCGTGGCGATGGCTCACATCATCACGTTCATTTTGCGTTAGCAGATGCTACTACTGGCACGCTGCGTTCACCTATCAATAAAGAAGAGGCTGTTGCCATTGCTCAAGAACAAATAATCAATCACGCTAAATTTGGAAATGTTGAGTATTTGGAACAGGTGGGTAAACACAGTGAGTATCGAGAGAGGCCGCTTCCAGCCTATGCCATTACGTTTGATGAACCCGCTTGCACCATATACGTTGCTGCCGAAACAGGCACATACCAAACCATCCGGCACAATCAATGGCGGGCTTTTGATTTTCTTTGGATGCTCCACACGATGGACTATGAAGGTCGGGATGACTTTGGAAACATCGCCTTACGGGTCTTCTCTATTTTCGGTCTATTTACCGTTTGCTCAGGCTTTCTATTATTTTTTGTCTCTGCCACTTGGTTCAATAAAAGAAAACAAATTCCACCTAACACTTCAAACTCGTTTTAACATGAAAACCAATTATGTATTTATCAGCATTTTCTCTTGGATGTTCTTGATAAGCTGCAATCAAAAACAGGAATCAAAAACTGAAACAATCGAAGTTGCTACCGAAAACAAAGTCGTTGAGTCAGTTGTAATTCAGCAACAATCGCAAAGCGATACCCTCAAGGGTAGCTTAAAAGCATTAGCCACAGGTAAAATTGGCAATACCGTAGTTACGATTAACTACTATTCGCCAGCAGTTCGTGGTCGCGTTATTTGGGGTGGTCTTGTTCCCATGAATCAGGTATGGGTAACCGGGGCACATAAGGCAACAACAGTTGAATTTGAAGGTTCAGTAAAAATCGGTGATGTTGAAATACCAGCGGGTAAATATGGACTGTTTACCATTCCAACTAAAGATGAGTGGATAATCATTATCAACCGAAATTGGGATCAGCATTTAACAGATGAGTATGACCAAAAAGACGATCTCGTAAGAATTAAAGCAAAGCCAGAGCTAGAAGAAGTAAATCAGGAAAGACTTCGCTACGTGATTGAAAGAAAAGAACGCAAAAGTGGGGAAATAATTATGTATTGGGAAAAGCTTGGAGTCTCCATGCCAATTTCCGCCATTGATTAATTCTCTTTCTATAACTTACCACGTTTAGCTGCCATAAACATAGGTGATGACAGAACCCTTCAGACAGTGAAAAATTGGTTTAAAAATTTTAAACAAGACATCTATCATGAAATCTGGGGTGAAAGAGTTGAACATCCTGTGATTAAAAGAAGCATAGCCTTTACCATTGACTATCTGATAACAGCCAGCCTTACCGTTGGTCTATTACTTTTCTTAGAGTTCGTAAAATTTGATTCGGAGGAAATCAGCGTATTGACCAATGTTATGGTGGCGTTGACGTATTTTTCACTTCTAAATAGTAATTTTTGCCACGGACAAACCATTGGAAAACTGATAACCAACATTCAGACCGTGGATAATCATTCAAGATTATTGCGGGTTGATAAGTCCTTGCTGAGAAGTATCCCACCGGCTTTGTTAACAATTTCGCATCCCTTGCTCTATTATTTTTTTTAGTCAACGAAACATTATTTCACTTAGGAAAAAGCATGCGTACAACGTTTTACCCGCGCTGTTGCATTTGCTCAATGATGCGTGTACCGGAAATGAACAGATTTTAACGGCAATGTTTTACTACCAGTTCGGCAGCACTGGCCAACTTGTATTTTTGGGCAGCTCTGAAATCCGCACAGGCCTTCTCTGGTTGATTCAATAAAAGCCAGGCCTGGCCCCGGTTCAGATAACCTTCCCCCCATGTTGGTTTTTTAGCTATCACTTTATCAAAGGTAGTGATCGCTTCCACATAACTTTTCATGTGTATTCTGGCATCAGCCGCCCGCATCCAATCCTCCACCGATGCCTGACCCAGCACCTCCACGATCGCCACATCAATAACCACTTTTTTCCAATCTTCGTTGTGCTGGCTTATCTCTGCGCGCAACTTCATCGCAGGCACAGACATGTGGTTAAACGATAGCGCCTTCTCCACATCTGCGCTTGCCTCTGATTGTTTGCCTTGCTTCCAATAGGCCATGCCTCGATTGACAAACAAATTTTCATGGGCCAGACCCAATGAGTCCGTCTGATGATAGTACATGGTTGCCTGATCAAACTGACTTTGTTCCAATGCTGCGTTTCCGAGAAAGAAATAGACGTCCTGATTTTTAGATTTGAGCCTTCTGGCCGTTTTCAAAAACGGTGTAGCCATCCCCAGTCGTTGAGTATAAGCATAAGATAACCCCAGACATTCATTCACGCCAAGATCCTCTGGCTTTTTGTTGATGAGGATTAAAAAATCTTTGATCGCAGCATCGTATTGTTTTAGTTGAAAATTGGATTTGCCCCTTTCTTCCAACAGCCCATCCGTTTTCACGCCAGCCTTCTCCGCCAGATCAAAGGCCGATACTGCCTCGGCAAACATGTTACGATGATATTGTAATGAACCCCATAAGGCTTCCTCGGCAGGCTGAAAAGATGCCCCTGCTCTTTTGGCCTGATCGAAAAAATAGTGGGCAGCATCGTTTTCTCCTTGTTCATGACGAACGATGCCGAGCATATATAACAGATTTTTATCCGCGTCTCCTTTTCTTCTTCGGTATACTTCCAGGTCTTCGCTGGCCTGTATTATATTTCTTTGCTTTAATCTTGCCTCTCCGCGATGAAGAAAAATACGGGCTGAATCATATCCCTCCTGAAGAAGCTGTGTCCACTGTTTTTCAGCTTCGGCATACTTTTTTTCTTTCATCTTTTGAAGCGCTTGCTGATAGCGTGATGAATGTGACAAAGAAGTCTGGCCATATCCTTCCAAACAACTAACCAACATGAACCAAAATACAAAAGTTTTCACGGATGGGATTTATATCCAAAGCTAAGGATGATTCCGTGGGTATAAAAGATGGTGTGGAAGATTTAATCCATGAAGTACTGATAGATCAGATAGGCCAGATAGCCCACTACGATGGCTGCCATGATCCACCCAAACACTTTGGCTCGTGTAAAATATCCTTTAATCGGCATCATAGTCTTCTTTCGTTGAGTCATAGGCTTACGCACATGCCTGTTTATCTTTCAGTTTATCAGCAGTCATCGGCTAACCTACTGTCCGTTGACCTGGTATAACACGCGTATTCAGGCAATGTTCATCTCCTTTCAAGGCAGTAGTTACCAGTAAAAAGACAACTTTTCAGGAGCGCCAAGCCCAAAAGCCAATAATGCCGCTAAAAGAACAAACGAAGCCGTTAAAAATAAGGTTCCACTTTTTATATCCTTCCAAAACGGATTAGGTAACTACCCCTTCGGAAGAGTGCCTATGACCTGCATGGTCGAAAGTGTGGGTGCCGGTAACCCTCCCCGGGGCTCAATCGTGACCGCAAAAGCCTGGGCGCCCTTAACATTCTTCATTTTTAACAACCCCTCAAATTGGCCATCAAAAACCCCGGCATCCACGGGTTTGCCATCCACCAGTGCCCAAAGCTGATACTGATTTTCCTGAGAGATCTGCTTCAACGATTGAATACTGACAAACACCTCTTCCGAGGATTGATTCCAATAAACCGAAGCCTGTGCCTGGGGAGCATTCTCCGTGCCCGTCATGACAACCTTGGCAAACTGGGTATTCTCCATAATGGACAGGTCGCTTTGCAGCTTATCCAGCCGTTGATTTACCGTGTTGTAATTCTCGGCAATCTGTTGATTCTGGGCGATGTATTCATTCAGCGCTACTTGCGATTCGATCCACTGACCACGGTAATAAAATGCCAGATAGGAAGCCACCAACGCAAACACCACAGAGGCGGCAAAGGCCCATGGCCAATAGTTAAACTTACCTTCTACCACGTTGGCTGTTGATGCCGGCTGCACCTGTGCCAAAATCTTTTCACGCAGAGCAGGAGGAGGTGTGATAGCCGTTTGGAAGAAAATCTTTTCCTGGGTTTGCTCAATCGCTGCCAACTCCTGACGCAACTCCGGATGCTCCCGTAGATTCTTTTCGACAGCCTCGCGCTCGGCAGGAGAAAGTTCACCTAAGACATAGGCTTCTAAAACTCCACTCGATATGTATTCACGGATATTCACTTGACATCTAATAGTAACCGCAGTTGTGACATGGCCGCCCGCAGACGTGTTTTAACAGTACCCAGCGGGATACCAAATTCCGCGGCCAGCTCGGATTGGGTATATCCCTTTAAATACAGATAATCGACCACCAGCCGTTGGTCATCGTTCAATTTATTTAACACTTCCGTCAGCCCGATGGCATCGGTGCTTACCTCCGTGAAATCGCTCTTGTCAATTTTATGTACGAGCAAATCAATATCATCGGTTTTTTTCCCTTTCCTGGATTCCTTTGACCGCGTTTTATCGATGGCCTGATGGCGGGCCACGTTCAGCATCCAGGTAAACAACCGGCCTTTGGCCGGGTCATAGCTGCCGATGCGCTCCCAGATTTTCAGAAAAACATCTTGCAAAACCTCGCTGGCCATTTCTTCTGTCTGCACGATACGAATAATGGCACCATAGAGCGCTGCTGAATAATGGTCATACAGATACTCCAGCGCCTGCGTATTTTGGCTTTTTAAGGCTGCCACCAGTGTGGGTTCATCGCGGTATGGATGCAGAGGGGGGATAGTGATTTCGTTTGAGTCGAAAGTTAAAGAAAGATTCAGTATCAGCGTTTGTGAAATTGATTGATACAGCGTTTCCGTCTTTTGCTAGGCGACAGGCGAACAAATTTCAAGCAGAAATCCATCCCGATCCCTGACATAGCCTACGGTTTGCCCCCAGGGCTTTTGTTTGGGTGGTTCCACGAGCGTTCCGCCCAGTTCAACGGCTTTATCTATCCGTTTCTGTACTTCGTCCGTTACCAACGCTAATTCCATCCCAAACGGTTTACCCATTGGTTGACTGGCTAAAAATCCGCGGCTGAGGTTGGCATTTGCCAAAGCCCATGAGACAAATGCCAGCGTGGTTTCACCAGTGATGAGCTCCGCGTAATCATTCTCCGGGGTGATAAATTTCCGCTGAAAGCCAAAGGCCAACTCATAAAATTCAATGGACGATGGTACGTTGGTCACGTATAGAATGGTGTAGCCAAGTTTTATCATGGTTGTGATATGGGTGATGATACATTGATAACGTAATTATTAGGATTTTTAACAGCATTCTTCGCTGTTCGTAGCTGCCTGAGCTTAGTCAATGCCTGACTTCAAAATTCAATTGTCGTCCTTCACTAAAAGCCTTTTTATCCATCATAGTGCCCACACCAACCCCTACAGCCATTCCGATGGGCAAGCCAATTCCTAAAAGTCCCAGGTTTCCTAAACTGATGCCAAAGGCCACTCCCATAGGTATCCCAAAGGCGGACATACCCAAAATCATCCACAGTTTTCGATAATAATTTTTGGGTACAACCTTATGTCTTTTCTCCACCAGTCTGATAATTCGGTTTTCTTTCTCCTTTATTGCCTTGACAAAATTTTTATCGGTATGGGAAATCGCATTTAACGCTTCAATTTCCTGGTCAATCAAACCGACTGTATCGCTTGATACTTTCTTCTCTTCTAACGCTTTTAAAAGCATCCCCAGTTGCTGATAAAGATGTCCTGCCTTGACATTTTCTGAAAGGTGTTGTCTTTCGATTAGTTTCTTCATTATAGATTTTGCTTTAACGTATGCCGGAGCTTAGACTTTATTTGTAATAAATTTAGAGGCGAAACCTAACTCTTGGCGGCTACCAGCCTCCTGCCATCTGGGAGCCTATAAAAAAGAGCATATGTTAGAGGGATTGTTGGCAGCTGGCGCATGTTACACATCTTTTAAAAGTCGGGCTGAATGATGCACACGGACAACTCCAATGTGATCGATTCTAATCCTAAAGATAATTCTATAATTACCTTCAATTAATTCTCGTATGTCTTCTTTGCCAAATTCAGGAACCATTCGGCCTGATTGCGGATGATTCGCCAGTTGGTCAACTCGACTAATTAGCTTTGCAATAAACCTGTCCGCGTAAAACTTTGAATCTATTGATATGTACTCGTGAATTGATTTTAAATCTTCTATTGCTAAATCAGTCCAAACAATTTTTACCATTTCTTAGCAATTTCCTTTACTTGTTCATGGTCAAGTGTTTTACCCTCTTCAAGTTGCTTAAGCCCTTGTTCCATTTTTTCGACAAAGATTAGTCTTTCTATCAATTCCTCTAAGCTGAATTCTTGAGGAAGTTCCTTAACTGTATCAATTACTTTGTCCCTTTTCATCTTCTCTATTTTTGTTCAATTTAATTTATTTTGATGGATAAATCCACTGTTCAATGCGTTTGCTTCCAACGATTTGCCAGCTACCGAAGGTGGCAATTTTGAAGTACTTCATTGTCAGCCAAGTCCAAAGGTTTGTTTGGCGATCGAACCTTACTTGTGTCTGTTGTTTAGTTCTTTTACTCTTTTTGTAATGTCGTCCCAATTGAAGTCGAGGTCGTTTAGTATTAGTTCTTCCTTTCTTCCGTCCAGCGTTTCAAGATTTATAACTTTTCTGATTCTGTAACTGTCGTAGTATTTTTTGAAGTCCAGTTGTTTTATGTCGGCCCACTTAATCTCTTCCCAATTGTCTTTCTCTTTGAAGCTGATTTTCTCCATGTCAACGATTATTTGTGGGTCATTGTTTAGGAGGTTTATGATTGTCGGTCTAAGAACAAAGACCACCAGTACAACTGCTGCAATTGTCCCAAGTACTTTTGTTAGTGTCGGGTCTTGACTAGTCTCAAATAAGAAATAGGTCGATGTCAGTACAATAACTGTCACGAGAATAATGTAAAAAACTAACTTTGGTTTGCTCAGTCTAAGCTCAAGTCTGTCCATTGGTTTTTTGTCTTTCGTAGTATGGCCGCCAACTCCTAAAATACGCGAAATCGATCTTCCATTCCTCTCTTACCCTTACGAAGATACTCCCCTTCCCTTACATTTAAAAATGCGTTTTTGGCTCAATTTTGGGTTTTATCCGTTGACAAACGGCTACAAGTGAGTATAACCGAAAGTAACCGATTAATACACGGATACGCCTTTCCCCCTCCCCCACCTTTGCAGCGGCATCGGTCAAAAAACCCGGTGGCCTTTTAAACACTCGTATGTTCAACTAAAACCAAATACAACTATGAAAAGTCTGAGAAACAGCGTGCAATTGATCGGTCGGTTAGGCAAAGACCCGGAAGTGAAAACCTTTGGTAAAGACAACCAGAAGAAAGCGTCTCTGTCCATCGCCACCACGGATTCGTACAAGAACGCCAAAGGCGAAAAGGTGGAAGACACGCAATGGCACAACCTGATCATCTGGGGCAAACTGGCCGAGGTGGCGGGCAAGTACTTAAAGAAAGGATCGGAAGTATGTGTGGAGGGCAAACTCGTTCACCGCGTATATGAAACCGACAAGGGCGAGAAACGCTACATCACCGAAATCAATGTGAATGACCTGGTGATGCTGGGCAGCAAGTCGTAAAGACTTTCCCCCAGCCATGATCAACAAGCCATCCCCTGGGGTGGCTTGTTTTGTTTTTATTGTATTGTATCGTATCTGCCAGCGCAGCCACTCACCGAAAGTCACAAACGATCAGGGTGAGGTTCACGAACCATATAACCCTATCTCGCTTCGAGGGCCTCAGCGTGACAAAGTTTTCAAAGCAATCAAAACTCAACTTCTAATATACGGTCAGGATGAGTTCACGAACCATAAAACCCTGTCTCGCTTCGAAGACCTCAGCGTGACAAAGTTTTCAAAGCGATCAAAACCCAACTTATAACATACGGTCATGGTGAGGTTCTCGAACCAAAAAACCCTATCTCGCTTCGAGGGCCTCAGCGTGACAAAGTTTTCAAAGCAATCAAAACTCAACTTCTAACAAACGGTCATGGTGAGGTTCTCGAACCATGACGCGCTATCTCGCTTCGAGAGTCTCTGTGCGACTTGGTTTTAGGAAGATCAATACAGTTTTTTAATCAACTCCAGTGGAGTCAGCGAGGTAAAATCGGGCATGACCCAGTGGGTATCTTTCAGTTCAGCTGCTGTGTGCGTGGTGCTGATGCCTACCACTTTGCATCCGGCTTGCCGACCAGCCTCCACTCCGGAGAGCGAATCTTCAAAGACCAGACAGTCCGCAGGTTTGCGTTGCAAGGCATCGGCACATTTCAGATAAATTTCCGGATGCGGTTTGCCATGGGTGACAAACCGGTCGTCCAGGATGATGGAAAAGTATTTTTCCAGCCGGGTGTGGGTCAGCGTAAAGTCTACGTTGCTGCGCGGAGCCGAAGTGCCGATGGCGCGTTCAATCTGCCGATCGTCCATCGCCTGCAAAAATCCGGATAATCCCGGCAGCGGAGCAACCTGATATTTAAACAATTCGCGGTAGAGTGCTTCCTTCTCTTCAGCGTACTGTTGAAGTGTGGCCGGTGGCAAGACTCCAAAAATATTGGTCAGCCATTCTTTGTTGGTGCGGCCATAAATTTTTTCACGCAGTTGGGCTTCGGTCAGGTGGTGTCCGTGCTGTTCACAAAACTGACGCAGCGCGATTTTATGAAAGGGATTGCTGTCTACAATCACGCCATCCATGTCAAAAACAAAGGCAATCGGGTTCATGAGCGTATATCAGAAGGTCGCACAGGCATTATTCGTTAACCTGAAATTCAGCTTCCGGTTTTTTAATGTGATAGTTGGACAAGTCTTGCCGGGCATCCATTCCGGTACCGTAGAGGATGTCCCCTGCATCGCGGATGGTTACAAACTTATCGGTGTAAATTTTTTTGGTAGCGGGCTCCCAGAAAAGTTCTTCGGTATTGAGTTGCTGTTCGTTCTCCAGATTTTTTACTTCCACGTTTCCGCGGCCCCGCCACTTGTTTTCTGCTTTAAAAAAGAAAGCATCGTTGGCACTCAGGGTAGAAGTCAGCACCCCCAGGGGATTGTAAAACTCCAGATACACGCCCTCTGGAAACTCGCGGTCACCGTTGGCATATTCGATGATCTTTTTTGCTTTGAGCCGGTTTTTGATGACCTCTTTCTCGGTATGAATCATATCTACTTCCTCCACCACTCGCAGTGGTCCTTCGTACAGCACAGGCTTGGTGTTTTCAGGAGGTGTACAGGCATTCATCACCCACCCCAGCATCAAACCAAAAACAACAAATACCCTCATACAAAAAAAGAAAGGCTGACGCGGGTCAGCCTTTTCGTTACATTCATTTCTTTATTAATCGCGGGTGCGGATGGTTACCACTTCTGATATCCAGCACTCGGTGGATTTATTATCACCCACTTTCCAGTTTACTTCAAAAATTTCTTCTTTGGCAGGGAAGTTAGATTTGGCGATGCCCATCTTCTGTCCATTGCCTGCCCGCTGATACATTTCGTAAGCGGCCAGATAGACGAGGCGATCTTCGGCTTTGCTTTTCAGTTTCGCACAATCTTTACCGGAAGCCATGTATAAGTCACCAATTTTTTCATAGGCTTCTTTTGCATCTTTCCCGTTGGGATCCAGTTGAATTACCTTTCGGTAGGCTTCGCGTGCAGCCACTTTATTGCCACGGGTAGAGGCTAAATCGCCCGCAGTGGATTGAACTTTGATTTTATCTTCACTGGTGGTCGCTAATTTCACCGCTTCGTCCAGCAGCATTTCCGCGCGTTCTACGTTTCCGTTTTTAGCATATACTTTGGCCATGTTCAATGCCAAACCAAAATCCGGACTGACGGTATGAACTTTTTCAGCCACTTTTAACCAGAGCGGATCGTCAATGCAACTTCCGTCTTTGGTCATAAAGACAAAGATGCGTTTGGCCAAACCAATGTCTTCCGGGTTAGTATTGTATTTAGGCTCCAGCTTTTCTTTCACAAACTTACAATTGAACTGAAGTCCAGGTATTTTCAACAAAATGTCATCTACCTGGGCTTTGATTTTCATGTATTTCTCAACATCGGTCGTTTTGTTTTCGCTTCGGGCTTTGGCGATTTTAGCATCGATTACGGCCTGAACCTTATCATAACGTTCCAGGATCTGATCTTCCGTCATGTTCTTGTTATAAGTCTGATTCAGTTGGATCACCGTCATATAGGTAGTCAGGTTTCCGTCAATTACATTGTTGCCGCTGATTTCATACACTTTGTCAAACAGGGCTAACACGCTGGCTACTTTTTCTTTGTTCTGAGCATTGAATTTGGCTGAATACAATGCTTTCCGGTTCAGCACATTTACTTCATCCTTACAGTACTGAATCCGTAAATCATGAAGAATGTCCAGCGAATCGACATAGACTTGTTTTTTCTTGGGATCTTTCTCAGCCGATGCCAATGCATCATAAATGGTAACCCCATCTACATACAGGCGAGTATTCCACTTGGGTGCATTTTTTAACATCCACTGAAGCGCAGGGACAGCAGCGGCATAGCTTTTCTGAGTTACCGCATCGGTATAGATCGCCACCTTTTCATCGCCTTGAGCCCGAAGAGCCGGATCCATATCGGCCGGAAATCCTTCTTTACATTGGGCATGTGAAAATTGGAATCCGGAGATTAGTATTGCTGCACCTGCCAATCCTTTCCAAACATTCATTTTCATTTTACTTTTCATTTTAAACTTTAATCGAACTTGCGTTTAATAAACCACTGATCGTTAAATGTGACACCAAAATAAATTTTAAAATAATCTTCTTCTATCAAGTTGTCTGCCAAACTTCCCCTGCGACCTACTCTTGCTCCCAGATCGACACTGGATCGGTTGACAGGAAGAGATAACCCAAAATTAATGCCAAAATCCCGAACCTGCGAACCATTAACTAAATAAGGGTATTTTTCAAGACTCACACCTGTTCGGTAAGTGATGCGTTTCAGAAAACTACCGATGGCATTTGGATCAGGGGTAACCTCACCGCCCAAAGCTAAGCGGTATCCTGCTTCTGTTTGGGTGGTTCGTCCCTGAAAATTGCGAAAGTTTGAAAAATCAAGATACATCAAGTCTATTCCCAGCATCCACCGATCACTTTTTCCGATGGACGCACCTATGCCTATCGATTGCGGAAGCGTTGCGCTGCCGGGAACATCCACAAACAAGGTATCTGTGCCTTGTACGCCTCCGATGTTGGCTTGTTCCAGAATGGCTGTATACCTCGTATTTAGTTTGGTTTTGAAATCATAAATCAACCCTACATTAAACCTCAGGGGCTTTTGAAAGAGGGTATCAACATGATAGGAAAAGCCGGCAGTAAAATTTACATCTTTCACCGCATTCTCTTCTGTGACGCTGGGGGTGAAAGGAATGGTTTGGTCAGTGGTGGTTAAGGTGTTGCGGTAAGCGGTGGTGATGGGACCAAACAGATAGGAAGCTTTTAACCCGACTGAAAACTTACGATTCAGCCGGATGCCGTTGGAGAAATAAAATTGGTTGATTCCGCCTGAGCCCGTCTCCTGTACTTGCACCGTGTTGGTACTGCCAATGATGGGTTCGGTATATTGAAATTGATAATTCACATTCGAATAGGGCATGAGGCCAAAAGCAGCTGCCCATTTTCCCCGCATCACCGGAAACCCGAGGGCCAGGTAGTTGAGATTCATGTTGCTGTTTTTCTCCGAGAGACCTCCGGAAGAAACGGTTCTGCGTTCGCCAATCACACCGCCTTCAAAGACCGTATAATAATTAAAGACCAATAAAGCCGGATTGACATTATTCAAATAATAGATCTGAGGATTACTGATCGCCACGCCAGCCATCCCTTGGTTATGCGCCAAGGCATTTCCATAATACTCCCCCAGCGCAAAGGAACTAAACGGAGTTTTGGCTGCCTGCCCGGCTGCCGTCAGCGAATACCCAATGACCCAGCAAAGCGCAACGAATGTTTTTCTATAATCCCACATGGTGTGTTAAAATCCTGTTGAGGCCTGTTAAAACCAGATCAGGGGCTGCAAATATGGGCGGTTTCAATTGGTTTTCAAAAAGTTGAGCATCACCTCCACACAAAACTACCTTCAAATGAGGGTAAAGTGTCAGATAGCGGTCGATGATCCCTTGAATTTCAGCCAACATTCCATTAATCACACCACTTTGCATGCTGGTGATGGTACTTTTTCCAGTCAAGGCAACCTGATTTGTCATTTCCACTAACGGCAAACGGGCTGTAAACGTATGCATGGCCTGAAATCTCATAGCCGCCCCGGGTGCTATGGCCCCACCCCGGAAGCAGTGGGTATCATCTATCCAGTCGTAGGTGATACAGGTGCCCGCGTCAATCACCAGGCAGTGGGTTCCGGGGAAAATCTGAATCGCCCCGCAGGCGGCCGCAATGCGGTCCACACCGAGGGTATGCGGTGTTTCATAGTCAAGGGTGATGGGCAGATCCAGGCGGTTGGTCAGGTAGATTTTTTTTCCGGGCACCGTCATGGCATCCGTCCATGGTGCAGCATCTTCCTGCACCGAACTAACAATCAAATGGTGCGGTGCTTGTTCCTTTACCCATTCTCCTAGTTGCCGGGGAGTCAGGTTTGTTTCTTTATGAACCAACTGTGTGTCTGCAAACACTCCTGCTTTCAACCGCGTATTGCCCCAATCAATGGCTACTGATTTGGGTAGGATTTTCGTGCTGGCGGACATTTCATTAAGTCGTTTGAAGAACCGCAAAAATAACCCTTTACCGGGAAGCAAAGGTGATAGTTTCTGATGGGGGATAGACAAACGATGACTCGTAAACCTGTAGCTTTGCGTTACAAAAAAAATAACTGATGCAATCTCTGCTTGAAAAATTTGAAGCCAAACGTCCTGAAATAGTTTTTGAATGGAAAGATGCCGAAACGGAAGCGGAAGGCTGGGTCGTGATTAATTCCCTTCGGGGAGGCGCGGCCGGGGGTGGCACCCGCATGCGCAAGGGGTTGGATAAACGCGAGGTCGAGTCGCTGGCCAAAACCATGGAAGTTAAATTTACCGTGTCAGGTCCGCCCATTGGCGGGGCCAAGTCCGGAATCAATTTTGATCCGTCTGATCCGCGCAAAGCCGGAGTATTGCAGCGGTGGTATATGGCCGTGATGCCGCTCTTGAAATATTACTATGGCACCGGAGGCGATTTGAATGTGGATGAAATTCACGAGGTGATACCAGTGACCGAAGATGTGGGTATCTGGCATCCACAAGAGGGCGTGTTTACGGGGCATTACCGTCCCACGGAACCACAAAAAGTAAATCGCATCGGTCAATTGCGCAGGGGAGTAATCAAAGTGATTGAAGATGAAAAATTTACTCCGGCTCTTTCCAAAAAATATACGATTGCCGATATGTGCACCGGATACGGTGTGGCGGAGGCGGTGAAACATTACTATGAACTTTGGGGAGGAGATTTAAAGGGAAAGCGCGCAGTCGTGCAGGGCTGGGGCAACGTGGGTGCAGCCGCAGGTTTTTATCTGGCTCAGGCGGGGGTCAAAGTAGTGGGCATTGTCAGCCATGAAGGCGGGTTGATTAACCAACAAGGGTATTCCTTAACCGAAATTCAAGCCCTGGTGGCCAACCGAAAGGGAAATAAATTAGTATCCGATGATTTACTTCCGTTTGATGTGGTTCATCAAAAGGTCTGGGATCTGGACTTTGAAATTTTTATTCCGGCTGCTGCTTCGCGCTTAGTTACCCGTGATCAGATTGACCGCATGGAAAAGGTAGAAGTGGTGGCCTGTGGAGCGAATGTTCCTTTTGCAGATCCGGAGATTTTCTTTGGCGCCACCGGTCTGTATGCCGATGAAAAAATCTCCATCGTCCCCGACTTTATTGCCAACTGTGGCATGGCCCGGGTATTTGCCTACTTTATGGAAAAGGAAGTATCCATGACCGATGCCGCTATCTTTGCTGACATCTCAAATACCATTCGAACCGCGTTGCAAAAAACCAAAGCTGTTAATCCCGGAAAAACAAAATTAGCACAGGCTTCTTTTGAGCTGGCCTTACGACAACTGGTGTAGCAAAAAAATTGATAGCCTTTCTTTGTGTTACGGAACCACTGGTGGGTGAACAGCCAAAAAGGGTTGTATTAATAAATATACCGCTGCTCCTGCAAAGTATCCCAAGGCAGCCAACAGCGATATCTTCTTCACATACCAGATAAAATCAATCTTTTCCATTCCCATCACGGCCACACCTGCAGCCGAACCGATGATCAGAATACTTCCTCCGGTGCCGGCACAATACGCCAGGTATTCCCAGATGAGGTGATCCGGATAATAAGCCGGGTTGGTTCCGTACATACCCATACTGGCTGCCACCAACGGTACATTGTCTACAATAGCTGATACTACACCAATCAACGTGATGATAATGCGATTGTCTTTTAAGGTAGTATCTAACCAGCCGGAGAACGCATTAAGGGTACCCATCGATTGAAGAGCGCCTACCGCTAAAAGTATTCCTAAAAAAAACAACACGCTGGGCACGTCAATCCGCGTCAGCGCACCGGCAGCCGTATACGGCCTTTTTTCGGCTTCATCCATATCCGGATTGATTAACTCGCTTACCACCCAAAGTACTCCCAGAGCTAATAACATACCCAAGTAGGGCGGTAAATGTGTGTAGGTTTTAAAAATCGGTACCGAAACTAATCCACCGATACCGAGGATAAGCATGGTAGTCGATCCTTTTACCGGAGTGTAACCATGTCCATGGTGACTATCTACGGGTTTATGACTCCCGGCATGTCCCAGTTCGCCTTTGAGGGTAAACTGGAGATAAATCAAAGGCACGATCATACACACCAGGCTCGGAAGAATCAATGTGATCATGATATTGCCGGTGGTAATAAACCCTTTAATCCACAGCATCGTGGTAGTCACATCACCAATTGGCGACCACGCACCACCAGCATTGGCTGCGATGATGATCATCCCTCCGAAAAACATTCTCATCTCTTTGTTAGGAACAAGTTTGCGGGTGAGGGAAACCATGACAATGGCAGTAGTGAGGTTATCCAACACAGCGGATAGGAAAAACGTTACAAAGCAAATGATCCAAAGAAGTTTTTTGGGATTCTGTGTGTTGATTCGGTCGGTAACAATCCGAAATCCCTGATAGGCATCCACCAACTCTACAATGGTCATAGCCCCCATTAAAAAGAACAGGATGGCAGAAATCTCCGCCAGATGATGAGCTAATTCTTCACCTATGTGATCGATGTGTTCTGAATGAGATATCGCATAGAGCGTCCAACAGAGTACACCGGTAAGAAGAGCCGAAGCCGTTTTATTAATCTTAATCGGATGTTCCAGGGCAATTGCCAGGTAGCCGACCACAAAAATGATAATGATTACTGTCACCATAGATTTATGAACTTAGGTGACAGAAATATAGGGCTATTTCTGAATTGAAAAAATCACTTGCTGACCGGTGGTTTGGTCCGGTTCTCAATTTTAATAATGCCCTAACATGAAAATCATTAACCCAGCCCGAAAAGACCCTGATTGAGAAGCACTAAGGCATTTTCCTTTTGAGCAGTGGGTACCAAAATGGAGATATTGTTGTGGCTGCCCCCGTAGGAAACCATCCTGACCGGTACCGGAGCCAGGGCTTTAAACACGTCTGCCAACACCCCCTCCTTCTCCGATAGCATGTTGCCCACCACACAAATAATGGAGTGATTCTGATCTACCTCGATGGTTCCAAAATTCTTTAACTCATTCACGATGGCTTCCAGATTTTTTTGCTCATCAATGGTAACCGAAACAGCCACCTCCGAGGTGGATATCATATCAATCGGTGTTTTATATTTTTCAAACACTTCAAAGACACGTCTGAGAAAACCATAGGCTAGTAACATGCGCGAGGACTTGATGTTGATAGCAATAATGCCGTCCTTGGCGGCTACCGCCTTGAACTTTCCTTTGCTTCCTTTATCGCTGATGATGGTGCCGGGTGCCTTTTCATCCATCGTGTTTTTCAGACGCACCGGTACACTGTATTTTTGGGCTGGCACGATGGTAGACGGATGCAGGATTTTTGCTCCGAAATAGGCTAGCTCGGAGGCTTCGTCAAACGTAAGTTCAGCAATGGGTACGGTTTTCTTGACAACCCTGGGGTCGTTGTTGTGCATTCCGTCAATGTCTGTCCATATCTGAATTTCCTGCGCGCGGATGGCGGCTCCGATCAGCGAAGCCGTGTAGTCGCTTCCTCCCCGTTTAAGGTTGTCTATTTCATTGCGATGGTTGCGACAAATGTATCCCTGCGTCACCAGGATTTCCACCTCTTTCATGGTTTCCAGCAGCGGGGTCAGCCGCTCCCCTATTTTCTCGAGTTCAGGTTCCTGATTTTCATCAATAGACATGAAGTGAAGGGCTGGCAAAAGCCTGGCATTCACTTTTCGTTCCTGCAAATGGTGATAGAACAGTTCCGTAGAGAGCAACTCTCCTTGTGCCAACAGTTCGCGGTAACTACGGTCATCAAACGTACCGGCTGCGAGCAACCGGAACAAACTAAAATACCGGCTTACAATTTCCTGCCCGATGGCCAGGTAGGCCGTAGAGTGAAACAATTCCTGTACAAATTGCCGGTAATGATTTTCCAGTTCGATGATTTCCTGCTGCGCAGCCTGGGCCCGATCGGCCAATAAATGATCGCCCATCTTGACCAACGTATTCGTAGTGCCGCTGAGCGCTGACAAGACAACAATCTTCCGACCGGGCATCCCTAACACGAGGTCAGCTATTTTTTTCATGCGTTCGGGCTTTCCCACCGAAGTGCCTCCAAACTTTACTACCAGCATACCATTTTACGATTACTATTTGAGGCGGCAATATTAGCGGTGTGAGAGGCGAATTGCAAGTAGCTTTACCGCTGATCCCCATATGAAATTACCCGAGTGTGGGTTCGTGACCGATCAGATCAGTTGATTGATCGCGGTGAGTTGCTGAATATGGTTTTCAAGAGTAGCTTGTTGTCCATCCAGTTCAATCGTTACCACCACTTTTTTCATCCGTTTAGTATACATTTCTGGCGGCTCGGATACCTGAGCGATGGCATGACCACTGCGGACAGAATACAGTGAGAAAAAATCGTATTTCAACACTTCTCCAATTTTTAGAAGTTGATCTGTTTTGATTTCGGCCCGTTCAAAAATGGAGTAAACATTTCGGGAACTGGTGTTGATCCGTTTGGCAAATTCTGAGAGTTTCATTCCCGATTGCTGATAAACACGCTCAATTTCTTTCCCGATATGAATAGACATAGCGCAATTTTAGATCGAATTATTCCAAAATGGCGCATATTTTCAGGTCAAAAATGGCGGTTTTATTGCTTTTTTATGGCGCAAATGATACCTTAGATCATTAATAACGTATTTTCTGTTCCTTTTTGTGGAGAAAAAGCGCTTCAAATATCAGATTAACCACTTTTTAAGTATTCAGCCCATCAACTTTCATGCGGCAACCATGAGCCGGAAGCTCCTGATCGAACACAACATTCCTCCGGCTGTGTTTCATCGCGACCGCACTCTGGAGATGGGGAATCCGGATGAGATACCTCTTAAACGTTTAGAAATCTATGCAACCATTCTGGGAGTTTCTACGGCCCAATTGTTAGGTGACCCCGATTCCTAGTTTTGAATAAGCAGAAAATCTACTTCCGAAGAGTTTTTTCACATGATTGGATCGTTGTACTTTTCTTACCCAGAAAGGCAATAATTCCCCCTCCCATCATTTCCGCCAGTTTGGATTATCAAAAATAAAGCCGAGAGACAACACTTAAAGCACTTATCCCTTTCGGCTAATGATAGGTTCATGATGGGCCAAAACAACGGGAAAAAGTTGCCTAAAGAAGGGTAAAGGATTTGGACATGGCCATAAAGGCATTCTGGTATTTAATCTTTCGATCCGCTAAAGTCCAAGCCATAATCATGTATACATTCTGATCACCTTCCACGTAGGTCATCAGATAGGAAATAGAAATGTCATCTAACTTTCCATCTATTTCAGTCATCCGTGCGTTTCGCTGGTTGATTTCCTTGATCTCCAGATTTACCTGGGAAGTGATCTCTAAATTTTCGCTAAGGTAGCCCAACTGTATTGCCTGATAGTTTTCTACCACTGACAAGGTGGTGTCATACTCACCCATGTCCATAAACGTTTGGATGAATGTTTCTTTGTCTTCATCAATAACAACTACGTAAGTTTCTTTAAAGATATTCTTAAACTGAAGGGAAGCATCGTCATTTAATCCGGTTGTTTCTTTCATATACACAGGTATATCCATACGGTATTCATCGCGGATAGTAATGGCGGCTGTTTCTGTTGTGTTATTTTCTTCTATTTTGTTCTTAATCTTATTGAAGTCAATACAGGACGAAAGTACGGTCAACGATACAAGAGCTGCCATCAAAATAAAAAGACGCATAAAATGAATGATTTATGGGAAAAGGTAATGGAAATACTTGAAACGTGAAACATCAATCTTTGACTGCGTTTACCACTTCCGGATTTCATAAAAAAACCCTGCCTGATTGACCAGGCAGGGGTATGATTCATTGGTAAGTAAATTACTTTTTATCGTTTACTTCTTCATATTCTACATCTGTTGCCTCGCCCGTGTTACCGGTTTGATTTGCATTTGACGAAGCATTTGGATTTGCTCCGGCTTGTGCACCTCCCTGGTACATTTCTGTGGAAGCCGCCTGCCAGGCTGCATTTAATGCGGCCATCGCAGTATCAATACCTGCCAGATCTTTAGCCGCATGAGCTGCTTTCAACTTTTCTAACGCACTGTTGATGGCGGTTTTATTTCCATCCGAAAGTTTCTCTCCAAACTCTTTTAGCTGCTTCTCGGTCTGGAAGATGAGCGAATCGGCCTGATTCACTTTCTCCACACTTTCCCGTGCTTTTTTATCGGCTTCGGCATTGGCTTGCGCCTCTTGCTTCATCTTTTGGATTTCAGCATCGGTTAGACCGCTGCTGGCCTCGATACGTATTTTTTGCTCTTTGCCTGTGCCCTGATCTTTGGCGCTCACATGCAGAATTCCGTTGGCATCGATGTCAAAGGTCACTTCAATCTTAGGCATGCCGCGGGGGGGCGGGTGGAATGCCATCCAAATGAAAGCGCCCGATGGACCGGTTATATTGCGCCATTTCACGTTCTCCCTGCAGCACGTGTATCTCTACCGAAGGTTGATTATCGGAAGCCGTGGAGAAAACTTCTGACTTCTTTGAAGGGATGGTGGTATTGGCAGAAATCAGTTTGGTGAAAACACCGCCCATCGTTTCAATGCCCAGCGACAGTGGAGTAACATCCAGCAACAGGACATCCTTCACTTCACCTGTCAACACACCTCCCTGAATAGCTGCACCTATGGCCACCACTTCATCAGGATTTACACCTTTGGATGGTTTTTTACCAAAGAATTTTTCTACTTCTTCCTGAATACGAGGGATACGGGTAGAACCTCCGACCAGAATAACCTCATCGATCTGAGATACTGATACCCCTGCATCTTCAATCGCTTTTTTACAAGGCTCCAGGGTTCTGCGGATCAAATCATCGCTTAACTGCTCAAACTTGGCGCGTGTTAGTTTTTTGACCAAATGCTCAGGCACACCATCAATGGAGGTGATGTAAGGCAAATTAATTTCTGTTTCCTGAGAAGAAGATAATTCAATCTTCGCTTTTTCAGAGGCCTCTTTCAACCGCTGCAAAGCCATCGGGTCTTTGCGCAGGTCAATATTTTTGTCTGACTTGAATTCATCCGCCAGCCAATTCATGATGCGCATATCGAAATCGTCACCTCCCAGGTGTACATCTCCGTTGGTGGATTTTACTTCAAACACTCCATCGCCCAATTCGAGCACGGATATATCGAATGTACCTCCACCCAGGTCGTACACCGCTATTTTCATGTCCTTGTTTTTCTTATCCAAGCCATAGGCCAATGCGGCAGCCGTAGGCTCGTTGATGATACGTTTCACATCCAACCCTGCAATCTGCCCGGCTTCTTTTGTTGCCTGACGTTCGGCATCATTAAAATAAGCCGGAACGGTAATCACCGCTTCGGTGATCGTTGTCCCTAAGTAGTCTTCGGCCGTACTCTTCATCTTTTGAAGAATCATCGCAGAAATTTCCTGAGGCGAATACATGCGATCTCCGATCCGAACACGAACGGTGTCATTGTTTCCGCTTTCTACTTCATAGGATACCATTTTTTTTCTCCCCGCTTACTTCTCCAAACTTTTTGCCCATAAAGCGTTTGATTGAAGAGACGGTATTTTTTGGATTGGTAATGGCTTGCCGCTTGGCAGGATCACCCACCTTGCGCTCACCTTTTCCATTATCCAGAAAACCAACAATGGAAGGGGTTGTTCTGCGGCCTTCGCTGTTGGCGATAACTACGGGTTCATTACCCTCCATGACGGCCACACAACTGTTGGTGGTTCCCAAGTCAATACCAATAATCTTTCCCATATCTGTCAGTGTTATTTTTTCGTATATGAATACTTGCCCAAGGTCAATGATTATGCCAGCAGGGAATTACTGCCAAAATGTGACAGAGTGGCATAATTATGCTGAAAAGACCATACAAAGGTCAGTCAACAGTGGTAATTTTTGCCAGAATTTGTTCTGAATCTCTGAATCCGAGTTGAGCTGCTGCCTGGTAGTCTGGAATGGCTTTTTTGATGTCTTTTATTGTCAGATAAGCTTGTCCGCGCAGGTAATATGCTTCCGCATTCTTCGGATCTTCTTTGATTGCCTTTGACAAATGAATGATGCCCTTTTTTGGGCTTCCTTCTTTCAGGAATAGCCATCCATTTAGCATGGTCAGATCTGATCGTTCAACAGGATTGATCCAAACTGTACGCTTGGTGTACTCTACCAATGGATTTACCTCCTTTCGACCTTCAGCAAGGCTATTTGAAGCAATTAAAACACGAATTTTCCACCTTACCTGCATATCGTCTAAAGGATATTGTTTGATCAGTTCGTTTGCAACTGCAAGAGCCTGGGTATAATCACGCATATCCACCAGCACGGCAACCACGTAACTGAATAAAGCCCCCTCATTTGGATTGATTTTCAGGCATTGACGTAAATCAGCGATACCACCTACCGAATCCCTAATGAATAGTCGTGATAACCCTCTTGTTTTCCAAATTTCAGCATCCAGCGTATCATATTTCAAAGCTTTCGTGAGCTCAATAATTGCACCGTAATGATCTTTGAAATTGGCTTTTATTAACCCCCCTAAACGATGCGGCAAAATGGAGTTAGGCTGGAGTTTACCTAATCGCTGAATATCGGAATAAGAACCTTTTAAATCTCCCTGTTCATACCGTAAAATAGCTCTCTTTTTGTAGCTCTCGGTCAGTTCACTATCTAAAACAATCGATTTATCATAATGGTAGTAGGCAGAATCAAATTTTTTAACTTGCTCGAAAGCTATGGCACGAAGAAGATGGGCTGATGCCGATTCTTCTATCTTCAACGACTCATTTAAATCGTTTAAGGCTGTTTGATAATCGCCCATTAATAAAAGACAAAACCCTTTTTGCAAAGGCATTAGTGCATCGGCTGGAAGTCCATAGGCGTAACGGACAATATATTTTGCTGCCAATTGTAAATCAATTTTTTTATCAAGCCGTGTTTGTTCGCCTCTGTATTCATTCTCATTCGCTTCATACATCAACAATGCTTTGCGCAAATCATTAAACGCTTCTTCAAACTTGTTCAAGTCCATCAACAAATAGCCGCGCAACGTGAGCAAAAGTCCGTTGTTGGGGTTTCGCTTTATTACCTCATTCCAATCCGACAAACACAAATCCCGATCCCCATTTTCCAGCTTAAAAGCCCCTCTCCAAAAGTATCCCTGCCAAAAGGATGGATCCACTTCAATGGCTTTGTTGAACAACGGGAGGGCTTCGCTGTCTTTGCGTTTAGTCGAAAGCTTGAGCACTCCTTGCATTACATATGCTTCCGCAAATTTTGAATTGATTAAATGGCATTGTTCATAATTCCGATTGGCTTTACCGATATCTCCTTGCTTAAAATAAATATTCCCCAGACGGTAGAACCCTTGAAAGAGTCTTGGATTGATATCAATAGCTCTTTTATAATTTCGTTCAGCTTCTAGCAGAAGCCGCATTCGTTCATATACATCTCCAAATGCATAGTGAATTTCTGAATTGTCCTTTTGAAGTCTGTTTGCTCTTTGTAAATCTTCCAGCGCTTGCGGATATCTTGAAACGGCTTTTTCACAAATAGCTCGGTAATAATATGCCACCCAGAAGGGATGTTCATTTAATGCCAAGTCAAAATTCTGTTTAGCCTTACTGACACTCCCTTCTTTCAGCTCCGTCAGCCCGGCATTAAAATAAGCTTGTGCTTTTCCGGGGATGGTCCACTCGAATGAGACATCTAGGTACTGACGAGGATCAACAATCGTACTGAACCCAGGGTCATAAATCTCCGCAAAATCCAATTGCGCGTAAGAAGTTAAAACTACAAAAGCCTGAAATATCAGTAACAAAACGCCTTTCCCGCGAATCACAACGATAGGTCCGGATGGCATATTTAAAGAATTCATGATTGGTGATCCAAAAAGACAGGCATTCTGTAGAAAGTCCCTAAAACTGCTTTAAAAACCATAGTCTTTCAATTGATGGCTGGGGAGCCGGAAGATGAACGAAAGTTGAATTGCGCGGCTTTTTTGTATAAACACATTTGGATCATCATCATTGAGATCTGTCAGGCCAAGATGGTACCTCCCTCCGATACCGACTATATCAGAAAAGTAATACTCGGCACCCATTGATATAACCAGATCTTCTTTTCCAGTATTATTTTTAAACTTACTCTTATTCCCAATGAAAAAACCGAATTGCGGGCCAGCCACTATGTTGAATTTCTTAACGGGATGGAATTTTACCATAAATCCTAGTGTGACAAATGCTAGTTGATCCTCTGGTACCGAGTTGAATGTACCAACACCTGTGTAACCGCCATGACCGATCACTGAGTAGCCAGCTTCTATTTGGCTAGCCAAATACTTAAGATGCATACTTGTTACTGACACTGCGATGTGGGGGCCTATCCGTTTTTTTGGAGTTAACCTTACATTTTGCTGTTGCCATGTCTGCCAAGCGATATTGCCACCCGTGCGTAAACCAAAAGTTTGAGCTACACCTGACACTACTCCTGTTATCAACAATATCCCCAAAAAGAAGAACCGCATAGTTCAAGTTGGAGAATTTTTTGAAAATCTGAAAAAATCAAACAAAAGTTTTAACCCGTGACAAAGAATATGCCGGGTTAAACTGGTGCTGGAAATCGCAATAGACTACTGGATAATGATCTTCTCATTAACAACAAGGGTTCCCATGGTCACCCGAAAGATGTAAACGCCTGGAGTTTTAGGCAGCCCATTTTCCGCGGTCAGTGTGAACCGATCGCCCCGATCAATGGTTGCGCGCATGACCCGTTTGCCTACCGAGTCAAAGCCTTCGATCAGGACAAAAGTGGCCTGAGGAGGTCGCTTAAACTCAAAAAGTAAAGGCTGTCGCGCAGATGGGTTCGGATAAATTTTCACCCCTTCCGTTGACGTAACCCGCACCGCCAAGACATCCGAATATTGAAATTGCTTATCAAAATCCACTTGTCTCAAGCGATAATAGGCGCGGCCAATCCATGGATTCCGATCGGTATAGGAATAGGTGCTTTCCAAACCAGTGGTCCCTGAACCCCTGACGTAACCAATGGAATCAAACATCTCTCCATTTCCTGAACGTTCAACCACAAAATAATCGTTGTTGAGTTCGGATGCCGTTACCCAGCGCAGTTCCACTTCCTGATTGACCACTTCTGCTGTAAAACTGGTTAGTTCTACCGGCAAGGCAAATCCATCGCTAACGCCTCCAAAATAGGCGGGAGAAATCTGGCCCGTGACCGCTAAAACCGCCTGGGCGGTGGAACAACCATTGGAGGCTTCCACTGTTACATTCCCTCCTGCCGAAGCAATGTTGAGAAGTGCAATACTGGATGTTGGGGTGCTAATCTGTGCCGGAGAATTTGCTCCGGGAGGTCCTGTCCAATTATAAATCGTAGCATTTCCTGTGGCAAGGGTTACAGAAAAATTCTGTCCAAGATTAAAAAACACATTACTGTTTCCAGCGATGGGATTAAGCGTAATCGGAGCCAAGGCGCCTCCGTTCAGGCTCAAAGAACAAAAAATGGAAGAGGAAAAACCATCATCATTACCACCGTTATAGGCCAGGCAAGGAACCCCGGTGACGGGCAAAGTAGCCGAGGCCAGGGTACAACTGTTTTTCACTTCCACCGAAATATTCCCGCTGGCATTACCCATCAGGAGGTTTACCATACCTGCCGTCAGATTATCCTGCTGAGTTAAAACCGTTGTTCCTGTCGGGCCTGTCCAGTAGTAAGAGTCAGCAATTCCCGAGGTCAAACTAATCGAATATCCTTCATTCGAAAAATTACAAAAGTCGGAGGGTCCGACCAACGGATTCAAAACTATGGCTGGTAGGGTTCCACCATCCAGATCACTGGCACAAAATGATCCCAATACGAAACCGTCTCCATTACCGCCCTGCGCTTGTCCGCAAGAGACAGCGGTGATCGGAAGGGCTTGGGAAGCAGACGTGCACCCATCGGTTACTTCCACGGTCAGGGTACCGTCAGCGTTGCCCATGAGAAGATTCACAGCGCTACCGAAAAATGAATTTGCATTTTGACTGGTAACAGAAGCCGAGCCACTGGACCAGAAATAAGTGGTGGCAGAACCCGTGATCACGCTCACCGAATAAAGTTCTGTTGTATTTGAACAAAAACTTCCCGGACCAGTAATCGCAGAAAGAGAAATGGCTGGAGAAGAAAGGCCGTCTAAATCAGCTGCGCAAAAATTGATGAACGCAACTCCGTCTGCCATGCCGCCTGAAAAATTACTACACGCAATGGAGGTGACTATCATCGCAGAGGAGGTAACTGATTGACAAGAGTTTTCGGCTGTCACAGAAATCGACCCATCGGTGTTACCAAATTGAATCACTACAATACTGGAAGTTGATGTTTGAAGCCGGTTGATAATTGAACTCCCAGGCGGAAGCGACCAATCAAAACTATCGGCAAAACCGGAGGCCAGTGTTACACTAAAAGACTCTGTACTAAAAGCGCAAAACGAAGTAGTTCCGGAAATCGGATTAAAAGAAATGACGGAAGGCGAACTCCCATTTAAATCATTGGCACAAACAGCCGAACGTGCAAACCCATCTCCGGTGCCACCGGCATATTGAGCAAACAGCACTCGTGGGCATAATCCCAGTAAGATCACCAAAAAACCAGCAAAAGCGGTTCTTAGAATCATGAGTTTGGAAGAATGATTTTTATTTTTAAGGAGCCGTTCTTACGCCACGTCCCCCGTTTCGGTTGTCTCGGCCTGTTAGGCCACCCCAGCCAGCTTTAAACTGTCTGTCCGAGACTTGCAGATAAGCACCTTCTCTCCAACTGCCAGCCATAAAGCCCATACCGGCATAGCCTGTACAGCCGGTGGTACCACCAAAAGCAAGATTAACAGAGGTAAGAGTGTTGTTTCCATTTATGCCTGGCCAAAAATCTACATTGGCTGCCCCTGAGGTAATCAACGATCCATCCCCATGAAGTCCAGTATACGATCTTCCTGCTGCAGACCCTAAACCAACACCATCTTCCCAAACATTGCCGGTCATTTCCATTATTCCATAATACGTTGCACCTGCCTGAACTCGGGTCGAAGTACTGGTGGCAAAAACACCCGAACGAAGAGGTCCGGCTGAAAATGCATTGTTGCTTGAAACGTTGGCATTGGCTGTTGTCACCAGTTCGTTGTCAGAACCACCATTCGAGACAGCACTGGCTGAGACTAAAGTTGCATTACCCCAGGCAAATTCATTGGCAATAGGCAGTAGTGGACCCCTGGATGCTTTTTCATACTCCATCTCGGTCATGGGTCGTAATCCGGACCAATCCAAATAGGCCAATAAATCAGGAACAGATAACCAATTGCACGCAAGGAAACGACCGTCTCCACTGGTTTCATTAAATATATCGTCATCATCCAAATCACAACCAAACTCTCCCGGAGCCGCCCCCACCGGAGCAATTCTACACTTGATCCCATTTCTGGCCTGAGGTGTAAGTAAATTTGCTGTCGTGTTGAAAAAACTACCCACCGTGACAGGTGAAGGAAAACGAGCGGATTGTTGAGTTCCTGTTAATGTATTGAGAAACTCCGCATATTGTTCCTGACTGATTTCGTACTTCATGGCATAAAATGCATTAAATCCGTTGGGATAGGTGGTTGGTAAAGTGCGACTGGTGACGTCATTAAAGTCATCCGCAGTTGACTGACCCAGAGCATTATTGTTTCCCATCGAACCGGCTGATCCACCGCCCAGAGTGCTGGGGGTTGTAGCGGAGGTCACCAGGAAAGGATTTCCACTGGTTGCGTCTTCCAATTTACCAGTGTTACCCGAACTCCCATCGCCACAATAAAAGCTACCCTGCGGCACCAATACCATTTCCATCGCAAAAACCCGAATGGTAACAGAGCAGGCGTCTAAAATGCCATCTGCGGCATAATTCCAACGAACTCTCAGATCAGTCCAGTTAACCGTACCGCTGGCGATATCAGATCGATAAATAAAAACTCCACGGGAGTCTGCTACTCCATTAATGGTAGCCAGATTGGCTCCAACCGAATGCTCTCCGTTAACAGCACTAAGGGTGGCATGCCTCCAAACGGTAGATGCCGTACAGCCGGTGCCTCCGGTAATCTGATACTTGACAAACACCCAGGCTGCGTCCCAATTGTTGGGCCCGGCCGTCAGGCGAAAGGAATTATCCCAGGAAAGGTCAAATTCAACAAAAGTGTGTGATCCCAATACACGTCCCGTCAGTGACGAGTTGCTGATGACGATGTTGTTTGCCATCAAAAATTGAGAACTGGCGATAAAAATCAGTGTGAGTAGCACTGGTTTAGCGACTTTCATAAAAATGGGTTCAGGTTAAAACAAAAATAGCTACGGGTTCTCAAATGTAAATAATATCGGACTTCTCCCAAAATTCGATAGCTAGCTCTCTTTTTCAGTACTTTTGCGGCCATTTATGAGTCTGGAACAGGAAATCAGTAAACGCAGAACGTTTGGAATCATCTCTCACCCCGATGCCGGCAAAACGACCCTTACAGAAAAGCTTTTGCTTTTTGGTGGAGCGATTCAAAAAGCAGGCGCGGTCAAATCTTCCAAAATAAAAGATCACGCCCGCAGTGACTGGATGGAGATTGAAAAACAACGCGGTATTTCCGTGGCTACATCGGTGATGGGTTTCCATTATAAAGACATAAAAATCAACTTACTGGATACTCCTGGTCATCAGGATTTTGCCGAAGACACGTACCGCACGCTTACGGCAGTAGACAGCGTAATCATGGTGATCGACTGCGTGAAAGGGGTAGAAACGCAAACCGAAAAGCTGATGGAGGTTTGCCGCATGCGAAGTACTCCGGTTTTGTGTTTTATCAACAAGCTTGACCGGGAAGGGAGAGATCCGTTTGATTTACTGGACGAGATTGAAGAAAAACTGAACATCAAAGTCCGGCCGTTGAGTTGGCCCATCAATATGGGTAAGGGCTTTAAAGGTGTCTACAGTTTATATGAAAAAAGCCTGCATCTGTTTACGCCCAGTAAGACTACCGTGGAGGAAGGGTTAGAAATTGCTGACATTCATGATCCGCAACTGGATGCTCTGGTAGGTGAAAACAACGCCAGACAACTACGGGCGGATGTGGAATTGATTGAAGGTGTTTATCCTGATTTTAACGTAAACGAATATCTGAATGGGCGAGTGGCACCCGTCTTTTTTGGGAGTGCTGTTAACAATTTTGGTGTAAAGGAGTTGCTGGATACCTTTATTCGCATAGCGCCTGCTCCTATTCCCCGGGAAACAACACTGCGCATCATTGAACCGGATGAGACTAAGTTTACCGGTTTCGTCTTTAAGATTCACGCCAATATGGATCCCAAACATCGCAACCGGATTGCGTTTGTGCGCATCTGCTCCGGTAAGTTTGAGCGGGGTAACAATTACTATCATGTCCGTCATGAAAAAAGCCTCCGTTTTTCCAACGCTACTGCTTTTATGGCACAAGATCGTGAAACAGTGGAAGAGGCCTGGCCGGGTGACATCGTGGGTATCTACGATACCGGAAACTTAAAAATCGGTGACACCCTCACCGAAGGAGAAAAGACCATTTACACCGGCATCCCCAGTTTTTCGCCCGAGATCTTTCGGGAGGTACTCAATAAGGACGCCATGAAAACCAAACAATTGGAAAAGGGGCTTCAACAACTGATGGAAGAGGGGGTGGCTCAACTTTTCACGTATGAGCTTGGCAAACGAAAAGTCGTGGGGGTGGTGGGTAACCTTCAGTTTGAAGTAATCCAGTTTCGGTTGAAAAACGAATACAATGCTACGGTGGAGTTTGTTCCTCAAAATATTTACAAAGCCTGCTGGATCAGCAGCCGGGAGGAAAAGAAACTAAACGAGTTTATCGATTCGAAACAGCGACATATTGCCCGTGACAAAGACGGAAAACTAGTATTTATGGCTGAGTCGCGCGCGTGGTTACAAATGGTGCAGGACAATTTTCCAGATATCCAGTTTCATTTTACATCTGAGTTTAAAGTGGATTGAATTTCTTACCAGATTTACTGCCAGAAAAATTCGATACCCAACAGTGCCCGAGATCATGATCCCCGTTCTGTTTGAAGACAATCATCTCCTGATCGTGAATAAACCGGCCGGTGTGTTGGTTCAGGGCGATGCCACCGGTGATACGCCTTTGGTGGAATGGGGTAAGGATTATATCAAACAAAAGTATCAAAAGCCCGGGGCTGTATTCTTAGGTGTGGTACATCGGTTGGATCGGCCTGTGAGTGGAATCGTGGTAATGGCACGAACCTCCAAGGCACTCGAGCGAATGAATGCCTTGTTTCAACAACGCGAAATAACCAAAATCTACTGGGCCGTGGTCTCCAAGATGCCCCAACAAAAATCCGGAACGCTTATTCACTGGCTACGGAAGGACGAAGTCAAAAATAAAACTACTGCTTTTCCGTCCGAGCGTTCGGATGCTCAACGATCTGAGCTTCGTTACCGCTGGTTGCAAACCTACAATAATTTCCATCTGATCGAAGTAACTCCGATCACCGGCAGGCCTCATCAAATCCGTGTACAACTGGCCAGCATGGGATGCCCCATTATAGGTGACCTGAAGTATGGCTTCCCCTCTCCTCTCTCCGATGCCAGCATTGCCTTGCATGCCCGACAATTATCATTTCAACACCCGGTCCGAAAAGAAATGATCGTGTTGGAGGCTCCCCTTCCTGAAAATGATGTGTGGAAATATTTTTCATGAATCAGAATACATACCTTCACCGCGTAATGTTTGATTATGTCGTGGCTTGGTAAACTTCAAACCCGCTGGAAAGTGGGCAGCATCTGGCAGGTAGTTTTAATTCTTATCGTCTTTGCCTGCACCGGATTCACCATTCTGTTTTTAAAAAGACCCTTGTTCCACTATTGGTTTGGTCCGGATTCCCGTCCGGTATGGGCATCTGTAGTTTACTATATTGTTATCTTACCCGTATACAATCTCTTTTTGCTCGTATATGGTTTTATTTTTGGCCAGTTTCAATTCTTTTGGGCTTTTGAAAAGCGTTTTTTTCAGCGGATTATCTCTATCTTTCGGAAGAACCATTAACTCTAATTATGCATATGAAGAAACTGATTTATCTGTCGATTGTTGGCGCATCGTTGGCTTCCTGCTCCTCTCCAAAATACACGGCTCATTTTCACAATGAACGCTCCAACCCGGAGCCAGCAGTTGTCATGATCGAGCCCGCTCATCTGTCTGTGCCCGATCCCTTGCTGGTGACGGCCAGCGCATCCGAAACTCCATTGGTGATCGCACCTGCCGTTGAAGTTCGTAAAACCTATATGCAAATGGATAGAACTGAGCGCAAGGAAATACGCAAGCAGATCAAAACACAGGTAAAAGACTATGTAAAGGCTAAGAAGGACAACATTAAAACAGCGCAGGCCACTAAAGCCATTGACCACGATCTGAAGCTAGCCGCCATTTTTGGAGCGGTCGGGTTAGTCGGACTTATCATCGGGGGTGATGTCTTTTGGATCATTGGAGGTATCGCTATGATTATTGGTGTCGTCTTTTTCGTGAAATGGTTGATCCGTCAGTGATACTTTAGTAATACTATTAATAAAATTAACAACTGCCTTGATTCTTTTTTTAAATGAGAGTCAAGGCAGTTTTTTTGTGTAGCTAACTTTTCTGATTTGAAAAAGATATCCCTCTATAGAATCATGATTTTCGGGCAGGAGATCAATCTCTTAAAAGATTTCTATCGGGATCATTTTGGTTTTTCCGTGGTTGAAGAAATACCTCATCAATAGGTTGTGTTATCCGAAGGAGCGATGGAGATTGCCCTGCATAAGGTGGGTCCCGGATATGAAAGTGAGCCCGGAACGTTCCGGGCCGAAAGTAACACGAAACTGATTTTTAAAATTGATGGTGATTTACCTGCGTTCCGACAAAAACTTATCAGTGATGGGGTGACCGTGCACGAGATAAAGTCGTTTGATGGATTCCCTTCGCTGTTCTGTGACGGTGAAGATCCGGAGGGTAATATTTTTCAGCTTGAGCAACCTCTTCCTGGCAGAATCAACGACTATTCTGCCGGCTAGACCTTCACTTTTGACCGTTCTATTTCGCGCAGGTTTTCCATCTTTTTGTTGTGCAAAAATCCGTTGATGTCTTCAAAGTGCTCTTTAATACGTTTGTTACCAAACTCAAAAACTTTGGTCGCCAGACCATCCAGAAAATCACGGTCGTGCGAAACAAGGATTAATGTGCCATCAAAATCGCGCAACGCCTCTTTCAAAATATCCTTGGTTTTGATATCCAGGTGGTTAGTCGGTTCATCGAGGATCAGGAGGTTTACAGGTTGCAACAGTAACTTGATCATAGCCAGACGTGTCTTTTCTCCACCTGACAAAACTTTTACCTTTTTCTCAATGGTATCGCCACCAAACATAAAGGCTCCAAGGATGTCCTTAATTTTAGTTCGGATATCGCCTTGTGCAATCTGATCAATGGTTTGGAAGATGGTGAGATCTTCATCTAGCAAGGAAGCCTGGTTCTGAGCAAAGTACCCGATCAGCGCCCCGTGACCTAATTGACATTTTCCTTCGAAGTCAATCTCGCCCATGATGGCTTTAACCAAGGTTGACTTCCCCTCTCCGTTTTTCCCGATAAAAGCCACTTTATCACCCCTGTTAATGGTCATACTGGCGTTTTGAAATACCACATGGTCGCCATAGCGCTTGGTCATATCTTCCACTATTACCGGAAAATTGCCTGAGCGGGGTGCTGGTGGAAATTTCAAATTCAACGCAGAGGTATCCACTTCATCCACCTGAATCACTTCAATCTTTTCAAGCATTTTCACACGTGACTGAACTTGCAGGGTTTTGGAATATGTTCCTTTAAAGCGTTCGATGAAAGCAGTGATGTCCGCTATCTCACGTTGCTGTTCTTCAAAATGTTTTTGTTGCTGCTCCCGTCTTTCTTTGCGTAGCTGAAGATAATGGGAGTAGTTGGTTTTATAATCATAAATCCTGCCCATGGTCACTTCGATCGTTCGATTGGTGAGGTTATCAACAAACATTTTGTCATGGCTGATCACGATGACCGCTCTGGCATTATTCTTTAAAAACTCTTCCAGCCACTGAACCGACTCTATGTCGAGATGGTTGGTGGGCTCGTCGAGTAAAATCAGGTCAGGTTTTTGTAAAAGAATTTTGGCCAGTTCAATCCGCATACGCCAGCCACCACTAAATTCATGTGTCGGTCGTGTAAAATCTGAACGCAAAAAGCCCAGCCCCATCAACGTCTTTTCTACCTCCGCATCAAAATTGGTGTCTTCAATGGAATAATACTTCTCACTTAGCTCCGAAACCTGTTCAATAATCCGGGCATAGGCCTCGGATTCATAGTCGGTGCGGGTTTCCAACTGATGATTGAGTTCATCCATCTGTTTCTTCATGTTCAGAATTTTTGAAAAAGCCTTGCTTGCTTCTTCAAAAACGGTGGCATCGTCCTGGGTAAGCAAATGCTGAGGAAGATAGGCGATGACTGCTTCTTTGGGTGCCGATACCTTACCACGGGTGGGCTTACTGACGCCAGCCAGAATTTTCAGCAGCGTGGATTTTCCAGCTCCGTTTTTACCCATCAACGCGATGCGGTCGTTTTCATTGATGTTAAAAGTAATGTCACTAAAAAGGGTGGTGCCACTAAACTCGACACTGACGGCATCTACTGAAATCATAGTTCTGAAAAAATAAGGCGCAAAGGTAACATTTCTTCCCTTATGGGGCCCACACAGCCGTGCCTTCAGTACAATTGCGACACATCTCTATTTCGCTGCGTGAACGAAACAGCGAAGAGCGGAACTGCTGATATCGGTCGCCCTGCCAGATGTCAGTAAATGACTGGTGATTTAAATCGCCCAACACATGATGGGCATCTTTGTCAAAACAACAGGGAACTACTTTTCCATCCCACGTGATCACACAACTGTGCCACATTTTCCAGCAATGATTATCAAACGCGTTTTTGATTTCATACGTACCGTCCGGTTTTTGCCGATAGCGTGAATATTTATCTTGGGTGGGAATCAGCGGAGACCCGTTCTGATAGTCATAGATCTGAGCGGTTTTCAACTTGACTTCCTCCACACCCAGATCACGAGCCAATTGATACACTTCGGGTATCTGATGTTCGTTAGGCTTGACCACCAAAAATTGAAAAATAATATGGGGAGAATGTGATTTTAGTTTTTTTTTCCAGGCAATTAATGTGCGGGTACCTTCTACTACCTTGTCCAGATGACCACCCTTACGATACGATTGATAGGTGTCTTGTGTCGTGCCATCAATCGAGATAATCAACCGATCCAACCCTGAACGAATGGTAGCCTCTGCGTATTTATCATTCAGGTAATGAGCGTTGGTGGAAGTAGCGGTGTAGATTTTCTTAGACGAAGCGTAAGCCACCAGGTCTAAAAAGCGTGGATGCAAATAAGGTTCACCCTGAAAATAAAACGTGAGGTAACTTAACGTGGGGGACAATTCATCAATAACCCTTTTGAATAAATCATCTGAAAGCATCCCTGTCGGGCGGGTAAAAGAACGGAGTCCACTGGGGCATTCGGGGCAACGCAAGTTACAGGAGGTGGTGGGTTCAAAAGCAATCGAAATGGGCATGCCTTGATGCTGGGCCCTCGAAGTTCGCTTAGAACGATGATAACTTTGCCAGACACGAAAGGCATTCTCCATCCGCGACCAGGAAGTTTTTTGCAAAAACGAATACGAGTCGCGCCAGGGCATCATGGGTTCAAAGTTACCTTTTCAAAGTGGAATGTTTATCTTTCGAACGTGAAAAGTCTGATTGTTACAATGTTGGCAGGATGGCTGGGAGTTATTCCCTTGACTGTATCGCGTGCGCAAATACAACTATCCCCACAAGCAGAAATCTCCATTATCACGTGCGGACCGGACCGGAATGAATTGTATGCGGCTTTTGGTCACAGTGCTATTCGTGTCTGGGATCCTGCCCATGGGTTAGACGATGCTTTCAACTATGGAGTTTTTGATTTCGATCAGCCTAACTTTTACCTCAACTTTGCACGCGGATACCTGTATTATAAATTAGGCGTTTACTACTATTCCGACTTTGAAGCGTACTACAAGCGAAATCAACGGTTTATTCATGAGCAGCGCTTACAATTGACTCCTTCACAAAAACAAAAACTTTTTGATTTTCTGATGTGGAATGCCCGGCCCGAGAATCAAACGTATCGCTATGATTATTATCATGACAACTGTGCCAGCCGAATCCGCGATGTGTTACACCAACAACTAAACGGAGCCGTCACTTGGGATAGTTCTTATTTTAAAGCCGAACATTCCTTTCGCCAAAAAACCGATGCGTATCTGAAGCCTCTCCCCTGGGGAGATGTAGGAATAGACATCTGTTTAGGTATGCCCATTGATCGCACCATGAATGCCTGGGAATATATGTTTTTGCCTGATTATGTGGAATCATTTGTTGATCATGCAACCATAAAACATGATTCCGTTTCCGTTTCACTGGTGGCAGAAAAGAAAATCATCTTTGAACCTGAACCTGTTGAAACTTGGACGGCTTTGGTATATCCCTGGGTAGCTTTTGGCATTTTTTTAGTATTCATTTTATTTTTTAGCTGGCGAGATTGGAGACGTCAACAATTAAGCCGATGGCTGGACCTGATCCTTCTCGGCATCACCGGATTGATTGGGTTACTCCTGGCTATTTTGTGGATAGCTACGGATCATTATGATGCTGCGTGGAACTTGAATCTAGTATGGGCTTTTCCTCTGCATCTGATCGCCTGCCTGTTATTTTTTAGCAAGCGAGCTACCCGGTTGCTACGTTTCTACTTTCTGACGTGTACGATCCTTCTTGTTTTTATCCTGGTTTTTTGGTGGGCGTTGCCGCAAGAACTAAATATGTATTTGGTTCCCATAGTCGCTGGACTTGCTATAAGATGTGCGTTGAATTGGAAACTGTTGCAGTAACCAAGTAAGTACGCAGGATTAACTTAGGAAAGATTTCGGAACACCAACTACATATGGATCGGTCTGTTTGCTGTGGCTGCCAGACAGGCTTCCTTCACAGCTTCCATGTAGGTAGGGTGTGCGTGGCTCATCCGTGAGACATCTTCTGCTGAAGCCCGGTATTCCATGGCCACCACGCCTGCGGCAATCATATCCGCAGCGCGTGCTCCAATGATATGAACACCCAGAATTTCATCCGTCACTTGATCGGCCAGAATCTTAACCAACCCATCCAGATCCATCGAAGCACGCGCGCGACCTAACGCTTTATATGGAAAGCTTCCCACCTTATAGGCCTTCCCCTGCTCTTTCAGTTGTTCTTCCGTCAAGCCTACGCTGGCCACCTCCGGCCAGGTATACACTACCCCGGGAATAAGGTTATAATTGATATGAGGTTTTTGTCCAGCTAATTGTTCGGCAACATAAACACCCTCCTCTTCAGCCTTATGAGCCAACATGGCTCCCCGTACTACATCACCAATAGCGTAAATGTTATCGACTTTAGTCTTCAGGTGATCGTCCACTACAATTTTTCCTCTGTCTACTTCAATCCCCACGTTCTCTAAACCCAGCCCCTCCGTGTAAGGTCTGCGGCCAACACTCACCAAGCAATAATCTCCCTTTAATTCCACAGCCGTTCCACCATTTTTAGGCTCTGCTTTTACAACTACTTCTTTGCCCTTGTTTTCCACGGCTGTCACTTTATGACTCAAGTACAAATCCATTCCCAGTTTCTTAGCCACCTTGGCAAGTTCCTTGCCCATGGTACCATCCATTGTTGCAATCAGGCTATCCATAAATTCCACTACCGTTACCTTAGAGCCAATACGTGCATACACAGAGCCAAGCTCCATGCCAATGACACCTCCTCCGATGATGATCAGATGTTTAGGAATTTCTTTTAACTCCAATGCTTCGGTGCTGCTGATAATTCGTTTCTTATCGAATGGCGCAAAGGGAAGAGGGGTAGGTTTTGAGCCCGTAGCGATGATTACTTTATCAGTTGTCAGGGGAGTCTCCTTCCCATCGGCCGATGTTACTTTGATGGTATTTTTGTCGACAAAAGAACCAACCCCTGTGTATACATCTATTTTGTTTTTCTTCATCAGAAAAGCAATTCCATCCACATTGGCTTTCACCACTCCTGCTTTACGTTTGATCATCTGAGCGATGTTTGCCTGGGGTTCGTTGATATCAATGCCGTGCTCTTTGAATGTGTGCGCTGCATTATGAAAGTGTTCGGACGAATCCAAAAGGGCTTTGGAAGGAATACACCCTACGTTAAGACAGGTGCCTCCCAGTGTGCTGTATTTTTCAATGATGGCGGTTTTCATTCCCAATTGGGCGCACCGAATAGCGGCTACGTATCCACCCGGGCCTGAACCAATGACGATAACGTTGTATTGCATACTCATGTATTTTTCAAATTCTGAGGACTGTATCGATTTTAAACTCCTAAAATCAATCTTCCCGGATCTTCCAATAATTCTTTCACACGCACCAAAAAGCTCACGGATTCGCGACCATCCACAATGCGGTGATCATAGGAAAGCGCTAAATACATGATAGGTCTTACCACAATCTGTCCGTCTTTTACTACCGGACGCTCCACAATGTTATGCATCCCCAAAATAGCTGACTGGGGAGGATTTAAGATGGGCGTAGAAAGCATGGATCCAAACACACCCCCGTTGGTGATCGAAAAAGTTCCCCCCTGCATTTCATCAATCGAAAGTCTGCCATCACGACCTCGGGAGGCCAGACGGCCTATTTCCGACTCAATCTGATCAAAAGATAAAGACTCCGCATTGCGAATCACCGGCACCACCAATCCACGAGGCGTGGATACAGCAATTGACACATCACAATAGTCATGGTAAAGAATTTCATCACCGTTCACTTGAGCGTTTACGGCAGGCCATTCTTTCAATGCAATACAAACCGCTTTGGTAAAGAATGACATAAAGCCCAATCCCACCCCATACTTCTCTTTGAATTTATCTTTATACTTAGAACGCAAATCCATGATCGGCTTCATATCCACTTCATTGAATGTTGTGAGCATGGCCGTCTCATTTTTCACGGAAACAAGTCGTTTTGCAATGGTCTTTCGCAGCGAAGTCATTTTCTCGCTGCGCTTGGTGCGCGTGCCTCCGCTGGTGATGACAGGAGCGCTGGCAGCTACTTTAGGTGTTTCCGTTTTAGTAGCTGAAGTGGTTTGTGCTTTTTGAGCATCTTCTTTTGTGATCCGTCCTCCGACTCCGGAGCCACTGACTTGCGAAGAGGCAATTCCCTTCTCTTCCAGAATCTTAGCTGCAGCCGGGGATGGATGACCTGACGCATAGTTGGTGGTACTGTTCTTCTCCTGACTTACGGGGGTGGCTGTCGTTGACTTTACTTCTGCCACAGGCGCGCCTTCAGTAACTTCAATCTTACAAATTAACCCTCCAATAGGTAAGGTTTCCTTCTCCTTGGCAATGATGCGCAAAATACCATTGGCCTCGGCAGGCAACTCGAAGGTGGCTTTGTCGGATTCCACTTCGGCTATCACTTCATCTAGTTTTACGAAGTCGCCTTCTTTCTTTAACCAGGTGGAGATGGTTACTTCTGTAATAGATTCGCCCACCGCGGGCACTTTCATTTCTTTAATTCCTCCGGTTGATTTCATAGGTGTAGCTGATGTTGTCAAAGTTTCAGTTTTTGGTTGGGATGGCGTGGTGGTGGCTCCTTCCTGAATCTCACAGATGGAAGTCCCAATCGGTACTACTTCACCCTTTTGAACGGTAATCTTCAGAATTCCCGCTTGTGGGGCTGTTAGTTCAAAAGTGGCCTTATCCGATTCCAGTTCGGCAATAACCTCATCCATTTTTACAGCCTCTCCATCTTTTTTTAGCCAGTTAGCGATGGTCACTTCAGTGATGGACTCGCCCACAGGGGGCACTTTTACGTGTTGCGCCATGATTTTTTGTTGTTACAGACCTAATGCCTGGTTAATGATTTTTTCCTGTTCAATCTTATGTATCTTATTGTATCCGGTGGCTGGTGAGGCGCTGGCTTTTCGGGCGATATATTCGATTTCCTGTTTGGGTAGCATGCGTTGCATATACGATTGATATCCCATGTTCAGGGGCTCTTCCTGTACAAAAATCACGTGTGAATTTTTGTAGCTTTTGAAGATGGCCTTCAGTTGTTTTTCGGGAAACGGGAAAAGTTGCTCAATTCGCACCAGCGCAACATCTTTCAATTTATTTTTCTGACGCACTTCCTCCAGTTCATAGTACAGTTTACCGCTGCAAAGCACTAAGCGTTTTGCATCCTTACCTGACACCGTGGCATCTTCTATGACCTCCTGAAATTTACCTTTCGTAATATCCTTTACCGGGGAAACTGCAGCCGGATGTCTCAACAACGATTTTGGCGAAAAGACTATCAAAGGTTTGCGAAACTCCCAGGTTACCTGTCTGCGCAACATGTGAAAATTATTGGCTGGCGTGGTCGGATTGCAAACAATCATATTGTATTCTGCCGCCAACTGTAAAAATCGTTCGGGCCGGCAGCTGGAATGTTCAGGCCCCTGCCCCTCGTATCCATGAGGCAGAAGCATAACCAATCCATTCATCCGTTGCCATTTCGATTCTGCACTGGAGATGAACTGGTCAATCATCACTTGCGCTCCATTGACAAAATCTCCAAACTGTGCTTCCCACAATACCAATGCATGAGGCGAAGACATGGCGTAGCCATATTCAAAACCTAAAACACCAAATTCAGAAAGAAGCGAGTTATAGATGTGTAGTTTCTTTTGTTCTTTGGATATGTGATCCAATCCGCAATATGGCTCGTTGGTATTTGCATCCACAAAGTATGCATGCCGGTGAGAGAAGGTTCCGCGCTTGACGTCCTGACCAGACATTCTTACCGGAACTCCTTCGGCCAGCAGTGAGCCATAGGCTAACAATTCAGCATCAGCCCAGGTCAACACTTTATCTTCAAAGAAAGCTGTCTTCCGGTCTTTTAATAATTTCTCAATTTGCTTGAGAGGTTTAAATCCTTCCGGAATAGATGTCAGGGCTTTACCCACCTGATCTACTACTGACTGCTTGATGCTGGTGTCTGGCGATTCATCAAAATCATCAGGAGTTGCCTTTCGTAACTTCTGCCACTCTTCTTCAATTTTTTGGGGCTTGTACGGAAGCGGCTTTTGTTTTGTCTCATCCAACCGATCCTGCAATTGCTTGCGGAACGTTTTATCCATCTCGTCCGCCAGAGCCGCGTCCATGTCAGCCCGTTCCACCAAACGTTTCACGTATACTTCGCGTGGATTCGGGTGCTTGGCAATAAGATTGTATAATTTGGGTTGCGTAAATTTTGGCTCATCACTTTCATTATGACCATGTCTGCGATAACACAGCATGTCAATAAAAATGTCCTTGCCGAATTTCTGACGATACTCCACCGCCAGCTTTGCACAAAACGTTACCGCCTCTGCATCATCGCCATTTACATGAAGCACCGGTGCATCAATAATTTTAGCCACATCGGTGCAATAAATAGCGGTCCGGGCATCATCATAATCGGTCGTAAACCCTACCTGATTATTGATTACATAATGAATGGTTCCCCCGGTATTATACCCCGGCAAGCCCGACATCTGCACAACTTCATAAACAATGCCCTGACCCGCTACTGCCGCATCACCATGAATCAAAATGGCCATGGCCTTGCTCAAATCACCTTGATATTCGTCATCAATCTGACCGCGGGTATACCCCACCACCAGTGGATCTACTGCCTCCAGGTGCGAAGGGTTTGGAGTTAACTTAACATAGATTTTATTGCCGGAAGGGGTTGTGTGCTGGCTGGTATAGCCCAGGTGATACTTCACATCACCGTCACCCATCGTCAAATCAGGATTTACATTTCCTTCAAACTCGGTGAATATCTGTTCGTAGGTTTTTCCGAGAATATTGGTCAGTACGTTCAGCCGGCCGCGATGGGCCATGCCAATCACCACTTCTTTCACACCCATTTCAGCCGATTTGTTGATAATCGTCTGAAGCGCTGGGATGGTATTCTCCCCACCTTCGAGGGAAAATCGCTTTTGGCCCAGAAACTTGGTATGTAAAAAATTTTCAAAGACTACCGCTTCATTCAGTTTGGATAAAATACTTTTCTTTTCATCCTGACTGGGGTTATAATGAAAGTACTCATTCTCACACTTATTGAAAAACCATTTTCTGACTTCATCATCGCGGATAAAATTGTATTCAAATCCTATTGGGCCGACATAAATGGTTTGTACCCGCTCAATAATTTTTCTGAGAGAGGCTCGCCCCATGCCAATTTCAGCGCCCACATCAAACTCCGTATCCAGATCAGCATCGGTTAGTCCAAAACTTTTATGATCAAAGTTGACGTTGTGATTTCTGCGTTCCCGCACCGGGTTGGTGTTTGATTTCAGATGACCAAAAGAACGGTAGGCAAAAATCAGGTTGCGAACCTGCGTTTCCTTGATGGTGAGAGCATCAGCCGGGGTATCCATGCCATGGCTCTTGTTTTCGCCATATCGCTGAAGTGAAAAATCATACCCTTCAAAAAACTTTTGCCAGGTTAGATCAACGGAAGCGGGATTGCCTTTGTAATTCTGATACAACTGATCCAGGTAACTGACATCCGCATTGGAAATGTAAGAGTACTTATCCATACACTTGGGTTAAAGAGCACCGAAGGTAGAAAAGGCATTCTGGATATTAAAATCGTTTAAACGGTTATATAAATATGTGCTTAATTTTGATGCGTCTTAATGCTCTGCGACCGTTTTCTTGTCGTGGTCTGAATTAATCCCTTGGCCAAATGATGAAATCCCCTATATTTGCAGTCCATTTTTAAAAACCGGACGAGATCCACAAAAAACCAACAAATGGCAGTAAAAATCAGATTGGCCCGCAGAGGCCGCAAAAAATTGTCAATTTACGATGTAGTCGTAGCTGACGGACGCGCACCACGTGATGGTCGCTTTATCGAAAAAATCGGAACCTACAACCCACTGACCAATCCGGCCAGTATTGTTTTAGACGATCAAAAAGCATTTGAATGGTTAATGAAAGGCGCCCAGCCGACTGACACCATCAAGCGTATGCTGTCCTACCGGGGTGTTATGCTGAAAAAGCATTTGCAAATCGGAGTAGTGAAAGGTGCCATTTCGCAAGAAGTAGCTGATCAGAAACACACCGAATGGCTGAAGTCAAAAGAATCAAAAATTCAAAATAAAGTTGATTCATTGGCCAAGTCTAAACAGGAAGCGGCCAAAGCACGCAAAGCTGCTGAGGTGAAAGTGAAAGAAGCCCGCGCTGAAGCTATTCGCAAAAAGGCAGAAGCTTTAAATGCAGCTCCTACCGTGGAGGCTTCGGCTGAAAATGCCGCAACCCCTGAAGAACAGGCATAATTTTATTTAATAATTTGTAATAGCCAATGTACCTTGTGCATTGGCTATTTTATTTGTAGGAATGACCGTCAAAGATTCATTTAAAATAGGCTATGTCCTTAAACCACATGGGTTGAAAGGAGAGGTAACGATTGCCTTTACACCCGAAGCCCCTACACAGTGGCAGGAAATCACTTCTGTGTTTATCGAACAAAAGGGGCAACTTGTCCCTTACTTTATTGAAACCCTCTCTTTAAAAGGAGAAAAGGCCTTTGTTAGGTGGGAAGACGTTTCCTCTCTGGAACAGGCCAAAAGTCTTCAGGGGTGTTCACTTTATCTACCCAAAACCCTTCGCCCAAAAAGCCAGCGCAATGAATTTCACAACGATGAAGTCATCGGTTTTTTGGTGATTGACAAAACAGAGGGCGAATTAGGCGATGTGGTGGCTGTCGAACAACATGGCGCTCAGCGATTTTTGATATTTTCCTACCGTCAAAAAGAGCATATGTTGCCGTTAAACGCTCCGTTTCTAAAAACTGTAAACAAGACGACCCGTAAAATCACCGTGGAATTGCCTGAGGGTTTTTTGGATATTTGATCCATGCGCATCGATATTATTACCTGCTTGCCTCGACTGTTGGAGAGCCCTTTTAATGACTCCATCCTGAAACGTGCTCAAACCAAAGGTATTGTTGAGGTCGTGGTTCATGACCTGCGGGAGTATACCACCCATAAGCATCGCGCCACCGATGACTACGCATTTGGCGGAGGGGCCGGCATGGTGATGATGATTGAACCAATTGACCGTTGTCTTGAGATATTGAAAAAACAACGGAACTATGACGAAGTCATTTACATGAGCCCGGACGGTACGGTTTTTAATCAAGCTCTGGCCAATGAACTCAGTTTGAAAAAAAATCTGATTTTGCTGTGCGGTCACTACAAAGGGGTGGACGAGCGTGTGCGTGAGCACCTCATTACCCGAGAAGTGAGTATCGGAGATTACGTGCTTTCCGGGGGTGAACTGGCCGCAGCGGTGGTGGCAGACGCCATTATCCGGTTGATTCCAGGAGTACTGAATGACGAAACTTCCGCCCTGACTGACTCCTTTCAAGACGGCCTGATTGCTCCACCCGTATACACACGACCGGCAGAATACAAAGGCTGGAAAGTACCAGATGTTCTGTTATCCGGCCATGAAGCCAAAATAAACGAATGGAAGTATGAACAGGCCCTTTTGAGGACAAAAAAGAGGCGTCCGGGGCTTATTTCACCGGATTAACAGCCTCAAAACCTTTTCTTGACTGATTATTGCCAACTCAAAGCACTTTCCTATATTTGCAGTCCATTTTTAAAACAGAGTCCCATGGCCGATTTAATGAAGATAGCGGAACAAGAACTCGCCTCCAAAAGAGGTACCCACCCCACTTTTAAGGCAGGTGATACCATCAACGTACATGTGAAAATCAGCGAAGGAAACAAAGATCGTATCCAGCAATTTCAGGGAGTCGTATTATACCGCAAGGGCACCAATAGCAACGGAGAGACTTTCTCTGTCAGAAAAGTTTCCAATGGGGTAGGCGTTGAGCGTATTTTTCCGATGCTCAGTCCGAGCATCGATAAAATCGAGTTTATTAAAGCGGGTAAAGTGCGAAGAGCCAAACTATTCTATTTAAAGGGTCGTCAAGGAAAATCTGCCAGAATCAAAGAAAAAATTTTGGTTTCCACCTCCAATTAAACTATCGGTTGAAATATATCAAAAACCCGTTTTTCAAATTGAAAAACGGGTTTTTTGCTTTGCTATCAATCCCATTCAAATTGTGGCAAAACCGACCTAAGCCTTATATTTGTCGCTCATCTAACTTAACTCATGGCTACCCCAAAAATTGCTGAACTATTGGGCAAAGACGCTGATGCGTTGCTCACACACAAGAGTAAAACCATTTCAAAGGACCAGCTTCATCTGCCAGGCCCTTCCTTCGTTGATCAGATTTTTATGCAGACCAATCGCAATACTCAGGTATTGCGAAGCCTTCAAACGCTGTTTGATCATGGCCGTCTCGGAAAGACAGGCTATCTGTCCATCCTTCCCATCGATCAGGGCATTGAACACAGTGCCGGAGCTTCCTTTGCAAAAAATCCCATCTATTTTGATCCGGAGAATATTGTCAAGTTGGCTATCGAGGGGGGATGTAATGCCGTAGCCACCACGTTTGGCGGCCTGGCCATGGCTTCCCGCAAGTATGCTCATAAAATTCCTTTCATCGTTAAGATTAATCACAATGAACTCTTGACTTATCCCAACAAAGCCGATCAGATTATGTTTGGCTCCATTCGTGATGCCTGGAACCTGGGAGCAGTAGCCGTAGGGGCAACCATTTATTTTGGATCAGACAATGCCACCCGACAGATTGTAGAGGTAGCCAAAGCTTTCGAAGAGGCTCATCATTTAGGCATGTCAACAATCCTTTGGTGCTATACGCGAAACAATGCCTTCAAAAAAGATGGCATTGACTATCACGTCTCAGCCGACTTAACCGGTCAGGCCAATCATCTGGGGGTGACGATTCAGGCTGACATCATCAAACAGAAATTAGCCGAAAACAACGGTGGCTACAAGGCTTTGAACACCGGAGGCAGCAGCTATGGAAAATTAGATGAGCGCATCTATACCGAACTAACATCCGATAACCCCATTGATCTTTGCCGCTATCAGGTAGCAAACTGCTACATGGGCCGGGCCGGATTGATTAACTCGGGTGGTGACTCCAAAGGATCCAGTGATATGGCCGATGCCGTGCGCACTGCGGTGATCAACAAACGTGCTGGTGGCATGGGTTTGATATCAGGTCGAAAAGCATTCCAGCGCCCGATGAAAGAGGGTGTGGAGATATTGCAAGCAATCCAAGACGTTTACCTTGACAAAACCATTGACATAGCGTAGTCACGAGCATTTCGGGATTTGAAGATGGTGCGATGTGAAAATCGTAGCGATGGCGGTCGGATGCATCTTCAAATCAAATCATTCTCAAATTAAATTTTATGCCTTGGTTCAAACGAACAGATAAAGGAATACTTACCCCAACCGAAGGGAAACGCGAAGTGCCGGATGGGCTGTGGTTTAAATCACCCGCAGGTAAGATCATTCATACCCGCGAGTTAAAGAACAATGCCTATGTGGTTCCGGAAGAAGAATACCACGTGCGTATTGGTTCCAAAGAGTATTTCGAAATCCTCTTTGACAACAATGAATTTACCGAGCTTGATCCAAAGATGGAATCTGCCGATCCATTAAAGTTTATTGACACGAAGCCCTACCCTAAGCGGATCAAAGAATCACAATCCAAAACAGAATTAAAAGATGCCGTGCGCACGGCACATGGCAAGTGTAATGGACTGGATTTGGTCGTGGCTTGTATGGATTTCGCTTTTATTGGAGGATCTATGGGGTCTGTGGTCGGAGAAAAGATTTCGCGAGCCATGGATTATAGTTTAAAACACAGAATCCCCTTTCTCATGATCTCCCGCTCAGGCGGAGCACGGATGATGGAAGCCGGGCTTTCTTTAATGCAGATGGCGAAGACCTCGGCCAAGATTGCCTTGTTGGACAAAGCCAAAATTCCCTATATATCGCTGTTGACCGATCCGACCACCGGAGGTGTTACAGCCTCTTACGCGATGTTAGGAGACTTCAACATAGCCGAGCCAGGATCCTTGATTGGTTTTGCTGGTCCCCGGGTGATTAAAGAGACGATCGGCAAGGATCTCCCCAAAGGATTTCAGAGTGCCGAGTTTGTTTTGGAGCATGGCTTTCTTGACTTTATTGTTGACCGAAGAAGCCTTAAAAACAAATTGAGTTTGCTGTTGCGGATGGTAGGATAGTTAGGGTGGGTACCTTGTAATGAAGGACTCTATCCAAAATCGAATTGCCTTCTAAGTAAAATAGAAAAGGGTTGCCATGCAAATGGCAACCCTTTTTTCAGGACTAGTCACAGTGATTATTAATTACTTCCGTAACCTGGATTTTGGGTAAGTCCTGGGTTGATAATTCTTTCTCGCTGTGGAATAGGAAATACAAGCTCATCTGCATCAAAAGAAAGTGCCCCAACTGATCTTTGGGTTCTCTTGAGATCATGAAGCAAGTGCCCTTCAAATGCCAACTCCAATAAGCGCTCATTCAAGATATCATCGATTGTCAATACTCCTAAATCAGCCAATCCGACACGATTGCGGATGGTATTGATATCGTTTAGAGGTGTGTCTCCTATGGATGTTCCTTCCCGGAAATTAGCTTCTGCCCGCGTTAAATACATCTCTGATAACCGAACGATGTTAACATTTCCGAATTGATTGTTCCATTTTCCAGTTCGCTCGTCATCATAGAATACATCTAATCGGGCATCTCCCGATTCATAGCGATTGAAGTGAGCTGGTTCAATATAAATATCACCTCTCCCTGAAAAGTCGGACGAAGCAAAAAAAGTATTCATATTGTTGACGCCATCCTGATCAGTCACCTGAATCGAAAACACATCTTCTGATGAAGTAGTAGAGCCGGCTCCGGCCGAGGTTTTATTGAAATTGTCAGCATAGTCAGAAAGCAGGGCAAATGATCCTGATTGAATTACCCTGTCTGCGGCTGCAGCAGCATCCGCATAGTTATTTTGCATCAAATACACGCGTGAAAGTATCGCACTCACAACATATGTATTGGCAAAAAAACCATTATCCTCCGGTAATAACCCTTCGGCATCTGTCAGGTCACTGATGATTTGCTGATATACCGCCTGAACACTTGCCCGGGTTACCTTTTTGCTGTCTTCCAACCCCGCAACGGTAGTCGGAGCTAAAATCAATGGTAACCCTGGATTGGAAGCAGGGTTTCCATCGGTCCAGGTTTTAGCATAAAGTCTTACAAGTTCAAAGTACATCAATCCCCGAACGAATTTCGCATCACCTTCCACTGTCTGTTTCTTGGCATCCACTACCAGATTAAGGTTGGCTAAAACAAGGTTACAGGTGTTAATGGTACGGTAGCCGTCCAGCCAGGTATTTTCTGCCTGATCGTTGGTGATTTGCATATCCTTGGTCCATATCTCGCCAGGAGCGACAAATGTTCCATCCCAGAATATATCTCCATCATCGGCTAGTAATTCAGCATCCCGGAGCATGTTTCCTCCGAGTAAATCACCATCTCCAATGGCATCATATGCGCCCACCACCAAAGCCTCCACATCAGCTGAGGTCTTTAATGCATCTTTCTCGTTAACAGTATCTACGGGTGCCACCTCCAGGTTATCAGCACAACTGGCGATAACCAAGCAAAGGCTCAGGAACAATAGTTTATTTATGTGTTTCATGGTCTTGATGGTTATTAAAATCCAAGATTAATACCAAATGTTATCGTTTTTGCCTGAGGAGCTGAATAAAAATCAATTCCTTGATTGATATTGTTCCCTGCATAGGTATCTGCATTTACCTCAGGGTCCCAACCCTCGTAATCTGTAAAGGTTAACAGGTTTTGCGCGCTAACATAAATCCTTGCATTCGTAATCTTTAGCCGAGTTATCATGCTGCTGGGTAAATTATATCCCAAGGTTACGGTTTTAAGACGCACGTATCCCGCATTGGATACATATCGCGATGACTCCCCTGTGCCATTCGCACCAAACAGTCTGGCCTCTGGTACATCCGTTATATCCCCTGGATTTCTCCATCTTCTTAACTGATCCCTTGTCTGATTGTCAAAGAAGTCGCCATTGGCAGACATGAACTTTCCACCTCCATTATACACCTGATTGCCAAACACCCCTTGAAACAAGAAAGTAAAGTCAATGCCACGGTAAGAAAAAGTATTGGTGATACCCCCAATGAAATCCGGGTTCGGGTCACCAATGGGCTGGTACGTGGCAGAGTTATAATCATTCGTTGTCGACTGAGTGCCATCTGGGTTGATCACAAAGTATAGCGCGTCTCCATTGGCTGGATCTACTCCGGCATATTTGGGACCGTAGAAAATACCCAGTGGTTCGCCTTCTTTGGCCACACTCAGGAAATCTCCCTGAAGCAATTGTCCACCCAGATTTAAAACCTTATTTCGGTTTCTGGCAAAGTTGAAACTAGTGGTCCAGCGCAATGCCCCTACCAGATTCTCAGTGTTCAACACCACCTCAAATCCTTTATTCTCTAATGATCCGACATTTTGTGTCTGTGTTCTAAAACCGGTATTGCCAGCCAGATTAACGTTGAGCAACAAATCAGTTGTTTTTTTAGAATAGTAATCAATTTCACCGGTAATTCGATTATTGAACAATCCAAAATCAATACCGACATCTAGTTGAGTAGTTTGCTCCCATGTTAAATCGGGATTTTCAATCTGGGTAGGCCGCTGACCGGGTACGCCTGCTACTGGTATCGATGAATACAATCCCAATTGATCAAAATTCCCGATTTCTGCATTACCTACCGTACCATAACTAGCCCGTAATTTGAAAAATTCAATCGCACCGATGGATGACATAAAGGATTCTTCTGAAAGAACCCATCCTACGGATGCGGCTGGGAAGAATCCATATCTATTGTTATTACCAAAGCGTGATGATCCATCAACGCGACCACTTAGACTTAACAAATACTTATTGTTAAACTTATAGTTGGCACGGGCGAAATAAGACAAGAAAGTGTATTTAGTGGCCTGTGCATTGGCCGCTGTAATGGTTGCTGCCGAGAAATTTTTACGGTAAGAATTGGAAGGAAAACCAATCCCCTGACTACTGCCAAAATCATTACTGGACTCCTGATAGCTCATCCCTGCAAGAGCCTCCAATGAATGAACTGAAGCAAATGTGTTGGTATATTGAAGGAATGTGTTGGTGTTATAATTAAAGACTTGTGTCCAGAAGTCATCACTCTGTCCGGTGGGTTGGCCCGAGTTTCTGGACGCCTCACGAGCAAAGAATCGCTCTTCATGCTGAGTAAGCAAATCATAGGCGAACTCAGTCCTAAAAGTCAACTTATCCGTCAACTTGTAACTTCCATAAGCTGATCCAAAATTCCGAAATACTTCTGTTACGCGTGTATTATATTCATTGTCAATTAAGGGATTATAATAGATCGGGAAGTTTGAATTTGGAAGGCCTGTTTCAGGATTAATAACACCACTGATCAGATTGGTTCGGGGGTCAATTACCGGTGTCATCGGAGACAAAGCCACAATTTGCATAGGGGTAGAAAACGCATTATCATCAGATAGCCGGTAGTTCAGCGACCGTGACAAGCTAAAATTCATTCCCAAGGTGAGCTTGTCACTTGCCTGATGATCAATGTTTACACGACCGCTTAATCTCTTAAAGCGATTGCCCAGCAAAATACCTTCCTGATCAGTATTAGAAGCTGATGCGAAAAACTTAGTCTTATCGTTACCTCCGCTGGCGCTAAAATCAAATTGATTCATGGAGCCTGTTCTCAATACCTGATCTTCCCAATCGGTGTCCACATATCCTGGTGCACCAGGAGTAGCCCATGACGCATGTGGAGTATTGTTTGAGCTCGGTGTTGTTAAGGCTAATGGATCAGCTCCATAGCGGTTAAATCTTCGGATTAACCCGTTGGTCAATCCACCATTACTTTCTGTAAAAAGCTCCACATACTCAGCAGTATTTAACCACTCCCGATGTCCGGTGGCTTCGCTGATACCTGTTTGATAACCTACATTAAATTTAGTCTTACCTGCTTTTCCTCTTTTGGTAGTAATGATTACCACACCATTGGCCGCACGTGCACCATAAATAGCGGAAGCAGAAGCATCCTTTAGAATCTCCAGACTGGCAATATCAGCAGGGTTGATATCAGTTAAGGGGTTCGTTTCCCCTCCCGTGCTGGCCTGGCTCGATTGTGTCATTGGAATGCCATCAATTACATACAAAGGCTGGTTGCTGGCCGATACCGAGGATGACCCACGTACACGGACTTTTATTCCCTGACCCAGTTTACCATTTCCTGCTTCAATAAAAACACCGGCAGCCCGGCCCTGAAGAGCCTGCTCGAAAGTAGGCACCGGAATATTTTGCAACACATCACCCTTAACAGTTGCGACATTTCCGGTCAAATCCTGCTTGAGCTGTGTTCCATAACCAACAACCACCACTTCTGAAAGTTGCTTCACATCGGCTTGCAATTGAACATCAACAACAGAACGTTGTCCGATCTCGACTTCCTGTGTGACGAATCCGATAAATGAAAAAGCCAGTGTGGACGATTCCCCCGGAACTGACAGTGAATAAGCACCATCAGCATCTGTGACAGTACCGATGGTAGATCCTTTGACCAGAACGTTGACACCCGGTAAAGGTGATCCATCTTCAGTGGAAGTCACCTTTCCGCTAATTACCCGACCCTGACTGTAGGCTTGGCCAACAACACAGGCGATAATGAAGAAAGAAAGTAGAATTTTCTTCATAGAATTGATTTAGGTTAAATTTATCCGTTAACACAGCGTTAACGGAACATAATATTACGGCAATAACTTTAGATTTTCAATTCACAAACGCCCATTCAACCAAATTGATGGATGAATCTTTGGTTCAAACAGTTGTTAGGTTGTATTTCAAGATTAAAAAAGTAACAAGGCAAAATAAAATTTGGTAAATAAAAAAGGCTGCCTTTTTAAGGCAGCCTTTTTATCTAAAAAGAATTGAAGAAAAACGGAATTACTAAAGCTTGGTTAGCGTTAATCTCACTCTTCTTGTCCAGGTGCAATACCCATTTCTTCTTCCATATTCATCGGCATCATCATCTATTCCAATGGTAAGTGCATCCCCAGGGTTAGCTCCTTGGGTGGTGGTATAACTTCCTCTGTTCGCAACAGTGGCCTGAGGAGTACCAGGAGGCATCACTGCTCCGGCTGGTAATCCTGACACAGTAAAGTTTCCTCCGGGAGGGAACGTCCAATAAAGCTCACGTTCAGAAGAACAATCAACGGTTGAATTTTGAAGTGGAATAAAAACCGTTCCGTTTTCAAGATTGATGCGTAAGGTTACGGTTTGACCTCTGTAATTAACCGAAAACTCCCGTTCTGTCGAAAGTCCCGTACCGGGTCTTGCTAACGTTACTGTTTGGGTGGGGAACAGCACTTGATTCAAATACGCAGGGAATTGTGGCCGGGTGTGGAGCAGGGCGCTGTGATTGGGCGACCAGATTGAATTTTGAGTCAAGGTAAAGGCTCCTGTCCATGTGCCCGCGGTGAATGCACGAGCAGTCAACGTATAAATAAAGGAAGCACTGTAAAACTGACCACCGGTAATGTTCGGAGTAGTGTTACTATCTGTAAATTCTCTTCCGTCCTTCAAAACCATTACTCCACGATACACCACTTGATCTGCCGCAAGAAGCGAGCCTGGAAAAGCCGGCCCGGGAGCCGCAGGAATTGTGGCCAGGGCAGCAATAGTCTCATTGGCAGTTACCCTGACTCTGGCGCGCTTATATTCAGAAAAAGTTGGTTCTGCTACGTCAGTAAAATCTGAGGCCGGAATGGTCTTTACCAAAACTTCCGGAGTTAGCGCTGTGCCTCTTCTGTGACGCACAAAAATTCTAAACTCCTGAAGATTATTTCCACCATTATCATCTACGGCTTCAAACACCGCATCCAAACCACTATTGGCCAAATCATTGATGTCAATCACATTAGAGGTAATGGAGTACAACCTCATGTAAGCTCCAACCTCACGATCATCGTAAGGAAGTGGATACAAACTTTCATCCCGACAAGAGATCCCCAATGCCAATAGAGACATTGTAATGATCCATATATATTTTCTCAATCTCATAATTTTTATGCTTAAGAATTAAAAATCAATGTTAGCGGAAGAATTATGCCAAAAAATCGGGGTTGTTAAATCAGTTTTTTGAACAACCGTAGAGTTTCTGCCTTCAAAAGCCGCAGGATACCAGAACGTGCGAGGAAACGAACCAGGGGCAGGATTAACGGTAGGTTGCATTCCAAAAGGACGACCTGTTCTGCGATACAGGTTATAGGATTCTACACCGGAACCAAACAAGGCTATCCAATACTCGCGTGCAACATAGTTTAGTCTGTCGCCATCTGTAGCCTGAGCGTCATAGGCAGCCAATGCCGCAGTCGCGTAGTTATTTGAATCAGTCGTATAGGTAGCAGCCGGATAAAATGTATTGATCGTGGATGCTTCATTAGGTGATGGACCAAATGCATTCGATCCATATGTTCCATTTACTGCCCAATCTCTTACATCCATTAGGGAATTGCGTATACCTGCTTCATACTGGTCTCTCGCTACGCCACCCACGCCCAGAAAAAGAGCCGCTTCTGCACGCATGAAGTTGACGAAACTCCTCATCATGATTGGCTGAATACCAGCTCCTCTCATACCTAATGCCGGATTAGCAACTCCCGCGTTTGTATTCGCATCAAAACGTCCACCGGAAGGGTAAGGTCCCCAGGTAGTTCTTGCCAAGCCATCAGGAGGAATTCCCTGAGGATCTACGTGCTCACGTCCCCAATATCCAATGGGTGTAGGAAAGCAAAAGTAACGTGCCCAGGCTGGGCTTGCCGGATCGGTGGAAATTCCAGGAGGAACCCGCGTGGGGTCTCCCGTGGTTCCGCCATAAATAATGGCCGTGCCGGTTGAGAACGCATAATGAGGAGGAGCGGTCTGCGCCACACACCTGATTTCATTAGGGTCAGTTGAATTGGCACTTCTTTGTCTGTAAAAATAGAACCGCATCCGGGGATCTCCTTGGGAAGGAGCCGCACCTGTATGCCTGTCATAACCATAAAACATTTGCCACATCAGATAGTTGGCGATGTAATCTCCAGCTCCTGTAATGTAGTTGTTCACGAATCTGGGATGACGAACATCTGGGTCAGCATTGTTAGTGGCATATCTAAATACAAAATTATCGGTCTGAGCAGATATAACACCTTCCGTAGTTGCCAAAAGAGCGGTTATTCCAGCAGTAGCAGCGGGTGCATCAACGTTCCGAAGATTCAGGTAGATTTTCAACTTAATGGAGTTTGCCAAACGAATCCAACGAGTTGTATTGCCTCCATAGTAAAAATCCGTGATGGCAGGAGCCAACGCATTGGGAGCTGTCCTCAAATTGGTAATCCCCTGATCCAAAATACCCAGAATAGCAGTGTATAACTCTTCCTGATCATCCACTGCGGGGTTTAGATTCTCGAGCCCCTTAAATGCTTCGGTAAACGGAACATCGCCAAAATAATCAACCAGCACTGACAGTGTATATGCTTGCATAACGCGAGCCATTCCTGCATGAACGGTAAACTGAGATGCATCTGCCTGTTTGATCACCACATCACAATCAGTCAGAACATTGGCATACGCTGCTGTCCATAAGCCATCAAAAGCCTGAGGATTCGCAAAGTTCTCATAGATTGATCCACCTGAGTTTTGGAGGCGGGTCACCTGCATTCCAAAAGTACTGGCCGTGTTGAAAAAACCCGCCAAACCAGACTGTATGTTATTCAACAACAAACTGGGACTTGTTTCTGTCAATTTTACAGCATTGGGATCATCCAGTAGGTCAAGGTTACACGAAGTAGCCATGACGATGACTCCGGTTAATAAAAGTGATTTTATAAACTTCATAGTTATTTCAAATTTAGAGGGTTAGAAAGTAAGTCTGAGTACTACACCGTACCTTCTAGCGCTGGGACCTGTCAGATAATCAAATCCTGCTCCATTGCCTACTCCCGTACTTAATACTTCCGGATCGAAGTTGACATTCTTGGGAACATTGACCGCATTAAACCACAAGTTGTTTCCATTGAGTTGCAGAGAACCTGATTTAAACGGGGTCTTGCTTAACAAACTCCGGGGGAACTCATAGGCCAATGAAATTTCACGCAAGCGTATAAATGTGCCATCAAAAATAGAAGTATCATCGGTTCCGTTGAACTGAACATTGAAACCATAGTCAGAAGCGGTAACCTGCTTGTCGTTTTTACGATAGCTGTCAACCACTCCGTCACCATTATTATCCACTTCCAATACACCAGGAAGAATAAATGTTTGATCATACCCATACTCAACATCTGTTGCAACAACACCCCGGCCAATGGTAGCAGATGGTGTGGATGCATACATGTCGCCACCATGGCGGTAGTCCATTTGCACATTCAGCGTAAATCCTTTATAGGTGAAGGTATTGAACAATGAAGTCGTCCAGTTAGGATTGGGATCGCCAATCTCCTGAATGATCGGATCCACTGCATACAATCCGTCATTAGCTCTTACGATACGTTGACCATCAGGTGCTTTTTTTACAGCATTTCCTTTGATGATGTTATATGGACGACCTGGAATAGCAAAATTGCCCCGGGTAGTAAAGCCCGCAATAACCACTTCAGAAAGTCCGCCACCCAATTCAATGATTTCCGGACGAACAACATTAAAGTTCAAAGTAGCATCCCAGACAAAAGCTCCGCGCTTCATAATGTTACCGTTCAATCCCAATTCAATACCCTTGTTGCTAAGTTTTCCAACGTTCGTTAAGGTACTTGTATAGCCAGTGGCGGGATCCAAAGGAGCCTCGGTAATCAGATTCTTTGTACTTCTGTCATAGATTGTAAAATCAATACCGATCCGTTCATTCAGTAACTTGGCTTCAAAACCCAATTCCAATTCCTGCTGCAATTCTGGCTTTAAGTTAGCATTACCCAAAAAGTCATCCACGGAATTCAATGCGATGGGCGCACCCGTTAAGTCAAGATAACCACGCGTGTTCAAACTAGCTATTGATCGTGTTCCATAGGTAAATGGAGCAAACCCCGCAGAAGTTCCGTAACCAAAACGCAGTTTTAAGAAATTCAAGGTGCTTGATTTCAGTCCTGCAAATGCATCGGTTGGAACAAACGAAACGGAAGCACTGGGATAGAATATATTATTATTACCGGTTTCCAGCGTGGATGTCCAGTCATTTCTTCCGGCCAGGTTCAAGAATAGAAATTCCTTATACCCTAACGAGAAATCACCATAAACACCCATTCGTTGCTCTTCTGTTTCGCGGTTCAGGATGCGACCTCCAAAACCAATACTTCTGGAAGAGGCGGTGGAGAAATTGTAATGTCTGAAAAGCCTGTCGATGGCCTGACCTTCCGAATACAATCCATCGCGTTTGAATTGATCATTCCGGGCATTAAAACCTACCCTTGCATTTAAGTTGAAATCGGTGTTGATCTGCTTGGTGTAGCCAACAATGAAATCCTGATTAAAAATAGTATTCCGGATGGTTTGTGTCTGATAAACTCCGTTGATGATATTCGGTCCTTGCACACCACCCTTATTGAACTTGCGCTCCTGAACTTCCGTGTAGGTATCATACCCAACCCGATAGATCAAACTTAAGTTATCAGTAATGTCGTAAGACAAAGTGGTTGAATTAAACACCCGACTGGTATTATTTTCTTCCCGATAATTAGCAGCTAACCATAGGGGATTGGCGATATCGTTACCCCCGCGATAATAAATACTGCGATTGTCCGGAGTACCCGATGGCCAATCAAACAAGTCGAGATTTCGGGGCGTATACAAGAACTGACCATACAAGGATGGGACACCGTTAAAGGTACCACCACCACCGGTGGCTCCATTAAGCGGGGGTGTTTCTACTCCTGTGTTGGAAAACAGGATATTATTCTGAATGCTTAACTTTTTGGTGATTGAAGCATTAATTCCCAAACTTAAGTTCAAGCGGGTCACATCATTACCAGGCACAAATCCTTGCTCTTTTGTATAAGAAGCAGATGAGTTAAATCCAACCTTGTCAGTACCTCCGTTAAAATTTACATAGGTATTGGATGCCACTCCTTTTCTAAAGAATTTTTTAATGGTTTCACCTGCGTCATACCGGATGCGTTCAAACATATATTCAGGATAGGCATCCCGAAGTGAAGGAGTTCCTAAAAACTGATAGGGATGACCTACTGAGTCAATTTCACCAAATCCAGGACCCCAGTTGCTGAAAAACGCTCCGTAGAGGCCTTGAAACCCGTTACCCCAGCTATTCTGGAATTTCGGTAAAGAGGCTACCTCAGTGATATTTACAGTCTGTTGAAGAGTTACTTCGGCACCTTTTTTACCTTTTCCGGACTTAGTCGTTACGAGGATAACCCCGTTACGACCCTGGTCACCATATAACACAGTAGCCGCCAAACCCTTTAAAACGTTCAACGATTCAATATTATTGGGATCCAAATCCAGAAAGCGACTTGGAGTAACAGCTGCCCCACCGGTGGAAAAGCCAGATCCATTATTTGTGGATGAATTAAATGGAACCCCGTCCACAACAAAAAGTGGCTGCGTGTTTCCGCTTAGCGAGCTATATCCACGAATGTTGATACTGGATCCAGAGCCGGATGTACCGCCTGTAGGAGAGATATTTACCCCTGGAACTTTTCCTTGAAGGATTCGGGCTACGTCCTGTTGAGGTCTGGCTGAAAGTTGTTCAGCCCCTACGGATGATACCGCATAACCAAGGGCTTTCTTTTCCTTTGAAGCTCCCTGACCAACAATGACCACTTCTGATAATTGCTGAACATCATTGGCTAAGGTTACATCAATACTGGAACGTTGACCAATTTCAACCTCTTGCGTTGAAAAGCCAATAAACGAGAATACCAGAACGCCACCGGAGGCAGGGACTGTAAGGGTATATACACCCTCCGAGTCTGTAACCGTTCCGTTTGTCGTTCCTTTCAAAAGCACATTTACACCTGGCAAAGGGGCACCGGTTTCATCGGCCACCTTACCTGTAACGGCTTTATCTTGAGCTTGGACAGCTGTTAAAAACAAACTGCCCACCAAGAGAAGCAGTAAAAACTTCTTCATAGTTCAGGGTTTAGGTAAATAAATTTCGCCAGCACCGCGCTAGCGAACCATAATATTAGGGCAATAATTCAATAATATGAAGTTGCGAATCAAAAAAAAATTAAAAAAACAACTGTTTGGCTGCCAAAAAAATCGTTTTGCCGATGTAAAATCTGTTTTTGTGGGGTTTTCAGAATAATATTTTGAACGTATAAAAGTGAATAAACAAAAAAGGCGCCCATCGGGCGCCCTCTAAATTACATATCATTTTAAAACACTAAGCCTCCGCCACCACTGACACAAACGACTTATCTGCTTTTCCTTTCTTAAAGTTTACTACTCCGTTGGTCAATGCAAACAGGGTGTGATCTTTCCCAATGCCTACATTTTTGCCCGGGTGGTGCTTCGTGCCCCGCTGACGCACAATGATGTTGCCAGCTACTACTTTCTGTCCACCGTATATTTTAATGCCCAGTCGTTTGCTTTCCGACTCGCGACCGTTCTTTACTTTACCTTCACCTTTCTTATGTGCCATATCTTTAAAATCTTAATGGTTGTACATTCTAAAATCTCAAACTCGATTCCCGAAGAGTTTCGTGTGAGGTTTAACCAATGTTTTCAATTTGTACTTTGGTAAACTGTTGACGGTGACCGTTCTTAACAGCGTAACCTTTTCTGCGTTTCTTTTTGAAAACAATTACTTTGTTTCCTTTCACGTGTTCCAGAATCGTACCGGATACTTTCACACCATTAACAGTAGGGGCGCCAACTTGTATACTGCCTCCATTATCTACCAGCAGAACTTTGTCAAAGCTTACAGAAGCCCCGGCATCGCCCTCCATCTTAGGAGCGTATATATATTGGTCTTTAGCCACCTTAAACTGCTTTCCTGCAATGTCTACTATTGCGTACATGTTTGTTGGATGGGTTAAAAATTTGGACTGCAAAGGTAATTTAATCGGGCAGATTAACAATCTGCCACCCGCCAAATTTCCTCAAAACCTTCAAATTCATCTAAAATTGATACTTAGATACCTAAAAAACTGACAATCAGACCTTGAAGAAAGGCCCCACCAATCGTTCTTTGGAGCAGGTCAACCAACACTTTCAGTCCATTTACGATCTCCTCCAGATCACGTGTTTTTTCACCGAGTCTACCAACATTTTCAACATAAAAAATCACGCAAAAAAAAATTAAAAAAATCTTTAGTTCACTGTCCGCTTCACGCATGGCATTTAAGTGAATGAAAATGAATCGCTTTTGAAAAACAGATGACTCTTTTCAGGCAAACAGATGTTCATATCACGCTTAACACTCCTTTGATTTTACTCGCTCATTTCAAATCTTTGTTTCTTCACTCTTTTGCAAAACGGCTCTCACCTGTCGTCTTTGACTTCTAAAAGAGAAAACAAAAAAATTACGGTCTGATTTCTTCTGCCCCCGCAGGCGACCTTGGACGTGAACAGTATAGAACCATTTTTTAAAAACGCTATGAGCAAACACCCCGAAGAACCCATCCTAAAAGAGAACAAAGACCGCTTTGTGCTCTTCCCCATCACCCACCCCGACATCTGGAAGTTTTATAAACAGGCAGAGGCCAGCTTTTGGACGGCCGAAGAAATTGATTTGAGCCATGATTTGCGCGATTGGGAAAACCTGAACGATGGTGAGCGCTACTTCATCACCCACGTATTGGCCTTTTTTGCCGCCAGCGATGGCATTGTCAATGAGAACCTGGCCGAGCACTTTGTCTCGGAGGTGCAATATACCGAGGCCAAGTTCTTCTACGGCTTCCAGATTGCCATTGAAAATATTCATTCAGAGACCTACTCTTTGCTGATTGACACCTATGTTAAAGATGCTAAAGAAAAGGACAAGCTCTTTCATGCCATTGAAACCATGGATTGTGTGAAGAAAAAGGCCGATTGGGCGTTGCGCTGGATTGGTGAAGGAAATTTTCAGGAACGTTTAATTGCCTTTGCAGCCGTAGAGGGCATTTTCTTCTCCGGATCGTTCTGCTCTATTTTTTGGCTGAAAAAGCGTGGTCTCATGCCCGGGCTGAGTTTCTCCAATGAACTGATTTCACGTGACGAAGGTCTTCATTGTGACTTTGCCTGTCATCTATACACGCAGCATGTGGTGAATAAGTTGCCCAAAGAACGCGTTATTGAAATTATCAAAGATGCGGTCGAGATTGAAAAAGACTTTGTCACCGATGCTTTGCCAGTAAATCTTATTGGTATGAATGCCGAACAAATGCGCCAGTACATCGAGTTTGTGGCAGACCGGTTGATTAATGAACTGGTGGGTGAAAAAGTATACGGAGCTACTAATCCCTTCGACTTTATGGATATGATCAGCTTGCGCGGAAAAACCAATTTCTTCGAAAAGCGGGTAGCGGAATACCAGAAAGCAGGCGTGATGAAGAGCACCGAAAAAGAAACTGCCCCAAAATTTTCACTGAATGAAGATTTTTAATACATTGAAAAACATTTTTTAAACTTTCGTTCACCCACAACCCATTAGTTTCATGCTTGTAGTAAAACGTGACGGACATCGGGAGTCCGTAAAGTTCGATAAGATCACGGCCCGAATTGAAAAACTCTGCTATGGTTTAGATCCCAAATTTGTCAACCCGGTAGAAGTGGCCATGAAAGTGATCAACGGCCTGTATGATGGCGTTTCCACCCAGGAATTGGATAACCTGGCTGCTGAAATTGCCGCAGCAATGACTACCCGTCATCCTGATTTCGCCAAACTTGCGGCCAGGATAGCGGTAAGTAACCTTCATAAAGTGACCAGCAAGTCATTTTCCAGCACCATGAAGCGTTTGTACACCTATGTGGATTCTAAAACAGGGCAAAATGCTCCACTCATCTCCAAAGAAACCTGGAAGGTGATTCATGAACATGCTGCTGAGTTAGATGACGCTATCATTTATGATCGTGACTTCAGCTACGACTACTTTGGTTTTAAAACCCTGGAGCGCTCGTACCTGATGAAAATTGACGGGAAGGTGGTGGAACGTCCGCAGCATTTACTCATGCGCGTGGCGGTAGGCATCCACGGTGAAGATATTCCCGCAGCTGTTGAAACCTATCACCTGCTTTCCGAAAAGTGGTTTACCCATGCCACCCCTACATTATTTAATGCGGGTACACCTAAGCCGCAACTTTCAAGCTGTTTCCTTTTAACCATGAAGGATGACAGCATTGACGGCATCTACGATACCCTGAAGAATTGCGCCAAGATCTCCCAAAGTGCCGGTGGCATAGGCCTCAGCATCCATAACGTGCGTGCGAAAGGCTCCTATATTAAAGGAACAGGCGGAACTTCCAACGGTATTGTTCCCATGCTTCGCAACTTTGACATGACCGCCCGCTATGTAGATCAGGGAGGGGGCAAACGCAAAGGAAGTTTTGCCGTTTATCTTGAACCCTGGCATGCCGATATTTTTGAATTTCTGGATTTGAAGAAAAACCACGGCAAAGAAGAAATGCGTGCGCGCGATTTATTCTACGCCATGTGGATTCCCGATCTGTTTATGAAGCGGATCGAAAATAACGAGATGTGGTCTCTTTTCTGCCCCAATGAAGCCCCCGGTTTGGCCGATTGCTATGGCGATGAATTTGAGCGCTTGTATGAAAAGTATGAGAAGGAAGGAAAATTCCGTAAGCAAATAAAAGCACAGGACTTGTGGTTTGAAATTCTGGAATCGCAGATCGAAACCGGAACTCCATACATGTTGTACAAGGACGCTGCCAACAAAAAATCGAACCAGAAAAACCTGGGGACCATCAAGAGCAGTAATTTGTGTACGGAGATCATTGAATATACCTCAGCCGATGAGATTGCCGTCTGTAACCTCGCCTCCATTGCCCTGCCTAAGTTTGTGAAGGAGGATGGTACGTTTGATCATCAGAAGTTGTACGAAATTACCAAAGTAGCCACCCGTAACCTTAATAAGGTGATCGATGTGAATTACTATCCGGTAATCGAAGCCAAGAATTCCAACATGCGTCACCGCCCGATTGGTATTGGTGTTCAAGGTCTGGCCGATGCTTTTATTTTGATGCGGATGCCTTTTGATTCAGAAGAGGCGCGGGCTCTTAACGAAGATATCCACGAAACGATTTACTTCGCTGCCATGGAAGCCTCTATGGAGCTGGCCCAAGTGCAAGGTCCCTATGAAACCTTCAAAGGTTCACCCGTATCCAAAGGAATATTCCAGTTTGATATGTGGGGTGTTACCCCTAAAAGCAAGCGTTGGAACTGGGAAAAGCTAAAACAGGAAGTGAAGCAACACGGAGTGCGTAACTCATTGCTGGTGGCACCAATGCCTACCGCCTCCACTTCTCAGATTCTGGGGAACAACGAGTGCTTTGAACCCTACACTTCCAATGTGTATACCCGCAGAACGCTTTCCGGAGAATTCATCATCGCCAATAAGCATTTGATGAAAGACCTGATCAATATCGGGTTGTGGAATGAAAACATGCGTCAGAAGCTGATTTCAACCAACGGATCAGTACAATCCATTGCCGAAATCCCTCAAAACATCAAGGATATCTATAAAACCGTTTGGGAAATTTCTCAAAAGGCAATCATTGATATGAGTGCTGATCGCGGAGCGTACATCTGCCAAAGCCAGAGCCTGAACATTCACCTGACTAACCCGAACTTTGGGAAACTTACTTCCATGCATTTCTATGCCTGGAAAAAAGGATTGAAGACCGGTATGTATTATCTGCGCTCCACCGCTGCCGCGGATGCCATCAAGTTTACGCTGGATAAGTCAGCCATTACTGATTCTGCGATGACCGAAGCAAACGCTACCTCTGCGGCTGAACATGCGGCCAAGCAGCCGATGGCCACCGTGGTGGAAACGCAACAGGCGATTCCATATGATAGCCGTACCCAAGTTTCAAACTATGAACAGAAAATGTCAGACATGGCCTGTTCATTGGATAACCCGGATGCGTGTGAGGCGTGTGGATCATAGTATTCCAAACATGTGATTATAAAAAAGCCCTGCAACTTGCGGGGCTTTTTTTATGATGACGTAAAAGTAAAATAGATTCAAGTGGCGGGAGTTCTCTTACAACGCTCCGCCCTTGATCTCTTCCACAACTCCCGGGTCAAGTAAGGTGGTGGTATCGCCTAAATTTGTTGTATCTCCTTCCGCTACTTTTCGCAAAATCCTGCGCATGATTTTTCCGCTACGCGTTTTGGGCAAGCCGCTCACAAACTGAATTTTGTCGGGTTTGGCAATAGGTCCGATAATCTTCGAAACGAGATCACGCACTTCTGCCCGAAGATGTTCCGGCTCATGGACAGGATCATACGTTACCACATAGGCATATACGCCCTGCCCTTTGATGTCATGCGGATAACCGACCACGGCCGATTCGCAAATGGCACTATGCTCATCAATGGCGCTTTCGATTTCAGCGGTGCCCAGATTATGACCACTGACGATAATGATATCATCCACCCGACCGGTAATGCGATAGTTCCCTTCGGCATCACGCTTGCATCCATCGCCCGTAAAATATTTTCCAGCGAAAGTTGAAAAATATGTTTCCTTAAAGCGCTGATGATCGCCATAGATGGTTCGTGCCATGGAGGGCCAAGGGAATTTAATGGCCAGCCGGCCTTCTACTCCGTTGCCCAAAAGTTCATTCCCTTTCTCGTCCATCACAGCGGGTTGTACGCCCGGCAAAGGCAACGTAGCGTGCGCTGGCTTTAGTTGGGTTACGTGGGCAATCGGTGAAATCATAAATCCTCCGGTTTCTGTTTGCCACCAGGTATCCATGATGGGGCACTTATGTTTACCGATATGCTCGTGATACCAATGCCAGGCCTCTTCATTGATCGGTTCACCCACAGAACCTAAGATGCGCAAGGAAGAAAGATTATGCCTCTCTACAAATGACAAGGGCGCTTGTTGCAACGACCGAATGGCCGTGGGTGCTGTATAAAAAATAGAAACTTGATGCCGGGCAATCACCTGCCAAAAGCGACCCCAGTCCGGCCATGAAGGAACGCCCTCAAACATAACGGTGGTAGCTCCTGCGGATAGCGGGCCATACAAGATGTAGGAATGCCCGGTGATCCAACCGATATCAGCCGTACACCAATACGTGCCGCTTTTCGGTTGATCGTTTTCAAGAGTAGCATCGTATTGAAATACGGTTCGAAATGTATAGTTGGTATACACCATGTACCCCCCACAGGTATGCACCATTCCCTTGGGTTTACCGGTGGAGCCGGAGGTGTACAAAATAAAAAGCATGTCCTCCGCATCCATCACCTCCGCTTCACAGTGTTTATCCATGCCCTGAATTTCCTGGTGCCACCACACATCGCGGCCGGCAAGCATGGATACTTTTTTCTGGGTATGTTGGAGCACCACACATTTCTGGATAGTCGGAGTTTTGGTTAAAGCTTCGTCTACAATGCCTTTCAGGTCTATCACTTTATCTCCGCGAAAAGCGCCATCGGCAGTTAGAATAAGTTTGCAACCAGAATCGTTGATGCGATCAGACAGGGAGCCGGCCGAGAAACCAGCAAACACCACGGAATGAACCGCCCCGATGCGGGCACATGCCAACACCGCATAGGCCAGTTCCGGAACCATGGGCATATAGATACACACCCTGTCTCCTTTCTTTAATCCCGATGACTTTAACAGGTTGGCTACCTGACATACCTGATCATATAATTCCTGATAGGTTATTTTTTTTGAATCGTGTGCTGGATCGTTCGGCTCCCAAACAATGGCTGTTTGATGAGCCCGATGAGGTAAGTGACGATCAATGCAGTTTTCGGTAATGTTAAGTTTCCCGTTGATAAACCACCTGACTTCCGGTTTGTGAAAATCCCATTCGAACGTCTGGGTCCATGGTTGATGCCAATCAAAATCTTTGGCCACCAAATCCCAAAAAGCGGCTGGTTGTTCAATACTTTTTTGATAAACATCCTGATACGATTGCCACGAATGAATAGTCTCCATACCCTTCTCCATTATGCGAAGAAAGGTAGTGGCAATTGAATCGAAAATCAAATGAAATACTCTACGGCCAGGGCGCTCGCTGCCCCCAGAATGGCAACAGCCAATTTACGGGCGTTGAAGTGATGATCGGGGCTACTCTCAAAAACAATGGTGGTAGAAATGTGCAGAAAGTTGCCACTCACCAGTGCATATAAATACATGAGACCATTCTCCGACAAAACAGACGTTTCTACAAAGTAAGTACTGATTAACAGCCCTATGGGGGCGGCCAGGGAAAAGATCAGCAAATAAATATTGGCTTGTTTTCTGGTATTGAGCTGTGAAGTGAGTACGGCCATTAAGGCGAAAGCTGCCGGAGCCCGATGAAGGGCAATCCCCAAGAGAATAGCATGTAAGTCATACACCGGGCCCATGGTGGCCGGCTGTGCTAAAAGCCCGCCTTCCAAAAAAGCATGAACACAAAGTGCCAATAACAACATCAGCGATGACAATGGTTTGTGTGCATGTCCATCGTGGGTGTGGATGTGCCCGTGTTCCACACCAGCCGAAAAATATTCTAATACTTGCTGAAGAAAGAATCCCAGCAGCACAAAAACACCGATGGAATGAACTTCTCCATGACTCACGTATAGCTCAGGTAAAATATGGGTGATGGTGATCGCAAACAAATAAGACCCGGCAAACACCAAAAGCAATCGAAAGCTTTGTTTGCGCCCCTGGGGTAGTAGGTAGATCAACAAGCCTGATAGCAAAGGAGTCAGAAATAGAACGGAGAGTTTCAGCAGCATGGAAGAATCAACAATAAAAGTTATGGATTAATTTTCAGGAAAGGAGAAATTTTTTCAGTGGCAAACGTTTTAACGATTCCCGACTCATCCATATAAATCAAAAATACATCAATTGAAGGAGTAGCCTGAGCTTTCGCGATGGCTTGTTCCGTTCCCATCACCATCAGGGCAGTAGCCCAGCCATCCGCGGTGGTTGCATCTGTCGCAAATACAGAAGCACTCAAGAGCGTGTGTTGCACAGGGTATCCCGTGGTTGGATCGATGGTGTGTGAATATTTCTTTCCATCGACCACCCGATAGTTAAAATAGTTGCCCGAAGTGGTAAATGACCGATTCTCCAGGGAGACATACGCTTTGAAAAAAAGACTATCGCGGGTTGAGTTTGGATCGAGAATTCCCAGTTCCCAGGGTTTTCCCGAGCTTAAATTTTTACCTACGGCCATGCCCTCGCCTCCAATTTCCACAAGCATGTCTGTTATCCCTTTTGTTCTTAGGAAGTCGGTGATCACGTCAGCGCCATATCCCTGGCCAATACCCCCAAAGTCCAGTTGCACCCTTGGATCGGTTTTCCAGATACTGTCATGGTTAAATTGTATTTTTTCAAAACCAATAAACTCCCGGATAGAATCCAGTTTGGAACTATCGGGGCGTGTTACTTTCTGATAGCCAAAACCCCAAAGATTGACCAGCGGCATGACCGTGGGATCAAAAGCCCCAAGAGTAGCCGAAGAAATCTCCTGCGACTTCCGTAGCGGGGGGATTAAGTAAGGAAGCGAAAGCCGCAATCCAATTTCAGCGTGGTTAAATCGGGAAATCTCCGAGTCAATGTCGTACGTGTTGATGGATTGATTCACCAACGCCAGCAGGGAATCTACAGAAGTCTTAAAATCGCGTCCCTCCTGATCAAAGTATGTAACATGATAGCTGGTACCCATGGTAGCTCCTTCAATCCTGACAGGCTCCAGCTTCAGAGGCCGGTGATTGCGCCACCACCAGACCACTCCCACAGCGGCTACTACGATGATTGAATAAATAGAGTTTTTGACGCGGTTGCTCATTTGCAAATGTGTTGCAATTTAGGAGGTACCCTGCTACTTCTGAATTATTTACGGCAATAATTTCAGTACCTTGCACAGTATTTTTAATCATGCGTGAAGATTACCTGCGTGCCGATGACGATGGCTTAACCGCCCCGGAAAAAGACCTGGAGAAAGCCCTACGTCCGTTGTCGTTTGCTGACTTCACCGGGCAGCAAAAAGTGGTGGATAACATCAAGGTTTTTGTACAGGCTGCCAAGTTGCGTTCTGAATCATTAGATCATGTTTTGCTGCATGGCCCTCCCGGGCTTGGTAAAACAACCTTATCTTTCATTATCGCAAATGAATTAAGTTCGGCCATCAAGATTACCTCCGGTCCGGTGTTGGATAAACCCAGTGATCTGGCGGGATTGTTAACCAATCTTGAGCCTCATGATGTTTTATTTATCGATGAAATTCATCGGCTCAATCCCATCGTGGAAGAGTATTTATACTCAGCCATGGAAGATTATCGGATTGATATCATGTTGGATTCCGGACCAAATGCACGATCCGTTCAAATCACGTTAAATCCGTTTACTCTTATTGGCGCCACCACCCGGGCCGGATTGCTCACATCACCGCTTCGGGCCCGCTTTGGCATCAATGCCCGGTTAGAGTATTACGATGCCGGGTTGTTAACAACAATTGTCAAGCGGTCGGCCACGATCTTAAATACGCCTCTGACCGAAGAAGCTGCGTTTGAAATTGCCCGAAGAAGCAGGGGCACTCCGCGAATAGCCAATAATTTACTCAGACGCACGCGTGATTTTGCCCAGATCAAAGGAGACGGCAAGATAACCATGCCAATTGCCCAGCTAGCATTGGAAGCACTGGATGTGGATGTCAATGGACTGGATGATATGGATAATCGCATTCTTTCTACCATCATCGACAAGTTTAAAGGCGGTCCGGTGGGGCTTACTACGATTGCCACCGCAGTGGGCGATGAAGCCGAGACCATCGAAGAAGTCTATGAACCTTTTCTTATTCAAGAAGGATATATTAAAAGAACATCCCGCGGACGGGAGGCCACTGAAAAAGCCTACAAACATTTAAAAATCGCTCCCCCGGCTGGCCGGGCTGCCGGACTTTTTGATTGACCGGTGATCATCGGTCAGTTTAAAAGATATGTTTTTCAATGATTACCTTTGCCTGATCTTACAATCTGCCTATGGGAATTTATCTGGATAATGCAGCCACCACTCCTCTTGACCCGGAAGTCTTTGAGGCCATGAAGCCTTTTCTGCTGCAGGATTTTGGCAATCCCTCCTCCACGCATGGTCACGGACGCAAGGTAAGAGCAGCCATTGAGCAGGCGCGCAAAAAGGTAGCTGAGTTATTGAATTGCACACCAGGGGAAATCATTTTTACTTCCGGTGGCACCGAAGCCGATAACGCCATAATCACATGCGCCATTCATACCTATCAGCTCAAGCATGCCATTTCTTCTCCGATCGAACACCATGCCGTCACCCATACGCTGGAAACCCTTCAAAAGAAAGGGGTGATTGAACTGCATCATGTGCAGTTGGACGACCGCGGTCACGTAGACTTAATCCACTTAGAGCAGTTGTTACAAAAGCACCCGGGTTCGCTGGTTTCACTGATGCATGCCAACAATGAAATTGGCAACATCCTACCCATGGAACACGTGGGTGAACTGTGTCAAAAATACCAGGCTTATTTTCATTCCGACACGGTACAAACAATGGGACACTACCGCCATGACATGAAAAAACTATTCGTGCACGGAATGGCTGCCGCTGCGCATAAATTTCATGGACCGAAGGGCGTAGGGTTTATGTATATCAACAAAGATAAAAAGATTCATCCCTTTGTGCATGGAGGAGCTCAGGAACGAAACATGCGGGGCGGTACCGAAAATGTATACGGAATTATCGGTTTGGCCAAAGCCCTAGAGATTTGCTATCGTGAAATGTCTGAACATGAAGCGTACATCCAATCGTTGAAAAGCCGGATGATTGAACAGCTGAAAAGTAACTTCCCCGGGATTTCCTTTCATGGGGATTCGGCCAACCTGAACCGGAGTTTGTATACCGTTTTAAACGTGAGCTTCCCGGAATCGGAAGAAAATGACATGTTGCTTTTCAATTTGGATATGCAGGGCATTTCTGCCTCCGGTGGAAGTGCCTGTTCCAGCGGAGCTACCACCGGATCTCATGTGTTGGGTGCCCTCTATCCAAACTCACAACGAGGGGCCGTCCGTTTTTCATTTAGTAAATACAACACCCCGGAAGAAATTGATCAAACCGTTGAGAAATTGGCGGCTATTTGTAAGGTAGCCGTGCATTAAATCGGTTGATTTCTTTCCCCGGATCAGTCAGCAAGACCCTTCATCAACTGACCGGAAATGTGCGACTGCCAAATCGCTGAATGATTTCCTTCTCAAGAGCATCGCGATGATCGGGATGAGCTATGTGCATCAATGCCCGCGCCCGTTGATGCAGATTTTTTCCATACAAATAAGCTACGCCAAACTCCGTTACGACATAGTGCACATGAGCCCGTGTAGACACTACGCCCGCTCCTGATTTCAAAAAGGGCACGATCTTGGACTCGCCACGTTTTGTCACAGAAGACAACGCAATAATGGGTTTTCCTCCGTCTGACAACGAAGCTCCACGGATAAAATCCATCTGCCCTCCTACCCCGGAAAACTGATAGGTACCAATCGAGTCGGCACATACCTGCCCGGTGATATCAATCTCAATAGCGCTGTTAATGGCCACCACTTTGGGGTTAGCCCGGATCACCCGTGTGTCATTGACATAGTCTGCTTCCAGAAACGCAAACCCCGGGTTGTCATCAATAAACTGGTATAGTCGATCGGTGCCAATGGCAAAGGCCGATACAACCTTACCACGATGCTTTTTCTTCCGGGCGTTGGTCACCACTCCTTTTTCCAATAAGTCAATGACACCATCGGAAAACATTTCGGTATGAATACCCAAATCTTTGGCATGCCCAAGAGAGTGTAACACCGCATCGGGAATCGCTCCAATACCCATTTGCAGCGTGCTGCCATCTTCCACCAGACCGGCAATCAACTGGCCTATGGTTTGTTCTGCTGAGGATATCCGATCGCTGTAGCGCACTTGCGGCAAGAGATCATTTACCTGAATCATCGCATCTATTTTATCTACGTGGATAAATCCATCTCCATGGGTGCGGGGCATCTTTGGGTTAATCTGAGCAATAATTTTTTTGGCATGTTTGGTGGCCGCCTTTGCCACATCCACAGAAGTGCCCAAGGAACAGAATCCATGTTTGTCCGGGGGCGATAGGTGTAACAAGGCTACGTCCACCGGAAGGATTCCCTTTTCAAACAACTTGGGTATTTCACTGAGAAAGATCGGGATATACTCACCATTATCTCCGTTCACGCAGGCGCGGATGTTATCGGAAACAAATAATGAGTTAAAATAAAAACTATCAGCATACTCCGGCTCAGCAATGGTCATTTTACCCAACGTGCTGACGGCCGTAATTTCTACCGATCGTAACCGGGAAGCATGTACCGTTAACGCTTGCAATAAAGTTTGAGGGGTGGCGGCACTACCGTGAACAAATACACGATCACCGGATTGAAGAAGCCCGAGAGCTTCTTCGGCAGTTTTAAAAGACTTCATGAATGTAGAATATACGCGCAAGGTACTTTGGCCGGGAGATAATTCTCATGACTTTCATCAGTTTATTGCTAATTTTAAAACGATGGCGCAAACTTTTTCTGTCTCATTTATCGGAGCTGGTAACGTAGCGTGGCATTTAGCCCCGGCACTAGACAATGCCGGCTATGTGATCAAAGAGGTTTACTCTCGCCACCCGAGTCATGCCGAAGCGTTGACCGAACGATTGTATCAGGCGGAGGTGAAAGGGTCACTGGATTTTTCCACCAGCGGATCGAAGCTGTTTATCATCGCAGTGACTGATGATGCCATTGAGTCGATTGTACAGGAAATAGTGTTGCCGGAAGATGCCCTGCTGGTGCATACCTCTGGTAGCGTACCCTTAGAGGTGTTAACCTATGCTGCCGCTGCACAAAATGCCGTGTTCTATCCTCTACAAACGTTTAGCAAAAGTAAGCGACTGAACTTTCAAGGAATCCCGATCTTTATCGAAACCACTGATGACAAAGCCTGGGAGACGTTGATGTCTTTAGCCAAAACGCTGACCTCACGTATCCAGCGGATTGCTTCAACGGAGCGTATCGCCTTGCACGTGGCGGCTGTCTTTGCTTCCAATTTCTCCAATCACATGTTGGCGCTCAGTCAGGACATTCTCAAACAAAATCGTTTGTCATTTGATTTATTGAAGCCGCTGATTGCCGAAACCATTCAGAAGAGTTTGGATATAGGCCCCGAAGCAGCCCAGACCGGACCTGCCCGCAGAGGCGATTTACACACGCTTGACAGGCATCTGGCCTTTTTGCAGGGAGATGAAATACGGGCAAAGGTTTACCGGCTGATTTCCCAACAGATATTGGACAAGTATGAGCCAGAGTAAAAAGTAATCTTATTAACTTCGCCAATTACGAATCCTACTGACGTCACCACCCAAATAACGAATAAAATGAAACTACTCTCCTTTTTGTCTTTGTCGTTTATGGCGTTTGTTCCCACCTTGTGGGCACAGCAATCTCCGCGCGAAACCATGGACCCCAAAGTAACTGAACTATGGGACCCCCAACCCAAAAAGGTAATGGCTTCGCCTGTTATGCAGCCCGCACCCTCCGATGCCATTGTTCTGTTTGATGGCAAAACTTTGAATGAATGGACAACTCTGAAAGGTGAACCTGCCGCGTGGGACGTTAAAGACGGGGTGATGACAGTTGTCAAAGGAAAAGGTGACATTAAAACAAAACGCGTATTTGGCGATGTGCAACTTCACCTCGAGTGGAGGTCCCCGGCAGTGATCGAAAGTGAGGGCCAAGGACGTGGCAACAGCGGTGTATTTTTACAGGAACGTTATGAATTACAAGTGCTGGATAGCTATAAGAGCGTCACGTATGCCAACGGTCAGGCCGGTGCTATCTACAAACAGAGTATGCCATTGGTAAACGCTACCGCAAAACCCGGAGAATGGAATTCATATGACATTGTATTTACGGCTCCACGTTTCAATGAAAAAGGTGCCGTGATCACACCGGCCTATATCACGGTGTTCCACAATGGTGTGATCATCCAAAACCATACACAGATTTGGGGACCTACCGAATACAAAGGGCTGCCGCTGTATGTCGAACATGGAAAAGCTTCCATTCAATTGCAGGATCATAGCAACCCGGTCAGCTATCGGAACATCTGGGTGCGGGAATTATAAACTAAATAGCCGTCAGAGGGCAGAAGATTACCTCGTGAGTTTAATCTCAGGTTATAACTTTAATTTTTCTCTTTTCGTCCACACCTCGTCAATCGGATCGCCCTTACTACTTTTTCCGGTATGCCGCCAATTTCCTTCCGGCAACGAGAATTGAAATTGTAATTGGGCGCCCACACGCGTGTGATCGCGTGAAAAGAATTCAATGGATTCAACATAGACACCATCTTTTGTCGTGTAAGTACCTCCACCTGTACCCAAAAACTCTCTTGTCCGGCTATTGTATGCAATCCATTGAAATCGTGTGCCCGAAAGTATTTTCATGGTTTTACGATCACCGGGAATAATAGATTGCATTCCATTCTCTGTCATCCTGCCCGTAATGAGCCAGGCGCCTGCCAAAGCTCCGGGAGAACCATTGTCTATACGACTATATATTCTGGAATCTAACACGAATTGATTTTCTGTCATACTAAAAACCATGGTTCGTTTTTGGCCAATCTGGCTCGTATCCATGGTATGAAATTCATGAACCACACTCCAATCTTTATTGTCTTGCTTCCAGCTTCCGCCCCGGGTACCTACAAACTTCTTTTCAGCCAGCGAATACTCTGCTTCCGAAAAATGGCCCGGTGAAACTATCATCAAATGTGTCAATCCGTTTTCATCCGCTTGCCAGGCACCTATTTGCGCAAGGATATCGTTTTGGATGAGTAGTCCCAGCCATATCAGGAGTATATGTTTCATCGCAAAATGTTTATGGCGTATTGATTTCGTTAAACCCACCTTCGCTTTTATCCGTCCAACTCATGGGGTAATCTTTGTCGAGAAACGCTAAGGCATCCGTTGTCAGGTGAAGCGGATGAAAGGTATCAATCATGACTGCCAGTTCGTGGGTTTCTTTGGCGCCAATGCTTTTTTCGACTGTTCCCGGATGGGGGCCATGCGGCAGCCCTCCCGGATGAAGTGTAAACGACCCTCGCTCAATCCCCCTCCGGCTCATAAAGTTTCCTTCAGCATAATACAATACCTCATCGCTGTCAATGTTGCTATGATTATAGGGGGCGGGGATGGCCAACGGGTGATAGTCAAACAAACGGGGGACAAACGAACAGATCACAAAATTATGCGCCTGAAAGGTTTGATGCACCGGGGGTGGTTGATGCACGCGACCGGTAATGGGCTCAAAATCATGAATGGAAAATGCATATGGCCACAGGAAACCATCCCACCCGACAATGTCTAGCGGACTGTGTTCATATACATACTCATGCAGGTATCCCTGTTTTTTGATTTTCATCACAAAATCACCTTTGCCGGCATCTGTGATGAGCTCGTGCGGAGGGCGAATATCCCGTTCGCAATAGGGAGAGTGCTCCAGCAACTGACCCAGTTGGTTCCGGTAGCGTTTCACCGTTTCCACCGGGGAGGCTGATTCGATGATCAGCAATCGCAGGGGACCGTCTTCAAACTCAAGTTTATAGATCACTGTGCGCGGAATGACCACATAATCGCCCTGGCGGATATCCAGTTTTCCGTAGGGAGAAATCAAGGTGCCTTTACCATCGTGTACATACAGCACTTCATCTCCTTCCGCATTTTTATAGAAATAATCCATTGTGCGTTGCGTGGGCGAACAGATGGAAATGGAGCAATCATGGTTGGTGAGCAATACCTTTCGGGACGATAAGTAATCCGATCCGGTGCTCTTGACCTGAGATGTATTCAAATGAGTTTGTTTCAGCGCATAGTCCGGAAGGCGGGCGGGGCTGTACTTGACCGGCTCTTTTACAGCTTTGATCCGGGTGGGCGGATAGATATGGTATAAAGTTGAATAAATACCGGAAAATCCTTCAGAACTAACCAGTTCTTCTTTGTACAACGAGCCATCCGGTTGACGAAATTGGGTGTGGCGCTTGGCGGGGATACTTCCGAGGCGATGGTAATACATACGGAGTGATTTATCTTTAAAATTACATGATAGCTGAGTATTAATAGTCTCGACAGCTAACTGTACTCACGCCAAATATACCAAAAGTGCCGAAGTACGGCCCCGGTTTTGATTCGCACATCGGTCATCGCGTCAAATGTTTTTAAGGTGCTTGGCGGGTTAAAGAGCCAGGGGGCTTGGATATTTGGGGGTGATTAAATAGTATTGGGTAGGAACAAAAGTGCGCTAAAGACAAAACATGCACAACTGAGGTATTGATGATACTTGATTTGGGAGTAAAGCAAAAACGAGTTGCGCAATTCCTGTTATTGACTCTAATTAAGAAAGATATGAAACAAATACTTTTTATGTTGATTTTTTTATCGGCATTAATGTCTAATGCTCAAATTGAAGAAAATTTTGAGAAAGGATGGATTATAAATAATGATAATGATAAGATAGATGGATATATTAAAAACAATGATTTATCGAAACTATCTTCTAGTATTTGTTTTAAACAAAATTTAGAAGAAAAAAAATGTCAAACTTATAGGGCTGATCAACTAAAATCTTTTGGAATAGGTAATGAAAATACTTTTAACTCATTGAATTTAAAAATAAATAATAATCAAGATGAGATTAAAGTATACGCTAACTTAATTCTTAAAGGAGGAACGTTATCATTGTACAAAAGTGTTTATAATTCAAATGAACTTTACATCATCATCAAGAATGACAAAAATTATGTTCTGCAAAATGATAAATTGTTTTCAGGTGAAACGGAGACCAGGAAATACAATTACTTAGGAATACTTAATCATTTAACTGACGGTTTGGTTTTAGGAAAAAATCCAACAGCTAAATTCGATGAAAATAATTTTGTAGATATTGTTACTGAATATAATGAATTAAAAGGAACTCAAAGTAAGGACTTAAGAGTTGAAGAAAAATCTACAAACTTTGTTATCGTCAGTTTCGGACTAGGGTTTGAAAATGATGGTTCTGAATATTACGGACAGGTAATGCGCAGAAAATATCAACCTAAAATAAGCAGAAGTACTTCCCTGAATATTGGTTTAAGCTACTTCAAATATAGATCGACAGAAAAGAACAATGAATTCACTCTATCATTGCTATCTGTCCCTCTGCAAATGCAACAAAATTTGTCAAATAAAAAAATAAGGCCATACTTTTTTGCTGGTCTCTCTTTTAATTATCTGCGAACTAAGGATGAGGATTTTTCTATTTTAAGTGAAGGGTTGCAAAGAAATTATGGAATTAATCTGCTTTATGGTGCAGGAATTGAAATAGACATTTCCAAAGGAGTTTGCTTAAAAAGTGAATATCGGAGAGAAGCATATTTACATCCAATTACGTTTGGACTTGGTTTTATTTCTAAAAAGTAACCACTTACTGCCAACACGAGGGATAAAAATTTGCTTGGGGGGGGGCTGGTTATTTATGGGCTGTATACCGATTTAAATTTTGCGTGTCTTGACAAGACACACTCATCGTAACTTTTCATGCCACCACCCTTGTCGAATATTTGTTTAAGCAGATTATCGTAACAATTTGGAAAAGGACTTTTGAGAGTAGCGATACCGCAGACAAGGTATTCTGAAGAATTGACTGGAAAGTTGAGATCAGTTGTCGAATTACTTAACATAGGATTGACCAGTCGTTTGACCTTCTTTTTGCGGGGCAATACGCGCTTTTACTACATCTTACTCCGATCCAACACCGGAAACGTGTCAAACAAAGGGATGGCCTTTTGAATGACCTCGTTGGTGGTGTTGAACACCGGATAGAAACTTTCGTTGTTCCAGACCCTGCGCGCGATTTCAGCTTTCAGATACGTGGTAAATAGTCGTTTGTGCATATTCAGATCAGCTCTATCCTCTTTTACGCCACTTTTCACACCCATGGCCACCACTTCTTCCAACTGCGCATCTGAAATCAGGAACTTCTCCAGGTAGACCGGAAAGGTCATGTCGCGCAAGCGTTCTTTATTTTTTTCCGCATAGTTAAAGGCATACTCTCGCAATACATTGGCAGCAAAAAGCTGACTAAAGTATCGGCTGTTGTCAGTGGTGTCTAACGGAACAAAATAATCCGGCATCACTCCACCTCCGCCATAAACTGTTCGCCCGCTCAATGTTTTAAACTTGAGAGAGTCATTAAACTTCACGCTATCGGCATGAAACAATTCTCCCCGCTTAAACCGGTCACTGTAATCAGAAGCATAGTCATCATACGGTTTTTGAATGGACCGGCCGCTGGGCGTATAATAACGGGAAATGGTCAGGCGCACTTCGGAGCCATCATCCAGATCAAACGATCGTTGAACCAACCCCTTGCCAAAAGACCTTCTTCCAACAATCAAAGCCCGGTCGTTATCCTGTAAGGCTCCTGCCACAATTTCAGAAGCCGAGGCGCTGCCTTCGTTTACCAACACGATCACATCGCCTTTTTCAAATTTACCACCCTCGGTTGATTCCGCATTCTCATCATAGGTGCCTCGCTGTCCTTTGGTGTACACGATCTTTTTGTTGGCCGGAAGAAACTCATCTGCTATTTTGATGGCCTGATCGAGATACCCACCGGGGTTATCCTGCAAATCAAGAATCAGTTTTTTCATGCCCTGAGCACGCAACTGATCCAGCGCCCCCGCAAATTCATCGTGTGTGGTGCGGGCAAAGCTTCTGATTTTGATATAACCCACTTCTGGTGAGATCATGTACGCGGCATCCATGGAATACTGTGGTATTTTATCGCGGATAATGGTATAGCTTAACAGCCCTTCGGTATTTCTGCGCACCACATCTACTTTTACTTCCGTTCCCTTGGGACCTTTCAGATGCTTCTGAACATCCCGGTTGGTCAGTCCGACACCCGCAATGTTGCGGTCGTTCACGCGGATGATTTTATCCCCGGATTTCAAACCCACCGCTTCGGAAGGCCCACCGACCATGGCCTGTACCACCACCAGTGTATCATGAAAAATGTTAAACTCTATGCCAATCCCTTCAAAGTTGCCCTGCAGATCTTCGTTGGCCAGAATTTTATCATCTGCCGATAGGTAATTGGAATGCGGGTCCAACTCATCGAGCATGTGCTGAATGGCTGACTCGGTGAGCCGGTGGGTCTCCGACTCATCCACATAATCATTTTTAATAACCGATAAGACTTCTTTAAACTTTTGTACATCCTGGCTTACTTCATCCGATTGGGCAGGTTGGGTCAGGCTGGTGCCAATCAACACCCCTCCGGCCAGACCAATGCACAGAATTAAAGGCAGGCTGATTTGGTTGGGGGTATTGTTAGGTTTTTGTGATTCTGTCATATTTCCGTTCAACTTCGATGTTAATTAACGTCTATTTGGGGCTGTAAGTTAACATCTCACAGCAAACTCTGTTTTAATTTTAATGTCTTCGTGACTGTCAGATTTCAGCACTTTACTATTATATTTACGAGGTAAGATGAGCCTCCCTTTACTCAAAAGCAGCCTGATCAGTGAGATTGTTGACCAAAACAACGTGCGCGCCTATGTGCTGCACTATTTTGGCATCCGATTTTATGAATATCCCGAGCAAACCCTGGAGCAGGTGTGCTCTGAAAAGGGGCTAAAAGTGGAGCAGATTATTCACGAACTGGAAAACCCCAGCGAAAGTTTTAGTGAAGCAGAGTTACCACTGATTTCGTATCCGACCGACCTGATCATTGAGTATCTCAAGCATGCACACTTTTTGTTTGTTAAACATAAGTTGCCATACATTGGCCGACTGGTCAATAGTTTTAAAGCCAATCATTCGGGTTACGAACAGGTAGAAAAAGATCTTAAAATTTTATTTCCGCTTTTTCTGGAAGATTTTATTCATCACATCTACGAAGAAGAAGATACTTTGTTTAAATATATCGCGGCTTTGGAGCGCGCCCAGCAAAACAAGATCAATCCTTCGCGGCTGTTCTACCTGATGGAAAAGCATTCGTTGCAACGTTTTGCGATGGAACATGAAGCGCATGATGATGAGATGGAAGGCATCCGGAAAATCACACAGAATTATTTTTTATCGCCCGAGGCTCCTCTTCACGTGAAAGTCATTTACACGGAGCTACAACTGTTTGAAAAAGCCTTACAGACACACGCGCGCATTGAGAATGAAATTTTGTTTCCCAAGGCCATGGCGCTGGAAAATGCCGTTCGCACCAGATTTTTTGAGCGGGCCAAGTTTAACTAGTCTGTCTTCACTACATGGGCAGAATTCTTTCGATTGACTACGGACAAAAACGGACAGGACTGGCCGTCACTGACCCGTTGCGAATTATTGCCACCGCCTTGGAAACAGTCGATTCCGAAAAGCTGATCACGTATCTGGAAAACTACTTTCGCAAAGAAACGGTCGATGAGGCCATCATTGGGATGCCCAAAAACCTTCGAAGTCAGGACTCTGAAAATGCACCCCGGGTTCGGTTGTTTATCGAATTGTTCAAAAGTAAATTCCCTTCCATAAAAATCACCGAAGTGGATGAGCGCTTCACCACCACGCTGGCTCAACGAGCCATGATTGAAGGTGGAATGAAAAAGAAAGACCGGCAGGTAAAAGGCAATGCAGACAAGGTGAGCGCAGTCATTTTGCTACAGGATTACATGAGGTTTACCGGGTAGCCGGTACACATGATAAAATCTATTTAATCCCTACCTTTGTTAAAATTTTGTTTGCCATGGTGTATCCAATTGTCATGTTTGGTGATTCGGTGTTACGGAAACGTGCCGAAAACATTTCCAGGGGAACCGATTTGACTTCCATCATCTCTGACATGTTTGAAACCATGTATGCAGCTCATGGTATCGGGCTGGCCGCACCTCAAATCGGGAAAGGCATTCGGTTATTTGTAGTGGATGGCACTGCGTTAGAAGAAGAACCCGATCTTCACGATTTTAAGATGGCTTTTATTAATCCGCACCTGCTGGAAGAAGAAGGTGACGAATGGGAAATGGAAGAGGGGTGTTTGAGTATTCCCAACATTCGGGAAGAAGTAGCTCGTCCGGAGCGAATTAAATTAAAGTACTTTGATACCGACTGGAAAGAACATACGCGTGTCTTTGACGGCATGAAGGCGCGGATTATCCAACATGAATATGATCATCTGGAGGGCAAGTTGTTCATTGATTATTTGAGCCCCCTGAAAAAACGCATGCTCAAAGGCAAACTTGCTAACATCAGTAAAGGCGAGGTAGACACAGAATACCGGATTACCGCGCCTTTAAAAAAGTAGTGATCGGTGATCCCACTTCCACTACCGTCCCGCCTCCCCGAAGTAGGGGTATCGATCTTCAGCAGGATGTCTAAACTGGCACTGGAAGAAAATGCCATTAACCTTTCGCAGGGATTTCCTGACTCCGATGCCTGGCGTGCCCGTGTTGCGACAAGCGATTGCCCAGGTGGTTGAACAAACGTATCAACGCCCAACAGACGCTGAGCAGGAAGTGACCATCACGGCCGGTGGAACAGAAGCACTCTTCGCGGCCATAGCCGCATGTGTTCGGCCAGGAGATGAAGTCCTAATGTTTGACCCCGCCTACGACTCTTATGACCCCTCCATCCGTCTGAATGGTGGAATACCGGTTCACATCCATTTGAACCCTCCTCAGTTTGCCATCGACTGGTCGGAAGTAAAAAACAAAATTTCCTCCCGTACGCGGATGATTCTGATCAATAGTCCACATAACCCTACGGGTGCTGTGTTATCTGCGAAAGATCTGGAGGAGTTACAGGAAATTGTCCTCCGCCACCCGATGATTATTCTGAGCGATGAAGTTTATGAACGACTCATCTTTGACGGCCATCACCATCACAGTGTGCTGGCCTATCCTTTACTCAAAGACCGGAGCATCGCTGTTTTTTCCTTTGGCAAAACCTTTCACGCAACCGGCTGGAAGGTGGGGTATGTTGTCGCATCCACCGCGCTGACGCAGGAAATACGAAAAACACATCAGTTCATTACCTTCAGCGTAAACACTCCCGTGCAATGGGCGCTGGCCGATTATCTTAAAAATCCGGCCAACTATCGTGGGCTTGGCAGTTTTTATCAGCAAAAACGCGATTTCTTTCTGAAACAAATTGAGGGCTCATCATTCCGGCCGTTGCCGTGCCAGGGAAGCTACTTTCAATTGTTGGCTTTTACGGGGCCACGGTCCGATCGGGAAATGGCCGAACATCTCACCCGCGTACACAAAGTGGCCCCCATTCCGGTATCTGCGTTTTACAAAGACGGCACTGATCATCAATTGCTCCGGTTTTGTTTTGCCAAAAAAGAAGAAACCCTGCAACAGGCAGGCGACATTCTTCGGAAAATTTAAAGGCGATCCCGCGGCTGTTAAGTAAAATACGATCCTCCGGTTTTTTTCTTAAAACAATGCCTGAGAGCCGGTTGCGTTCAGGAACTTTTGCATTCCCTCCGATTCGCAGGTTTTCTGATTTTTCCATTAGGCTTTTCCTTTTCCACTGTGTTTCTTTGCACTCCATTTTCAAGCCATGCAGGATCTAAAAATAACCGTTATCCAGTCCGATTTGCACTGGGAGGACACCGGTGCCAATCTGGCTATGTTTGAAGAAAAAATCTGGCAAATCGGTCAGTCAACAGATGTGATTGTGTTGCCGGAGATGTTTACGACCGGCTTTAGCATGAATGTCCGGAAACATGCCGAAATGATGAACCTGCGCACATTTAAATGGATGCGTCAGATGGCTGATCAAACAGGAGCCTTGATTCTAGGCAGTTTTATGGCTAATGTGCATGAGCGTTACTACAATCGCCTGCTCTGGATGGAACCAGGCGGAAACTTTAAAACGTATGATAAAAGGCATCTCTTCCGCATGTCGGATGAGCAGCAGACCTATACTGCGGGTGAAAGCCTGCTGATCGGACATTGGAAAGGGTGGCGCATTTGTCCGTTGGTTTGTTATGACTTGCGTTTTCCGGTCTGGAGCCGCAATCGTTACAATGCCGCACTCAAGAAGTTGGCATACGATGTTTTGATTTATGTGGCCAATTGGCCGGAAGTGCGAATCCACGCCTGGGACACACTCTTGCGGGCAAGGGCCATTGAAAATCTAACCTATGTGGTGGGGGTGAACCGGGTAGGCGTGGATGGAAAAGGTGTAGAGTACAACGGTCAATCGGCTGTTATCGGACCCAAAGGTGATTCCATTTTCACCCTGGATGGAATGGAGGCTATCAAGACCGTGGAGTTAAGTGTCAACTCCTTAAATGCCTATCGTGATCGTTTTCCCGCTTATCTGGATGCCGATGACTTCACCATTGAAGCCGAAGCATATGAAGAGCGTGATTACATGCCCGGCCTGAGCTAGTCTTGCGTGGTCAGTTTTTTCTGACAAACGTTTGAATCGCTTCCCGTAACCATTCATCAGTTTCATGACGAACGACCTTCTCTTCGAAAGGAGTCAACATTTTTTCGAGTCTTTCGTGCTGGCCCTGAAACACTATCCGTACGATTTTTTCTTCATGGGCATACAAATGATTTATCAAGGTTAACACGACTCCTAAAGGCGGTCCGGGGGTAGCCTCTACCAAAATGAAAATGGTTCCGGCTTCCATGCATAATCGGGTTACCAGATCGGCCACAACGGTGTCTGACTGACTATCCAACTCAGCACCCACCACCTCATCCGTTAGTGAAGAAGCGTACGTCAACCAGGGTTGGTGGTACGAAAACGCTCTCCAATCCCCTATCCGCAGTTGCAGAAATAACTTCATACAATTACCCGATGATTTATGTTCAAATCTTCACATTCTGCTGATAGAAACCTACTTTTGCGCCTTTAATCATCCGGCTATGTCTCTCAAAAAAATTAAGCGCGCTTTAATCTCTGTTTACTATAAAGACCATCTGGAACCCATCATTCACACCTTGGCCAAACAGGGAGTTGAATTTGTTTCCACCGGTGGTACACAAGAGTTTATTGGGGGACTGGGGTATCCGGTGATTCCGGTGGAAAAACTGACCGGATATCCTTCTATTTTTGGTGGTCGTGTCAAAACATTGCATCCTGCTGTTTTTGGCGGAATCCTTTTTCGCAGGGATCATTCCAATGATCTCGCACAGGCATCCGAGTTTAACATCGAAGCGCTTGATCTGGTCATCGTAGATTTGTATCCCTTTGAAGAAACCGTAGCAGCGGGTGGAAGCGAAGATGCCATCATTGAAAAAATTGATATCGGAGGAATATCGCTGATTCGTGCCGCAGCTAAAAATCATAGCGATGTTCTGATCGTTGCCTCCCGCAGCCAATATGAAGCCTTACACCGGTTGCTTCAGGAGAAATCAGGTCAAACGGATCTGGCGGATCGAAAAAGATTTGCGGCCCTGGCTTTTGAGGTGACCTCCCATTATGACACGGCTATTTTTAATTATTTTAATCAGGAACAGAAATTACCGGTTCTGAAAGTAAGTCATACGACCGGCACTCCTTTGCGCTACGGTGAAAACCCGCATCAGGCAGCCACCTTTTTTGGCGATTTGCATGCTTTGTTTGAACAACTGAACGGAAAAGAACTTTCATTCAATAACCTGGTGGATGTTGACGCTGCGCTCAATCTGGTAGCCGAATTTGAAGGGGAAATCGCGTTTGTGATTATCAAACATACCAATGCCTGCGGGGTAGCCACCGGAAAAACCGTTAGAGAAGCTTATCAAAAAGCCTTTCAGGCCGATACCCTCTCCGCTTTCGGAGGTGTGCTGGCCTGTAATCACATCATCGACCGGGCAGCGGCAGAAGAGATACATCCGCTTTTCTTTGAAATACTGGTGGCTCCTGGATTTACAGCTGATGCCCTACCTATTCTTCAAAGCAAAAAGAACCGAATCCTGCTCCGGCAAAAGACCAGGCTTGTGCAAAGCAAGCAGATCAAAACTCTGTTGAACGGAGTCATCGAACAGGATTTTGACTTAAAGACTGATTCCCTCCATGATCTTAAAGTGGTCACCAAAAGGGGTGCCTCCGATCATGACATCAAAGCCCTGCTTTTTGCGAGTAAGATTTGTAAACACACAAAATCCAACACCATCATCCTGGCGGTGGAAGGTCAGTTATTGGCCAGTGGCGTTGGACAGACCAGTCGGGTGGATGCGTTGAAACAAGCCATTGAAAAAGCCAAAGCATTTGGTTTTGCACTAAATGACGCTGTGATGGCTTCAGATGCCTTCTTTCCATTTCCGGATTGTGTCGAAATAGCCGGCCGTGAGGGTATTCGGGCCGTTATTCAGCCCGGGGGTTCTATCAAAGATCAGGATTCCATCAACTATTGCGATCAGCACAACATGACGATGGTGTTTACCGGTTTCCGCCATTTCAAGCATTAAATAACTCACGCTTTCGCAAAGCCAGAACGGTAAGATTGTTTCCTACACCTCACGAGGTAAGTTTTTCCTTCCATCTCGCGTATAAAAGCCCCGATTATTTCTGTAATTTCGAACGAATTTTAGCTACCGAAACCAAGGAGGATAGAACATACATGGGATTTTTTGATTTTTTTACCAGCGACATCGCGATTGACCTGGGCACAGCAAACACACTTATTATTCATAAAGACAAAGTGGTGGTGGACGAGCCATCCATCATTGCCATGGATAAGGCCTCTGGCAAAGTGCTTGCCATCGGGCGCGAGGCGATGCAAATGCATGAAAAAACTCATGAAAACATCAAAACCATACGTCCGTTGAAAGAAGGCGTCATTGCTGACTTCCATGCGGCCGAAATGATGATTCGGGGAATGATCAAGATGATTGATACCGGGCGCAGACTTTTTCCACCTTCTCTGCGAATGGTGATTTGCATTCCTTCGGCCATTACCGAAGTTGAAAAACGGGCGGTGCGTGACTCGGCCGAACATGCTAACGCCAAAGAAGTATACATGATTCACGAACCGATTGCCGCTGCTATTGGAATTGGAATTGACATTGAACAGCCGGTCGGAAATATGATCGTAGACATTGGAGGTGGCACCACCGATATCGCGGTGATTGCACTCTCCGGAATTGTATGTGACCAATCGATCCGTATTGCCGGAGATACCTTTAACCGCGACATCCTGGATTACATGCGCAGGCAACACAATTTGCTGATTGGTGAACGGACAGCAGAGCGTGTCAAGATTGAAGTGGGATCTGCCCTGACGGAATTGGACGAAGGACCGGATGACTTTGAAATCCGGGGCCGCGATCTGATGACAGGCATTCCCAAGACCATCAAGATTTCCTATTCAGAAGTCGCCTTTGCCCTTGATAAGAGCATCTCCAAACTGGAAGAAGCTGTCCTAAAAGCACTGGAGCTTTCGCCACCCGAACTCTCGGCTGATATCTATGAGCGAGGCATCTACCTGACTGGTGGTGGTGCCTTGTTGCGTGGATTGGATAAACGACTAGGTTTGAAAACCAAACTGCCTATTCATGTGGCAGAAGATCCTTTGCGGGCTGTGGTCCGTGGTACCGGAGCGGCCTTGAAAAAACTAGACCACTATCGCAAAGTATTGATGACCTGATCAACGAATGGAGCGGCTGCTGAGTTTTCTCTATACCTATCGGGTCTTCTTCACATTTTTCGTTTTAGAATTACTTTGTTTTTGGATGATTGTTTCCAACAATCAATACCAGGGAGAAAAATATTTCAACACCTCCAATCGGTTGGCGGCTAATCTGGCAGGCTTTTCCTATAACGTCCGATCGTATTTTAATCTACGAACAGTGAACGAAGGGCTGGCGGCCGAAAACGCTGCCCTCCGCGATCAATTGGAAAAAGAAACACAACGACTTTTTTTTCTTCAAACTGGTGCCAAAGATTCCAGCGCTCTTCAACGATACACCTATATCGGTGCGCGGGTGATTAATAATTCAACCCAATGGTATAAAAATTTTATTACCATCAACCGGGGAGCAGCGGATAGCATTGCCCCCGGCATGGCTGTGATCAGCAAAGACGGAGCCGTAGGAAAAGTGAAAGCTGTTTCAGATCACTACGCAGTCGTTATTTCTCTTTTAAACATTGACGAAAATGTTTCTGCCGTAATCTCCCGAACAGGCCATTTTGGCACCGTACAATGGGACGGTACGGACGCACGCTATATTTCTCTAAAGTACATTCCTCGTCACGTCAAGCCATTGGTGGGCGATACGGTAAAGACTTCAGGTTACAATGCTATTTTTCCGGAAGATGTTATGATCGGTATTATACAGGAGGTCACCCTTCCTGAACAGGCGCCTTTTCACGACATCAAGGTTGCCCTGGCGCAGGATTTCTCTACGCTTTCGTATGTGAGCATCATTCGAAGTCATTTTCGAAAAGAAAAAGATTCTGTTGAGCAATTAACCATCGGCACCCGCAAATGAATCGCTCCCTTATCGTACAGATCGTAGGCTTTTTTCTTTATCTGTTGGTACAGGTATTGTTACTGAAGAACCTGGTCTTGTTCAACGTGTCCTTCTGTTTCCTGTATGTCGCCTTTATTCTTTTGTTACCGGTTGAAACAAATCCCCTGGCGCTTTTGATCGTTAGTTTTTTACTAGGCTTCACCATTGACATTTTTTATGACAGCCTGGGAATTCATGCGGCCGCTTGCTTGTTGGTGGCTTTTGTACGCAGATATTGGCTGGCTACCATTACCCCGCAAGGAGGGTATGATGCCGGCTCTTCACCTACCCTTTCAATGGGAGGATTACAATGGTTTTTAGTGTACCTCTTGCCCATGCTTTTTATCCATCATGCCGCCTTGTTCTTTATCGAATCGGCAGGGTTTGCCTTGTTCTGGCATAGTATGTTAAAAATCATCAGTAGCCTGTTATTCACGCTTACCTTGATATTACTTTTGCAATATCTTTCCTTTGGCAAACGAAGATGAACGAAGGACGCAAAGAAATATTCCAGTTAGTAATCGTTTTGATAGCGATCATTTTCCTGATTAAACTCTTTTTTATTCAGGTGTTGGATAACAAGTATGCAGAACTGGCCGATAGCAACGCGATCCTGCGTCAAACAGAGTATCCTTTTCGGGGTTTGATCTACGATCGAAACGGAAAATTGATCGTGTACAATACTCCGGAGTATAAGCTGGAGGTAATCCTGGATGATGTAAGCCAATTTGATTCAGCTAAATTTTGCCGGCTGTTTAATTTGACTCCCGAACAATTGCGTCATCAATGGAAAGAATTAAAAAAGCGAAAAGAATTCTCGCGGGTCAAGCCCACCGTATTTCTGGATCAAATTTCACATACGGAATTTGCCCGGGTTCAAGACTATCTGGATGACTTCCCGGGATTTTATGTGCAGGTACGCACCGCCCGCTCGTATGCCACACCGGCTTTAGCCAATGCTCTTGGGTATGTAAGCGAGGTGAGCAAAGAACAAATTGCCAGCGACCCGGATGGTATCTATCGTCAGGGGGACTACATAGGTCAGAGTGGAATTGAGTCGTTTTATGAGGAGCAACTCCGGGGGAAACGTGGCGTCCGCTTCCGCCTTCGCAACGCCAAGGGAATCGAAAAGGGATCTTTTAAAGGAGGCCAATATGACACGCTCTCCGTTCCCGGAAAAGATCTGGTAACCAGCATCGACCTGGACTTACAACTTTACGGTGAATATCTGATGAAAGGAAAATCAGGAAGCATTGTGGCCATTGAACCTTCTTCCGGTGAAATCCTCGCATTTGTATCCGGTCCCTCCTATGATCCCAACATGCTCACCGGGCGGTTGTATAGCTCAAACTTTCGGCTGATCAGCAGCGATACACTAAAACCGCTTTTTAACCGGCCCCTGATGGCACAGTACCGGCCGGGGTCCATCTTCAAAATTGCTCAGGCCATGACGGCTTTGCAGGAAGGAGTCATTACCCCGGATACCCGCATCCGATGCGATCGTAGCATCATCAATTGTCATGGAGCCCACACCAACGAAGATTTGACCGGTGCGATTGCGAATTCATGTAATCCTTATTTTCATAACACGCTCCGAAGAATGCTGAACAAAGGAAAAGCCAATGATCCCTTCAAAGACACACGCATCGGGCTGGAAGAATGGAATACTCATATCATGAGCTTCGGATTTGGCAAACCTTTGGGTATTGATTTACCCAATGAAAAAAGTGGACTTATCCCCACCCCGGCTTACTATGACCGGGCTTATCAAAATCGCCCCTGGAAGTTTTCCAATATTTATTCCATTGCCATTGGGGAAGGTGAAAATCTGGTGGTGCCGTTGCAGATGGCCAACTTTGCGGCAACCGTGGCCAACCGCGGATACTATTATACTCCTCACATCATTAAATCGATAGGCACCGGAGGACAGCCCTTGTCTCAGTATCTGCAGAAACATGTGACCACGATTGATCCCAGGCATTTTGAGGTGGCTGTCAACGCCATGCAGGCGGTTGTTGATGGAGGTACCGGCCAGTATCGGGCCAAGCTCAAGGATATCATCGTGTGTGGAAAAACAGGCACCGTTGAAAACCAGCCACCATTGCCTGATCATTCAGTATTTATTGCCTTTGCCCCTCGTGACAATCCAACGATTGCTATTTCCGTTTATGTGGAAGATGCCGGACAAGGCGCCCGGGCTGCTGCTTCTATTGCCAGTTTGATGATTGAAAAATATCTGCTTGGACAAACGCAGCGACCACATATTGAAAACTATGTACTGGCAGGTAAATTTTTAGATTGAGAGCCACCGATTCGATATCCACTGGCAAGTTGGACTGGATAGCCGTCAGTCTGTATGCGGGCATTCTCTTGCTTGGCTGGCTCAACATCTATGCGGCTTCCTATGATGAACAAACCAACAGTTCGTTGTTTGTCATTACGAAATTATCTGATCTGCCGCCCCAGATGCGTCAGTTTATCTTTATCTGTCTTTCCATGGTCATCATTGCCGGGATCATGATTGTTGACATGCGTTTTTACGAAACGGTGGCCTACATCATCTATGGGGTATTTATTGTGTTTTTGATACTGATCCCGTTTGTTGGAAAGGAAGTGGGTGGCAACAAAGCCTGGTTGGGAATCGGGTCGTTTGGAATTCAACCATCAGAGTTTGCCAAGTTTGCAACGGCTTTGGCTCTTGCTAAACTCATCAACTCTCCTGGTTTTAAAGTGGACAGCATCCGAAATCAGGGGGTCCTATTTGCCTTGATTTTTTTGCCTTTAGGGCTTATCATCCTTCAAAAAGATTTTGGAACAGCGATTGTCTTCCTGAGTTTTGTATTGGTTTTTTATCGGGAAGGAATGTCCCCGTTTTTAATCATTGTCGGGTTGTGTGCTGCAGCGTTGGCTGTGATCACATTATTGGTAAAAAACAACTGGTATCTGCATGGGGCCGTGAGCCTGATTGGTCTCATCCTTGTTTACCTCAGCCGAAAAAAGGTCAAAAGAATCTTGTTAGTGGTGGTGGGTGCATTAATTCTCTCAGGCATCATTGAAAGTTTTGATTTTGTAGTCAATCAGGTATTGCCGGTCCGGCATAAGGCCCGGTTAAATGCGCTGGTCAATCCTGATTATGATGCCATGGGAATTAACTGGAACGTTACCCAATCCAAAATTGCCATTGGCAGTGGCGGTTTTATGGGTAAAGGTTTTTTGGAAGGAACCCAAACTAAATTTGACTATGTGCCGGAGCAGGTAACCGATTTCATCTTTTGTACGATTGGCGAAGAACATGGATGGGTGGGCAGTCTGGTAACGATTACGCTTTTTGTGTCGTTAATGTTGCGGGTGTTGTTTTTGGCAGAACGACAAAAAAACCGGTTTGCGCGGGTCTATGGTTACTCCGTTGTCAGCATCTTATTTTTTCATTTTACTGTCAACATTGGGATGACCATTGGTCTGTTTCCCGTGATTGGAATACCGTTGCCTTTTTTTAGTCATGGAGGATCGTCCCTGTGGGCCTTTACTATTCTCTTGTTCATCTTCTTAAAATTGGATGCTCACCGCAGCGAAGTCTTGCAGCGGATATAAATCTGAGTCTTCATTGTAGTATGCTCTAGATAAACCGATCCAGAAAAGATTTTTCGGACCCAAATCTTCTCATCAATTCACTGGCCGTGGTGGCATCAATTGTTAACAGATGAATGACCGGTGTCAGCACTTCTTCTAGTGAGTTTGTTCCGATAAATCTGTTGTGAATACTCAGATACGCTACTGGGTCGGCAGGCAATGAATAGACGGAGAGAACCGAGTGACGTTGAGCTGTACCCGGCCCCAGCGCCAGGATGGCTGCCACCGGGTTAGACTCTATCGTGCGAACAAATTCATTTCGAAGTGAAATATGTTCAAAATGGGTTCGAATAGTATGCTTATGATACCAGGCATTTGAATTTTCAGAAAAAGGTTGAATGGCCTGATGAAGAATAAACCTGAAGGCAATGAAGGCCAGCAGAGTGAATTCTAACACCCATATAGCGATTAGTAATCCGCCTTTCATGGTGATCCCAAAGAGCGACCACGGACCTTGTTCGTATAGTTCGCCAATGACCTCTATTACAAATCTGGGATGAAAAACGATTTCATATACCAGTTTAATATTGACTATTTCAGGTAATCCATTCAGATAAATGTTAACAAAAGCCACCCATTGAAAATAGTAAGCAATCAACCCCACAAACACTAAAAGCCAATAACGATGCTGGGCGGTTCGCACAGCGCCCACTTTTGCACAAAGTAATACCGATAATCCTATAAAATACCCGAATCCAACGGTGGCGGCAATATTAAAATAAATAAAAGGAGAAAGAGTAATGACCAGATTATAACCTATGGCGCCTATCAGTGAAAGAAAAAATCCCAGGAAAAAAGCGGTTGCCAGTTTGAACGGATAAGGTCGGATTCCAGGCTGATAATACAATGACATGGAAAATCTCAGGCAAATCGTTTCCTGATTAACTCCATGAATTCTTCAAACTCTTCGCTCTCAGTATCCCATTCGGGAAAAGACTGTTGAACATATTGGAGTGCTTGTGATAAATTGTCAAGAGAATCTAACCGATCAACCGCCTGAGAAAAAATTTCAAAGTCCCCATGAAAAAGAATCTTGGTGAACATAAATTTTTGATTGATGGTCAGACTATCTTTTATTTTCGCAATCCTTTGGAAATTGTCTGCCAATGTTTTTGCCTCTGGAGTGGATATGGCTACCGGCTTAGATTCACGAGCGGTTGGTTGATGAAGCGGGCGATTGACCGAAGGCTTTTTTTCATAAAAATGATCAGCTTGAATCGGCATGACCTGCGAAAGTTTAGACAAATAGTCATCTACTTCTTCCGGAGAAAAATTGACTTCCTCTAAAATATTATCCAACAAAGCAAACGCTTCTGTGTTGGGCACCATCGCTTTCTTCTTCTCTTCCATTCGTTTCAGCAGCCGCTCGAGAGGTCCGCGGTTGATCCGCAAATATTTTACTTCCTGACGCAATTCCTCTTGTTGAATCTCCAGACCCAACCGATCCATGGTAGAGGCATAAAAGTCGTACGGGTTCAAAATCAAAAACAGTGTTTGACTAACTGCCTTTTTCAATAAAGGCTGAAAATCCTCACGAGCGATGGAAATATGGTTGGATAAAAGATTTTGAAACTTGATCAGCGACTCACGTACTTCCACATGGTCATAATCAAAAAACGGGCTTCGAAGTTTTTGCCCCTCATGTTTCCAGGCCCGGAGCAATTCCCGGATCACAAAAAGATTGATTTGCTCGATCGGGCAAAGTGTGCGGATGTCAGCGCCTGTGATGCGAGGTTTCTTTTCAAAAAAAGAGGCGGTGACTTTAGAGGCATAGTCATCGCTGTAGTCATCCACCGCCTTGAGGCTTAAACGTTCATCCATGGTTACTGATACAGAATGGGTAAAGATAGCGATAGAAACGGAGGGGAAAAACCCTTCCGACTTCGCAAAATGATAAAGTAACGCTACTTTGCATACATGTTTGTGGAGCCCCATTTAGGTCGTAGCCAGCAGCCGCACAAAAGCGGGTGGATTGAGGTGGTCTGTGGCTGCATGTTTTCGGGGAAAACCGAAGAATTGATTCGCAGGCTTAACCGGGCGCTGATTGCCCAACAGAAAGTGGAGATTTTTAAACCGGCCATCGACAAGCGATATCATGACGAAAAGATTGTCTCCCATGCGGAGCGGGAAATCCGATCCACTCCCGTGCAGTTTGCGGGTGATATTCTCCTGTATGCAGGTGACTGTGATGTGGTAGGGATTGACGAAGCGCAATTTTTTGATGCCGCCATTGTGGATGTGTGCAATCAACTGGCCAATGCCGGCAAGCGGGTCATTGTGGCGGGGCTGGATATGGACTATGAAGGCAAACCGTTTGGCCCCATGCCACATTTATTGGCCATTGCCGAGTTTGTCACCAAGGTTCACGCCATTTGTGCCTCCACCGGTGAACTGGCTTCCTTCTCCTATCGACTGACAGATACTTCCTCGCAAGTACTGTTGGGAGAAAAAGACAAATATGAAGCACGCAGCCGCACCGCCTTTGTGGAAGGCATGAAGAACCGACCACGCTAGTCATGCTCGCCAAAACGCGTGGAATTGTTTTTCGCTACACGAAGTACGGGGAAACTTCCATCATTGTAACCATTTTTACCGAGCTGTACGGGCTGCAAACCTACATCGTCAACGGAGTGCGCAGCAAATCCACCAAATCTAAAATTGCCTTGTACCAACCGCTGACTCTTCTGGAGTTAGTGGTGTATCATAAAGAAAACGCTAACATCCTGCGGCTGAAGGAAGTGAAATGCTTTTATCCGTACCATACCCTCACACGTGATATTCGTAAATCAGCCATAGCTTTGTTTATCAACGAAGTTCTCAACAAGGCCGTCAAAGAACAAAGTCATGCCGAAGAACTGGGGGCTTACATCATCCAATCCATGATGGTGCTGGATCAGACGGAACATCCGGAAAACTTTCACCTACAGTTTCTGGTCGGGTTAAGTAAGTTTCTGGGATTTCAACCGCAAAATGCAGCGGAAGTTATTGGCGGTCGATTGCTCGATGCAGAAGAAGAGGAACTGCTCAATGAGGTTATTGCCTCCCGGCCGGGAAGCCAACTCTCACTGACGTACCTTCAGCGTAAAAACTTGCTGGATATGTTGTTGCGCTTCTATGCCACTCATATTGAAAACATGGGGGAATTTAAATCGCAGGTGGTCTTACGGGAGGTGTTGGGATAAGAACTGAGTTTAGAAAAATTTTTTCTGTCCGAAATACTTATTCTGGTTGATGACGGCTTCGAAACAATCCAATTTGTTTGCCCCTCAAATACTCGATCCCGCTATAAAGAATATAGGCCGCCAGCCCTTCGTCTACATTTCCAATAAAAGGAATGTTGTCCGGTAACAATTCAAAGATTCCGGCTGTCGGATTGATCAAATAAATCACTGATAGCAAACACAGAAAGATAACAAAGGCTCGTTTCATGGATGGCTCTTTCAACATTTATCTATTTGGCAAACTTGGCTTTGAGTTTAGCCAGTTTCTGTTCCATGGTTTCCGCGGGCGGCTGAGGCTTTTGCTTATTGGGTCGGCTCTCACTCTTTGCTTTTACCGGCTGATTACCTGCTTGTCCGAACGGGTCGCTTTTTAACGATAAGGCAATGCGCTTGCGCGGCACGTCTACTTCCACTACCGTTACTTTCACCTTTTGCTGCACGGTGATTACTTCATGGGGGTCTTTGATAAACCGATCGCTTAAGTGGCTGATGTGAACTAAGCCATCCTGATGAACGCCAATATCCACAAAAGCACCAAAGTTGGTAACGTTGGTTACAATTCCCGGAAGGACCATTCCTACTTTTAAATCTTTTACTTCGTTCACACCGTCCTGAAAAGTAAAAGCTTCAAACTTCTCCCGCGGATCTCGTCCGGGTTTTTCTAATTCGCTGATGATATCGGTAAGCGTGGGCAACCCCACCGCATCGGTCACATACTTTTTTAAATCCAGTTGTTTGCGCAGTTCCGCGCTGGTCATCAAGTCTTTGATCGTACAACCTAAATCTTTGGCAAATCGCTCCACCAAATCATAACGTTCCGGATGTACAGCGCTGGCATCTAATGGATTTCCGGAATCACGAATACGCAAAAAACCAGCACATTGTTCAAATGCTTTATCCCCCAGGCGGGGAACCTGACGAAGCGCCTCCCGGTTTTTAAAGGCTCCGTTTTTGTTGCGATACTCCACAATACTTTTGGCCAGCGATGGCCCCAGCCCGGAGACATACGAAAGCAATTCTTTGCTGGCGGTATTTACTTCCACACCCACCGAGTTTACACAACTCATCACCACATCGTCCAATCCGGCTTTGAGTTTGATCTGATCCACATCGTGCTGATACTGTCCGACACCAATCGACTTTGGGTCAATTTTTACTAATTCTGCGAGAGGGTCGGTTAATCGTCTTCCAATGGAAACAGCACCTCTTACGGTAATGTCCTCGGTAGGAAATTCTTCGCGGGCCACTTCGCTGGCCGAATAAACAGAAGCCCCACTCTCGTTCACCATCACAATCAAAATCTCCTTTGGTAGTCCGATGTTGCGCACAAAGGTTTCCGTTTCGCGACTCGCGGTGCCGTTGCCTATGGCAATGGCCTCAATTTTAAAACGGTCGCATAAACCCATAACTACCGCGGAAGACTTTTGAACTTCATGTTGAGGCGGATTGGGATAGATCACTGTGTTGAATAGCAATTCCCCTTGCTCCCCTAAACATACCAGCTTGGTTCCGGTGCGAAATCCGGGATCCAAGGCCAACACTCTCTTTTGGCCTAAAGGAGCCGCCAACAACAGTTTTTTCAGATTAGCAGCAAATACCTGAATGGCTTCCTGGTCGGCTTTCATTTTGGATTCCACGCGCACCTCTGTTTCGATGGATGTTTTAATCAGTCTTTTATAGCTGTCTTTGATGGCCAGCTTTACCTGTTCAGCCGCAGCATTTTTAACAAACTTTTGTTCTAATTGAAACAGTGCCTGTTCTTCGGGTGGCAAAATATCTAAAGTTAAAATGCCTTCTTTTTCTCCTCTCCGCATAGCCAGCAATCGATGCGAAGGTGTTTTGGCAACCGGTTCCTTCCAGTCAAAATAATCTTTGAACTTCTGCGCCTCTTCGCTTTCTGCTTTCGATTTGATTACCGCAGTTTGAACTAATCCTTCTTGCCAAAACAATTCGCGAACAATTTTTCTGGCTTCCTGATTTTCGCTGATCCATTCCGCTATGATATCGCGGGCGCCTTCCAGAGCTTCCTCGGGTGTATTTACCCCCAGTTCGGTACTCAGATAATGGGAAGCTTGCCGGTCCGCCTGTGGGTCGGTTTGTTCCCAAAGTAACATTGCCAAAGGTTCCAATCCTTTTTCTTTGGCCATGCTGGCGCGTGTTTTACGTTTGGGTTTGTAGGGAAGGTAAATATCTTCCAACTCAGCCAATGTTGCAGCCGATACAATGGCCCCGGTTAATTCGGTGGTCAGTTTTCCTTGTTTTTCGATGGAACTCAAAATGCTTTCTCTGCGCTTGTCTAACTCCATCAACTGCTCATGCCGGTCGCGAATAGCTGCCAACTGAACTTCATCCAGACTACCGGTAAGTTCTTTACGGTAACGAGCAATAAACGGAATGGTCGCTCCTTCGGCCAATAATTCGATGACAACCTCTATTTGCCTGGTGGTGACCGAAAGCTCGGTGGCCATACGTGTGATATTGTTCATTCGGAAAGACGTTCTTTAAATTTAGGGGGCGCAAAATAGCATAAGATGTTTGCGTCCGAAGTAAACAGGAAAGAAAAATTTTATCATCAAGGATGCCTCTCCTGATGAGCATGGGCTAGCCACAGGATATTTTTCAAAGCACACTCCTATTTCCTTTTTAAGGACTTGTTGGTTTTTAGTTTTTCAGCCATCAACAATGCCTCGTACGTATTGACGATACCACCCGTGACGCTTAAATCACTGAACTTCGCCCGGCCTCCTCCTGGTTTCAGGATTTCCAGATTATCAAACCTGCGACTTGACTCCAGAATAACTTTTCTCAACTCAAGAGCCGTTAATTCAGGAAAATAAGCCAGCACCAAGGCCGCCACTCCTGCCACCACCGGGCTGGCCATACTGGTTCCTTGCAGGCTTTCATATTGGCTACCGGGAACGGTCGAATACATTTCAACTCCAGGCGCAAAAATATGGACACTCTTTTTCCCATAATTACTAAAGCTGGCCACAAAATCTTCATTCGCTCCCCAGGAACTGGCCCCTACTTCAATCCAGTTTTTGGCCACTTGCCCGCTTTTTAAAAACTGGTTTGGATAATTTTTGTCCGTGTCATTATCATCTCCATCATTTCCGGCAGCATGAACAAGCAATACCCCCTTGCTTTCGGCATAGCTAACAGCTGCATCTACCGCATCTTTGTTAGGGGAAAACGACTTCCCAAAACTCATATTAATAATTCGGGCTCCATTATCCACGGCATAGCGGATCGCATTGGCCACATCTTTGTCGCGCTCATCTCCATTGGGGACAGCCCGCACCGGCATGATCAGCACATGATCTGCAATTCCCTTCATCCCCAACTCATTCGTTCGATGGGCAGCAATGATCCCAGCCACATGGGTACCGTGTTGAGCATCCGGGCCTGTTACATCGTTGTTGCCATAGTATCGTTCGTTCATATTGGTGGGATCATCCCCCACAATACTGCGCGGATCAAACGTTTCGTTGTAGGCGTACTCGGCAATCGGCTGATAGTATTCTGCTCCGGCCCGCAACTGTTCGAGTTGTTCGTATAAGCCTGCTTCACCGCCCGATTGATTTAAAAAGAAGTTAACATAGCCTTTGGCAAACTTGAGATCGATGCTTTCCGGCTGATATTCTTTTAGCAGATCCGCTGTTAACTCCTTTGTTTGTAAGATGCTTTGCAACGTATCTATGCTTTGTTTAAGGTTGCGATAAGCCGAAGCATAGGCGAGATATTGGGTTTTGTTTTTATCGCGCAACGCTTCAAACTTACGTTTCAGGGAAGTGTAGGCCTGGTATTCCGTTTTTTGCTTTTTGTCCAGCCGGGTGGTGTCCACGGCAGCCCATTGTTTTTTCAGGCGGTTGTACTCGCGGGTCAACTCATGGCTGTCAACACTGATGTTGCCGTTTTTTCCACCGATAAAATTCCATCCGTGGACGTCATCTACGTATCCATTCTGATCATCATCCACTCCATTACCTGCAATTTCCTTTTCATTGATCCAGATCTTCCCTTTTAAATCTTCATGCTCAATGTCAATGCCGGAATCAATAACCGCCACAATCACTTTTTTGTACGGCTTATTCAAAAGCAGCTCCTGATATGCTTTTTCTGTGCTGGTACCTTGAAGTTTGTCGGCAGCAGGATCCAGCAAGAACCAGTCGCGCGGTGGAGCGGCCTCGGGAGCCGACTGAGCAAAAGACTGAGAAACAGCCAAAAAACTAATAAAAAACGTATTTCTACTTAACCAGGATAATTTTTTCATGGGTCGCAAATCATTCATACACGTAATACTCAACTGCAAAATCGGTACAAAATGCAAAGAATCTTACACCTGTCGAAGTAAGTTGCGATTTTAGCCTGCCCGCGATCCGGAGAACACCCACTTTTGTATCAGATAATCTAACCCCTTGCGCTATGATCGTTTGTTGCATATCAGTCGTTGGCTTTTTCGTGTTGTTCTATAGTTTTGTAGCAAAATTACACAGTAGCCGAGGATTGCGGCTGATCTAGGATCATCTGCATCGCCCTTTTGTCGGTTGCGTTCTTGTCGAAACCTTTTTGTCTTCCGGCAAAGAGGTTTTTTTATTCTTTGATGAATCCGAAAATCAAAAAGGAGCGTTTCATTGGTTGATCGATTGATTACTTTTGTCCTTCATGAGTTTTGCGTATCCGTCATTTCTGTGGGCTTGGGCTGCTCTCTCCATCCCGATCATCATCCACCTGTTTAACTTCCGCAAAACTGTTAAAATCTACTTTTCAAATACGCGCCTGCTTCGTCAGGTGAAAGAGGAAACCACTCAGAAACGAAAACTAAAGCAATACCTGGTATTGGCTTCCCGCTTGCTATTCCTGTTTTTTTTAGTCTTGGCCTTTGCGCAGCCCTTTTTGCCGGCCCGATCATCGCATGTTGCCGGACGCAATATTTCCATCTATCTGGATAATTCCTTCAGCCTCTCCGCTCCTGCCGGAAACAAAACTCGCGGGCTGGATGACGCCATCAGTAAAGTGCGGGAAATTATTAGTGTGTTTCCCGCAGAATCCCGATTTCAATTACTGACTGCCGACTTTGCTCCCTATTCCAATACGTTTAAAACCCGGGCAGAGATAGAAGACCTTCTTTCGCAAATGCGACTCTCCCCGTTAAGTCGCTCGCAAACAGAAATTATCCAACGATTACCGACAGAAAGCAAAGATCTTTTTTGGGTGTCTGATTTTCAGAAAAGCACCTTTGGCGAAAATAGATCATTGCCCGATTCGACCTATACGATCCAATTGGTGCCGGTGTCCTTGCAAAAAACCGGTAATGTATTTGTGGATTCCTTGTTTCTTGAAAATCCGTTTGCCGTGGGTGGTGAACGTCATAAACTCACGGTGCGTCTGCGCAACTCCGGTGAAAAAGCACTGGAGGCATTGGTCGTCAAATTTATCATGAATGACATTCAGATGGCCACTACGACAGTATCCTTGCCGGCCGCAGGGCAGGTCGAAACAACGTTTGATGTGACTGGCGAACTCCGCTTGTTGAATACGGGCCGCATCAGTTTCAATGATTTTACCCTGGGATTTGACAATGAATTTTTCTTCACGTTGAATTTTTCAGACCGTATCGTCATCACCGAAATTAAAAACACGGCTCAAACCACTGCGGTGGAAAGAGTCTATGGCAACCGTGACCTTTTTCAGATTCAAAGTTTTGAGGCTGGCAATGTTGATTATGGACGGATGGCGCAATCGGATATGGTGGTTTTGAACGGAATCGATCAACCCGATGGCGCCCTGAGCGCAGCCCTCCTCTCCTATCTGACGACTCATGGAACACTTTTGCTGGTGCCGGGGACAAAGCCTGATGTGGCTTCCTATCAGAAAATTTTGTCCTTACCCGGAGTTAACACGATCGCAGAATCATCGATGAGTCCGTTGGAAACTCCTGACTATACGAATCCTTTGTTTGAAAACGTATTTGAAGAACGGGTTCCTCAATTGCGGATGCCTCAGGCCAGAAGATTGCTGAATTGGGGAAAAGACCGCACGGCATTACTTAAATGGAAAGATGGTCAGCCGTTTTTATCCGTGTTCGGGAAAAAGCATGTGTTTGCCTCCCCGCTATCAGAGGCTTACACCGATCTTGCCAACAATGCCCTTTTTGTGCCAGTCATGTATCGAATAGCTGCCGGTAGCAAACGCAGTGAACAACGGCCTTATTACCACATCACCCAAAATGTAATTACCATTCAGGCCGACAGCCTTGTGGGAGAAGATCCGGTGCGTCTGGCCGGTGCGTTGGAGATGATTCCTCCCCAGCGCAAAACAGCCGACCGTGTGCTGTTGGAGATTCCTCGTTTTTCAATGAGTGCCGGTTACTATCATGTCTTGTATAAAAAAGATACCCTTGACCTGGTAGCTTTTAACACCGCCCCGGAAGAATCCGAGCTGGAAACCTATACTCCGTCCGAAGCAAAAGAAAAGCTGGGAGGAGGTAAAAATATTATCACTTTTGAGGCCGCCACAGCCGAAGCTTTTAGTAACGAAATAAAAGAGAGATATTTGGGCACGCCTTTGTGGAAATGGATGCTGGTAGCCGCTCTGTTGTTCCTGTTGGCCGAAGTGCTGCTTATCCGATTTGTTAAATAGCCGGGAATGAAAATACTTATCCAGTCAGCTCAAATTCTCGATAAAAAATCTCCTCACCACGGCAAAAAAAGAAATGTTTTAATCACCCATGGGCGCATTACGGACATAGGCGATAAAAATTATCAGGCCGACCGCGTCATTGATGCTGCCGGCATGATCTTGAGTACCGGATGGGTTGACATCGGTTCGTTTGTCGGAGATCCGGGATTGGAGTATAAGGAAGATCTTGTCTCGCTTGGCAAAACAGCTGCGGCCGGTGGCTTCACGGAGGTAGCCGTACTTCCTAACACTGTCCCAACCGTGCAAACCAAAAATGAAGTGGCTTACATCCGTCAAGGAAATGAAAACAGGCTGGTTCAGTTGTATCCATTGGCCGCAGTTACCCGTGGAAACAAAGGCGAAGAGCTAACCGAAATGTTGGATTTACATGAAGCTGGAGCCCTGGGCTTTACCGATGGTTTAAAATCGGTTTGGCATACGGATATTTTTCTAAAAACCCTTCAGTATCTGCAAAAGGTAAATGGATTACTGATCGATCATCCGTCTGATTCCTGGCTCACCTTGTTTGGCCAGATGCACGAAGGAGAGCAAAGCACATCGTTGGGGTTAAAAGGGATGCCTCGTCTGGCCGAGGAAGTGGCGCTGGCCAGAAATCTGGAGTTGCTTCACTATGCCGGAGGTCGTCTCCACGTCACCAAAGTAAGCACCGCTCGCTCTCTGGAGTTAATCCGGGCGGCCAAGCGAAAGGGGTTACATGTGACGTGTGACGTGACTACCTACCAGGCACTATTGGATGACTCGTTGTTGCATGACTTTGATACCAACTATAAGGTCAATCCGCCCCTGCGTGAAAAGCCTGATCAGGATGCTATCCTGAAAGCTTTGAAAGATGGAACCATTGATGTGTTGACAACGGGACATTTGCCGCAGGATGAGGAAAGCAAAATGCTGGAGTTTGACCTGGCCGATTTTGGCATCATCAATCTTCAAACGGCCGCCTCGCATATCTCATCCTTATCCAAAACAGTGGAACTGGAGGAACTGGTAGATAAGCTCACCGATCAGCCGCGTAAAATTTTGGGAATACCTTTGCCCACGGTGGCCGAAGATCAAAAGGCTAACCTGACCTTGTATGCTCCCCATGAAGCATGGACCTTTACCGCTGCTGACAATTATTCCAAATCTAAAAATTCACCGTGGCTTGGAAAAGAATTGACAGGCCGGGCCGTGGCTGTCTTTAATAATGGAAAGCAAATCATTCATGAGTAGGTGGCGCTCACCTTTGGTTGTTTTAGGTGCTCGCAATGGACTCATAGGCGGAGTATTGGGCTTCGTCCTGCTGATCGGACTTTTTTTTATCGGAAGACATCCTTTTTTAATCCCACTCATTTTTGATTTCCGTCTGATCCTCTTTGGCTTTTTTATTTACTTTACCCTGCGCGAGATCCGGGAAGACCATCAGCAAGGGGTTCTTTTTTTGTGGCAAGGGATGATTTCAAGTTTTGTTTTTACCATCGTCTATGGGGCGGTAGCTTCCCTGCTGTTAGCCCTCTTTATGTGGCTGAATGATACTTTTGTGCAGGAATATATTCGGTTAAAAATGGTGGAGATTAAGTCCTTCCCGGAAGAAATTGTGAAACAACTGGGAAAAGATACCATTGATAGTAATTTACAACGACTTCCCGCTACTAACCGGCTGGATTTAATCAGTATTTATGTCAGGCAGAGCCTGATCATTAGTTTTTTTGTAAGCTTCATTTTATCAGTAGTTTTGAGACGTCAACCCACAAACTAAATTTTCTTATGGAAACCCAAAACACAACTCTTTTCAATCATGCCATCCGTTGGGGAGGTATTCTTGGTGCCGTTAGTATTCTGATCACCATGACCCTTTATGCCGTTGACTACACGTTAATGGTGCAATTAAAGACGCTTTTCCTCTCATTGCTTATTTATCTTGGATTAGTCATATATGCTGGTATCAACTATCGTAATTCGATTGGAGGATACTTATCTTTTGGCAAGGCTTTTCAGCATGGTTTTTTGGTTCTGGCTATTTCAGCTTTGATTTCTACTATTTTCAATATCCTTCTATATACCGCGATTGACCCGGAGTTGCCTCAAAAGCTGACCGATGCAAGCATTGAAAACACACGGCAGATGATGGAGAATTTTGGCGCGCCTGAAGATCAAATTGACGAAGCCCTTGAACAGGCTCGTGAAAGATCAGATGATCAATTTTCTGTTGGAGGCTTGGCTCTGGGGTATGTCTGGATTCTTGTATTCTCTGCTATTATGGCACTTATATCTGGTTTAATCGTCAAGAAAAACGAACCGGAAACGGTTTGACATGCTTAATATATCTGTCATTATTCCTGCCAAAGACGAAGAGGAATCGTTACCTGAACTCAGTCAGTGGATAAGCCGTGTGATGCAAACGCACGGCTTATCTTATGAAATCATTTTTATTGACGATGGCAGTGAAGACCAAACGTGGGAGGTTATCAGCCGTCTGCAAAAAGAAAATCCTTCCATCAAAGGCCTTCGGTTTAACCGCAACTTTGGAAAATCTGCCGCCTTGCATACGGGTTTTAAACTGGCTCAGGGCCGGGTGGTCATCACCATGGATGCGGATCTGCAAGACAGCCCGGATGAAATTCCCGAACTCTATCGGTTAATTGCGGAAGAAAAGTTTCACCTGGTTAGCGGGTGGAAAAAGAAACGACACGATCCGATTTCCAAAACCTTTCCATCAAAATTTTTCAACTACGTCACCCGCAAAATCTCCGGCATTCATTTGCATGATTTTAACTGCGGGTTGAAAAGCTATGATGCCCGGGTGGTTAAGAACATATCCGTCTATGGCGAGATGCACCGTTACATTCCGGTGATCGCCAAATGGGCAGGGTTTACCCGAATCACCGAAAAAGTAGTAGAACATCGCGAACGGAAATATGGACACAGTAAGTTCGGCTGGGAGCGGTTTGTACGGGGGTTTCTGGATTTGCTGACCATCACGTTCATCGGCCGGTTTTCGCAACGTCCCATGCATTTTTTTGGCGCCTGGGGAATACTTTCATTTTTGGTAGGGCTGGCGTTTACAGTCAAACTTTTATGGGATAAGCTCGACTCGGTTTTTATTTCCAAAATTCCACTCAAGCGGGATGTCACCGAACAGCCTATTTTCTACCTCGCTTTGGTAGCGGTCGTCCTGGGCGTTCAACTGTTTCTCACGGGTTTTATCGCAGAATTACTCACCCGGCAAACTGTTTCGAAAAAGAATTATCTGGTCATTGACAAAGTAGGATTTGAAGATTCAACTCCTGTGTAGGCAGGTGTCAGACCATTTCGAAAATATCTGACACCCGCTGAATCATGCTTGCCTGGAGTAAAGTGGTTTAGTTACTCTTCTCCCCCTTCTTCACCCTCTCCGTTTATAACTACATTGTGCCTGGCACAGGCGGCATCCAGGTCTTCCCGCCATAATTTTAACAAGGTACGCGCCTCGTCTAAATCACCATTTGCCGTTTCAATGATCATGACGTCTTGTTTTTCGATCGCCTCCAGAATCAACTGAAAGGCCTGCAACTGATCCGAAGCTGCACGGACATATTCCTTATGCAAATCTTGTACATCATCGGTGGCTGGTTGGATGCTTTCTAATATGCCATAGAACTCCTGATATTTGGGTACCACCGTGTTGGATATAACTGCATACATGATGGAATCATTGGTATAATTCTCACCACTCACGCTGGCATATGCCTCCACGGCTTCACTCTCCAGATCAGCTAGTTTGGGCATTTCTACGTTAATATAATTTAACAGATCTTTTTGAACCGGGTCACCTCCGCAAGCCACCAAAAGCCAGGGTAGGACACCTAAGAGAATTTTTTTCATAAGGTTTTAGGTTTAATGGAGGGGTAAGGTAGAGAAGAATGTGAAAGGATGGAACTAAAAATGCTGTACTTTTGTGATAATCTTCATAAGCAGACATTTTCTCTGTTTGTCAGAGATCCGGGGCTGACCGGTTTTGACAGGATGCGTGGAAGTGTATGCAGCATGCAAGCGCATGAGGGTAGCGCTTTGAACACTGCTCTCACAATTTACGTGGCGAAAATACTTACGCCATGGCTGCTTAATCTGACCCAAGGTTAGATTTGCTTATTCGCGGATAAGATCTGCGAAGGCCATCATCGCGCATCTTTTCTGTTTTGCGGAAGGTGCATACGCGGTGTCGATCGGCAAAACTGGGCCTGGCTGTGTTGCGCAGTCGGGTCGAGACAACAGCAACTAAGGTGTAGTTGAGGATGTTGATGACCTTGCTCCACCCGACAATCAATATCAACTAAGCATGTAGAACGTACACGGTCATCTTCTCTGGACGAGGGTTCGAATCCCTCCAGCTCCACAAACTCCTCCGAAGCCTACAGACTTCGGAGGGTTTTCAACCCTCACCCGATTTTTGTAGCTACATTTACCCGATGTCCTTAGAGGAAGAAATCAAGCAGGATAAGTTCAGAAGTGAATATCAGAAGGCAGCAATTAACTTGCTGTACACTGGCAATTGGCTTTATTCCATCAATGCTGCCTTTCTTAAGACATATCAAATTACCCCCGAACAGTTCAACGTTTTACGCATCCTGCGGGGTAGTCATCCTCAAAGCCTGATGTTGATGGAAATCAGCAGTCGCATGTTGGATAAAAACAGCAATTGCACCCGGCTGGTTGAAAAATTGAAACAGAAAGGATTATTGCTTCGGGAGATCAGTGATGCCAGCCGCAGACAGGTAGATATCAGCATTACTGAGAAGGGATTGTCTCTTTTATCAAAAATTGATGCCGAAGGTCCCGCCTGGATTAAAACCATGAAATCCATTACACGATTGGAAGCACAGGAACTTAATCGGATATTGGATAAACTCCGATCATGAAGTTTATTTCAGTTGAAGAATCGCTGCGGTTACGCGCTCAAATTCCTTTGGTGGATGTGCGCTCACCGTTGGAGTTTGCAGAGGGAAACATTCCATCGGCCATAAATATCCCCTTGTTGAACAACGAGGAACGCGTCCGCGTTGGTACTCTTTATAAAAAAGAGGGACAGGATGCCGCTATTCAGGAAGGGTTTCGGTTGGTTGGCCCACGTCTTTCAGAAATTGTTTCCCAGGCCTGTAACGTGGCCACTCAGGGGGAGTTGATCGTTCATTGCTGGAGAGGAGGTATGCGATCGACCAATTTTGCTCAATTTGTAGAAATGGCTCGCCTCCAAGCCCGGATTGTGAAAGGCGGCTATAAGGCCTACCGGCAAATGGCCTTGGAAACTTTTAGAAAGCCCTGGTCATTTATATTATTAACGGGATACACCGGTAGCGGTAAAACAGACATCTTACATGCTTTAAAAAAAGCAGGTGAGCAAGTGATCGACCTAGAAGGGCTGGCCTGCCATAAAGGCTCTGCCTTTGGCGGACTCTTGCAACCCCCGCAACCCACCACCGAGCAGTTTCAAAACAATTTATTTGAAGAGTTAAACCGACTGGATTTTTCCCGCAGCGTTTGGGTAGAAGATGAATCCATTGCCATTGGGAAAATATTTATGCCTGCCGATTTTTGGGAATGCATGAATAAAAGTCCGCTGATTGAGGTAAGTGTGTCTCAACCCGCCAGGATACAACGTCTGGTTCATGAATATGGAGAAGCTGATCGCAAAGAGTTTTTATCCATGATGACAAAAATTACGACCAAACTGGGAGGTCAGCATTTTAATGTCGCCCGTGAACGACTTCTGGAGGGGGATATGTCCTCTGTTATGGAAATATTGTTAACGTATTATGACAAGGCCTACAACAACAGCATCCAAAAAAGAAGAGATCGGTTACGCCATACCATTGAATGGGACGCACAGGATGTTGACTCGTTTGTAACTCGCCTCCTCCGTCACCTGAACCAATAATCTCTTCGCTACCAGCTACCATAGATTTTAATTGACCTAACAAGACACATGTCTCATGAACGAAATTAAGCTAACACAATTTTCTCACGGAGCCGGATGCGGGTGTAAAATTGCTCCTGCCGTACTAGACAAGATTTTGTCATCCGCCTCAGCGAAAGGAAATTTTCCAGCACTCCTGGTCGGGCATGAATCAAAAGATGATGCAGCCGTTTATGATCTTGGAAATGGCACATGCGTCATCAGCACCACAGATTTTTTTATGCCGATTGTGGATGATGCGTTTACCTTTGGATCCATTGCTTCGGTCAATGCCATCAGCGATGTCTATGCCATGGGTGGACAGCCCGTACTGGCTTTGGCCATCTTGGGATGGCCGGTTGAAAAAATTCCGGTCGAAGTAGCGCAACAGGTATTGGAAGGAGCACGAGCCATTTGTGCGAAAGCAGGAATACCTTTGGCAGGCGGCCACAGCATTGATAGTCCTGAACCTATTTTTGGATTGGCCGTTACCGGCACGGTTCCAAAAGAACATCTGAAGCAAAACAATACCGCCCGTGCCGGAGATTATTTGTATCTGACCAAACCGCTCGGAACAGGTATCATAAGCACCGCCCAAAAACGAGGGCTTGCGCGCGAAGCAGACATGATGGAGGCCATTGCCTCCATGAGCCAGCTCAATACGATCGGTTCGGCCTTAGGCACGCTCCCGTATGTTCATGCCTTGACGGATGTGACTGGTTTTGGGCTTTTAGGACATCTGTTGGAAGTCTGCGAAGGCAGTGGCCTTTCCGCAACCATTGATTATCAAGCCATCCCGCTACTCAAGGAACTGTCGCATTATACTTCAAAATTTATCTATCCGGACAATACCATGCGCAACTGGCAGGCATATGAGACTCGCGTGCAAGGCATCGGCAGTGAATCATTGCTGACTTTATGCGACCCTCAAACCAGTGGCGGGCTCCTCATTTGTGTGGGGGAAGATTTTGTTCCTGCCTTTGACGACTTCTGCTCCCTTCACAAAGTGAATTTCAGTAAATTTGGAAGGTTGTTGGCTGAAAAACCAACGCACGTAACGATTCAAAATAGCAAATAAACCCGGGAATGGTCAACGATATCCAAGCCAATGCATCCTATATGGTCAAGTTCAAAAGTATTTTTTTTGTAAGTATCTGTCTTGGAATGTTCTCGTGTGGATCTAAAAAAGAAACAAAAGATTCTACTGGCCCCAATTTAATTCCTTATTCAATTTATAAAATTTTTCCCCATGACAATCAGGCCTTCACACAAGGGTTGGTAGTAGAACAGGGCAAACTTCTGGAGGGAACAGGACAATACGGTACTTCCTGGATTGCTGAAGTAGACATCGCTACAGGAAAGCAAGACAAAAAAGTGATTCTGGATCAGGAGTATTTTGGAGAAGGGATCGCTGTTCTGAATAACAAGATCTATCAACTCACCTGGAAAAACAGAAAGGGATTCATCTATGATTTTAAAACGTATCAAAAGATTGGCGAGTTTTCCTATAACCGGGAAGGTTGGGGCATTACGCACAACGGTATTCATTTGATTGTCAGTGATGGTTCAGAAAAACTATATTTCCTTGATACCCTTTCACTTCAGCCGGTAAAAACCCTGAGTGTGACTGAAAACGGGTTGGCCGTTAAGAATATTAACGAACTTGAATTTATCGAAGGCTATATCTATGCCAATCAATGGCAAACCAACTGGATCGTGAAAATTGATCCGACTACCGGGAACGTAGTGGGTCGATTGGATTTAGCACAGGTGGCGGAAGCGGTTTATCCCGGAAATCCTAATGCCGATGTGCTAAACGGAATTGCCTACGAACCTAAAAGTAAAATGGTTTTGATCACGGGTAAACTCTGGCCCAACATGGTTGCATTAAAATTCCGGGAGGAAGCCAAGACCGACACCCAGCCATGACTCTGGAAGAGCGGACGCAACAATTGTGGCAGGCGGCTGATCAAAAAAAAGTTTGTCGTTTGTTAATGGAGGGTGAACCCTTTCCCCGGATCATTCATCCCTATGGAGTATCACAAACCCAACGCAATCAAATCACGTTGGTCTGTTGGCAAACCTTGGGTTTTACCAAAGCCGGTGGCAAAGAGGGCTATCGGAATCTGGCGTTAGCTAAAATAACATCCATCGAAATGCTGGACTCAGGTTTTCAAAAGCGAACCGATTTCCGACCGGAGGATAGTCAATATAAAGATTGGGTGTTTCATATTTAAACTTAGTATGAACTTCCTTGACGTTATCATCCTACTTGGGGCTATTCAGGGATTTATCATTGGTTGTTTGCTTTACTTCAAAAAGGAAAAACTATATGCCAACAGACTATTGGCTGCTCTGCTTTTTCTTCTTTCGCTCGCTTGTCTGAATTTATACTTGTTGAATTTACAAATTACTAAAGACTCTACCTTCTGGAGCATCTTCTCATTGATAGTTCCCATGGTTATTGTTATGCCAATTGGCCCGTTGATTTATTTTTATGTTCAATCCCTCCAGACAGTCAGTTTTAAACTTAACCGTTCTCACCGAATTCACTTTTATTCGGTCATTATCGACCTATTACCAAGTTTAATCGGTATTGTCTTCGTGCTGGGGGCGATGACCCATTGGATTGACAAGAGTGAATTTGCACAGTGGGGAGATTTTTTCTATTACTACAATACCTATGCAGACTTTCCCCGTTGGCTTTCTACCACTGTTTATGTCGGCTTCGCATGGAAAAAACTGAATGATTTTCGACAACCTGGTGCCACCGCCTGGCCAAGACAATTCGTTATTGGTTTTGGCGTTTTTCAATTTATTTGGCTGTTCCATTTGATTCCCTACCTGATTCCATCGCTTTCGGATGCACTGCTCGCATGGGTCGGTTGGTACCCGGTTTACATTCCAATAGCCGTGATGGTGTACTGGCTCGGCTTCAATGGGTACTTGAAAGCACGACCCCAAACATCAGCCAGAGGAATAGACATCTTGACCATCAACCAGACGTTGGAGTCTTTGCAAAAAGTAATGCGCCATGACCGAATCTATTTGAATCCCGAACTAACTCTCGCTGAAGTAGTGAACCGGACAGGGATTCCTCAAAAAACAGTTTCTGCCGTGCTAAACCAGCATCTGGGAAAAAGTTTTAACGAATATATCAACGAGTTTCGGGTAGAGGAGGTAAAAAAACGATTAACTGAATCATTTCCTGAACATTTCACCATAACCGGTATTGCTTTTGAATGTGGATTTAACTCTCAGGCCACATTCCAACGGACATTCAAACAGTTTACTGGCTATTCACCTACTGAGTTTTTGGCTCATCAAGCCCTTAAACCTCATAAATAAGCTCTCAAATCTAGATTTGAGCAGAAAACAAGATCAGGATTTGATTCCTTTGACCCAAAAAACGTCATGATTCACATCCGCTACCTGATTCTCATTTTCCTGCTTTGCCCACTAGTCAATTTTGGGCAGAAGGATACACTCGCTACTAAAACCCTCTCACCCGAGCAGATGCAACAAGACTTTAGCTATCTGAGAAGGCTACTGACAGAAACGCATCCGGGTCTTTATCGATATACACCGAAAGAAAAGATGGAGTCTAAACTTGACAGTACCCATAATTTACTAAACAAGCCATTGCCTTTTTATGAATTCTATAAAATTATTACGGCATTGGTATCCGACATCCGCTGTGCTCATACCAATGCTTTGCCTACCGAAAATTTCAATGGTTATATCAAGAACATTGGGACGCTTCCGTTTTTCCTATTTCCAATTGACGGCAAACTATTTGTCATTTTTAACGGCAGTAATGACAAGCAAGTTACCCTCGGATATGAGCTGACGAGCATTAATAACCATTCTATGGATAGTGTGATGAACATAATCAGGAGCCACTACTGGTCGGATGGGTTTATAGAGCTATCAAAAAATACAGCTTTGCAAGGTGGGCTATTTTGCCTGTTTTACTACGCTTTGATCGAAAGGCCAACTGCGTTTCGTCTTGAGTTTAAAAAGTTAGATGGACAGATATATCGAACATCCGTCCCAGCGCAAAAATATGGCATCACAGAAGGGGCTTATGTTAAAAATAAAATCAACCAGAAAGCTAACCAACTCTATAATCAACGACATAAAAAGCCGTGGCGGTTGTCATTTCCAGAGGATGTTCCGTCTACCGCACTGATTCGTTTTGATGGTTTTGGTGGCAAAGGCATGAATAACGGGGAGGAAGCTAAATTGGGTATGCAAAAATTTATGAACGAGTCACTAAAAAAAATGAGTGACAGAAAGTGTACTAACCTGATAATTGATGTGAGGAGCAACTCAGGCGGGTGGGACGTTCAAGGCATTGAACTATTCACCTACCTAATGAAGCAAGATACGGCCGTGCGATACTATCGGAAGATGCATGCCGTAACGGATAATTCTCAATTCCTAGCCTTTTCTGACCTTTCGGAAGAAGACAAAGAGAATGCAAAAAAGCAGCTGAAGAGGGTACAAGACGGTACGTTTTCATTGCAAGAAGAATTTTCCTCTGACTTGCGGCCCCAATCTCCCAAACCAAATCGATTTAAGGGGAACGTTTACATCTTACAAAATGAACGTTCCTTTTCCACGGCATCAGAATTCTTGGCCGCTTGCAAGACGTATCAGGTTGGCACCATGGTAGGAATGGAGGCAGCCGGAGCGTATGAGGGAGGAAATGGGGCCAGCTTTATCCATATAAATTTACCTCATTCAAAGATTCGGGTGGGCACACCCTTGGTTTACTACAACAATGCCACTCGGCCTGGCTATCAGCGTGGGCGAGGTACCATGCCAGATCACGTGGTAGAAGTACAACCACAGGATTTAGTTGATGGCTTTGACCGGCAGATGATGTTTGTTAAAAACCTAATTCTAAAAAAAGACAAAAGATAAACCCTACAATAAAGCTACTTAGCCACTGCTCTATCTTGCTGGAGCAGCCATAATTCTTAAAAGATGGCAGATGCTTATTCAACCAATTTCTTGATGTAATCAGGGATCATCGGATCGCCTTTGAAAAAATCTCCCTTCTTGCCTTGTGAAAGAGCCCATCTGTCAATCCAGGAGATACCCCATTTGCCATAGACGGTTATGCTTGTTTCGTATGCACTGTCCTCCAGTGCTTCTTTCATGGTCACGAACTCATAATTGTTTTTAAGAAACATCTTTGCTAGCGAATCCAGATAATCCGCATTCAGCAAATTCGCATGGAGTAACAAAATTTGGTTGATCTGTCTGCCAAAAAGTAGATCAGCCTGTCTTTCAAAATACTTGAGTTTGCTTTCCATATAGTCAAGGTAATCGGAGCCTATCTTTTTCATTAAAGTAATGTCTTCTTTATCTTTTGCTCTTTTGTATGCGAGTGCAAACAGGTAATCTTCATTGTCAATAGTCACCGGAGCGATGGTGTAGCCATGGTCAGAAAGAAAGATGTTCAGTGAATCATTTTTCTCTTTTGAATTACCCGTATGAAGAAATGGGTGTCTGAAATATGTAAGTGACAAACCTTTCCGGTTAAGAATTTCTCTTGTTATCACTTCACCTTTTAAGACATCCTGACTAAACGCTTCAAATGAAAGAGCATGATAGTCCGGATGTGAGTAGGTATGGTTACCCAGTTGCAACCCACCATCTACCCAACGTTCTAACAAGTTGGCTTGCCAGGGGATTGACGTATTATGTTTATCATACAATTTGATTTCATTTACAAAACCGATGGCAGGAATGTTATTTCTGTTCAGCGATGTAATAATCTTAGCTGTTAGATTTCTTTGATAAGCTGAATCTGAAATGCCATAGGTGACCAGGGGTAAGTCATCCATAGAAAAACAGACTTTCTTTCTTTGACCCCATGTAATAGTTGATAAGGTCAGCAGGATTGCAAAGAAAACAAGTTTCATCAGTGGTTATACTTTAATTGCAAAAGAGATTAAAGTAACAGATCCAATTGCTCAGGATTTTTTATAGGCTACGACACCACTAAAAGACATCACCATCGTTTATAAATCTTTCAAATGGGTTGTTCCTACTTCTAAAATCAAATCAGCGCCATAGGCCATGGCGGGAGTTTGATAACCGGTTTTAAAATTCCCTTGCAGAATGTTTTCAGCAATCAAAACAGAAGTTAGCGCTGTCAGCTTATATCCGCTAACTGTTTCCAATCTGCTTTCCACGGAACGGCCGGCATCATCCCAGGCCTTTCCCCATAGGTAACTGCGTCCGCTTTCCAATTTTTCAGAGCTGGGTCCGGGCTTTTGCTTATCAATTTTTCGAAGCATCAGCTTTTTTACCCAGCTCATTCGCAAGAGCCAATTGAAATAGCGCGTCCGTCTGGCATTCTTAATCATGCCCTCAGTAGCACCGGTATATACTTCAATATTGGGTATCTGTGTACTTCGCCAGGCCGTGGAAATATCACCCCAGGGAATACACAACGTGGGGGTCTTAAAGGAACCAAAATCAATGACCATGTGCTTATCCCCCAACTCCACCCGTTCCAGCTTTCCGTTTTTTCTGATGCAGCCTCCCTCTCCCAATCCTTCAGTCATACTTTTTTTTGTGCCTCGTGACAGTCCGCCTTTTGACATCGCAAACGCCAACTGAAGGTGCGTGGCCGAAGGTAATCGGTTTTTTATATGAAGAGCCAGACAATCGGACGGTACTACATCAAAGCCGGTACCCGGCATGATGATAATTCCCGCATCTTTACCCGATTGATCGTGTGCTGCCAACCGTTCAAAGACCTGATACTCTCCGGTGATATCTGTATAGTGTGTCTTCGTCTCGAGGCAAGCATTGACCATCGCCTGGGCCGTGTGTCTGAAAGGGCCTCCGCAGTGGATGACAACTTTTCCTCGATTCAATAAACGAACCAGCGCCAAATGATCAGCTATATCCACTACTTCAAACGGATATCCGGTGGCATCACTTTGACGTTGAAGTTGCTCGCGATTGCGACCTGAAAGAATTACAGAAAGGTTTTTGGATTTACATTCCTGTGTGATCAATTGGCCCGTGTATCCATAAGAGCCGTAAATGATAATGGTTGAATCTCGCATGTTACTTTTTTTCCCGTTCCACTTTCTCAATAAAGTATTTGGTATCTCCTCGCCATGGGAAACGAACATATCGCTTTATAAAGTGAAGATTGACCCGCTCTCCGCTCAAGGCCACCTCCTGCAATTCTCCTATTACCTCTGTTTGATCCGAGGTAACAGAAAAGTCAAATGTTTCGGCAATCGGGCTTGCGCCTTTCAAAGCGCCAAACGATTCCAGATTTAATTTCCCTTCGTATGTCTTAAACAAAATACCTTTTTCAGTAATCCGAAGAACTTTTCCGGCCATCACCCCACTTTCATACACCCCCCAATACAAAAAGGCCAGCACACCTAATCCTACCACCAGGGCTACGATTAAAAATCGTTTCACAATCTTAGTGGTTGTCTGTAAAGTCCGTTTGATGAAGCTCTGTTCTTCCATGATCCTAGTGTTTAGATGAGCCGAAGGTACCTTTTCTGTTACATTTCACATACACGAACATGGCCACCGCGATGATCAGCAACGAAATAAACTGTGAATGCGAGAGAATATCTTTGATCAAAAAGCCGCGCTGGAGGTCGCCTCTGAACATTTCCAAAACTCCCCGCCCTACGGCATAACTCATCAAGTAAATGAGAAATAACTGTCCATCAAAACGCTTTCTGCTCCGAAGAAAAAGCAAAACGGCCATCAGAATAAAGATCAGCATGGCTTCATATATCTGCGTTGGATGAAGAGCTACATTCAACGGATTAGCCTGGCATGCAGGGTTGGTGAATGTAATACCAAAGGCATGAACAGTGGGTTTGCCATAGCAACATCCCGCCATCAAACAGCCGATCCGGCCCATTCCATGAACCAGACAGGTAACCACGGCCATGATGTCCAGCATCCCCCGCACCGGCAACTGGTATTTTCGGAAATACCACAACATGGTAGGGATGGCAAACAACAGTGAACCATAAAAAACAAAACCACTGCCTGAAATCAACTTTCCGGGATGGCCCAGATAGAGAGACGGATTTTCAAAAATCAGGAAAAATTTTCCTCCGATGATACTGGCGGTGACCAATAAAATAAAAAGTGTATTGGCCTGATCAAAGGTAAAGCCATATTGCTTTTTACCCTGCCAGGTCATGTAAGAGAATCCCAGGATAGCACCCAGTGCAATACAGGCTCCGTAGGTGTAAATGGTCAGGGAGCCCAGCTTAAAAAGAATCGGATGCATAAGGATAAACGGTTGTCTACACCGTCATGATTTCACCTTCTTTCTTTTTCAGCAGTCCATCAATTTTAGCGATGTATTCATCCGTTAGTTTCTGCACTGTCTCCTCGGCATTCTTAACATCATCTTCAGATACACCCTTAACTTTTTTCAGGCTTTCGTTGGTCTCCTTCCGGATGCTTCGGATGCTCACGCGACCATGCTCACATTCCTGACCTACTTGTTTCACAAGCTGTCGTCTGCGTTCTTCCGTCAACATGGGAATGTTAATGATGATTTGCAGTCCGTCATTTTGGGGGGTTAATCCCAAATTGGCAACCATGATTGCTTTTTCAATCTCCGGTATCAATCCCTTTTCCCACGGTTTTATAAAAAGCGTGCGTGCATCCGGAGAGGTAATAGACGATACCTGATTGAGTGGGCTAATGGCTCCGTAATAAGGTACCTGTATACCATCCAGCATGCTTGGATTAGCCTTGCCAGCTCTGATTTTCGAAAGTTCATTTCCCACATGAACCAATGCTTTGTTCATTTGATCTTTGGCGTCCTCCAGATATAGCTCTAGTTCTTCCATATTCGTTTACAGATTTAAATCGTGCGATCAGCTAATTAAGGTTCCTGCTTCTTCACCCCTGGCAATCTTAAGCAAGTTGCCTTTCTTGTTCATGTCAAATACGATAATGGGTAGTTTGTTTTCCTGACATAACGTAAAAGCTGTCATGTCCATGATGTTCAACTTCTTCTGATATGCTTCCTGAAAGCTTAACTGGCTATAACGAACGGCATCGCTAAACTTTTCAGGATCTTTATCATAAACCCCGTCCACCCGGGTGCCTTTTAGCACGACACCCGCTTGAATCTCAATGGCCCGCAAGCTGGCAGTAGAATCGGTGGTAAAGTAGGGATTGCCGATGCCGGCTCCAAAAATCACGATGCGTCCTTTTTCCAGGTGTCGGATGGCTCTTCGTCTGATAAATGGCTCACACACTTGCTCCATTTTTATACCTGCCATCAGGCGGGTGTATAGGCCGTGGCGCTCCAGTGCGCTTTGAAGAGCCATAGCATTGATAACGGTGGCCAACATGCCCATGTAGTCGCCCTGCACGCGGTCGATGCCTAGCGCCTCGGCCTGTCCTCCCCGGAAAATATTTCCACCCCCGATCACGATGGCCAGTTCCACGCCCGCTTCCTTCACGGTTTTGATTTCTTCACTGTATTGCTCCAGCACGGCCGGGTCAATATGACTGTTTTTGGAACCCATCAGCGCTTCACCGCTGAGTTTGAGCAGAATGCGTTTGTATTTCATGCAGACCCGTCTTTCTTTGATTGCTCAAATATATTATGAATTAAATGAATTTTGACGGAGTCATTCATATCTAAGTGACAATCGTCAGCAAAAAATCGGGTGTCTGGAATACAGCACCGGTTAGAATTCTCTAAATTTGATTTAAATGAGGGCTGCAATCACCTTAATACTAACTCTTCTGTGGTCAACTACGTTGGTGGTTGGTCAATTTGGACAAGGTAAACTTGTTTATCATAACTTAAACTTGCCCTACAGTGTGGCTACAGGTGATCTCGATGGAGATGGAGATGTAGACGTAGTTAGTTCATCCCGTGAATTGGAATGGGTAAAAAATGATGGAAGTGGAAATTTTGGCCTGCCAATCCGCTTTCCAAACGAAGGACCGGATTTTAAAGCCAAGAGTATCATTTCATTAGATTATGACAAGGATGGCGATCAGGATGTGATAGCCGTTGATGATTTTCTTGGAAGGGTTAATCTCTGGAAAAACCTTGGAGGCGGTGTGTTTCAAAATCCCCAAACTCTTTTGAGTTCTGCAACAAGCGTAGTAGCAGTAACATTATACTCGGTCGATTTTGATCGTGACGGAGATCACGATGTTTTTGTTTGCCGTACTGGTGGCCAAAACGACTTACTTACTAACAAATACCCACTAGATAGCTGGGAAGCTGCTACACACCTTGCCTCCATTGGTCCTAGTATGGACGTGGCGGATATTAATCATGATGGAAATTTGGACATTGTATCAATAAATCAAGGTGGTGTTTACATGAATGGTACGACCATAACCCCTGGTGTGTTTTTTAATGGAGAGTGGCTTTATGTAAAGCTCTCTGATTTGGATCGCGATGATGATTTGGATGTCGTTGTTTTCGGCCATTCGAATGACAAGATCGTTTGGCTGAAGAACGAAAATGGTAATTTCAGCATGCAGACCATTGCAACAACTGAGAACCTTGATTATTATGCTGCTCAAGTGTTTGATTTTGATGACGATGGCGATGACGATATCATTGCCAGTTGTTTTTTTTGGTGCGGAACTGATCTTTATGAGAATCAAGGAGGAGGAGTGTTTACAAAGACCTCTTTAGCTATCGGAGGCGCGGTGAACCGATATGAAATGGTGGTTGACAAGATAAATGGCGACCCGCATCTGGATTTGATCAAAAAAAACAACTGGCAATGATATCGTCATCGCCATCGTCATCAAAATCAAACACTTGAGCAGCATAATAATCAAGGTTCTCAGTTGTTGCAATGGTGATAGTGTGTTTTTTAAACATCAGGCACGCGGGAAAAATATTGTATCCTGGCGCTGGTCATTTGGCGATGGATTCGAGTCTAACCTTCGCCACCCTTCGCACCTTTACAAAACACCAGGTACCTACACGGTAACGCTAACCGTTACCAATCAATCCGGGGCGACTGCCTCCCGAGCAAAAGTTGTCACAATAAAAAGCCCTCCCGACCCGATTCCGGATACGACCATTCGCTATTGCAGCGATTTTATTGACATCCAGCTCGATCCGACTCATAACTACAATTGGGTTAACCCCAATGACTTGGAAAGACCTTATTGGACAAGAACGAGCTTCAGACACTATCATGTTCACCCAGATACAACACGGGAGTATTTTGTATTCACTTTGGATGAGACAGGGTGTCGAAGTGAACAAATTAGCACGATAACAACAATCAAGTATTTTACACCTTCTCACCCTACAGTTGTGGGAGCAACCAGTGACGAAGGGCCCGCTGAATTAGTTTTGAATGCCAGCGTTCCCGTGCGAGCCGGAGAACGTATTTTTTGGTTTGAACCCGGGAATCCAACATCGGTTCACGTTGGCACCAAGCTAACAAGGGAATTTGAAACGACTACGGAATTCTATGTGCAGGCTGTGAACGAAATCGGATGCGCCAGTCCAAAAGTGCCTGTTGTGGCTGCTGTATGGAACGAGCCGAATATTCCTCCTAAAGTGCTCTGGGCTGACATAACGGAATCAAATACATGGACAGAAGGAAATGGAGTTTCAGTAAATCCGAACGGAAAGGTGCTCGCTTGGGGACAGTATGGGAGTGGAAACGTGATCAGTGGGGGAGTTACATTGCCTGATGGTAACTCAAGTCTCAATAAATTTCTTATTGAGTACAATCAAAATGGAGAAAGTCAAAAATTATTACGTTTTGTCTCGGAAGGCGAAACCAGTTCGCTGGGAATTCCACTTTTAAAGCAAGACAATTTGGGTAACTATTACATGTCGGCAAATCTTAACGGAAACCCAAAAATTGGAGGTCGTGAGATATCCGGAGTGAATACCCCTATAATAGTTAAACTAAGTACCACAGGACAATATATATGGCACTATCTTTTCAGATCTGGAGGTGAAATCAGCAGTATTCAAATTAATGCAGCCAATGAATTAGTGGTCACATGTAATTACTTCTCACAGGTTCAAGTAAAGAAATTTAATCCTCAAGGTAATATCTTGACTGAGTCCCAGATTAATCTACCGAGACAAGTTATTCAGGCCGAGGTGGATGAGGATGGTACATTTTATACTCTTTCGTATGAAGGGACAACGCTTTTTTTGTCAGCGTTTAATTCCACTGGCACCCAAAAATGGACGCACATCATTACTGAACAATTGATGCAATTTGGCATCAAAAAACTTTTGATAACCGACAGAGGAATTGTCGTTGCTGGAATGGTTTCTGGCGATGCTTATCGTGTTTTTGGTCGCGAACTTGGTGGTGGGTCTGCAACATTCATTCTTCAGGTTGACTTTGATGGCAACTTGAAATGGCTTTTGAGATCTGTGGGACTTGTTTTGATTAATGAATTATTCACCTCGAACGGCTCTGTTTACTTTACAGCAGTTCAATCTCCTCGTGCAGCCTCTTTGGGTGCAATTCCGCTTCCCGTATTCGGGAATTATATATTCATGATTGACAGTGAAGGAAGACCGAGATGGGTTAAACGGATGTCGTCTAACCATATCCGATTATGGGCAGTAGCCAACGATAAGGAAGAACTATTTGTTAACGGTTATTTTGTTGATTTTATGACTGTAGATGGATTTAATCTCTACAGTAGAACCAATACGCCATTTGTTGATTACAACATTTTTACGGCAAAGATTGGTCATGAGTTCAGGTCAAATTTTAGCCACAGAGGCTCTTGCGCCCAACAAGAAGTTTCATTTAAGGATTTATCAACCGCCCAAAATGGCACAACAATCGATGCGTGGAGTTGGGATTTTGGTGACGGTGCGACCAGCCAATTGCGTAACCCTAAACATACGTTTTCCGCGTCAGGTCAATATCTGGTCAGACTAGTCGTTCGAAATAACTTAGGGAGTGAGAGTACCTTTTCCAAGCTCCTCACCGTTAATGTTCAGCCCCAGGCAACAATTAGTCTAAGGAGTTCTCTTCCGTTGTGCCAAGGTGACTTGGCCGTTGTTTCAAGTGAATCTGAGCATGATGCATATGAATGGAGTACGGGTGCAAATACGCCTGAGATCCAAGTCAGCTCTGATATTTCTGCTATCACATTACGTGTCCGTGACAAAAACGGATGTTGGTCCGAACCAAGCCCCGAATATCCACTGGTGTTTCACGATCGTCCAAATAAACCAATAATTCAAGTAAGCCCCTCGTTCGATATCTGTCAAGGCACACAAGCGATCCTCTCCACTAATTCGTTTACTTTTTACGAATGGAGTAACGGCAGTTCAAATTCATCAATTTCAGTTGAACAAGCCGGAAAATTTGGAGTCCGTGTTGCAAATGTCATCGGCTGCTGGTCAGTTTTCTCTGACTCAATACACGTGAACGTGTTGAGCCCTCCTTCAAGCTTGCTGCAATTTGATGGAAAAGACTTAATTCCACCCGATGGGCTATCTCATAGATGGTTTAGGGATAATGTATTTGTTGAGGAGTCCGCAGGGGCGTATACACCCTTAAGCTCTGGTACATACCAAGTCGAGACTACTGCTACTAATGGCTGTACGTCTATTTCGAATTCAGTTGTTGTTGTAATCACCGGACTAGAGCCAAATGCTGATTTTGCGATCTACCCTAATCCGGCCGTAGACGAAATCACTGTCCAAAGTAAGGATAATTCGAAGCTTATATTAGAAGTAAAAAGCGCCAATGGGATTCAAATACTTAAGACTGGTTTTGAATCAGAAGTAACATTGAAATGCACTGACTGGGCTAATGGAGTATACATTATTCTGCTATATACCCCTGAGGGGATTACCAGGTCATACCGGATTTCAAAGGTTACGAACAAGTAGTCAATTTAAGATGGCTGTATTTCAGCCATTCAGTTCTGTTGGGAGATAGTTCTATGCTGTTTAAAGTTAAAACTCGACCAACACCTGCCCTTTCTCCACACTGTCGCCTTTCTTCACCGTCACTTTTTTCACCTCACCCTCTCCGGGAGATTTTAAAATATTTTCCATTTTCATGGCTTCCAGAACCAATAAGTGATCCCCCGTCTTTACGCGATCCCCTACGCTTACTTTTAAATCAATGATCAGCCCCGGCATCGGTGCCTTTATGTGGTTAACCTTGCTCACACCCGATTGGATCATTCCCATTTTTTCCAATAAAACATCAAACTTATCCTTTAGCTCAACGGTGTAATTTTGCCCGTCTATTTTTATGACTACCGTTTTGGAGGCAGGCTCTGTCTTGACCACTTCGGCTACAAAACTTTTTTGGTTATAAAGAATATGAAAATATCCATCTGACACCTCAAGCACATCCCACGACATGGGTAATCCATTCACTAATAGTCCGTTATCTGCGCTTTCAATTTCGTAGGTTTTTTGATTGACGGTGGCTTTAAACATGCTTTTAAAGGTTAGGCTCTTGCAAAGTAACGAAACTTGACTATACCTTTGCATCGTTGCGAAAGGTTCGCGACAAGGGGTGCCTAAAAATTTCGGGCTGAGATCATACCCATAGAACCTGATGCCGGTAATGCGGCCGAAGGGAGGCAAGGTTAAACATACGCACCACATTCCCCTGTGTGCTCTGCAAGTTTAAACCAAAAGTAAAATGTTAAAATATTTGAATGTAGCTGTCGCTTGTTTGCTCATGCTTCCAACACAGGCGCAGGTAACGTTACGCGGAATTGTGCAAGACGCCTATCAGGAGCCATTATCCGGTGCCACCGTTACGTTGATACGAACCGGTGTCACGGTGGTGACCAATGCCAGAGGTGAGTTTCAATTTTCAACTTCTGCCCCGGAGGAAGCCGAAGTAAGATTTATCGGTTTTCAAACCAAACGGATGTTGTTGCCAAGTGGCCAGGAAGTGATCATTATTTTGGAAGAGAGCGTGCTGATGACAGACGAAGTACTGATTGTCGCAACACGGGCAGAAGAAAATGCACCCACCACCTTCACAACCATCAACCGAAAGGCTATTCAAAAACAAAATTTTGGGCAGGATTTGCCTTTTGTACTGAATTGGTCTCCTTCGGTAGTGACCACCTCCGATGCCGGTGCCGGAGTTGGTTATACCGGTCTTCGTATTCGGGGAAGCGATCCTACCCGGATTAATGTTACCATCAACGGTATTCCACTAAATGACAGCGAAAGTCAAAATGTTTTTTGGGTAAATACTCCTGATCTCGCTTCTTCTACTCATAGTATTCAGATCCAACGAGGCGTGGGCACGTCCACCAATGGTGCTGCCGCTTTTGGCGCATCTATTAATCTTCAAACCAATATCCGAAACGATTCTGCCTATGCAGAGGTGGTGAACTCTTATGGTTCCTTTCATACGTGGCGGCATACCGTGGCGTTTGGGTCGGGATTAATCAATAACCGGTTTACATTTGATGGCCGACTTTCCAAAATAAATTCCGATGGGTTCATCGATCGGGCCTCCTCTGATTTAAAATCCTATTATCTGGCCGGTGGGTATTATGGAAAAAAAACGATGGTTAAAGCCATCGCCTTTGGTGGAAAAGAAATCACCTACCAAAGCTGGTATGGTGTACCCGAATCTCGCTTACGCGGAGATACCGATGCCATGCAAGAAACCATTCTGACCGAAGGATGGAATAATGATCAGGCTCAAAACTTACTCAACTCCGGCAGCCGCACGTTTAACGTATATACTTATCCTAATCAGGTAGACGATTATCAGCAGGATCACTATCAGTTGCACACGGTTCATCGGGTTTCACGTTCACTAACGGTAAACGGAGCCTTACACTACACCCGCGGACGTGGATTTTTTGAAGAATTCCGGTATAACAACTCCTACCGCGCTTACGGCCTGGATACCGTACAAATAGGTGCAGAAAAATTTGGTTCCTCCGATCTGGTCCGGAGACGCTGGCTTGACAATCACTTTTATGGACTGACGTGGTCAGCCAATTACGAAAAGGGTCGGCTATCAACCATTTTGGGAGGTGGATGGAATCGTTACGATGGCGATCATTTCGGAGAAATTATCTGGTCAGCACAACCCATGGGCGTTGAAAAGGACTATCGCTATTATTTTAATCAGGGCACTAAAACAGATTTTAATGTTTACTGGAAAACAAGTTATCCACTCACCGATAAGATCGAAGTCTTTGGCGACCTGCAGTACCGGAGAATCATGTATGCAACCTCTGGACGGGAAAACCGTCAGGTTGATTTTGACATCGCTCAGGAGTTTAATTTTATCAATCCCAAAGCCGGAATTACGTATACGCACCGTCCACAGCAACAATTTTATGCTTCGTATGCCATCGCCAACCGCGAACCCGTGCGGGATGACTTTGTAGATGGATCAACCGTTCGAACCCCCCGGCATGAAACGCTGGGCAACCTGGAGATGGGATGGAGAAAAAAAGGGGACGGTCATGCCTTGAATGTCAATTTTTATCACATGAACTATCGGGATCAACTCGTACTTACCGGTGCGATCAATGATGTGGGGGCTGCCATCCGTACCAACGTTGATCGAAGTTATCGCATGGGGGTAGAACTTGATGGTTCTCTTGAATGGGGCAGCCGCTGGGCGTGGAGTGCCAATCTGACCATCAGTCAAAACAAAATCAAACGCTTCACAGAGGTCTTGTATGACTATGGCGTAGCCTTTGATGAGTTTACCGAAATCAGAAACAATTTTTCCAACACAGATATATCGTTTTCGCCTAACGTGATTGGCGGCTCTTTGCTGAGTTATCGGTTCATACATGGTCTGGAAATCGGCTGGCTTTCGAAATATGTGGGACGCCAGTTTTTAGATAATACTTCTCATACAAATCGTCAATTGGAAGGGTATTTCGTGAACGATCTGCGGGTAAGTTATGCGCTGCGGCCATCCTGGATGCGCGAAATTTCCATAAGCCTGTTAGTCAACAATCTGTTCAACGAAGAATACGAGTCGAATGGGTTTACGTATGGCTACTTCGGAGGAGCGGGGAACGAATACCGGCAGAATTTTTTCTATCCGCAAGCCGGAAGAAATTTCCTGTTGATGATCGGTTTGCGATTTTAGTGACTGACGTGTTACCCAAATTTACTAAAGTGCGCCAGGTGGATTCCGATTTGATCGGGATTCACCTGACATTTATTCAATGAATGTTGTGTAGCATCTGTCAATGACCAAAAATTCCATTTTTTTGGGATTCATGTTCACAAAAACTTGATTTGAACTTTCTGTTGTAATCGGGTTACCTTTGTTCAATGTCAGCCCGCCCAGGAGTCGTTGCCGTCTTGTTGCAACTCACCCGTTTTTGGAATCTGCTCATGATTGGGTTGACGCAATACTGCGCTGCGGGGTTTCTGATCTCATCGGAGGTATTGTTTGACTGGCGGTTGTTCATTCTGTCATCTTCCACAATAGCCATTGCTGCTGCCGGCTACATCATTAACGACTACTATGATGTGAAAATCGATTTGGTCAATAAACCAGACCGGGTGATCGTTGGCAAATGGCTTCCCCGAAGGTTTGCTTTACTTTTACATACCGCTCTTTCTCTGGCGGGTGTTGTCCTGGGACTCCTGTTGGGATGGGTGGTTGGAATCGCCAATTTCTTTTCAGCATTTTTACTGTGGGTATATTCAAATCAACTGAAAAGACTTCCTTTCATCGGTAATCTGGCGATTGGCCTGTTGACGGGTGCGGCTGTACTAATGGTGGAAGTTCTGTACCAGAGTCATTCCATCTTCATCTACGTCTACGCCTTATTTGCATTGTTCATTACTCTGGTACGGGAGATTATTAAAGACATGGAAGATTTACGCGGTGATGATACTTTTGGCTGCCGAACGTTGCCGATTGTCTGGGGTATCCGCAAAACCAAAAGAGTCGTTTACTTCCTGCTGGGTATTTTTATCATCAGTGTCATCATCCTGAACATCTGGTTTGACGCCCTGCCATATGTTTACATTTTGCCCGCCCTATTTGTGCCTCTTTTCATATTGGCGGTCCGACTTCATCGGGCAGATACCAAACTTGAGTTTTACAGACTTAGCCAGCTTTGTAAAATAATCATGCTGCTCGGTGTATTGAGTATGTCCCTTATCCGATAACGAAAGAAATTTTACCTTTACTCCTTTCGATTTTCTTCATGAAAAAAATTGCCCTGTTTGCCTCTGGTGGTGGCACCAATGCTGAAGAGTTTTTTAAGTACTTTAAAAATAATCCGGTCATTCAGGTGGTTGCCTTGTTAAGCAATAACGCAGACGCTTATGCTTTGCAACGTGCTAAAAATCATCAGGTGGAAACATCTGTCTTTGACCGGAAGCAATTCCGCGAAAGCGATGAAGTGGTCCAGTGGCTGCAAACCCGGCAGGTGACACACATTGTCCTTGCAGGTTTTTTATGGTTGATTCCCAAAAATCTGATTCAGGCATTCCCTGATCGCATCATCAATATTCATCCGGCTTTGTTACCAAAATTCGGGGGCAAAGGAATGTACGGAATGAAAGTCCATGAGGCTGTCAAGAACGCGGGTGAAAGCAAAACCGGTATCACCATTCATTTGGTAAACGAGCACTATGATGAAGGCCAGATCATTTTTCAGGCTTCCTGTAATGTCATGTCTTCTGACACGCCTGAAACCATTGCCTCACATGTCCATGCGTTGGAATATGAGCATTATCCCAAGATTGTCGAAAAATGGATTACTACATCCTAGTCATGCGTTTATGATTTTGACTTCATCTCCGCCCAGGTAAAATCCTTATCCTTTGGGAAGTCTTCAAAAATGGTTCGAACATAATCATCCGGAACGGCCAGTTTTCGCTTGATGATATCTATCCACGCTCCATCCAAATGGATGATCGCTGACAAAACCCCATCACTCTTGTAAAAGTGGTGCCGGATGCTCCATCGTGAAAAGTCAGGAGTGGCCTTAGTGACGGCCATATCTACCGTTACCTGGTCTTCAAACTTAATTTCACGTCTGAAAATCGCCTCCTCCCGAAACAAAATCGGGCCGATGTGCAATTCTTCGAATTTCAGATTGGTGAGGCCATGCGCTGAAAAGCAAGCAATACGGACAGTGGCTCCATAATCGTAATATGCAGAGTGACGCAAATGTCGGTTCTGGTCAATATCGGACCACCGCACCTGAATAGGCAAGGCAAATTTTTCCATGCCTTAAAGATATCATACCTTTCAGGTATGCAACAATCGGCTGCCACCACTTTATTTCTCCCACTGGCTCTGGGCATCATCATGCTTGGCCTGGGGTTGTCTTTAACATTTCAGGATTTTAAGAGGGTCACACAGTATCCTAAGGCAATGACCATCGCGCTGATCAGTCAGATGATACTGCTGCCTTTGATTTGCCTCGTGCTGGCCACTGTTAGTGGTCTTCAACCGGAATTGTGCGTGGGAATGATGTTACTGGCGGCATCCCCGGGAGGGGCCACGGCCAACTTGTATAGCCACCTTTCCAATGGGGATGTCGCGCTGAACATCACCCTCACCGCAGTGAACAGCGTGCTCACGTTGTTCACCCTGCCCATCATCGTCAATTATTCCATGGAATATTTTTTGGGAGCCGGGCAGTTTATCCCAATGCCATTTAGCAAAGTGATTGAAGTTTTTGCCATTGTCCTGGTGCCTGTTTCGATTGGGATGTTCATTAAAATGCGGGCACCTGGTTTTGCTGCTAAAATGGATAAGCCTGTCAAAATCATCTCTGCTCTGGTGTTGGTAGCGATCATTGTGTCTGTAACACTGCGCGAAAAACAAGTACTGATTGATAACATTGGTCATTTGGGATGGCCATTGCTGGTATTTAACATCCTCAGCATGGCGGTGGGCTATTATGTACCCCTGCTATTTCGTGTGGGCCGCAAGCAGGCTATAGCTATTGGTATGGAAATAGGAATACACAACGGTACCCTGGCCGTGTTTATCGCGCTCAGCGCTATTGGAAACTCCGCCATGAGCGTCCCTCCCGCCATTTACAGCTTATTGATGTTTTTTACAGCAGCCGCTTTTGGCTTCCTGGTAAATCTTCGAAAAGAAAAGGCTGCCTGATCATAGCAAACAAGAGTCAAAAAAAAACCAGAGGGAAACTCTGGCTTTTTTTTTGATTGGCTAACCGTTACTGTTGCGGTCCGGCTATTACTTCTCCTCGAATCATCAACTGAATATAGCCTGTTTCGGTATTGGCGGTGATGGTCACGCTTTTGGTAAACCCTCCGACAGAGGCAGCATTAAAAGTGGCTTTAATAAAACCCTGACCTCCCGGCTCTACCGGTTGACGGCTCCAGTCTGGAGTGGTGCAACCGCAAGAAGCCTGAACGTTGGTAATGATCATGGGTACTTTCCCCTTATTGACAAAAGTAAACTCATGGGTGACAGGTACTCCCTGTTCAATTTTCCCAAAATCATGATTTTGAGAAGTAAACTCGGCAATAGCAAAATCAGCCGCAGAAGAGGCCTGCTGAGCGAAACCAGTGGCTCCAGTTAATATAATTGCCACCAAAAACATCCATTTTTTCATATTCTGAGTATTTTAAAGGTTAAACTTAGCTTTTTCCGTCAACTGGTGCAAAGATGTTTTCATTTGTTCGAATAAGCTGTTAACGGGCTGCCAAAAAGTGTTAATTAGATGTTAATCAAAAATAACGCCAAGTCTTACCCTTTACCTTTGTAACATGAGTCGGGTTACCCTCAGAATTATCATTGTTTTAGCAGCCATCAGCATCCTGGGCATTGTGACCACTCAGGTGTATTGGGTACGGAAGGCCTTTGATTTAAAGGAGACCCAGTTTCAACGCGATGTCAACACAGCCTTGCAAAATGTGGCGTTGCGCATTTGGGAAGCCAACCAACTGCCTCCTACCAGCATCAACCCTGTTCAGCAGGTCTCCACTAACTATTATGTGGTCGAAATCAACAGCCCGATCAACGTCCCGCTGCTGGAGCTATTACTTCAAACGGAGTTCTCACAACGAAACATTACTGATTTCGAATACGGGGTTTATGATTGCATGGATCAATGCATGGTAGGAGCTGTACAAACCGCGCCCATGATGCCTACGCGTTCGATTAATAGTCCGAATGCCGAATGGGTCACCCAACCCAAAGAAGGTTACTACTTTGCCATTCAGTTTCCCCGTCATGAGGCTAACATTGCAAGTCAGATGGGCATCTGGATTTTCTCTTCCGTGGTGTTACTCATAGTTATTGCCTTTTTTGTGTACACGCTCATGGTTATTCTCCGGCAACGCAAGCTGTCAGAGGTGCAAAAGGATTTTATCAACAACATGACGCACGAGTTCAAAACACCTATCTCAACCATCGCCTTATCAGCCGGTGTGCTTCAGGAAAAATCTATTTTAACGGAGCCGGAACGATTATTGAGTTATGCCACCATCATTCAAAATGAAACCCAACGGCTTAAACAACAGGTGGAGCGCGTGTTGCACATGGCTCGGTTGGAGAAAAAAGAGTTGGGTTTGAAAAAAGAGATTATCAATGTTCATGACCTTCTCAAAGATGCACTGCACAATATTCAACCTGCCCTTTTGCAAAAAGCCGGAAGTTTCTCCCTCGCATTTGATGCTTCCTCCTCTCGTGCGCTGGTAGACAAACTGCACATGACCAACGTGTTTACCAATCTCCTGGACAATGCGATTAAGTATTGCGAGTTACCACCAGCGCTCTCCATCAGCACTCGCAACCATGGTAATCTGATTCAGGTTTCTATTGCCGATAACGGTATTGGTATCCATCCCACTCACCTAAAAAAGATTTTTGATCAATTCTACCGGGTGCCTACCGGTAATGTTCATAATGTAAAAGGATTTGGCCTGGGGTTGAATTATGTTCGTTTGATGGTAGAAGCCCACAAAGGCAAAATACAAGTGCAAAGTGAAGTCGGTAAGGGGACTACTTTTATTGTTACTTTACCCGGTGAAGATATTTCGAAAAACTGAGACTAATGATACATGCATGAGCACGCGGGTACTACTGATTGAAGATGATCCCAGTCTGGGGTTTGTTTTAAAAGACAATCTGCTTCACAAGGGGTATGATGTCACTTTATGTGTGGATGGAGAGGAAGGAGAAAAAGTATTTTCCGAGAAGAATTTTGATTTATGTCTGTTAGATGTCATGCTTCCCAAAAAAGACGGATTCACGTTGGCGCAGAATATTCGCCAACGCAATCCGGAGGTGCCCATCCTTTTTATCACCGCCAAATCCATGCTGGAAGACAAAGTTCATGGGTTCACATCCGGAGGAGATGATTACCTGGTAAAACCGTTCAGCATGGAAGAGCTTTATCTCCGCATGGAAGTATTTCTTCGTAGAACCAGGACATCCGCCCCTTCCGCCACCAAAGAAGTCTCTTTGGGGAGTTATACCTTTGATTACTCCACTTTTACTTTGGTCCATGCCAATGGGAAAAAGGGCTTAACCCAAAAAGAGGCGCAGGTATTGTATCTTCTATGCGATAACCAGCATCGGGTATTAAAACGGGAAGAGATTTTAAAAAAGGTGTGGGGAGATGACGATTATTTTATGGGTCGAAGTATGGACGTCTTTATTTCCAAGTTGCGAAAATATCTGAAAGAAGATCCTTCGATTCAAATTGTCAATTACCATGGCGTAGGCTTTCGCATGGAAATCGCGACAGGTGGGGAGTGAGATTTTAAAAGCCACTTCGTCTAACATCAGATTCTCATACTTTTCCTGCCAGTCGTGGAATCTGAAAAAAATTAAAGGAGGCTAAGTTTCTACAAATGGATTTTCCTTTTTTATAGCAGGTGCTTTTAAATCTTCCGCGCCAAGCTGAATCATGAATGGGTGGAGACAACTACATTTGTATGGGATTTATCAATATCAGCATTTGGTTAAGCAGAATATGTTCAAACGAGTTTATCTCGAAATATCTAACATTTGCAATGTGCAGTGTTCTTTTTGTCCAGTGGTCGACAAAGACAAGAAGATCATGGACGTCTCTGAATTTGAGGCTGCACTTCAAGAGGTAGCTCCACTGGCCGAAATTGTCTGTTTGCACTTGTTGGGTGAGCCTTTGGCCCATCCCAGGTTTCCAGAAATACTCGATGTGTGTGAAAAATATCATACTCAAATTGATCTGACCACCAATGGCATTCTCGTCAAACGACATCAGGAACGTATTCTGAAGGCACGCTGCATCCGACAAGTCAACTTTTCTTTGCAGGCCTTTAAAGATAATTTCCCGGATCGAGATTTGGATCCATATCTCCTACCCCTAGTTGAATTTGTAACCTCCGCCCACGCACAACGACCCGAACTCTATATCAATTTTAGATTATGGAATCAGGAAAGTAGTGATGCTGATAATGAAGCCATTTTTTTTAAAATTGAATCCCACTTTAATATCAAGATCAATCGGAATGTGGAGACTGGAGCCATCAAATCCAAAAGAATCTGGAACAGGCTTTACCTGCATTTTGATTCTCGTTTCGAGTGGCCCTCATTTTCATTACCTCATCAGGGAACACGCGGTCGCTGCCACGGCACCGTCAACCACATCGGCATTCATGCCGATGGTACGGTGGTGCCGTGTTGCCTCGATAAGAGTGGCGCGATTACCCTGGGAAATGTGAGAGAACAATCGTTGCGTCATATTCTCAACAGCGAACGATTTGTAAAAATGCGAGATGGTTTTTTAAGTGGTGTGCGAGTCGAATCCTTTTGTCAACACTGCTCCTTCATTGGGCGTTTTGATAAGGTAAAGAAAGTGGGTTAGGCTTTTGGGGTATTCAAATTAGACGAGAATCATCTGCCAAAAACGAAGAGCAAATCAAGCAACTATTCATGCGATGATTGTTTTCTTGGATATTGAAAGCTCAGAATTTACTCAGCATTTGAATTCACTTGAGTACATAAAAAAGCCTCCGATATTACCATCGGAGGCTTTTTGGGTGATCCCGCTGGGATTCGAACCCAGGACCCATACATTAAAAGTGTATTGCTCTACCAACTGAGCTACGAGATCTTAACACTCAATTCCTTATTTTTGAGCCAGATTAAGGGCTTTTCGGAATTGAGGGCACAAAGGTAAACGAATATGAAATATATACAAACCGGCTTTTTAAAAATTATAGCCTTTTCTGTGCTTCTCTTGCCTGTTTTGGCTCACGCGAACGAGCGTGTTCTCGCTCAAGCCGACTCCTTGTTTACCGCCCGCCAATACACTCAATCCTTCGAATTATATCAGGCATTACTCAAAAATGGCAAACATTCGCCAGCCATGTTGTTAAAAATGGCCTACATCCAGGAAGGTCTCGGTCGCATCGGCCAAAGTCTATATTATCTCAATCTATATTATCTGGCCTCCGATGATGAACAGGTACCAGAAAAAATGGCTGAACTTGCCCAACGCTTTGAGTTGACGGGTTATCAAATAGACGAGGCCTCCCAGTGGTCACTGTTATGGAAAAAAAATGGTAGTTGGATACAACTCACCTTGACTGTTTTCGCGTTGTTTTTTTTGATTCTTAGCCTTGTTCAAAAAATCAGAAGAAAAAGAGTGCTGATTCCGGCTGTAGCTCTTCTGATTCTGCTGGGGCTGTTACTGATCCAGATTAATACGATCAGTCATTCCAGACAACTCATCACGAACCAATCCTATACCTATCTCATGAGTGGCCCGTCAGCAGGGTCTGACGTCATACAAATAGTGAAAGATGGGCACCGCCTGACCGAACTTGGAAAAATGGATGTCTGGATTCGTACCCGATGGGAAGGTGAAGAAGTATTTATCCGGCAAAATCAGGCGCTCGTCATTGAGCTTTAGTATCGGACAGACAGCCATCCTTTGTATTCTTGACGAGTGTATTTCACCAGATAGTAGTACACGCCTCCCGCTTCCTCTGGGGCATACCATTTAAAATCGCGCTGCCGGCTTTCAAATACAACGTTCCCCCACCGATTATAAATTTGTACTTGTTCAAAGGCATTGAGACAGTTATCACGGGGCAAAGAAACGAGCCGGGCATCACCACATTCGGAATGATCTGTATCTTCTAAAGCAAAATAGTCGTTGCATTCATCTCCGTTGGGCGTAATAACATTGGGCGGGAGAAATTCAGTATCTGATCCATCCACGTCTCTAAGTGTTACTTTTACCAATAAACTATCGCTTTTTGCATTGAAGCAACGGTCGTCATCCAACGTGAAGAGAAATTCATATTCATTGGTATACGTGTCATTTTCAAACACTGAACAATCGGGCTGCCAGGAAAACACAGAATTGACACTCCCCAATCCCTCGACCGGAGAAAAAGAAAATCCTGTGGGGATCACGTTGCCGTCTGCTTTCTTCAGCGCTAATTTTAGTAAATCCGGAGATGGAAAATTATCGGCATCTGTGCCTTCCAATTGAAAAACGATGGGTTGCCCAAGCTCGTAGGTAAGAGAAGTGGATAATGAAGTCGCTGAAGGTGACGAAAGCAGTTGCAGTTGCGGTTTCTCATTATCAGGTGGTAGAATTTTTACCTGAACATCCAGTGTGTCCGCTTTATAAAAGCGACACTTATTTGAATTGTCGACTACTATAAACTGAAACTCGAAATCACTCTTCTTCTTCAGATTAATATTCGCGCATCGCAAATCCCATTGGAAGGAGGAGGTTACCCGTTGATTCCCTTGTTGGGGTGGGAAGGATATTCCATAGTCGCTCAATAAAAAATCTTTGCCCTTCACATCCAAGACCAGAAAATCCTGATTCGCATCCGTACCCGTTACTTTAAATACCAGCGACTCATTTATTTTGCGTTCTACGTCTGTAATTTTCCGTTCATCGGGAGCGAGGGTCAGATCCGAATCAATGATGGGATCTACATTGTCCGGTAAATCAATCGTGAGTTTAAACGTAAGCGTATCGGGTTTGTTAAATCCACATAGGTCCAAATCATCGGACAATACCTTTACTTCAAAATAGTTTTGCCCGGTAAAGTCATACACATTGCACTTAGGATCCCACACCAGTCTACCCGAGCCCAGTCCTGCGGACTGCTGATCAATAAAAAAAGACATTCCAACATTATTCAATTGAAAATTGCCCGGCAAAAGAGAAATAACCATGGGATCATTATCTACGTCAACGGCTTCCCAATTCCAGGTGACAGGATCCAATCCTTCGGTAATCGTGGCCGTGATGTCCGGGGTAAACTGAGGCTTTTGATTGGGTGGTATTTGTACGTTCACTGTGACACGCAAGGTGTCTGTTAGCGGCAAGCTACAGGCATCATCCTGCGCAATGATTCCAATCTGATATGGGCCTCCTTCAAAAAACGGACATTTTGGAAAGCACACAGTAAAATCTTTTGTGCTGCCATTCTGTAACACATGAATACCGCTGGGGCTAATCAAATTATTTAAATTCCGGTTACGAAAATTGAGGGCTACTACCCGCAGTGAAATTTTTTCCTGAAAATTCTCTTCGGCACGTGAAGCATCAGGATCAGAAACCCGAACCTGAATACAACGCTCATCATCGGGGGTGTTTGCAGGAAATAAAACACTCATGGCATTATCAAAGGTAAATGCTGTTTCCCCTTGTTTCTTGCCCATAATTTTAGGTGGCTCCGAAAGAGGACAAAACTCGTCTACCAGCAATTGAAAATCACGTCTGGACTCCCCTATCTTTTTACCGGAACGGTATTCTTCTACTTTAACAGCAAAAACAAATAGTCCCACTTGTTGCGGAGTACAGGTCAACAAACCATCGGTACTGATACGCATATCTGGTTGCCCATTGATGATATTCGTAGGACCAAAACCTGGGCGCCAGATCACGTCCGGATAAGGGCCTGGCGAAGGAGTTGGCAGAGCCGAGGCCGAGGTTGTATTCAGTGGAGTAATCATGGAATAGACCAGCGAATCATTATCATCGTCTACTCCGGCAAAATCAACATAATATGGTCGGAACGGACAACCAAAATCACTTAACGGAGGAAATAGCCTTGGTGATGAGTTGATAAATGGTTCTCCATTACTAACTACTGGAGGAAATTCCAGATAAAAAGTCTGACCGGCTCCTATACCGCCCGCCTGCGGGTTCTGACTGACAATATTAGTGATCGAATAGTTACGGCAGCATCGTTGCCACACGATGTAATACCCACCCGCGTCATTATATGTTCCGGGCGGCAGTTCTACGGTAGTAGTATACACCAGCCGATCCGTTTCCAATTCTGCGCGGCTACATTCCGGTTGTGTATAGGGTACCCCCGCTTCCTGAGTTAATGGCAAGTTTACTTCGCGCATGAGAATGCGATCCCGCTTCCGATAGATTTGAGCCTGAACCAATTGATCCTTCGCCCCCGCGGCTCCGTTCACTTTATCAAAATATAAAATCAGGTTAATCCGATACGTATTTCCGCTGATGTGTATCATTTCAAACTCCCCTCCAACAATATGGGAAGCAATCACTGGAAAAGTGACCATCAGCCATGCAACGAATAGGATGCGCTTCATAGGAAGGTGAAAGATAGGCAAATAGCAGAATTGCTGAAAGGGCACTTTTTATGGCTAATTTCGCATCATGAAAAAAGGCGATTTGATCGAACATCTAAGAATTGATTCCATGGCAGCGGAGGGTAAGTGTGTCGCCCGTCATGAGGGCCGGGTGGTCTTTATTCAAGGGGGAGCCCCGGGAGATATCGTAACTGTTTCGCTAACGAAGATAAAAAACAATTTTTTGGAAGCCAGGGTCACACGCATAGAAGAGTCATCCATTCATCGAACAACACCCTTTTGTGAACACTTTGGCTTGTGTGGCGGATGCTCGTGGCAGCACATTCAATATGCCGAGCAACTGAAATACAAACAGCAGCAAGTGATCGATCACCTGGAACGCATCGGAGGCCTGACTCTTCCACCAGTTCAGCCCATCATTGGATCTCAGAAAATCCAACATTACCGAAACAAACTTGATTATACCTTCACGGCTAACAAATGGCTAACCTCCCCTCCTGCTGGGGCCGGAACAGAACGGGTTGAGCTTTCATACGAGGAATTGTCCGGTCTTGGGTATCATATTCCCAAAATGTATGACCGGGTGTTTGATGTGAACACGTGTTATCTACAGCCTGATCCCTCTAATGACATTCGATTACTGGCCCGTCAAACAGCTCTTCAAAACAAGATTCCCTTTTTTGATTTACGAAAACAAACGGGCTTTCTCCGTACGTTAACCATCCGCACGACCTCGTCAGGCGAAGTAATGATCATTCTGCAAGTCACCTCCCAGGAATCCTCCTGGATTGATCTCATGCTCAAAACGTTAACGGATGCATTCCCTCAGATTACTTCCACCAACTACATTGTTAACAACAAACGCAACGATACCTTTCACGATCTGGAAATTCATTGCTGGAAGGGATTACCCTACATTACAGAGACCATGATCTCTCCTGATGGGCATCATACGCTTCAATTTCGCGTTGGCCCAAAATCGTTTTATCAAACCAACTCCCTACAAACACAAGAATTATACAAGGTAGCCTGGCGAATGGCCAATCTGAAAGGACATGAGTTAGTCTATGATTTATATACCGGAACAGGCACGATTGCCAATTACATCGCCCGTCAGGCTAAAAAAGTGGTGGGTCTGGAGTATGTTGCCTCTGCGATTGATGATGCCAACGTTAATTCACAGATCAATGGCATCACCAATACTACCTTTCATGCCGGAGATATCAAAGACCTGCTAAGCGAGGCATTTCTCCGGGAACATGGGAGTCCGGAGGTGATCATCACCGATCCTCCCCGGGCAGGCATGCATCCGGATGTATGTCAGATGTTGTTAAAAGCCGCCCCGGAAAGAATTGTTTACATCAGTTGTAACCCTGCCACCCAGGCACGTGATTTACAACTCCTGTCGGATCAATACGTGATACAAGCTGTGCAACCGGTCGATATGTTTCCGCATACAATTCATGTGGAAAACATCGTTCAGCTTCACCGAAAATAGTTTTTTACTGTTCATTCCAATCGTTTGCGTAAATACTTCTGATCGATTGGTGCCGGAATTTTATCTTTGCGCAAATGAAATTAAAAGAACTCGAATTCAGAAAGCATATTGGTGCCGATAAAGTCCTTTCAAAGGTGAGTCAGTTGGCCGATCAGATTAATCACGATTATAAAGACAAAAATCCCCTCTTTTTGCCAGTTCTTAATGGCTCTTTTATGTTTGCCAGTGATCTGGTGAAAGAAATAAAAGTTCCTTGTCGGGTATCTTTTGTCAAGATCGCTTCGTATGCCGGAACCACCAGCACCGGACAGTTGAAAACATTAATCGGGCACGAAGAAAGTTTGTTTAATCAGGACATCATCATCATCGAGGACATTGTTGATACCGGATTAACGCTGGAAAAAATCATGGAAGAACTTCGTGGATTAGGGGCCAGATCAGTGGAAGCGGTGGCCTTACTTCGCAAAAAACCAGCTCGCGAAAAAAAGATAGATGTCAAGTACGTGGGTTTTGAACTTGAAAATGATTTTGTCGTAGGCTACGGTCTGGACTATGATGGCTGGGGCCGCAACTATCAAGATATTTATAAACAACTCTTAAAAGACAAGGAAGCCTGAGCACTTGTAACCTGTTTTCAACGGTTGGTGAAGTAGCTGTTTAGCTGTATCTTGCCCGTCCTTTTTGTTTGAAAAACTGAAATTAACACTGTTTTGACATGATCAATCTTGTACTCTTTGGCCCACCCGGAGCCGGCAAAGGAACACAAAGCGAAAAGCTCATTCAAAAGTATGGCTTTGTACATATTTCGACCGGTGATCTTTTTCGTTGGCACACCAAAAACGATACGCCTTTGGGCAAACGTGTCAAAGAGATTATGAACAGCGGCTCGCTGGTCCCCGATGAAATTACCATTGCCATGTTAAAGGAGGAATTAGATAAAAATCCGCAAGCCAAAGGATTTTTATTTGACGGCTTTCCGCGAACGGTGCCTCAGGCCGAAGCCCTGGATCGCTTTATGAAAGAAAACGGTTCCGCGATTCATTATGTGGTGGCATTGAACGTGACCGAAGAAGAGGTACGTTCGCGAATCGCCAAACGCAGATCCATTGAAAACCGGGTTGACGATGAGGAGGAAAAACTGAATAAGCGAATTGTGGAGTATTTTACCAAAACAGTGCATGTACTGCCCTACTATGAAAAACAGGGACGTCTGAACACCGTGAATGGAATAGGTACCATTGAAAATATTTTTAACAGCATCATCACGATCATTAAATAGACCTTCACCCGTTGCGTTTGATCTGACCCACGCAACAAACCCGCTCATGGCAAACCCTAATTTTATTGATTACGTAAAACTCTTTTGTCGTTCAGGTAAAGGCGGGGCAGGGTTTGTTCATTTTCACCGGGAGAAATTCGTAGAAAAAGGAGGCCCCGATGGTGGCGATGGTGGCCGTGGTGGACATATCATTCTGAGAGGCAATTCGCAGCTCTGGACATTACTCCATTTAAAATATCGAAAGCACATACATGGTCATGACGGAAAAGCCGGAGAAGAACAAGACCGCACCGGTGCGATGGGCAAAGATGAAATCCTGGAAGTGCCGCTGGGTACGGTGGCCAGAGATGCCGATACGGAAAATGTATTGGCTGAAATAAACACCGATGGTCAGGAAATCATTTTAAAACAAGGGGGCCGCGGAGGAAAAGGCAATGCTTTTTTTGCAACATCCACCAATCAGGCTCCAACCCATGCGCAACCAGGAGAACCCTGCCAGGAAGGATGGGTGATTCTGGAATTAAAGTTATTAGCAGATGTCGGATTAGTGGGTTTCCCCAATGCCGGAAAGTCTACGCTGTTGTCTGTCGTGTCAGCGGCCAAGCCGAAAATTGCCGACTATCCGTTTACCACGCTCACCCCAAATCTGGGTGTCGTACCCTATCGTGATGAAAAATCATTTGTCATGGCCGACATCCCGGGGATTATTGAAGGTGCAGCCGAGGGGCGCGGATTAGGCATTCGTTTTTTGCGTCACATTGAACGCAATTCCGTCTTGCTATTCATGATCCCTTCGGATGCGAACGATATCCGCGATGAATATCGCATCCTGCTGGAGGAGTTAAAAAAGTATAACCCCGAGCTACTGGATAAACGAAGATTGCTCGCGATTTCGAAGAGTGATCTTCTGGATGATGAATTGAAACGTGAGCTTACAAAGGAATTGCCCACCGATGTGCCGGTAGTCTTTATTTCCTCAATCGCCCAGCAGGGCCTGACAGAATTGAAAGACCTGATCTGGCGTACGCTCCATGATTAGCTCAGTCCGTATTTTCATTATTAAAACTCCTTCATTCACTTCGTAAGGTTTCTGTTGGGTTAGTACGCACCGTTTTTAGTCCTTGTAACACAATCAGTAAAATCGTCAATAGGACAATGGTGACTAACGTTACTGCATAGATCCACCAAGGCATATTGATGCGATAGGCAAAGCTTTGCAGCCAGCGGTCGGTTACATACCATGCGAGCGGCACCGCCACCATCATTGCCACCAGCAAGGTGAGCGAAAACTCGCGTGCCAGCACACCCAGCACCTGCATCACCGATGCTCCAAACACCCTGCGTACGCCAATCTCTTTGGTTTTGCGCAATGCATTGAATGTGGCTAATCCAATAATTCCGATAACGGAAATACTGAGCGCAATGACTGTAAAGAGCAAGGTGAGTTTAGAAGCTACTTGCTCAGTTTTGTAAAGCTCATCGAATATGTCATCCTGAAACCAGTACTTCATGGTGAAGTCAGGTTCAAACGTTTGGTAGGAAGAACTGATGGCGTTCATCGATTGTTCTGTGGTACCGGGTTGATAAGCAATGTAAAGTCCGGATGCGGCTGTGATGTGTTGGCGATAGAGAACGACAGGAAGCAAGGCTTCGTGCAACGAGGAAGTATGAAAATCATTCACCACTCCGATGATCACACAATCAATCTGGCCAATTTTTATTTCCGTCCCTATTGGTTTTTCAAGCCCCATGACTCTAACTGCTTCGCGGCTCACCAAAACTTCAGTACGCAACGTGTCTGTTTTAGAAGCTTGAAAGTCCTGGCCCTCAATAATCTCCAGACCCATGGTACCCGGAAATTCATATGAACAGCCAATGGTGCGAAACGCAATGCGGCTATCTCCGGGTTTGCCCGGCCAGTTCACACCGGTGTTGGCCCCGGAGGCCCGCAGTGGGTTATCGTTAGAGGCACCCACGCTGATGATGGAAGGATGCTGTAACAAATCATTTTTAAAGCTCTCAAACCTGGTGAGCAGTTGATAGGTGGGCTCCACGCGGAGCATGTGGGAGTGACGGAAACCCAGATTTTTTTCAGCAACATACTCTAACTGATGATATACCACACCGCTGAAAATGATGATGACAATGGAAGCGGTCAATTGCACCGTGAGTAATGCCTTGCGAAAGACCTGAGAGCCGGAGAGCGAAGATGTTAGCTGCTTTTTCAATACACGGATCGGCAAAAAGGAGGACATGATCAAGGCCGGGTAAATGCCTGCAAGCAGGGAAATCAAAATCAGGAACCCCACCAGGTAGAACGGAAGGCTATCGCTAAGCAAGCTGACGTTGATTGGTTGCCCGATTAACTGACTAAAATAAGGTAACGTAAACTGAACAAGCAACACAGATAGCGTGAACGAAAAAAGGACCATTAAAAATGATTCGCCCATGAACTGTGCAGCAATCGCTCCGCGCACCGCTCCCGTCACTTTTCGGATACCAATCTCTTTGGCACGCAAGCTGGCACGCGCAGTAGACATGTTAACCAGATTGATGACCGCCATGATCACCACCAACAGACCGATAACACTAAACAGCACCACGTATTCGATCTTGCCACCTGTGTTGCGTCCATCCTCAAATTTGCTCTTGAGATGCCAGTCCGCAAGCGGATATGCCTGGTAACTGAGCTTCTGAGCTTTCAAAGCTTCCGTCACGACACGTACATCATTAAGCTTTTCAGTAAGTTGAGCTGCTGGGATATCGGTGCTGGTTTTTAAGTATATCTCGAAGAAGTTGCGCGCTATCGTTTCCTCGTTCATTCCCCATTGGGCTTGCAGAATGGCATAGGGCAACGCGAAGTCGAATTGAAGGGATGAATTCACCGGAGGGTTTTTGAAAACCGAAGTAACGGTAACGACTCGCTTATCATTGTTGTCAATTTTGATTGTTTTACCGATGGCGCTCTCGCTGCCATATAATCGTTGCGCCATCTTTTGTGAAATGGCGATGTTGGCAACGCCCCTGAGCGGATGGGGATCGCCCTCCACAATAGGAAAGTTAAAGACCGAAAAAAGCTGTTCACTGGCATACACGCCATTGAGGTAAATACATTCATTGCCTTTTTCTTCCGGCCGGAAACACAGTTCGTGAGGCCAGCGCGTTCCGGTAGAAATACTCACGAATGACTCCACCTCCGGAATGGAAGAAACATCCATAGCAGAAGCAGCGACATTGTAGGTTTGAAAGCTGCCATCCGCCTGCACATGGGTGAGAACTTTGAATATCCGGTTGACATCCTGATGAAAACGATCGAATGATGATTCGTGCAACACCCACAGCATGATGAGTAGTGAACAGGTAAAGCCAGCTGTTAGGCCGAACACACTGAAGAAGGAATGCCCCGGCTGTCGCCAGAAATTCCGGATGGCCACGGTAAAGATGTTTCTGATCATATCAAGCGTAAGTTGATGGTGGGTGTTAACATTTGGTTTTCTAATATTCTTCCATCGAAAAAAACGGATAACGTTCCACAGAAACTGAAGTTTTGCCTTTGTTTCGCTTTCACGTGCTGTCCGGTCAAATAATTCATAGGCATCTCCTTGAATCTCTTCTAACAAATCGGGTCGGCAGTACCACTGCAGAAAGCGGATGGCGAGTTTAGGCGGACCTTTTTTCATCACTATTACACATATTTAAAGTTCACCTATTCACTTCGCAACACTTCACTCGGATTTTGTCGGGTAATTCTCACCAATTGTGAAGCTACAATAACCCCCACAGCCAAGGCCATCAGCAATACCGCGATGATAAATGGGTACGGATTAGGTTGTTGCGGATCGGGATATACCTGTTGTATCAATAGATTAACCAGGAAAAATCCGGCAGGCGCACCGAGGACAAAAGCGGTCAGCAAAATAAACACGTAGTCTCTGTTCATCAGCCGGAAGATATTCAGCCCGTTGGCCCCCATCACTTTGCGGATGCTGTATTCCTTCATTCTGCGTGTGGTGCTAAAAGATACCAATCCTAATAAACCAAGACTGGCCAGTGTAACCGTGATCAGACTGACCACTGTCAGGAATTGCACATGCGCGTTGTTATTCTGATTAAAAGAGGCAAAGACTTCGTCTTGTATAAATCCATCAAAGTTATCATCCGGGGCTATGTCTCGCCAGGTTTTCTTAACATGCTCCAACGTTTCATTCACGTGGCCGGCTTGGACCTGAATCGTCAGAAAATTAAAGTCTTCTTCAGAAGCCATCCGAAACATCACCGGCCCCAGCACATGATAAAATCCTTCGTAATGAAAATCGTGTACTACCCCGATGACGTATCGCTTCACGCTATCCAATTCAAATGTTTGGCCTACCGCGTTGGTCCAGCTCATTTTTCTGGCAAAGGTTTCATTAATAACAACAGACTCTACCTGATCAGATTGAATCGTTTGATCAAATGATCTCCCTTCTTTCAATCGGATGTTCATGGTTTCGAGGTAATTGTGTCCCACCCGAAAGTCTACCGTTTCCATCCGTTGCTCGTTATGCAAAAATGTTATCCGATCATTCGATCGTCCAATATGCCTGTCCGTCCCGGCCAGGTTGAGAATGTGTGGATTAGTTTCGAGACGATCGCGCAACGCCAGGTATTTTTCCTTTTCTTCTACGCGCACGGCAATTACATTATCGTGCTGATAACCCCAGTCTTTGTTTTTCAGATACAGGCTGTTGTCGATAAAGACAAACGAGCCCACGATGGTGATAAAGGCAAAAATAAACTGGAAGGTGAGCAACACACGGCTGAATAAACTCTTTTGCCCAAATTTCTCGCGACCTCGCAGAATCTGTATCGGCTGGAACGAGGCGATGTATAAGGCAGGATATACCCCGGAAAGTAACCCGATAAACAAGAGCAAGCCGGCAAAAAATACGAACATGATGTTCCCGGATGAAAATTCAAACAATATGTTGGCCGGAAACAGGTTATTAAAACCGGGAAGAAAAAAGAGATAAGCCGTGATGCCACCCAACAGAAGGGCGAAAGAACACATTAAAAAGTTTTCGGTTAAAAATTGGGAAATGATTTCCCGCTTTTTTCCACCAATAACTTTACGTATTCCGATTTCTTTTAAGCGCATGGCCACCGTGGCCACAGACACATTCATATAATTGAGGGAGGCCAGAATTAAGAGAAACCCTGCAATGATACCCAGGGAAATGAGCCCTTCTAACTGACTGCCTTCCGAAACCGAGCTGATGATTTTAGCGCTGATCAGGGCAAGCCCCTTGAACGGACGAAACCGGTATTCCTGGATCTGCCACTCAGGCGAATCGGTGTTTTGCAGATCGTTGTAACTTTTCATTTGACTGGCGATCTCCTGTATATGGTGACCCGGTCGCAACATGATGAACGTACCATCCACCTGATAGGCCCAATCGTTGGCTTTGTCGGGGCGCAGATCTTCAAAGATGGACATGGAGAGGATGATTCCCGGATACAATGATGATCCGGTTGGCAGCTCAAATACAGCACCTACCGTAAACTCCTGCTTATCGTGCTCACGGAATTTGAATGACAACGGTTGGCCGATGGGGTCCTGATCACCAAAATATTTCTTCGCCAGTTTGGCTTCCATGGCTATCTGGTTCTGATGGCCCAGTGGAAATTTATCTCCCGCGAGTATGGGGAAACTGAACATGGTAAAAAAATCAGGATCAACAAACCAGAGGGGTTCATTCCACACATCTTCCCGATGACGCACGTTAGCCTGACCGAATTCGATTCGGGTAAACGCTTCGATTGCAGATTGGTCTTCCAACATCGCGGGTCCCAGCAGGATAGGTGAGTCGCTCCATTCTTCCGTGCGCTGGTCTGCTTCAATGTTGCTGGTCACTTGATAAATCCGGTCGATGTTATCGTGGAAGTAATCGGCATGAAGCTGATTGTCGATCACAATAAAAGCTGTAACGGCAATGCCCACAGCCAACGATAATCCTAAAATATTGATCGCCCCATTTAACCGATGGCGTAGTAAGTTTCGGAGGCCGGTAACTAAATAGCTTTTGAACATAGCGCTTGAATTTGATGAGTAATTTTTTTGGGTTCTCTTGATGTTAGACCATTTGAAAAACCGTAGCACATTCCAGATGAAATAGAGATCTGCTTTGCGCTTACTTTGTTTGGAGGTGCGGTCAAACAATTCATATACATCTCCCTGAATCTCCTCCAGCAGCTCCGGTCGGCAGTACCACTGCAGAAAGCGGTTGGCCCAGCGGGGAGGTGCGAGTTTGGTGATTGGATTGGTTTGATACGTTTTCTTTCTCAAATCAGATTAATACTTATTGTTCACAGAAAAAATAACTCCACGGTGAAAGCAAGATTCCACTTTTTGAATACAGAGGAGCATCGTTGCCCCATTCGTTCAACCCGATGGAGAAGTTTTTGTGGGGAATATCCAATGCAAGAGTTAGTATGCGCCCATTGGCCGACCAATCAGGTTTGTTAATGGTAATTAACTCTTTCTTTCCGCTTGGACGACCATTTTGATGCTCATGCACTTGAATTTTAAATGACTGGGTCTTATCCATCTCCTCTGAAAACTCAAGCGTGATATGCCGCACATCCACTTTATTGTACCCGCTTTTTGAAATAATCAAAGATGGTTGCGCGATATCGGATACTTGCTCGCACCATTTCAATAAGGGTGTATATAGTCTTTCAATCTTCTTGCCTTTGTGTTGAATATAAAGCTCCTTAAGTTTCCTGGAGAATAGGTTTTGAGCAATAAAACCCCTTGACGCATTTTGCAATTGCCACAACATTGAAACAGAGTCAGCGAGCAATGGAAATTTTTCGCTTAGAAATAATTCGTACACAGCCCAGGTCATATACTCATTAAAGACAGCAATGCCTTGATATCCAGATTCCTTTTCCCATTTTTTCGGATCGAAACTCCTCTCAATTGCTTTTGCGAATTGGTCCGACAGAGGATTGATGTAGCCGTGATCAATCTCGGTAAAAGGCATATGACTGTCGACTACCCGTTGGGCCAGCGAAGCACGCGTGATGGTATTGAGGAAATTTTCGGTAGCCGAAGGAAAATCAGCTTCTGTCTGTGCATCGATGGTGCGATGACAATTCATCCGAAGCACCAAGGGCGAAAGAACGATAACGAACCTGGTTTGGCCTGACCGCTGTTTTGGTGGGCCGATTCTTTGATCGAGGAATCTGTAGGTCTCGTCAATAAAATGATATTTTTTGTAACGCGCGATCAGGTCATGATAGAATGGAGCATTTTTTCTATAAAACTCTCTGAAATTCGATTTTTGAACAAAGTCCTGGATAAGAGGTAATTGTTGTTCAAAAGCATTTTTTCCCTCAATGGTGTAAAACTGTTTATCTCTTTTTAGTTTGTTTTGATTGTCAAAGGAGAACACATAGGCATCGGTTCTGAAACTCAAATAGGAGTCCCATTTTTGACGTGAGTAATTGACGCTATCCAACAGCGGGTGGTCTTTAACCGGTTCGAAGAAGGCTAGCATATTTCTATAATACGCTGATTTCTTCTGAACTTCCCATTCATCCTGTCGCCCATACTCGGTTAGCGCCAGCACAAGGTTGGATAATTCATAGGTTTCCGGGATTTCGATTGTAACGTCTTGAGCGTGTACCCGGAAAGAAAGTAAAGTAGCTATCAGGACGATCGTAACGATACACTTCATAAAGGATTAGATTGATTTGTCGCTAAGCCAATCTGAATTGCAGCGCAACCTTGGGTATCTGGCTATAGAGTTGATTGCGTAACTCATTCGCTTCTTCCAATGCCCGTTTGCCGGCAGCCGTCAGCAGGAAGATGCGTTTGCGCCTGCCTCCTCGCTCTTCCGTAGGGTCGCTCATTTTGGATTTGAGATAGCCCTTCTCTTCCAGCCGGGTCAGCACCGCATGCACCGCACTGATGTTGAGGCTGCGGCCCGCCTGTCTTTCAATTTCGTCCATCACAGCTACGCCATAAGCCTCCGGATAGAGAATGCCTACGTGCAGAAGCACCAATTCTTCCAATTCGCCCAGATAGGTTCCTTTCATAAAATAATTTTTATCCCCATCTTTTGAAACGGGGGGTATGATTAGTTAATTCTACAAACGTGAAAGTAATAAATATGTTTCATTTTTGTAGAATTAATCGTCCATCCTCTTACCATTGACATTCCGGCAACAGAAAAGGCGGAGTTTGAACAGTTGGTGGACAAAATGGGCTTAACGAGTGGTAAGAGGAGCAGGAGGTAAAGAAGGAAAGTGGTTGCCAGTGGATGATCCGATTCTGTTGGGGGAACCAGTGGCACGCCTGTCATCTTAAAATTTATTAGCCTACACTTCGCCCAGTTCTTATTTTGATGACTTACTTTGCTTTTACAATAACTATCTTGATTATGTACCTTAAAAAAGGAATGCTTGTTCTTCTTCTATTGCTGGGATTTCAAATGGCTTTTGGACAAACTGCCACACACGCCTGGACATTCACCTATCTGAAAGCGGAACCCGGTCACGAAGATCGCTTGGCAAAGTTCATTAAAAAGAATTGGTTTGCGATGGATAGCATTGCTCAAACCCAGGGCTTACTGAAAAGTTATCGTATGCTAAAAAATGCCAACAAGGGAAACACCGCGTGGGATGTAGTAGTGGTGGTAGAATATGCTGATGAGCGCGGTTACGAAGGCATCAAAGATGCCTTTGAGAAAATCAGGCAAGCCCACCAGCGCGTGTTGATTGATGGAAAGGGCATGCCCGATCTAGGTCAGGTGGTGAAATCAGAAAATCTGATCGAATAGTATTGAAAAAGCTGCTCACAGAAATTCGTGCTTGTGCGATTTGTCAGCGCCACCTGCCGCTCGGGCCAAGATCGATTGTCCTGGTGCATTCTTGTCCTCGGAATAAATCAAAAGACATAGATCAGACATGCGACTGGTTGGGTACGCACGGTGCCGCTTGAGTTTGGGTAAGGCTGATCAGACGGATGTCACCCTCCCTGAGGGAAGCATGCATTGACAAGTTTATAAATAAAAATCTCTGACTTTGTTCGCTAGCAGCTCATATCTCTTTTCGCCCGAGATGGAGTAGGTAAAATAGAAAGCCAGGAAGGTATCAATCCAGGCAATTTGCTTTTCATCTCCCAAAAATTCTTCTCCCCCCGGATAGACCCGGGTGTTTCCCTCCAGGGAAATCTCACCTGACGAAAGTACGCGCGAAGCCTGCCACTGCACCCCGCAACTCAACGCTTTTTGCATGGCCGGGTAAATGGCTTCCCGGGGTGACAGAATTCCTAACAAACTCACGCCCAGCCGAATCGAAACACCATTGTAGCTGCTGTCAAATCCGCCTCCTTCCGTGAAAAAGCCCGCCTTGTCTTGTTTGCTTAACGCCAACTCCATAAAGTCCATGCCGATTTGTTTTACTTCAGCATCGTTAAGGTAGGTTCCCATTCCATAGAAAGCCAGCGCATCAAACAACAATCGGTTAGGGGCTTTGTCATCGTACTTTTTTAAAACATCGGTTTGTGTTTTCAAATACGCAACGGCCTGTTGGAACTTTGGCGTCAGGTCATTCAAGCGGATTTTAATATTATCCGTTGGCCTGCTGGTAAACCAAGCCGATTGATGGAGCAACGCCAGCGAAGACCCGAGGGCCGAAAGAAAAAAACTGGTGCCGCTGGCCAGGTCTGCTTCCGATGGTGGACCCAGGCTTTGTAGCCCGGCAGGTATTACCAGTTCAAAATCACCAGCAGCCTTTTGCCTGTTAAAGGAATACTCCACGGCCCGAAGAAAATCCTCCAGTGCATCATCGCTATTAAACTTCACGGCATAGGAAGCCAAAAAGCCAATGTCCATCTGAAACCGGACATGAAAATAACCCGCCCGATTTCGCCCGAGGGCACCGTTAACGTCTGGTTCTTTAACCAAGCCTTCTATCACTGCATCGGGAAGGGAATCAATTAAACCATGAAATGTTTTGTTCACAGAAAGTAAGTCCTGGTAACAACTGACCGTTTCCATTTTTTCTGAGGCACAGTTTGCGCCACACAGGAATAAAAAAGAAAGCGTGAGTTTATGCATACGGCTATGTCTGGAAATTAACGGTGGCGGACTGTTTTTGTTTCCCGACAAGTCCAGCGTTGCTTTCAGATACTCTACGGAATCATTTACATAAAACAGGCGTTTCTCCCTGAATTTCGTACCTACTTTTCCTGCGGTGGGGAATATTTTACGATGTCAATTCCAATGCCGTTGGGGTCTTCTATCGCAAAATGTCTGTCACCCCAGGGTTCGTTTCGGATTTCAATCTTAATCGGCACACCTTTCTTTTTAAGCTCCTCATAGATACTGTCCACGTCATCCACTTCAATGGTCAGGTACATTCCCTGCCCCAAAAAAGGTTTGTGAAAAAAAGGCTGCTGACTGGGATGGTTGGGGAGCAGAAAACTAATTTCTGCTTCGTGGTGGGGGGTGTGTAACAAGAGGTAAAACTCGTTTTCAAAGGTTACGCCAAAGCCTAAATTGCTGGTGTAAAAAGCCTTGCTTTCGGCCAGCCGGGTTGTCAAAACTCCTGCGTTTAATTTCATCTGGTGTTTGTTTGGTATGGTTGAACTTGATTGTGAACTGGCATCTGCTGGTAAGCAAGCCATGGCGAGAATGATTAGTATTCGTTTCATCTTTTTTTGATTAACGAAACAAAATTCCATCTAATCAAAGCTCAGACATTGTATAAAACGGACATAATCATCTGCCAAACGCCTGGCTTGGCGTTACGCCATAAAAATTCCTGAATTCTTTGATGAAATGAGCCTGGTCATAATAGCCCACATCAAAAAAAAGTTTGTTCTGTCGCAAACTTTGCGAGGAAGGCTTGGCGCGAAGAATGTTTTGAAAACGAACCACCTTGGCAAAAGTCTTGGCCGTATCGCCAACATAGAACTCAAAAAGTCTCCGGAGCTGTCTTTGACTTATACCCGTATCCAGGTCCTGTTCAATAGTTACAACTCCCGACTTTTGAAGAATTTTTCCGATCGCGTGGTACAGTCTGCTATCGTTGTCAAAAGTGGTGGTTTCCAAGAGATGACAGAAATAACGGTCAAGAGTTGCGCATATTTGTTCGGACGTTAATTGAATATGAAAATTATCGGCAATGAAGGCGGAAACTTTGGGGACGACCTGATTCAAATGTTCGAACCGATTACTCAATTCGGACGCATTAATCCGGAAAAGTTGGGGAAACATGGTTGGCAGGAAACGAACACCGATGTAATGAAACGAGTGGTCCAATGGGAACTCCGTAAACTTTTTACAAAATCCCATCACAAAATTGTCTTTGGGATGGTTGAGTTCAAAAAAGATGTCAATACAACCGTCAGCCACCACCCGGTACACAAATGGTTCCGTGAGTGGGGTGGTGGTTTTGAGTTGCCAATAACAAAAAATGAATTGTTGTAACCGTATGTCCGGTAAAAACTCTGCATACGTTACATCGCCAGTCGATTGTTTAACCGTTGGCTGCACGGGGGTGTAAAATTGTCGGATGTCAAACGATAATTTCACTGTTTATGGTGTGTTTCAGTATTATGGCTAGCGTGAGTGCATATTTTAGTTTGGTGCTTTAGTAGCCATGTTAAGGCCGTGAGGTCAACAAGGCGACTCTGTTAAAATCTGTCGCACGTGACAGATGTAAATATTGAAACCGAAACTTGATGAGGAAATAGAATCCGGCAAACTGAATATACACTGTGTTGTAAGGCGTTTTCGCCCCACGTGCTATTCAAACATTTCCTGGATACTAATTCGATAACTGTCCACTGTGTTGTATTTATCAAATTTGTCCCAGTCAAAAGTCCCCTTTCCCTTGTCAAAACAATTCTCAACGGCTTCTTCATGGTCAAATACATAGACCGTTTGGTCTGTTTTGTTAATGAGGTCTATCAGGTAAAAATCCCCTCCACCATTGTCACCAATTATAAATTTATTCTTTATGATTTTGTCAGTCAAATGAAAACCGACCAATTTATTCATTTCAATTAAGTCCTCGGCACTAGAGTAAAGCAAGTGTCCAATGTCGAACTCAGGGTTATTCAGCCCCTCGAATTTTAAAAGAAATGTCACATAATGTGCCGGTAAGTCAATGCTCAATTCCTTTTCTATTCTTTGTATTTCGTCAAGTCTCATCTCGTGAGTGAAAATGCCATACGTTTTGCAGCTACTTGAAGGTAGTGATTTCGAAGCACTAAACTGTCTACCAACACTGAACTTGATACGAAGCACAAAGCTTCAATTAAGTATTGAACTTTGTTGTCGATAATACTTTGCCAGTTAAATATTGTTTCCATTCTGTACCAGTAAATTCACAATTTCCGCTATTAATTTTAGCATTTGGAAAGTCTGATAGAACTATTGTTAAGTCGTTCCAAACATTTTTCAATCCTTTGTCCTTGTTTTCAAAACTCAAGCTCAGTTTTCCATTCTCTGCTTTTAGATGCTTTAGAAAAATCCCTTCTTCTGTTGAGTTGATTCTGTCTGCAAGTTGTATGTAGTAACCTTGATAGTCAGGATACGGAACTTGTTCTGGTTGTCTTTTGTCACCCCCGAAATTACGGAACAAAATGTCGTGTCCGTATTTGCTTAATTTCTCTCTCCAAAACTCAGGTTTTGGAATTTCATAAAGATCAGTAGTCAAATATATCTCTGTCTCACTGACCCACGGTTTAAAAGTTGTTTTTATCAATTCTTGTTCTTCAATAACAAGACTGCCTGCTACAAGTCGAATGGTCGCAGGAGTCGAGAATTCCAAGCAAATTCCACTTTCAACTTCACTTGTTTCAATGCATCCTAGGTAGTTGTCGTCACCCAAACTTATCAATTCTTTATCAAAAGTCCATTCGATAATTTTTGATGGAATGATTTTGAAGGACAAAATGTGCCTTTCAGAATTTGCCTTATAGTTTGCTTTCACATTGTAACCAACAACAATTTCTAACGGATTTTCCTTGATAGACAAAACGTGTCCGTCTTCAAAATAAAAGTTGTCGGACAACCATTTATCAAGTTCGTTGAATTTATGTATGGTCGTTTTTAGCATATCACTCGTTAAATAAGGTGACTTTTACCATACTATAAAAATAACTGTTTTATCTCACAGGTCATCAATCGGGCGCTTGATTCTTTCATCATAAAACACGCTGTCCCTGGCGCACCCCTTCGCGCCTCACTTCTTTTAGTAATACTTTGGGAGGCTACTTTTTGTCAGTCGTGTTGGGTTCGTTCAGATCAAAATAATTTCCCCTGGTTTGGTCCAGGACCTCCCGGATACGTTTGAAGTTGGGCGCTGTTGGTTTCAGATTGATATACTTATCAACGATGGTCCGGTGCCGGTAAATGATAAACGTGTTTTCAATAGCCGGATGAATCTGATTCCGATGCACTTCGCTTTCAACATCATCAAACGATGGAACAAACGTCAATGCGATCTGTTGAAGCCCGCATTCGTTTCCAATCTTTTCTAACGCGGCTTGCCGTGCCTGCCGATCGTAGTCTTGAGAGTTTCCGTAGACAAAATAGGCTTTCAGGTATTTTTCCCGGGTGATGCTTTCCTGATCCAGGAATTTCAACCATTTTTTTATATCGTCCCAATGGGGATGGTCGCCCACAAAGTAAATGATTCCATGATAGCGGCCATAAGCACACACCGGACACGTTCGTGTTCCCCGGTCGGGTCCGTATGCGTGGAAAGGGATAAAGGAAGGTTGGTCTTCACCAATCTTTAATCCGGATGAACGGTTGACATCGTTGCCGGATGGATAGTTGGGAATGTTTAATCCCAGAATGATGTGATGTTCGGCTATCTGAATGGTTCCATCACTAACAACCCGCAGGATTTCCGTACCGGCCCGATCCATTTTCCCGTACTTCTTTTGGTGATTCAGGTACAACGGGTCATCGTCAAAATAAAGATCAGCATAATACTCGTGGGGTATGCCGGGTTCTTTTATGGATAAATGGATATGTTGAGGAATGTTCTCATTTGGGTAAGCCGCGGGTCTTGAAGTTCTGATCTGGTAATCACCTTTTTTATCTGATTTGACCCACCCCCGGAGGATGCCATGTCTTTTTGCTTTTTCAGGCGTCTGATGATCGGATGAATACCGTCCTTGATCATCTGTATGCCAATAGTAGATAATCACATCCGGGGCGGGGGTTTTGCCATCCAGTTGATACACTTTACCGGTCACCAGGAGCTTCTGGCTTCCTTCTGTCCAGCCGCGGCTGGTATGTTGAGACGTAATTCCGGCAGGCATTTCCACATACATGAGTTCGCAACCGTCACAGCCACCGCCAATGATCGCCTGTGTATCTGATTTCGGTTGGTCAGCATTCTTTTTTTCAACCCGTGCCTGCCCGCTACAACTGGACAGGAAGTTGATGAGGATTATGATAAGTCCAAGGCTATTGAAGTGTTTCATACGTCTTCTATTGTCTGTTAAGGTTTGGGTAAAAGAGAGCCTCAAAAAGTAATTCGCTGACCATTGGTGAGAACTTTTTCTACGCGTACTTCATTGCGGGAATTGTTTTCCAGAATCCAGCAGGCGCCATCGGGCCCGATGAGGCCGCCACTGGGATGCCAATCTGAATGGGTTGTCGCCACCACCTCGACACGGCCATCTCTGGTGAATTTTTTTACCTGCTGATCGGCATAGCAGGCTGCATACAGATTTCCTTCGGCATCGTCCCAAACGCCCATGGCTCCGTTGGGAAGAGACGCTACCGTTCGCAATCCCCGATGGGTTAGTTGTTTGAGTTTTTTATCATCGGTGAAAACAATCTCGCCCCGGGGGTTGGCATGCATCCAACTCACGCGGGTCAGGCACGCAGGGCTAACCCTTTTTTTCTGCTGACGTGGGGTTATTTGATAAATCATCTGACAGGCGGTGTCGCGATCGGCCACATACATATTTCCAACATGATCGCGCACAAAACTGTAATCCGTTAAAAATCCCTCTGTGTCCGGAGTGATTTTCTGATACGCTCCCTGAGCCGTACGTTTCCATACAAAATGGCCCCAGGTATTGAGCCGCTCACCATTGTACCACAAGTGTTCTCCAAAAAGATTTCCGTGCGAATCCAGAAACAACTCATGGGTATGCACGCCCCGCACGGCCAGGGTTTTCTTTCCGGAGGGATCAATTCTCCAGACATTTGCCAGATCGGTATAAAACACGTTGCCCTGACGATCCATGACAATACCTACACCCGGATGAGCTTTCGCAGACAGGCTAACGAACATCAGCATCATGGCTCCAATCTTTTTCATCTTTTTTATTTGTTGGTTCAACATCGCTTTTTCCAACGGCTTCTGATGGCTTTCGATCACCACCACATCAGCGTAGTAGACCAACAACTGGTTTTTTCGACCATCGTCAGGGCGTTTCGCTGCTGCGCATATCACCGGCTCTTGCCATCTTTGTGTGATGAATGCACGCCTGGGTAAATGGCTTTTCTGGATCATCTTCGTGATCATCTTTTTATATGACTATCGCTATCTGGCCGAAAAGCTTCAGGCCGGATACTTTTTAGCTTGTGTGCTGGTACGGGGTGGTGGTTTGATCGCAGTTGGATTGCTTCAGGCCGAATTTTTATGGCCGCGCTGGGGCCGTGAAGGAAAATGGCTACCCTATGCCACCGGGTTGGTGATTGGGTTGGTGGTTTACACCATTCTCCAAAACGCCTGGGACGTTTATTTGTATGGGTATGTCATTGGTGATTTTGAGCAACGAAATTTTTGGTCTGCCTTTCCACGAACGTTGCTGTCAGCCGTATGGTTTGTGGCGGTGTCTTTTGCTTTTTATCTGGCGGTAGACCGGCTGGAACAGCGCCAGGAGATGGCCCGGCTGGAGAAAGAATTGGGCAACCTGAAAGCGCAAGCCATGCTGCTGCCACACGAGACCAAAGAAGAGTTGGTCGTAAAATCCGGAACAGCCCGGGTTAAAATTGAACTGGAATCTGTTACCCATGTGCAGGGTTTAAAAGATTATTCGATTATCTATGTTGGCACGGAAAAAGTCATTGTCAAAGGTTCTCTCAAAAATGTAGAAGCCCTTTTTCCTCCGGGATGGCTGATCCGTATTCATAAATCTTACCTGGTGGCGGTCAAAGGCATTTCGGAGGTGCATGCCACAAAAGTTACCGTGAGCGGTATTGATATTCCGGTGGGGAGGATTTATAAATCAGCCGTACAGGCGATCTTTGCCCTTCATCAATCAAAATAAGGTATGTGGAATACAGTTGTAGGTCGTTTTCGAATAGTTGGCTTTGTGGAAGGGTTGTCTTTTCTGGTGCTGTTACTGATTGCTATGCCGCTGAAGTACCTGGCTGGCTTTCCTCAGGCTGTCAGTGTGGTGGGTATGATTCACGGAGTATTGTTTGTTGCCTATGTCATACTGGCCATTCAGGTAACATTCGTAGAAAATTGGAGTTTAAAGCTTTTGCTGATCCTTTTGGTGGCCTCGCTGATTCCGTTGGGTACGTTTTATACTGATTACCGGTATTTACGTGGAGACGTCAGGAAGAATAGTTAAAAAATGGAAGCAGGTGTGTTAATCAACTACGAGAAGCCATATCAAAAATACCGCCCTCTGTCAGGCTGATCTTGATCAAATCGAGATCGAAGCCGATTTGAAATCCAGAACTGCCTTCGAGTGCCTCAGGCTGACAGTATCTTTTATTTTTGAGGTGACTTCTACTTTCCTTTGCCTATCGCGGGCATGGTCAACGCATCCTTTTGCTTTTCAGGATCGCCACAGGCTTCGCCTTCACCGACTATTTTTCCGCACAACCCACAGGTAATTCCTTCTTTCATCAGTTGTGGACTCTGAGTAGCACAGGTACCGCGAAACTCTCCGTTTTTTACAAAGATCAAGCGCACAGCCATCAGGGCAAAAAACAATCCGAAAATACCGAGGGTCAGAAGTAAGACAGTCATGGTGTGATGATTCAGAAGACAAAACTACAACACTTGCGGGATAGTTTTGGTTTTCACTTCAGCCCGAAATCAACCATGGTGGTCGGAAACATTGAAAAAAACGTAGTTTTGACACATGACAAGAAAGCCATTTTCCACCCCGGATGTAAACCGAAAAGCCAAACTTGAAGCCTTTGACCGCCTCCTCACGGTCATGGATGAATTACGCGAAAACTGCCCCTGGGATAAAAAGCAAACCTGGGAAACCCTGCGTCACCTGACCATTGAAGAAACCTACGAACTGTCGGACGCCATTCTGGAAAATCAAGCCATCGAAGTAAAAAAAGAACTGGGTGATCTGATGTTGCACAATGTGTTTTATGCACGCATCGCTCAGGAGAAACAACAATTTGATGTGGCCGATGTCCTGAACTCCATTTGTGACAAATTGATTGAACGTCATCCTCATGTGTATGGAGATGTGGTGGCGAATGATGAAAAAACGGTTAAAGAAAACTGGGAGAAGATCAAATTGCGCACGGGAAATACCTCTGTGCTGGAAGGTGTGCCCAAGTCATTGCCTGCCCTGGTCAAAGCGATCCGCATTCAGGACAAGGCCAGAGGTGTGGGGTTTGATTGGGAAAAGAAAGAACAAGTATGGCAAAAGGTAGAAGAAGAAATGCGTGAGTTTCAGGCAGAGTTTAACGGAGCAGACGAGAAGCCCATCGATCATCAAAAAGCCATGGCGGAGTTTGGCGACTTGCTTTTCTCGCTGGTGAACTATGCCCGGTTTATCCAGATCGATCCGGAGGAGGCGCTGGAGCGGACCAACAAAAAGTTTATTAAACGTTTTCAATTTCTGGAAAGGGAATCGGCCAAAGACGGAAAAAAATTGGGGGAAATGAGTTTGGCGGAAATGGATAGCTATTGGGAACGAGCGAAGTCTATGTAAAAAAAACTAAGAGATGAGTGTACAAGAAGATCATTCCATCCATACGATCATATTTGATTTAGGCGCAGTTCTGGTGGACTGGAACCCTCGCTATCTGTACCGCAAAATTTTTTCAAGCGAAGAAGAGATTACCTGGTTTCTGGAAAACATTTGTACTTCGGAGTGGAATGAAAAACAGGATGCCGGCCGTTCGTTTGAAGAAGGTACGCAGGAGTTAGTGGCGAAGTTTCCGGAGTATGCGTCCGCCATTCGGGCCTGGTATGGTCGCTGGCAGGAAACTATTCAGGGAGACATTCCGGGCACCGTAGAAATCTTTCAAGAGCTTCGTCAGCGCCAGCGCTTTAAGTTTTATGGTTTAACGAATTGGTCGGAGCAAACGTTTCCCTGGGCTCTTCAGCGATTTGAATTTTTACACTGGTTTGACGGCATCGTGGTTTCCGGAGTAGAAAAAACCCGCAAACCATTTCCTGAATTTTATCAGATTCTTTTTGATCGCTACCAGGTTAAACCATCAGAGGCTATTTTTATCGATGACAACATCAACAATATTGTGGGAGGAACGAACGTAGGATTACATACCATCCACTTTCAATCACCAGAGCAATTGCGTTCAGACTTACGTCAATGGAGATTGCTTTGACCTGGAAGGAAGTCAGGAAAGTTCACTCACACTCTTTTCAATGATGTCACAGCATTCGTGCATCTGATCTTCGGTGATGACCAATGGTGGTGCGAATCGTATGATGTTTCCATGCGTGGGTTTGGCCAGCAGTCCATTTTTAGCAAACAGCATACATAAATTCCAGGCCGTTTCACTTTGCGGAGTGTCATTGATCACGATGGCATTCAACAATCCTTTTCCCCGTACCAGGTTAATCCATCGCGTCTTCGGGATGAGTGCATTCATCCGGTTCCGGAATACTTTTCCAAGTCGATCGGCATTATCCACCAGACGTTCGTCTTTAATCACTTGCAAGGCTTCCATCACCACGGCTGCCGCCAATGGGTTGCCTCCAAAGGTGGAACCATGCTCACCCGGTTTAATCACCAGCATTACTTCATCATCGGCCAGCGCCAGTGAAATGGGCAATACTCCACCCGAAAGTGCTTTTCCCAAAATCAGAATATCAGCCCGTACTTCCTCGTGATCGCTAGCCAACCACTTTCCCGTTCGGGCAATGCCCGTTTGAATTTCATCCATCATCAACAGCACGTGATGCTGCCGGCATAATTGTTCGGCTTTCTTTAAGTATCCTTCCTGCGGCACATACACCCCTGCCTCGCCTTGAATGGGTTCAATCCATAATCCACATACGTTTGGATTAGCTAAGGATTTTTCCAACGCAGCGATGTCATCATATGCGACTATCTCAAAACCGGGCATGAAGGGTCCAAAACCTTTGCGGGAAGAACTATCTGTAGAGGCCGAAATAATGGTGGTCGTGCGGCCGTGGAAATTTTTCCTGACAGCTACGATCACCGCTTCGTTGTCGGGGATTCCTTTTTTGGTATACCCCCACTTGCGTGCCAGTTTGATGGCCGTCTCGTTTGCTTCAGCTCCGCTATTCATAAACAACGCCTTCTGATAGCCAAAGGTGTCGCACACATATTTTTCTGCGATTCCTAACTTGTCGTTATAAAAGGCGCGCGAAGTAAGGGTCAGTTCTTTCGCCTGATCGATGAGTGCCTGAATAATGCGTGGGTGACAATGTCCCTGATTGACGGCACTGTACGCTGAGAGGAAGTCAAAGTACTTTTTACCTTCGACATCCCACAGAAAAACGCCTTCTCCTTTGCTCAGCACGACCGGCAATGGATGATAATTATGGGCTCCGTATTGTTCTTCCAACTCAATCGCCTGCGCACTGGAGGATATTACGTCAATCATAGAAATGTTCTTTGGAATCAAAGATAGCTATTTTAATGTTTGCAAACGGTTGAACAACGGATAATATAAGAATGGAAAGAAGTCTGCGGAATGGTACTTTTGCACTATGGAAATCGTGTATGTAGGTATAGGTGCTGGGGTAGGTCTGGCGCTGGGCTGGTTGATGGCCCGGTCGCGAAGCTTGCGGGACAATCAACAGCAAGCGGGTATGTTGGTGGCTGAGCAAGAACGCACCAAATCGTTGGAAGGTCAGTTAACAGATGCGAGGCGGGCTACGGAGTTGGAGCGAAACCGTGTATTGGAATTAACCAATAGTCTGGCCTCCACCGAAGCCGATTATCGCAACCTGGAAGAAAAGTTAGATGAGCGCAAGGCCGAATTTGCAGAGATGCAGGAGAAATTTACGGCTCAGTTTAAAAATCTGGCGAATGATATTTTTGAAGAAAAGAGTAAACGCTTTACCGATCAGAATAAGACTAACATTCACGATTTGCTCAAACCTTTGGGCGAAAAAATTACAGACTTTGAACGAAAAGTAGAAGATACACATAAGGACTCCATCACCCGAAATGCAGCCTTGCGCGAGCAATTGGAAAATCTTCAACGACTAAATGTGCAGATGACCCGCGAAGCCGAAAATCTGACGCGGGCCTTGAAGGGAGATAGTCAGGCACAAGGCGCCTGGGGGGAATTTATTCTGGAAAGTATTCTGGAAAAATCAGGTCTGGAAAGAGATCGCGAATATTCTATTCAGGAATCTTTTGCCACCGCTGAAGGAAGACTCCGTCCGGATGTGATCATCCGGTTGCCGGAAAACCGACATGTGATCATCGATTCAAAAGTGAGCTTAAAAGCCTACAATTCGTTTGTCAACGCAGCTACAGAAGAAGAAAAAACCATCGCCCTGAAGGCTCATATGCTTTCGATTCGTCAGCACATGAAAGGTTTAGCAGATAAGAATTATCAAAAAAATATTTCTGAAAACGGGCTGGATTTTATCATCATGTTTATTCCGATTGAGCCGGCCTACATTCTGGCCATTCAAAGTGAGAAGAGCTTGTATGAAGAGGCCTTGGAGAAGAGAATCGTTTTTGTGAGCCCCACGCTGCTCATCCCATCGCTTCAGTTGATCAAGAATGTTTGGAAACAGGAATATCAAAACCGGCATGTGCTGGATATTGCCAACAAAGCGGGCGATTTGTACGATAAGTTTGTGTTGTTTACTGACGATCTGATCAACCTCGGTCGTCAGATGGAGGCTACCAAAAAGACGTATGAATCGGCTATGAACAAATTGGCCGTAGGCAATGGAAACATCGTTCGCAAAATTGAAGACTTGAAAAAACTAGGGGCCAAAGCTACCAAATCGATTGACGCAAAGTTATTGGGTCGTTCGGAAGAACAGGCTGATCTGTTTGATTGATCGCTCAGAGTACGTTGTTTAATTGCTCTTTGATCTTTTCCAGTTCCTCCTTCATCATGACCACACACTTCTGAATATCCGAATCGTTCGCTTTGCTTCCGATGGTATTTATTTCGCGGCCAATTTCCTGCGACAGGAATCCTAATTTTTTACCATTCGATTGCTTTTCCATCAGTGTTTTTTCAAAATGATCCAGATGGGCTTTTAGCCGAACCCGTTCTTCGTGAATATCTAATTTTTCGATGTAATAGATAATCTCCTGCTCTAATCGGTTCGGATCGTATCCTTCATTTCCAAAAACCTCCGCTACTCCACCTTTTAATTTAGCACGAACACGCTCGATTCGTTGAGGATCTAACGCCTCTGCCCCCAATAGCCCTTCCCGGATTTTAGCGATATATTGGATAAGCTTTTTCTCCAGCACCGCACCTTCGTCTATTCGGAATTGGTCACACTGTTGCAAGGCTTCTTTCATCCCCTGTAAAATCCACTCCCATTCCTGAGGCCTTAACTCTTCCTTGTTCTGGTTTTTCATCACATCGGGAGCACTGATGGCCAGTTGAAATAACGGTGCTTTGGTGTCATTCACGGCCATGGCCAGTTTTTCCAACTGACGATAATAGGCTATAAACAAGTCGGCATTATAGCTTTGCTGGACTTCCGTCTTACCCGATTGCTCATAGTCAATGGAAAAAGAAACTTTCCCACGTTCCAGCGTATCGGTGATCAATGTGCGAACATCTAATTCCTTTTCATTGAACAGGCGGGGTAAGCGCAGATTCAAATCTAAAAATTTTGAGTTAAGTGTTTTGACTTCAACGGTCAGGGTGACGTTGTCTTTGCTTACTTGTGCCCGGCCAAAGCCAGTCATTGATTTTATCATAGGAACAGGTCTAAAGCAAGCAAGATAGCCAGAAATATGAACCGATCAGGAACGCTGCATGGGTAACACGTATGCGTGAACAACCGGAATGTTAAAAATCAAACCCAAGAGTGGCGTAAAAGCGGGGGCTTTTGACTTCGTAATTTTCCACCGGCCAGGCCAGATCAAATTTGAGGTAATAGCCGAGCATCATGGAGCGAAGCCCCACACCATAGCTGTAGAGCCATGGGTTGATAAACTCATTCAACTCAATCCGAAACGGACTTCCGGATTCATCCTCAGGCACCACCCGCTGCCGCACACTGCTTCCCTCCCGAAACGGAATATCGCCTGTCCAACTCGATCCGATATCGTAGAAAGCTGTCAGTTGCATGTTTCGAAAGAAGTTGGAGGTAATCGGTCCGCTGGTGAGGGCCCGGATTAACGGTACGCGTAATTCTACATTGGCCAGCGCCACACTGCTGCCATACAGGGAAGCGTAATCAAATCCACGAAGACTGGTGGCAAACTCATGGAACAGGAGTCCTTCATTGAATCTTCCCACCCGGTTGGTCAGAGGATTATCTAACCCCTCATAGTTGGTGCGATTGGCAATCCAGTTGTCCATCCCGCCCAGCATATAATTTTTGGGGGCATTGCCAAAGAATGTGCCGGCATAACCACGAACCGCCAGCACAATTTCATTATAGATCTTTTGATAATGGCGGATATCAGCAGATGCCTGTGAAAAGCTTCTGGCTGAATTGCGCATTCCCTCGTAGTGAATCACTCCTATCTTTCCACGGGTACCTTCAATGATATTCATGCCCGTGGTCAGTGAATTATCATAGATGACCTCGGCTCTTCCACCAGTATACCATTGTTCCTGAGTGGTGCGCAAAGAGGTTTGTGGATTGGAATTCACCACATCAAATCCGCGATCGACAAAGCGCGTATAGCCTACAAACGGTTTGAGTGTTATGCGGGTACGAACGGTGAGCGGATAGGAAATCCCCAATTCAAATTTTTGCCAGGTATATTTCTGAAGCTCCACGTCTGCGGCTTCTTCCGCAGGAGTCTCCCAGAAAATTACTTTGCGGTCGATTCGGGCGCTCAGATCCACTGTCATCGGTAAAAACTGAAATTCGGCAAATACATCTCCGCTCTTGAGGTCAAACGAAGATTGAATGCCGCCTAAAAGCCGATAGTTTTCAAGCATGTCATTCATTTGTACTTCCGCCCGGAAACTAAAGTCACGTAAGGGGTCCACCAGAAAACTGGTGACCAGACTTTCGGAGCTAAACTTGGGCTCATAGCGGAAAGGACCTGATACGCGCCCTCCCTCCCGGGCTTTCATGTAACGAGTCAGAAAGGTTTCGCTGGGTTGCTTGGTGCGTACCACTTCGTCCTCAAATACGTAATCATCGGTACGGATATTCGTTGGGGCTGGCGTGACGGGCTTCAGGGTATCCAGTGGAATTTGTGTGACCGGCTTAGCGGGTTCATCTTCAAATGAATACTCATCGGTATTGATTTCTCCGGGCTTGGTGCGTACGGTATCTTGTTTAACGGTATCCCTTGGCGCGACCGGCTTCAGCCTGGTGCTATCCTTTTTTTCCTGCAGACGGGAATTAATCAAATCTTTTATCGAGAGCGTGCGTTCTGGCGTCTTTTTGATTCGCTCAACTATGGTTTTCGCCTGCTGTACTTCTTTTCTGCGCGTAGCCGGTGTGAATATCTGGCGTTCCCAGTTAAACTGATTGTCTACAAAAATATCTTCCTTCAGTTTATTCACCATCACCAGCGCCAGTTTGCGCTCGTAAAAATTCAAGTCAAAATCTTTAATGCTGGAATTAAAGTTGGTTACCTGTGTATAGGTGCCGCTTTCAATGTTATGCTTGAAAAGATTAACAATGCCTCGCTGATCGCTCAGGTAATAGAAATTTTTACTGTCCTGGGCCCGCGGATTGTAATCCTTGCTGAGCGTATTGGTAATTCGTTTCACCAATGAGCGGGTGGTATCCAGATCATACAAAAACAAATTATAATTTTCGGGAAGTCTTTGATAAGCTACCGGTTTGTTAGCCAGCGTGTCGCTGGTGCGGTTAGAACTAAACACCAGTCGATTGGTGTTGGGAATAAAGGATGGATCCAGATCGTCAAAAATATCATTGGTCAGGCGTCTGGTGCGATCCCTCCGACTGCTGATCAGGTATAAATCATTTTGCCCGGCCTGGTCGGCACTTAACACCGCCAGTCGACCATTGCCTGAAAAATCAAAACTTCGGATATTACTATACTGATCTAATTCGCGCGGAAGTTTACTCTTGGTGGTGAGATCATAGAGCCAGAAGACATAGTTTCCTTTGCGGATAGTAATCACCCCCAGCGTATTGGCATCAGCCCAGTTTAACAAGGGAACCCGAACATCCACCCGTTGTTTAAAGGCCTTATTGCCACCCTGCAAGACAGTTGTTTCTTTACCGTTTTCCAGCGACTTGACAATCACGCGAAAACGACCCCGATCATTTTCTGCATAGGCAATCTTTTTTCCATCCGGGCTAATCTTGACGGTAGTATACGTGACCGAGTTGCGATGTTTAGGACTGAACCGCAGACTATCGGCCGGAGCCTGATAGTTTTCGCGTACGCGTTTTTCTTGAAGTCCATAAAAGTTTTGCCAATCGGTCATTAACTGTTTGAAGGGAATACCCAAGGTGGTGAGAACACTTCGTTGTTCATTCCGGATAATGCGTGTGTAGTTAAGAATGTTCGAGACACTTCCCTTACCATATTTTTCTACGATATAGTTCCAGATGGATTGACCAACCAATGCTGCTTCCGGGCCGGTAAGTTTTAAGGCCTTGTTAACTTTTTTGGTAGTGATCAGCTGACGAACATAATCATCCATGTCCTCACTCCAACCCCGGGCCACATAATGGCTGGCGCCATCAATAAACCAATCAGGCAGATTCAATAAAACTGAATTCTGAAACACCTCGCGAAGGTTCCCTCCAAACATCATTTCATTGATCATCAGATCTGTTACCCGAAGCAGGAGCTCTTCTTTAAACTCCTCCAGCGTACCCGGATGAGCTACCTCTACATATGGCTTGACAAAATCCGTTTCTCCCCCGCTTGCAAAAGGGGCATGATTGAGCCCCACGTTACTTTGCTGAAGATCCGTTACGGAGTTATAAAGAAAAACTTTGGTTTTCAGATAAGGAGGATAGCCAATCAGGTCCGTGATGCGATCAAATTCACCTTCGAGATACTGGAGGGCATCCTGAGCTACTTTTTTGCGCTCATCGTAATAGTAGACATCAAAATTTTCTGAACTAAGATAATTCCATTGAAAAATGCGGTACTGGATTCTGTTTTTGCCAAATGTTTCGAGCGCTTGCTGAGCCTGTGTGAATCCCACCGACAGCAACCATACCAACCCCACCACAAATCCTGATTTCTTACTCATACCTTAACTCTGCGACTTCGAATATAACGGATAAAAGCGGTTTATATTGACTTGCGGATGGATTTCTCCGGTTCCGCATAATACCTCCGCCAACTGTGCAGCAAAATACGGACTCAGACTCACACCTTTGGTGCCCAACCCATTAAAAAACCAAAGTCTTTGCCAAAAGGGATGTGGGCCCAGGATAGGCTTTCGATCGGCTATCGTAGGCCGGATTCCCCAATCCTGCCGCTGTACCTGGCACTCAAACGTGACCAATTGCCGAAGCGATTGTTCCAATTCCTCCCGGGCAGTGGCCGTAATACCGGGAGTAACATCTTTCCAGTTATAGGTGGCACCCACCCTGAACATGCCGCCCATTGATGGCACCAGGTAAACCGACCGATTGTAAACTACCTGGGGATCTTCTTTGGAAGTGACTGTCAGTGTCTCTCCCTTGAGTGCCTGGAGCGGAACCCAGTTAAACCATGAGGTGTTTCTGGCTGCGATGCCATTACAAAAAATCAAGTGATCAGCTGTGAAACCGGAAATGACTACCTTATCGGACTCCATCTGAATATCCTGATCAGCAATCATTTTTTCTTCAAAGGAATCATGTTGAAGGAGATATGCCCGCACCGATGATAGAAAGACCGGTGTTTGTACATACGCTGCCTCCCGCACCAGCAACCCGCCTAACGGATCATGCACCTGGTTGTTGAATTGAGAAGTGGTGTATACGTGTTCTATGAATTTAAGCAAACGATCATCGCTGCTTACACCCATCCATTCATTTTGCTCTTCCACCGTGAGAAACGGACGATACAAGCGTGTTGGGAAAAAGAAAGGACTTTTGAGCTGATGAGACGTTTGTTGGTAGAACTGATGTAAATACGGAAATAGTAAATCGGCCAGCCAGGTCTTGGTTAAACCCTTCCCGGTAACGGGGTTGCACAAGCCTGCGGCCACCATCGAACAACGATTGTCCGATGGCACATCAAAAACCAACACACGCTTGCCTCGGTTCATTAACTGCAAAGCCAGAATGGAGCCAGCCATCCCTGCCCCGACAATGATAAAATCTACATGTTTTTTGATAGCCTTGGTTTTTTGCAAAAGTATCATAATCCTTCAGGAGTGTCCGTTTCAAGCTGTTATCCTTACAGGTATTTCCCTATTTTTACCCTTTATTTTTTCAACTTTTCATGATTGCTTACCTCAAAGGCAAACTCGTACAGAAAGAACCGACACAGGTCATTGTAGAAGTGAATGGTGTGGGTTATTCGGTGTCCATTTCACTGCATACGTTCTCTGCGATAAAGGACCAAGAGAATATTCAATTGGCCACCCATTTGCAGGTGCGGGAAGATGCCCATATTTTGTTTGGCTTTGCCACGGCTCAGGAGAAAGCCATGTTTCAAAATCTGATATCGGTGAATGGTATAGGTCCTTCCACCGCCATGACGGTGCTTTCCTATATGCCACCGGCAGAACTACGGGAAGCTATTTTGCGGGAAGATGCAGCCGCGCTTCAGTCCATCAAGGGCATTGGAGGGAAAACAGCTCTCCGGTTAATTCTGGAATTAAAAGATAAACTAAGAAAAGACGGAGGGGAATCGGGACAGTCGTTACTACCACACAATACCGTACGCAGCGAAGCGTTAAGTGCTTTAATGACATTGGGTATTGCCAAGGCTGCGGCCGAGAAAAGCGTAGATACCCTCCTGAAAAAATCGGGAAATAATATCAGCCTGGAAGAGTTGGTCAAGCAAGCACTGAAAAACGCCTAAACTACGATTGAACCTGAACCTGTTAAAGTTTCCGCTATTCACCGGATGGTGCCTGCTGTTAGGGGTGTCGATGGCTTGCACAACAGCCTGGAGCCAACAACAGGATACCACTGCGCGGAAAGCAGACTCTGTTCGCATTGTCAATCCGTTTCGTCCCTCCTTTCGCTTGCGCGATCGTTACGGAGATCCATTCAGTAACTATACTACTTCTTCTCCACTGTTTTTAAAAAATCCTTCTTTTCTAAAGCTGGATTTACAGTTAGACACCGGGTTGAATTACAACATCTATGAAAAACTGGGGCCGCTCAATTATCGGCCAGCGTCTTCCATGACGTTTCAGGAATTCAATCAGCAGCAAGATCGTCAAATGATGCGCGCCTATTGGCAGGGGCGCAGCCGGGCGTTGGATGGTGAAAGTGCCGTCAGCAGCCGCAACCTGATTCCAAAAATTTACATCAGCCCGGTGTTGGATCGCATTTTTGGAGGCAGCTATGTAGAGTTGATTCCCAGAGGAAACGTAGTGCTGGACTTTGGCGGACAATGGCAAAAAATTGAAAACCCATCCATCCCCATCCGGCAACAACGAAACGGTGGTTTTGAATTTGATCAGCAAATCAGTCTGAACGTGACTGGCAAAGTGGGGGAGAAACTGGCCATCACCACCAACTTTGATAACAACAATTCTTTTGACTTTCAGAATAACATGAAAGTAGAGTACACTGGTTTCAAAGAAGACATTCTTAAAAAACTAGAAATTGGAAATGTCAGCTTACCATTAAACAACAGCTTGATTACCGGAGCCCAAAACCTCTTTGGTGTAAAAGCACAAATGCAGTTTGGCAAACTGTTCGTGACCGCCCTGGCCACTACGCAGCGGGGAAAACAATCAACGCTAACGATCCCCGGCAGCACCAACGGCACCTCGCAAGGACGTCCGTTCGAAATCATTGCCTCCTCTTACGATGAAAACCGGCATTTTTTCCTGGCGCAGTTTTTCCGCGATAATTACCAAAACTGGTTAAGCACCCTGCCCCAGGTAAATTCCGGGGTAAATGTCACCCGCGTGGAAGTATATGTACTTAACCGGCAAAACGACACACGTACCCTTCGCAATGTGGTGGGATTTCAAGACATGGGTGAAGCCAGAAGGATCTATAATCCGGTGGTTCAATCTACTTCACCCGAAGCCTCTCCCGCATTTAACGGAGCCAATAATCTGCTCACAACCATTGGAGGCGTTTCCTTAAATGCGACTCAAATAAATGAAGATCTGGCTGGTCTGGGTTTTGTGAATGGTACCGATTTTGAGACAGTGACCAGCGCGCGAAAACTGGAGCCCACGGAATTTACCATTAACCGACAACTGGGTTATATTACTCTTCAACGGAAGCTTCAGAATGATGAAGCCCTGGTCGTGGCCTTCGAGTATACCTATAACGGTCGCCCTTATAAAGTTGGAGAGCTGACAGAAGACTATGCCAACAAGGGAGAGGAAGAAGTAGTGTTTCTAAAAATGCTCCGCCCTCGTAAGATTGCGCCAAAAGACAAAAGCGGAAATATTTTACCTACCTGGGATCTGATGATGAAAAACATCTATAATCTAAACGTCACCCAATTAACCCGCGAAGGTTTTCAGTTGCGGGTGATCTATCGCGATGACCGGACGGGGATTGATAATCCACAACTTCAGGAAGGGGAAGTGGCCCGAACCCGTCAGTTGGTGGAAGTATTTGGGTTGGATCGGCTAAATCCGTACAACGATCCTCAGCCGGATGGAAATTTTGATTTCGTTGAGAACGTGACGGTAGGCATTGAAACGGGTGTGATTGTCTTTCCATTCCTGGAGCCGTTTAACCAACCCTTGCGCGAACTGTTTGCCCAAGAGCCGAACCCATCCCTGCGGGCGTCCCTCACCCAAAAATATGTGTATGATACGTTGTACAGAACTACGCGGGCCGAAGCAGAATTGGTAGCCTCTAAAAATAAATTCTTTTTGGTGGGATCGTTTCGGGCCGGATCAGGTAAGGAAATCGTTATTCAGGGATTCAACATATCGCAAGGCTCCGTAAAAGTATATGCCGGAGGCACGCCCTTGCGAGAAGGAGTAGACTATGCCGTAGACTATACCTTTGGTAAGGTAACCTTGCTCAATGAAGGAATACTTAGCTCCGGAAAGGACATCACCATTTCGTATGAGCAACAGGATCCCTTCGCTTTCCAAACCCGAACACTGCTGGGCACTCGTCTGGACTATCGGCTAAGCGAAGATGTGAATATTGGCTCCACTCTTTTGTACTACAATGAGCGTGCGCTTGTGAGCCGAAATGCCATTGGGCAAGAGCCGGCCCGAAATCTTCAATATGGACTGGATATCAATCTGAAAAAAAATTCCAGACTCCTGACAAAAATGGTAGATGCGCTCCCGTTTTTAGAAACCAAAGAGCCATCAAACATCAACCTGAATGCGGAGTTTGCACAACTGGTGCCAGGCACATACAAAGTTATTTCAGGCGATGGGGCCTCTTTTATTGATGATTTTGAAAACACCGCCACTCCCTTTAGTTTATTGAACCCAAACGCCTGGCGGTTGGCGTCCGTGCCGGCCAGCTTTGACCCTACCGGCAATGGTCTGGATAACATCGAGATCAACAACCGCAGGGCTAAACTGGCGTGGTATCAGATTGACAATAATTTCTATCGTTCCAATACCAATCAATTCAAGCCGCCAAATATTTCGGATAACGATTTACGTAACCACTACGTCAGGGCTGTGGAGCCTCAGGAAATATTTCCGGGATTTGACAACTTTCAGGGAAACTTTTTTGAGCAAGTGTTGGATCTGGCCTATTACCCCAATGAAAGAGGGCCTTATAATTTTAATCAATCCCTGACATCCACCGGGAAACTGTCAAGCCCGCTCCAGAATTGGGCCGGTATTAGCACAGCCTTTCGTTTTGAAGTAGATTTTGACAAAGCCAATATTGAATATCTGGAATACTGGCTGATGGATCCGTTTATTCAAACTCCGCAAGGCATAGTGAAACACGATGAATCTCCCGGGCAGAGCAACACCGACACCTCCGGAGAATTAATCATTCATTTAGGAAGTGTCAGTGAAGATTTACTGCGCGATGGTCGCCATGCTTTTGAAAACGGTTTGCCAACGGATGGGAATCAAAGTTCAACCATCCCTAACGCCTGGGGGGTTGTGACAGATCAGCAATACCTGAACAACGCCTTCACCAACGATGCCAGCGCCCGACCCAATCAGGATGTCGGGTTGGATGGGATCAACAGCGACTCGGAGGTTATCAAACATCAAACATTTCTGAATGCCCTCAACCCCGATGCCAGAGCTATCATCCTGAACGATCCTGCGGCCGATGATTTCCAATATTTTTTAGGAGGTGATTTGGACAGCCGGGACGCCAAACTTCTGGAACGCTACAAAAATTTTAACGGACTGGAGAACAACTCGCCTGTTCTGACAGGGGCCGATCAGATTGCCCGCTCCGGTACCATCATCCCCGACAATGAAGATTTAAACCAGGACAACACCATCTCCGACACGGAAGAGTATTATGAATACAAAATCAAACTAAATCCTGCGGATTTGCGCGTGGGCAATAAGTTTATTGTTGATAAAATCACCAACATCGTGAATGGTGACGAAGTGACGTGGTATCTTTTTCGCGTACCGGTGCGTCAGTTTGATAGTCAGGTGGGAGATATCAATGGATTCAAATCCATTCGATATGCCCGGATGATCGTGACGAATTTTACGCAACCCGTAGTCTTGCGGATGGCAAAATTTCGGGCGGTTGGTAACCGTTGGCGCAGGTATGAAGCCAGTCTGTTGGATGCCGGTTTTAGCAAACCTGCCGATCCCAATCTGGACAACTTTTCTGTATCGGTCGTTAACGTAGAGGAAAATTCGCGGGGGAATGAAAACAAACCACCCTATGTCGAACCCTTGCAGCGCGACCGCGACAATACCTCCACCGTGCAACGAAGATTAAACGAGCAGTCGGTGCAGCTTTGTGTAAGTGACTTGATTGATGGAGATGCCAGGGCTATTTACAAAAATGTGTCCATGGACTTTTTTAATTACAAGCGCATTAAAATGTTTATGAGCGCGCATGTCCCCGGCAATGAAGTAATCAACGATAACGAACTGGTAGGATTTATCCGGTTAGGAACTGATTTTGATGAAAACTATTATGAAATAGAGTTGCCCCTTCAAATAACTCCGAAAGGAGATGCCACCCGTGATGTATCCGTCATCTGGCCTGATCAGAACCAAATAGATCTTGAATTAAATGAACTATATGCCTTAAAAGCTGAGCGGGATCGGGAAAGCTATCCATTAGGACAATTGTTCCCACAGGCCGGACCTCGGGTGGTGGGTAAGCATGGCATTCGCATTTTTGGCAGACCCGATTTGAGTCAAACGCGCGCGATCATGATTGGTGTACGCAATCCACGCAATGGCGATACCCGCACCATGGATGTTTGCTTATGGGCCAACGAACTTCGACTGACGGATTTTGATTTATCTGCAGGGTGGGCGACCAACGTTGTCCTGAATACCAAACTGGCCGATTTGGGAACCATCACCGGATCTATGCGCTACACTACCTTTGGATATGGTGGCGTTCAATCGCGCATTTCCGAACGTTCGCGCAATGAAACCCTGAGCTATGATGTTTCGGGAAACATCAATGTTGATAAGTTGCTGCCGCAGAACACCGGTTTGAAGATCCCTATGTTTTTTAGCTATGAAAGTACCATAGCCAATCCGCAGTTTGATCCGGCCAATGCTGACTTGCGCATTGATGCTGCGCTCAAATCATTTAACACCGATGCTGAACGGGAATCTTATCTGAAACTGATTCAGGATCGGTCTGTCAGACGAAGTTTAAACTTTACAAATGTGCGCAAAACCAAAGTACGAAAAGACGCCCGCACACATGTTTACGACATTGAAAATTTTGCCTTCACCTACGCGTATAGCGAAGCCACTCAAACCAATTTTAATCTTCAGGAAAATACCCGAAGAAGTATTCGGGGAGCTGTGGCCTGGCAATACACGCCTAAGTTCACCGGATTTGAACCGTTCAAAGAATCCAAAGGCTTGAAGTCCCCGTATCTGAAAATGATTAAAGAATTCAACTTTAATCCCTTGCCTACCAACGTTTCTATCCGGGGTGAGTTGGATCGGTCGTTTACGAAGTTAGTCTATCGCAATTCCAATAGCGATGCGTCCAGTTCGTTGCCCAATTTTCAGAAGTACCTCGTCTTTAATCGCTTTTATACCGCACGCTGGAGTCTGACAAAATCCTTGACGCTGGATTATAACTCCCGCGTGAACGCCATTATTGATGAACCAGATACCGACCCGGAGGGAGGCCGATCACGAATCCTTAATCGGGAGATCTCTGCGAAAGAGTATCGTGATTCTGTTTTGACCAATCTTAAGAATTTTGGCCGGATCAAAAACTTTGAACAAACTGTGACGGCTAACTATACCCTGCCTTTTGAAAAAATTCCAGTCACCAATTGGATCGGGGCTGATTATCGCTACAATGTGACCTACTCCTGGCGAGCTGGACCGGTCGAACGGAAGGACTCCCTGCGGCTAGGGAACATTATTCAAAACGCACAGGATCAGGGGATCAACGGACGGATTGATTTAATCAAACTGTATAATAAGATTGGCTTTTTGAAAGCCATCAATGCTCCCAAGCGACCCTCCGCACCCGTCACCAGGAAAGCGGTAGCTGACACCGTTAAAAAGCCACCGGAGTTGGGCGCCATCAAAGGATTGCTCCGGTTACTAATGTCCGTTCGAAACATCAGCGGAACGTATACGCTAACCCAGGGAACCATCCTTCCAGGCTTTACGCCCACACCCAACTTATTTGGTATGGACAAAGGATGGGATGCTCCCGGATGGGGCTTTGTTTTAGGCAGCCAGAATCCAGAGGTTCGGTTTCGCGCTCGTGACAATGGATGGCTGACCACCAGCCCGGTATTGACCACTCCCTTTAGTCAATCGCAAACCCGTGACTTGGGTCTGCGCGCCAGCATTGAACCAACAACCGATCTGAAAATTCAGTTGGATGTAAAGAAAACAGCAAACACAACGTTTCAGGAAATTTTCAGATTTGATCCAGACTCAGCCGCCTTCCGTTCTTTGAGCCCCAGTCAAAGCGGATCTTACCGCGTTTCGATTCTTTCTATCAACACCGCCTTCCGCAATAATGGAAGCATTAACTCCGATGTATTTAATCAGTTTTCTCAAAATATAGAGATTATCCAAAACCGGTTTACCCTTCTGCAAGGGGCCGGTTATGAAAGACGCTCGCAAGATGTTTTGATTCCAGCTTTTCTGGCGGCCTATACCGGTAAATCTGCTCAGGATGTCAGCCTCTCTCCTTTTCCCAGAGTACCCATACCCAATTGGCGACTGGACTATACCGGGTTAACCAAATTAAAAGGCCTGAAAGATGTTTTTCAATCAGTCACCATCAGTCATGCGTACACCTCTTCCTATTCGGTTTTAAACTACAGCAACTCGCTCCAATATGAAGGCGTGGGAATCAACATCCCGGTGGAAGACTACAACCGAACCCTTTTTGCCAGTCAGATAAATGAGCAAGGTCAACTGGTACCGGTCTATGTGATCAGCCAGGTAATGATCAGCGAAACCTTTGCTCCTCTGGTTGGAGTAAACGTTCGTACCAAAAGCAAATTAAATTTCCGTTTGGAGTATAAAACCAAACGTGATCTGGCCCTAAACACCTCCAACGCACAGATCACCGAGTTGAGCGCAAAAGATTGGTCCTTTGAATTCGGATTTACCAAAGCCAATATGAAACTCCCCTTCAAACAACAAGGACGCACGCTTACCTTAAAAAACGATGTTACCTTCCGCATGAATGTAACCCTCGGCAATAGCCGGACTATTCAACGGAAGATTGAAGAGGTGAACACGATTACCAACGGAAACATCAATATTCAGATTCGCCCCAATGTAAGTTATGTCGTCAATCAAAAGTTAACGGTGCAGATGTATCTGGATCGAAACGTAAACGAGCCATTGGTGACCAATTCATACCGAAGATCCACTACGCGGGTGGGAGCGAAAATCGTCTTCAACCTTGCCCAGTAGTTGAAAAGGGAAGGCTCCCGTAACTTTAATCCACTTATCGGAAACAGGCTGTGAGGTCTGGGTTTTTCCAACTATTTTTGAAGCTTTAAATCAAATACTAACTATGAATATCCCCGCAGACCTTAAGTACACCAAAGACCACGAGTGGGTTAAAATTGAAGGAACCCAGGCAACCATTGGCATTACCGATTTTGCCCAGGGTGAATTGGGGGACATCGTTTATGTTGACATTAGCAGCGTGGGCCAGACCTTGGATGAACATGCGGTATTTGGAACCGTAGAGGCTGTGAAAACGGTTTCTGATTTGTTTATGCCCGTGAAGGGCAAAGTAGTGGAAGTAAATAAGGGACTGGATGCGGCCCCGGAAAGCGTCAACCGCGATCCGTATGGAGCCGGATGGATGATTAAAGTCGAATTGACAGGAGGTACTGCCGACCTTCTAAATGCAGATCAATATCAAAAGCTTATTGGTGGCTAACATTCATAGGTGAACTTCTGGGGAATATCCTTGTTTATAGGATATCTGTCCGTCAACCGAACAAAATCTGAAAATGATTGAATTACCCGTCATATCGCAAGCCGAAATCAAAAAGCGAAAGCCTGACTGGCTTCGGGTAAAACTTCCGATTGGGCCGGAATACGCCAAGGTGCGGAAGTTGGTTGATGAAAATAAGCTGCACACGATTTGCGAAAGCGGTAATTGCCCAAACATGGGTGAATGCTGGGGAGCGGGCACCGCTACGTTTATGATTCTGGGAAATGTGTGTACCCGCAGTTGTACCTTTTGCGCAGTAGCCACTGGCCGCCCGACAGAATACGATGTGGATGAACCCAGACGCGTAGCCGAAGCCATCCGGTTAATGGGTGTTAAACATGCCGTTATCACTTCTGTGAACCGGGATGAACTCAAAGATCGGGGAGCGGAAATCTGGTACCAGACCGTGATACAGACAAAACAACTGAGCCCGGCCACTACCATTGAAACATTGATACCGGATACCAAGGGAAACTGGGAGGCGCTTTACCATATGATTGAGGCTGGTCAGGAAGTGGTCAGTCACAATATGGAAACGGTAGGCCGTCTATATCGCATGGTTCGCCCGCAGGCGAAATATGAGCGAAGCCTGGAGCAAATCAAACGTACCCGCGAAGCTGGCAAACGCACAAAGTCAGGAATCATGCTCGGAGTCGGTGAAACAAAAGAAGAAGTGTTTAAGGCCATGGACGATCTGGTGGAAAACGGATTGATGATTTTAACATTGGGTCAGTATCTGCAACCCACCAAAATGCACCTGGAGGTAGCCGAGTTTATTCATCCCGATACATTTGAAATGTACCGCGAAGAAGGATTGAAACGCGGGTTAAAATATGTGGAATCCGGCCCCCTGGTACGCTCCAGTTACCATGCCGAACGGCACGTGAATGTGCCCATGAGTTAAGAGTTCTGAAGATACTCCAATAGGGGAGCATAAAACCGATCCATCACTTTGTATTGAATGAGCGAAGGGGGAACCGTTTTTAAAAAATCCAACATGATTTTCTTTCGCTCCACCGGCTCACTTTCTAATCGGCTTTGAAAGGTGTGGATGGTAAACAGGATATACCCACCCGGCAATCGTGACAGCGTTTGATGTTCTACCCGAACCCACACAAACTTTCCAATCGACTCCAAACTCCATTGCTGCATCACCTGATCAATCTCTTCCCGATACCACTGAGCGTAACGTGTAGACAAATCCAATTGATGGGTCAACCGAAACCCCCAGTTGGTTCGTTCCATGGGTTTACCCGGCACCAGCTTTTGCATAAACTTGTTGGCCGCTTGTAGCATGGGGTTCATCACCGAAGGCAGCGGTTCATGAATGGACAAAAACGGTTTGTTTATTTTTTCCGATACTGACCAGCCGCTGGGAAAACACAGTTGGCCTGCACGCAAGATTCCCTGTTCATCCAACAACAAAAAGTCTTCCTGAAAAAAACGACCAATCCAATCCAGAGGGGCCATCCCTGAAGGACACGAATGTACCCTTCCATTCACAGACATTTGCTTGGTTTCCGGATGATATGAGAATTGATGGGGATACAAGCGCGAAGCATCCGTGGCGATACAGTTCACCGCTTCTTCCTGCGCCAGGCGGGATTCTATCTGTTCGCAAAAGTAGTATCCATGATCAGTTGCCAAAGCACGTTCTTTCAATGCCAACTCAGTGGCGTAGTGAGAATCTACTTCTATCACTCCGCGTTCGGCAGACAACGGAGATGTGCCCATGGATAAGTCAAATGTTTTCCGGAATGGGAAATATGGAAGCATCTGGCAATTTAAGTAGCTTAACGTGACAAACCATAAGTCAATTTGTCCTCTTTTGCGAAGATGGACAGTAATTTCATGCCACTATTTCAGGAAAAAGCATGTTTTATCCTGTGGATTATTTTTTGATGCATCGGAGTTACATTCAATCCAAGACGTATGAACTTCGAGAAATTCACCATTAAGTCGCAAGAGGCTTTGCAGAAATCTGTTGAGATAACCGCTACTCATCAGCAGCAAGCCATTGAGCCGGCTCATTTGCTTCAGGCCATTTTGCAGGTAGATGAGAATGTTTCATCGTATCTGTTCAAAAAGACCGGTATGAATGAGGTTTTGCTTCAGCGCAAACTGGAAGAGTTGATAAAAAGTTATCCGAAGGTGACAGGCCAACAGCCGTACCTCTCAGCCGCCACCAATGCCGTTTTGCAACAAGCGGAAAAAGAGTTGCGCGAATTTAAAGATGATTACGTTTCGATCGAACATGTATTACTAGCACTGCTTCAAAATAAAGACAAGACAGCCGCTTTGTTAAAAGATGCCGGGGCAGATCGGGCGGCATGGATCAAAGCCATTCAAGAATTGCGGGGTGGGTCCAAAGTAGATAGCCCGAATGCGGAGACCAGGTACAAATCTCTGGAACGCTATTCCAAGAATCTGAACGATCTGGCCAAGAAAGGAAAAATTGACCCCGTCATCGGACGCGATGAAGAAATCAGACGGGTGCTTCAGATTCTTTCCCGAAGAACCAAAAACAATCCGATACTTTTAGGAGAACCGGGTGTAGGAAAAACTGCCATCGTAGAAGGAATGGCCCAGCGGATTGTCAATGGCGATGTTCCGGAAAATCTTAAAAGCAAAATATTGGTTTCGTTAGACATGGGGTTACTCGTAGCCGGAGCCAAATACAAAGGAGAATTTGAAGAACGCCTGAAAGCGGTTATCAAAGAAGTAACCGATGCCAACGGAGAGATCATTTTGTTTATTGATGAAATCCATACGTTGATTGGTGCCGGAGGTGGCGAGGGCGCGATGGATGCGGCAAACCTCTTGAAACCCGCTCTGGCACGAGGAGAACTTCATGCCATTGGAGCCACTACTTTGAAGGAATATCAAAAGTATATTGAAAAAGACAAAGCACTCGAAAGACGCTTTCAGGCTGTGATGGTGGATGAACCCTCGGTGGAGGATTCCATCTCCATTCTTCGGGGGATTAAAGATAAATATGAGCTTCATCACGGAGTTCGCATTAAAGATGATGCGGTTATTGCATCGGTGGAGTTATCCAGCCGATATATTTCCGATCGCTTTCTGCCAGACAAAGCGATTGATTTGATGGATGAGGCTGCCTCCAAGCTGCGCCTCGAAATGGACTCCTTACCCGAAGAGTTGGATGAACTCAACCGCAAAATCATGCAACTGGAAATTGAACGAGAAGCCATTCGCAGAGAAAAGGATAAGGACAAAGAAGTAATCCTGACCAAAGAAATTGCCGAGCTATCCGAAGAACGAAACTCGCTCAAAGCCAAATGGGAAAGCGAGAAGTCCATTGTCGCTGGAATTCAACGAGAAAAAGAAAGTCTTGACAAACTGAAATTTGAAGCGGAGCAGGCAGAAAAGTCAGGTGACTATGGCCGGGTAGCAGAAATCCGATATGGAAAAATGGCAGAAGCTGAAAAGCGACTGAAAGAGGCGCAACTTCAGATGAAAGAGTTGCAGGATGGTCACCAACTTCTGAAAGAAGAAGTGGATAGCGAAGATATTGCTGAAGTGGTTGCCAAATGGACTGGCATTCCAGTTTCAAAAATGCTGCAAAGTGAGCGCGACAAGCTCTTGAGTCTGGAGCAGGAATTGGAAAAACGGGTAGCCGGCCAGGAAGAAGCCATTCGTGCCTTGAGTGATGCGGTGCGCAGAAGCCGGGCAGGGTTGCAAGACCCCAAGCGACCAATAGGTTCTTTTATTTTTATGGGAACCACAGGAGTAGGAAAAACGGAGCTTTCCAAAGCATTAGCTGAGTATCTGTTTAATGATGAGCAGGCACTGGTTCGGATTGACATGAGTGAATATCAGGAGCGTCATTCTGTAAGTCGGTTAATTGGGGCTCCTCCCGGATATGTCGGATATGATGAAGGCGGGCAGCTAACCGAAGCGATCCGAAGAAAGCCGTATAGTGTTATTCTGCTGGACGAAATTGAAAAAGCACATCCGGATGTATTCAATATTTTATTGCAAGTGTTGGATGATGGACGATTAACCGACAATAAAGGAAGGGTTGCGAACTTTAAAAACACCATTGTGATCATGACCACCAATATTGGTTCGGCCATCATTCAGGAGAATTTTGAGAAACTAACCGACACCAATTATTTTGAAGTGCTGGAAGAAACAAAAGACTTAGTAGTAGATGTATTGAAAAAATCGGTACGTCCGGAATTTATCAATCGCATTGACGAAATAATCATGTTCCGCCCGTTAAACCGAGCCGATATACGAAAGATTGTGAACATTCAGGTAGATTTAATCCGCCAGCGATTGCACGACACGGGGATCCGATTGGACTTGAGTGAAGCGGCCCGGGAACGCCTGGCCAAACTGGGATTTGATCCTCAATACGGTGCACGCCCATTAAAGCGTGTCTTGCAACGTGAAATTTTAAACGAGCTATCCAAGCAAATATTATCCGGTAAGGTGATGAAAGATGCGGTGATCTATGTAGATCTCATCCATGATACCGACTTTGTATTTGAAAACATCATCGAAGCGGAGACAATCGGATAAAATAAGGCCAGGGCTGTCTCAAAAAAATACACGCGTAGCTTTTTGGGATGGCTTCTGGCGTATGTTGAACTTACCGTTAGTCACTAAAATTGATGCTCAGGCTGGTTGCGATACCAATTCGAAATCCATAGTTGAAATTCTGAATATCACTGTTGCGGAAGGACATGGCCGCCTCCAGCCGAAAAAGCCTCAGGATGCCTTCCAGGCCATACCCTAATTCCGTGTAGTTTCCGGCTACCGGAGTAGTCAGGTAATTGACAAACAGATTTTCAGTGATACCAATCAAGCGTATTTTAGGAATTCGGGTGACCAGGAATTTCCGGAAATGGTAGTGAACATTGGCTGAAAAAAATTCATCACGTGTGCTAAACTGATAGTAATCCAATAGGCGAAAACTTCCGGCAGGATCAGTCGTAATAATGGGCGTGAGGTTACCTAAAAAGTGCTGGTAATCCATAAAATACATCTGATCGTTGGTTAGGAATTTTCCAGCCTTAAAGTTCATATCAAGCGTACCCCGAATGCCAATGCGCCATTGATGTTTTAATCCAACCTCCAGATAATCATAAGAAATATCACTGCTGAGAATACCCTCAAATCCTCTCCGATAATCCAACGTGAACAAAGGCGAAGAAAAATTTATACGCTGCTTGATTCCATTGCGCATGCGATACTTCTGCCAGGGACGCGCCTCCAGGCCGATGCTTGTTACCACGGCTTCATGCGTAGGGAATCCGGTGTCTCCTAACTCCAGGTTAACAGGTCGGTTGGGAGTGTATTCATCGCGATTAGTTTTGAAAAGCGTGTAAGTAGAGCGGTTAAATAATTCACGTCTTTGCGCCCAGGAAGCCGAGGCACGTAAAGTATATTTATCGTTGAGAACATGTCGCAGATTGAAATCGACAAAATCCCGCTCATATAACTTCATCAGGTTATCAGCCCAGAACAACGTGGAAATCGTATTCACCACCGGATGAATGGGGTCATCCTGATTGTATTGTTGCACATAGCGACCTGCTTCCAACGTATACCGTTGAGTCCGGCTGCGATAATCTACCCGCAATAGTCCTGAAAAAGTTTCGCGCGAAAATGCATAACGGGCAATAGGACTAATCTCCAGTCGCTTATATAATAAGGGACGCTTCACACGATTCGATTGAAGACTATCCTTCACGGGTGACTTTTTAGCCCATCTTTTATAATAACTTAATTTGTAAATCAAATTCCATCCTTCCACCGTGTTAAACCCGCCAAAAGGCATATGAATTTGAAAATCTGACGAACTGTTAATCTTGTAGCGATCTCCCTGGATAAGATCAAACATTTGAAATCCTTTGTTTTTAGAGGGCTTTAGAGAGTCACCAGCCTCTCTTTTTTTCTCGATGACCGAAAGACTGTCACTGATCTGATACCCGCGCTCTTCCTGTTTGGTCAGAGGAAGAGGCCGGATAGTTGCCCAATAAGCCGAATCTTTTTTATAAGCAAGTGAGTCAATATCAAAACTGCTGGCGCTGATGATATCCGGTTCCTTTTGCTGACGGATCTCCTGCTTCTCATACTCTTTCACCATTTGATTAAGTTCTTTCCGGGTTACTTCCTGACCCGCTTCCAGTCGTTGTTGGATTTGCTGACCTTTTTTAGAGAATTTTTGTTCAATCTTTTTGGCTTCCTCTTTCTGGATCTTCTCATCAATCACCACAAACTCAACGGGCAATTCCGGGTTTAGTTTGATGGTATAATCACGAACGGTAGCCAGATAATTGTACTCAAATTCAAAACCAAATACTTTGCCGTCTACCCGAAACTGCTGTGACACGGGCATCCAGGCAACACTTTTAGCATCCCCGGCCTGTGCCTGAATTGGATTATAAATCTGTTTTACATAAAAATGAATCCCTAATTTGATGGTATGCAGATCCAGGCTATGAATACTCCACGCATCTTCTACGATAAAAATAATCCCGTCAAAAACATTGTCTCCCTTAGACCGGGGAACTACGCGTATTTTACTTACTTCGTGCGCTCCGTCTTTAATGGTGCCCAGATATTCAAACCGGTAGTATGAAAATGATTTGGGCGATAAGGGAGAGACGGTTTCTGCAATTTCAGGTTGATAAAAACTCCCAAATACGTAGGCGTTGGGAGACGTGTTATTTTCATTTCCATTGGTGTACACGGCTATTACTTTTTCCTCAAACGTATTGGGACGTGTATACTTGATCTCGCTCACGGATTCGGATACAAATAGTCTGTCTTTTGTTAATCCTTCTTTTTCCAGTGCTTTTTTGGCATACCAGGGATAGTCTTTTAACTGGCCCTTCCCTTTCACATACACCTTGGCGCTGTAGCTATCCAATTGTTGAATATGATACTTTGCTTTGGAGATCGCTTTGCGCATAATTGTATATGCGGGATCTTCCTTCCCCGCCCGAATCACAACATCCTTCAGCATAACCACCTGGGTCTTCAGGATCACGTTGATGACCTCAAATCCTTCACCCACGACTACCTGGCGGGTGATGGTTTCAAAACCCAGGTACTGAAAAAGAACGGTGTAGGTACCGGGAGATAATGCGATTTCATAATTCCCATCAAAATCCGAGGCAGCCCCTGTTCCGGTCTGTTGAACAAAAATAGATGCATAGGCCAAAGGTGTCCCCTCCTCAGATGTAACATTTCCTCGAATCCCCCCTGCGAAGGCAGAGAGCGAAAACAGACAACAAACATAAGTCCAATAGCATTTTTTCATCACTCCATAGACGACTTTGAGATTTGTTTGGTTACTCTCAATCACGATAAAAATGTTTAAGCTCAATTAATTTTTCAACAGCCTCCGGTACAAGATAACGGATACTCTTGTTTTCCCGTATACACTGACGGATGTAAGTGGCCGATATATCCAATAACGGAGCCTCCACTCGTTTGATCGAGGGGTGAGCGATCCACTCAGAAGAGGAGACATTTGGGCGGGGATAAACATATAGGCCAAACTGATCCAATATCTGCTGATGATTTTTCCAACGGGAAAATTGCAACAGGTTGTCTTCGCCCATGATTACTTTGAATTGTTTCGTTGGATGTTTTTCCGTCAGATAAGTCAGGGTGTCAATGGTGAAACTGGGGCGAGGCAAGTGAAATTCCACATCGGATACCTCCAGTTTGTAATGATCGGCAATGGCTGCTTTGACCATATCATACCGGTCAAATTCATGCAGCAGTCCTTTACTGGGTTTGAACGGGTTTTGTGGCGAAACTACCATCCATACTTTGGAAAGATCCGTGTTTTCGGCCATCACGTTAGCAATGATGAGATGACCGATATGAATGGGGTTAAATGAACCAAAAAAAAGGCCAATGTTCATCTGGCCTGCTGATCTTTAAAATGATTGTATAAGTGCTGAGCCTCCGCTGTCGCACGGGTAAGTTCATCATTGATTAAGACCACATCAAATTTATCCTGAAAGGTCATTTCAAATTCCGCCTTAAATAACCTTCTGGATAAACTTTGCGGGGTTTCGGTTCCCCGGTCACTCAATCTGGTTTTTAAAATCTCGAGAGAAGGAACCTTGACAAATATTGCCAATGCGCGATCGCCAAAATATTTTTTCAGATTAATCCCTCCCTTCACATCAACATCGAAAATAACATTTTTTCCTTCCGCCCAAATCCGTTCAATTTCCGACTTGAGGGTGCCGTAGAAATTTCCCTCGTAGACTTCCTCCCACTCGATAAACTCATTTTTATCAATCTTACTCTTAAAATCCTGGGGAGTTAAAAAATAGTAGTCTTTTCCGTTTTGCTCGGTGCGCCCACGCTTATCGCGGGTGGAGGCAGAGATGGAGAATCCCAGATCAGAATTATTTTCCAGCAAATGTTTGACGATGGTTGTTTTACCGGAACCTGAAGGGGCAGAGAAGATAAGCGCTAAGCCGGCCATAGATGGATACTAGTGAGGGGGAAGTTGACCCACTTTCTGTTTAATTGCTTCTGCCAGGTCGTGCGGAGCTTCGCTGCAGCAATTCGTTTTTATTTTTTCACGTAAAACCACTTCCAGACTGTAATTTTGGTAGCAGGGGAGACAGTTTTCCAGATGTTCCCTCAAAAAGTGTTCGCGTTCCGCAGGCGTGGCGTCTCCATCCAAAACAGCTTGTAACATTTTAAGACAGTCTACCTGATTGGCGCAATCTTGCTTCTTCTTTCGCGGTTCTTCCGGATGGTTCATAACGTTCAGGATTTATGGTAACCCATTTCTTTGGCGTATTCACTTAGTTTATCTTTTAGCAAAGCCCGGGCACGATGTAACCGGCTGCGAACGGTGCCAATAGGGATGTCCAGAATCTTAGCCATTTCTTCGTATTTAAATCCTTCCAGATCACATAAAATGATCACGGTGCGAAAGTCTACATCCAAGGAATTAAGCGCATTTGAAATCTCATCACCGATCATGTTACTAAGCGACTCAACACGCAAGTCGGGAGTGATCTGACGATCTACGTCCTCGGAATTATAGTAAGTCTCAACTTCCTGATAGTCGACTTTCGCAGGCTCCTTGCTTTTTTTGCGATAGTCGTTAATGAAACTGTTTTTTAAAATGCGGAACAACCAGGCCTTGGCGTTAGTTCCTTTTTGGAAAGAATCTGTAAAGCGATACGCTTTCAGATAGGTATCTTGTACCAGATCTTTGGCATCGTCCCGGTCCAGGGTAAGCCGGTAACCAAAATTGTACATGGAATTTAAATGAGGCAAAAACTCATCATTGAAGATATCATTCTTCTCTTTTTCCGAATAGTTCTGTCGGACAATCGCCTCTTCCATATCGAGTCAAAAGTAATAAAAACATCCCTCAAGAGGGTACATGCTTGTCAATTCCGTGAATGCACCTTTGGGAGCGTGAAGTAATGGCATCATCCAGAATTTTTTGATTTTGGGGAAGCATCATTTTGGAGCTTTCCGGATGATATAAATGGTAACCAAAACCCTCTAGCTTCATTTTATAGCAATAAAACCCGCTATTGATCATCCGGACCATGAATTCTGTGTCTTCCCTTCCCCATCCTATAAAATCTTCATTAAAGCCATTTACTGAAAATACATCCTTCTTCCAAAAAGACTGATTGCAGCCGCGGGTTCGGGCAAGATTTGTCAGTTTATACGAAAACAAAGGGGCCAGCAGGGGTGCATACAATCCATTGAACCTGCTTTTCAAACCAGCAGCAAAAAAACTGAAATCGATTCTTTTTTCGCGTAGGGCTTTTCGAGTCAAATCTTCCAATAGCAAAATCCGGGAACCCTGAAGAAATCTTTGGGGAGCCGCGTTTTTCAGATGAGCCTTCACAAAATGCCGGTGAAGGATCATATCTCCATCTACCATGATCACGTAATCAAAGCGAGCTTGTGCAATGGCTCGGTTGCGGATAGCTGCTAACCGAAAGCCATGATCTTCTTGCCAGCAATGAATAATGGGCGTTTTCGATTCAGATGCCAATTTTTGAACCAGTTGCTGAGTGTCCTCTTTGGACCCATCATCTGCTACGATAATCTCGTCAGGCAATACCGATTGTCGTAAAGCACTCATCAGTACCAACTCCAAGGCATCCTTTCGGTTGTAGGTCGTAATGATGAGAGAGGTACTAATCGCCATGGAATCCTAATGGCCTAAAATTAATTGTTTGCGCCATTTTCGGACACATTCCAGTCAAAAAATAAAGCAAAATGATTTTAAAGAGGCAAATCGGGACTAAGCCCGAAAGGACGAAGTAAGCGTAAAGTAATTTGCGACTTGGAGGCTGATCGCCAGCGATTCAGATTGACAAGCTTGTTACAATAAATCCAATTATACCACCGGTAGCCCTCCCCAACCCTAACTTTTATCCGGTCATATTTGGCCAATCGTGCCAATTGAGGATCCGAAACGGCAAAAATGATCGAATTGGCACGGTAGCGGGCAAAAGAATCTTTACCAGAAATCAAGTCTGATTTCGTAACAAAATTATCAGCCAATCCTGCCTGAAGGATGGTGTCACGACTAGCTTCTCCGCCAACATAGGTTATCTGAAGATGGGGAATTCGGGAACGCAAAAAGCTTAACAATGGCAATGCCAGGTAGGCGCTAGTCCGGGTCTCTCCGCCATTAATGATAACATGAGCACCCAGCCGATTACGGCAATTAGCCTCGTAAAGTTTAGAGTATTTGTAGAACGCGTGGTTGCTGACAGACACTGCTACCATTAGCCCTTCAAATCCATCCAGGAAACCTCTTTTTAAAAAGTAACATTTTACAAAGGCAAATGTCGGATGGATCAAAACTTTGAAAATAGAGCTTTTCTTTTTCCCTACGTTCTCATTCGCAAAGATGTCTGAATACCGCTGTATTTTTGCCAATGCCTCATTGGTATCCTGATAGCCGCGATGTAACAAATTACCCTTTAAATGGGTGGGTTTTATCCCTTTTTGCAGGACTACCTTATCATGCGGGTTTTCACCACCCCATTTACCAATACGTTTATCCCAAAGCCGTATCTTCTGATCGGGATACCAGTTTCCATGCTTGATCCAACGACCACCCCAATTGGAGAGTCTGTTCATAACATACGCATCCTGGCTCCAGTTATTCTTTACATGTAAAATAGATTTGGCTAAGTCTTCCGATAAATATTCATCTGCATCCAGCGAAAGCACATGATCGTAAGAGGCGTACGAAAGAGCCACATTTTTCTGATGAATATGGCTTTTAAAAGGATGCTCAAAAACACGGGCTCCTTTGGCCTCAGCTATTTTCTTGGTATTGTCTTTTGAAAAAGAATCAACCACAACAATCTCATCTGCAACCGAAAGGATAGAATCTATACAACGACCGATATTCCTTTCCTCGTTATAGGTAATGATAACCACGCTAATCTGCACCTTCGCACTCTCCATCTTAGCTTCAAATTTCCCGCTTACTGCCATGGAAAACAATTTCATTTTTGTATTTAGACACAAAAACCCGACCAAAAGATTAGATGGAACAGGCCTTTTTAATCAATTTTCCTTATTTAGATCAGATTTAGTTTCAGCAATTGTTGCCTTTAAGAGCCTGTTAATCAATTGAATTTACATTTTCTGGTGCTTAAGACCACGTGATATAGAGCTTTTAAAAATTTCACACTACGAAATTACAATTTTCCAACGAAAAAGGAAGGGATATGTTTTGTTATCTAAGGCCTTAACTTACCTTCCAAATAGGAAAAAATTATCTTTAAACCTGAAAATGGCCATTCAAACCGACCAGGAACTCTTAGCTCTTTATCAGGAAACAGGTGAATTGTCCGTTTTCGCACACTTGTTTACCCGTTATTCGGCATTAACCTATGGCGTGTGCCTCAAATACTTGAAAGATCGGGAGGAAGCTAAAGACATGGTTATGCAGGTTTTTGAAAAATTAACGGTTAGTCTTCGTCAGAATTCGATCGTTAATTTTAAAAGCTGGTTGTATGTAACCACCCGAAATCACTGTTTAATGCACTTGCGGGCCCAAAAAGATAAGTTTCACCAGTCTGTGGATTCCGTGGGTATGGAAAATGAGCTCACTTTGCATCTGGAAGTGGAGTCCGATCTGGAGCAGAACCTGGTTTTATTGGAAAAGTGTATCGAAGAGTTGAGTGAAGAACAAAAGACCTGTGTACAACTGTTTTACATCAAAGAAATGAGTTACAAAGAGGTTGCTCAAACAACGCGCTACGACTTGCTGAAAGTAAAAAGTCACATTCAAAACGGGAAGCGCAATCTGAAAATCTGCCTGGAAAAAAATGGCTGAACGGAAATACGATATTGAGAAATATCACCGAGGGGAGTTGTCTCCATCTGAAATGAATCAGATGGAAAGAGAAGCTCTGAAAGATCCTTTTTTGGCAGACGCCCTGGATGGCTCAGGTCAGTTGCATCCCAACGAATTTAGTGCAGATGTTAAAGCGTTGAACAAACGTCTTTTGAAAAAACGGAACAAGTCTGTTTTCTCCCTGCGTGTAGCTGCGAGCGTTTCCCTGCTACTGGCCATCGGTGGACTCTGGTGGCTTCTTTGGCCGGATCAATCTTCAATGCTGGTTGAAAACGTACCCCCAAAGGTCATCGACACCGTCCAAACACAAGTGGAGTACGATACGAATAAAATAGCCACCCGTGCGGAATCAAAAATCCTTTCAACCAACGGTAGCAGGGATTCACGTCTATCGAATTCAAGTAAGAAAAATCCAACGCTTACACAAGCAGAAGAGCCAATACCCGATATTCGCATAGACAGCGCTGAAACCATGTTGGCAGATGCTGTGAAAAAAGAACCCGTAACACTAACTCCTCAAGTATCTTCAAATCCCCCAACAGACCTAAATGGGGACAAGGAAAAAGTAATCCCAGAGGCACAACTACCAGAGAAAACTGAGAAGAAAGTAAAAGAATTCCTGCGCACAGACTTGGTGGCAGATAAACGAGTAATTGCAGGCAGGGTAACTGACGATGAAGGAAATTCTTTACCGGGTGTAAATGTTCTTATTCCTGGAACAACCTCCGGTACGGTAACAGACTCTAATGGACAATACACTATTGAAGTAGGTCCCTCTTTTAGCCATTTGATGTATTATTTCATAGGATTTGTTAGTCAAAAGGTTGCCCTCGAGAATCGTTCCGAAGTAAATGTTCAACTAACATCTGATGTTTCGCAGCTCAGCGAGGTTGTAGTCACGGGCTATGGGTATACTACGCCATCGGATCGGGAACCTGTGGTAAGATTAGCCGAGCCGGTGGGCGGGCGAAGAGCCTACAATAAATATCTGGATGCTAACGTACAGTATCCGGAAGAGGCAAAAGCTCAAAATGTAAAAGGCAGGGTAACACTTCAGTTTACCGTCCATACTGATGGTAGCTTAGACGAGTTTAACATTCTCAAAGGCCTGGGATACGGTTGCGATGAAGAGGTCATTCGGCTGGTGAAAGAAGGACCCAAATGGAATCCAACCACAGAAGACAACGTGCCGGTGGAAAGCGAAGTGAGAGTTCGTGTGAAATTTCCTCCGCCCGATAAATAAGTTTAAAGCAAATCGCTTTTCTTTGGCTCAGGTAGTTTTGCCAGCTTGCTAAGTTATCTTGTTCTTTGGTATCGAACTTGATGCATTAATGTCAGGTCATTGTCATTCTAAACTTTCCACATGTCGAAAAAAGCCACAGCCAAAACCATTCCCCAGGAGATTCTGGATTTGATCCGTCAGCAATTCAACAATTCAGAATTTATTTCACGAGGGAGAGGAACCGGCAAATGGAGTTTTATCCCCATGTTGCAAAAGGCTTTACAAAAATTTGTGGAGGACGAAAGAGATCGGCATCCGAATCTGTTGGTTCAATACCCTAAGGGACCTACCGAGGATTTGCTGAGGCGCGCCTTTAATTTAAAAAGCCCGCCCGGAGCTACTAAGTCTTTACGAGACTTGTTATGTCTTTATGCTACCAAGTGTGCCCTTGATTGGAATGGTGTAGTAGCGGAACGATGGGAAGGAAGATATGCTAGTCTTCAGGATAGTGACCGGCCTGAGTCCAAACCCGCATCTCCGGCCATCGACTCTTTGGCGGATAAAGTTGCTGAGATTCTCCTGGAAAAGTTATCGGCCAAGGAAATTGAAATTGTTAAACGTCAAATACAAGATGAAAAAAAACGGCCACGGGTAGAGGAGCTTTTGGAAAGTGCTTTGATTCCATCGTATAATGACCCTGAAAAACCTGAATTTCCTCCGAAGCCTTTTTATACTCCCCGATTTCCCGCCTCACAAACCAGGCAGATTCAGGTGGCTGGTTTTTCAAATGTTTGGCTAAAGGACGAAAGCTCTAACCCAACCGGCACACATAAAGATCGGATGGCCTGGGAGGTCTTTATTAAAGCCAAACGTTATGGTGTAAAAGAAATTTCAATCATTTCTTCGGGGAGCGCGGCCGTGGCTATTCAGCATTTGTTCAATTTGTTTGGTCTTCCAACACAATTAAAGGTATTGGTGGATAAGAGAATGAAGCCGGAAGTAAAAGCAGCAATTGAACGGATGGGTAGCCGGGTGTATGTCCATGATCTTTCATTAAAACCCCTGACCGGAAAAGAAATAAAAGAATTAACCGAAAATTATACCGGCATAGATATTACCTACCGGGAAGTATTGGATCGCTACAATGACAACTACTATGATTGGTTAAGCTATGAAATACTGAATGAGAGCCCCCAACACTGTTTTATTCCGTTTGGTACAGGGGATTTGTTTATTAACATTTTGATTATTGCTGAACGTGAATTTAATAATCGAATTTACCGACACGACCCAAGGTTTCAGGGGAACATAAGCACCATCCAGCATTGTCATTTTATGGGGGCCACTACACATACTCAAAACACCCGGTTGGATAAGTTATTCTCATATCACTTACCTTCCCTGAGGGATTACAATGACTACTTGCAATCCATGATAGAAAACAACCGCATCGGAGCGGCTTCTTCCATTTTGGATGTAGAAGAAGAGTTCATCGAGGAAGCCCTGGCACTGGCTCACGCCCAGCAAATAGTCTGTGAGCCCAGCGGAATTGCGGGGTTAGCACTGCTACTTCAAAACAAAACGGATATCCCTGCACACGAGAAAATTCTGATCGTTAATACCGGCAGAACCAACTATAGCCTTTAGTTGGAATACTTTTTCAGCATGGGTTATGAGTGTCATCCCTTCTGAATTTGGCATAATTGCCTTGGCAATTGTGTGGGCGGGGCTTTTGTTGTTCATTATTATTTCTACTTTTAGGCAGCAAAAAATTAACATTTAGATCATTAGCTATGAATTTATTTCTACGAAAGCCGCTGGATCAACTGATGGCACAGGCAGGAGACTCTGAAAAGGGACTAAAGCGGACCCTCGGAGTATGGAACCTGATAGCCCTGGGCATCGGAGCGATCATCGGAGCAGGCTTGTTTGTTCGCACGGCTGATGCCGCTGCCACTGCAGCCGGACCTGCGGTCATGATTTCTTATATCGTGGCGGGAATTGGTTGTGCCTTTGCCGGACTTTGCTACGCGGAATTTGCCTCCATGATACCGATTGCCGGAAGCGCTTACGCCTATGCGTATGTAACGATGGGAGAATTTATGGCGTGGGTGATTGGATGGGCGCTGGTCTTGGAATATGCATTGGCGTCAGCTACGGTTTCTATTGCCTGGAGTGAATATCTCAATAGCTTGCTGGGCGGAGCTATTCCCTATCAATGGAGTCATTCTCCCATGGAAACATCGGTTGATGGTATATCGGGTATCGTTAATTTACCTGCCATCGTTATTCTTTTTGTGCTCACACTTGTATTAATTAAGGGAACTCAGGAATCTGCCACCCTCAACGCCATTATTGTATTTGTCAAGGTTTCGATTGTTTTACTGTTTATCGCACTGGGATGGGGTTTTATCAACGATGCCAACTATACCCCTTTCACTATCCCTGCCGGCACCACAGGGCATGACTTGTGGAATCGTCATGGATGGGGAGGCGTACTGGGAGGGGCCAGTATTGTATTCTTTGCCTTTATTGGGTTTGATGCTGTTTCTACTGCAGCACAGGAAGCCAAAAATCCAAAACGCGATATGCCGATCGGCATTCTGGGGTCTCTGGTGATCTGCACGATTCTTTTTGTTTTGTTCTCACATGTACTGACCGGTATTGCCAACTGGCAAGAATTTAAAGTGGCTGGCAAGGAAGCCTCTGTGGCTTATGCCATCAATAACTATATGCCCGGTTTTGGCTGGTTGGCAACCCTCATAACGGTAGCCATTCTGGCTGGATTCTCCTCCGTTATTTTGGTGATGCTGATGGGACAATCCAGAGTATTCTATTCCATGTCTAAAGACGGATTGGTTCCCAAAGTTTTCTCGGAGTTACACACCAAGTTCAGAACTCCCTTTAAAGCCAATTGGATATTATTTGTTTTTGTTGCCTTTTTTGGTGGATTTATTCCAGGAAGTATGGCAGGAGACTTAACCAGTTTTGGAACTTTGTTTGCTTTCGTTTTGGTTTGTCTGGGAATTTGGGTGATGCGAATAAAAAATCCCGAGGCAGTCAGGCCATTTAAAACCCCGCTGGTGCCCTTTGTTCCGATTATGGGGATGTTGGTATGTGGCGGATTGATCTACTCACTGGACTCATTTACTCAAGTCGTAGCCCTTTGCTGGATGGCTTTAGGAATTGGTATCTACTTCGTCTACAGCAGGCATCACAGTAATCTCCGGAAGCAGACAAAATAATTACCGTCAAAACAGATCCTTTTTTTAGCCTGGCTGATCCTGATTTTTTATCGGGATCAGCCAGATATTCATGATCTCTAATTGTTCTGCAGCTTCATCCTTAGTTAATAATTTCATCTGTAATCGTCAGTATTGTTCCAGTGAGTTGCGTTCGATATTGACGAAGTGGGCGAAAGGCCGGCCCAGCGGTTGGATTTCCATCCGCCAGATCAAAATTGGAATTACAACAAGCGTCAAAGAAAAACAGCCGTGATGGGTGTACATCAATGGTTGCGCAAACATCGTTGGGTTGAAACGAACAATTACGCTCATACGCCCGATAGGTACTTGCATTGAGTCGATAAACGATTATTCCACGGACTCCTTTCCCATCGATGGCATAGGTGCCCCCGTCAAATCCAAGACTGCTGCTATACTGTGGCAAGCTCAGGTTTATGATTTCTTCGGCAAAACTGACAAAGGGGATTGGATCGTCCACCAGACCATCATTACACCCGGAAAGTAGCAAGATAAAAAACCAGTTTTTAGGCAGCCGGATATTCATAAAATCCCTTGTTGGTTTTACGTCCCAAATGATTCTTGTCGACCAGTTGTTTCTGCACCTGACTGGGGGTAAACCGGGAGGCACGGTTAAAAGACTCGTACAACGACTCAGTCACTGCATAATTAACATCATGACCGATCAGGTCTGAAAGTTCACACGGCCCCATTTTAAATCCTGCTGAACGCATCAATGCGTCCATACCTCGCGGTTCGATCATGCCTTTCGCCAGCAGGTAAAATGATTCTGTATAAAAATGGCGAGCTACACGATTAACGATAAATCCGGGTGAATCTTTTGTCAAAACCGGCACTTTACCAATGGACTCAACAAAGGTAACTAATGCTGAAAGTACTTCGGAAGAAGTATAATGACCCCGAACAACCTCTACCAAACGCATTAATTGAGCTGGATTAAAAAAGTGAAGTCCGGCTATTTTGGAAGGATCATCAACTCCCTGGGCTATGGCATCAATGGATAAAGATGATGTGTTGGAAGCAATGATAGCTGTGTTCTTGAGCTGGCGAAAAAGTGTCTGCTTCACCTCCAGCTTTTCCACGATGGCCTCCATGACCAGATCGGCTGAGATTTCTTCCACCCGGGTGACTAACTTCAAACGTGATAACTGAAGCCGAGCCGCTGATTCGTCAAGTTTATTCCTGGTCACTAACCCTTCCAAATGTTTTTCGATGCTATGTTGAGCTTTGAAGAGAGCTGTTGGATTAACGTCATAAAGCATGACCGGGTAGTTACCCATCAAAGCTGCCATGGCAATACCCTGACCCATGGTGCCGGAACCTACAACTGCTACCGAGCGAATCGCCATAGCCATCAGATCACCGGCTTGAATTGCTTCAAAAACCGAACGTCATTTTCAGAGAACAATCGCAAATCATTGATGCGGTAGCGCAACATCGTAATGCGTTCAATACCCATCCCAAAGGCAAAACCGGTATATTCTTCGGGGTCAATGTCACAATTTTTAAGCACGTTGGGATGAACCATACCCGAGCCTGCGATCTCTACCCATCCGGAGTGTTTACACACGTTGCAGCCCTTTCCTTTACAAATAAAGCAAGAGACATCTATTTCGGCACTGGGTTCGGTAAAGGGGAAGTATGAGGGGCGTAATCTGATTTTAGTATCTTGTCCGAACATCTCCTTGGCGAAGTGATAAAGCGTTTGTTTCAAGTCGGCAAACCCTACCCGTTTATCAATAAAAAGACCTTCCACCTGGTGAAAAAAGCAATGTGCCCGGGCCGAGATGGCTTCGTTGCGATAAACACGCCCTGGCATGATCGCCCGTAGGGGAGGTTTTTGCGTCTTCATCAATCGAATCTGCACATTGGATGTATGCGTCCGCAGCAGCAGGTCCGGATTCTTTTCAATAAAAAAAGTATCCTGCATCTCGCGGGCAGGGTGGTTTTCGGGGAAGTTGAGAGCTGAGAAGTTATGCCAGTCGTCCTCAATCTCGGGGCCGTCAGCCACGGAAAATCCCAGCCGTTCGAAAATCTCGATAATACGAAATCGCGTCAGATTTAACGGGTGAAGGTTACCGGTTTGGTTAGGGACAACCGGAAGCGTTAGATCAGCGATAGAAGTTAAGTCTTCCTTAGCCTCCAGCTTACTTTGGAGTTCTTTAAACTTGGCTTCAGCTAACTGTTTAAGGTCATTTAATTCTTTTCCCAAATCTTTCTTTTGCTCGGCTGTGGCATTTTTGAGCGAATCAAAAAGAGATGAGATTTTTCCTTTTTTGCTGATAAACTCCAGGCGAAACTCTTCCACCTTATCTTTTGTAGAAGCGACAAAACTTGTAATTTCTGTTTTAATATTTTCTATTGTATCCTTCATATTCAAAATTCTGTTTCTATGCTTTCGTGGAGATTTTTCGCACAATTAACCGATCCAATACAAAACTCATAAAAAGGGCTGTTCCAACAATGCAGGAAATCATAACATATTCGTTTTGGCCCCGAAGGAGCCATGATCCTAGTATAAATAGCAGATTTACAGAAGCCAAAATCATGGCAGTTCGGGCATGAGAAGTACCTAAACGCATGATCGCATGATGAATATGACTTTTATCGGGACGAAAGGGGGATTGCCCTCTCATCAATCTTAGAATTATAATACGTAGTGTATCTGTTAAGGGAATGATGATAAAACAGGCAGCAGGAGCAATGGTAGCCTGGTACTTGACTAGATGAAAATCAGGCAGCGATGCATTCACAGACATAAACTGGATGACAAGAAGAGCCAGTAACATTCCAATAACCATAGCACCGGTATCTCCCATGAACACCTCTGAAGGTTCCCAATTAAACACCAAAAATGCAAGGATGCCGCCTACCATAGCAAAACAAAATAATGCGAAAACAGGTTGTTCGGCAAAATAAAACCAGATACCTAAAGAAGATAAAGAAACAAAACCGATGCTCCCCGCAAGTCCGTCTAATCCATCAATCAAATTAAATGAATTGGTGATCAAAATGATAACAAAGCCAGTTAATCCAAAGGCTAGCCAGTCAGGAATTTCGTTCCATCCAAAAAGACCATAGAAAGAGCCTACTTTGATTCCGGAAAACAAGACAATAATGACAGCCACAATTTGGCCTGTTAGCTTATGTAGCGCTTGAAAGGGAACAAGATCATCACGAACCCCCAATAAAAAAACAACCAAAAGGCCAGCCAGAATGAATCTGGATGTGTTCCAAAAATCATAGTCTAACCAAATGAAGACAGCAACTGAAAACCCCATAAAAATGGCAATCCCACCCATCGAAGGGGTCACCTTTTTATGGATTTTTCTTCTACCAGGAATGTCGACAAGATTTTTAGTGATAAAATACTTGATGATTACAGGTAGGGCAATGAAGCAGATGAGGAAGGCAGTAACACATGCTGCCAGATGAATTGCCATAGTTTGGTTTTACCGCAAAGTTATTCTTTGGCTGATCAATTTTCAAATGGAAACCGTGGGGGGCTTCCCATTTTCTACGGCCATATTTTGTCGCTTTGCCAAAAGCATTAACAGTGGGCAAATCAAGGCAAAAAAAGTAACTCCTTTTTGAGCACTTAAGACATTCTCAAACAAGGCGGTGGAGGCAAATAAAACGATAAACGCTATCAATAAAGGGCTTTTGTATTTTAATGCGTATCGGAGTGGAATCAGTAATAAAAGAAAAAACAACATCAATCCACCGATACCATGATCATGGAGTTGTGAGAAGTACTCATTATGGGAGTCCAGATCTTCCTGATAGGGATATGTATATCCTTTTGAAAGATAGCAAAGACGCATTTCTTCCCGGGAGTCACCCGTTCCGTAGCCAAAAAATATCTCACGCCTCTTTAAAAGTTCAAGAGAACAATCGAAAATTTGTTTGCGGGCTAGGAGCGGTGCAAGGTTCTTATCACTCATATCTACTTGCGTACCTTGAAGAGCCGCCAGAGGGGAATCTAAAAAACGTTTTTTTGAGAAGGGAATAATCAGAATAAGAATCCCAATCATTAGCAATGTCGCATATGCCAAGGCTCTACGCTTAGATTTATATTTAAGAAAAATGTATGGGATTGATGCCAGAAAAAAACTTATGATCCCCGCTCTGGAATTAATCCAGAGAAGATACGTGATAAGAATGATCAATCCAAATAAAATCCACCCTACCCGCTTGCGGTCAGCTGTATTCAAGGGGAAAAACTGATCCACTATCAAGAAAATACAGAAAGAAATGTATAATGATAAAAAGACTGGATGTATTTTAACCAGTGCGTTATTGGCGAGAATAATGTTTGACTGTAGATTAACAGGGTCCCATAGGTTGTAGGAAATAAAAGCTAATGATGCCAGATTTAATAAGATCACCCCGGCAGCAAAGAACAATAGAAAAGTTGTTGCCTTTCTAGAGTCTTTCATTTCCACCGTTTGAAAGAGTATCCATGGAAGGACAAAAAAAGGAATCATTGACTCCAATCCGTGTAAAGATTTGTTTAGATTATTGGAAAATAGCAGACCTAAGGCAGATACTCCGACCCATCCCAGTATACTGAAAAGAAAATAGCGGATCTCATATTCTTCTCCATTTAGTCTTGGTAGTAGCTTTGATCGGGGTGTTGACAGCAACCATACACTACCAAAACAAAAGAGCAAGATCCCGTGCCAATGAGGAGCGAAGATAGGCAAACCTCCATAAATCAAGCATAAAAGAAAAAATCGACTCCGAATCATGAATGTTTCAACTGGATTTTTCATGTATAACCGCTAAAAGTAGGGAAATATTTCATTTTAAAATTAATACATAATTAATACAGTTAAATTTGCCCATTCAAAATGCGAATTTCGCGTGATGATTTAGTTATGAGAATACTATTTCTTTCAGACAACTTTCCGCCAGAATACAATGCACCAGCCACACGCACGTACGAACATTGCAAAGAATGGGTTAGGCTGGGGGCTGAGGTTACTGTGATTACCTGTTTTCCTAATTTCCCCAGCGGAAAAATATATGAGGGATACAAAAATAAGTGGAAGAAGGTTGAAGTTATTGAGGGGATTAAAATCGTCAGAGTGTGGTCTTTTATCTCTGCCAATCAAGGTTCTTTTAAAAGGACGGCTGACTACATGAGTTTTGCCCTTACATCATTTTGGGCCGGCCTTTTTCTATCATGCGATATCATTATTGCCACCTCGCCCCAGTTTTTTACAGCCATTTCCGGGTTTGGTTTGGGGCTCTTTAAACGGAAAAGGTGGGTGATGGAGGTAAGGGATATCTGGCCAGAATCAATCAAGGCAGTCGAAGCCATCAAGGCACGCTGGGTTATTGGTTTTCTAGAAAAGATTGAGTTGCAACTGTATAAGTCTGCCTATCGTATTATTGTAGTTACCGACTCATTCAAATCAAATCTGATCAATCGTGGCGTTGCTCCGGATAAAGTTTTTGTTATTAAGAACGGAGTTGATCTATCGATCTATCAACCGAGACCTTTGAATGAGACTCTTCGTAACCAGCTGGGTTTACATGAAAAATTTATCGTGGGGTATATTGGCACACATGGCCTGGCACATAGCCTGGATTTTATTATAAAAAGCATAGCTAAACTCCGTGATCCTAGCTTCCACTTTGTCTTTATTGGAGACGGTGCAGAGAAAGTTAATGTCATCCAGCTAGCAAAAAAACTGAATCTGAATAATGTTACTTTCATTGACCCGATTAAAAAATTTGACATCCCTGAGTATCTGTGCGCTCTAAATGTTGCACTCGTGCCTCTGAGAAAATCGACTACGTTTGAATCGGTGATCCCATCTAAAGTCTTTGAAACGGTAGCTATGAATATCCCCATTTTACTTGGTGTGGACGGAGAAACAAGGCAATTAATTGAAATGTACCAAGCAGGAATTTACTTTGAACCAGAGAACGAGTCTGATTTCCTTGAGAAATTGATTTTGATAAGAGATATTATTACTGAAAATAACCTGGTATTCATGGATGGATGTCAAAAAATGGCATCTGACTTTGATCGAAAAAATCTCGCTAGAAAAATGTTGGAAAATTTATCTTAAACATGTTATGAGAATTGCCCTAATTGGCGGAGCACGGCCTAATTTCATGAAGCTAGCCCCTATTATCCATGAATTGGAAAAAGCTAAAAAACTTAACATTGCCCTTGAATATCGCTTGATTCATACGGGGCAGCACTATGATGACAAGCTAAGTAAGATTTTTTTCGAGCAGTTGAATATTCCTGATCCTGATGTCAATTTGGGAGCTGGATCGGGCACACAAGCTGAGCAAACTGCCCGGATCATGATTGAATTTGAAAAGGATCTAATCGCCAATCCAGTCGACTTAGTAATAGTTGTAGGTGATGTTACCTCAACTCTGGCCTGTACGATTGTAGCTAAAAAACTAAACACAAAAGTAGCACACGTTGAAGGCGGGATTAGATCATTTGATATGACAATGCCAGAAGAGATCAACCGTCTTGTAACCGACTCGATTTCCGATTTCTTCTTTACAACATCAGAAGTTGCCAATAATAATTTATTAAAAGCTGGAGTCAAGAAAAATCAAATCTTTTTTGTTGGCAACACAATGATAGACACATTGTATGCTAATTTGCCAAGAGCTGTCAAGCCATCAATTTGGGATAACTCACGTCTCGTTTCAAAGAATTACCTTGTTTTAACGTTACATCGACCTTCTAATGTGGATGATTTTGAAAAGTTTTCACGACTAATGAATACCATTGATTCACTTGCTAATGCAAAAATTGTATTCCCTGTACACCCGCGTACAAAAAAGAATCTAGATCTATTAAGTGATCAAATCAATAATGTTATTCCAACAGAACCTTTAAGCTATCTTGAATTCATATACTTACTCAAAGAAGCGAAGGGAGTTATCACAGATTCCGGTGGAGTGCAGGAAGAAACAACAGTATTGGGAGTCCCTTGTATTACATTAAGAAATAATACCGAACGACCGGAAACCGTTAGTCTTGGCACAAATGAGCTAATCGGTGAAAATACGGATAATTTAAAACGAGCCCTAAATCAAATTTCAATGGGTGAATGGAAGAAAGGTACTATTCCAGCACTTTGGGATGGAAAAACCGCAAGTAGAATCGTACAAATATTAGGCAAGCTAAAGATTAATGCTTAGTGACTAATTGTGATTGTGGATTCTAATTTTTGAGTAAAAGAGACTATTAGTTTTTTCGCTTTTTGACTGCGATTAAATCCAATCGAAAAATCATAGTCATCTAACAAGCAAGCTGTGGGATGAGAAAAATGTAGAGTTATGGAACCAGCCGTAACTGAATTGCTTTGAATTTGAACATCAATTTCAGGATGAAAATGGAAATACGCTTCATTAGATAATCCCGTGGATTTACCCAATATCTCATCAATAATTTTCAGTTGCCCCATATCCCATTGCCATGTTCTTTTATGTTCGATCCCAAGAAATTCATACCCATTATGAGTTGCCGAAATCTCTAAAAAACTTTCTTTTGTATTTGTTACTTTCGCCCTGCGACCAACTCTGAAACTTGCCCACATCTCGCTTTGCTCATGTCCATTAACTTTCACGGTATTATGACTAATTGTGGAGCGTTCTAAAATTCGCTGTTTATTGCGGTTGTAAGTACTAATTCCTGTGTCGACTAATACGGGTCTATCTTTCACATAAAGAATAAAATTAAATGTATCACTGTGAGCATGACCCGGAATATAATCTGGACCAATGTTTCCAATATCAATAAATAATTCAAATTTTTCTTGACGAATCATTCTATAGCCAGACGTTGAAAGTGAAATCTTTTCAGGATATACATCCAGGTTTCTTCCATAGTCTAGCAACTCAAATGAACTTGGGGCAATTCCATATGCGGAATCATTTACCATTGGCACGTCTCCATTTTTAAATGAGATAGCCTCAATCCAGCCAAGCATTTTTCTTGCTTTTCCTTCAATAAATCGGAGCAAATCATGGTTTTCGTTCCAACTATTATTGCGCACAAGATTGATGCAATCTAAAAGGCGGAATAAAATAATTTGATGGTACATAGGTGATAATTCGAAATGCGCTCCATCCTCAAGAATTTGCTCTTCTAGTTCATCATACAGTATAGTAATCGACTTCTTGTAAAAATTCTCACTCTTAAAATAATATGCCCCAAACAATAATGAAAAACCATTCTCAAGCAAGTGATTACCAAGCAAATGATATTCAAGATTGTTAGCCAATAAATTATAATCAGAATAAAGGATCACATTGTAACGCTGATTGTTTATTTTATTGAATGAGAAAAATTTTATCCAATTTATACCCCTAAGTGAGATAGGATATGGTTCAGTGCCTTGTCTTCTTTGAGAATAATTATCGCAAAATTCATCCATTAAATAAATGGATTCCTTTAAACTTATCTGCCGTTGATTCAAATAGTCAAAGTAATTCAAATTATAGACCCAAAGTTTTTCATATCCGATAAAGTCCCAGTCAATCTTCTCCTGAAATGTCTTCTCCATATTAAGAAAAATAAATGTGTGATTTCCTAAATATGAATTGACTGATGGTATAGAGGCCAACAAATTAATCGTTCGAATCTGCTCAAAACCAGATTCAATATTTCGATTTTGTTTATTAATTAATTTTTTTAGCCGATGAACAACCTGATAATAGAGCTGTCTTAAGGTAAGATGACGAAGTGTGCGATAGTATAAACCGACCTGATGAATTAAACTATTCATTTGACTTTTATCCACACACCTAACTTCATGGATTCAATTGCAGCGAGCACAGCTCTTGAAGTATTTAAGGTCTCTTGAATCGGGATCATTTCCTTACCTCCATCCACAAGTTTCTGTTGCAATAGTTTAAACTGATCGTAGTGACCCTTATCCTGCGATTTAGAAAATCCCTTAGCCGAGAAGCCATAACTTTCTAATTTCCTGAAATTATCTATCACTAATGTTCGGCCCTGAGAATATACTTCCACTCTTTCCTTTGAATATGCTTTATTTCCATTTGAGAAGTAATTGATCACTCCAATACTCCCATTTTTATACTTCATAAGAATTGATGCATTATCCGTATTTGCTTCTGGATTTTGACCCGCAGCAGTCATGATAATCTCATCCACCAAACTACTACAAAGAAATGTAATCAAATCAATCAAATGACAAGCCTCTCCCACAATCCGACCACCACCTACTTTTAAATCGTGTACCCAGGAATTTGCAGGAATAAATCCAGCGTTCATGGTTGCGATAACATTGATTGGGCCGGCATCTCCAAGCATTATCTTTGCTTTTGCAGCAAATGGAGAAAATCTCCTGTTAAAACCAACCGTCAAGGTCTTTCCGCTCCTCCGATATGCCTCCTCAATTTGGTCTAGTTCCTCAGCATTTAATGCTAGAGGTTTCTCTACAAATACATGTTTGCCGGCATTCAACGCCTCAATTACCAGCTGAGCATGCATATTGTGCCTAACAGTAATCGCAACAGCTGTAACTTCCGGATCAGTTAAAATCTGATGATAATCAGATGTGGCAAAAGCAATTTTATATTTTTTTGATAAAATTGAAGAGGAAAGCCCTTTTTCACTCGCTATATACTTGAGATTATATCCAAGTTTGCGCATGGTAGGCACAATTACCATTTTGGTAAAGTTACCAGCGCCTATTATTCCAAACACTGCCTTTTGTTTGTCGAATATGGAGGGTGTTATTTCTATCTTATTTTCGAATTCCCTAATGCCTTCATCATATTGCAGTAATGAAGCAATTGATTTACTTGAACCGATTTGATTATAGATCGACTCATATTTAGACAACTGAACCAACTCCGTGATTAATGGCTTTACTTGAATAGAACCCATGCTAATGGCTTCAAGTATTGCTTGAAAATTGCGTTTCTCAGTCCATCGCACGTAAGGCAACGGATAATCTTGTCCATTTTGTTCATATTGCTCATCATATCTGCCAGGACCGTATGAACATGAAACCTGAAATGAAAGCTCCTTTTCATAAAAATCAGAGCGTTTAATATCCAAACCTATTACGCCAACAAGGACTATTCTTCCTCGCTTTCTGGACATCTGTGCTGCCTGAGAGATTACCTCATCACTTTGTGTGGACGCAGTGATTATCACACCATCAGCACCAATACCATTTGTCTTCTCCATGCAGATCTTAACCGGATCTGTCTCTTTTGAAACATTAAATGCTGTTACGCCAAAAGAGGTTGCCAATTTTACCTTGCTTTCATCAAAGTCATAACCGATCACTGAACAGCCATTTGCCTTCAATAATTGGCAAGTAATTAATCCAATTAGCCCCAGACCAATTACAACAATAGTTTCTCCAAACGTTGGATTCACCAATCGAATACCTTGCAATCCTATTGAGCTGATTACAGTAAAAGACGCTTCTTCATAACTAACATTGTCAGGAATTTTGGCTACCAGATTTTGAGGAATTAAAACCACTTCTGCATGAGGTCCGTTTGATGCAACCCTATCGCCTACTTTAAACTCTCTCACACCTTCTCCTACAGCGATTACTTCTCCTGCATTGCAATAACCAAGCGGCAATGGTTCACCAAGTTTTTTAAACACCGCATCCAATGTGGGCCAAAGACCATCAGATTTAATCTTATCCAATACTTGCTTAACCTTTTCAGGCTGTTGACGTGCCTTATCGATAAGATTTGCTTTGCCAAATTCTACCAACATGCGTTCTGTGCCTAATGAAACCAGGCTGATTTTAGTTCGAATGAGCAAACAGCCAGCTTTAATTATTGGGGCCGGAACATCTGCCAAGATAGTTTTACCGGATTGGAGATCTTGAATTATCTGTTTCAATTTAACTTAAAATATAAGTGATAAATCCCTTTTAAATTAGCATACAACTGTGATCATCGACTTTGAAACATATCGTTTAGTTCACTTCGCTTTGGATAGTTGATCAACACTGCTTTATAAACTCCTTTAAATACAAACAGACTACCCGCAGCTACACCAATTACACCAAACTTATCTACTATCTGCTTTATGTCTGATAAACTTCCGGCACCGCCCAAAACAGTCATGGGAACATTTACTGACTCACGTATGGATTCGATTAGTTTCATATCGAAGCCTTTCATTACGCCATCATTATCAATTGAATTGACAACGATTTCACCAACACCTAGTCTTTCCATTTCTTGTGCAAACTCCTTTGGGTTTTTACCTGTTGCGTTTTTTCCGTTGTGAGTAAACACCTCATACTTTCCAAGTATGCCCTTCTTTCTAACATCAACCACCACGATGACACTTTGCTTCCCCACCTCTTCGGCTATATTAGAAACTAATTTTGGATTTTCAACTGCAGCGGAACTTAATGCTACCTTCTCTGCACCGAGATTTATAATCTGTTTGGCATGAACAACCGATTTAACCCCGCCTCCATAGCAGAGCGGCATTCTGCATTCTGCTGCCAGGTTTCTGATTAACGTAAAATCAGGATCTCGTTTTTCTACAGACGCATCGATATCCAATACAATAAGTTCATCAACCTCCTTTTCATTAAAGATTTTGACCGCATTAATTGGATCTCCAACGTACTTGGGGTCTTTAAAATTAACAGTCTTAACCAAGCCCCGATTATGAACCAACAGACAAGGTATTACTCGTGGTCTCAGCATTCGTAATTACATTTCGGCATAATTCTTTAGCAATTGAATGCCATTGTGATGACTTTTTTCAGGATGAAATTGTGTCCCGAAAATATTTTCGCGGTAAACAGCAGAAGCAAACCAACCTCCATATTCGGTAGTACTTAGTATGTTTTTGCTGTCTGAACATTCAAAATAATAGGAATGAAGAAAATAAAACCCTTGTTGTTCATCCATATTCCTAAATAATGGATGCTCCATCGCTGGCTTCACACTATTCCATCCCATATGAGGCACATGAGGTTTATGTTTAAACTTTGAAATATCAAACTTTTTAACCTTTCCAGCAATCCAACCAAGTCCGGGAAGCTCGCCTTCTTCGCTTCCATCAGCTAAAATTTGCATGCCTACACAAATTCCTAGCACAGGAACGTTTCTTTCAAGCACTAAATAATCAAGTTTGGTTTTCATGCCAGAATCAACCAGTTGCTTCATCGTTTTATCAAAAGCCCCAACACCTGGTAAAATTAATTTTGTGGCACTACCTAGCGTATCGATTGTGTCGGCTACGGCAAACTCAATATTCAAACGCTTGTAAATATTTCCGATAGCCTGAATATTTCCGGAACCATAATTTACTATTGTTATCATCGCTTACCTCCTCGTACTAAACCCAATGACCTCATTATTCTTGCCCCAATTTTATAAATGCTTTCCTGGGTTTTATAATCCTTATAGGATTTATTAGGAGCATCAAAATAACCCTGAAGTTCCTGTACCGTGATACCCAGTTTGGTAGCGATATATTCAAAATCCTGAGCAATTGTTGATTCATCATATGGAGATTTTTTCAATTTTTCGAGGGCGTCCTCCCTAGTCATTTGCTTCGTCAGAATCAAACTTGAATATTGAACTTTTCGGGTATCGTATCCGAATTTTTTTGGCAACCAGTAGCCTTCATAGAATTTTGTAAAACGAGATTCGAAATGTTTTTGCGGGTATCGTTGCCACCCAAATTTATCCACGAGAAGTTGCATGGCCTCCTCTTTGTTATAAGGCACATAGTTAAGGGGTGTAATCACCTTGATTCCCTTAATATATCGTAGATATACTTTATGCTTTAATATGCTTGTTAATGGAAAATATTTTAATGGTCTTTTACCAAATCTCTTATGTATATCTTTTAATTGAGCCAGGTCAGACTGATAATACATCCACTCAATCGGATTCCTGATACATTCGGTGGAATAATTTGCTCCAGTTAGTATGTATTTTATATTGTGTTTATGAGCAAACTTGTACATAGTAGCAAAAAAAGCGTGATCCTGTGGAGTATCAATATGAGGCACGCCAGCCTTGAAAAACGCGAGTTGAAGGTCCTTCATTTCTTCCCAGTCTATAACTTCAGTATATAAATCGAGTCCAAGTTTATCCACAAGAACTTCAATATTATTAACAGCTTGTTGCGAGTTCCATCCTGCATCGACATGAAAAACCAAGGGGCGAAGTCCTAATTCTTTAGCCCAGTATGTCAGGTAAGAACTGTCAATACCACCACTCATTCCCATGATGCAATCGAAATCCTTTCCTTGACCTTCTCTTCTTATTTTGTCAACTATCTTCTGAAGTTCTGCTCTGCCTCTATTATCCGTATGCCAATTGGGCAAGATGTTCTTATAAAAATCAGTACAATGGTCGCATACACCATTATTGTCAAAAGTAATTTTTGTGTCAGTGGTATCCATGACACAGTTGGTACAAATCTGGGACTGTCTACCCTTCATAACTTTGCGATTCTATTTCCAAGACCATAATCTATTATTTAGTATCAAAACTACTCAAAAGTAGCACTTAAATCAGAGTCAATATTCACAATTGGATCATGGATGGCTTTTCTCAAAACAATCCATCGATCTTCCTCGTAATGGTTACTTAAGAATTGTTCAATATCTCCCTGAACCTCATAAAAATGGTTATTGAAGAATTCCAAAGAATTCTGATAATCTTGTATTGTTTTGTTCTTTCGAATGACTGTTTCCGGAGCTTCGATCAGATAATCAAGCGAAGCGTAGACCAATGGTAAGCCCAGCGACAACAAATTAAATGCTCGGTTACTAACTGTACACGCCTGAACACTCTTAATGGTAGGGTCGTATGGCAAAATAGAACAAAAGACATCATCCAGTTTTAAGCCATTAATTGACAAATAATTAATATGCTCAAAATTTTGATATGTCTTTTTAAGGTGGGTAAGAACCTTTAGATCGCCCATTTTACCAGGAGGACCGATAAAACGAAAATTGTACTTTGCATATCGTACTAAGTCTTCTACAATAGCCCAATCGATTCGGTGAACAAAGCCAAAATACAAAACCGTATTTCTATTTGTAGAAGTAACAGGGTATTGATACCTCTTTTGACTCCAGGGGAAAAACAAATGAACATTATTCTTGTACGACTGTAGCTTAGTGAAAAGTGGATATGATACTGTTAGTACTACGTCAGAACTCTTGCAGGTGTCTCTTACTTGATTCCGAATCTGTATTTTCATTCCAAATTTCGCCTGACTTTCGAAATCGTCTTCAATCATAGTTATAATTCTTTTCTCAGGTTCAAGTTGCCTGATAAATGAATAATCATAACAAAAATTTAAGATAAAGCCAAACTCAACCTGACGTATGATCTTTTTCAAATAAAATTTTACTACCTGATTATTCGCCCACTGAATAATCTTATGATATCTCAATTGATGGTGAATTAATTCAGCATGAGAAAAGAAAAGAATACCTTCCTCTGATCTCTTGCGAATCAATATACTTCTGTAGGTATTTTTTTCAACATATGTTATTTGATATCCTTTGGCTTTAAGCAAATTAGTTATCTGATGCCGAATTCTAGGAGGTTCATTCCAGTTTGTTTTCGTCAGGATGAGAACTTTCTTCATTTTGGTAACTTCAACATTAATAGCTTAGGTTTTTTTGATAGATAGGTAGGCCAACGTAGTAAAAAAAACAAAGAAAAAAACGCCCCATTGACGATTAAAAACATCTTCTACCATTCCAACTCCCACGCATAAAAATACCAAGCTCCCTAGTACTAAATCGCGCGCGCTGAAAGCCACATAAAGCAAATAGACAGCCAATACAACAAGTACAACAACTCCAAGACCATTGGCAACCAGTTCGCTAAAAAAAACATTGTGCGTCATCAACTCCCCTTCATATCCTATACAAAATCGGGAGCTGCTCCGAACATCTTGGTACCCGACTCCTATCCATGGATTGATAGTAGCAACCTTCGCTACACAATCATAAATAACCGCCCTCTTTTCAATACTACTTTTGATACTACTGGGAAGCCATGTGACCATAAGTATGACTCCAAACATAACGATAGCTCCCACGGCTATAATAGCAGAACGAAAAATTCGATCACTAAGTTTTTCAAAGTATAAATAAACAGTTGTAAAAAGTAACAGAAGTATGAAAAGAAAAACTACACTCTTACTACCTATGTAAAACAGATTCATGGACAGAAAGATAACGAAGCCTAGTCCAAGGCGGAAAGACACTTTTTTTTGAATGATTGTGCAGATATACACAACAATAGCTCCAAATGCTATGTATGATCCTATATAAGCCTCGTGAATGGACCCAGGTAAGTGATAATCAAACAAGTAATTTAAATACCCATCAGTCAGTGTGATGCTATAGTGAGGGAATTTTATAGTGTAAAAATACATGGCATATAACCATGCATAACATATGTAGGTAAGCACCCCAAGGAGAAAGAAAATGAAAACTGTCTTTCTAATCATAAGCAATTCCCGTCTTTTCCAAAGAAATAAAAAAGGAATAAGGGCAAATGCTAATTTAACCTCTTTAAATCCCAAGAATGTAGGGTCAAAGAAAAAAATTGACCGAATAAAATCTATTGCAAAAAAAGAAAAAAAAATGAGTAGAAACTTATCTTTTAGCAGTGCAGGAATTTTAGAGTCTCCTGTTAGAAGAAGGACATTTATCAACATTAGAACAAAAAATCCAGCCGTTAAGCGCAGAGGAATAGGTAGAGGCATTGCAAAAGCAAACAGATATATTCCCACATATCGCCATCTTAAGAAAGCTGAAAAATTTACACTCATTTACCGAAAAGGATTGGTTCGAATTCTACAGTTTCTTTTTGATTCCAAACACCTACCTGATCAATAAAAATCAAAGCTCCAAATATCCCAAACATAAAACGCATTTCATCTAATCCTCCTGACTTTAAACTATCCAGTAAAAAGAATAGCGCCATCATCTTTAGTACACGATTTCTTCTTAAAAAAAAGGGTACAGTAAAAAAAGCCAGTAAAAAAAGTAGCCCCAGAAACCCAAGCTCGAACCATGCTTCCAGAAATACATTGTGGGGAATATCTCGTGATTCTTTACCTGCAACCAAAAGACCAAAACTGCCTATACCATGACCTCCAACTAATGACTGTAAAGATTCAGGGATTCGTGTGATCGCGAAATAATAAAACTGTAGTCTTTCTTTGGTTGAATTATCTGAGGTCAGGTTGACAAATGATTCGAATCTACCTATTCCAAATTTAAATCCTGTTGCTATTGGTTCCCAAAATGATGTAAGAACTATTAGAATCAAAATCGTAGCTGCAATATTTGTTTTCCGTAATGCGATCTGTCTTGGAATTTGGGTCAGGCATTCTAAAATCACTTTCCATTTAAACGAACATATAACAATCAATACGAATAGAAAGGTCCCTCTCGAACCGAGAGCTAATAAAAGTAATCCTAAAACAAATGCCTTCAGAATTTCTTTTTCTTCTACTAGATAAAATATAAGAAATGCCATACCTATGGAAAGCCCCATATACGATCCTAGCAATGGCTCAAAATGGGCACCAATAGTTGTCGCATAACCTGACCAATAGAGGTGCTTAACCACAACAAACCAAAGTGACGCAGGAATAATTGTTGCAAAAGTTATGAGATAAAACAAGCGCAAATCAAAGTTCTTTATGAATAGAGGATAAATTAAAGAAACCACACATAAACTAAAATACAGTGTTTTCTTATACCCATAAAAATCAGACGGTGTATATAGCAGAGTGATAAAAAATAAAAAATAAAACAATAAGAAAACAACAATAAGGAAAAGCTGAGCTTTATTAACTTTAATAGTCTTGGGGCAAACAACCAATGTATACAGCATGTCAGAAAGAATAAGCAGGAGAAATACAAGCGTGATATCTATTGGCGATTGATAATACGTAAACAGAAACTTTAACTCCCCTGATAGAAGGTATAAACAAAAGATAGATGTTTGAAAGGTTGTTTTGCTAAGTTTCACCTGGGCTAGAGACGTAAAAGACGCAAAGTTAGTAAATTTGCCTCGATCCTTAAACTATACTTCCATAAGCTAATCTAAGCAATTTAGATAGATAAATGATTCAATTATTAGCTTTTACAATGGCATATTTTTCTCACACTGACTCGTGGCTTAGCCTAATTTATCTTAGATTTACTATCAAAATTACCTATGAATCAGACGTCCCAAAAAGAATTCATTAACTGCCTTTATTGCGATGAATCCAAATACTTGCCCTGGGCGACAGAAAATGGTTTTAGTGCAGTAAAGTGTTCAAACTGTGGCTTGGTATATGTTAACCCAAGGCCGATACTATCGCTTGTTAGTGAAGCCGTACGAACAGGAGTGCATAGTGACGTTGAGCATGGGAGAACAGCTATTGGGAAACGCATGCCATCCAAAGTAAAGCATTATAAAAAGATATTGAGTCGTATGTTCGAGGATATATGGGCTAATTCTAAAACGATCTCCTGGCTAGATGTTGGGGCTGGGTACGGTGAAGTGATTGAGGCTATCTCACAGATGGCTCCTGCTGGTAGTAAAATTGTTGGACTTGAACCCATGAAACCAAAGGCGATTCATGCTAGAGCGCGGAACTTAACGATTAAAGAGTGTTATTTAAATGAAATCGATGAAAAGTTTGACTTTTTGTCATTGATAAATGTCTATTCCCACATACCTGATTTTCGTACCTTCTTACAAGATATCAAAAAGGTTTTGACAGCTAAGGGTGAAGTATTTATTGAAACAGGTAATACTGCCGATCTCAAAAGTCGGTACGAAGTCCCCGGTGAATTGGATTTACCTGATCATCTGGTCTTTGCAGGCGAAAAACACCTAATTGGGTATCTTCAAGAGTCTGGGTTCTCCATTGTATCAATTGAACGTAGCAGGGTTGACGGACTTTTAAAATTAGTGAAAAATCTTATTAAAAGATTGATAGGCAGGACGGATGTGAGTATAAAAATCCCCTATACGTCATCTTATAGATCACTGATGATCCGGGCAAGACTTAACAGTATAAAAACTGATCTCGTTGATTGAAAGTATGGGTGGATTTGTATTTGAGGAAGTAAGACCTTATTCGGAATTACTAAAATTGAACGTTAAACTTCTTTGCCCAAACAGCAAGATTGTATAATTTCCATAAGGAAACATCGTCAATACTCTTTAAAATTTTATCCTTGTTAACAAAGGAACCGAGAAATTCAGATTGCTCAATTGTTCGAAACAAAGTATCTCTATTTTGATACCAGTTGTTGGGGGCTTCAAAGCCAATTTTGGCCTTTCTCCAAACAATACCTTTAGGCAGTTTAGCCTCCGCAGATTTCCTTAATATATACTTTGACCATCCATTATTGATTTTGTAATTAACAGGCAGAGAATAGGACAGTTCCATAACCCGATAGTCAACAAAAGGAACCCGCGCTTCTATTGAAAATCTCATGGAATTTCGGTCTTCATATTTTAAAAGCTTTTGCAACTGTACTTTTGTGATTTCCAATTCCTGTAGATCACTAATTTTCTTGCCCGCTCTGGAGATTAAACTTAACAAATCAATATTAAGATAGGATTTGAATTCAGGTTTAATATAATCATTTCTTCTCAGTTGCCTCATGGCTCTAACCCTAGTATTATTAAAATACAACATGTAAAGAAATAGATCCTTCATGCTCAACTTTGAGTTCCTGCTAATCTCTAAGTAACACTTTATCTTATTTACAATACCTTTTAACTGACCCAGATAAGTTGAATAGTATCTATCATATCCAAGAAGAGCCTCATCTCCTCCTTGTCCATCTAGCAATACAATACATCCCTCGTCTTTCGCCTTTTTCATGACAAAATATTGCATAATAATAGACGGTCCTCCAAAAGGCTCTTCTTGCGTTTCAATAACATCCTCGACAACACTAAAGAAGTCTTCTGGCTGGGGACAGACAACCTTCCATTTAAGGTCAGAATGATTGACCACCATTTCAGCAAAAACCGTTTCGTCATTATCTTTCTCAATAGATTTGGCGGTTATCGCATTAAACTTCTCCGATGAGGATGAATTATATGCAACCGCGGCAACGGCAGCAATATATGAGCTATCCAATCCTCCGCTTAAACAGGTACCCACTTTAACATCGGACCTTAATCTTAAATGAATTGCGTTGTCAAGAGTTGTTTCGAATAATTTTTGAGCGTTATCAAATGAGAGCCTGTTGATATCATCATTAATTTCAAATTTGTACCACTTTGAAATAGTATGTGAACCAGTTGACAAATCAAAGACCATGTTGTGGCCTGGATCCAAAGAAAATATATTCTCAAAGAATGTTCTATGAGTATGGTGATGATAACCTAAATATAAATAGTCAAACAACATTTGCCTATCCACCTTTCGTTCAGTTACCTGAGTTAATAACTGACGAATTTCAGAGCCAAACATAAATTTATTTTGACTTTCAAAATAATAGAATGGTTTTACGCCAAATCTGTCACGACTTATAAAAACAATTTTTTTTTCAATATCATGAATCGCAAAGGCCCACATTCCGTTGAATCTATGGACACATTCGGATCCCCATTCCTGATACGATGCCAGAATGACCTCGGTATCAGATCCACTTTTAAATATGTGCCCTCTACTTACTAACTCGGCCCGAATTTCTATATAGTTATAAATCTCACCATTATAGGTAATGATGAGACTTTCTCCATATTTCATTGGCTGTGAGCCTAGAGCAGATAAATCCAAAATAGACAACCTTCGATGACCAAAACCCACATTTTCATGATGGTAAAATCCCTCCCCGTCTGGTCCGCGGTGTTGGACTCTATCATTCATGATTTTCAATTGATCTACTTCAACGGACGTGAAGTCTTTCATTATGATACCTGTAATGCCACACATTATGTAAGTCGCTTTAACGTCCAATACTGCAAAGAAAAATATATAGAATAAAGAACTAATTCATGAACCACGTATACCACAAGTAATTCATCAACGGTTAACCGAAGAATAAATGATGAAATCCCCAAAGAAATAAATGTTGTTAAAAAGTATAATGTTTGCCAGTAGGAGGCTATTTTTAGCTTGTTAGCAGCATTAAAAATGCTTGAAAGTGGACTTACTACCAGTTGCAAAAGAAAGCTAAGGCAGATAATGGAAGCAAATTCACCCGACTTCTGCCATTTTTCACCAAAGACAAATGTAAACGCTTCAGGTCCAAAAAAATAAATAACCAAACAAATGGGTATTCCTAACAAAAACAATCCAAAGGCTGACTTGATAAATAGGCTTTTGGCTTGACGATACGACCGGGTGTTAAACAAGGATACCATTTTCTGATAAAACACATCTTTAAAGGACCCTCCTATCAAACTAATTGGTGCGCTTAAAACTAAAGTTGTCAATCCTAAAAATCCGACATCACTTGTGGAATAAAACCAAGTCATGATTAATATTATTCCTTGCACCGAAGCGATATCCAAGAAAGCTGGGGCTAAACCATATTTTGGGTAGTCAATATACTTTAGGGCAACCTCTTTCAGGTCTTTAAGTTTAACGAAATAGGAGAACTTAAAATTCACCATATGCAGGTAGAGTCCAGATGAGATCACCCCTAAGATTCTTGCCGTGATAAGACCAAAAAGTGTAAGCCGCATAAACCCCAAACCAACGCCAGCGATAATGTAAACTACTGATTGAACTACTTTAGCCGTTGCGTTATGAAGAAATGTTTTATCTCGTATGGACCTAAAGGAAATACAAATCCACAATCCATAAAAACAAACATATAACGGAATTAAATAAATAGCTAAGCTAAGTGGCTGTTGAATTAAAAGATCTATGATCACACAGCCAACTAATAGCAAAAATGAATAGGCTAATGTAATATAGATGCTGAGTAAAAATAATTTTACCGAATCGGATTCTTTCTGAGGTAAAACAATTGCAAAATGATAACGGCCCCCAACGCCCACAACAAGTATACTGGCAATTGATGAAAACGTGGTAAATAGTGCAAAGTCATGTTCAGAATAGAGCCTGGTAAGAAAAGGAGATATTATTAAAGGCAAACCCTGGGCTATCCCTGTTCCTATCATTTGATAAGAGACATTTGTCAAGAACTCGGAATGAAATAATCGGGGTCTCACTAGAACACAAACGTAATGATCTTCAACCGATGGAAGGTATGGAGGGGATGGAAATAATAAAACTTATTATAAGAAATGATTTTGGATAATGAATCTATCAATGGTGCATTACGTTTCTGCCTTAGAAAAGGGGTTTTCAGTGCGTCAAATACCAATGAATGGTTTTAAGAATACCAGTCTCAAAATTCTCTTCGGCCTTCCAGCCTAACTGTGTCTCTATTTTTGTCGCATCTATAGCATACCTTCTGTCATGACCTGCTCGATCTTTGACGAACGTAATTTGGTTTTTGTAAGACCTACCATCAGATCGCGGGCTTTGACTATCTAAAATACTGCAAATAGTGTTTACTATCTGCATATTCGTTCGTTCGTTCCTTCCTCCAATGTTATAGGTCTGCCCGGCTAAACCCTTTTTAAAGGCCAGCTCAATGCCTTTGGCATGATCTAAGACATATAGCCAGTCTCTGACATTTAACCCATCGCCATAGATGGGTATCGGTTGATTAGACAATGCTTTTCGGATAATGGTTGGTATCAACTTCTCTTTATGTTGCTTGGGGCCGTAGTTATTTGAACAATTGGTTGTTATGGTATTCATTCCATAGGTGTGATGATAACTTCTTACCAACATATCACTTCCGGCTTTAGATGCTGAGTAGGGGCTGTTAGGTGCATAAGCTGTGGCTTCCGTAAAGTAACCTGTATCTCCCAGAGTACCATATACTTCGTCTGTTGAAACATGAAGAAACCGACTCTGTTCTTGTCCGGAATGTGGTTCAAATGGAGCCTTAAGCCAAGCTTTTCGTGCGACATCTAATAACGTGAACGTGCCATTGACATTGGTTCTGACAAATGCCTCGGGCCCGGTAATGGAATTGTCGACATGTGACTCTGCCGCAAAGTGAATCACTCCCTGAATATTGTATTCTTTAAAAAGGGACTCGACCAATGTACGATCTCCTATGTCCCCTTTGACAAAAGTATAACCAGGATGGGTTTCTATTTCCTTGAGATTACTCAAATCACCTGCATAGGTCAAAAGATCCAGATTGATGATTGAGATATCTCTATTTTGAGAAAGAAAATAAGGGATAAAATTTGATCCTATAAAACCAGCCCCACCAGTAACTAATATTGATTTCATAAAAAAGTAAATTTTGCTTCACTTAAAAAAGGAAGAACCCGATCTTTGGAAGATAAGATAAATTGTGAAGAGCTAAGCTGCCAGGAAATGTTAATAACCGGATCATCAAATCTTATTCCTCCTTCATAGTCAGGGGAATAGTACTGATCGCATTTATAGAGAATTTCAGCCTGTTGACTTAGCACCAGAAACCCGTGTGCAAATCCTTTCGGTACTAAAAGCTGCTTTTTATTGGTGGCTGACAGTTCTATTGAAAAGTATTTTCCAAATGTATCTTGCTCTCTCCTTAGATCCACCACTACATCTTGAATAACACCGCTCAGTACCCTTACTAATTTCGTATGTGCATAAGGGGCGTTTTGAAAATGCAGGCCTCGCAATACACCATGAGCTGATAAGGACTGATTATCTTGCACAAAGACTGTATTAATTCCTAATTCAATTAAGGATTTGTGATTATACGATTCCATAAAATACCCACGTGCATCTTCCATGACCTTGGGTTCCAGAATATAGAGGTCCTTGAAAGGGGTTTCTACTTTTTGCATCCTATTAAAGTGTTCGCTCGTTCAAAATCTTCATTAAATACTGTCCATATTGATTTTTGATCAACGGCTTGGCCAGTTCCGCCAATTGTTCTTTGCTGATGTACTTTTTCCGAAAAGCAATTTCTTCCAAACAAGCAATTTTTAAACCCTGGCGCTCCTCAATCGATTCTACAAAATTAGAAGCTTGCAACATAGACTGATGGGTTCCGGTGTCCAGCCAGGCCATACCCCGCCCCAATAACTTAACGGTCAGGCTTTTTTCTTCCAGATAAATCCTGTTTAAATCGGTAATTTCTAATTCACCTCGTGACGAAGGTTTAATTGTCTTTGCTTTTGTGACAACCGTATGATCATAGAAATAGAGCCCGGTGACAGCATAGTTGGACTTAGGCTCTTTAGGTTTTTCTTCAATGGAAAGGACATTCCCACTGGCATCAAACTCCGCCACCCCATACCGTTCCGGATCGTTTACATAGTATCCAAATACACAGGCTCCTTGCTTCAGTTTACTGACCTCTTCCAGCATGCCAGAAAAACCGTATCCATAAAATATATTGTCGCCCAGAATCAGACAGGCGGCACTGCCGGCCAGAAATTCTTCCCCCAATAAAAAAGCCTGTGCCAGACCATCCGGAGAGGGTTGTATTTTATAGGACAATTTAAGACCGATCTGACTACCATCACCCAACAGGTTAGTGAAATGCCCAATATCATGAGGAGTGGAAATAATAAGTACCTCCCGAATATTTGCCAGCATCAATACCGAGAGCGGGTAATAGATCATGGGCTTGTCATAAATCGGCAAAATCTGCTTGGATATGGCTTTGGTCAAGGGATAAAGCCTGGTTCCGGATCCCCCCGCAAGAATAATTCCTTTCATCTCTTATGTTATTATCAAGTGAAGATAAAAAAATCTAACCTTTTTTTTGTTCACGTATGCGATGAACCAGTTCAATGGAAGGTCTGGCGTCTTCCAGTCCAAAACCATTTCCAGCCAAGATCTCCAGGTAGCTCTTCGTGTGTAAGTCGGTAAAACCGTCACTGAATTCAATCTCTTGCCCAGCCATGGTTAAAGACCGATGAGTTCGTTTGCCCAGTGCTTTTGCTTCAGCTGGTAAATGATCCTCATTGATGCTCAAAAACCAATCAACCGAAGCATGTTCCAATTCCAAATGCCCGGAAGCATGATCGGATTCATACGTTTTAACATGAAGATCCGTAACTCTGCCAAATACCCAGCTAAGCATATCAAAAAAATGAACACCAATGTTTGTGGCAATTCCTCCTGATTTTTGTTCTTCTCCCTTCCAGCTATGATGATACCACTTGCCCCGGGAGGTCATATACTCCAGCTTGACCTGATGTTTCTTTTGCCCGGATGATTTGACATCATTTCTAAGCTGAATAATGCTCGGATGCAGGCGCAATTGAAGAATTGTATAGACATTTTTGCCTGTTTCCTTCTCTATTTCAGAAAGGGCATCCACGTTCCATGGGTTTAGAACCAAAGGTTTTTCACAGATGGCATCTGCTTGCTGTCTCAAGGCAAATCGGATGTGGGAATCATGCAAATAGTTTGGAGAGCAAATACTCACATAATCTACTTTGTGACCCTGTCTTCTGAGTTTGTCTATGTGGCGATCAAACCGTTCAAACTCAGTAAAAAAATCTGCCTGCGGAAAAAAACTGTCAATGATTCCAACGCTATCAAACTTATCCATGGCGGCCACCAGATTGTTGCCTGTGTCCTTAATGGCTTTCAGGTGTCGGGGGGCAATAAATCCAGCGGCACCAATGAGGGCAAAATTTTTCATGCTAATTTCGTAACAACTCCATCTTTCAACTGATACTTCTCCTGACTTTCGGGGCATACAGCTAATCCTGATGTATTAAATATAAGCTTGTGGCCATATTCGCTCATCCAGCCCACTTGCCTGGCAGGATTACCTATCACCAAAGCATAGGCAGGAATATTTTTGGTCACTACCGCCCCTGCTCCAATAAATGCGTACTCCCCAATATCATGTCCACAAACAATGGTAGCATTGGCCCCGATAGATACCCCTCGTTTAACAATAGTCTTCGCATACTGTCCTCGTCTGTTGACAGCACTTCGTGGGTTAACTACATTGGTAAAAACCACCGAGGGGCCTAAAAATACGTCATCTTCACAGGTCACTCCAGTATAAATCGAAACGTTATTTTGAACTTTGACATTGTTGCCCAACGTAACCTGCGGTGAAATCACCACATTCTGACCTAAATTACAGTTTTTACCTATTTTACAAGAGGTCATGACATGAGAAAAATGCCAGATTTTGGTGCCTTCCCCTATTTCGGAACCCTCGTCAATGATGGCGGTTTCATGTGCAAAGTAGCTCTTGTCAGGCATGCGCTGGAAAGTCTTTTAGACAGGTACAAATGTAAGATAATTGATCTTCTGTCATTTCAGTGTGGATCGGCAATGAAATTACTTCTTTCGACAACCGCTCGGTAATTGGAAATGAACCTTCCGCCATACCTGGCTGGCGGTAAGCTGTTTGCAAATGCAAGGGAACAGGATAGTAAATCATGGTTGGTACCCCCCTTTTTTCCAGATAATTTTTTAAGGCATCCCGTTGTCCGTTTTTTATCGTGATCGTATATTGATGAAATACATGTGTACTCTCTGGCATTCGTATGGGCCTTTTTAGCCAGGTTAATGATTCTAATTCACGATCATAATAGTTGGCAGCATTATTTCTCGTTTGCTCGTAGTGAGTCAGGTAGTTAAGTTTCACCTTCAGGATGGCCGCCTGAAGCGTGTCCAGCCGACTATTGACACCAATGATATCATGGTGATACTTGATCTTTTGACCATGACTGGAAATCATTCTTATTTTTTCTGCAAGAGCATCGTCATTAACAAACATGGCTCCTCCATCACCAAAACACCCTAAATTCTTGGAGGGAAAAAAGGAAGTACAACCAACTATACCCATGGTGCCAGAAGACTTCCGGATGCCAGAAGAGAATGTATAGATGGCTCCCAAGGATTGAGCGGCATCCTCGATGACAAAAAGATTGTGCTCTTTTGCTAATGAAAGCAAGGGCTCCATTGGTGCGCACTGACCATATAAATGAACCGGAACGATGGCCCGTGTGCGTGCATTTATCCTAGACTTTACCTGATCAATATCCAATGTGAAATAATCTTCCGAAACATCGACAAAAACAGGCTTTAGTCGCAGCAGAGCAATTACTTCTGCAGTGGCTACATAGGTATGCACCGGCAAAATCACCTCGTCTCCGGGTTGAAGATCCAAGGCCATCATTGCGATTTGAAGAGCGTCTGTCCCGTTGGCACAGGTCACCACATGTTTGGCACCTGTATATGCCTCCAAAGCTCTCGCAAATTCTGCCACTTGCGGTCCTTGAATAAATGCGGTCGAGTTAAGTACAGAAGCCATGGCGGCATCCACTTCGCTTTTGATTCGCAGGTATTGGCCATGCAAATCAACCATTTTGATTTCGGGAGTACTTTTCATCTGGCAATAATTACTTTTTACAGTCACTTAGACTGACCTGAATGATCCTGTTGATGGACGTAGCCATTCGTAATGACCCTATCATGTCTCTATCTTTTTTTCCCATCGCCAGGCATCTAACAACGCCTGCTCAAGCGATAGCTTTGTTTCCCATTGAAGCATTTGATTTGCCTTTGTGGGATTGGCATATACTTGCTCCACATCGCCCTCCCTGCGAGGACCTATCGAATAATTCACTTTGACACCCGTGGATTTTTCAAAGGCAGCGATTAACTCCAGGACTGTTACTCCTTTGCCAGTCCCAAGATTAAACACTTCAAACCGATCATCAAAGGAGTTGATTTTTTGAAGAGCCTGTACGTGGGCCTTTGCTAAATCCACCACATGAATGTAATCTCTGACACAACTTCCATCCGATGTTTGATAGTCATTTCCAAACACGGTTAACTTCTCCCGCTTACCTGCAGCTACCTGAGTTACATAGGGAACCAAATTATTGGGCACTCCCAACGGAAGTTCGCCTATGAATGAACTTGGATGTGCCCCTATGGGATTGAAATACCGGAGCGATATCACCCGTAGGTTTTCGTGAGCTATAACCGCATCTTCCAAGATTCGTTCTCCCATTTGTTTAGTCGCTCCATAGGGGGATTCTGCTCTTTTGATGGGAGCACGCTCATCCACCGGAATCTTGTCGGGTTGACCATACACTGTACAGGATGATGAAAAAATAAGATGATTGACGCCATAGCGATGCATGGTCTGAAGTAAAACGACCAGCGAGTGAATATTATTGGAGTAATATTTGAGTGGATTCTTGACGGATTCGCCAACAGACTTAAAAGCCGCAAAATGGATGACCGCTTCAATTTTTTCGGTTTCAAAGATTTGGGCCAGAAGTACAGCATCTTCGCACGAACCTTTATAAAAGACCGATGGCTTATCCGACAGTTTACCTAACCCTTTCAAGAGCGTATCATCGCAGGCAGAAAAATCATCGAGGATTACCGGGAAAAATCCGGACTCCATCAATTCGTAAGCCGTATGGGCACCAATAAAACCAGCTCCGCCTGTAACCAGAATTTTTTTAGTAGAAACCATGAATTTATAAACGAGCGGTGATTTTTCCTTTATCCCAAAAGCCCTTCACATCATAGACCACCGCATTTTTTTCACTCAACCGTTCCAGATTTAGCGAAGCAAACTCCGAATGACTAACGGCCAGAATGATGCCATGATACTTTCCTTCCAACGTTTCAAGTAAATCCAGGTTATATTCATGTTTCACTTCTTCTGATTCTGCATGGGGATCATACACTTTTACATCAACGCCAAAACTCTGTAGTTCATGAATCACGTCTACTACTTTGCTATTTCGGATGTCCGGACAGTTTTCTTTAAAAGTTAACCCCAGCACGAGAACCTTAGCCTGATAGATGGGAAGTTGATGTTGCGCCATGAGTTTAACAACATCCTTCGCTATCGCTGACCCCATATTGTCATTAATTCGTCTTCCAGCCAGGATGACTTCCGGATGATACCCCAGGCTCTCTGCTTTATAGGTGAGATAGTACGGATCAACTCCAATACAATGTCCACCCACCAAACCTGGCTTGAAGGGAAGGAAATTCCATTTGGTGCCGGCAGCCTCTAAAACTTCATGAGTATCAATTCCCATGCGCTGAAAGATCAATGCTAATTCATTAACAAAAGCAATGTTAATGTCACGCTGCGAGTTTTCAATGACTTTGGCGGCCTCGGCCACTTTAATCGATGATGCTTTATGAGTTCCAGCCTTGATGATCTGCTGATAGAGTTGATCTACTTTTTCTGCTATTTCAGGCGTACTTCCACTGGTCACTTTCTTAATGGTAGATACGCGATGAAGTTTATCGCCCGGGTTAATCCGCTCGGGAGAATATCCTGCAAAAAAATCCTGATTATAGACTAATCCACTCACCTTTTCAATAAGGGGAACGCAATCTTCCTCTGTACACCCGGGATATACGGTTGATTCGTAGATAACAATATCTCCTTTCTTGATCACACTGCCAATCATACGACTGGCGCTTTGCAAGGGGCGAAGGTCAGGTTTTCGATATTCATCCACTGGAGTAGGGACCGTGACGATAAAATAATTAACCGACTTCAGGTCTTCAGGATCGAACGAAAAAGAAAGCTTAGTGGCCGATTTCAATTCATCCGAATCAACTTCCAGCGTTCGATCTACTCCCGTTTTTAATTCATTGATTCTGTCTTGATTAATATCAAAACCAATTACTTCAATCACCTTGCCAAACTCCACTGCGAGGGGTAATCCTACATATCCTAAGCCTATCACTCCAATTTTAATCATACGAACTACTTTAACTTATAATACTCCTTGTACCAATTCACAAATTTTTTTACGCCTGCTTCAATGGTCGTAGCTGGTTTAAATCCAACCTCCTGCTCTAAATCGGAGATGTCTGCGTAGGTCTCCGGCACATCTCCATCTTGCAATGGCATTAATTTTTTAATAGCTTCTTTCCCCAATGCCTTTTCTATTACTTCTATGAAATAACTCAAGTCAACCGGTTGGTTGTTGCCAATATTAAAAATCTGGTAGGGCGCAAAACTCGTGGCCGGGTCTGGTGATTGACCTGACCAGTTTTTGTTTCCTTGCGGAGGCTTAGGGATAAGTCGCACAATGGCTTCTACGATATCATCCACGTAGGTAAAATCCCGTTTCATTTTCCCATGATTATATATTTCAATGGGCGTGCCTTCTAAAATAGCTTTCGTAAAAATGAAAAGAGCCATGTCCGGTCTACCGTAAGGGCCATACACCGTAAAAAACCGCAATCCGGTGGTGGGCAATTGGTAGAGATTGGAATATGCATGGGCCATGAGTTCATTTGCCTTTTTACTGGCCGCATATAAAGCTAACGGATGATCTACATTGTCATGCACAGAAAAGGGCATTTTCCGATTAGCCCCATAAACGCTGCTGGACGAAGCATAGATGAGGTGTTTCGGCTTATAGTGGCGACACGCCTCAAGAATATTGAGGAATCCCGTCAGATTACTATCCAAATAGGCGTATGGATTAGTCAAGGAATAGCGAACACCAGCTTGTGCCGCCAGATTGATAACAAAATCGAATTTTAAATTAGAAAATAGTAAATCAATATCTTCTTTTTTAATCAAATCCAGTTTCTCGAATCTAAAACCTGAAAGATTCTGTAAAATAGATAACCTCGATTCTTTAAGTGCTACATCGTAGTAGTCGTTTAAGTTATCCAGGCCCAAAACCTGATAACCACTTTCTATGAGGCGCTTACTTAAATGAAAGCCGATGAACCCGGCAGCACCGGTCACCAACACCAAGGGTTGATTCATGATTAAAAATAGCCTCAAATTTAGTCAAATGAATTTATAGTTGAAGGGGTAGGCCTTTTTTGATAACATTGCATCAAAATTCATAAAATGCAATCCAAGAGTAGCGATGAAATAGATTTAATTGAGTTGGCGGTGATCACTTTCCGCTTCCTCCGGAATCATATTTGGTTTTTTTGCTTAGCCGGAGTGGTCGGTTCAGGGATCGGCTTTGGGCTTTTTTTTATCACTCCCAAAATTTTTGCGACCAAAATGGTTATCAAGTCAAAGATACTAACCGAGCCACTGGCTCGACAGATTATTCAGAGCTTAAATGATTTGGCCAAAGAAAATAATGACGTTGAGCTGTCAGAAAAACTGGATGTGCCTTCGCCAGAAGCAAAAAAAATCCGTAGTTTTTCAGTGACCAGCTATGAAGGACAAAAATCCGATAGAATTGATGAAGTATCCGAAGTTACGCATATCATCGAGCTTCAGGTTTCCGATCCGGCAACCATCCCTCTTATCCAAAAAGGACTATTGGCCTACTTTGATAATAATCCCTACCTCAAGGCCATCCGGCACCAGCAGACATCCTACTATACATCACTCATTCAATATATCGATCATGAATTAAAGTCTTTGGATAGTTTAAAAGTGAACCTCAACTCTGGCAATCCTGTTTTTAGCAAAAATGGTAATGAAACTATGCTTTTAAACCCGGCTACGATTTATACACAGGTGATCGATTTAAGAAAGCAGCAACTAGATTATCAGAGAGATCTTCAATTATCACAAGGAATTCAGGTATTGGAAGAGTTCATCATTTTTAAAAAGCCAGTTAAGCCCAGACTTTTTGCCTACTTAGGGGTAGGCTTTTTTGCCGGGATCTTGGGGGTAGTTTTTGTTTTGTTTTTCCGCTGGCTTCTGAAAACCTCTCAAACCTATCCACAGTGACCTGGCTGTACATTATGCGCAAAGAATGGACGCTGGAGTTGCGAAAAAAGTCCATTCTTTCGGGCTTGCTTCTCTATTTGTTTTCCATTGTTTTTATTCTTTATCTGACATTTTCTCAAGGAGTTATTCAGCCTTTGGTCTGGAGTGCCCTATTTTGGATTACCGTTTTGTTTACTGCTATAAATACCATTGCCAAAAGTTTCATTGCTGAACGAAGGGGCATTTTTATCTATTTCTACTACGCTGTCAGTGCACGTGATTTTATTATTGGGAAACTGGCCTACAATGCTCTCCTATGTACCCTCATGTCCACGGTTGGGTATGGTTTTTTTATTTTGTTTCTGGAAGACCCTGTTCAAGATCATGGGATTTTTCTTTTGACAATCTTGCTGGCCTCTTTGGGTTTTGCTTTTTCCTTAACCCTTATCAGTAGTATTGCTGCTAAAACCAATAACAGCCACGTGTTGATGGCTGTTCTCAGTTTTCCGATCATCATTTCTGTATTGTTAATGGCCATAAAGGTCACCAAGAACTGTCTGGATGGACTTGGATGGGAAGCCAGTAATGATGAGTTATTAATTTTGTTAGCCATAAATTCGCTGGTGGCGGCCCTGTCGTATTTGCTCTTCCCGTATATTTGGCGATCGTAAAAGTGACTATCGATTTTAAACAACTCGCATGAAAAAAGCCTGGTGGAAATGGTTAGCAGTTGCCCTTTTGACATATACCACCATGGCTGGCTTTTTAGCAGATGTTCCTCGTTTACATATCGTTAACGAAACTATCCGGGCGCTTTATTTCCACGTGCCAATGTGGTTCGGCATGGTGGCTTTGTTTTTTGCCTCCGCTATTTATGCGGTGAAAAATCTGAGAACCCCCTCGATTACGAACGACTTGTATTCCAGTAGCCTGGCACATGTTGGCATGCTCTATGGCACGCTGGGTATGATTACCGGAATGGTGTGGGCCCATTACACCTGGGGTACATTCTGGCATTGGGATCCCAAACAAACAGGAGCGGCCATCACGTATCTGGTTTATCTGGCCTATTTCGTTTTGCGAATTTCCGTTGATAATTCCGAGCAGCGGGCCCGCCTTTCCGCTGTCTATAATATTTTTGCCTTTGCGGCAATGATTCCGTTAATATTCATTATCCCCCGACTGATGGATTCGATGCATCCGGGAAGTGGTGGCAACCCCGGATTTAATGTGTATGATCTGGATAGCCGGATGCGACTTGTTTTTTATCCCGCTGTTGCGGGATGGATCTTAACAGGGTTTTGGTTCGCCAGCCTGAGAATCCGAACCCGGCAAGTAGAGGAACATTTATCAGAAATTGAGTATGAAAACAACTAAACCAATTGTGAGTGCTCTTTTTGCACTTTTGTTTGTGAGTACAGCATTTTCACAGTCAGATAGCCCTGAAATGGCTGATACCATGCGTAGTGAAGGTAAAATTTATGTTGTTGTAGCCATTTTTTTGATCATCCTGACCGGTCTGATTGTTTATTTGGTGCGGATGGATCGGAAACTGTCACGTCTGGAGAAAAAACTTTCAGATAATAAAGCTTAAACACAGTCCGATATCATCCCTTTTTAACAATTCCACTGACGATTTTGGCTAACTTTGCCGTTCAGGAGGAGGCAGATGTTTAACACTTTAAGAGGGTCATGGTATGAAAAAATCACACATAGCTATTTTGGTGGGTTTGGCTGCTACAGTTGCAATCATTTTAACAACCGCGAGCGATGCCAGCACATACGTCACTTTTGATCAAGCCTATCAACTGGCTTCTTCCGGCAGCCGGAAGGAAATACATGTGGTCGGGGAATTAAAGAAAGATCAACTGGGAGAGATCATCGGTATTGAAAAAAGCCCGGATCACCTTTCTTTTTCATTTCTGCTCATTGATGAAAATGAAAAGGAACAAAAAGTCCATTTTAACGAACCCATGCCTGCCGATTTTCTTCGTTCTGAAAAAGTAGTCGTTATCGGTCACTATCAGGAAGATCTGTTTGTCGCAAAAAAAATCCTGTTGAAATGCCCTTCCAAGTATCAGGAAGAAAAACTCAATGCTTCTCTCTAATAGATTAAGATACTAACCTTTTTCAGGCATTCATGCATTACATCATTGGTAACCTGGGTCATTTTTTTGTCATCGTTTCGTTTGTAGCTGCCATTGTTTCAGCCTTTGCTTATGCCCGCGCCATCAACCAGGAAAATCCGGAATTAAAAAAGGATTGGCTGACCAATGCCCGTATCGCCTTCTACATACATACCTTTTCCATTATCGGTACGGGAGTCGTTCTTTTTTTCATTATCTATTTGCACTACTTCGAGTATCATTATGCCTATAGTCATTCGGATAAAAACCTTCCGCTTCATTATCTGATTTCAACTTTTTGGAATGGGCAGGAAGGAAGTTTCTGGCTCTGGATGTTTTGGCAATCGGTACTTGGTATCATTTTGTTAAACACACAAAAATCCTGGGAAGCGCCAGCCATGGTGGTATTTGCGTTGGTACAGGCTTTTCTGGCCTCTATGATTTTAGGATCGGTGATACCCGGGCTGGATGTTAAGATTGGCAGCTCTCCCTTCATTTTGTTACGCGATGCCCTGGATGACCCCATCTTTAAAATGGATCCTGACTTCATCCCGGTGGATGGAAATGGGCTCAATCCATTGCTTCAGAATTACTGGATGGTCATCCATCCGCCCACGTTGTTTCTGGGATTTGCCTCCACCCTGGTGCCCTTTGCTTTTTGTTTGGCAGGTCTTTGGCAAAGAAGATATACGGAGTGGATCCGGCCTGCATTACCGTGGGCACTTTTTTCGGCTGCCATATTGGGACTAGGTATCCTGATGGGAGGCTATTGGGCGTATGAAACGCTGAACTTTGGAGGTTATTGGAACTGGGATCCGGTTGAAAATGCGGTGTATGTCCCCTGGTTGGTCTTGGTGGCTTCCATTCATACGATGATTACCTACAAAAACAGTAAAACGGCTTTAAAGGCATCCATTGTTCTGGTGGTGGCAGTTTTTGTCCTCATTTTGTATTCAACCTTTTTGGTGCGCAGTGGTATTTTAGGCGACACTTCTGTTCACTCGTTTACAGATTTAGGTCTGTCTGGCCAGCTTTTACTGTATCTGTTTTTCTTCACGGCCATGGCTGTCTTTCTGATCGTCCGCAGTTGGAAAGAGATTCCGACAACACATGAGGAAGTGAGTACCTATTCGCGGGAGTTTTGGATTTTTTTAGGAGCCGCCACTCTTTGCTTTATGGGCTTACAGGTATTAATTCCCACTTCCATACCCGTTTACAACTCTGTTGTGGAATCATTTGGATTTACATCCAACGTGGCTCCCCCGGCTGATCAGGTAGGTTTCTACTCAAAGTTTCAACTATGGTTTGCCGTATTGGTAGCCTTGATTTCAGGTACCGGGCAATTCTTTTGGTGGAAGCGAATGGAACGGGGTACTATCACCAGTGACCTTTTGCTCCCGGTACTGTTATCGTTATTGGTGGCCGTAGTGACCGCAAGCGTTTCCAAAGTCTATAATCTGGCCTACGGCTTATTACTTTTTGCGGGGGTCTATATTATTCTGTCAAATATTATCGTGGCGGGGCGCGTGTTCAGGAAAAACCCATCGCTATCGGGGGGAGCACTGGCACATATGGGAGTAGGCTTAATGCTGATTGGTATCCTTTTTTCATCCGGATATTCAAAAGTCGTGTCCCTGAATAATTCAGGCCTGTTGATTTCAAAACAATTCAGCAATGATGGCAATCGCGAACACCTGCTTCTGTATTTGCATGAACCCGAGTTGATGGCCGGCTACGAACTTGAATACCTGGGCGAACGCTTGGAATTGCGTGACAAAGATGGCTTTATCAAACGCAGTGAAGTTGAAATTCTGGGTCAGCCTGGTGGAGGTAAGTCTCCCACTGAACCACTGGATGCCATTGCCCAAAATGATATCCTGAAAAGCGGCAAAAAATTATACTCGCAGGGCGACACCTTGCGGCTCCACCCGGAAAACATTTACTACGAGATTGAAATGCGAAAAAATGGGAAAGTGGAAGCCACCCTTTTTCCCCGGTTGCAGATTAATCCCAACATGGGTTTACTCGCATCCCCTGATCTGAAACGGGCTCTTGGAAAAGACCTGTATGTTCATACAGCGCCTTTGGTCCGCGACACTATTATCTGGAGCGAGATGCAAGAAGTACGGGTGAAAAAAGGAATAGAATTTTTCGTCAACGATTATGTAGCCATGCTGGATGATGTAAAACGAATTGAACGCGTAGAGGGCGTGACCCTTGATGGAAACGATGCGGCCGTGCAAGCAAAGATTAAAATCGAGGGAGAACGCGGAAGTTACCTCGCTGAACCCATCTTTGTTATTCTGGATGGCTTACAAGTGGGCCGCATTTTTGATGATGTCAACGATTTGGGTGTGCGAATAACCTTGCTCAATATCCATCCGGAAGTGGAAGAATTTACCCTGGGTGTAGAAACCCGGCAAAAAGACTGGGTGGTTATTAAAGCCATGGAAAAACCGTTGATAAACATCCTGTGGCTGGGCACGGGTGTATTGATGATGGGTTTTACCATCGCCATGATTCGTAGATTCAAAGACTTTAGGAAAGGCATGTGAAATAGATTTTGGCAGAAAAAAGTCGCTCGTTTTTTTGAGATTTAATGCCTGCTGTCGGGAATAGCCCAAAAATCACTGTATTTTTGCCCGATTTTATCTAGCCCACAACCACTCATGCCACGCGACAGAAGCATTCGTTCAGTACTCATCATCGGCAGCGGCCCCATTGTCATTGGCCAGGCTTGCGAATTTGATTATGCCGGTTCTCAAGCTTCCCGCTCCTTACGGGAAGAGGGCATTGAAGTGATTCTGATTAACTCCAATCCGGCTACCATCATGACCGACAAGGTGACGGCCGACCATGTGTATCTGAAACCCCTGGAAAAAAAATATATCCGTGAAATACTCGAGAAACATAACATCGATGCTGTGCTGCCCACCATGGGTGGACAAACAGCCTTGAATTTGTGCATCGATTGCGACAAAGCAGGTATTTGGGAGCACTATGGCGTTAAGATAATCGGGGTTGACATTAAAGCGATTGAAACCACAGAAGACCGGGAGAAATTTCGTCTGAAAATGCTGGAGTTAGGCGTGGGTGTGTGCAAAGGTGCCACAGCCACTTCTTTTTTGAAAGGGAAAGAAATTGCTCAGGAGATTGGGTTCCCATTGGTGATCCGTCCGTCCTTTACACTAGGAGGAACAGGTGGTGGATTTGTTAATAAACCGGAAGATTTTGATCAGGCCCTTAACCGGGGTCTGCAGGCCTCTCCGATTCATGAGGTGCTGGTGGAACAGAGCATCATGGGTTGGAAAGAATACGAGTTAGAACTGCTCCGCGATGGAAAAGGGAACGTTATCATCATCTGCTCCATCGAAAACTTTGATCCAATGGGCATTCATACCGGTGACTCGATTACCGTGGCTCCGGCCATGACCCTGCCCGACACGGTGTATCAACACATGCGTGACCTTGCCATTAAAATGATGAATGGAATCGGCAAGTTTGCGGGTGGATGCAACGTGCAGTTTTCGGTAAACCCTGACAACGATAACGAAATCATCGGCATTGAAATCAATCCCCGTGTGTCTCGGTCATCGGCACTCGCCTCCAAGGCCACCGGCTATCCCATTGCCAAAATCGCAGCCAAGCTAGCTATTGGTTACAATCTGGATGAGTTGAAGAATGCCATCACAGGAACCACCACCGCGTACTTTGAGCCCGCATTGGATTATGTGATCGTGAAAATACCTCGCTGGAATTTCGATAAGTTTCATGGTGCTGACCGCAAATTGGGGCTGCAAATGAAATCAGTGGGCGAAGCGATGGGCATTGGTCGTAATTTTCAGGAAGCCTTGCAAAAGGCCTGTCAGAGTTTGGAGATCAGAAGAAATGGCTTGGGAGCCGATGGCAAAGAACTAACCAAACAAGATGACTTGCTATATAGTCTTGCCAACCCTAGTTGGAATCGTCTTTTCCATGTGTATGATGCCATGAAGCTGGGCATTTCCATGAAAACTATTCAAAACCTGACAAAGATTGATAAGTGGTTTTTGGAGCAAATCTGGGAACTGATTGAATTAGAGAAAGAAATTGAAACCTATACGCTTGACTCTATCCCGGCATCGCTCCTGCGCAAAGCCAAGGAAAAAGGTTATGCTGACAGGCAATTGGCCCATCTGATGGATTGCCTGGAAAGCGAAGTGCATAGCAAACGCAGAGAGATGGGTATCAATCGAGTGTTCAAACTGGTAGATACCTGCGCGGCCGAATTTGAGGCAAAGACCCCTTACTACTATTCGACATTCGACACCGAAAATGAATCACGTGTATCGGATAAGAAAAAAGTAATTGTACTGGGTTCAGGTCCAAACCGGATTGGCCAGGGAATCGAGTTTGACTATTCATGTGTACATGGTGTGCTTGCAGCCAAAGAGATGGGCTATGAAACCATCATGATTAACTGCAATCCGGAAACCGTATCCACTGATTTTGATATTGCTGATAAACTGTACTTCGAACCTGTGTTCTGGGAACACCTGTGGGACATTATTCAACATGAAAAGCCCGAAGGGGTCATCGTGCAGTTGGGCGGTCAGACCGCATTAAAATTGGCCGAGAAGCTTCACAAGTATGGTGTGAAAATTCTGGGCACATCATTTGAAGCGCTCGACTTGGCAGAAGACCGGGGAAGCTTTTCTACTTTGCTGAAAGATCTAAATATTCCTTATCCGGATTTTGGTGTAGCCACCGATGCGGATGAAGCGCTGGAAGTTTCCAAAACGATTGGATTCCCCTTGCTGGTTCGTCCCTCGTACGTGTTAGGCGGCCAAAGCATGAAGATTGTGATTAACGAAAAAGAATTGGAACATCACATTCTGGATATCTGGAAGCACCTACCTGAAAACAAAGTATTGCTTGATCACTTTTTGGATGGTGCCATCGAAGCAGAAGCGGATGCCATTTGCGATGGTGAAGATGTATACATCATTGGCATCATGCAACATATTGAGCCAGCCGGAATTCACTCAGGTGACAGTTATGCCGTATTGCCTCCTTACAACCTGGGTGATTTCGTCATCAAACAAATTGAAAACTACACCAAGCGTATTGCCATAGCGTTAAAAACCGTGGGCTTGATCAATATTCAGTTTGCCATTAAAAATGACAAGGTCTATATTATTGAAGCCAATCCCCGTGCCAGCCGCACCGTGCCGTTCATTTGCAAGGCATACGATGAACCCTATGTGAACTACGCCACTAAAGTAATGTTGGGTGAAAAGAAAGTCAGAGATTTCAAATTTAATCCAACCAAAAAAGGCTACGCGATTAAAGTGCCTGTGTTCTCTTTCAGCAAATTCCCAGATGTAAACAAAGAGCTTGGCCCGGAGATGAAATCCACCGGAGAAGCCATTTATTTTATTGATGATTTGATGGATGATTACTTTTTAAATATTTATTCCGAACGGAATTTGTATTTAAGTAAATAAAAAGCACATCCTTTATCTAATACATTGTTACTTCGATGTGCTTAAAATAAATTCCGCCACATCTTTTCGGAATTTCTCCAATGAAGGCTGGTGGGTGTACATCATATGCCCCGCCTCGTAGTATTTCATGATGATGTTTTTCTTGATTTCGGGGGATAATCCCAGATGATCAATCGTATGCTCCACTCCATAAAATACCGTGGCGATATCGTAGTATCCATTCAAAATCAACACCTTTACGTTGGGGTCTTTGGTCATGGCCTCAGCCATATCAATGCCGGTGTGAATAGCCGCTTGCGTATTCCATCGAAGGTTGCCGGCATGCTTCCAATCCCAACGCCAGCCTTCGCGGCCTCCGGCACTGGTCATGTAGTATAGCTTCCGATTTACTTTTAAATCATTGTAAAAGTAGTGCATAAATCCAGCCGTGTATGCCGGACTGATACCTGTGGATTGCGGATCGTAATCACCAAACTGGCTTAGCAAATCCTGATTGCCGCCTGTGAAGCGGGAATCAAGTCGGCCTACAATTTTACCTTCTTCCCGCAAAAGTTCCGCAAAGTATTCGCTGGCTTGCACGCGCAAGTCGGCCCGCTTCCAGAAGTCGGAACTGCACCCGGCAAAAGCAGATAGTTTGTTTGCGATAGCGTTCTTTTCTTCGATAGTTAGTTTGTCTCCTTTGTATAGAGCCGGTACATATTCTTTTTCTGTAAAGGCCCGAACGTCATTCAGGAAAGCTTCGAGGTTGCCGGGTTTGTTTGTGATTTTATTGTGATACCAGGCGGTCGCGGCATACGTGGGAAAGTGCAGGACATACGGCAGGTCGTCATTGGGCGGAAAGATGAGTGTACGTAAATCAAAAACTGCTGAAACCATCACCACCCCATTCAAAGCAATGCCATCATTCAACAGCTTTTTCATCACACCTGCATTGCGAAAGGTACCATAGCTCTCCCCCAAAAGATACTTGGGCGAATTCATGCGGCCGTTTTCGTTCAGGTATTGTTTGATAAACAAACTGATGCTTCGGATGTCCTGATCAACACCCCAAAAGTCCTCAAACTTTGCTTTACCAATCGGAACGCTCAGCCCGGTTCCCACCGGGTCGATCATCACGAGATCGGCCAGATCAAAAAAGGAATATTCGTTATTGACCAGTTTGTATGGAGCAGCGGGTGTGTTGGTGGGATCGTTGACCACCACCCGCTTAGGACCCATAATGCCCATGTGTAACCAGTAGCTGGAAGAACCCGGGCCGCCATTGTAGGAAAAGATAATAGGTCGGTTTACCGGAGCTGCATCTTTTGCCACCTCTTTTGTATAGCTGGTGAATCCAAACAGTGCTATGGGGTTGTTGTTTTCATCGCGCAGTTGCAGGGTGCCTGCTTTTGCGATAAGCGGAATGGTAACGCCATTAATTTTAACCGACTGTTGGGTGGTGGAGACTTCGCTCTCGGGGATGGGTTTGTCTTTACCGGGTTCCGTTTGTGCCCAACCGGGTAGTGAGATGGCGATGCATGCCAGGGTTGCTACTAATGTTTTCATGGCGAATAGATTTTACTGGTCAAAGTACTGAAAAACACAGAAGTGACAACGGAAAGTTTGACCAACGGAGTGAGGTGCGAAATTATGGAATTAGGATTGATCCGATTTCAGAGGTATAAAACCAATTTAGTCAAGAGCTATTGGAATTAAAATTGAGTATCTTTCGTCCTGAGTGGTAAGAGAACTTGTATGAAAACGAGAACAAAGCCCATATTTGATAAGCGTATCTTTTGGGATGTCATATTTGAAAATATAGACTATGAAGCCAAAGCTAACTTCGTTATTGAGCGTGTATTTGAGCGTGGCGATGTGGCAGACATCCGGAATTGCCGCAGGTACTATGGTGATGATAAAGTTCGGGAGGCTTTGTTGAATGCGAAATTTCTTCCGATGACAACCCTGTATTTGGCGAGTGCCGTTATTGATAGACCAATAACCGATTTCAGATGCTACACCTTGAGACAGTTGAACCCCACACTTTTTCCATATTGAAGTAATTGATGGAGATGCCCGAACTCAAGGGCTTCTCATTGGCGGGTGGCACAGCGTTGTCTTTATTGTACGGACATAGAAAGTCAGTTGATATAGATTTATTCTCAACTAAGTCGTTTGAGAATTCTGAAATCGTTATTGCCTTTGAAAAAAATTTGATGCCTCATTTAACAATAGAACCTCCCATCCACGTTTTGGCATCTTCTGTTTTATTGAGGATGTAAGATTGATTTGGTTTACCATCCACATCCGTTGATTAGGCCCGTGCAAAATAGAGAAGAACTGCGGATGTTTTCTATCGAAGACATCATGGCCATGAAAGTACAAGCTGTTTTAGGGAGAGGCAAGAAAAAAGACTTTTGGGATATTGCGGAATTGTTGAAGCATTTTTCTGTGGCCGATTTTATACAATTCCATCAAGAGAAATATCTAACACAAAATTTATTGGTTACTGTGCCCCAGGCAATATCTTATTTTGCTGATGCTGAAGATAGCGAAGACCCCATCAGTTTGAAAAAGCAAACATGGAAAGATGTCCAGAAATTTATCAGTTCAAAAGTCAGCGATTACTTGAGGTAGCCCATTCTTATACTACAATAACTAAAAGTTCGTGCTTCCATTTCTGAATAAAACTTGCTGAGCCCTCAGAGATTTCAGTCTTCATTGACTTTTTCCCGCCCATCACTATTTTCTTTTTTTAACCCGCATTTTTTTGTAATTCGAAATCCTAAACCATTCCTTCCATGCGCGCTATCTTGCTTACTACGTTACTGCTCACAAGCTTCTTAACGGAAGCTCAAAAGAAAATTACTCCATCGCCAATACTTTCGTTTGATCAGTCGCTCTATTCCGGCATCAAATGGCGAGAAGTGGGCCCCTATCGCGGGGGAAGATCGTGCACCGTAACGGGTGTGCCTGGCAATCCAAACTTGTATTACTTCGGCACGGTGGGTGGTGGCGTGTGGCGCACGAAAGATGCGGGTCAGAGTTATGAAAATATTACGGATGCATACTTTGGCGGAACTATCGGAGCTGTCGCAGTCGCGGAAAGCGATCCAAACGTGATTTATGTAGGCGAAGGCGAGCAGACCTTGCGCAATAATGTATCGAGTGGTTGGGGCGTTTGGAAATCCACGGATGCGGGAGCCACCTGGAAACACATGGGCCTCAGCGACTCACGTCACATTTCACGTATTCGCATCGATCCCAAAAATTCTGATGTTGTCTATGTTGCTGCGATGGGAAATTTATGGAAACCTAATGAAATGCGTGGGGTTTATCGAAGCCTGGATGGGGGGATTACCTGGAAAAAAGTATTGTATATCAACGAAACGGCCATGGCGGGCGATTTGGCGATGGATCCTAACAATCCTCGCATATTATATGCCGCCACCTGGAATATGAAGCGCAATGGCTATCGCATGGATAGTGGTGGTCCGGATTCTAAACTTTGGAAAAGCATCGATGGCGGAGACACATGGGAAAACCTCTCGGATAAACCCGGTATGCCCAAAGGTACCAATGGAATCATTGGCGTAACTATTTCTCCGGTAAACTCAAACCGGCTCTGGGCCATTATCGAAAATACCGAGGCCCCTGGCGTTTACCGGTCGGACGATGCCGGCAAGACGTGGACACGGCTTAATCAGGATCGCGCCTTGTTACAACGTGCCTGGTATTACTGTCGCATTTATGCCGATACCCAAAACGAAGATAAAGTGTGGGTAATGAATGTTAGCTATGGCGTCTCAAAAGATGGTGGCAAAACGTTTGAATTAAAAAATGCGCCCCATGGCGATCATCACGATTTGTGGATTGACCCGAACAACAACCAACGCATGGCTATTGCTGATGATGGGGGTGCGCAAATTTCTAATGATGGCGGTGAAAATTGGACAACCTATCATAATCAGCCAACAGCCCAGTTTTACCGAGTCACCACAGACAATTCTTTTCCTTACAATATTTTAGGCGCCCAGCAAGACAATACCAGCGTGCGCATTCCGCATCGCACAGATGGAAATTCAATCACCGATAAAGATTGGATTGCACTTTCCATTGGTGAAAGTGCTCATCTGGCGCCTGACCCCACTAACCCAAACATCATCTACGGAAGTGACTACAAAGGCTATATGAGCTTACAAAATCTGGATAACGGACAAGAGCGCAGTACCAATGTGTGGCCCGATCTACCAGCCGGCTCTGGTGTAGAGGTCATGAAGTATCGCTTCAATTGGAATTATCCACTCGTATTTAGCAAACATGATCCCAAAAAGTTATATGCCGGGTCCAATCATCTGCACGCAACCACCAATGGTGGACAAAGCTGGCAGGAAATCAGTCCGGACCTCACCCGCGGTGAGCCTGAGACGATTAAATCATCCGGTGGGCCTATCACGCAAGACAATACAGGTGCGGAGTATTATGCCAATATTTTTGTGATCACAGAATCGCCTTACACCAAAGATGAAATCTGGACAGGCTCGGATGACGGACTTTTACATCTTACTACCGATGGTGGAAAAAACTGGAAGAATGTAACGCCTCCGCAATCACCAAAATATAACATGTGGAACAGCATTGATGTAAATCCCTTTGTAAAAGGGGGTGCTTATGCCGTAGCAACTTCTTACAAATTTGGTGATTACACACCCTATATTTATAAAACCTCCGATTACGGAAAAACCTGGACGGTGATTACCAATGGCATTCCCAAAGAAGAATTTGTGCGGGTGGTACGAGCCGACCAAAAGCGTCAAGGCCTGCTGTATGCGGGCACTGAAAAAGGAATGTGGATTTCCTTTGACGATGGCGCGAGTTGGAATAAATTTCAACTTAATCTTCCGCCCGTACCCATCGCAGACCTTGCCTGGAAAGATGATAACCTGATTGCGGCTACACACGGAAGAAGTTTTTGGATGATTGATGATGTAACACCACTGCATCAATTAAAATCTGAAATGACCACGCGTGGTTCTGTCTTATTTAAACCTGCCGCGACTTATCGGATGCCCAGCCAGGGTGGCTATCGAGAACCGCGCAAAGGAGAAGGCGAAAATCGACCCGGTGGTGTATTGGTTCATTTTTATCTGAAGACAGTGGATGAAAAAACAGAGGCCAAACTGGAATTCTTATCCGTCAATGGCGAAGTGATTAAGACCTACAACAATAAGGCAAAAGAAAAGTCAGAGCAGCTTGCGGTAAAAGCTGGGGGGAATCGGTTTGTCTGGGATATGCGGTACGCAGGCTACAAAACTTTTCCCGGCATGGTGTTCTATGGTTCGCCCAACCTGGGCCCCAAAGCAGTACCCGGAAAATACAAAGTACGTCTAACGGTGAACGGTGAATCTCAAGAGCAGGAATTTGAAATTTTGAAAGACCCCAGAGTGAATACGACTCCCGAGGAGTTTCGTGCTCAGTTCGAGTATCTGACCAAGGTGCGAGACAAAGTATCGGAAGCCAATCAGGGGATCATCGATATCCGTAAGATCAAAGAAGATTTAAGTTCACTGAAAAACAAAATGGGCAACGAAGTGCAGTATAAAGAGTTGATGGAGTCTGTTAAAAAATTTGAAGACGACCTGACGATTCATGAAAACAACATCCATCAAACCAAAAACCGCAGCGTGCAGGATCCACTCAACTATGGCATTAAAATGAATAACCGACTGGCCCATCTGATGGTGGAACAAGCGGCAGGTGATTTCCCTCCCACGCAACAAGGCGAACAAGTGCGTGAGATGCTCAGTAAAATGGTGGATGAAGAATTATCAAAACTGCAAAAAACGATACAACAAAACACCGAGCGGATCAACAACCTGGCCAAAGAAAAAGGAATAGAAGTGGTGATGATAAGAAAAAGTCCATTGATGAATTAACCGATCTTAGCACTTTCCGATTCCCTCAGCAATAGTTTGCTTACCTGATACCGGTCATCCTGAGTGTGAGCTTGCAAAGTTTGTAAAAGCCGGCAAAGAGACGGTCGGCCTATCTTTTCAGCCCACTCAAATGGGCCATAGGGATAATTAGTTCCCAGTTTCATAGCCAGATCAATATCATGGCGCGAGGCCGTTTCTGTTTCTAAAGCGAAATAAGCTTCGTTAATAATCATTCCGATGACTCGGGGAGTGACTAACCCGGGCTCATCTTTTACCTCCTGACAGGGAGTAGACAGTTTTACACAGACAGATTTTAATAGTTCCCGATTTCCATCGGAAGGCACGGCTACTTCCAGAAGAGGTCGGTTTAAAAATCCCGGTAATCCGCAAAAGCCAAAAACGTTTTTCAAAGAAGTCCGTGAACGTACCGAGGCAAATGTTGAATCTGTGAAAATTACACCTGCGTTTATCTTTGAGTAGTGAGCAATCGTATCTTCGGTCGATACAAAATCAAATACGATCTCATTCCCAGACCATACCTGACCGGACAATGTAACGGAATGCTCGGTAGCTATAGGATCTCCAAGCTTTTGTCGACATTCTTCTACCTGTTCCTTACTTCCGATTACGATAGCTCTCATTTGTTTTTTCTCTTATTTCTCAAATAACTCTAGGAATTCTTTTTTTCGAACAGGAGATATCTCCAGTTCCTGATTATTTTTCATGGTGAGATATCCCCCCTTCCCTTTCGAATAGCGAATGACAAAATCCGGATTGATCACATGGGAACGATGAACCCGTAAAAACCGATGCGCGGCCAACACTTCTTCAAAATACTTTAATGTTCGGCAAATCATCAAGGGAGGAGAACTTTCAAAATGAAAACGCGTAAAATTATCCACAGCTTCGCAATACAAAATAGAATGAATCGGCACTATTTCGAATCCCTCCAGGGTTGGCAACATGATTTTCTGAGGGGCTCCCGATTTTGAATTATGGATTAAAAGTCGGGTGTGCTCCGAATGACGACCTTCTCCATACTCCTTTTTTATTTTTTCCACGGCCTGAATCAACTCCTCTATGGCCACCGGCTTCAGGAGATAGTACGCGGCACTTTGATTGATGGCACGAATGGCATAGTGGTCGAACGCTGTGACAAAAATGGTTTCGAATGTGATATCCTCAATTTTGTCCAACAGATCAAATCCGTTGCCATAGGGCATCTCAATATCTAAAAACACGATGTCTGGTTGATACTTTTTAATGGCTTCCAAACCGGTGGCCACAGATTCACCAAATCCACTGACCGTTACCTCCGGGCAATACTTGGTCAGGTAGTTAGCCAGAATGGTACGGCTATCTTTTTCGTCATCAATGATTACAGCTTTCATGGTTTCGCTGCGGAAAGAAGTGGAATGACCAACTGAACATAGGTGCCTTCGCCCCTCTTCCCGTCACTGACTTCCACCTCAAACCGGGTTTGATACAACTCGTTCAGGATAGATAGCCGCTGCTGAATATTTTTCATTCCGGTAGACTGTTGTTTGCGCTGATTTTCTGTTTTTAATTCGCGGGAGCGCTGTCGGCCAATACCTGTGTCGGAAATTGACACACGTAAGTGATTACTTTCCTGCATAAGTTTTACCTCCAGTTGACCTTTTTCGTCCTTGTATCGAAGACCATGCCACACGGCATTTTCAATATACGGCTGAATAAGCATCGGGGGAAGGGTTACCGTATCTTTTGCAAGATTCTCATCAACGATGAGTGTATAGTCAAATTTATCGCGAAAACGATAGTGTTCCAATTTGAGATACAGCGACAAAAGTTCTTCTTCTTTGGCCACGGTGATGAAATCCTCCTGGGAATTCTCCAGTACCAACCGCATGAGTTTGGAAAACTCTGATAAAAAGGCATTTGCACTGCGCTCATCGCTTTGCGATATAAAATGATTCACCGAGTTTAAGGCATTGAAGATAAAATGAGGGTTCATTTGACTACGCAACGATTTTAGCGCCAGCAGTTGATTGGCCCGTTTACTAGCCAGCACATTTTTATAAATGAGGTAAGCCGTGATCAGGAGAATAAGAATGAGAAAAGATAATCCATAGATGATCAATCGTTGTCGCTGCAGCATGGCCTGCGCCAGCGACTCCTCCCGCTGCTCCAGGGCTACCTTTTTGGTGAATTCTTCAATGTCCTTTTGGATCTTGATGATGTCTGCGCGTTCCAGAAGTTTTTGTTCAAATTGTTTTTCAGCCCGGATTATGGCCTTACTGTACTGACGATACGCCCGTAACGCTTCTTGTGTCTGATTATTTTTTTCATATAGTGCAGCCAACGTTAAAAAAGCATCTGCCTGTTTTCGGGGATCATTGATGGTATCTGCAATGACCGCAGCTTCCATGAGTTGCTGAATGGCCTGAGCTGTTTCACCTGTGGCTTCCAGCGTTTTGCTGAGTTGAATTTTATCTTTCGAAACCTCCTTCAGATTGTCCGATTCCAGGTTATATTCGATAGAACGATTACGTAATTGAATGTCTTCCTCATACTTTTTCTGCTCCCGTAAAACGTTGCTGATTTCTTCTTTGGCAGATTGCTCTGCTTCTTCTGCCCGCGCGGGAGCCTGCCCGGCAGCCCGAAGTGTATTTTGAGAAGACTGATAATAATCGCTGGCCTTCTCTGTTTCATTTCTGCGAGCATAGATACGGGCATTCAGACTTTGGATACGAGCTTCTAATCCGGCACTAAGTTTCGTTTTTTGGCTCGATTTTTTTGGAAGAAAATTGAGTGCTTCGGTAGTATTGCCCATTTCCAGGTATACTTCCGCTAATTCAGTCTGAAGTTGAACCTGATCTTCGGAATTTTTCGCCAACGGAAGAGCCTCTTTAAAATGAGTCAGCGCATCATCATAATTTTTTAATCGCAGATGAGTGCGTCCAAGACCCTCCAATACCTGCCGATACGGTTCAGTTTCAGAAAATTCAGTGGTTAGCAATGGATACGCTTCCTGATAGTTGGCCAGTGCTAACTTCCATTCGCCAATACCTTCATTGATTTCCCCCATCAATTGATAACAACGGGCTTCATTAAACTTATCCTCTTGAGCAATACTCATGCCCAACGCCTCTTGCACTTGCGTGAGCGCCTCCGCAGGAAAAGTGGTTTTGTTTTCCGCTGCCTCCCGCAGCCGTAGTTCAATAAGGCCGATAGAAGATCGGCTTTTCAAATCTCGAAAGGACTCTGCCTTGCGTTTATCCTGCGCCAGACACATCATCACTGATGCCACACTCAACCCTAGTAAAAGACAAAGTCTTTTCATCTCATTTTTGGAATCGCGGAAAGATAATACAATAATTTATACGTGTTAAAGTACCCAGGCGGATGAAGAATCCTCTTCCCTCAATGCCCTGGGGCCTTCCCTCTGCGGGATGGCTTGTTCACTAAGTCTGTGTACCTAATTCAAGCCAGAGGCGTAAAATTTACCAAAACAAACACAAAACAAGTTATGAAAACCCTCGTCTCAAACACCCGGAAATGGGCCCTGGCAGCAGTAGCCGTACTGATGATTAACAGCGCCTTTGCGCCTCCCCAGAAAACCAAAGAACAACAAAGTATCATGTTGGCCATTTTACTGGACACCAGCAACAGTATGGATGGACTGATCGACCAGGCAAAATCACAATTGTGGAAAATTGTGAACGAACTGGCGGCAGCGAAGTGTGCAGACGGTCGAAAGCCTCATATCAAGATTGCACTTTACGAGTACGGTAATGATCGGTTACCCTCATCGGAAGGATACATACGCATGGTGAATCCGCTTACGGATGACCTGGATTTAATTTCGGAGAAACTCTTTTCCCTCACCACCAATGGCGGAAGTGAATTTTGCGGTCAGGTCATTCAGACTTCCCTTAAACAGCTAAACTGGTCAGACTCCCAGGCAGATTTAAAGATGATTTTTATTGCCGGCAATGAACCGTTCACTCAAGGATCTGTTTCCCATCGTCTGGCATGCGGAGTGGCCAAAGAAAAAGATGTGGTCGTCAACACCATTCACTGCGGAAATTTTGAAGAGGGTATCCGTACCCAATGGAAAGAGGGGGCTGATTTAACCGGAGGAAACTATATGAGCATTGAACAAGACCGCAAAACCGTATACATCGCTTCGCCTTACGATGATAAAATTGCCAGCCTGAATGACCAACTGAACAAAACCTATGTTTATTATGGCGAGTCGGGGGACAAAAAACGGGAGTCTCAGGCCACCCAGGACAGCAATGCAGCCAGCTACGGGCAAGCGAATAAAGTAGAGCGGGCCGTGAGTAAAAGTTCACACGCCTATCGTAACTCCAGTTGGGATCTTGTAGATGCCTCCAAGGAAGATGAGCAAGCCATTGTAAAAGCAGAAGAAAAATACTTGCCTACAGAGATGAAGGGAATGAATGGCGATCAACGCAAGGTCTATGTCAAGCAGAAAGCAGCTGAACGGGAAAAAATTCAACAGGAGATTCAAACATTGAATAAAAAGCGTCAGGAGTATATCCTTCAAAACACTCCGAAAGAATTAGCGGATAATATGCTGGATGCAGCCATGCTCAAAGCGATCCGCGAAAAGGCCCGTGTGAAAAATCTGAGTTTCTAGGGGAGATGGGTAATGAGGGGGTATCCCGCTGGCTGAAAGGTTAGCGGGATTTTTTTTAATATTAGTTTTCCGTTAATCGTTTTAGATGCGATAATAGCTAAGCTACTCCATCGCCTGCAAGGCTGCTTCTGCGGCATAGACCACATCCTTGTTCTGATTGATTTTTAAGATCCGCTGAATAGACGGCCGCGCCAAAGCAGCCGGTTTTCCGATTTTTCCAAGAATGGTAATCAATTGATACTGCATCCCTCCATCTTGTGAGGTGGTCTTATCTAAATGATTGATCAGATAAGGAACAGCGGGCTTTCCTATACTGACCAATGCAATCTCTGAAGCTTCGGTTGCTTCATTGTACTGAGTTAATGTCTGAATCATGTATTCAATGGCGGTCCGTTGACTGGTTTTTGTATGACCCAAAATTTCAATAGCAAGAGTTTGAACCCTGGACAATTTTTGCTTTTGTTCAATCGAGCGTTTGTTAAAAAGTCCGATGATCTCCGTCTCCATAATCTTCGGTCGATCGCCCATCAGGGCCAGCAATTGAATGACACGAAACTGTTCATCCACATTCGACCCTCGAAAAATGGAGGCCGCCTCCGGCAATGTAGGAATGATCCCCGGGATAGGCACATCATACCTGACACAAAATTTTATCCGATCCTCTTTCTGACTAGGGTACGGAGAGGTTTGTGCATAAGCGGCAAATATCTCGCGGCACCGATCGACCAGAATTTTCAAATCGCTCTCTGGAAAATCCTTTCTGATTTTTTCATTGCGGTCTTCATAGTCCGTCAATTGAAACTGCCAGACAAACTCAAATAGATGCTCATGCGCTTTTTCATATTTCTGTTGCCGGAAAAAGTCGGCTATCCACCCAATGATTTCGGTTTTCCCTTGCGGAAGTGTTTCCGCCTCATACAAACGATCCAACTCATGAAACAGTGATGTCTTTTGACGGTCGTTCGGTAAAAACCGGGAACCATACCTGGCATATATAAATCTCCCGAACAAGGGATTAGCCCGCACTCCTTCCATGACTTCCAAAAAAGTATCTTCAAAAGCTAGCGGCACGGGCAAGCCTATCTTTCCTTCCTGAGCCAGCGCCATCACCTGATCCAACCGTGTGTGGGCCGTCTCGGTGGGCATCGTGGGTTTACTGATTAATGTGCTGATGTAAGAAGATAGGGAATAGTTACCCACCCGTTTCATGGCTGTCAACCCGCTTTTCCATTCTTCCTCTGAAATCAGTTGATCCCAGGCCAGGTAGCGGACAATTTCATACGCACGATTATCTCCAGCCGGCAAAGCAATGGTATCCAACGTATGCAAGAGAAATTGATCATAATTCGGCCGGACAATCTTGTACCGACTAAAAGCATACATCATATCGTAGTGAATGACTCCACAAAGATTATCAAAAGGAACTTTCATGGCTTCGCGCACGAGAATATCAATCTTTTCAGGAGCACTCAAATCATCCAGTCGCTTGCGAAATTCGGTTGTGCGTTCTTTACAAATTTCATCTTTTGACCGGGAGGGTTGAGTAGTGGTGAGTGAATTGCTATTCTGAATGATCACCTGAACTGGTTGAACATTGTTACTTGTGGAAGACGGTATTGAGACGGTGGTGGGGTCAGTTGTTTTAAATAGGATAGCAAGGTTTTTATCCATTTTAATGCGACCATTATAGCTCATCACGATCTCTCCGGAAGTCACGTCAATCAACCGGGCGCTGACATCAATATAGGATTTAAGTTTAGTATAGGTGCCCGATAGGATCACGTCAATGGGCACTAACTGGCCAATCTTTAACGCTGCAGCCGGCTTCATCAAATCCGTTAATGAAAACTCTTGTTCTTTGAGTACAGCATCTAACCGGGTGCGCTCAAATAATTTAATTCTATCTGGGTGTCCATCCAGCGTACCGATAATTGTTTCGGTAAGGTAATCGCCAAATTGATTGGATGTTTGCACCGATATCTTGCTAGCGGTAAACGGCACGACCGCCAGACGGTAAGGTAAAATTTCAACAGGCGTGGCAATTACCTTCTGTGAAAGCTCTCGCGTAACCATTGAATACTTTTGTGCTTTTTGTGCGCACAGTGAAATGGGCAAGGAAATAAGGATCAAAATAATTATTCTCATTTGGCAATCATGATGGAGCCATCAAAGTTACAAGATTCGCGCATGTCTGCACAGGCGTGTTAGGGGTTACAAAAATCGCAGTACATGGCATTGGCAGTACGTGCGGCTACCGGGTGGTTTTCGGCATACTTGCATGAGGAACAAGTCCATATTTCGGTTTTTATTAGTCGGGTTGGCGCTCCGCATTGTTCGCAAGAAAGACCTTCCTCACGTGAAGCGATCGAAAACCCGGGAGAATCACAACGAGGACACAGCGAATAAATTTTATCGACCAGGGCACGGGTTGTTTCTTCGATCACACGCATCCGCATAGGATTGTAATGGGCGCGCATGTCGGTTTCGATGACTACACTCTCCCCTTTCCTGAAAAGGGGATCACAGGTATTTTTCAATTTTATCCATTCATTTATTCCTTTAATCAGTTTTCCATCTGCCTGTCGGATGATGAGTGCATGTTCAGGAAAATGAACGGCTTCCGCGAAGGTCTGAAGGGCTTGGGCATCTGACACGGTTGTTTGTGTAAAATTGGTTTCGGTACTAATGACACTGGCATACCACTCCCCATGGTTTTGTAAATCCAGTAACATGACCAATTCATGATCGGCCAATATCCATGGCAACGAAGGATGTGGCCCAAACGATCCCTCACTGCCCATTCCCAACGTTTCTCCTGTTATCTTCAGAGCATGGCCAATTTTTCTTCGCAAAGTAGTCAATGAGTCATCCTTGCGTTCCACTTCGCCACTAAAGGTGCCAAATACATCGGTATTTATCGGGGCTACGTGAGGCAAAACAAAAAGGTGATGGCTCACGAGGGGAGCCATCACCTTTTCTTTTCCATGCATTGTGGCGATGATCAGTTTCCGTCCCTGAAAAAGGGAGCGGATTTTTTCTACCGTCCTATTGTCCTTGTCCGAGGGAGAAGGCTGCCTTTCCATCAAACGTATATAAGTTTTCTGTTTTAATGATGTCAAAGCCTGCCTGCATGATCTGCTTTTGCAACTCCATCACATCAGTATAAGCTGAGGGATTCATTTCTTCGCTTTTGTACCGAAGTCTCCAATGATCGGTGCAGAATGTTTCTTCAAATCCATCCGGGTAAACTTTCACTCCGCGGTTAGTCACCATGCTAAACTTCATGTTGCCTGCTTTGAAGTTACGAACAGCGGCTCCCAGTTTATTCGGGTCGCGGTCCTGATGGTGGATAAACACATCCACTCCCACCAATTCTTTCTTCGCCACTTTAGTAGGTGAGGGTTTAATGCTGATGGTGGCGGCTGTTTTGTAAGCTACCGGAGCAAATTTTGCCGGCTTAGTGCCCATGCGCGCAATGACAGCCTTGGCAAACGCCTGAGTGCCTACTTTTTCTTTGCTGACACCTTCTTTATAGATGTCATATGTATGAATTCCCTGCTCCAGTGTAGTCAACCAGGCGTTGTGCACTTTTGAGGCTACCTCTGCCTGACCGATATGCACCAACATCTGTACAGCCCCCAATAACAAACCTGAAGGGTTCGCCAGATCTTGTCCTGCCCTGCGAGGAGCTGATCCATGGATGGCTTCAAACATCGCACATCCATCTCCAATATTAGCGGAGCCTGCCAAGCCAACGGAACCTGTGATTTGTGCTGCTACGTCCGAAATAATGTCCCCGTATAAATTGGGCGTTACAATCACGTCAAAGGCCTCCGGAGTATCCGCTAACTTAGCGGCTCCGATGTCAATAATCCAATGTTCATTTTCAATGTCTTTGTACTCGGCAGCGATCTCATCAAAGACTTTATGGAAAAGACCATCTGTCAGTTTCATAATGTTATCCTTGGTGAAGCAGGTTACTTTTTTTCGATTGTATTGACGGGCATACTCAAAGGCATAGCGTACAATCTTTTCACAACCGGGCCGACTGATCAATTTCAGACATTGTACTACATCATCTGTTTGCTGGTGTTCAATTCCGGCATACAAATCTTCCTCATTCTCGCGTACGATCACCAAATCCATTTTAGGATGCTTGGTATCTACATAGGGATAATAAGAAGTACATGGACGCACGTTGGCATAAAGGCCCAACATTTTGCGAGTGGTTACATTCAGGCTCTTAAAACCTCCACCCTGGGGAGTGGTGATGGGGGCTTTTAGAAATACTTTTGTTCTGCGAAGAGATTCCCAGGCGCTGGGTTCGATCCCTGCGGTATTACCGCGCAGGTATACTTTTTCACCAATTTCAATAACTTCAATATCCAGTTGGGCTCCAGCGGCCTGGATGATGTCAAGGGTAGCCTGCATGATTTCGGGTCCAATGCCGTCACCATAGGCTACAGTAATAGCTCTTTTTTGTGTCATATACGGGGTTTTTATTAAAAGATGTGTAAAAGTAATACTTTCATATAAGAATGGAATACTTCTGATTGGGAAATTTTAACTTGCCTGCCGGAAACAGGTAAACAATGAACTGGGAAGTACAGATTCAGATGAATGAACGGCTCTTTCTGCGTGATCCCGCACAATCGGAATTAGGCCGAAACATTGTCAAAAAGGGCCTGGAGATGATTGAAAAGCTGGGGCTGGAGGAGTTCACCTTTAAAAAATTGGCAGCCGTACTGAAAACCAATGAATCCAGCATTTATCGATATTTTGAAAACAAGCATCGCTTGTTGATTTATCTGGCAGCCTGGTATTGGCGCTGGATGGAGTATCAGGTAATGATTCAAACGACCAATCTTACCAATGCCGATGAAAAAATTGAGGCCATTTTAAAGATATTACTACTTAAAACGGATGGTGAACTGGCAGGTGGTATCGGGTTAAATAAAGAGATTCTGCACAAAGTGGTAATCAAAGAAGGCTCGAAGACCTATCTGACCAATCACGTCTCAGCCGATAATAAATTGCAGTTGTTCCATCCTTATAAAGATTTGTGCGGGCGCATCGCTTCTGTTTTCCTGGAAAAAAATAAAGAATACAAATATGCGCGTTCCCTGGCCACCACACTGATGGAAATGGCGCACTTTCAATACTACTTTATGAATCACCTTCCTTCGTTGACTGACTTTGGTTTACAAAAAGACGATCAGGAGCTTTACAATTTTCTAAAAAGTCTGGTGCACAACTCTTTGAAGAAATAGTCAGAGTTTTTTCTCCAGCACGACAAATTCAAGTTTTTGTTTCGGTACTCCCCAACGGACATCTGGCACTACAAAGGGTTTACGCTCACCCGTTAACTGATACCCATGACGTACATACCAGTCTATCAATTCTTTTCGCACCGAAATAACGGTCATAAAAATAGTCGTGATTCCCTTGGTCCGGGCATGATCCTCGGCTGCAGTCATGAGTTTTTTACCGATACCCTTTCCTTGAGTATTCGGCTGAACACTCAACATCCCAAGGTATAGTTTGCCTTCTTGTGTACGTAGTTCCACGCATCCTAAAATCGCCCCGCTTTCGCGATACGTCAAAAGGACAGTATCTGTTCGCTGTATCAGATCTTTGATGGCTGCTTCATCTATGCGGGTACCGTCCAGAAGGTCGGCCTCTGTTGTCCATCCTTGCCTGGATTGCTCGCCCCGGTAAGCCGAATTGACTAGTTGATTGAGGGCAGCACAATCTGCCAGCGTGGCGGGTAAAATCTCGTGTGTCATCTGTATTTAAAACACGAGTCTACTTATTTGGCCCGAATTACGCAAAGCACATGGCCACTTTGAATCTGCTGAAACCCGTTTTCATCTGCATGGAACAACCAGCAAACGGTTGGCTAATCCAAAATAAAATCAAAATTCTGTTTGGCATAACGACCTTTACGTTTCCCTTCAATACTGGCAAAGAGGTTGTTTTTAGATCTTCGATAAGCGATTCTTTGCGGAAAATCATGGGTTGGATTTTCGCTGATAAACTCTCCTTTCCCCACATAAATGACCGGAAAGGAAATAACCTGATTATTGTTTTGACCGTAGGCCAACGACTGATACGTCCAGTTCCCCTTGCGAAAATTCAGTTCAAGTGTTTCCTGTAGCGAAGAGTCACCAGGAGTTTTCACGAAAAAAGATTTTCCCTGAAAGGTGCTGTCATTGATCCAACTCCACCGTTCTACAATCGCCCCGTTTCCGGTAGTTATTTTCCAGCGACCAACCAACCATTTAAGGGGTTCTGATTTTTGTGCCTCTGCCTTGATCGACCACAGACACAAAAGGGCAATTCCCACAGTAATACTTTTTTTCATTTGAATTAAGTTGTTCGCAAAAGTACCGGTCAGCATTTATGTGTACTTGTAAAAATGCGACATGCCTAGTCTGTTCCGGCAAATAAAGCAGACCATTTTAAGTTTTCACGGTAAAATTGTCGCGGGCTGATGCCGCTAAATTCTTTAAAATCTTTGATAAAATGGGCCTGATCAAAGTATCCGCTTTCGTGTGCCAAGGCTGTCAGATTCTCGTATTGTTTCTGATCTATGCGTTTGATGGCCGCCTGCAAGCGAATCATTTTAGACAGTTGTTTGGGACTTAATCCTATCGCCTCTGAAAACTTCCGTTCCAACTGCCTGCGGCTGATGCCTGCCTGGGCGGCCAGGGTGTCTACCGTTATTTGTCCTTGAGATTTTAACAATGTATCCACACATCCACGGATAAACGAATTCAAATTTTGAGAGGAGCGCATCCGGTTTATCAGAAAGGTGGTCATCTGTTGCTTCCGCTCCTCATGGGTTTGTGCTTGTAATACTTGCTGCTCTATCAAAATCCCTTCCTCTCCAAATAACTCCACCAGCGGTACTGCCCGATTTTCCATCTGCTCCAGCGGTAAGGATAGAAAGGGTGCAAAGCCATCGGGTTCGAAGCGTGCTGCCATGATTCCGGTTACGCCCGATGGAGCAATCTCCAGGGGTCGGGTGATTTGACCAAACACAAAACTTCGCGGCTGCCATATGATTTCTCCACCAGCCAAAAACTGTTGAAACAAATCCCCAGTATGAAAGATCATCTCCATGCATCCATCGGGCACAATACGCTGTCGTTCGACATTTTGCTGCCGGGGCGCCTCCAGTGACCAGAAACATTTAACGATTCCTTCCAGCGAAACATCTACCGGGTAGGTTTGGTAGTTCATGTTACTGTTGTATTAGGCGTTTGATCGCTCTGCAAACGCTAGTCAAAATTGTTTTCCAATTCGCGTATTTCGAAATCGGGCCCCTTTCCAAAACGAGTGATCTCTTTCAGCGTATAACGTTCCAACGTGTGAATATCTTTGACAGCAAAGTCTGTATCGGTCAGACTACGTTCAATCTCAAATTCATGAACTTCTGAAAAATTAATCAGCCGGTACCGATGTCCCACACGCAACACACTCAAGGATAATCCGGCCATACTAAAGTTCTTCTTCTCGTTCGAGCATCAAGACCGAAGCCTGTGGAACAATAAAGTATTTTTCATTTTCATACATCACTTCGATGGCACCTTTTTGTAAAAAAATGGCCAGGTCACCTTCCTGTGCCTGCAAGGGTAAATATTTTACTTGTTCTTCTTTGCCTTTCCACAAATCATCTTCGTCCACCGGCATGGGCAACGGATAACCTGGTCCGGTTTTAATCACATAGCCTCGTTGTATCTTTTCTTTTTCCTGCACCCCGGGCGGCAGGTACAATCCGCTTTCGGTACGTTCAGAATCTTTGACGGGACGAATCAGTACACGATCGCCAACTACGATGAGTTTTTTGAGTTTATTATCGGAAGTGAGTTTCATGTTCGTCTGGCAAAGTTCTGTTTTCCAACTGAATGCACCAAACCAAAATAGATGGGGATTTTTTAATCTCTTCGGATAGCCTCCACCGGATCAAGCCGTGAAGCACGCAACGCAGGATACGTCCCAAAAATGATTCCTACGAATACTGCCAGAATCGCAACCACGGCTATCGTATTGGCGGTGTAAGAAGCCTGAAAGGGTACTTTGGTAAGCGCTTTGATGATCGGGATCACGGTCATCGTTCCAAGAATGCCCAATATCAAGCCACAGATACTTCCGAAAGCCGAAATGGTAATGGATTCCGCCAGGAACTGTAACACGATATCTTCGCGCTTGGCACCCATCGCTTTGCGTACACCTATTTCGGTGGTGCGCTGAGTGACGGAAATCAGCATGACATTCATCACACCAATCCCTCCCACGAGCACAGAAATACCCACGATTAAGCCCATGATGACGCGAAAAAGCTGAAATCCTTGTGTGGCTTGCTCCACCCGGAAACCATTGGTCATGATGCTGATATCATCCTGATAGGATTTGTAATGACGATTTATCCACATGCGAAGCGAATCTTTGATAGGAATAACATCCGCTACTTGTTCGGCTTCAATGTAAACACTGGGCGGATACGACTTCAGTTCTCCAGGAGTCAGTAAGGTTATGGGTATATACACCTCCGGATTAGCTGAGCGGTGATTGGCCACACCGATAATTTTTAACATGCGGCCATTGATGCGCAATTGGCGGCCGACCCACACTTCAGCTGAGTCCGCAGGGTTTCCCGCCTTGGTAAATGCCGAATTGACCACAGCTACACTTGCTTGCGTTTGAAGATGTTCAGTTGTTAATAATAGCCCTGATTTCACTTGCATCTCTGATGGGTTGATTTCGCTGGATCCATGAACAATACTCACCACAGGGGTGGTATCGCTTCCGATCTGAATTTCTGCTGATTGTGAATTGATGAGATGAGCCTTTGCGGGTAATCGAATAGATGCTACCAAGGCCTGAAAGGAATCATAGTTTACATACGCAAACGTATCCTTTCGTACTGAGATACCATTGACCGTTTTGGTGGTTTGGGAAGAAATGACCATCGAGTTCAGAGAGGTGGTTTGAGTGATCTGATCTTTGGCATATTGCTCCATCCCGTCAATCAGGCAAAGGATGCCCACCAGGGCTGCTACACCAATCACCATTCCAAGGATGGAAAGAAACGTATGAAAAAAATGACTTCGCAGCGTATTGGCTGCCATTTTAAAGGCGGGAATGATTTTCTTAAGCATCTGTAAAAGTACCTGGTTATGATTAGACTGATTTAGAAAAAAAATGTTACAGTCACCATTATCTATCTTGTCTTTATCTTTATCCCATGAATCCACAACCCATTCCCCTTTCTGAGAAGCTTTCGCTGATTCAAAATTACTGGCATCCATATGTGATTGGCGAACTCAATAACAATCATGTGAAACTGGCCAAATTGAAGGGCGATTTTGTCTGGCATGCGCACGAAAATGAAGATGAGTTATTTGTGGTGTTGAAAGGAGTGTTGCACATGGACTTTCGTACCCATACCACCACCACCCGGGCGGGTGAAGTATTGTTAGTTCCTAAAGGGGTGGAGCACCGCCCCTGGACGCAACCAGAGGAAGAAGTTCATTTGATGTTGGTGGAACCACAAGCCATCAAACATACAGGTGACGTTGTCACTGAAAAAACGGTGCATACCGTTGACTGGATTTAGCTCCCAGGCGCTTCATAGCGCTATTGTTGTTCCTCTTTTGGTTAAGTAAGCATGCCACAGCAGAAACAGAGCTGCAGAGCGCAAGGGCTGCCATCGGCTGGCGCGTTTGAGAATGGTTTCTTTTCGGGAGGAAGAGCGAACCAGCCGATTCTCCTGCATGGATTTGATCAAAGCAAGATCTCCGATGGGAAAAATATTTAATCGGTGAAGTGCCAGCAAGAGATACACGTCTATCGTCCAATGGCCAATTCCTTTCACCTGTATTAATTGCTCCCGAATTTCATCCTCCCCGCAAGAAGGAAATCTCTCCAGTTCAAGTTTGCCTTCCACCAGCCGTCTGGAAAGATCCTTGACATAAACAGTCTTTTGTCTGCTTAAATAGCAAGCCCGAAGTTCTTCATCTGTCAATTGCAGGATGGTGTCAGGCGTAACTATGCGAACAGAATCTTCCAGTTTATCATAAGCAGCACGTGCGGAAGCCAACGAAACCTGTTGCTCCAGAATAATTTTTACCAGTGTTTGAAATCCCGGCTGCCGTTGCCAGAAGGGTGGATAACCTATTTTCCCCACAATTCGCTTAATGGCCGGATCCTCTTCGCTTAATTGGTCGATGAATATCGGTAACGTAGCTTTGGTCAATTGTTGCACCCTCAAAACTATTAAAAGTATGAAGCCTGCCTCTTATTGGATTGAACAATTATTGTTACTCCCTCATCCGGAGGGAGGTTTTTACAAAGAGACCTATCGGTCGTCTGAAACCATAGCAGGTCAACATTTACCTTCGCGCTACGGCCATGATCGCTCGCTGGGTACGTCCATCTATTTTTTGCTGCGAAGTGAGGACCGTTCCGTATTCCATCGACTTCAATCAGACGAAATCTGGCACTTTTATGCCGGCACAGCCGCCACTATTTACTTTCTAGACGACTCTGGTGCTTCAGAACATTTGGTGGGTGATCGGATCGAGAAAGGAGAATCCTTTCAAGTGATCATTCCGGCTGGTACCTGGTTTAGTGCGGAAGTCAAAACTCCTGACAGCTATTGTTTGGTCGGGTGTACAGTGGCTCCGGGTTTTGATTTTTCCGATTTTGAAATGGGAAGGTATGCAGAACTTATCAATCATTTCCCCGATCAGGAGTTATTGATCAAACGTTTTACCGCTGAATAAGAATCTTTCTTTTGACTATCTCCGAATCCTTCTGAAACTGTAATACATACAGCCCGGCAGGGTGATTGGCCAATCCTATTCGGGTTCCTTCCACTATCTTTTCTGCGGTCAGAACAGTTGATCGCCCCAGACCATCAATCAACTGGAAATGGGTAGCGTCCACATCTTTCACAATAAAAAAATCGACCGCAGGTTGAGGATAAATGACCGATTCTGGTTCATAGATACCTAAGACCAATGAAAAGCGAGCGGTATAAGTGACATCCTCCACGGGTGTGGCAATGGTCTGCTCAGTAGTTCCCCCATGTAGCCATGTATCAAACGAGTAAGCTCCACCATTTAACTGCTGATGCGTTTCCACACCTATGGTGCGAAGCAAACCCTCGACACTTTCAATCGAAATCGGGGTAGACACCGGTTGACCATCAAGCAATAACTGCAACCCGGGTGGATCTGTTTGTAAAGTAATGATGGATTTACGTGGATAAACATCCACGGTATCTTTGTCTGTGCTTCCCTCGCTGTCAGTCACTGTCAGAATAAAGCGATACCAGACATGGGCGGATGTTTCTCCCTGGTCAGGCACATCAAATGCGCCTGATGTGATCCCGGATATGACGGGCTGATCATGAAAATGCGTGTCATGGTGAAAGTTAATCTCCCAGGAAAATGCCTGAGCTGGCAATGTTCCATCTTCCGGGTCCGTTCCGGTGCCCGCAAAAACGATAGAAGTACCGGCTGTATATAAGGTGGTTGAAAAAGGTTGTGTAATGGTCGCGGTAGGTTTTTGATTAGGATCTGTTACCGACAATTGAGCTGCTGTACTGGTAGCACTGCCAGCGTTATTAGACACGATGACTGAATACAATGCTTCGTCACTAAGCTGAGCAGATGAAATCGTTAGCGAAGAAGCAATAGCATTATTCATCGGCACCCCATTCTTCAACCATTGATAGCGTAAGGTAGGAGAGCCGGCAGCCACGACTGAGAAAGTAACAGGTTGGCCTACTGTAACAGAAGTGGAAACCGGATGCTCACTAATGGTAGGAGCTCCTGTCTGAGGAGCAAAAATCACCCGGTATAAGCTGGCATTGGTGCGGCTCAGATAATACAGGTTCCCATCCGGGCCCATGGTTAAACTCAAACTAAAACCACCGACTGAGGAACCAAATGCAGTGGCTGTGGGATTGGTCTGTGCGGGATCGATGTAATAAATCCAGGCGCTACAGTAATCCTGAAAAAAATATTTACCCAAATAAACAGAAGGATAATTGGTAACGGAAGGTGAGAAAAAAGCACCACCGGTAATGGCACAGCCGGTAGGTGTGCCCGTGTTGTGGTGATAGGCATAGGCAGGCGATGTAAAGGAGGGATTACTCGTGGGGCCCTCGGTGCCAGGCCAGCCAAAATTTCTCCCCGGCTGAGTGGCATCGTTCACTTCTTCCCAGGTATTCTGTCCTACTTCGTTGACAAAAATCTTTCCTGTGCCAGGCTGGATTGAAAAAGTGTATGGGTTTCGTAAACCATACGACCATATCCTCTTTCGTTTCTCCGATGCTCCCGTGGTATTGAATGGATTATCCACCGGGGCACTGCCATCTTTGTTAATTCGCAACATTTTACCGTGATAGGTTTCCAGATTTTGAGGATGATTGGTGTTGGCATTATCTCCTACGGCCACATATAACTTCCCATCACTTCCAAAGGCCAACGCCCCACCATTGTGGTTGGTGGCTCCGCTTAAATCATCCAGCTCTAACAATATACTTTCACTTCCCGGCATGACTACATCCCCATTGGCGGTAAACCGACTGATGCGGTTGTGAATTGGGGCTGTGCCAACAGTGTAGTAGAGATAGATATATTGATTGATGGAGAAGTCAGGGTCAAGGGCTATCCCGATTAATCCGCGTTCTCCGGATGAATTGACCGATAACGTAATAAAGGGTGTAGTTAAGAGCGAGCCGTTCTTAATTACCCGAAGGGCCCCTGATTGTTGTGCGATAAAAATCCGTCCGTCCGGAGCAAAGGTCATCACGGTAGGCGAGCTGATGCCGCTAGCCACCACCTGACGTGTAAATCCTGTCGGAAAAGTTTGAGCCTGACAGAAACTGATACTTGATAGTATTGCAATCCAGAGTGAAAATCTCATACCCTACTTGATTCCGGAAGATAGTCATTGGTAAGCTCCGGGGAGAAGATTTACAAGTCCAATGGTTAGTTTTCTATGTTTAAATGACCTCCCTGCTGGTCGGACAGCAACATTGATCTCTCCATCTACATCAGTAAAAATGATAATTCGTAGCTTTGAATAGATTTTACTTATATGAACCTACATCAACTGGAATACATCATCGCAGTGGACACCTACCGTCATTTTGTGCGGGCCGCTGAAAAAACATTTGTCACCCAGCCCACGCTCAGCATGATGATTCAAAAGCTGGAAGAGGAGTTGGGCATCCTGATCTTTGACCGCAGCAAGCAACCCGTAGTTCCGACCGTGGAAGGAAAAGAGGTTATTCATCGCGCCAAACAAATCATTGCGGACGTTAATCGTTTGAAGGAATTTGCGTATTCCCTTCAGCATGAAATTACCGGGGAATTACGGCTGGCTGTTATTCCTACGCTGGCGCCTTATCTTTTGCCCTTGTTCTTGAAATCCTTTGCAGCACAGCATCCGCAGCTCAAAATTACCATTCGGGAGTTGGCTACGGATAGTATTATTCATTCATTGAAAAGCGGGGAAACGGACATTGGCCTCCTTGCCACACCTTTGAACGATCTTAAACTCGAAGAGCATCCTGTATTTGATGAAGAATTTTTTGCCTACACTGCTCAGGGTGAACGGGCCGCTAAAAAGAAATATCTGTTGCCAAAAGATATTGATTTGAGCAGGCTCTGGTTATTGGAAGAAGGACATTGTTTGCGTAACCAGGTACTTGATCTGTGTGAATTAAAACGCAAAGATCTTGAAAACGATCAGCTTCAATACCAAACCGGAAGTATTGAAACACTTAAAAATCTGGTCGACCACCATCAGGGAACAACCATTTTACCTCACCTGGCTACGCTGGGGCTATCAAAAAAGCAAAAAGAAAATCTGCGGGAGTTTGCTGACCCCAAACCGGTGCGTCAGATCAGTCTGGTGGTTAATAAAAATTTTCACCGCACCCGTCTTCTCCAATCGTTAAAAAAGGAAATTGAAAAACAATTGCCTGATGTCATCGGAAAAACAAAGAAGAAAAAAGTAATGGCTATTTGACGAATACTCCAGAGTATTAGAAATTTCCGATCGTCACGTCCATCCAGGAGGCCCGTTGTTGCAGAAATTCCTGTAATGCATTTACGGATTGATCGTAATTGACACCAATTCCTTTATCCCATTTATCGTAATTACGCTTCACCGCTCCATTAGCCTTTAAATAGGTAGCTGTATTTGTGATCAATTGATTCAATGCCGTGTTACTCAACACTCCTCCGCGCAATGTAGACCAGCGTTGTTTCACTTCTGTTCTGAACTGTGGATCTTCCAGCAGCCGGGGCCACCAAAAGGGCATCATCCACGCATCGCCCCGCACATAGTTGTTGTAATTCACCACCCAGTTATTGATAGGAACGCGTTCTCCATTGTCAAACCCGATATCAAAATCCCAAACGGGTCCCATCGCTAATTTACCGTCCCGATCTTTCTGAAGATACGTGCTTAGTCGGAAGGCGTCTACATTGCGGCATAACTCATTAATGATAAAATAATCCACAAAAGTGGAGCGGTCAATAAAGTTGGTATACGTTCGTGTACCCGAAGCAAAGTTGTCATGGATTAAGGCCGTCTCAAATTGATGTATATAATTCGCGATATACTCCTTTTGAGAAACTGTTATGTTCTCGGCTGGAGGATATTCGTATAAAAAATAAGTCTCCAGCGTTTTATTGGCATGATAGGGAGGCCCAAAGGGTGCAAACGTGATCAGGTTTCGATTGATGTCATACTGACTACGGAAACTGTTTTGAGAGGTGTAGCGGGCATCGTCATCCCAGTTGTCATCAAAGTAAGAAAGGGGTAATCCAATGCCCTCCTGACCAACGGTGGCTTTATCGATGGACAGAATGTAGCCTCCCGTGATGTTGGTTGAGCTACTGTTCAAAGACTTGATATTGATGCGATTGTCATTGCGCTTTATTCGTTCTGTGAAAACATAAACGCCCTGGTATTCTCCGTTTAGTTCCAACTCCACAAACTTACAGCGGCTGGCATACTTGCCGATGCTGCGGGATATTTCATACGCTACGTAGTTGTACATAAGCGTGCGGTCAAATATAAATTTTTCCTGAAAGTTGACCACATGCCCAATCAGTCGCCAGTCTTCGTCTGGCGGGAATCCAAAAAAGGAAACTTCCAGATCATTTCCAGCGCCATCTTTGGCCTCCAGATTATAGCCCTTTTTATCTGACAACCGATAGGAAGTCTTCCCTCTAAATTCAATAGCTATTGGTTGCTCCTGAATGAGTTGCTTTTTTTCAAAGATTTTTAAAGAAGCAGATGTTCCAGGCTCGAAATTTATGGGTTTGTTTTGGGTATCCACCACCAGATAGGGGATCTCACTTTGCCCGATTTCAATAGCAAAATCCGGATTGACCTGAGGATCCGGATCGCGGCACGATAAAAGTAGCAGCAGAGAGCCTATTACAGCACACTGTAGTCTGATGGATACAATACCCTTCTGCTTCATGTTGAAAGATATAAATGATTTGGGAAAATCGCTGAGTGCTTATCCTTCAAAGCCTGCTTTCTTATGACTTCCGTCACAAAAGGGCTTGTTTTGTGATGCCCCGCACCGGCAAAAAGCTGTCACATTATTTTTTTGAGTAAGCACCCCCTGAGTATCTTTCACCTGAACATTTCCATACACCAAAAGCGGGCCATTAGGAACTGTTTCAACGATAGTCTCTGCCTGCACCTTTATTGTTGACCCATTAGCTTCCTGATTCATAAAGTAACTCAGAGCACCCGATGGGCATTTTTTAACCTGATCAACAATACGTTCGGTAGAGGCTCCTTGTGGTGTAATCCACGGTCGTTTTTTAGGATCGAACACTTCTCCCAATCCTTTAAAACAAATGGCAGAGTGTATGCACATGTCCGGCTTCCAGACAATCGTCACTTCTCCGTTGGTGTATTTTTTGGTGACGTCCATAAGCGAAGGGGTTAATCCGTTTTACATTAACTGTGTCGTGATCTCGATGGGGTGCGTCAGTGTCTTGTGAACAGGACATTGATTGGCAATATGCAATAATCGTTGTTGCTGTTCCTCTGTTAGATCCCCATACAAAGCTATATCTCTTTTGAAGATTGTTTTTTGATCAATCTTTTCAAAATTCACTTCCACTTTTATCCGTTCGACCGGCCACTTTTTACGATCGGCATACATGCGCAAGGTAATGGCGGTACAGGAAGCCAGTGAAATCATTAAAAACTCTCCGGGAGCCGGTCCTGAATCGGTGCCCCCCAGATCTTCGGGCTCATCTGCCACCACTACTTTGCCGTTAGCAATAATTTCGGTGCGGTAATGATCATTATAAATAGTAGCAGATACCATAACCGAAAATATTAATGTTTCACTTATAAATTAAATGCCAAAATACCTTCTACGATTCTATAAACTAAAAACCTTTGTTCATGACAAATGCTTCTCTCGTATTGCGTTCCCTTGGGGCATTTTCTCTGGCCTGGAGTTCCGGGGTCAACTGTTCCTCTGCGCCAAGATAACCAATAGCCATCATGACGACAGGCTCGTATGCTTCGGAAATATTTAAAAGCTCAATCGCCTTTTCGGGATAGTACCCCCCCATTTGGTGCACATTCAAACCTAGTTCTGTGGCCTGAAGTGATAAAAATGCATTGGCGGCACCTAAATCATAACGTGCCGATGGATTAGGCTTCCCCGTCTTTTGGAAATTCTTCCGCACCAGGCAAAGGACGAGTAAAGGAGCGTCCTTAGCCCATATCTGATTCCAGGGGTTAATGGCTTCAAACAATTTACCCCACAATTCGGGTTGATCTTTCGTAGCATAAATATATACCCAGGGTTGCTCATTGTTGCTGGAGGGCGCCCATCGGGCAGCTTCAAACAACGATTGAATTACCTCCGGTTGAATCACTCTAGGCTGGTAGGCTCTTCGGCTTTTACGCTTTGTAATCAGTTCCAATACAGGCGCTTCTACTGTCGTAGATTTGGGTAACAGTTGTTCAGTAGTCATGTAAACTTCGATTGTTAAATATTACGTAAAACAAGATATCCCCTGAACAGTTTATTTACTCCACCGGGGAATTCCCCAAATAGCAACAAGACCTGAAATAAAATGCATGGGTACGGTCAGCAATGGAAAACCGGTGGGTACCGGTGAGCCATCTGGTAATGTGGGCTGAAAGGGCCCATAACAACTCACAAGCATAAAAACAACGCTCAGGATCGTCCAGATGAGCTTCCCTTTGGGCAAAAATTTTACAAATAGAAAAAATAAGATTGCTCCTACCAAAACGGTAAAAACAGACGAGAGCGTGACGGCCAACGGAAAACCGGGGGGAGTTGAACTTCCTAACGTTTGAGCAATAAAACTCCAGATGTTATTTAGTCCGGCACCGATAAAGCCGGCAATGGCACCTGCTTTGAGGGTTTGTACAAAAGAGGGTGTTTGTTTGATCATGGTGTTATTCGGTTTAAGATTTATTCATTAAAATGATTCTTAGTGCTGATGGTTCATTCCTCTAATAAGACTCCCATCTTTCCCATCTGATAATCCCGCATGGCTTCCATGATTTGTGTTTGATTGTTCATCACAAAAGGGCCATAGGAAACTACTGGCTCTTTCAGCGGTTCTCCGGAAAGAAACAATACTCGTGTGTTTGCCTGCGCCTCCAGACTTATCCCTTCCCCATCATTTTTAAAATGCACAATGTGAAGACCATCCACGATTCCAAAACCATCCACTGAGACTTTGCCATCCAACAAATAAATTAACGTGTTATGAGTGTCAGGAACAGGAATCGACACGCGTCCCCCTTGTTTGATTTCAAAGGTAGCAGCATTCACCACAGCCTGCGAAGGAATCGGGCCTTTGACACCCAATACTTCACCGGAAAAGACTTTCCCGGAAACCCGCGAATCACCTGTTTGAATTTGGGGGGCCTCCTCAGCACTCAATGGGAAATATGCCGGAACATCCATTTTATTTTTTGACGGTGTGTTGATCCATAGCTGGATAATTTCCTGGCGACCCCCGATGTCATGAATATCGTGTGGAGGCCGTTCGCTATGGATGATCCCCATGCCGGCATTCATCCACTGGGCGCCACCCGCGTAGATCACGCTGTCATTGCCCCTGCTGTCGCGATGATGGACTCCGCCTTGAAAAATAAAAGTGACGGGAGAAAACCCCCGGTGCGGATGCGGTCCAATCCCTGCATCATCCGGTTCGATGTGTGTGGGTGCTTTTATATTGGCATGGTGTAACAACAAAAAGGGATCAATTTGCTGTACCTGTTGGGTAGGCAACGGCTGACGGATGGGCATTCCTCCCATATCAACTTCGTGTGCATACAGTAGCCGGGAAACAGTTCTGCTCTTCATCATCTAATTTATTTGATTGTGCGATATTTTAAGTGCTTCTCGTACTTCGGCAAAAAGCAATCCGCTGCCACCACCATAGTGACGTATGACTTTTATCCCGGGATGCATCCTTTCAAATTGTTGCCTGAGTTGGGTTTCGGATTGTTCCTCCACCCCACCACCCATCAATACCAAATCAAAGGTATGAGATTTAAATGCATCGATCGCATCCGCATCCGTCAACACACCTGCGGCACGCCATCCTTGTTGATGGATCAGGCGCAAAACCGTTTCCATGATTTCGGGATGACGACCAATGACAAGAATATTTATTCGTTCCTGGGAGTTCATCTTTATCTCTGGCAGTTTCATCCATTCATCGGAACTTCCATGAGCAAAACTTCACTGTCGCTGTCAGCGGAAAGTCGCAACTGGTCCACATTCCAGATACCCCATCCGTCTCTTTTGCCAAGCTTCTGACCTTGAATGGTGATGTTTCCTTCGATGACAAAAGCGTAGACTCCGTTACCCGCCTTTTTTATATCATAGGTTGCCGAAAAGCCGGATGTAAACTTCCCCAGATGGAACCAAGCATCCTGATGAATCATTACGCCTTCATCTGTAGATGACGGGCTGACGATCTGCTGAAGTTTGTTAAGCCTGGCTTGTGGATCAAAGGTAATCTGATCATAGCGAGGCACTACATTTCTTACCTTCGGATAAACCCATATTTGAAGGAAGTTTACTTTTTGATCCGGATTTTTATTGTACTCACTATGGTAAATGCCTGTACCGGCACTCATGATCTGTACATCGTTTTGCCGGATGACGGCCACATTTCCCATACTGTCTTTATGTTCCAGATCGCCCGACAAGGGAATAGAAATGATTTCCATATTATCATGTGGATGGGTTCCAAAGCCTTTGCCTCCGTCCACGATATCATCGTTGAGTACACGGAGGGCGCCAAACTGCACGCGTTCCGGGTCGTAATAGTGGGCAAAGCTAAAGGTGTGATGAGAATCAAGCCAACCGTGATTGGCATGTCCGCGGGTAGCGGCTGGATGGAGTACGGTATTCATAATTGTCGGCAAAACCGGATTGTTAACGCTTAATTGCAATTTAATAATTGTATATACAACTATTTGCTGCAAAAGGTTCCGATAAATCCAGAATTAATCAAATACTGCTAAAAAAGCGGTTTCTATGCAGCCTGTTGACTTTTAAGAACAATCAATCAGGGCAACCACCCGTCTTGCGATTATCGCATCAGAATCTTGATCGCGATATCCCTTCCGTAGCCTTGCCTCATGGCGAGATTTATCCAGCACAACGCCCATTTTTCGAGTAACTCTACTTGTTCATCCCCACCAAAATCCCAACATTGAGAAAAACCCAGATCTTTGGCCAACTGTTGTACGACTGCTTTTGATTTCTTGTCATTACCCGCGCAAAACATATCAACACCTCCTGCGCCCGGATAAATAGGATTAATCATATTCTCAAAGCCTGTGGTGTTAAAGCACTTGACCACTTTCTCTGATGCGGTCATTTCTTTAATGGCATGAAAAGCAGTAGGAAATGGTTCTGGTCGGGTCCGTACTGAGTTAGTTGCATCCACAATAATTTTATCATTGGTATTTCCAAACTGCGGAATCAACGACAAAATAGCATCCGAAGGTGTCGTGATAATGATCACTTCTGCGGATCGACAAGCCTCTTCTATTGATGTAACAATCGCCCCCGTCATAAGCGTTTTTGTTACTTCCGCTTTTGCCGATGACTCATCGCGCACTCCAAACGAAACCTGATGACCTGACCGGAGAAACCCTTGCCCAAGTGCTGTGCCTACATGACCTGAGCCGATGATGGTAATTTTCATACTAGAATTTCTTAACAGGATACACTCCTGCTGCCATTAAAAGTATGCCCGCTACCCTTGGCCAATTGATCGGATGAACAGGCGTATTCAATAATCCCCAATGATCTATAACCATCGCGGCCACAAGCTGTCCGGCCAGAACCATAACGGTAACATTGCCGATACCCAGCTTAGGTGCGCAGATTACAATCAACAAAATATACGCAGCACCCAAAATACCACCAAGGTAGCCCCATAGCGGTGCCGATCTAAAATTTTGCACGGAAGGAACAGGATGCCTGAAGACAAGAACATAAAGAGCGAGACTGATCATGGCTACAACAAAAACAGTCAACGCTGAAAAATAGGCACTCTGCAGTGTCTTGCCCAATTGAGCGTTCATCGCACTTTGAAAAGGAATCATCATCCCCGCGCATAAAGCGAGACTGATGAATAAAATTTGAATATTCATTTTCATACGCACTATTTCGATAATTAAAAGTTCGTGATGGTTAGCCCATATGTCCAAAACAAATCAAAAGGTTTCAATCCAATCAATTCAATATTTTCGTATGAGTAGCGTACGGCAGTTCTGAATGCAAGGTGTCTGTTTGCGGGTAACTCGATTGCCCCTTCGGTGTGGAAGCGGTAATTTACTTGGTCACTCAGCGATTGCTGCCACCAAAATTCGTAACTGATCCGAATTTTACTCTTCAAAGAATGTCTTCCAAAAAATCTTCCCGTCACTCGCCATGTTTCGATCTCATTTAATCCATTGTATCTTTCATCATCGAAGAGTGAACCATTATATCGGGTGTTCTCATACGTTCCTGTGAAGGATAGTTTAACAAGGGAAGGCTTTTTATTGACTACATTCCAACTGATCCCTGGCCCGACCTGGTAACGGAAATCAATTTTTCGTCTTAAATTCGTTTCAACTAATCCCATAAAAAACGGATATATTCTGGCCAAGGGTCTCCAATAAAAGAAGTTGGATGAGATCACATCATTTTCAGTAAGTTTATAGAAGGTTCTCCCATATTGATAATCGTTGCGTGTACTAATTCCCCACTTCGCGTTTGCATGAGTCACTTCTATTCTGTTTAAGAGAAGTGTTCGGGCTACGTTGCCATCCAGCACGGAAGCCGTTGAATTAAACTTTACTTGCCAACGGATGCTATCGCTTTCGTTGAGTTGGGCGAATAAATTGCCAACAACGATCAGACATGAAACGGTTGTAAAGATTGATTTTTGCATAGTCGAGCAAAATAGTTGAAGGCGTCTCTCGCCCAGTAACTCAGCTTACTACCTGAAGAATTTGGAATATTAGTTTTTCCCCAATTCTTTGTTCATTTCAAAATTTTGTTCGAACCAATTATTTAATACCTGTCAAAATTTTAATAAACTCCTCAGGCTGCACCACAAAGGGCAAGTGTGAGGTGCTCATGGTAAAAGTCTTTTTGATCGAACCATTGTTCTTAACCATCATCTTTTGCAATTCATACCCCACGGCAGCATCGTTTGTTGTATGAATGTAGTACTTGGGGACACTTCCAAATTTTGCGGCCGTCAATACCACTTTCTCACCAAGGGGTTTCGCTGGTTCTGCTTGGTGATATTTCACCAGCACTTCCTTCATAAAATCAGGACAATCTGCGCAAACTGCCGGAACGATAACATCCTTTTTAATGGAAGCCGCTGAATAATCAGTCGTAAACTCAAGAGCCGTGCCTGCCTTGCTCTCTTTGTCCTGGTTAGCAAGGGTTAGCAAATCCTCTCCATTGCGCGGCAGGTAAGCTGACACGTAAACAAGTTTGCTGATTTTAGCAGGGACATTTTCGGCTACTTGAGAGATAACGATGCCTGCCATGCTATGACCTACCAGTGTTACTTTTCCAGGTTGTGCCTGAATGGCATCGGTCACTGTCTTTACATAACTGTTGAGGGTAACTGCATTAGCGGGGGTTAAATCAATACCATGTGCCGGCAAATTTACTACCACTACATTGGCATTTTGTGCCAATGCATTTCTTACAAAGCCCCAGGCACTTTCATCTGCCCATGCCCCATGCACCAGTACATATGTTTCGTAGCGCTTCTTGTCCTCTTCCATTGCTTGTAGTACCAATTCTGCGGCCGCAGCACCACTGTTTTGTTGCTGACCGGTGATCAGATTTCCGTCTCTTACCGCATAGGCCGAAAAAGGTGATCCTACCTCAAATTTGGTATTAGGCATTTTTCTGGCTTCATCCTCTATTCTGAATGGTTGAATTTTCATGCCCACATAATTATCAGCGTACTGCTCCTCAGAAGAGGCAAAACCTGTCCATTTTTTTCCATCTACGAGAAATTTTCCATTAGGCAATTTCGTATTCAACAGAATGGCGGTGCCATGACAAATGGCTGCTGTCGGCTTTCCTGTTTGATAGAAATCCGCAAAGAATTTCTCGATCTCAGGGTTTTTATAAAGTGTGTACATAGGCCCCTGACCGCCACAGACAAAAATGGCCTTGTAGTTGTTAGGGTTAATCTCAGATAACTTTAGCGTGTTTTTAACAAGAGCCATCTTGGAAGGATCCTTTTTAAAACCAAGCGAGATGTAATCAAAAGCGGCATACTTACTCGCATCTTCCGGATCACTAAATCCATCAAAGTATAGCTCGCCACCTTCCAGGCTCGCAATATCTACGGTATATCCTGCTTCGCTAAAAACCCAGTACGGGTGTGTGAGTTCGGCATACCAAACGCCTATTGGCCAACCTGTTTGCCGGCTGGTTGATTTATTGGAGGCGATCATTAAAACTTTTCCATGGTTCCCGGCATTGTGCTGGGCAAATGTTTCTGCTGAAATCAACAGGACGAGCGCGATAAAGATAATTTTCTTCATAAAAAATTGTTGTTTGAATGGCTTCATTCAAAATTGCGATGAATATGGCCCCTTTATCAACATATTAACTTCTTTGTGAGTCACTCTCTTTTAAGAAAGAATTGAAAATTAAATTTGTATCAGTGATTTTTGTTGAATTCTTTAACATGCGTAATCATCCCTTAACTTGAATCGTTATGCCAGATTTTATCTACGATAAAAAGATATACTACAATCCTGTAGAGTTTGCCATGGATCGCATTGGAGGCACATGGAAAATGCCCATTCTGTGGCGTTTACGTGATAAAACTTTACGCTATGGAGAGTTAAAGAAAGATCTGCCGCACATCACTCACAAAATGTTGTCCAGCGTTCTGAGAAGTCTGGAGGCAGAGGGTTTCATTACCCGATTGGTTCATCCGGTAGTACCACCAAAAGTAGAGTACACCATTACCAAAAGAGGATTAAGGGCCATACCCATCATCGAGGTCATTCGTAAATATGGGTCAGAATTAATGAAGGAGTTTGGGGTAAAGGTCCCCTGAAAATCATTTCAACACAGACAACTCGTTGGAAATATGGCCTTAAAGAGGATTCTCTTCCTGCTGACCGGCAAAAGATCCTTCATTGGAATTTACAAAATTGACCAAATCGCTGGTAGCCAGGTTTAGTTCTTCGGTGGATTCGGCCAGGCTTTTGGATACATATTTTAATTCATCCCCCGCAACCATATCGTGTCTGATGAGGCTAACCAGCCCCTGAATGCGGGCCATTGGACCACGTACATTGTGCGATGTCTGAAAGGCAATTTTCTGCAAAAGATTCAGTGCCTTGTCACGCATCTCGTCATTTAACTTTCTTTCGGTAGTTGGCAATCCCAGAGTTAGATAATAAGAAACGGCATTTCCGCTGGTTCGGATAGGAATAACCACCTGATCGCACCAATAGTAACTACCCGTTTTGGTTCTGTATTTTACCTCTCCCCGCCAGGATTGGCCCGCTTGAACAATCCTTTCTACTCTGGCGTAAGCAATTTCAGAATAGCCCGCATCCAGCAACCGGTAATTAGCCCCGATCAACTCAGCATCGGAATATCCGGTGGCTTTTAACAAGGGTTCGTTGATCTTGATAAAATTTCCTTTGACGTCAATGATGGAGGAATAGATGTTTACGTTAATGGCATCTACGTATGTTTGAAGTTCCATTGTTTTTTGACGAACGATCCAATTTAACTGCTCTGTCAGCTCCTGAAGTTCTTTATTGGTTTTTTGTAGTTGCACCTCTGTCTCTTTTTTCTCATACAAGGTGGCTGCCAGTTCCTCATTTTTAGATTTTACAAGGGTTAGATATTTAAAGAGGTTTTGGCGGTTCAGAAAGATTTGAACAAGAATGTTCCCACTAGCAACAAGCATAATAAAAGTCGAAAGAACCGGGTAATTAATGGTTGGATCAGGCGTAAAGGGACTTAGCTTATCTAAAAGGACATAAGACAATAACGTAAACCCGACCAATAGCAGCAAGCTCACCAGGGCTTTAGTATTTCGGTATACCATCGGTATCGAACATAGTACTGCGATCAATCCATACTCAGCACCGGTTCTTCTATGCGTAAAGCCCCAGAAGGTAAATAAAACAAAGGAGCCAAAAAAAATAATGTTCCTCGCTAAAATGTATCGCTTCTCATTATTCACGAGAAGTGCCAATCCATATACCGGAAATCCTGGGAGAACATAGTACCAATGATCGACTCCACCCACCACGAGTCCAACCGTCAAAACACTAACAAATGTCAGCATGTATAGTGCCAACCTGCGTACCACCCGGGCATGGGAATGATTACTCTTTACACCCGATTCGACCTGACTCATATAATATAAAGAAACTGAAAACCCCCTGATTGACAAAAGAAGTTTAGAATATTATCTAAAAAATGTATATTTATAGTAGAGGATATCCTTGCATTGTAATGACGCTCATGGCTACTTATCCGGGAAAATCTGTTTTGGTCGTAGACGATGATATCATCAACGCAACCGTTCTGGAAGGTGCTTTGTTAGAAATGGGTGTACACGTAATCCTGGCCTTTGATGGCTTTGATGCCTTACGAAAATTAGATCAATGTAATCCGGATCTGGTGTTTATGGATGTACATATGCCTTTCTTTGATGGGCTGGAAGTCATCCGAAAGATCCGAAATAAGGGAATTTCTATTCCAATCATTTCCTTGTCTGCTTCCACCATGTTAAATGAACGGGAGGGTTCCTTCATGGCGGGTGCCAACGGTTTTCTGGCCAAACCCATTACCAAAGACGAACTTGATCGCGTGTTACGGGAGTCATTTACTTCTCCCCAGGGAAGGGCTGAATCATAACCGTAAATACGGATCCTTGACCGGGTTCCGATTGTACCCGGATTTGTGCCTGAATTTTCTCCGCGGCTTCGCGTGCAATGTATAACCCCAGACCTGATCCGGAAGAATCCTGAGCCCCCCTGAAAAACATGGTAAATATCTTTTCCTGAATCTCTGGTTGAATCCCCAATCCGTTATCTGCTACTTCTATAAAAACGGTTTCTCCTTCCTGGCGGCTGCTTAGGGCAATGGTTGGATTGGGTAAATGCACCGAATGATACTTGACGGCATTTGTAATCAGGTTATTCAGAATAATCTTCATCCGCGTAGCGTCTGTTACTAACTGGTCTACCTGCCAATGGGTTTTTACAGTGATATTTCTATAATTGTCCAGATATTTAATGTTCTCCAAAATTTCTTCCACCATCGCAGAGATTGAAATGCGTTCCCGGTGTACCTCTTTCCGTTTGCTTCGGGCATAATCCAGCACTTCCTTAATAAAATCTTCTAATCGGTTTACGCTCACTCCGATTTTTTCAAGATAGCCGGGCAAGGCTTTTGGCTCGTTTTCTATTTTACTGAGACTGACTAACCCTTTGATCGATTTTAGAGGCGCACTTAAGTCATGCGAAACACTGTAAACAAACCGATCCAGTTCGGCATTTGCCTGCTGAAGATCACGGTTGGTTTCGGCTAACAGCTTGTTCTGATCGGCTAATTGTTCACGCACCGTGCGCACGTCTTTCATAATCCGGGCTGTGATCAATGAAAATATAAACAGCAAACACATTCCCAGATGAATATCATAAAACTTGGCCATCTGATAGGGCTCCACTTCATCGGTAAACACCGGTAACAAATACGATATGAAAAAAATGAAAGAGTTAAAAAAGCCGACAATCCGCAATCCAAAACGAACGGAGGCATACACCGAAAATACGCCAAACAAAAACCAGAAGCGTTCGAACGATAAAAAAACATGCAGCACCAAGGAAATGAGAATCAGAAATAAAAGCTCATACCAACGGCCCGGATACCGGGGAATGGATAGGGGTTTGTGATCTATTGCCTCTACCATCCAACCCCGGGCCAATAACCACGGAGTTGCTAAAATGACCAGCGGCACCGTCAACGCCAGATTGGTCAAAATATCCGGAAGCCAAAACGATAGAAAAATGATCCATCGCTGGGGGTCATTTATGACCTGAAAAAATTTAAAAGACGCATTGAATGTAATAGGCAAGAAAATGGCCAGGCCGATGAAAGAAATAAGTTCATTGACAGAAGACAATCGGCAATCTCCTTTCCAAAGCTTCCGAAACACTAACCATGATAGTAAAATACTCATGGGGCCCCGCAAGGATGTAAACACGTTCCAACCCGTAAAGGGAATGTCACGCTGTACCATGTTTAGCCATGTACTGATGACCAGTGCCAGGGCTACGCGTGGCCCCCACCAATGGATCATTAAAATGCCAAAGGCCATCGTCAAATAGACGACAGAGGATCCGGAAGGGGTTTTGAAATTTCCTGAGATGAACGTGGCCAGTTGAAAGATGACCAGGGGCAGTACCCATGTCCACCCGGGTAAACGATCATTTTTCAGGGGAGCTAACCAAGAGGTCATGGCCTCAAATGTACTGATTAGAATCCCTTCGAGTGCGGAACGAAGTAAAAAAAGGCCATTCGCAGCAAATCTGCGGTCATGGCATCTCACGGAAACCACTCATGGTATGGTGATAAATTCACTATTTTTACGGCTCTTAATAAATGCGATAGATCATGTGGCGGTTTCTTTTGATTACAGGATTGATTTTATATGTGATTTATAAGATTGGGAGTATGTTTTTCCGGGCAGGCGCTGCTTCACAAATGCGCAACCAGCGCCCCACGCCTCCTCCACCCAATCAAAAACCCCGCAACAACGGAACGATCAAGGGTGGGGAGTACGTTGACTATGAGGAGGTGAAATAAACGCTGTGAAAATCCCATTTCAAAAGTATCAGGCCACCGGAAATGACTTCATCATCGTTGACAATCGATCGGGAAATATTCGGTTGACCACAGAACAGATTCAACACCTGTGTGACCGGAAATTTGGTATTGGTGCCGATGGGTTCATGCTGATCGAGACTCATCCCACTCTGGATTTTAATCTGATCTACTACAACAGTGATGGCTCCCAAAGCTTATGTGGCAATGGTAGCCGGGCTGCCGTTCAAATGGCGGCCACTCTCGGGATGATTGAGCGCGACACTACTTTTCAGGCCTATGACGGCCCCCACCAAGCAACGAGGTTAGCCAATGGCCTCATCCAATTGAAGATGAATCCGGTCAGCGGTATTCAGAAATCGGGAGATGCCGTCTTTATTAATACTGGCTCTCCTCATCTCATCCAGTTTGTAGCCAGCGCTCCCGTGGTAAATGTAGTAGAAGAGGGCCGTGCCATCCGCTATAGTGAGCCCTTCAAACCCGGAGGTACCAATGTAAATTTTACCGAACTTCAGGATGGACAGCTACTCGTGCGCACCTACGAAAGAGGGGTGGAGGATGAAACGCTATCGTGCGGCACGGGTGTCACTGCTGCTGCGCTGGCTGCTCATTTTCGAGGGTATACATCCCCTGTACATGTCAAAACCAAGGGAGGCGAACTCTCGGTGACCTTTGAGCCCACATCTGAAGGCGGATTTAAGGAAATCTATCTCACGGGGCCGGCTGTCAAAGTGTTTGATGGCGTGTTTGAACTCGATAATAGTTAGAACTCATAATCCTACTTTATCCGTAGTCCGGTAGTAGTAGTTTAAAAGCAATCACGATACATAAGTTTTAACAAACAAAAGTGCAATTGACTCGATAAGAATGACTGACAAAAAGGCCGTCTTTGGCTTTTGGAACCATTATTGAGTAGTCAAATGCTTATCTTTAAGCCCTTTTTAACAAGAGGCAGATTCAGGTCTGCCCATTTTGACCAACGTGTAGAGTATGCTGAAACTGATCGCCAAAATATTTGGCACGAAATCCGAAAAAGACATCAAGCGCATGATGCCGCTGGTGGAACAAACCAAACGCGAAGGGGAAAAACTCCTTTCCCTCAGCCATGATCAGCTTCGCGCCAAAACACAGGAAGTTCGGGACACCATCAACACCCATCTCAAACCCATAGATGATCAGATTCAAGCCCTTCGGCTCCAAATCACCTCCGAAGAAAATCTGGACATCCACCACAAAGAAAATCTGTTTGCTCAAATTGATAAATTAGAACTGGAGCGGAACAAAGAACTGGAAAAGGTATTGATGCAAGTCTTACCCGTTGTCTTTGCTATCGTCCGCGATACGGCCCGTAGATTCAAAGAAAATCAAACCCTGGAAGTAACGGCCACCGAAACTGACCGGTTACTATCTGCCCGTCATGAGAATATCCTGATTAACGGTGATAAATCCATTTGGAAAAACGAATGGATCGCAGCCGGAAATAAGGTAACGTGGGACATGGTCCATTACGATGTGCAAATCATTGGTGGGATTGCCCTGCATGAAGGAAAAATTTCGGAAATGGCTACCGGAGAAGGAAAAACGCTGGTGGCAACTTTCCCGGCCTTCTTAAATGCGCTGGCCAAGCGTGGCGTTCACATTGTAACGGTTAATGACTATCTGGCGCGCAGGGATAGCGAATGGATGGCTCCATTATTCCAGTTTCACGGTATCACCATCGACTGTATTGATAAACACGAACCTAATTCCGAAGCCAGACGAAACGCTTATCGCGCTGACATTACGTATGGCACCAACAATGAATTCGGGTTTGACTACCTGCGCGACAATATGGCCAATGATCCACAGGAACTGGTGCAGCGGGGTCACCATTATGCCATGGTCGATGAAGTGGATAGCGTATTGATTGATGAAGCCCGTACCCCTTTAATCATTTCAGGGCCAGTGCCCCGAGGCGATCAGCATGAGTTTTATGAGTTAAAACCACGCATCAACAAAGTGGTGGAAGCTCAAAAAAAGCTGATCAATCAATACCTGAATGAAGCCAAGAAATGGATTGGGGAGGGGAACGAGAAGGAAGGTGGTCTTTCCTTGTTTCGCGCTCACCGGGCTATGCCCAAATACAAACCGTTGATTAAACTATTGAGTGAATCCGGGATGAAGCAAATTCTGCAAAAAACAGAAAACTACCACCTGGCCGATAATAAGAAGGAGCTCCCCAAGGCGGATGAGCCCTTGTACTTTGTGATTGACGAAAAAGATAATAGCGTTGAGCTTACCGAAAAAGGAATTGATCTGATCACCGGAGATGGCGAAGATCCGAGATTTTTCATTTTACCAGAAATGGGAATCGAATTGACAAAAATTGAAAATGACCGATCCATCAGTGATGAAGAACGTCTGCACAAAAAAGAAACGTTGATTCGCGATTACACCATCAAGGCACAACGCATCCATAGTGTTAATCAATTACTCAAGGCTTATACGTTATTTGAAAAAGATACCGAGTACATCATTGTTGATGGAAAAGTAAAGATTGTTGACGAGCAAACCGGTCGTGTGCTAGATGGCAGGCGCTACTCAGACGGTTTGCATCAGGCTATTGAAGCCAAGGAAAATGTAAAAGTGGAAGATGCTACTCAAACGTATGCCACCATCACCCTTCAGAATTATTTCCGCATGTATCATAAGCTGGCCGGTATGACCGGTACTGCGGAAACCGAGGCGGGCGAATTCTGGGACATCTACAAATTGGACGTAGTGGTGATCCCCACCAACAAGGTAGCCACACGAAAAGATCAGGAAGATTTGGTCTTCCGTTCGGTTCGGGAAAAATTTAATGCCGTAGTAGATGAAATTGTAAAATTGACTACAGCCGGAAGACCCGTATTGGTGGGAACTACTTCTGTCGAAATTTCGGAACTCCTGAGCCGCATGCTTCAGCTAAAGAAGATTAAACACAACGTGTTAAATGCCAAACAACATCAGCGGGAAGCTGAGATTGTAGCCGAAGCCGGTAAGCCCGGAACGGTAACCATTGCCACCAACATGGCTGGTCGGGGAACGGATATTAAGTTAACACCCGAGTCACGTGCTGCGGGTGGATTGGCCATCATCGGTACGGAACGTCACGAGTCGCGCAGGGTTGATCGTCAGTTGCGTGGACGATCAGGACGCCAGGGCGACCCCGGGTCTTCTCAGTTCTATGTTTCGCTGGAGGATAATCTGATGCGTTTGTTTATGCCTGAGCGGGTGGCGCGTATTATGGATCGTCTGGGTTTGAAAGAGGGAGAAGTTATCTCACACTCGATGGTTACCAGTTCCATTGAACGTGCCCAGAAAAAAGTGGAAGAGAATAATTTTGGCATCCGTAAGCGTCTGCTGGAATATGATAACGTAATGAACTCCCAACGAGAGGTGATTTACAAACGTAGACGCAACGCTCTGTTTGGCGAACGTTTGCAACTGGACATTCTAACCATGCTACAGGACACGACCGCTGATCTGGTGGCCAGTGCCAAAGCGGGAGAAGCTTATGATTCGATAAAATTAAGTGCGCTGAGCACGTTGGGATTTGACTTTGTGATCTCCGAGGAAGAATTTAAAAAGGGTAGCCCTGAAAAACTATCGGATCAATTGTATGATCAGGCACTGGCGCATTACGATAAGAAAAACAAAGCCATAGCCGACAAGGCTTTTCCGGTCATTTCTGAAATTTATAAAACACGGGGTGCTACGGTTGAAAACATATTGGTTCCCTTTACCGATGGCTCACGTCAAATCGGAGTGTCCGCCAATTTGAAAAAGTGCATCGAGACCCGCAACCAGGAGTTGGTGCGCTCGATGGAAAAGATAATTACCCTTGCCATTATTGACCAACAGTGGAAAGAGCATTTGCGCGACATGGATGATTTAAAGCAATCCGTTCAGAATGCTGTTTACGAACAAAAAGACCCCCTGTTGATTTATAAGTTTGAGGGTTTTGAGGCTTTCAAACGTTTTATTGCGCGCGTCAACGAAGAGTCGATTTCGTTTCTGACCAAAGCAGAAATCCTGGCGGAAGATCCAGGACAGGTACAAGAAGCCAGAGCCCACCGGGCACGGGTAAAACTACGCGAACAGAAAGACGAGTCTCGTTCATTACTTTCCGGAGGCAGCAGTGCACCTCCGGCTACTCAACGCCCTCCGCAAGAACGGATCATGCCCACCAAATCTGAAAAGATTGCCAACCGAAACGACAAGGTATCCGTTCAATATACCGATGGTCGTGTCTTAAAAGATGTCAAATATAAAAAGGTAGAAGATGACATCCGGGAAGGTCGGTGTATTGTGATAGATTAAAGATGATTAACCGATGAAACGTCCGATAACCGTATTTTTTTGCCTCGTTTCTGTTTATGCGATGGCCCAAAGAAATTACTATGAAGACATCTCATTCCTGCGTCCGCGGGTTCAGCCATCTGAAACAACCTTGTTAACACCTCCGGCCAAGGTAGAACCCGTGGCCGTCACTCCGGTGTATCACGTGACCAAAGAAGTAAATGCTATCCTGGACAGCATCAGCCGGTTTAATCTTACCCGCAGGTTTGTCGATGGCGTTACCATTCAGATCTATTCAGGATCTAAAAAGGAAGACGCGATGAATGCCCGGAAAAAATTAGGCGAGCAAGCAGGCGATCTGACCGGAAATCTCATGTATCAGCAGCCCAAATTCCGGGTAACGGTAGGCGCCTACTATACGACATTGGAAGCACAAAAAGACTTTCAACGGCTCAAACGGATATTCCCCAATGCCATTCTCATCCCCGAAAAAATCCCATTCCGGTAGGAATAAGTTTTTCTGCGGAAGATCCTAAGACAACTATTTTTTGTTGAATTTTGATGGGTGAAGAACATCAAACACATCGCCATTGCCGGGAATATTGGCTCCGGTAAAACAACGCTGGCTGAAAAGCTGGCCAAACATTACCATTGGGTGCCCCTGTTTGAGTCAGTCGATCATAACCCTTATCTGCGCGACTTTTACAGCGACATGACCCGTTGGGCATTTCATCTGCAAATCTATTTCCTCAACAGTCGCTTTAGTCAGGTCAATCAAATCCGACAAAGCACAAAGACCATCGTACAAGATCGCACGATTTATGAAGACGCCCACATTTTCGCGGCCAATCTGAGAAGCAGTGGTCACATCAGCGAGCGCGACTACCAAAGCTATCTCGATATTTTCAACAGCATGGTTAATTTCGTTCAGCCTCCTGATTTATTGATCTATTTAAAAGCGGATATCCCGAAATTGGTCCATCAGATCGCCAAACGCAATCGCGACTTTGAATACAACATCAAATTAGAATATCTCAAAAATCTGAATGAACACTACGAGAAATGGATCAGTAGCTATACTCACGGCAAGCTGTTGATCATTGATGTTAACCAGATGGATTTTGTGGAAAACGTAGAGGATTTTTCCACCATTGTCGGCAAGATTGAGCTGGAATTAAATAGCTTATTTAGTTAAGGATTGAAGTTGACCTACTTTGGGAACTGGCTCTTATCCATGCCGGGAATGATTTCCAATGCGTTTTTGTAATAAATCTTTTTGAGTATCTCATCTGACAATCCAATGCCATACATGCGCCAAAAAGCATGATATCGCTTGTGGTAGGGGAAGTATTCGTCTTCTGTTTCCAAAACCCTAAAGTAGGTTTCATATTCCTCGGGTACCCAACTGTCTTTACCAAACAAAACACGATTCTGATATTTGGTAATAAATGCCTTAGCGGCCCGGGGTTGGCGGCCTAACTCAGCGATCACCGCACCAATCTCGGTATACATGTTAGGATAAGTATCCATCAATTCCGAAAGTTTTCCCAGATCACTACCGTACCAGCCCAGATGAGCGTTGATAAATCTGGTGTTAGGATGTTTTTTAAACACACGATGCTGCTCAGCTATAATGGTTTCCCAGGAGGCAAATTTCTCATCATATCTGCGGCCCGGGTGAAGTTTCAATTCCAGCCATCGTTCATTCTCTTTATCGATGGGTTGCCAAAATTGCTTCGGGTCTGCCGAATGAATCAAAACAGGAATGCCTAACTCACCGCACTTTGCCCAGACAGCATCAATGCGCGGATCATCAATAGCTATCCTAACTCCTTTACTGTCTTTGTTATGAAGTCCCAGACTCTTGTATATTTTTAATCCTTTCGCACCGCGGGTTTTGACATCCTCTTCCAGTTGTTGAGTCGTGCGTGCGGCCCATGCAGGATTGTCAATATCGCTAAAATCCACATTGGTGAAATTGATAAATCGTGTAGGATAGGTTGCCTGAATATTTTCAAATCCCTTTTGCAGATGATCGGCACTTCCGCGGCCCCGCCCACTCAGATTAATCATCACCCTCATGTTCAATTCATCCATCCGGCTCACCACTTCCTTCAGTCGGCTTTGGCTCATATCAAACTGGTGATTATGGATGTCAATAAAAGGGAATTTAGCTTTTTTTAACCGGTGTTCAGGTACAACTAAGGATGAGGGCGGATTGTATTCTTCAAAATCCATTTTCATATCCAGTGCCTTTTCCTGAGCCCGGCCACTCAGACAAAGAAATACGAATGCTGCAAAAACGAGTTTATTCATGTGGAGATTTTGATCAATTATAAGTGTTTTGGTGGTGGCGTCAGCAAAATATTACAAAAGCTTTGTAATCTATCATGTCTGCGGCAGCTCTGGGAGGGCAAACGGAATGTTGACCAGGAAAGTTAAGCCATCGTTCAATACTAAAATCAGTTTCGGTTGCGGGCGAGTGCAGCTAAAGAGGTTTTTTGGTAACTTGCCGCATGCAAATACGTCATTGGGTCTTCGCGGGATGTTTACTTCTGACCGCTCAAAGTTTCGCACAAACAGATGCTGCTGTAGAAGCCGCTAGGAAAAAATTTGAATCTGGCGATTTTGCCGGCAGTAAAAGAGACTTAACTAAAATACTGGAATCAAACCCTAAAAATAAAACCGCCTTTTTATGGCGGGGGCGCACCCGCTCTGCCCTTAAGGATTTTTATGGAGCCATTGGCGATTATAACTTTTCATTAGAAATAGATTCTCTACAGGCGGACGTTTACAACTATCGGGCGGAAGCCAAATTAAGCCTCGGTGACGATGATGGAGCCATCCTCGATTTGGATAAAGCCATTAAGTTTAATCCTAAATATACCGATGCCTTCACCAACCGGGGCTTAGCCAAGTACAATGTGGAAGATTTGGAAGGCGCTTACTTTGATTTTTCAAAAGCGTTGGAGCTTGGCCCCGCGGATGCTGATAAGTATTTCAACCGCGGCTCTGTCAAAGCTGAATTGGGGGAGTTTGTGAGTGCCATTGACGATTATACCAAAGCCATTGAACTGGATAAGAATGATGCCAATCTTTATAATTTCCGCGGTGTGGCACGCTATAATACCAGTAATTTTGAGGCGGCCATTGCTGACTATGACGTGGCCATCAAAATGGATGCGAAAGATCCGGTGAAGTTTGAAAACCGCGCGCTCGCCAAAAGTGCAAAAGAAGATTTCAAAGGAGCCCTGGAAGATTATAACAAAGCCATTGAGTTAAACAACCAGGAACCTGAAACTTTTAATCTGCGGGGTATTCTAAAACATACAACCCAGGATTATGATGGAGCCATTGCCGATTACACCAAAGCCATGGAGTTAGACATTGACAATCCTGCTTACTATGACAATCGGGCACTTAGCAAAACTGAAAAGGAAGATTATAAAGGCGCCATTGAAGATTATACTACCTCGATTGAATTGTATCCCAGTGATCCTGAAACATATTATTTGCGTGGTATGGTCAAGCTGGCCATGAATAATAACTATGATGGATGCCTTGATTTAAAACATGCGGAAGAATTAGGATCGCTGGAAGCCAAAGCAGCGATCAAAAAAAGTTGTAAGTAACTTCCTTGCCGGAAATCGTCATCATACTCAACGGAGCCAATCGATACCTGAGAAGGTTTTATCGGAATATTCTACCTCCCCTGCAGGCGGTAGGCCACGTGCAGGTGCTGGAAACAAAATACCCCCGTCATGCGGTGGAGTTGGCAAATCAATACAAAGAGAAGTGTGAATACTTGCTGGCAGCCGGTGGCGATGGAACCCTGCATGAAGTTACGAACGGATTGCTACAGGAATCCTCCGACAAATTACCCGTGGTAGGCGTCATTCCATTGGGATCGGGCAATGATTTTTCGCGCACCATGGGCCTGGAGGCTAATGGCGAGCAGTTCGCCCAACTGATTCAAACCAGATCAACGATGGCGATTGATGTAGGCTTCATTCAGGCTACCACTGTGCAAGGAAATCCCGTTCAGGAATATTTTATTAACGTATGTAGCGTGGGCATGGGGCCTGATGTTTTAAAAAGGCTCAGCAAGCGACCCCGATGGCTGGGAGCGGGGTTCAGCTATTTCACGTCTATTCTGGAGAGTTTCTTTTCGTTTGTTCCTGTTCCGGTAAATGCTTCCGGCCAGGAGTTTAATTATTCAGGTCATGTGCGGGTGATGGCGTTTGCCAATGGGAAGTCTTTTGGGAATAAGTTAACCATTGCCCCGGAAGCAAAAGTGAATGATGGATGGTTGAATGTATTCGTGGCCGGAAACGCCACCATTCTTGATTTTATTCGGCAGCAAAGTGAATTAAAAAAGGGAAAATTCATTCAACATCCCCTCGTTTCTTATCATACCTGTAAAGAAGTAATGCTTACGTCTTTGATGGAGGCCGGTATGGAAGCAGATGGGGAATTTATTGGTTTTTTACCTGCTTCCGTATCCATCCAAAAGAATCGGTTGAACTTTCTCTCTGGAATTAAATAACGTTTCTGCCAACCCAAAAACCAATGATGATGATAAGCACTACAATAATGGCTCTTTGCCCATAGAACGTGTTTCTGAATTTTAACCCCGTTCCGCTTAGTTTAGAGAAATCCAGAATCCAGCCGATCAGAATATATGGAATGGCCAGAATCAGCAATGGATTTAGAAAAAAGGCCTGTTTGATATTACCGTTTAACAAATGGTGTATGGCTCGTTGAGAACCACAGCCGGGGCATTTATACCCTGTAACCTTCAGGAAAGGGCAGGCTGGAAAAGAATGCTTGGCAGGATCAAACTTCTTATAAGCGAAGCCTAACCCTGCCAACATTACAAAAATGATAAAACCAAATGCAAATCTTTTAACCAAAAGCACTCATGCCGGCACCTACGCCCAAGATGACAATGAAAATGATATAGAGACCAATGACAATGATGCCGCTAAAAAAGCCCCATTTAGTCCATTTGCCTGCTTGTTCTGATGCCCGTTTAGCTCCTTCGATGTCCCCGGATCTGAAACGCGATTCTACACTGGAAGCGTTTACAATTCCTGCGATGCCAAAGGGTAAACAGCACAGAAGAGTAACCAAAATTGATTCGACTAGCCAGGTTTTTGGAGGTTGTTGTCCTGCCGGATTTTCCATATTTCTAAAATTTAGGTTAGGTAATGGTAATAAAAGTAAGGGAAATATTTCTGAGACCCAATTTCCATTTTCGTAAAATTTATGGGTCATTTGACTTTATGACATCATCCCTCACTACCCATTTTCAGGAGATTGAACATCTAAAAATCCAGCTACTGGAACGTCTTCGGGGTTATGGCCCAGAAGTATTAAATAATCGTCCCGCCCCGCAGCGTTGGTCAATCTTACAGGTCTTATCTCACCTGATCACAGCTGAAAAACTTTCCGTGGCCTATATCCGAAAAAAGAAACTGGGAATTACCACCGCGGGTAATACCGGCCCGTGGGAGGCATTTAAGTTTTTTCTGCTAAAAGTTTCACAGCGGATAGGCTTCAAATATCGAGCGCCCAAAACCGTGGTGGAACACACGCCTTCGTACGAGTCGCTGGATGTCATTCAGGCCGAGTGGGATCACGTGCGCCTACAGTTAAAATCCTTGCTGGAAGAGTTTGATGAGAAAGACCTGCGCAAAAAGATTTACAAGCATCCTTTTGCCGGCCGCATCAACATTCAACAGGCAGTTATTTTTTTTGGTGAACATATGCGTCATCATCAGCCACAGATTAACCGGCTGCTTCACTAGAAGCCATCTCAAAAATACCGCCCCTTGCCTTCCAGTGCCTCAGGCTGACAAGTATCTTGTATTTTTGAGATGACTTTTAACGTTATGGATCTTTAAATTTCTATTATGACCCGATTTTTAGTTTCTGTCATCCTGATCGTGTTTTCAGCCACAACGGCTTTATTTGCGCAATCGCTCCAATCGCCTGATGATTTTTTGGGGTATTCTCTGGGAGACCGGTTTACCCGCCATCATCGAATGGTCGAGTATTTTCAGCACGTGGCTTCACAAACCAACCTGGTAAAACTTGCTGAATACGGTAAAACCTATGAACATCGTCCGTTGATTTATGCGGTGATTGCCTCTCCCGAAAATCTTAAAAACATAGAGCAAATTCGCGAGGACAACCTGAAACGTACCGGACTCTTAAGCGGAAAACCATCTACCCAGGTGGCCATCGTGTGGTTGAGTTACACCGTTCATGGAAACGAAGCCAGTAGTACGGAAAGCGCCATGAAAGTTCTATACGAGTTGGTCAACCCTCAAAATCAGAAAACTCAACAATGGCTCAAAAATACCATTGTCATAATAGATCCATGTTTAAATCCGGACGGACGGGATCGTTTTACAAACTTCTTCTATGAAACTGGAGCTCTGCCGGCCAATGCCGACCCGCAGGCGCGTGAACACCGTGAAACCTGGCCTCCCGGAAGAAGCAACCATTATCTGTTTGATTTAAATCGCGATTGGGCGTGGCTTTCGCAAAAAGAATCACAGCACCGTTTAAAAATCTATAACCAATGGATGCCCCATGTGCACGTGGATTATCATGAGCAAGGCTATAACAGCCCTTACTATTTTGCTCCGGCAGCAGAACCCTTTCATGAGGTCATCACTCCCTGGCAACGGGATTTTCAAACTCAGATTGGAAAAAATAATGCCAAGTATTTTGATCAGGAAGGGTGGTTTTATTTCACCAAAGAGCGCTTCGACTTATACTACCCCAGTTACGGGGACACCTATCCGACCTATAGCGGTTCTATTGGCATGACGTATGAAAAGGGAGGAATTGGGTCAGGGTTGATCGTCACTACCCGTGAAGGAGATCCAATGACGCTGAAAGACCGACTGACGCATCATTTCACCACGGCTATGGCTACGCTCGAGATATCATCCATGAATGCGACCCGGCTGACAGAAGAGTTTGAAAAATATTTTCGGGATGTTAACGCTGGCAATGGTTTATCTTACAAAACCTATGTCATCAAAGCGACTAATTCACCTGATCAGATCCGGAAAATAACCCAGTGGATGGATGCTCATCAGATTCGCTATGGTCACACCCGCGCACCCAAAACCCTGCGAGGTTTTGACTATCAAACCCAACAGAGCGGCAATGCTGTCATTACCTCTGATGACATTATCATCCCGGTGGGTCAACCGAAAGGCAAGTTTATTACCACGGTGTTTGAGCCGCAATCTAAATTGGCCGACTCATTGACATACGATATTACTGCCTGGAACCTGATGTATGCTCATGATTTAAAAGCCTTTGCACTCCCGGAAAAATTGCTGGCCGACAAGCCTTACGAACCCAGACAAGTGACTACCCCCACGGTGTCGCCCAATACATACGCTTATTTTCTTAGATATCAATCTGTTTTGGATGCAGAGTATCTCGGTGCCTTACTTCAAAAAGGAATTAACGTACGTGTTCTTCGAAAAGCCACGACCATGCAAGGCAAACGTTTTGAGCAAGGTTCGCTGGTGATTACCAGACGAAACAACGAAACCGTGGCAAACTTTGATCAATGGGTGACAGACCTGGCAAAAAAATATCAACGGGAACTTCACATCAGTACTACCGGCTGGTCTGATCAGGGCTACGATGTAGGTTCTGGTGAAGTATCATTTCTCGAAAAGCCGAACGTGGCCATTCTGGGAGGAGATCAGACTTCTTCCTTGTCCTTTGGGGAGGTATGGCACTTTTTTGAACAAACACTTCAGTATCCGGCCACGGTCATTGGCACAGATTATTTCCGCTCCATTGATCTGTGGAAATACAATGTTTTGGTATGTCCGGAGGGGTCCTATCGCATTTTTGACGACAACACCCTGGAAATGATTCAACGCTGGGTGGGTGACGGTGGCCGGTTGATTTTGATCGGAAATGCCCTGAACAGTGTAGCTGGGAAAAATGGTTTTGATTTAAAAGTTTATCAGAATGACGATAAAAAGAAAGATGCGGAAAAAAAGGATAAGGAATCCAAAGAAAAAGAAGGATTGATTGCTTACGATGAAGCCGAACGCAAAGAGCTTTCCAACGCTATTTTTGGAGCAATCTACAAAGTAAGCATTGATCGCTCTCATCCGCTGGCTGCTGGATTGGGTGAACATTATTTCTCGCTCAAAACAAATAGTCTTCATTTTGATTTTTTGGAGAACGGGTGGAACACCGGAGTGATCAAAGGAAAAGCAAAGCCCCTTCAGGGATTTGCCGGTTATAAAATTAATCGTAAACTGGATAACACCCTTGTCTTTGGTTTGCAAAATAAGGGCAAAGGGGAGATTGTGTATTTTGTTGATAATCCCTTGTTCCGGTCATTTTGGGAGAATGGCAAATTGCTTTTTGCCAATGCGGTTTTCCTGTCTGGAGACTAACGGAACGAGGATAAAACAAATGAAATATCTTGCCGTGAGCCGACTGCTTCCTGCCTGATTTTTCAGACCTTCGTCCCATGGCTGAAAAGAAACTTTTTTTGCTGGATGCATATGCTCTGATTTATCGCGCGCATTTCGCTTTTACCAAAAACCCACGGATCAATTCCAAAGGAATCAACACCTCTGTTCCTTTTGGTTTTACCAATACATTGCTGGAAGTGATTACCAAACAAAAGCCTACCCACATCGGTGTAGCCTTTGACACCTCTGCCCGCACCTTTCGTGATGATATGTTCGAAGGATACAAAGCGACCCGGCAAGAGACCCCGGAGGATATCCGCTCAGGCGTACCGATCGTGAAAGAGATTATTCGCGGTTTTGGAATTCCGATTATCGAACTGGACGGATACGAGGCAGATGATGTGATTGGCACGCTGGCCACGCAAGCTGCGTTGAAAGATTTCACGGTGTACATGATGACCCCTGACAAAGACTTTGGTCAGATCGTCAAAGACAATGTGCTGCTATACAAACCTGCCTATATGGGCAACAGCGTTGACATTTGGGGACCCAAAGAAGTCTGTGAAAAGTGGGACATTGAAAACGTCTCTCAGGTAATCGATATTCTCGGGCTACAGGGCGACACGTCTGATAATATTCCCGGCATCCCAGGTGTAGGCCCGAAAACCGCTGCTGATCTGATCAAACAATATGGCACCGTGGAAAATGTCATTGCGCATGTGGGTGAACTGAAGGGGAAATTAAAAGAGCGCGTGGAGCAATTTGGTGAGCAGGCTGTCTTGTCTAAAAAATTGGCAACCATCGTCACCGATGTTCCCATCACCTTGGATGAAACGGCCCTTCAATATACCGGTCCGCAAGAGTCGCTTAAACCCATTCTGGAAGAGCTGGAATTTAAAACCATGCTTCCGCGGATTTTTGCAACCGGTGGAAGTGGAACAGCTTCCGCTACGAAGGGTTCTGTTCTTACCCTTGCTTCTTCTTCCGCTCAATTATCCATGTTTGGTGGCGAGGATACCTCTCCTCCTGAAGTAGCGCGCAAAGAGTTAAATCTGGCAGAAGTAACTTATGTCAAGGTCGAATCCGTTGCGGAACGAGCTGCTTTGATTGAAAAGTTGCGCGGAAGAGAGGGGTTTGCCATCATCATGCAACCCGACAATGATCTTCATTTTGATTTTAAGGTAGCCAGCCTGGCCATCTCTTTTCAGGCAGGTGAGGCGTACTATATACCTGCTGCTCAAACCATGCTGGCAGAGTTGGCGCCCATCATGTCTGACGAACGGATTTCAAAAGTAGGATACCATTTAAAAGAAGTGGTCATTGCCTTTGGAAAAACAGGCGTAAATGTGAGCGGGAGTCTTTTTGATGTCATGCTGGCTCATTACCTGATTGAACCAGAAGCCTCTCATGATCTGAGCATTCTCTGCAAACAATACAATCAATATCAACTTTCGTCCGAAGATTCAGACGCTTTCCAGCGGATGTGCGAAGAGGCCGATCAAGTCTGGCAATTGCGACCTCGCCTACTGGCAGATCTGGAAATCCGCAGACATACACTTTTGCTCCGGGATGTGGAAATTCCGTTGATGTCGGTCCTGGCCGCCATGGAAATGGAAGGTGTGAACATTGACGTGGAAGCGCTCCAATGGATGTCGGAGGCATTGCGAAAAGATACGGACTTGATTCAAAAAGAAATTTTTCAATTAGCAGGCGTAGAGTTTAACATTGGTTCCCCCAAGCAACTCGGAGAAGTATTGTTTGATAAGCTGAAGTTACTGGCCAAAGCCAAAAAGACCAAGACCGGTCAGTATGCTACCGGAGAAGAGGTGCTGGTGAAATTGGCAGAAGAACATCCGATCGTTAAAAAGATTTTAGAATATCGTGAGTATGATAAACTTCGCAGCACGTATGTAGATGCCCTTCCGAAAATCATCAGCCCTTCCGACAAACGGATTCACACTGATTACAGACAGGCGGTGGCTGCCACCGGGCGTCTTAGCTCCAATAATCCTAATCTGCAAAACATTCCTATCCGCACCGAACGCGGAAGACAGATCCGAAGTGCCTTTGTACCTCGCAGCTCAGAGTTTAAATTTATGTCGGCCGACTATAGTCAGATTGAATTGCGTATCGCGGCCTCTTTTGCCAAAGACGAAACGATGATTGAGGCCTTCCGAAACAAACGCGACATTCATTCGACCACGGCCGCCAAGGTTTTTGGAGTTCCCTTGGAAAAAGTAACTGCCGATATGAGACGTAAAGCCAAAGAGGTGAATTTCGGCATTCTGTACGGAAGCACTGCTTTCGGATTATCTCAAAATCTGGGCATCAGCAAGACAGAGGCTGGTGAAATTATTGAGTCCTATTTCAAGGAATTTGCCGGCATCAAGAGGTACATGGATGACTCCATCAATTTTGCCCGCGAAAAAGAATATGTCGAAACCATTCTCGGGCGCAGAAGATATCTACGTGATATTAATTCGCGTAACATAACCACCCGCGGTTTTGCCGAACGAAACGCCATCAACGCGCCCATTCAGGGAAGTGCCGCTGATATCATCAAAATAGCTATGGTGAATATCCATCGCTGGCTTCAAAAAGAAAAACTAAAAACCCGGATGATCCTGCAGGTGCATGATGAATTGGTTTTCGATCTTCATATTGCCGAAGCGGATGTAGTGAAACCCAAAGTGATCGAACTCATGAAACATGCGGTGGTATTAGATGTGCCGATGGAAGTGGAAGTAGGTATCGGAAAGAATTGGCTGGAGGCCCATTAGCAAATCTCTCAGGCATTTTGTCGTATTTCCGCCTCCGTAAACTTCCGGAAGGAGAATTTATATCCTTCATAAACAGCTATTCCATAGAAAAGTAAATCCATCGGACTAAAACCCTCCATCATTATTTCGGGTACGTAGCTATAATCCAGCATGCCCAACAACTCTAACACTCCTACGTTTTCTGCGGCCGCCCCAAATCCAACCATACTAAAAAAATTGCCAAGCAAGCAACCCAACAAAGCCAACACAGCACCCGCTATACCAAAGATGGAGTCAATGCCCTTTCCAAAATACCGTACGGCATAACCTACCAGAAGCCCAACCCCGACAGCCATGAATCCAATCTGATAATTGGTGACCACCGTAATCACGGCCCATAAAATACCCCCCACCAGAGCTGCTACAAATCCAGCCGCCAATGCCATCGGAAGGTTTTGCTCCAGACGTAACTTTTCGCGGTATTGAAGAATTTTTGCTTCATCCAAAGCGGTAGATGATGAAGGCGTTGTTGAATCAGGGGTTGTGTTCTCCATAAAATGCGTTTAGGTGGTTGATCAAATGTATTATTCTATCGCCAATTCCGCTAAGTCTTTCCTAAAAACTTAAAAGGATTCTGTCACGATGGATTCTTTTTTATTTGACGCATTCTGCGGGGGCCATACCACAACCAAAATCCTGTCAGCGAAAGAATCAATAGTCCCCAACCCAGATAATTGGTATACAGCAATTTGAACCCATCGCTGATAATTGATCCATCATGAATATGTTCGATCCAATCGGCATGCCGTTTCGCAACTGAAAAAATCTTCCCTGACTGACCATCCATTTGTACTTCCCAATGGTGAAGGTAAATTATCTTTATAATGCCCTTATCCGTACGAACATCCAATTTTTCCAGACCGGTGAGTGGAATCGCCAGGGAATCCAGAGCATGGTTGGCGCGTACCACCACCGATTCAAAACTGATCCACTTCCTTAGATCAGAAGTAGTGCCGGTTCGGGTGGGTGGTTGAAGCAGGTCAATATTTTTCTTCCATCCAAGCAGCAACCCTGTGGCTGCGGTGATCCACATGAAAAAAGCAACGCTGATGCCGACCCATTTGTGCCAATTTCGAAATTGCCGAAGACTGGTAGTGAGTGTTTGTAAATTCATAACATAGCAATAAAGGACTGTCTGTTTATAGAATGATCTACCAACAGACAGCCCATGGATTTTATTTTTTTAAATCTTGGCACGCAAAGCCACAATAAAGTTTCTGCCCGCTGCTGTAATACCTGATGAATAGGGTCGATACCGCTGATCTGTTATGTTCTCTACTCCCACATCTACCGTTAAATAGGGGATAAAAGTATACGATGCTTTGGCATGCAGCGTCAACCAGGCAGGCACATATGGCTTCCCTTCGTCATCTCGGGCATACAAGTGCGCATCTGCCCGTTCGGTAAGCGCCAGGTTTTCATATTCTACCCCTCCGTTGTAGTTGGCAAACAGCATAGCTCTGAACTTTTTACCTTGATAGCTTAGTTGTGTCGAGCCAAAGGTAGGTGGCACATGCGTGGGTGAATAATTATTGCCTGTGACAGGATCACGTTCCCGCCCTTGTTGAATATTCAGATGGGACTCCAGACGAAGGCGAGAAGTAAAATCGATCCGTACACTCATTTGCGCTCCTGCCACCGTTACCTGATTGATGTTTTGCAAAGCCAATACCTGACTCAAGGTACCATCATAATCAATACTATCAGCACCGTTAAACAGAAAAGCACTCCGGATAATGGCGTTATCCAAAAGGGTGTAATAAAAAGCAAAATCGAGGGATAGCCTATTCGTAGCGATGCCAGTAAAACCCATTTCTGCTGAATAGGCTATTTCTGGTTTTAATTCCGGATTGGGAACCACCACGCTACCAGGTTGCGAATCAAACACACGACCAATATCATCTATGTTAGGCGCCCGGAAACCTGTCGACAAATTGTAATACAGCTTAAAGTCGCTAGTCAGATTAAAGACTGCCCCCAGACTTCCGTTAAATGATCCGTTGCGAAGTGTCGTTTCTGTGAAAGGAAAATCAAAAAAGGTAAGATCAAATGGAGCGTAGGTATACACATGCGTGAAGCGGCCACTGGCGTTTAACGTAACTTTTTCGCTGGCACGGTAGCGGGCACTGGCATAGACCGCCCATGAACGCCAATCCGATCCGTTCGGATACCGGGTTGAAACCGGGCTGATGTCTCCATTTGTAATATCCACCCGTTGGGCTGTTGACCCCACGTTGTTCGTGACCAGCTCGGCCCCATAAAAAAGAGATACGTTGGATGATAATTGCTTGTCTGCATCCAGGTTAAATGACCATGCCTCTACGGATTCAAATCGTTCGGTGAGGCGGTTCCGGTTGCTTCCGGCAAAGTTTCGGTTGTGTCGACTTTCGTTGTATTGTTGATAGCCTACCGTTACCTTCATTTGATCCGAAATGGGTGTTGGCTTTGAATAGACTGCGGTCAGGGCATGTAACATCCATTTTTGTGGTCCATAATACCATTCTGCGCTGGTGAAAACATTGGATGCATTTTTTAAAATCAACCGATCGTAGCGGGGAACATCCGAAGTTTTGGAATAATGAAAGCCATACGTTAGCTCCCAATCATTAGTAGGTTTGAATCGGATCTTTTGCATGGCATTGAGTTGATCATATCCGCTTTCCACCTGCACATTCGGATCAGGATTTTCCACCGTCACATCGTTAAGCCCGTCACGCATTTGATAATCCGGACGGGTGTACTCTCCGGGACCGTGCGAACCCATCTTCAAATCATCAAAAACCGATTTTGTGATGCTGGTGGTAAATGCCCATTTTTTTGATCCGACAGAAAAGTTGATATGGCCGGTGTTTTCATGGTTAGCGGAAGAATACCGGGCCAGGGCATTTGCTGAAAATGCCAATCCGCTGGATGACAATTCAGGACGAAGGGTATGAAAATCCATGACTCCACCAATGGCATCGCTGCCATAGATGACCGAACCCGGACCAAAAATGACTTCAGCTTCGCGAATGTTGTTGGCATCCAGCGAAATGACATTCTGAACATTACCCCCCCGGAAGATTGCATTGTTCATCCGCACCCCATCTACTACCAGCAGCACCCGGTTGGTGGCAAACCCGCGAATCATAGGACTGCCTCCGCCCAGCTGACTCTTTTGAATAAATGCCTGATTGGACAACCCTAATAAATCTGCTGCTGTTTGTGGATTTTGTAATTGAATGAGGGGGGTGTTGATTTTTACCACGCGTGAAGATAGTTCACGCACCCCTTGCTCCCATCGGTTAGCCGATACCACTAGCTCATCCAGATAAGACGTTGTCAACGTATCTTTCTCAATAGTACTTTGTCCAGGTGCTGTTTTCACAACGCACAGGAGCAAGGTACTTATTAGCCATAAGTACTTCATTTCTATCGTATGTTAATGTTTAAAATAAGAAATGCCTTGGCCTTGAAAAAGGCCATTAAAAAACCAGAGTATTGGCTATACCCGGGGAGGCGGACCAGCTTTGATTAAAACATAAGAAGAATATTGCTTTGCCGGACAAGGATATGGGAACATCCAATTTCCTGACTTTTCAACAATTTCTATGGGATAGGGCAACAGATACACTACTGTAAATATGTGGATTACAAAGGAAGGCACCGGCTTTTGATCTTGTTGTGAATTCTTCCATATTTCTTCCACAAAGGCAAGAAGATCATCTTCCGCTTCGTCATGTTCCGCATAAAGGATCACCTTACCGGACTCTCGAACCATCCGACCGATGTCATACATCTTGCCGTTTAACTTCACCTCCCGGTTGTTCACACGTGCCTCAGCATACTCGGCTTCTGTCAATTCCAATCGCTCCAACTCTTCCAGGGGTTTTTCTTTCAGCCGATCACGGCTTTCTTCATGTACCTGCGCCAGTCGTACCACAAAAAAAAGATATATGCCTGCCACCTGTATCCAGACAAGTAGGAATAAAAACAGGGCCATCCATCTTTTCATGGTTGCCAAGGTAAAATAAAAGTGTGTATCCGGAAACAGAAGTTATGTGTGATCATTTCGCTGAGAAAATTCTATACCCGAATATAGATTTTCTTTTTATCCATCCACCAACCGATGATCCAACAAATCAACATAACAAGCGCTCCAAAAACCCCGGATCCATGGTATTTGCCCAGCCAGGAAACAATCAATGTCTCAAAAGCCCAACTGTAAAGCGACTGATCCCCCACCCTGACTAACAGAAGTAACTTCACGAAGACGCCAGAAAAAACATAAATCGCCAAGGTATTCTTGCCAAAGACTTCCAGGAAATACGTCCATCGGGCTTTCTTCAAATAATCGATCAGATAAGCAAGAAAGGCCAATACGATCAAATCAATACCCACAGTGAGCAAGACGTAGCTGCTGCTCCATAGTTTTTTATTCCACGGTAACACCAAATCCCAGGCACAGGACCCAGCGATCAGAAAGGCTCCCATAAAGCACAATTGAAGTAAACTCTCCAACGAAAACGATTCTTTTATCAGCCATTGCACCGCCCAATAGCCGGCAATGACATTGACAATGGCCGGCAGCGTACTGAACAAACCTTCCGGGTCAAAAGGGATTCCTTCGCCTTTGTACATGTGAGCGGTCCCAATCAGCCACGCATCCAGCTTTAATACAGCGTTACCTTCCAGCGATAAGTCACCGAACAAATGCAAGAGGATCCAATACCCAAGTAAGGCCAGGACACAAAACCAGCGAATGGCTGCCGGTTTCAGAAAGTAAATAATCAAAGCTGCCAATCCATAGCCTAAAGCTATGCGTTGGAGCACTCCAAAAACACGAATGTTTTCCAGGGCTTTAAATGTCCATTCGCCTGCATCATTGTACCGAACAAATGGAAACCAGCCCAGCAAAACGCCCAGTAAAAAGATGAGCAGCGTTCGTTTTCCGATCTTTGAAAGAACAGCAGAAGCACCCAATGCTTGATATTTTGGAAGACTCAGCGCCAGGGAATTTCCCACCACAAACAGGAAGGTAGGAAAGACCAGATCGGTGAGTGTAAATCCGTTCCATTTGGCGTGGAGTAAAGGTGAATAGGCTGTGGAATGACTACCGAGGGAATTTACGACAATCATCAGAGCCACGTCCATGCCGCGAAAGACATCAATGGACAAGAAGCGTTGATTATCAGATAACATAGCGTTCAGGATTGGCATTGAAATGTACTCAAAAACCAATACATTGGCTGAGTCAAAGGCAGAAAACCATGCAATCCATCCGAATCATACGGCCTACCGAAACTTTTAATAAACATCATGCCTACACAATTATTCTTAATGGGACCGAAGAACTAACCCTGGAAAATGGACAGTGCAAAACAGTCGGTTTAGAAAAATTAACTACCGTTCAGGCCAAAACACTATGGTGTGGGAGTAAGCGCATTGATCTTGAAAATTCGCTTTCTGATAACATCACTGTTGAAGTCACCGGAAATCGCTTTCTGAATCAGCAAATTGGGCTGGTAGCTCCGCTGATCCTGCTCGCGGCAACGGCTCTCAATTGGGCCGTTGATAACCCTTCCGTCAAATACATAACTACCTTTATCATTGGTGTAAAGTTGTTATTCCTGGCATACGCTTTAACTCTTGGCAAAGATCGTTGGCTCTCGATTCAAAAAGTAAGTTGATGCGATTCCTATTAATTGTTTTACTGCTTTTCTTTATCAGCCAACTGGGCCATACACAGACCTTTCCAAAATCATGGGAGGGTATTTGGAAAGGAACCATGTATATGTATCGCGATGGTAAAATCCGGGATAGCGTACATGTCAGACTAACCATTGCGGCTACCGATCGGCCAGATGAATGGATTTGGCGCACCAGCTATTTATCTCCCCAAATGCCCATGGCAAAAGATTACAAGCTTAGGGTAAAAGACCTATCTAAAAACGTGTATATCACGGATGAAGGCAACGGATTAGAGTTGACCACCTATCTTACCGGGCAGAAATTGTATAATGTTTTTGAAACCTCGGGCGTGATGCTTACCTCTTCTTACGAATTTCGGGAAAACGAACTAATCTTTGAAGTGACATCTGGGAGGAAAGAGGTGGCCACACACGCTGATGTCACAAATTACTCCGTGGAGCATGTCCAACGGGTTGTATTGAAAAGATAATTCTTGTGCAAACGTGACATCAGATAAGTCGTTTTAGCAATAGATTTACTTTCAACAATTGTCCATTGTTTTTGAACACCAATCGCACTTCTCCCGGAGTGTTCAGTCGCTTGCGGATTAGTTGCATATCTTTCCCCGTGTAATCATCTATCTGGATAAGTTCGCAACCAATCAAAATCCCATTTTCAGCTGCCGGTGTTTTTTCGTTTACCTCGGACACAATCAATTGGTCGTTCATAGACTCCAGTTTAAATCCTGCCATGGGGTAGTAGAATGGCATTCCAAACATTTGATTTTTTTTCAAGTAAATAATCTGATTTGGATAGTCAAGCACCATATTAAATTGCTTCAGTATTTCATTTCCCAGGATACCACCCAGTCCGGGAAGACCGTTGACGCCTCTTTTCGCACCTGACAGGGTAACAGGGACCTCTGAAAATATAAACTCATCAATCTGAACATGTTGGAAAAGTGCCTTTTGATTCACCGTTTTTGAGGTCAGGTCTTTGCTGGTCGATGTGATCGTTTTTCCGACCTGATGGTATAAATCATTTTGTTCGATAAAAGGAGTATTCAGAATCATGGTCAGCCCGGCACCGGTATCCACCAGAAATTTTTCAGAAAACTGTTTTCCATTTGTGAGTGTAAAAGACAGATCAATAGCCGGAATTGGAATGAAGTTAACAAACGTAAAGGGCAGTTTCCGTGGAGATGAGATACTACTTTCATCCACGGACTTTAACAAACGAATCATTCGCGTATCGTAATTGATTTCAGTCACACGGTTCAATAAAACATCGTTACCGATGATGCCATCAATTTTAGAACCCAGGCTTCGGGAGAGGCTAAGCAGTGACACATGAATGGCTGTCAGATTTTTAAGCTCAACGTCATGAATGTTTACCGAGGCTATTGTAGAAAGTTGATAGTTAGAAGATCCACTGGCCCCCTGAGCGGTGGTTTGATTTTGCGGTGTTATTTTTAGCGCAACCGCTGTGGTCGAATCCAGTACAGTGGAGGTAGCCCCCGTATCAAATACAAATGATAGCCGCGTGTCCTGAATCGTAACCGGCACCATGATATATTCACCCACCAACTCAAAAGGAATCTCAGTAACTTTTTGTTGGGCCGGAGCCCATCCAGCCAATAAAATCAGCGGTAGTGTCAGTAATCTCATACCTTCCATGACGGATGGCCGAAGGCAAAAGTTTTGATTTTAACGTTGATTAACCTAAATTTTTAAAATCCCGCTCTTTTATGGCACAAAAACGCTACGGTTTGTATTTCGAATCCCGGAAAATCTGATCGGCATTTTTCATTTCCATCAGTTGCGGAAGTGTTATTTCAGGGTGACGCTTTGCAAATTCTTTAACAATTTCCCATCCAACCCAGGTACCAATACGGCCCGGGCACTGATCACCCACCTCAAAAGTTTTGGGTCGCTCGCTGATGTAACGCTGTTTGGTCCGTTGGTCCACCGAAAAAAGAGCCTCGTTTTCAATTAGTTTTTTCCAGATAGTGGATCGATTATAGCGGGCATCGGCCATCTCTTGTGCACTATATCCAATAAAAACACTATCTGCTACACAGGGCAACATGCGCCTGGCAAAATAGTATGCCTTCCCATACGTAACCATTTCGGCAAGCATGGTTTTATCCGTCAAATCTGTTTCATTTATCCGGCCATCAATTCCATACAAAAGCAAAACCGATGGAACGATAAACTGAGGATAATAACGTTTTTGCATGTATTCATACAAATTTGGCTTATACCGGGCTTGCGGGCCTTGAAAGTAATCCAATCCCACAATAATCACTGAATCCGTCACCACTAAATCGGTCTCCAATCCACTGATCATTGTTTGTACCTTGGGAATCACAAACTCCGGATAGTAATACTTAATGGAAGCAAACGCCTCACGAAATTGTTGGCGGAGATCATAGTCTTTAAATGCATTCTTGGTCTCCATTCGCAAAGTATCAAAAGAAGGATGACTGAATCGCTTATAGAGCGTATTGATAAAAGTACTATCGTCCGGATAAGCTCCTCTGGCAAAAAATAAGTCTCGGACTGCAGTATTCTGTTGAAGAAATTCCGTCAAATCCTTTTTGGATGAAATCGCAGGTAATGAATCTTCCAGCGCTTCAAATGAAAAATCGGCCTGAACAGCGGAAAGGTCTGGGGTAAATTCACACGCTTCCTCGGGTGAAGGGCCACAACTTACGAGCCACACCAATAAAACGGCTGTGGTTAACCCAGAATAACAAAACTTCATATATTATTTTTTGTGCGGACAAAGGTAGTAACTCCGTTGGTAATCACTTTGCATGACTTGATGAATCTCCGTCCACGAACAATTTCCTACCTTTGACAGGTGAATATATTGGAATCTATTCGTCATCAATCCGTTGAGATAGCTTCAGAAGTGGTTCGGTATCGAAGGCATTTGCATGCGAATCCGGAGTTATCCTATCAGGAACATCAAACTATGGCCTTTGTGGCTGATTTGCTAAAGTCATTTGGCATTGAACCGCAAACAGGTATTGGTGGCACCGGAGTCGTGGCCCTTATTAGAGGCCGTCAAGGAGAAAGTAACCGCGTAACCGCTTTACGTGCCGATATGGATGCACTCCCGATTCAGGAAGCAAGCGAAGTTTCTTATAAATCAACAATGCCGGGTGTCATGCATGCGTGCGGACATGATGTTCACACTGCTTCTCTATTGGGTACCGCCCGAATACTTATGCAGCATGTGTCTGGGTTTTCGGGTACGGTTAAATTACTTTTTCAACCAGGTGAAGAAAAGAATCCGGGGGGGGGCCTCGTATATGATTCGTGATGGCGCCTTAAAAAATCCTTCGCCCACTTCCATTATTGGCCAGCACGTTATGCCTTTATTGCCTGTGGGGACGATTGGATTTCGGGAAGGTAAGTATATGGCAAGCAGCGATGAGATATACATTCGTGTTATTGGCAAGGGTGGACATGCTGCAGCTCCTGAACTTACCATCGATCCGGTGGTGATCGGATCTCATATCATTTTGGCTCTCCAGCAAGTTATCAGTCGAAATGCTAATCCCAGACAGCCTACAGTATTAAGCTTTGGCCGTTTTATTGCAGATGGTATTACAAACATCATCCCCGATGAAGTGAATCTGGCGGGCACCTTTCGCGCATTGGATGAACAATGGCGCGAACAAGGTCTTCAAAAAATCAAAACCATCGCCCAGCAGGTAGCCATCGCCATGGGGGGGCGTTGCGAAGTAGAGGTTTCGAGAGGATATCCCTGCCTGATCAATAATCCAGAACTTACCCAGCGAATCAAAGCTTCCGCGCAAGCTTATGTGGGTGCGAAGAATGTGGTGGACATTGATTTAACCCTTGGCTCAGAAGACTTTGCCTACTATTCGCAGGTAATTCCGGCCTCCTTTTATCGCCTCGGTACGCGGAATGAGTCCAAGGGGATTACTTCGTATGTACACACCCCTACGTTTGATATCGATGAGGATGCTTTAAAAATCGGTCCAGGTCTGATGGCCTGGATGGCTCTTCAGGAATTGAGTATTTGATGCCGTTAGGACGCGGGAGATATTATCTCTTTGTGAACCTCTTTTACCTTCGCGCCAGGCTGTTATCTTTACAGCAATGGCCGAAGATCAACTTCCTCCAGTCTTTGTTTCGGGTAACCGATGGAAACTAGTCGTCAAAAATGCGGCTTATTTTCTGGGAGCGTTTTTGATTTTTCTATTCTCACTCGATCTGATGGTCTCTTCTCTTCAGCACCTGGGAAGCACGGCCGCAGAAACAATCATCCTGGCCACCTCCAACCCATTTACAGGTTTATTTATCGGTCTATTGGTTACGGCCATTATTCAAAGCAGTTCGGCCACCACTTCTATGACGGTGGTTCTGATGGCTTCTGGTAATCTCACCCTTCAAAGTGCCGTACCGATCATTATGGGGGCCAATGTGGGGACTACTATTACCAGCACCATTATCTCCTTGGGGTTTATTCGAAAAAAGAAGGAATTCAGGCGAGCGGTTTCTGCCGGCACGTATCATGACTTCTTTAATATTCTCACGGTAATCGTTTTATTTCCGTTAGAGTATTATTTTGGTTTTCTCTCCTGGTTAGCCCAGTCATTAGCGGATTTTCTCTTTACTCAACCACTTCAATCTTCGGGTGACTTCTCACTCATCGGCTTTGGACTGGGGGCGCTCGTAGACCGTATCGTTGAAGTCATCAATCATGGGTTTTTGCTAACCGTGATTTCATTGTTACTGTTATACAGCTCTATTCTGTTTTTTCGGAAAGTGATCAGCAGTCAACTGGGCATTCATACACAGGATCGGTTTCAACAATTCTTCTTTAAAAACAATTTTAAATCTTTTGGATGGGGTCTTCTCATCACCGCCATCATTCGTTCCAGCACCATTACCACTTCTCTGGTTGTTCCCTTGGTGGCCCGTAAGGTCGTTCGGTTAAAAAATGCCATCCCGTTTATTCTGGGAGCCAACATTGGTACCACCATCACGGCATTCATCGCAGCCATGTTTAATAGCAATGCCGCCATTAGTATTGCCCTCGCACATTTTCTTTTTAATTTCATTGGGATAATCCTTTTCTTTTTGATTCCAGTCATGAATAAAGTGCCGGTACAATTGGCAACCAGGCTGGGGGAGTTGACTTTGAAATATCGGCTGACGGTGTTTCTGTATGTGTTGGTCGCATTCTTCTTTATCCCTTTTAGCTTAATCTATTTCAATAAAAACAATGTGCGTGTTTATGAACTTTCCTATGTTAAAAAAATTTCTCCTACTGCTCCGGAAGAGTATTACACCACCATTGTCAAAACTTACCAAAATCAACAACTCTCCAGTTGGATTATTTACGATCAACCTGTGTCTGCTCAGACAACTCCCTTGCAAATGGTTTCGGTGTACAGAAGAAATAATTTACTCATGATTAACCAGGAAGTTTTTGAGCTGAATAAGCCTGGGTTTTGCCGCGATGGAGAAGATGATAAAGGTAAATATCAGATGTGCATTGAGCGAATAGAGCCCTTGCTGGTCCTTGCTCCGGAATTGCGTTTTGATTCCGTATATGTTTTTCAAAAACGTTGGTATGCTTCAACGGATTCTGTCACCAATCATATTTACATTAGTGCCCGGCAAAATCTTCTCATAAAAAAGGAAAGCCGGAAAAAGGACGGAAGTGTTATTTCAAAAGAGGAATTGACAAGGCTACTGGAAAAATAAAATTCCTTTACTTCTTTACGAAAAATTGTTCCAGATCTTTTAGTTTCAGAATGCCTTCGTAATAGGCCTTGCCAAAGATCACCGCAAAGATTCCCATGTCTTGCAAGCGTTTAATGTCGTCTACACCTCTTACACCGCCACTGGCCAAAATACTCAACTCCGGAAAGCGCTGACGAAGTTCCTCATAAAATGAAAAAGCCGGTCCTTCTAACACGCCATCGCGGGATATGTCGGTAGACTTAACATACTTCAGGCCGCGATCATAGAAAAATTCTAAATGCTCAAAGAGTGTTAATTCTGATTTATTTTGCCAGCCTCGAAAGGCAATGTTCTTGGTATGGATATCCAATACATCCGCTCCCAGAGTCATTTTTTCACGACCATACGTAATGATCCAGGAAGCAAACAACTCCGGATCGGCAATAGCAATGCTGGAGGCGGTGATGTAGTCAGCTCCAGATTCGTAGGCTTTGCTAATATCCCCATCGGTGCTAATGCCTCCGGTAAAATCAATTTTTAGATCGGTATATCCTGCAATGGCCTGTACCACGTGATAGTTAACCGGATTTCCAGTTTCTGCGCCATCCAGATCTACCACATGGACAACCTCTATGCCGTGATCTTCAAATCTCCTTGCTAAATCTAATGGGTTTTCATCGTATGCCTTTTCGCTCAAAGGGTCACCTTTTCGCATTTTTACAACACGCCCTTTTCGGATAGCTATGGAGGGTATTACTTGAATCATCTTTCAAAAAAATTACTGAATAGTAAAAGGCATGGCTACTAACGTTTTGTCCCACATCAATACCAACTGCACTTCCTCGCCAGATTTCTCAACAGAAATCGTAAATTGTTCAAACTCTTTCTCCTGTTGCACCGAAGGGATCTCAACTGTTAATACATCGTTGGCCGGAACACGATTTGCCTGACCGTTGAAATCAACTCCCCACTGACCATATTCTGAGTTGAAAATGAATTGCCAGCTCTGTTCACCCGGCAAGGTAAAAAAACTATACTTCCCGGCTTTCAGGGTTTTGCCCTGTATCATCAAGTCTTTGTTTGTCTCAAAAACAGTTGCCTCATTCGCTCCTGTGCGCCATACCTGGCCATAAGGCACCAATCCACCAAATATTTCTCGCCCTTTTTTGGACGGGCGATTGTAAAACACGCTCACCCGGGCATCTCCTGCCTCGTATTTAACTTCTTGCTCCGGGCTAAAAGATTTGGTGTAATAGAAACGAAAAAACGTTAGTACCCCCAGTAAAATTACCAGAATGATACCCACCGCAATGAGGAATTTTTTCATAGCCAACGGCAGCTTTTGCTGATTAAAGTTTCGATTTTAACATTTTTAGACGTGATTATGCAAATATTCACATTTCAGGGCATACTTTTGTCCAAAACAAACAATTCTATGTCAGTTTTTATAGTTGTGATCGCTTTGTTCATCCTGGCCATTGCTTGCGTTTGGATTATTCCAAACAAGAGTGTGAGCGACAACGAGCACGATAAGAAGCACTAGATCTTTAATGCGAATCTGCGTTTTTTGCGGCTCGGCCACAGGATTTGACCCTGTGTATGCCGAGGCTGCGAGGGAATTGGGAAGTCTCATGGCTGCCCGAAATATTACCCTGATTTATGGTGGCGGCAATGTGGGGCTGATGGGCATTGTAGCCGATGCGGTTTTAACTTCAACTGGTAAAGTAATAGGTGTCATTCCGGGATTTTTAGCCGCCAGAGAGGTGGCTCATGCAGGCCTGACGGAGCTGATCATAACTGATAGTATGCATGAGCGTAAAAGAAGGATGGCCGATCTGGCGGATGCATTCATTGCCCTGCCGGGAGGTTGGGGGACTCTCGATGAGTTAGCTGAAATCCTAACATGGAAACAATTAGGCCTTGTCAAGGCCCCTGTTGGCCTTTTAAACACTGATCATTTTTTTGACCCCCTTCTTATGCAAATGGAGAAAATGGTCTCCCATGGCTTTTTGGGGGCCACACAGTTTCAATACCTTCAGGTAGCCAGCCAACCTGGTCATCTGCTTGCCCGTTTAGCATAAGAAGGTACCGTCATTTGGGGTATTTCTTTCGTCAAACTTTTATGTACATTTCGTTGAGTAAGTGTGTTTCATGCGTAAGATTATTGGTGTTTATCTGAGTTTTTTTCTCCCCCTTTCACTGACAGCCCAAAATCTGGGTTTTGCGCTGGCGGATGGAAAAACGAGGGTTCAGTTTCCCATCCAAATTGTCAATAACCTGGTGGTGCTGCCCGTAATCATTAACGGACAACTGCCTTTAAAATTCATTCTGGATACGGGGGTACGGACAACCATCCTTACAGAAAAAGCCTATACCGACATTCTTAATCTTTCGTATTCCCGTCATTACGTCATATCCGGCCCGGGCGGTGAGAAAGTAATCGATGCCTACATCACCAATAATGTGACATTGGACATACCTCCGGGCGTTCATGGCGAGGGGCATGCCATGCTGGTGCTTGAAAAAGACTATCTGGAACTTCGTAATTTCCTGGGCACCGATGTACATGGTGTTTTGGGATATGAAATTTTTAGCCGGTTTGTAGTAGAGATCGATTACGAAGGAAAGACACTAACACTTTCGCTTCCCCAGCGATTTCGCAAAACCAGAAGGTATCAATCCATCCCCATGAAGATTGAGGATACCAAACCTTACCTGAGAACCACCGTACAGTTAAATGATAGTATACGGATCACCGGTAAATTCCTCATTGATAGTGGCGCCAGTCATGGGTTGTATCTGGATAAAGATAGTAACGATAGTATTCAGCTGCCGGTGAACAGGATACACAGTGTTATCGGCCGTGGATTGGGCGGAGCCATTACCGGTGAAATCGGGCGGATCAAATCCATTCAATTGGGAGAATTTGATATCAATAACCTGATCGCCAATTTCCCGGATGCCAACAGTTACTATGATACCTTAAAAGCAAACCGCGACACCTTCCGAAATGGTTCTATTGGAGGAGAACTTCTAAGCCGGTTTCATGTTGTTTTTAATTTCCCGCAAGAACGAATACTCCTTAAAAAGAATAAACAATTTAAAAAAGAGTTTTATTACAACATGAGTGGGTTAACCATTCGTGCTAAAGGCTCACAACTGAAACGCTTTGAAGTAGATGAGGTGCGGGTAAATTCGACCGCAGCCCGGGCTGACATTCAGGCTGGAGATATTCTGGTTTCCGTACAAGGATTTAAAGCGGCTGACTTAACGTTGGCCGAAATTAACAGCCTGTTTAGCTCCAAACCAGGTAAGAAGATAAAAATGGAAATCTACCGGGCCGGTATTTCTGTCAAACGGGAATTCCGTCTGGAAAGTCCCATTTAATTTCATAGCGGTTATGTAACCATCCAAAAGTGATCTCATCCACTTCACCTAGCGCATCGGATCAAATCACTTTACCCACACCGCTCCTACTCCGGCATCCCAAAGTTTTTTATTCAAAGCCGGAATGTCTTTTTGTAAAAAGTCATTCGCGCGGGCTTCCAGCACTTTCCATTTGGCCGTGTATTCTGCCAACAGATCAAGCGAAGGCTTGTTTATCCGAGGCAGATCGCTTTCCGTTTGATTGATCAGAAACAAGTAATCGGCTGTGAACTTGTTCGGGAAATTCTCCACATCGTCATACGCCTTTGATTTGCGTTGTACCATGTCTTCATCCCATTGTTTCATGCGCGCACTTAATGCCTTTCCTTCTTGCTTGATATTCTCAAACTTTGATTCCGAGGGAAGTTGCTCTAAAATTTTATCTAACTGAAGTTGTTTTTCATGCAAGGATGTCACCAGTTTATGCATCTGCGAAACGGCTGATTCCATACCCAGCATGGTCGTGTGATACTCTTCGTATGTTTTGGCATCGATGGCATACAACGGGTTGGGTAAAATCTGAAAAGTCGTTGATTGGGTTTGTTTGCCCAAGGTTAACACCACCGAATATTTTCCAGGCGATGCTTTGTGACCCCGGAAGCTTGCTTCCATATAAGTTCCGGCAATACCTGAAATCGTGGGGTAGCGAAGGTTCCACACAAAACGATTTAATCCTTTTGCTTTCGATAAGGTTGGATCGGCTGGCGGCCCACCATCGCGTTCCTGAAAAAGTGAATCACGTAAAGAACTGAACGACCGGACAAGATTTCCCTGTGCATCTTTGATTTCAATCTGAATATGGTCATTCGATTTTAATTCCGGCAATGAGTAATACAGCACCGCACCGGTAGCCGGATTTACACCCACGTAGGGGTTTGTGCCATCTGAAGATCCATCCATCTGGCTTCCACCATTTACCAGCACTACATCTTCCGGTTGAAAGAGACTAAAATCTGTTGTGGCTTTATGTTGACGGATCAATGCAAGGTCATCAAAAATCCAAAACGAACGACCCGAAGTTGCCGCGATCAAATCGCCTTGATGAATTTTTAAATCGGTAATGGGTGTAATGGGTAAATTCAGTTGAAAGGAAGACCAGTTTTTTCCTCCATCAAATGAAATAAACGTGCCCAACTCTGTTCCGGCAAACAACAAATCTTTACGGGTATCATCTTCGCGCACCACGCGGGTAAAGGCATTGCCGGGAATGCCATTGACAATTTTTGTCCATGTTTTTCCATAGTCGGTGGTTTTATACAACGCAGGCGTATGATCGTTAAACTTATACCGTGTGGTGGCGATGTAGGCCGTTGCCTTATCGTGGGGCGAAACTTCAATGGCATTGATCAAACATTCGGCTAAACCAACCGGAGTAACATTTTGCCAGGTAGTCCCATTATCGCGGGTAAGCTGAACATATCCATCATCGCTACCCGTCCAGATGACACCCTTCTCGTGTGGCGATTCTACTACGTAACTCAGGGTTCCATAGTTCTCGGCACCAACAGCTTCGTTGGTATAAGGACCGCCACCTTTTCCTTGCTTTGATTTTTCGTTGCGTGTTAAGTCGGGAGATGCTTCTGTCCACGTTTTACCCATATTGGTAGTTCGCAATAATTTTTGTGCTCCATGGTAATAGGTGTTGGGCTCATGTTTGGACCAGATGATGGGTGCATTCCAATTGAAGCGATACTTCATATCTTTTGCATCCATACCCAAATATTGAATAGGCGCGGCCATAATGTTTGTGCCCCCTTTGGCTTTTGTATCCAAGACTTCTATAGTACCCTGGTAACTTCCACCTAACACATACCGTGGATCGTTCGGGTTGAAGGCAAGAAAGGCGCTCTCCCCACCTGCTGAATAAGACCAACTGCGTGGAGTAATGCCCCAACCACCCAACTCGCGACTGGCAATCGACACGGACGTATTGTCTTGCTGGCCAGCATAGATGTGATAGGGAAATTGATTATCGACATTGATGCGATAGAACTGTGCAGTAGGCATGTTATCCTGACTTGACCAAGTCTTTCCATAATTAACACTTACTGCTGCACCACCATCATTGGCAATGACCATGTTTTTTGGATTGTGCGGGTTAATCCACAGATCGTGAAAATCACCATGCGTTCCGGAAATATATTCCCAGGTTTTACCGCCATCTTCTGATCGCAATGCCGGAGCACTCAATACATAAACGGTATTCTCATTCTTAGGATCAGCAAACACTTCAATGTAATACCAGGCGCGTTGTATCAATCTATGATCATCGCTTACGCGGCTCCAGCTTTCACCAGCATTGTTTGACACAAATAATCCACCAAGTTCTTTTTCGGAATCGCTCTCCAGCAACAAATAAACTTTATCGGAATTTGCCCGGCTTACCGAAACGCCCATCTTACCTAATTCTTTTGGCAAGCCTGAATGAATTTTTTTCCAGGTTACACCTTCATCTACCGATTTATACAAACCGCTTCCGGCACCACCGCTAATTACTTTCCAGGGTAATCGACCATATTCGTTCAAAGCTGCATACAACACGCGGGGGTTATTCATGTCCAGTACCAATTCTACGCATCCCGTTTTATCATCTACAAACAAAACTTTCTTCCAGGTAACACCGCCATCGACAGATTTATAAACACCACGATCGGGCGTGTGACTATAGAGTGCACCTTGTGCTGCCACATAAACAATGTTGGGATCTTTTGGGTGAATGACAATGCGTGAAATATGCTGCGTAGCATCGAGGCCAAGTTTAGTCCATGTTTTGCCGGCATCGGTTGATTTATACACTCCATCGCCATGATGCGTTTTTACACCACGCACGGCATGCTCGCCCATCCCTACGTACACTACGTTGGGATCACTCTCAGAAACGGCCACTGCACCCACAGAGCCGGTTTTAAAAAATCCATCCGAGATATTGTGCCAGGTAAGACCCAGGTCATCTGTTTTCCAAAGGCCACCACCCGTGGTGCCCATGTAATAGGTGTTGATGTCGCCTATTACACCCGATGCCGTTACGGATCGGCCGCCTCTGAAGGGACCAATGCTTCGCCATTTAGCTGATTTGTATAGATCGTTATAATCAACGGTGGTTGATGATGCGGGATTTTGTGCTTTTTTTGGTTGTGTAAAGCCTATCTGGAAAATACCCATAAAAGCACTGAACAGTAGTAAGCGAAACATAGAGGTAAGTTTTAAGGCGACAAGATAATGCTTTATGTATACTGGGCTGCAATTTTTGAAGCGCGTTTACACTAGCGGTCATCGCATAAAAAATCCCTGACGCAAGCCAGGGGTTTTCATTATCCAAGCAATGTCCCAGACATGAAGTAACTACTTAAACACAGCCATGAGCTGTCCTTTTCGTTTGCGATATGCTTCTTGTAAATACTGCTGTGTCCGCTTGAATTTCATCGAATTCTTCAAAACAAGATAGAGGGATTCACCGCTTAAATCCTTCTTTAAAATAAAATTTAAAACACCCACGTTGATGGCCTCCTCATAGTTGGAGGATTTTAAAATGGTAATGGGAATATGCCTGGTTTTTCTTCTCCGGCCAAGTTGCTGAACAGAGCTCAGCAGTTCTTTTTTGCCCAAATTATCGTCCATCACTATGTATTGAGGATGAAAATCTGATAGTCGTTCAAAGGCACTTTTCAGATCAAATGCAAATTCAGTCACCACCCGCTTACCCGGTACATGTTGCAGATTGTTAAACACTCGCGAAAGTTCAATGGGGTTATTCCCCATCACCAATACACTCAGCTCTTCAGTTTGATCTAAAACCATATACGTAATATACGAATAATCCCGTAGGAAGGATCTAGCCACCGGTTAAAATCCGTTATTTTAGAGCTTTCAATTAAAATATTTACTACCGTACCCTTTTGTGGTGACCTGGAATTTGATATGAAATGGCCCATGTAGGAGTATGCTTCGTCCCAGCGGGATAATTCGTTGGCTATCTGCCCGGTTAAAACGCGGGTTAAACAATCGTGACTTTAAAAAAATTATCAGATGAAAACAGTTATAGTAGTTGGTGGAGGGTTGGCAGGATTGGTTACTGCACTGGATCTTGCACAGCGGGGTATTTCATGTACGGTAATCGAGCGGAAAACCTATCCCTTTCATCGGGTGTGTGGTGAGTACATTTCGAATGAAGTAATTCCTTACCTCCAGTCTTTACATGCCTTCCCGGAGAGGTTAAACCCAACACAAATAACCCGTTTTCAACTGACATCGGTGAACGGGAAACTGGCCGAAATGCCGTTGGATCTGGGGGGTTTTGGCATTAGTCGTTACCAGTTCGATCACTTTTTGTATCAGCAAGCCAGGCAGATGGGTGTTGTCTTTTATACCGGTGAAGAGGTTAGTCATATTCAATTGCTAAACGATGGTTTCGAAGTAAAAACTTCTGAAAGAATTCTGACAGGTGATGTCGTGATTGGAAGTTTTGGTAAGCGATCACGTTTAGATGTTGCCATGGGGCGTTCCTTTGTAAAAAAGCGTTCACCTTATGTGGGCATCAAGTATCACATTCGTATCCGGCATCCGGATGATGTCATTGCCTTACATAATTTTAAAGATGGCTATGGTGGCATCAGTAATATTGAAAATGGCCAAACCAATCTATGTTATCTCACACATCGGAATAACGTAAAGAAGTACGGCCATATTCCTGAAATGGAAAAGGCTATCCTTCATCGCAATCCTTATCTGAAACGAATATTTCAAGAAGCGGAGTTTTTGTGGGATAAGCCGGAAGTTATTAACGAAATCTCTTTTGAAACCAAACAGCCCGTTGAACAACATATATTGATGACGGGCGATGCCGCTGGCATGATTACTCCTCTCTGTGGCAACGGAATGGCAATGGCCATCCATGCGGCTAAAATTGCCAGCGAACTGGTTCATCGGTTTTGTCAAAACCAAATCTCACGTGCCCAATTGGAACATGACTATGCCCGGCAATGGAAAAAGTTATTCGAAAAACGGCTCTGGGCAGGTCGGCAGATTCAGCGACTCTTTGGCAACGAGTGGACCAGCAATATGGCTGTAAACATAGCTCGCCATGTAAAACCTGTGGCTGGTTTTTTGATGCAAAAAACCCATGGGAAGCCGTTTTAGCAGCTTAGCGAAGACCCGTTTACCGTTTAAAAACCAAGCTTTATAAGATGGGTAATTTTTACCTATTTTTCTTTCACCAAAACATATGCCTATGAATAATCGAAGAAAATTTTTAAAGACCCTGGGCTGGGCAACTGCCGGCCTATCTCTCAGCCACCCGCTCTTGCAAGCATGTTCCTCCAAGCCTTCAGGTGAATCGACCCACGAGTCCGCGGCTAGCGGGCTTAGCCAGGCTCCCTTCTTTCAAATATCATTAGCCGAATGGAGCCTACACAAAGCCCTCTTTGCAAATGAATTTACTAATCTCGATTTTCCAATCAAAGCCAAAACCAATTTTGGAATTTCGGCAGTGGAATATGTAAATGCATTTTTTAAAGATAAGGCTAAAGACACTTCCTATCTGACTGAACTAAAGAAAAGATGTGATGATCATGGGGTTACCAGCGTGTTGATTATGTGCGATGGCGAAGGCGAAATGGCTAACCTGGATGCAAAGAAAAGACAAGAAGCCGTTGAAAATCACTTTAAATGGGTCGAAGCCGCCAAGTTCCTCGGATGCCACAGTATTCGGGTCAATTGCTTTGGCATTGGCACAGCCGAAGAAGTTGCCCAGGCTGGCAGCGATGGCTTGCGGAAATTGAGCGAGTTTGCTCAGCCTTTTGGAATCAATGTTATTGTCGAAAATCACGGAGGGTTTTCATCTGATGGCAAATGGCTCAGCAGCGTTATTCGTCAGGTAGGGCTACCCAACTGTGGTACACTTCCAGACTTTGGCAATTTTTGTATTCGCAGAGAGAAAGGAGACATGTGGGAATCCCCGTGTGTGGAAATGTATGACCGGTATGCTGGCGTAAGCGAATTGATGCCTTTTGCCAAAGGGGTAAGTGCCAAAAGCAATAATTTCGATGCGGAAGGCAACTGTGTAGAAACGGATTACTTTAAAATGCTACCGATTGTTCAGGCAGCCGGATACACTGGGTATATTGGAATTGAGTATGAAGGAAGTGAACTATCTGAAAACGAAGGTATCCTGGCCACCAAAAAATTATTAGAACGCGTAGCTGCCGGAATGTAAGAGGCATGACCCGCTTTCGGTACCTTTGCAGATTATTATTGTCACATGACGAATGTACGCGTACGCTTTGCCCCCAGCCCCACCGGTGCGTTGCACATTGGCGGGGTACGCACAGCCCTTTATAACTTCCTTCTGGCCCGACAGACGAAAGGCACCATGATCCTGCGGATTGAGGACACCGACCAGACCCGTTACGTTCCTGGGGCGGAAGAATACATTCTCCAATCATTAGCCTGGGCAGGTATTCAAATTGACGAAGGCGTTGGAGTGGGTGGACCGCATGCGCCCTATCGTCAGTCTGAACGCAAGTCTCTTTACCAGCAGTTTGCTGATCAACTGGTGGCGGAAGGAAACGCTTATTACGCCTTTGATACAGAGTCAGAGTTGGAAGTTATGCGTGAGCGGCTGAAATCGGAAGGCGGCTCAACATTACAATACGGTAGCCTCACAAGGATGCAAATGGTCAACTCGCTCACGTTGTCAGCGGCCGAAACCCAGCAGCGCATCAGCCGGGGTGATTCCTTTGTTATTCGATTAAAAGTACCGGCAGATGAGGATATTCATTTAAACGATCTGATTCGGGGCGAGGTACTTGTTCACTCTTCCCAAATCGATGACAAGGTGCTGATGAAATCCGATGGTATGCCCACCTATCACCTCGCCAATGTGGTGGATGATCACCTGATGGAAATTTCGCATGTGATCCGCGGTGAAGAATGGCTTCCCTCCGCTCCGCTTCATGTATTGTTGTATCGCTTTTTGGGCTGGACATCCACCATGCCCTTATTTGCCCATCTTCCTTTGCTGCTAAAACCCGATGGCAACGGTAAACTCAGCAAACGGGATGCAGATCAGATGGGATTTCCCATTTTCCCTTTGGATTGGGTTGATCCCAAAACACATGAACCTGCCAGCGGATTCCGCGAAAGTGGTTATTTGCCCGAAGCATTGATCAATTTTTTGGCTTTTCTGGGTTGGAATCCAGGCACCGAACAAGAATTGTTTACGATGGATGAGTTGATTCAATCGTTTAGTCTGGATCGCATTGGAAAGGCCGGAGCACGTTTTGATATTCAAAAGGCTAAATGGTTTAATCAGCAATATCTCAAACATAAGAAGGATGATGATCTTGCACTGCTTCTCCAGCAACAGCTTCGGGTTGAAAAATTAGAAGCAACCAAGGATCAACTTATAAAAGCGGTGACGATTCTAAAAGACCGGATCACTTTTCCCTCTGACCTGATCCGCGAGGGCAGATTTCTGTTTGTTTCCCCCACCCGATTTGATGAGAGTGTCGCTCAGAAAAAGTGGAACGCAGAGGCTATCAAAGTGATTCATGCTTACCGGGAGGCACTACAAAAGCTATCCTCATTTAATTCCAACGTGGCTAAAGAAACACTGGAAAAAACGACCAGCGAGCAGGGAATTGGAACCGGCAAGATATTGCAGGCCCTTCGGTTGGCTATCACCGGGCAGGGAACGGGCCCGGATCTGATGATCTCCATGGATATTATCGGACTCCCGGAGGTCATTAGCCGACTCACATTCGCTTTATCTACTTTAACAGTGAAAGCATAATGTCCAAAAAAGATAAGCCCAGCAGCAAAAAAGCAAAACCTCGGGTACATAAAGATTTATCCGGATTAGAGTTGACCGTCAATCAGTTTGGCGAAATCAATTCCAATATGGACATTGAAAAAATCAACTCCTTTCTGGATAAAAATCTGGACGATAAAAAACTTCTGGAGCGTGAAGAGAGTCTTCGAATAAAAAAAGAAAAAGCTAAAAAGAAGCCATAGCCAACAACACTTAGTAAAAATGGTTTACTTCTGATTCCCGAAAATACACATGAGTCATATCAAAATCGGCCTGATACGCGAAGGAAAAAATCCTCCGGATAAACGTGTTCCTTTTACTCCTCTGCAAGCGGAGGAAATTGAGCAGCGCTTTGCCCAGGTAAAAGTGATTTGCCAGTCCAGCCCCCTTCGTTGCTTCCGGGATGATGAGTATCGGGAACTTGACATTGGTGTACATTCAGATATTTCCGCGTGTGACATCCTGATGGGTATAAAGGAGGTACCAATCCCTGAACTGATCCCAAACAAAACCTACTTGTTTTTCTCTCATACCATCAAAAAACAACCCTACAATCGTAAGCTTTTGCAAGCTGTATTAGAAAAAAACATCCGGCTGGTCGACTATGAAGCGTTAAAGGATAAGCAAGGAAACAGGCTGGTTGCCTTTGGTCGATTTGCGGGAATGGTAGGCGCCTATAATGGGCTGTGGGCCTATGGAAAAAGATTTAATCTTTTTCATTTGCGCAGGGCACATGAATGCTTCGATGTCAACGATCTGAAGCTGGAACTCCGAAAGATTCAGCTCAATCCGATTAAAATTATTCTAACTGGTTCTGGCCGGGTGGCCAAAGGCGCAATGGAAACGTTGGACAGTGCTGGTATCCGAAAGGTGAGCCCCATTGACTTTCTGAACAAACGCTTTCATGAACCGGTATATGTTCAACTGGGCAGTGCCGACTATCATCTCCGCAAAGAGGGAGGGCATTTTAATCGCGAAGAGTTTCATAAACACCCGGAACGGTATACCTCCATTTTTTTAACCTTTACCCAACATACAGATTTATTGCTGGCGGGCGCCTACTGGAATCCTGCCGCGCCTGTGCTGTTTACGCGGGAAGATATGCTCCGGTCTGATTTTAAAATCAAGGTCATCGCAGATATCACGTGCGATATTGGAGGGTCGGTGCCGAGTACAAAAAAAGCGACTACCATCCCAGATCCTCTTTACGATTATGATCCGGCCACCGATACGATGCATCCTCCCTGTCAACATCAGGACTATGTCACCGTGATGTCTATTGACAACTTGCCTTGTGAATTACCCCGCAGCGCTTCTGAGGAATTTGGCCGTGACTTGATTGATCGCATTCTGGAGCCACTGATCCAGGACGATCCGGATGGCGTGATCGAAAGAGCTACGATTGCCCGGCAGGGTAGTCTCACCCCGGGTTTCTCCTATTTGCATGACTATGTCAATGAAAAGGAATAAAAAAAGCCATCCGGCAGATGGCTTCCATACTAGGCTGACTATTATTTGATTATTTCGTTGCCGCCCAACTTGCAATCTGGCTACGGAACCACTCATCCGCGCCATCCGTCCATTTAAAGTTATGACGGATGTATTCCATCGTATCTTTTTCGATGTCTGTGTAGGTGCCTCCGTCTTTCACAGCGTCCAGAAGTGTTTGTGCATCCTTTTTAGAGATGCGGCCATCTCCGCCACCGGCTATAGCTTTTTCAGCCAAATCAAGAAGATTGCCATCTAGTTTTTTTCCATTGATTGTTTTGTAATAGCTCATGATAGAAAGGTGTTAAAGTTTGGGGAAGGTACATAATTCATTTGAAATTTAGCGATTACGGATTTGTTACGGTTGATCGGAGCAGCTACCTTTAAGGGATGTTTATTTTTAATGAAACAGTTGGGATTGATAAGGATGCAGAAACCGAGTGGCTTCAATGGATCAAAGAAACGCACATTCCCCAAGTGATGACTACCGGTCATTTTATTGATTTTAATCTATACCGCGTGGTTACGCATGATGACCCCGAGAGTGCCACGTATTGTGTTCAGTATCGGGCTCATTCCATCGAAGAAATAGTAACCTATCTTGAAAAAAAAGCTCCACTCTTAAACAGTGAATTGCAAAATCGCTTCAAAAACAAGCATGTGGCCTTTCGGACGTTGCTGGAAAAAATCTAATGCCCTGATCAGCTCAATAGCCTGGCAATTTGGGTAGCTTCCAGATGGCAGTTTACCCATTCGTCATCAAAACGGGCACCATATCTTTCGTAAAATTTGATCGAAGGCTCATTCCAATCCAGCACCTGCCACATCATTCCGGTACATTGGCTTTCCTGTGATTGTCGCATGGTTTCTTCAAACAAAAGCTTTCCAATCCCTTTGCCCCGAAAAGATTCGGTGACAATGATATCTTCCAGATACAATCGCTTCCCCTTCCAGGTTGAGTATCGATAAAAGTATACAGAAATCCCGATGATTTGATCACGCTCTTCCGCTACAAAAAATCCGTAAATTGGTTGATCTCCAAACCCATCCCGCTCCATGTCCGTCAGGGTATTGGTCACCTCAGGGAGCGCACGTTCATATTCAGCTAGTTCACGAACCAATACGAGTACCTGAGGTAAGTCTTTCTTTTCACCACGTCTGATATTCATGCATTCCGGGGTTAAATAACAAAGGCTGCCTTCTCAGACAGCCTTTTGTTTATCAATGGTATTGAAATTAGTATTCCCAAAGGTTATGTTCCTTTTCCATGATTTTCATTTCTTCTTCCCAGCGGGCAAAAGCAATGATGTCATAAGGCTGCCCATTGGCTTCATAAATCTGTTGAATGGTTGCATTCTCCGGGTTTTCAACCTTGGTAATGATTCCATGGAACGAGCGTAGCTTGAATGCTTCCAGGAATGTCTTTCCTTCAGAAGGATTGTATTGGTTTTGCCACATCACTCGTCTGCGATCACTCATATTCTTGCTTCTGGCTAACTTTTGAATCTCGCCTACCAGCTCTTTGTAAGAAATAATGAACCGACTCGTTAACCGCCCAGAAGCAGGATCTTCCAGTGCAATTCCAATGGCCAATACATCGTAGTAGAGTCTGGATCTGCGCTTATCAAAAATCACGTCTTCAATCAGTTCAAACCCTGCTACATTGCTTTCTTTCAAGGTATTGTTCAGATCTCCCTGATCGGCCCAGGTCAGATCGTCAGACTTGGGGTCTTTGGGTGCCGGTCCGGCAGGTTGTCCCTTACGGGGAGCGGCAGGAGGTCTTACTTCCTGACGAGCCTGATAAACTTTGCCTTCAAAAATGACATAGTCACCGGCATAATAGGATTCAGTTGCTTTCCAATCCCCTCTGGTTTGTGAGCGCACAAAGTTTGAACCTAACACAGTAGCGACCGTGTCTGCCACTGTCTCTTCAAAATCAGCCGGGTCACCAATGTTGGTACCATACGTCTTCAATTTGCCTTCGTTGATCAAATCGAGGATCAACCGTGCGAGCGAGCCTTTGCGGGAGTTAAGACCCGTGTTTTGCTTCTCATTCAAGTCAATGATCCGGTTGACACGATATTTAAAGAATTGTTCGTAGTAGGCAATATGTTCCATCCCGTTCCTATTGTAAACGGTGTCGGTTCCCTGCGCCCACGAAGCACTTACTATACTAAGCCCTAGACAAACTAATAAAACGTATTTCATGTCTGATGATTAATTAATTCTGCACTGTACGCTCATTTTCGATCCGTTTACCTGTGAGTTACCTCCGGTGTATTTCGGACGCTGAACCTGAACTTGTGAAATCTGAATATTGTCACCTTTGCGCAAATTATATTGAGCCAACTGAATGGTTCCTGAATTTACGCGAATCGGTGATCCACCGTTAATCTGAAGCGTCAACCCTGTCACAAAGTATTTGTTATCCCGAGGGTTATTCTTTGTAAAGATTTGATCAAGGATTTCCGGCTCGATGCGAATGGTTCCTGTTCCGGCAGGGATTCCTTTTGCAAGATCTACTGCCTGAGGGCCTACCATAATTTTAGCAATCGGAAGGGGAACATCCTGTGTTTCAAATTTCTGTGTACCGATGGACTGTCCGTTGAGAGAAACATTGACATTGCACTGACCGCGTGTGGGGATAATGGCAAACTTCCCTGGGGCAATTTTCTGAACGGAACCCTGATCCCCAGCGACAGACAAATTCAAACCTGATAAATCCGTCAATCCCTGAATGCTTACGTTTGTCTCATTACCGCAATCTTTATACAACGTAGCCGCTGCCGCTGATCCGAATGTAGCCACCGGACGCAATACGCGGAACTTAATATCCTTTTCAACGGTCTTGCCCTGATAGTTAATCTTGGTCTTGAACGATTGTTCAGAAACACCGGCCGCATTAAAGTTTCCTCCTCCGGCCGTGAATTGAATTTTACCTGACATCACCTTGATACCGTCAAAGTTTACCTCTTCCATCGGAAGGGGTTTTCCATCTTTAAACATTTCAGGTTTTACACCGGAAGCAGACCCTGCCAAAAAAAGATTACCATCGTATTTCTGACCTGCTACCAACGTATTTGATTCGGCTTGCACCAAAGGAATCAATTGATCAACCTCCACTACTTCGCCTCTGGCGACTTCATTCAATTTATCCAGAATGTTTTTCTCCTCTTCCAATACTTCTGTCTGGAACTGGGTCAAGGTAGCCAACGCTGGCATCATGGGCGTTCCATGGAAAGTAAAGGCAATGAACCCTTTCGCTTTATGTTCTTCTATGATCTTCGGGGCATCTTTAAACTCTTCGTAGTCAGCTACTGTTTTGTCCATTTTCGGTGCCGTAAATCCTAAGGCCGTAATGCCGTCCGAATATTCCTTTAATAGCTTGACCAGTTCTTCCTGATTCTTTTTACCGGAAGGACCATCTCCAAAAAATTCTTCAGGGGTGTTGGTGTCCAAAACCATTTCCTCCTTCTCCATGATCTTGCCTTCTTTGGTCATCAAGGCAGTCTTCGTTTTCTCCAGAGCTTCCACGGTAGCTTTGGACAATGCTCTTACTTTTCTGGCTTTATCCTGTGCGGCCTTTACTTCATCTGCTGCACTGGGTGAACCTTCGATTCGTTTGAGTAAATCTTCGTTAAATTGTGAGTCACCGACTACTAACCTCTTGAGCGATGAGTCTACAATAACAAACTTCTCCAAAACGGCATTACTGATATTCAAGGCAAGAAGGGCGGTGAGTACCAAGTACATCATACCGATCATTCGTTGCCTAGGGGATTCCTTACCACCTGCCATGTGTTATATTTTTAAAATTTAAAATCGATTTCAACTAATACTTTCAGCGCTTACTTTCCAGAGCCTTTCATGGCGGTCAGCATGCTACCATACACGGTATTCAAAGCTGTCAGATTATCCGTTAATTTGCTCAATTCTCCGGTAAACTTGCTGGTGTTTTCGCCCACTTTGGAAAGACCTGTCATAGCTCCTGTCAGGCTCTCGTAGAACTTGTTCATGTTCTTCACATGAGAATCCGCATCTTTCAATTCCATTTCATAAATAGTGTTCAAGGCAGTCAGGTTTTTAGTCACCTTTTGAACGGCTGTGTGGTATTCGCTTGAATCCTTAGAAGCATCAGCCATCGCTGATACTGCTTTCATGGCGGTGCCATAGGAAGTATTCATGTCTTTCAAAGAAGCCGAAGCTTTCTGCACGTTATCTGCATACTCTTTAGTAGCCACGGCTGCGTTAGCCAGGTTATTCATTTGAGAAGCTGAAGTAGCCAGGTTAGTCAATCCCTTACCCAGGTTATCCAATAGGTTTTGATCTACTTTAGCTGTTTTCAACATCTCATCAATTTTTAACAGAGGAGAATCTCCGGCCGCGGGCTTGTTGCTGATGCGGGTGGCCGTACGGGTGCTCATATCTACTTCTTCTTCTGCCAATTCAGGATATACTTTTGACCAATCAACTTCATGGGCCTTTGGTTCGAAGGCACTAAACGCAAAGATCAAGGCCTCTACCCCCAAACCGAGGATAAGCATTTCGTTTGCCCCTGACCAGTGTTGGATTTTGAAAAGAGCCCCTACGATTACGACCGCTGCACCGATACCGTAGATTTTGGGCATTATTGAACCATAAAAGAGTTCCATGAATCCGCCTTTTTTCTTTGCCATGATAGTTTAAGTTTGAGGTTAGTGTTAGTTAGTATGATAAGTTTTGATTACTGGGTCTTATTTGATTATGGATTGAATTCGGTTCCGGATGAACGACTTAAATTGGTCATAGCACACCGGAAGCCTATGTAAGCACGGGTTGAGTCACGATATTCATATGTACGGGTACCGGTTTCCAAAAAGAAAGCGACATCTTTCCAGGAGCCTCCCCGAATAACCTTTTTAGCGTTGAAATTTGGATTAGATAATAAATTGCCTTGGACATCATACTTTAAGCGAACCCGCTCTTCATTTGACTTGGGGTCAGTGTATCGTTCTTGCTGATAAGCATTAGGTTCGATAAACTGAGGGTTTAAGTCCCAGACGGTAGGAACAGATATTTTACTGAAATCATCTAGACACCACTCCGAAACGTTACCGGACATATTCCACAACATGTAGTCGTTAGGGAAGTAAAAATCTACTGGAGCGGTGTAGGCATATCCGTCATCATAGAAATTACCACGACCGGGTTTAAAGTTGGCAAGCATACATCCTTTGGAGTTACGGAGATAAGGACCTCCCCATGGATACTTTGCCATATCTCTACCACCACGGGCAGCATATTCCCACTCTGCTTCTGAGGGAAGGCGGAACTGAGGCATGGGAGGATTTTGTCCACCATCTTCGCTGGCACGGAAATCATTTAGGAAAAGTGTTCTCCACTTTCCGAAAAAGGAAGCTGCTTCCCAACTTACTCCAACTACCGGATAGTCACGGAAGGCTACGTTGTCCCAATACTCATGCAACAAGGGGTCACCCATGTGATGCGAAAAGTCTTTTGTCCACACGGTAGTATCAGGGAGGTATTTGGCTGGATTGGTTGTAAACTCAGTAATAATTGCTAACAGACCGGGATTGGTAGGAGTAGCCGGCACCTGAAATTCAGGTTCTCGGGCAGTTTTATCACCCAGGCAATAGGTCACAAACTGGCGATACTCATCGTTTGATATCTCTGTCTCATCCATAAAGAAGGGACCAATGGTCACCTGCTTATTATAATTGATCTGAGTGGATGCGGGATCTTCATCGGTTTGCCCCATGTGGAACGTACCGGCTGGTATTGGAGCCATCCCATAAGGAACGCTGAACGTATAGCCCCTCGGACGTTCTAACTTGGATTGCCCAACTAAATCGCCATCTGCCTGACCACTGCCCCCGCCAAAGAGACCCTTGATCTGTTTACAACCGGTCAGGGATGAAAATGAGAGAAGAACTAAAGCATAGTACAGACTTCTTGAAAACACTTTTTTATTCATACGTTGGGTATTAACGTCCAGCCTTTTTGTTTATTTCTTTAATAATCAGACCCGAAAGTTATTCTTTTTCGCCTTTTAATTGAAAGCAGCAGGTACTAAAATCTGTAAATTCTTCAAAAAACCAAAATTATTTAAGTTTTAATGCCTGTAACGGGGGGTTCTGATAATCTTCTTGCCTAGTACAGGAGTAGCCGGAAGTACATAGGTAACCATAAATTCATGGGAGGTAGGCGCTTTAGCCTCTTGACCTGAAACGACATAATCCAACGCATAACCAGCCCTCAATGACTTGTCTTTCAGGAAGCTATAACCCAAAAGCAAGGTGGGTCCTTCGGCCTGGCGCAAGGATAATCCACCCCACATGGTATCCTTGAAAAAGGCAATGGCTCCCACATCAAAGGTGGTTTTGACCAGATCGGTCTTAATCAGGGACACAAATTGAAGTTTCAGATCCAGATTGATATCATAAAAATATCCACCTGTAATGTACAAGTGTGGCTCCAGGGCATTCCGCTGGTTCAAGCCAAAGTCGAACGTAGATTTAATCATGTGATTTAAACTGACTCCCGCATAATACTTCTCACGTTGAAAAAATACACCGATGGCCATGTCTGGACGTACCTGAGATTCTTTTCCGGTTTTATTTAATAAGGGATCGTTGGGGTCTATGGGAATATACTTATCAAAGTCGATGGCCTGCGAGAACAATCCTGTCCGGATACCAATGCTGATTTTACTACCCTTGACGATCCGATGATAGGCATAGGAAACTTGTGCTTCCAAGTTGGTTTGTGGGCCTAGTCTGTCGCTCACCACATATCCTCCGATACCACTATTAATCTTAAACAAGGGAGCTGAGGCTGAGATCAATTGTGTGGTGGGAGCACCTCCGCCTCCAAAAGAGGATTCATAACCCAGCCACTGACTGCGGTGCAAAGCGCTGAATTTTGTCACACCATCTGAACCAGCGGCAGCCGGGTTATAATAGATGGTGTTGAACATGTACTGCGTAAACTGCGGGTCTTGTTGAGCCAGCAATTTGCCCATGGACAGGATCATAAAAACACCTAAAATAAACCCTTTGGCAGACATTCGTTTCTGAAAAGAACGACAAGATAAGGGTTTTAGCGTGATAGAATCAACGGTGATGTAATGAAAGCGTAATAAAATCACTAATTCTTACACGAAGATTACTTCAAGCCATTCGCTTTCTTAATGTAGAGTTCCAAAGCTCCGGTCATGGAGGGGGCATTGGGCATGGGGGCCTCGATATCCAAAATCAGGCCGGCATCCAGCACCGCTTTTGCCGTGGTGGGGCCAAAAGCTGCCATGCGGGTGTTATTTTGCTTGAAGTCAGGGAAATTGACAAAAAGGGAATTGATACCGGAAGGACTAAAAAAGGCAAGGATGTCGTAGTAAACATTTTTCAGATCAGACAGATTAGCGGCTACGGTATGATAAATCACCGCCTCGGCAAAATTGAAATTGTGTTCCCTTAAAAAATCAGGAATATCGCTTTTGCGGATATCTGAACAAGGAAAAAGAAATTTTTCGTTTTTATGTTTTTTGACGATGTCCAGCAGATCTTTGGTGTCCTTCAAACCGGTGAATATCTTGCGCTTGCGAATAACAATGTACTTTTGAAGATAGTTGGAGGTCTGATCGGAAATGCAGAAGTATTTCATTTCCGGAGGCATTTCAATCTTTAACTCACGACAAATGTGGAAGAAATGATCCACGGCATGTCGGCTGGTAAAAATGATAGCAGTAAAGTTAAGGATCTCAATTTTTTGCTTGCGAAACTCTTTTAAAGGAACCGCCTCTACCTGAATAAACGGACGAAAGTCTACCTTGAGGTTGTACTTTTCTGCCAACTTGAAATAAGGGGAGGTAGGATCAGTCGGTGCTTCTTGTGTTACCAGAATGCTTTTCACCTTTCGCATCCGGTCAATTACCGTTTCAGTCATATCAACACAAAGTCGGGTTCGGCTGCAACTTTTTTAAGTCATTCGAAATACCACGTGGACAAAATCATCAACGGTACTATTTCGGTGAGGCAAAGGTAGAAAAATAAATACGAAATGGTGAAACTGCCCCGATTCATTAATTTAATAAACATCACCCCAATGACTACTACGAAGATTCCGGTGATGATGTCGGGAGCGTAGGAAAAGAGAGTTGTTCCTCTCTGAAAAATGACATAAAAGATGCCGATCGCTGACCAGATAACCACATTCAACAAAATGGCCCGCACCAATTGAAAAAACTGAAGGTTGGCCTCGGGTACGTTAAACAACGAGCCCATCACGTTCACCAAAATCAATCGAAGCATCAGGATCAAAAAGATAACAGCCGTTAGGATGAGCCAGATCAAAAATCCTCCTCCGATACTCGTAAATGACAGTTCCTGTGAGAGCGTCATCTGAGATGGGATGAACCGCGCCAAAACAATACTGATTAAAGAAGCAAAAGCGCTGGTAAACAGAAAATAAAAAATGTTGATGCTGGTCGTCAACCGCCCGGCTAGTAGATTGCTCTCCCGATCCTGCCAGGAGAAGAGTCTGAGAAAATTAAAGTAATCCAGCGCCAGACGAGGGCTCGCTCTGAAAAGAGCTACAAAGGCAATTAATAATACGAGGGCGCATGACGTGCAAAAGTCACTAAATGCGGCTCCCGTTCGGGGGAATCGGGCAAGGTCATCTTTATGTGAGGGATCGATCAAAAGAGTGGATAGCGACCGGACACCTTCGCGCTGATAAATACTTACCCACAAGACTGATCCGAAGGCACTCTGCAGACTGTCCAGAGATACATACATTTCCCCCGAAGGATAGGTCCCTACTAATTTTTTATTCACAAAAATCGCGAACGGGCGATGGTCCTTCACCTGTAAGTGCTGTCCTGATGATGCGGAGCGGGTGTCTATTTCGAAAGAAATCGTAGACACGTTTTGACCAGTGTAGGGAGTATATCCCCGATCCGATGGTACCATCCAATGTGCCTGATAGTCCTTTGTTAAGACCTGGGCATATGATGTCAGATGGAATAAGCCTGCGAGGCTAAGCAAAAGAAACCCTATCCGTAACATGAATACACAAAGGTACCATTTCGTGTATGGAATGATTCACCTGCCGACAAACTTAATTGCTTGCTGATATGACTTCTCCATTTATTTTAAACCTTTGCAAGATGGCCGGCATTTATTTTCATATTCCTTTTTGTAAACAGGCATGTCATTATTGTGACTTTCACTTCAGTACATCACTGACCCGCCAAGACGACATGATCGCAGCCATGCGGGATGAACTCGTGCTTCGGAAAGAGTATCTGCTGCAGAGGCCGATCGAGACCATTTACTTTGGCGGAGGCACGCCCTCCATTTTATCAACCGTCCATCTTGAATCACTATTTCAGACGCTTAACAAGCATTATCCGATCTCCCCCGGAGCAGAGATTACGCTGGAGGCCAATCCGGATGACCTGACACGGGAGAAATTAGAGTACTGGAAAAAACTCGGTATCAACCGGTTAAGTATCGGGGTTCAAACATTTCAGGATAGTTTGCTCATGCAGTTAAACCGGGCACATCAGGCACATCAGGCAATTGATGCCATTGGGTTGGCACGCGACTCTGGTTTTAGAAATGTCAGTCTGGATTTGATCTATGCACTCCCCGGCAGCACGACTGCTCATTTAGAAACCGACATTCAGCAGGCCCTGGAACTAGCTCCCCAACATATTTCAATTTATGGCTTGACCATCGAAGAGAAGACAGCCTTTGGTCAATGGTTCCGAAAAGGGAAACTCAAAACTGTTTCGGAAAAAGAAGAAGTCAGCCAGTTTGAACTGCTCATGGACCTACTGCCGCGAGCCGGTTATGAACAGTATGAGATTTCCAACTTTGCCAAAGAAGGTTTTCAAGCCAGACATAACAGTAATTATTGGAAAGGAGAATGGTATTTAGGTATCGGCCCCAGCGCTCATAGTTTTCAAGAAAGAAGCCGTCAGTTTAACATCCCGAATAATGCCCAATATGTCGCTTCCTTGAAAGAAGGAAAAATTCCTGCTACGGTAGAGCAGCTTTCCCCCACCAATCAAATCAATGAGTATCTTTTTACCCGGTTGCGGACGAAGTGGGGAATTGATCTCTCTGAATTGAAATCGCGTTGGGGATATGATTTGGCTTTTGAACAATCAGAGTCCTTGAACTTGTATCTGAAAGATAGCTACCTTCATCAGCAGGGAAGCATCATTACCCTGACCCGAAAGGGGAAGTTAGTGGCCGATGAGATTGCATCAGATTTTTTTAGGGTGGAGATGGATAGCTGATTAAAAAGTATCAATTTTAACGCCTCTTGGCTATGACTTCAGCAGAAAAAAAAGTGCAAATGCTTCTCAAGTCTGTGATTTTCCATTATCACGGATTAGATGAAGCTGAAAAAGTAGATTTGGAAGAAATGTCTGCCCGCCTGGATGCCGGGCAGGAGTTGGCCTGGGCTCTTGATTTCATCGCAGAAGACTATATCACCGCATTTGAGCGGGCGCGCGTCTATCTGAATGATATTATTGGCGACTATACCAAAGAAAAGCGAGTGGAGTTGATCAATATGGCGTGGCAATCGAATAACCTCAAAGGATATGTAACTGAAATGGAAGCCACCGCCATGCTAAAACTGGCGAAAGACTGGAAAGTGGAGAAAGAACTGATTGAACTGGTCCTGCGATAGATCCAACTACAGGCTCATCATATCTTTAAACTTGGCGGCCTGTCTCCGGCTCACCTCTACCTTATCGCCCCCGCGGAGTTTCACCATTAACCCTCCATTGAACCAAGGCTCGATTCCTTCTACCCAACTTAAATTCACAATGTGTTTCCGGCTGGCCCGAAAGAACGCCCGTTCATCCAGCTTTTCATCCAACGCATTCAGCGACTTGTGGATCATGGGGCGATTGCTATCAAAATAGACCTTTATATAATTCCCATCCGATTCGAAGAGGCGTACGTTATCCAGCCCCACAAACCAGCATCGATCGCCATCTTTGACAAACACCTGATCCGTTAATCCCAACTTTTTATCGCGGGTGCGACCATTTTTGTTCCGGTCTTTTTCAGTCACTTTATGAACCGCCTCGGCCAACCTTTCAGCCGTAATGGGTTTGAGCAGATAATCCAAAGCGCTGATCTCAAACGCTTTGATGGCAAACTGATCGTAGGCTGTTGTAAACACAACCATAGGCACGGTATCCAGCGATTCCAATAATTGGAACCCTGTGCGCCCCGGCATTTGAATATCCAGAAACAACAAATCCGGATTGAGTTCTTCAATCATTTTCTCTGCCTCGTCAGCATTGCCCGCCTCTCCTATGACTTCAATGGAAGGATGTTCTTCCAACAATTTCATGAGTTCCTTGCGCGCCAGCCGCTCATCGTCAACAATCAGTGCCTTCATTTGTCAGGTCTATTTCCGGTAAATATGCGGGAGTATTAACTCAGCCACAACAAAATTATTGTTTTCGGTAATTATTCTAAAGGAAGCTTCATCACCGTAAATGAGTTTTAACCGCTGTCGGGTATTTTCCATTCCTAAGCCTGACGAACCGTCCATGGACGGGTTAAATTGAAATGTTCCGCTGTTTCGCACATGAATTTTCAGATGATCGTCTTCTACCCGTGTCTTGATTTGCACAACTCCTCCGGAAGTGAGTCTGGAAATGCCGTGTTTGATTCCGTTTTCCGCCAGGGTTTGAACCATGAGCGGAGGCACCTGAAAGGTATATGACTCGGGGTCAATGTCGTATTCTATCTTCAGCCGCTCTTCAAACCGGATACTTTCCAGTCCCAGATAGTCGCGTACCACTTTTAATTCATCATCAAAGGTGGTCAGGATGCTCTTGTCTTTGGAAAGGGAATTGCGCAGGATATTGGAAAGCTGGTTGATGGCTTCTTTGGATTTGACTGGGTTTTCATCGACCAGTGCCCGGATGCTGTTAAGCGCATTAAAGATAAAGTGAGGATTCAGTTGAGATTTCAGGTTATTCAATTCCACCTCCTTCAAAGAGGCCTCCAGCTTTAACGATTTATTGTAGCGCTCAAAGTAGTTGTAGATAAAATAAAGAACTGACCAGATGAAGAATACAATGGCATAGTAGACTGACTGACCTAAAAAAACCGTCAAATCAATCGCTTCTACCGGAGTGTATAGTCCCAGCGGCAATGCCACCGGGATGCGCAACACATAAACGATCATCCCCATGACAAAAACGGATAACACCACCTGGGGAATCAGCCGGGGAAACCCATAGGATAACCATTGTCTTTTATTGATCAGAAACCGAAACAGGTGGGTGACCAGCAGACAAAGCAGGGTTTCATAGAGTAAAAAGACGATTCGCTGGCTGCTGATTTCGCGGATGGAGGCAAATGAACTGGAGACAATCTGGACAATGGCATATACTGACCATCCGCCAATTTGCAAGGTGTAGTAGAGCCGTGTCTTATTCAGCATTCACAAAGAAATCGAAAAAACGGATGCTGGGACAGAAACATGATAAATGGCAAGCAGGGAGCGGAAGAATTCAGCTGGCAAGGCTACTTTGAATGTTTTAAAAAGTACCCGGGGCGGGAGTACATTAATAAAGTTTTAATTTGTTCATTAACAGTTACTTAAAAAAGTATTAGTGAGCAAAAATAATGGTAAAATTCTTGAGACCTTACCTTTCCTCAATCCGCAATATTTTATCTTCGTCCGTTTCAAACGCATTACATCTTTCGAGATAGTTTTGCACGTCATCAATATCTTCACCGAACACATTTGCGCTAAACTCATGCGCACGGCTCAGCATCCTCACATACGAATCTGGATTGCCTTGCTTCGTTAATTTCTTCAATGCCCCCAGGTAATCAATCCTGAAAACATTTGGGATTATTATTTTGGATTCTTTGGCCGCAACCAGTTCCGCATTCATCATCACACGCGCAATCCTTCCATTGCCGTCTTCAAATGGATGAATCTCGCTCACCATAAACATCATGAAAGCCGCTCTGGCAAACGGACTTTTGAGTGCCTGATGGATTTCAAACCCTTTTATCAATGTCCCTCGTACGAGTTTATAATCAACAAAGAAGCTGGAACCAGCGCGGTTATTTTTTTCTTTGAACTGCCCAGGATGTTTTGTTGTTCTTGCAGAAAGTAAGGTTTTGTGCCGAGCCAAAAGTATCTTAATCAGATCCTCAGCGGTATCGGCAAGCGTGCCCATTGTTCTTTTATTGGACACAAGCTGATACGTTCCTAAGATATCTCTCGAGTCATCATGCCTAGCCTGAATGGGCTTTCCTGTTTCTATGATTTCCCTTGCTTCAGCAACTTCAAATTCTGTTCCTTCGATATAATTAGAAAAATAGCTTTCGAAGAAAGCAAAATTTCGGAATGATCTTAGGCTTACGTTTTTATCAGGTCGATTTTTGAACTCTCTATTTGCCAGTTCTCGGAAAACAGTTTCAAATAAATCGATACGAGCTGAATCATAGGGAACACCCAACGCCCTGGCTCTTGCAGCAGGGGATTCCAATTTCCTCACGTCTCCCGTTGAGAGAATTGAGTTGATCATTTTATTTAACTTATCAAATTCTCTGGACATGTTCAGCTGCCTGGCAATCTTTCTCGCCTTGTCTCTTATATCATTTAGCCCGGCTTCCCCATGCACGGTAATGATTTCTTCTAATCTCTCTTCAATCTCAGGGATGGTCAATGTTTTGGACTGCGGGCCAGGCTTTTTACTAATCTGCAGATTTTCGAGTAAAGCCCTTTCTTTTTGTGATACAAATAGCTCTCCTACAAATTTGTTATCCCCCTCTATCGGACTCTTGCCTTTCTGGAAATGAATGGTAACGCCCGGCAGCTTTATTTTTTTTGTGTACCCATGTGTGACGAAAATATTCCCTGCCCTTGTGGGCTTAAATTCAAAAGCGCTGCGATGGCTCAATACGCTTCCTGGATACAAAGCACCCAAGACATGAAGTATCTTTCTCGCAATTATTTCGGAAGGCTTTTCTTCAAAATTTGTTGTGTAAATACGAGGAGCGATTTTTTTGATAAGTCCATCTTTTTGCCACTTGTGAATCTGTTTCCTTGATTTTGGTTCATTGCCCGCAAAGACAAGTTCAGGAAGGTGCTCTTGGGATATTTTTTTCACAATAAGGCAGAAAAGACCAGTTTTAGGAATAATTTTTCCAATATAAGCTTTATTTTGGGATAATTATTACAAGATGATTTGGCCATATCGTTAGGATTACTTCCCGCAGTCTGGTTTAGACCTCCTCCCTAATAACGCCTTTGTAGGCTTTGCTCAAAAACTCTTCCTGAAATTGATATCGCCAATTTTCGAAAAAGGAGGCAAATGAGCAGTAGATTATTTAGTTAATTGTGGTGCACCAGAATTAGTTTATTGAGGCAGGTTTGTGGCAATTTAAAACAGGGACAAAACGGAAGGTAAATTATTCCTCTTCGTTTATAAAGGTCGCAGAGCGCATTCATTCACTTTGTACCCGGGACGGGAGTTGAACCCGTACAGCTATTACTAGCCACAGGATTTTAAGTCCTGCGTGTCTACCAATTCCACCACCCGGGTGAATCTTCAAAAAGGCTAAGATTAACCGATGTCAATCTTCTGACTCCCTATTAAAAATAAGCCCCTCTCGTGACCAGAGAGGGGTTTATGAAACCTGAGCGGGAAACGAGACTCGAACTCGCGACCCCGACCTTGGCAAGGTCGTGCTCTACCAACTGAGCTACTCCCGCTTATGGGCCTATACATTTCTGTTAAGGGAGTGCAAATTTAAGGTGCCGCCTTAAATTTCCAAATAGGTATCCAAGAAAGATCAGGCTGCCTTCTCCAGGGCCTCCCTCTTTCTCAATTCTTTGGCTTCTTCCTTATTCTTTGAATACTTGATGTGTTTAGGCACCTCTTTTAAGTCCCAGATCAATCCTACCGCCTGAAGGCCTCGCAGGATATAATACGTGATGTCAATCTCCCACCAAAAGAAGCCCTGGCGCCCGGCTGTTTCATAATAGTGATGATTGTTATGCCAACCTTCTCCCAGGGTGATCAGTGCCAACCAGAGGCTGTTCCGGCTTTCATCGTTTGACTCATACCGTTGTGTGCCCACCTTATGCATGATCGAATTGATGGAAAACGTGGCATGGTAAAGAATAACGGTGCTGAGAAAAAATCCAATCAAAAGAGAGGAAAAACCATAGCTGGTAAACATCAATAACACACTCCCACCATTCACATATGCCCCTAAGGCCATCACGGCCAATGCCAGAATTGTTGGGGGAACCAGATAATGCTCATTTAACCATACCAACTCAGGATACTTGGCATAGTCGCCAATGGTTTTATAGTCTGTCTTTTTAAAATCAGGCCCCACAATCCATCCAATATGGGAATACCAGAAGCCATAGATTTTCATTGAATGCGGATCAGCCGGAGTATCGCTATGACGGTGGTGATGGCGGTGGTGGGCCGCCCACCAAAGTGCTCCCTTTTGGGCCGTAGTCTGCGACATAAAAGCAATCACAAACTGAAACCAACGCGAAGTTTTGTACGACTTATGAGCAAAATACCGGTGATACCCACCGGTCACCCAAAACATGCGAATCACATACAGTGCTGCGCAAAGAACCCAATCAAACAGAGTCGCGCCTGTCCAAAGAGCGGCCAGTGGTATCAAATGAACGATCAAAAAGGCAATCTCTTGTCGGAGGATAGGTTTTCGCCTTATTTCGGGAGTTAATGATGAAGCTTCCATAATCCAGTCACAAAGGTCGGGGTAAAATCTCAATGTACATTCATGAACGGAGTTAAATTACAACACCTGTTTTAGGGGCTTTGAGAAGGCTGGCAAACGATTGTTAGCAGATTAATTTAAGTAATTTGAATGAAAATCAACTTTTTGACCTTCCTTTGTTGTTGATATAGTTATGAATCAGGCACAAACCATCGCTCTTTATCAACCCATGCTCCAAACCATCGCTTATAATCTGGTGCGATGCAGGCAGGATGCAGAAGATATTGTCCAGGAAACATTTACCCGATGGTTATCCATTGATCATCAAAAAATAGAAAACACGAAGGCTTATTTGATCAAAGCCGTGACGAATAATTGCCTTTCGCACCTGCAATCCTTGCGGAAAAAGAAAGAGCAGTACATCGATTCGATCAATATTGGTCAGATGTTAACCAAATTCAAGGAAACCAATCTTTCGCATCTGGATCTGGACATTAATCTTCAGGCGGCTTTCAAAATATTACACACCAAGCTGGAGCCTTTAGAAAGGGCTGTCTACCTTCTAAAAGAAGGTTTTGATTTTGACTACGATGAACTTCAGCAAACTCTGAATAAGAAAAAAGATCATTGCCGTCAGCTTTTTTCAAGGGCACGAAAAAAGATCAATGAAGAGACTTCCAAAATCCATTTTGACATGCCCGATACCACGAAGCTTATGAAAAGTTTTCGGGAGGCTTGCGACTTTGGTCATGCGCAGGAGTTCATTCAGGAGCTTAAAAACGATATCAAGGCTTCTATTCAAAAGAATTTTTAGAAGCTTTTAATGGCCATTACCGGAGAGCTTGAGCGGTAACTGCTATTTCCACTTTGATAGTAATCTTAAAGCGAACAGGAGTCTGAGATAGCCTTGTATTCAAATGAACTTTTGCTTCGCGTTGTTCTGTCAAAAGAGTCGCTAATTCATCTTTGACAGTGTTATCGATCATCCACAATTTATATCCGGTTTCTGATGAGGTGGCGAGGTTTTCTGAAAGCTCAATGACCCACTCCGGTGAGGCGCTCGTGGCCGAAGCCTGGCTAAGGCCAAGGGTACCTGATACCAGGGTATTTGGTGCGCCTGTAAACGCTGTCACCCGATATGAGATGGACTCAATTTTAACATCATTAAGTTTATCGAGGTAAGGAGCTATCTCGGAGTTATTCTCCAGTTGTAACACCCGGCTGGCTATATAGTTTTTACCGTTGGAAGGATCTGGCTCATTCACTTCTATTGTTTCCTCCAGTGTGGTCGGAAAAGTAACTTCTCCTACCTCCTCAAACACATCACAGCTGACGGTTAGTAAAATGATGACTATAAAAAGGGGCTGCCTTATCAAATGACTTTTATTTCCCATGGAATTTCAAATGTAACTGAAAAAATTTCCTGCCGCCAAACCGATTATTCATCCGGCTTACTTCCGCAGACGTAACCCTTTCTTTCGTTGAAGTGCTTTTGTTCTGGTTGAAAAGAGTAAATGGGGGGATCATCTTACCCCATCTTTTTTTTTCGTTACTTGCTGTGCTATGAAACATATTTGCCTTTGGTATTTGACATCGCTGTGGGTAGGCTCTTTTGCCTTGGCTCAAAGTGGCTCCGAAATTATACTCTACGACCTTGCCATTACCTCCACCAACGTGGTTATCTCCAATCCTGTCAATGCTACTCAACATCCGGGGTATGATAACCAACCCTCTTTTCACCCTCAAAAGCCATTCTTGTATTATACCTCGTTTAATACGGAGGGTCGCGCAGATATCATCGAGTATCATTGGAAAAAGGAGTCCACGCGTTCGGTTACCCAAACGTCCGAACGCGAGTATTCTCCCACTGTTACCCCCGATGGTCAATTCCTCTCTTGCATCATCCAACGGGACAATGGCGCACAAGACTTGGGTAAGTATCCGTTAGCCGGAGGTAAGCCGCTCGTAATTATCAATGATTTGATTGTTGGGTATCATGCCTGGGTAGACGGACAGACGTTGCTATTGTTTGTTTTGGGGGAACCTCAAACGCTTCGATGGTATGATCTCACCACTCAAAAAGATACTATTCTGGCCTCGCATATCGGGAGGTCTTTGCATAAAATTCCCGGACAAAATGCGATGAGTTTTGTCCACAAATCCAGTAGTGATCGTTGGATCATTAAACATCTGGATATTCAAAGCCGGAAGTTGAGCGATCTGGCTGACACCCTGCCTGGACGGGAAGATCTTTGCTGGCTCCCGGATGGACGTATCCTGAGCAGTGATGGGAGTCAACTATACTGGTATGATGCCGCGTTCAAAAAATGGACTCCCATAAAGATGCCGGAAGCAGTCAATGGTATTACTCGTCTGGCGGTGAGTAGCAATGGAAAAAAACTGGCGGTGGTGGTTGCCGAATAAACCTTTTATTGCACGCCCTCTGCCATTTTTTCAGCGGCCTCCGCCATTTTTAACTGCTCGATAAAGGCATCAATATCTCCATTCATCACCGCAGGTAAATTGTATTGTGTAAAACCTATCCGATGATCTGTCACGCGGCTTTGCGGATAGTTATACGTCCGGATTTTTTCCGACCGGTCTCCACTGCGCACCTGGCTTCTACGCGAGGCGCCAATCAATGCCTGCTGTTTTTCCACTTCAATCTCGTACAGTTTTGTGCGAAGCATCTGAAGTGCCCGCTCGCGGTTGCCATGCTGGGAACGCTCCACCTGACACACCACCACAATGCCCGATGGCTTATGTGTTAGCTGAACTTTGGTTTCAACTTTATTTACGTTCTGACCACCGGCACCACTGCTTCGGGCAGTTTGGTATTCCAGGTCGGCCGGGTTGATTTCCACATCCACTTCTTCCGCTTCCGGAAGTACGACAACGGATGCAGCCGATGTATGAACACGTCCCTGTTGCTCTGTTTCTGGTACACGCTGAACCCGATGTACACCCGACTCATATTTAAAAATCCCAAAAGCTCCTTCTCCCTCTACGCTGCTGATGACTTCCTTGTATCCTCCGGCCGTACCTTCGGTGACGTCCATCACGTTCATTTTTATCCCCCTGCGATCGCAAAAACGCTGATACATTCGCCAAAGATCTCCTGCAAAAATGGCTGCTTCATCACCACCGGTTCCGGCCCGGATTTCGACAATACAGTTTTTATCATCATTGGGGTCTTTGGGCATCAGTGACTCCTTTAACACATTTTCAAGATCGGTTAGCTGCGGAGTGAGTTCATCCAACTCCAACTTGGCCATTTCCCGTAATTCCTCATCTTTTTCTGTTTCCAGAACTGATTTGGCTTGTTGCAGGTTATTTTCAACTTTCAGAAAGGCATTATATTTAGTTACCACCTTCTCCAGATCGCGGTATTCTTTGCTCAACTTGGTAAACTGCTTCATATCATTGACCACTCCGGGTTGCTGCAGCAATTGCCCCACTTCTTCAAAGCGCAGCTTGATGTCTTCTAATTTATCCCTCATTTCCATAATCAGCCCGCAAAGGTAAACGAAAAGGCGGGGCGAGAAAAGCGGCAGGGTGAGGATTGAACCTCTGGCAGATAGGGTTACAAAAAGGGACCGAATCAAAAGGGCTACACCTATTTATGAAACCGGTAAATCCTATCTTTGGGACTATGAAAATATTCGGGCTTGGTTTACTTCTGGTATTGGTCTCCTCTTGTGGCGGCAATCTTACCGAAGAGCAACGCAAACGTTTAAAAGAGGGCATGCGTCTTCAGGAAATCCGAAAACTCAACGATGCTCAAATCACCGAAGCGGCTTTTGCGCTTGGAAGAAAAATCAATAGCGAAGTAGGTTCACAAATTCATGATGCCTCTTTGGTGGATTCATTGGCAGTAGTCTATGGCGTGGAAATCCTAAAGCTTCAAATGGGTGATTCCATGGCGTTGGCTGTCGAGCGGCAAATCATTGAGGCCTATACCAGTGGGGCTGGTACAAGCGCCTTGAGTGATAATATTCAAAAAGCCGGACCCGATACGTTGGTTTATACACAACCCGTGATGCGCACGCTACCCGATGGCGCCTCTCAATTCAGTCACGTCATTGCCATCCGCATGCCCAAAAAGCAAGTGGTTTTGTCCATTGAATGAATAAACACTGGCAAATCTGGGTCGATACCGGAGGTACCTTTACCGATTGTTTTGGCATTAGCCCTCAGGGCACCTATCAACGGCTGAAGCTTTTAAGCAGCAGCAGGCTTCGCGGCAATGTGTTGAAACAATTAACGCCTGATTCGTTTTCCGTACAACTTTTCTGGCCAATCCAGGCAAACATCTTCCAGGGGTTTACTCTTCGCCATCGTCAGCGTTCATACGTCATTGAAGCAGTTGACACCGCTAACTCGATGGTTTACATCAAGGGGGAAATCAGTGTGTTGCCTCACGATGTCATAGAAATAGAAACAGGTGAAGAAGTTCCTGTTTTAGCTGCGAGGATTCTTACCCAAACACGGTTAAGTGATTCTTTTCCGCCTATCCAGATGCGACTGGGATCCACGAAAGGCACCAACGCGATGCTGGAAAGAAAGGGGGCGGCCACAGCACTTTTGATAACAGAAGGATTTACAGACCTGCTCCTCATCGGCAATCAACAACGGCCAGATCTTTTCGCGTTGAAAATTGAAAAGGAACTTCCGTTATACACCTGTGTCATTCCGGTACCTGAACGGATTCGGTCCAGCGGACGTGTCGAGAAAAAACTATCGGGGGCGGCCATCGTCACGATCATTCGCCAACTGAAAAAGAAAAAGATTTTATCCGTGGCGGTATGCCTGTTGAACAGCTATAAGAATGATGTACATGAGCAACAACTGAAAAAAGCACTGCTCAAAAATGGTTTTTCGTTTGTTACGCTCTCGAGTGAAGTGAGTAGTCAGGCTCGTTTTTTACCACGCACCGAGACAGCTGTCGTCAATGCCTATCTCCAGCCGGTGATTCATCATTATCTCCAAGGTATTCGCTCCGGTCTGGCTTCGGCCGATATTCAGGTGATGACCAGTAGCGGTTCTTTGGTCAGCATGGGACAATTCTTACCGAAAGACAGTCTGTTAAGCGGCCCGGCCGGAGGAATCGTTGGAGCTTCTATGATCGGAGAAAAATCCAATCGGAATCATCTCATCACCTTTGACATGGGTGGCACCAGCACCGATGTTTCATTGTACCATCAAGGATTTACGTATCGGTACGAGTCTTCAATCGGGCAACGGAAAATACTTGCTCCTTCGTTAGCGATTGAAACCATTGCAGCCGGAGGAGGCTCAATCTGTTCATTTGATGGCTACCGGCTATTGGTGGGTCCGCACAGCGCTGGTGCTTTTCCGGGGCCTGCCTGTTACGGTGCAGATGGGCCACTCACCATGACTGATGTCAATCTATTGTTGGGCCGATTGGATGAAAGTCTGTTTGCTTTTCCCTTGCATCGAAACAAAGCCGAAGCTGCCCTGCTGGAAGTACAGAAGAAAATGGAACGAGCCACGGGGTCTATTCCACCTTCGGAGACCTTGCTGGAATCCTTTATCCAGATAGCCAACGAAAAGATGGCAGAAGCGATTCGCAAAGTTTCTGTTCAGCAAGGATATGACCCTTCGCAATATTCCCTTCTGTGCTTTGGCGGAGCCGGTGGTCAACATGCCTGTGCTCTTGGAAATTTGTTGGGCATTTCAGAAGTCATTATTCCGTACGATGCCGGCCTCCTGAGTGCCTACGGGATAGGTCATGCCAGAAGAGAGCGACAGGCAGAAGCACTGGTATTGACCTCGCTGGAGAGGTTTGAGAAATCTCAAAAATCAAAACTGGCGAGACTCTATTTTAAAGCAAAGGCTGCCCTTGAGGCAGATGGCGTTGATCCTTCCAAGATCCGGCTTCTCCGACAGGAAGTGTTTTTGAGGTTTAAGGGACAGGAAGCAACCATTGAAATAGATGCCACGCGTGCGGTAAACCTGCGTAAAGCCTTTCGTAAAAAGTATCTTCTGCTTTTTGGTCATTGGATGGATCGCCCAATTGAAGTAGAGAGTATCCGCGTGAGCGCGGGGGAAAAAGGGAAGACTTTGTCAAAAGGGCATGGTCATGTAAAAGAACACAAAGCCATTTCGGATAAAGTTGTCCGATCATATATTCAAGGTCGATGGAATGATATTCCTGTTTATGTTTGGGAAAATCTCCAAACAGGAGCGGTCATTCAGGGACCTTCTCTGCTGATCAGTCGCAACTCCACCGTCACCGTTGACAAGGGCTGGTGTTTGCGGCTGGATGCCAATAACCATGCTCTTTTAAAGCAAGAGACGATTACCATCCTTCCGGAAATTGCACAGCAGGAGGCTTTGCTGGAATTATTTACCAACCGTTTTACCGCCATTGCCGAAGAGATGGGAGCTTTGTTACAACGCACATCTTTTTCCGTCAACGTAAAGGAACGTCTAGATTTTTCCTGTGCCTTGTTGGATGCAGAAGGGTATCTGGTGGTAAATGCTCCCCACATTCCGGTTCACCTGGGAAGCCTGGGCGTTTGCGTTCGCGAAGTTTCAAAAGTGATTAGCTGGGAAGAAGGTGATGTGGTTATCACCAATCACCCGGCTTTTGGTGGCTCGCATCTTCCGGATGTGACTTTAATAAAACCGGTTTATGTCCACCATCAATGCATGGGGTTTGTTGCCAACCGCGCACATCATGCAGAGATTGGTGGCAAACGTCCGGGCTCGATGCCTGCCGATGCTATGACGTTGGAAGAGGAAGGAGTAATCATTGCGCCTACCTATTTGGTAAAAGCCGGAGTAGTACAATGGAAAGCTATCCATGATCTTTTTTGCAAGGCCACATTTCCAACCCGGCAATGGCAGGAAAATCAGGCTGACTTGAGTGGGGCTCTGGCTGCCATTCAATTGGGAGAACGTTTGTTAATTCAATTATGCGAAACCGAGGGTGCCGACCGGGTCGTTCATTACATGGGCGCGTTGCGCGATCATGCCCATGCCCTCATGAAGAGACATTTGCAGCACCATCCTCACCGTCAATGGCAGGCCCTCGAAAAGCTGGACGATGGATCAGCGCTCCGCGTACGGATTAAAAACGATGGCAAACATCTGATTTTTGATTTCACGGGGACGGCTACCGTTCATTCCAATAACTTAAATGCAACCCCCGCCATTGTTCAAAGTGTTGTGCTTTATGTGTTGCGCCTCTGGTTGAATCAGCCTGTGCCCATGAATGAAGGGCTGATGGATGGCGTACAAATCATCTTGCCTAAAAGCTTGCTCTCCCCTGATTTTCATCAACGCAACCCCATGCCTGCGGTGGTAGGTGGAAATACTGAAGTCAGCCAACGACTAACCGACACCCTTCTGAAGGCCCTCGGGTTACTGGCCTGTAGCCAGGGCACCATGAATAATTTTCTGATGGGCAATGCTCACTTTGGATACTATGAAACCATTGGTGGTGGCACCGGTGCCGGAAATGGTTTTCATGGCACGGATGCCATTCATCATCATATGACCAACACACGAATGACCGACCCCGAGTTGATGGAGTTACGGTATCCGGTACAAGTATTGGTTTTTGCCATTCGAAAAAAATCCGGAGGCCTGGGGCAATGGAGAGGTGGTGATGGGATTACACGCATTCTTCGCTTTTGGGAGACCTTGGAAATAAACATTCTCTCCCAACATCGCAAAGAAAAACCTTATGGCCTGGAGGGAGGTAAACCCGGCAAAACCGGACGACAATACTTGTTATTAAAAAAAGGCGAGAAGAAAATTTTGAAGGGCATGGATCATGCGCTGGTAAAACCCGGGGATAGGCTTGTCATGGAAACACCCGGAGGCGGAGGAGCTAACGGATAGGACAAATCGAAATATTACATTTTGTTTTGCATGTCAGGCATCCTGACACCGGATGGGTCAAGACGCCTGTACCATACCTCCCAACTGCTAAAACGAATAATTCATTTTTATTCCAAAGACAGGTTTTTTAAAATCATTGGTCAGATAAAGTTCAGGAACAATATCCACCCGTGAATTTCGCATTTCATTAATCAAATAGATTTTCATCGTCTTGTTTTCAAAATAATTGCCGCGATTGCGTATCAAATAACTGATTCCTAAACCTACCCAACTGCCATTCTCTTTGCTGAAGTTTTTACTGATCATCAGTCCCACAAAGGAATTGGTTTGCAGATGAAAAGATTCCGATGTTCGCTCCGTGAAGAACAGATTATTATAAACCACCCCATATTTTATGTGCGCTTTCCTAAACCGGTTATACCGGACAATCATGGCGGAAGCATTTAATTCAGGATAAAATTTATCCTGTACAAAACCAAAACCAGCGCTGGGGGAAATTTCCAGCCTGTCGCCCGGGTGTTCGTAGGATATTTGCTTTTGATCCACCGCGCCCTTACGCACCACCAAACGAGCATACATGACCTTGCGCCCAATGTATTCTCGCTCGCGACTTTCATCAATTGCTTTCGCCAACTCTTCAAATGATGAGGATGTCAGGGATGCTATGTTTTCAAATTTATCTGAGTAAATAGTGATCTGATAGTTTTGGCTAGTCACTTTCATTTCCCATCCGGGTGGAAACAGTTCGGTCAACATTTTTTCGCGGATAACCACCCTCGTGGAAGAATTATTTGGTTCAATGTTTAATGTCATACGCTCGCCCTCGCTCTGTACGTTGTAGGAGCCTTTCAATCCAATAGTTTGGGTTTCTTTGTCGGCAGAAATGTTTAATCGAATTCGTTGCGGGGTGCCTTCAGCAAAGTTTGTCGGAGTACTTTTTTGAATGTATCCTATCCATTCGGAAAGCAAAGCTGGAAAGTCCTGTAAGAAATGGGGTGTTCGGGCATAATCACGCAACTCAGCCACGATGAGCGTATTCTTATCAGCAAATTCCAGCCGAATGGAATCCGGATAATAATTAGTAGGCTTTTGAGCAAAGACCGAGCAAACCTGAGCCACTAAAAAGGCAGCCATCCATACATTTTTTTTCATCTGATTTAGTGTTTTTTAGACCTGGAAATAAAAAGTCGTTCGTGAGATTGAGCCATGACTTCCGTTGGCTCTACTTGTTTGAAGAGTTTTACACGCATTCGTTTATCCCGTTTGCTCATCGGATAGATCACAGGGGGCTCGGCTCCCAGAATGATAGGTACCGGTGACTCATCAGGTGGGGTTTCGTGAATCACATCCGGGATCAACGTAACGGATGGTAAGCTGTCTGAGATATTTAAAACTTCTGACTCAGTGAAGGCCTTTGAAGAAAACTGTTTAACAAACAACCGATTATTCGTTTGAGAGGAGGTGATCCCTGCGGAGGGTTCTTCAGGGATGCATATGATCCAAGTGCCCGGAGTAGTTGAAAGCCCGACCAGAGGTTCTTGTAAAAGCAGCCTTTTTTCTAATTGGCTGATCTTTCTTTCTGATTGCTGATGATCCCATACCTGTTGAGAGACGATCAGTAACGATGCCATGGTCATGATGATGGCCGCTGCGCGATAAGTCCATGAAATGGTGAGGCGAGGGGTAGAATTCTGTTCGATCTTTAACCAAACCTCCTCCTTTCTCCACGACATAGACGGATAAGATAGGCTCTCCAGTTTTTCCCGGATCACTTGATCGTGTTTATGTTCCATAGTGAAACCCTTCGCGGGTAAGTATTTTCTTTAAATGCGCTTTAGCTTTAAACAACTGCGACCGGGAGGTACTATCCGTAATTAAAAGCATCTGTCCGATTTCCTCATGACTATACCCCTCCACTACATGCAGATGAAAGACCGTTCGGTATCCTTCTGGTAGTTGATCAATGGTTTTATAAATATCTTCGGCTTCCAATTCGCTCAGGGTTTCCAAACTTGTTTCAATCTCATGATCGTCTACCCGCTCAAGGAGATTAAAGCTGTACTTTTTACGTAACCGCATAAGCGCTTCGTTGATCAGGATTTTCTTGATCCAGCTTTTTAGACTTCCACTGCCCTTATAGTGAAAACCGGAAATGTGTTTAAACGCTTTTGTAAACATGATGATGATAGCGTCTTCGGTTTCGGCAACATCACGCAAATACCGATATCCTACCCGAAACAAGTAATCGGCATAGCGCGAATAGACCAACTCTTGCGCATGTGCTTTGCCCTGCTGACATCCTTGTACGAGTTCTTGTTCACTCATGGTGTTGGTCTTTTCCCTATCAATGCCACTTTGGCCAAGGATGTTGCCTGTATAGGAAAATAAAAGGTAAGACTGGTGTGAACAGAAATTAGTTGAAAAACCCTGAAAATAAAAAACCCTGCTTTCGCAGGGCTTTTATCAGGCAGCTTTGGATAGCTTATCTTCTTTCATCTTTTTCATTCGAACCTCCTTCGAATCGAGGTCAAACCATTTAAGTTCGACCAGATTGGATTTTAAATACTTCCATACTTCCATCACTTTTCCATCTGCTTTGCTGCGAACGCGCTCGCCTTTTCTAAACAATCGTCTCATCTGTACGGGGATTTAATTCTACATTCGTAATGCATAAATATACTCACGGGGATAGTCCTGATAAATACCCCCAAATAAAATAGCTTCACCGGGTTTTTTGTTTTTTAAGATTTCATTGGCCGCTTTGGCGGAAGTTACCGGTTTTTCATCGATATGAGTAATGATAAAACCTTCGCGCATATCCGTATACTTAGCCACTTTGCCATTATCCAAAGATTTTACTTTGACTCCGGAAGCAATATCCAGGGACTTCAGGGTTTTATCATCCAAATCTTCCAGCTCAATTCCCAGCGAAGCCACAGCATCTTTTGCTTCACGCTTAACCGTACCAATTTCTCCATCGCTGTTCTTCAACGTGACCGGAACAACTTTGATTTTACCAGCCCGGTTGATGGTCACATTTACCTTATCCCCCGGGCGTTTACGTCCGATGTATTCAATCAAGGCCGTGCTCGACTTAATTTCGGTATCATCCAGTTTCACAATCACATCTCCTTTTTCGATACCCGCAGTCTTGGCCGAACTCTTTTCTGCAAAATCGCTGACATACGCCCCTTCGTTGATGGAAAGGTCATTTTCTTTGGCCATTTGCTGGGTCACGCTGGTCACTTGAATGCCTAGCCAACCGCGCTGCACCGTTCCAAAAGCGATGAGATCTTCCGTCACTTTACTGACAATGTTGGCCGGTACCGCAAATCCATAACCTGCATAGGAACCGGTGTTGCTGGCAATGGCTGTGTTGATGCCAATCAACCCACCATTCAGATTAACCAACGCCCCACCACTATTTCCCGGATTGATGGCCGCATCGGTTTGAATAAACGATTCTATGGCAGTATTTCCTTTTTGCTGCAATTCTTCCATGCTTCGGTTGCTGTTGATGATGTTGATGTTTCGTCCCTTTGCACTGATGATTCCCGCAGTCACCGTAGAATTCAGATTGAAAGGATTGCCTACGGCCAACACCCACTCACCCACTTTTGCCTGATCGGAATTAACGAAGGAAAGATGCGCCAAATCCTTCTGATTAATTTTAATAACAGCTAAATCCGTGTCCGGATCGGTACCGATCACTTCTGCCTTAAATACCCGGTTGTCGTTAAGGGTCACTTCCACTACCTCCGCCCCTTGCACCACGTGATTGTTGGTGACAATGTAACCATCGGAGTTAATGATCACTCCTGAGCCCGTCCCTACCCTTGGTCCTTGTTGATCATAGGGGCTGCCCGGACCAAAGAAAAACTCACGGATCGGGTCTCGCTCCTGACGTGAATTTGTTCGCCCTCCGGTCGCGCTCGATTTAATGTGGACAACTGCTTTGGTCACTTTTTCAGCAACACCCGTAAAATCCAAGGGGATGGCCTCTCCATTCTCATTCACGGTGTATGCGACCTGGGAGGTTGGTACACCACTGCTCCGTTCAATGATAACCCCTTGCTGTGGGGGATAGAAATACTGATGGGCCGCCAGGGTTAACGCACTTCCGGCTATGGCCGCCAAAACCCAACTTCCAAATTGTTTCATAGATCTTTATCGTTTTAGTACTCCTTCGGAATAGAGGAGGGCTTATGCATGCATGTCAGGTAACAGACCTCCTCTAATCCACTTCACTACACGCAAAAAAAATGCCTGACATGAATGATTACGAAATTCTGTCAGGTTTAGTTCTGCCAAAAAGGTTAACAAATGTTAAAACGGCTATTTTTTGACCAATTGTCCTTCCTGATATTCATACTCAATGGTCACGTTCCCTTCCTGATCGTACCATTTGGAGATACCATGACGTGTACCGTTTTTGTAGCTGCCTTCTTCCATGATTTTGCCTCCGGAGTAGTATATTTTAACCGTTCCTTCCAGCTTATCATTTTGGTAAAAGCGTTCTTCTTTGGTGGACATATACTCAAACTCCATATACTGTCCGTGGCGCAGGTTATTGTGATACTCACACTTTTTAACCACCTGACCATTATTGTTCACTTCAATAAACATCCCTTCTTTCAACCCATTTACATATCCTGTCATGGTTTTGATGGCGCCATTGTTTTGAAATTCTGTCCAGACACCGCTTTTTTTTCCGTTTAATAACGTGCCCGACAGTATGGTTGATCCGCTGGCATCTTTTAGTATGACCTTCTCCATCTCCGGTTGGTCTGGGAAGACTTCCCGGATGGCCCCGGCCGGAACATCATTTAACTCATTGTTGGTACCATTGTCATTGGAGGATACAGATGGTGTATCGTTGGCCGAACTGGAACAGCCCATCCAACCAAAAATGAATACGATAAGAATTATCAACTGTCTCATACAACTTAATTTTTTGTGCCTGCAAATATAAGGCGCCACACCAGATGCGGTCAATGGGTGGTTGATGCGAAAAGAATGTCTTATTTTGCTGATATATTTTTACATCCATGACAAAAGCTTATATCACCGCCCATCAAGACCGATACCTCCACGAACTTTTCGAATTACTGCGGATTCCTTCTGTCAGTGCGGACAGTCGTCATAAAACAGATGTACGCCAAGCGGCTGAGTATGTCCGCGACCGGATTCTCGAAGCTGGGGCCGATCGTGTAGAGTTGGTGGAAACCAATGGCCATCCGATCGTTTTTGGTGAAAAAGTAGTGGATCCAAAATTGCCAACGGTATTGGTCTACGGTCATTACGATGTGCAGCCGCCCGACCCGCTTGAGTTGTGGAATACACCTCCTTTTGAACCAACCGTACGCGAGGGAAAAATTTATGCCCGGGGAGCGTGTGATGACAAAGGTCAGTTCTACATGCACATCAAAGCTTTTGAAATTTTAATGAAACACAATGCCTTGTCTTGCAATGTGAAGTTTATGATTGAAGGAGAAGAAGAGGTGGGCTCGGATAACCTTCCGCTTTTTGTTAAAAATTATCGGGATCAACTTCTGACGGATGTTATTCTTATTTCCGATACCTCATTGATTTCACTGGATCAACCTTCCATCACGGTGGGGTTACGAGGATTAAGTTATCTGGAGGTCGAGGTTACCAGTGCCAATCGTGATCTGCACAGCGGGGTGTACGGAGGCGCAGTAGCTAATCCTATTAATGTGCTGAGTCAGATGATTGCCTCTTTGCATGATTCCAATGGAAAAGTAACCATCCCTGGGTTTTATGATCAGGTTGTAGAGCTGTCTCAGGCTGAACGTGAGGCTTTGAACCGAGCCCCTTTTGATTCAACTGAGTATAAACGGGAACTGGGGATTGCGGAACTAACCGGTGAAGCTGGGTATACTACCCTGGAGCGCACCGGCATCCGCCCGACACTTGATTGTAACGGCATCTGGGGTGGCTATACAGGCGAAGGAGCCAAAACGGTATTGCCCTCCAAAGCTTCCGCTAAAATTTCCATGCGTCTGGTACCGAACCAGCGCCCTGCTGAAATCACGGAGCTCTTTACCAAACACTTTTTATCCATCGCCCCCCCCCCACTGTAAAAGTAAAGGTAACTCCTCACCATGGGGGCGAAGCTGCGGTGACAGCAACGACTTCCCGTGGTTATCGTGCTGCGGAAGCTGCCTTTAAAGAAGTCTGGGGAAAAACACCCATCCCTACGCGAGATGGCGGAAGCATTCCTATTGTCGCCCTCTTCAAAAAAGAGTTGGGAGTAGACACGGTGCTGATGGGCTTTGGATTGGATACGGATGCCTTACACTCTCCTAATGAACACTATGGCATTCAAAATTTCTTATTAGGTATTGAGACCATTACCGCCTTTTATAAGCACTTTTCAAAGTAAGTGAAACTAAAAATGAGGCGGACACGTCTATTCTAACCGGTGAATCTTATTTACCGGTTTTTTGTTGCTCCTCACATACGCTCATGTCTTTTACCCGATCTCAACGCATTAAGCTTCGTACCGTACTCACCATCAGTGTGGTGTGGACAATCATCGCGTTGATCTTTGCTGTTCTGGATCATTTGTTTCTGAAGGCCACCCAGGAAAACGGAGGCATGTCGCATTACCACCTGGAGACTAACCTGCTAACCACCGCTCTGCTGATTCCGGCTGCCGGCCTTTTTGCCGGAGGTATCATCGTTTATTTTCTGCGTGAGCAAGTGCGCAAATTGCATCTGGGGGCTGTGTTGTTGATAGATACCGTCATTATCGCTTTTTCCATCATTCTCATCTCCGTACCCGGATCATTATTATACAATAGCTTGTATTTTGGTCTACCTCTGTGGGATGAGCATGTCATCAACAATGCCTGGGAGTTTTTGGGAAGCTACGGGGTGGTGCACACCCTGTTGTTTTGGTCTCTCATATCGGCTGTCACCATGATCGTTTTGCAGGTCAATGACAAATATGGTCAAGGCGTATTTCTCCGCCTGCTTCAGGGGAAATACCATCGCCCGAAAGTAGAGTCACGCATCTTTATGTTTTTAGATATCCGCTCCTCCACAACACTGGCGGAACAATTGGGGCATGTTCGATGGTTTGAACTGCTTAATCAGTTTTTTACGGATATCACCGAACCAATCATTGACACGCATGGAGAAATCTATCAATATGTCGGTGATGAGATAATTATTCATTGGGATCTGGAGAATGGCCTTCGTCAGAACAATTGTATTCAATGCTTTTTTGAAATCAAACGAAAAATTGAATCATTGGCCGAAGGCTATCAACAAAGGTACGGAGTGGTGCCGCGCTTTAAGGCTGGTCTGCATTATGGCCAGGTAACTATTGGGGAGATCGGTAAAATCAAAAAGGACATTGTTTTTTCTGGTGACGTGTTAAATACCACCTCCCGTATCCAGGATTTATGCAACACGTATGAGACTGACCTCTTGGCATCTTTAGAGGTTATCGAAAAGTTAAAGGACACGCTTGGACTATTTATCAACCCGGTCGGGTTTATTGAACTGCGAGGCAAACAAGTACCCGTCTCCCTTTTTGCCGTTACAACTACCCATGAAAAAGGAATGGACTCCTCCGAAAAGAAAGTATTAAAGATTGCCTGATTGATCTTTCACTAGCATAAAAAAAGACTACCCTTTGAAGAGTAGTCTTCTTTAATAGAAAAACATCAGATATCTACTCGGATGACTTTACAAATTCATCAAACGATTTAATCACCACCGGTTCCAGTTTATTCTTGTTGCTGACTTCTGTCAGTTTTGACAGGTGTTTATCTTTGATTTTTTTGAACTCTGTCTTGACCGCAGCAAAACGTTCTTCAATGGCTTCCATGTTTCGCATTTCTGCATTGGATGGCTTGTAAAATGTGCCAGCTACTTTGCCATAAAGTTCGGCCATATCTTCGCGTAGCTGAGGTTCTCCGGCCCCCACATAATTATCTCCCTTGGTGATGAGAAGCTTGTCTTTCAGTTTGGAAAGTTCATTGATCAGAGGAGTTACCGCCTTAGCTGCGGCCGGGCTCTTCACTTTTGCATTTTCAGCTGCCTTCGTGGTCTCATCTAATTCATACACCAGGTAGGCCAGTTCCTGCGTCATATCAAATAACTTCCTGGCAACTTTCTGGTTTTGCTCACGATCCGCGAGCGGGATATCCGACTTCGGGTCATACTGTACCACAAACTCATTGGTATACGTATCTTTTCCTTTCTGAATCACAGCCTTGTAGGTGCCAGCGGGTACACGTAAAGGAGTAAATCCGCCAAACACAAATGTTTTACCCGCAGCTACTTTGGGTGGGCGAATGTTGTACGGCCATTGAATGATGTTAATGCCTTTTGCTTTTCCGGCATCCAGTTCAGTAATCTTATTGCCATTCATATCCTGAATCTCCACTGTCATCTTGCCCAGGGTGTGACGCTTTTTCAAATGGTATACAATTTTAGCTGCCCGACTGGCATTGTTTCCAACAAATTGAGTCTCCGTAGCGATGCCTCCAAAACCATTGGACTCTGGAATGATGGCCGGTGCCGTTTTAAAGAAATGAAGATCCTTGGCCATCGCTTGCTCATTTAACTGCCGCAGCGGGCTGATGTCATCTATGATTATAACACCCCTTCCATGAGTTCCCAACACTAAATCGTTCGTGCGCTTTTGTAGTTCAATAAAATGAACCGATACGGAAGGCATATTATTGGTGAACTTCATCCAGCTCTTGCCGCCATCCAGGGTGATATACAAACCAAATTCTGTTCCCAGAAACAACAGATTTTCATTTTCATAGTCTTCCTGGATGTTGCGGGCAAAACCAATGACTTCCGGGGTGATAACCGACTTCCAGGTGGCACCAAAATCAGTAGTTTTGTAAGCATAGGTGGCCATATCTCCTTTTTGATATCCCGTAAACACCGCATAGGCATTTCCTTTGCCAAATACACTGGCTTCAATGTGCCAGCAAGCGGTATTCTTAGGCAGCCCGGGAATGTTGGCTACGACATTTGTCCATGTTTTTCCTCCATCTTTTGTTACTTGTATATTCCCATCATCGGTTCCGGCCCAAACAATGTTTTCATCCAGCGGAGACTCGGCAATGGTGAAAATAGTACAATGATTTTCTGCACCAGAGTTGTCGCGTGATAAGCCTCCGGAGTTACCCTGTTCCGTTTTAACGGGGTCATTGGTGGTGAGGTCAGGTGAGATTTTTACCCAGGTTTCACCCATATCCTCTGAACGATGCACAAACTGACTTCCAAAGTAAAAGCGATCGGGTTTAATGGCACTGGTAGCCATGGGTGCATTCCAGTTGAACCGTAGTTTAGGATCGCCCTTCACGGCTAATGGCTGAATGGTTTTAGCCTGGTCTTTAGCCGGATCAAAACGCCAAACATTTTCAGCACCTTGCATTTCTGAGTAAACAAGTTTTTTAGTGGGATGAGGTAACACACGATAGCCATCACCTACTCCTACTCGAACCCAGTCACTGGCTTCCACGCCTCCGGGAGAAGACGAAGGCCCAAACCAGGAACCATTGTCCTGCAAGCCGCCATACACATTGTAAGGATCTTCGTTGTCAACACTAATGTGGTAAAACTGGGAGACAGGAATATTCTCTACCATCTCCATGGTAGTGCCGCCATCCCACGAGCGATAAACACCGCCATCGGTGCCAGCATAAATCCGATCAGAATTTTTGATATCAAACACTATATCGTGAATATCGGAATGCATCGGCCCCAGGGTTTTAAATGTCTTGCCGCCATCGCGGGAAATAGAACCCGATAACCCTGCTTTTACAATGATATCAGGATTGCGAGGATCTATTTCAATGCGTGAGAAATAAAAAGGACGAACCACTAATTCAAAATCGCCATTGAGTTTCGTCCAGTTGGCTCCACCATCTTCGCTCCGGTACAATCCTTTGTCGGTATCCTTCTCGGATTCAATCACAGCATACAATATTTTGGTGTTGGATGGCGCAGCCGCAAATGCAATACGTCCTAGTTTACCGGCTGGGAACCCTTTGTGGATTTTTGCCCAGGTTTTACCACCATCAGTTGATTTATAAAGTGCGCTGTTGTTTCCTCCGGAATTAAAATTCCAGGCAGATCTTCTAAACTCCCAAAAGGACGCATAGACGGTGTTGGGGGATGTGGGGTCAATGTACAAATCGCTACATCCCGTGGTTTTGTCCACATACAGGATTTTGCTCCAGGTTTTACCACCATCCAGGGTTTTATAAACTCCCCGATCTTCACTATCGCTGAAGAGCGCTCCGAGGACTCCCACATACACTTCATCCGAGTTTTTAGGATTGACCTGGACAGATGCAATTCTTTCCGATTTTTCAAATCCGGCTATCTTGTTCCAGGAAGAACCTCCGTCAATGGTTTTGTACAGACCATCGCCCACGGAAACACTATTTCTCGTCCAGGTTTCTCCGGTACCTACCCAAATGATGTTATCCGGGTTGCTGGGGTCAATTTCTACCGAGCCAATGGATTGACAGTGTTCATCAAAAATGGGATTAAAGGTAGCGCCCCCGTTGCTGCTTTTCCAGACACCTCCACCTGCCGTACCTGCGAAAATAACCCTGTCATTAGTCGGGTGAAGTTCCAGATCCGTGATGCGACCGCTCATCAGTGCCGGACCGATGTGACGAGCTTTCATGTCTCCAAATAATTCTTTGCCTTTGGTCACGGCATCTTGTGCGGCCGAAACAAAAGAGATCGAAAGCCCAAGAGCTAAAACGAAAATTTTCTTCATAAATAGTTTATTTTTTTTAGGTCAAAAAAATACTTCGCTCGTTGGGGAGAGGCCGCGAGCGAAGTATTCTGTGAAGGGTTCTAATTTTAGTTACCGGAAGCAGGGAAGGCAAATACCGAAGCCTCTACTTTAGGATTTACTTCAATGGCAGTAATGTTGATGGTTTGGCCACCGGGTTGACCTTTGGCCGAAACGGTCATCGAAAAAGGGAACATCAGTCCGTTTACTTCCTGATAGTCGCTCATTTTATTCTGAAGTACTGTGCCTTTGGCAGGACCTGATTTTAACTCTGACTCGGATAAGATCGGCACAAAGTCGCTGGCATCGAAATAGTAAAACTCTACATTCTCTGTCTCCTTACCATCTACCTTGATCGGTTTTTTAGTCAGCTTAATTTTAAATACCTCTGAGCCTTCCATCGTTTCTTTGCCCATCAGCTCTACTTTAAAGCCTTTCTTCTTATAGTTTAAAAATGGGCTTGCGAAATCTCCGCCCAGGTTTGCTTTAAAATTTTCAGTGGTTTCGGCATCACTCTTTTCGGCCTTCATGGTCATTTGATTGGTGCCCCACAAGGTGGTGCCATCAAACACCTCCTGATGAAATTGCATGCCCTGAAAGCTTATATGAGACATCTGCCGGCCATCTTTCATTTGAATCATGTTCATCGGAAGATCCATGCCCTGCATGTTTAACTTGGCCGTCATCTTCAGCCCTTGCAGAGCCTCCCATTTGGCCTGGCCACCTGTATTTTCAAAATACTTGGCCAAAATCTCATCTACCGTCTGGGCTTGTGCCACCGCAAAAGACAGCAGGGTTACTAAAAATAGTACGCTACGTTTCATAATCACTGGAATTGGTTTGTTTGTTATTAGGTTTGAATTCATTGACACGTGATTTACACATGGTTAGTTGCGGGAGAGTCCCGAAAATTACAGGAATTTTCTTGTTTAAAAATTAGTTAAAGACGGGCATGGGACATCCCTTTTGACGTTAGCTGATTACCTTTGAGCTCTATGATACTCCGTTTTTGCCTGTTTTGGCTTGTTTTTACCTGTTTCGGTTCTCTTCAGGCCCAAATTCTGACACCCGTTAAATGGAAGGCCCCCACCTTCAACAAAACCTCGCTAGTGGTGGGTCAGGAGGCCGAAATCGTGTTTACCGCCTCCATTAATCCTCAATGGTATTTGTATTCATCCGAATTTCCCTGTGAAGATGGCCCCATTCGCACCAGCATCACTATTGAAAATCATCCCAGTTTTCAGTTGGTCGGCAAACTCATCGCTATTCAACCATTGGATAAACGCGATGACATCTTTGAGTGCGATGTCAAAATTTTTAAAAAGCAGGCCGAGTTTCGTCAGCGCATAAAAGTGCTCCAGCCGAACCTCGTTATCAAAGGCGAATACGATTATCAGGTATGCACCGAAGTAGATGGCCGTTGTATTCCGGGGCTGGATGATTTTTCATTTACTGCGCAAGCATCTGGCCAGGCTCAACCGATACCTGACCCCGGAACCATTCAAGCGCCCCGTACGGATGATACTATCGTTGCCAGGGACACCTCCAACCTCCAGATTCAATCACCCCCTGTGCTCTCAAACGAAATTCAGGGGCCGATTCTTGACGCCCGTTTGAATTCAGGCGCAAACAACCAATCACTCTGGGGTTTTATGTTGCTTGCCTTCTTGGCCGGGTTAGCTGCTTTGCTTACTCCATGCGTGTTTCCGATGATTCCCATGACGGTGAGTTTCTTTACAGGCGCAGGGCGTTCACGTTTTCAAGCGTTGATCTATGGATTGAGTATTGTAGCGATTTACACACTTATTGGCGCTGCCTTGGCTCCGCTGATGGGTCCCGAAACCGCCAATCATCTGTCAACGGAATGGATTCCGAACCTGGTATTCTTTGCCGTGTTTGTGGTGTTTGGATTATCCTTTCTGGGATGGTTTGAAATTGCTCTTCCCGGTACGTTCATCAACAAGGTAGATCAGCAAGCCGAAAAGGGAGGTCTGACAGGCGTGTTTTTTATGGCCTTTACGCTGGTATTGGTTTCATTTAGCTGTACCGGCCCGATCGTAGGAAGTTTGCTCGTAACTTCTGCTGGCGGAGAGTTTTTAAAGCCCATTGCAGGTATGTTTGCCTTTTCATTGGCGTTTGCTATTCCGTTTACGCTGTTTGCTTTTTTTCCGGGGTGGATGAAATCCTTACCTAAATCAGGAGGATGGTTGAATACGGTAAAAGTGATGCTGGGCTTTATTGAACTGGCGCTGGCGTTTAAGTTTTTAAGTATTGCCGATCAGGCCTTTCATTGGGGCATTCTGGATCGCGAAATCAACATAGCCATCTGGATTGTCATAGGATTATTAATGGGGTTATATCTGCTCAAGTTTTTCCGGCTGCCAGGAGACACAGGCAAAGATGCGGAAGATCCGCGGGTGAGTGTGCCACGCGTGGCGCTTGCCATCGGAGTCTTAACCTTTGTGATGTATCTGGTGCCTGGCATGTGGGGAGCACCACTAAAGTCATTGGCGGGTTATCTGCCTCCTATGTATACACATGATTTTGCTCCCCGGCATGCCGCAGATGGGGGCATTCTGTGCGAAACTCCCAAGTATGCTGATTTTCTTCACCTGCCGCATGGGCTAAAGGGGTATTTTGATTATAAACAAGCGGTGCGGTGCGCACGAGAGCAAAACAAACCTGTGTTCATCGATTTTACCGGACACGGTTGTACCAACTGTCGCGAAATGGAAGCGGTGGTCTGGAGTGACTTACGGGTATTGGAACGTCTCCGGAATGACTATGTAATCGTTGCTTTATATGTGGACGATAAAACTCAGCTTCCAGAGGGTGATTGGTATACTTCTGAGTATGATCAGAAGGTTAAAAAAACCATCGGCAAGCAAAATGCCGACTTGCAAATCCGCAGATTACAAAACAATGCCCAACCCTTTTATGTACTCATTCATCCGGATGAAACCGTTCTGGTAGCTCCTTACGGCTATGATCGTGATGCGGATAAGTTTGTTGCTTTTTTGGAGGAAGGCAAAAAGCAATTCGCGAGCAGGTAACAAAATGGAAGCAGGTGAACTCTGCTTTTGAACCCCGGATACTTTTAAAGTTTCTTACCTCTTGCGTGAGCTCTTCAAATTATAGCTGAAGCTTAGTTCTCTTCAGAGGCTGATGGCTCTGTTACCTCTTCTCCGGTCGGCATCACCCAGAAATTATTAAATCCCTCTCCCTGCTGAATGGTCAATTGACCATACGCCAGCATTTCAAGGATAGCCAAAAAGTTAAAAATCAAGGCAATCCGTGTAGGTGCCTTTTCAAACAGCTCGACAAACGCCACACGCTTCCGCGAAACCACTTCCTGTAAGATAAACTCCTTTTGTCCTTCAATGGTGTACGGATACTGAATCACCTGATGAACCGGTTTGTTCTTTTCTTCATCGGCACGTTTCAGAACTTTTTCAAAGACGGTAAGTAGTTTAAATAAATCCACATCCTGTAGTTCCGCTTCCACATTGGTGACTTCGGCCAGCGAGCGTAACTCCTTCATCAGGTTACCCCGCTTTTCCTTCATCAATTCTGTTTCTTCCATTTTATGGAACTGATCCACCACCGACTTATACTTTTTGTATTCCATCAGGTGCTTGACCAACTCCTCGCGCGGATCAATTTCATTGCCTTGTTCATCTATCTGCGGTCGGGGAAGAAGCATTTTGGATTTGATCCGCATCAGGGTCGCTGCCACCAGTATAAATTCGCTGGCCAACTCCACATTTAATTGTTCCAACCGGTGGATATAATCCAGAAAGTCGCTGGTGATTTTGGCAATCGGAATGTCGTTGATCTCCAGTTCATCACGTTCAATAAAAAACAACAATAAATCAAAAGGGCCTTCAAACAGCGGAAGCCTGATTTCAAAATTTTCGGCAGCGGTCGTAGTCATAGAACCACAAAAGTAAACATCCTGACAAAGAAAGCAGAAGTGCCCGCACACGAGTTTCCCACAAACGATGCACGAAAATCACCGGCAGCAAAAACGCCAGCCGCCCCGATTCGATTTTAAAATCCGGGAAAACACTTACCTTCATGTCTTGTTTTAAGATATACAGTCCCCAAAATTGAGTCCATGCTGATTACCCCCGGTAAATTATTGTCGAAAATTGAGCGCCCGGCAGACCTAAAAAACCTGAATCAGGCCGAGTTGGTTGCTTTGTGTGAGGAGCTTCGCCAGTTTATTGTTGACAATGTGTCCGTGTATGGAGGCCACTTTGGTGCCAGTCTGGGGGTGGTAGAGCTAACCGTGGCCCTACATTATGTTTTTAATACTCCGTATGACCAATTGGTTTGGGATGTGGGTCATCAGGCCTATGGTCATAAAATTCTGACCGGCCGAAAGAATGTTTTCCACACCAATCGTGTATACAAGGGCATCTCCGGATTTCCCAAAAGAAAAGAAAGCGAATATGATACGTTTGGAGTCGGCCATTCGTCCACTTCGGTATCAGCAGCCTTGGGCATGGCAGTGGCTTCCGCCTATAAGAATGAACGCGACCGTCAGCATATTGCTGTCATTGGCGATGGTGCACTTACCGGAGGAATGGCCTTTGAAGGATTGAACCATGCCGGAGTTGCAGATAGCAACATTCTCATTATCCTCAATGACAATTGCATGTCCATCGATCCAAACGTAGGGGCGTTAAAGGACTACTTAACAGATATCACTACCTCGAAGACGTATAACAAACTCAAAGACGAGGTTTGGAATTTATTAGGCAAGCTTTCCTCGTTTGGAAAAAATGCACAGGAAATCGTATCTAAAGTTGAAAACGGCATCAAGTCAACGTTGCTCAGCCAAAGCAATCTTTTTGAATCGCTCAACCTACGGTACTTTGGGCCGGTTGATGGTCATGATGTGGATCATTTGGTGGCCGTGCTCCGCGATCTGAAAGACATCAAAGGCCCGAAGATTTTACATTGTGTTACTGTGAAAGGGAAAGGTTATGGCCCGGCCGAAAAAGGTAACGCCACCACCTGGCATGCCCCCGGCACATTTGATAAAATTTCCGGGGAAATTCATAAGAAAGTATACGATCAGCCACAGGCACCTAAGTACCAGGATGTGTTTGGTCACACCTTGGTGGAACTGGCCAAAGCTAATGATAAAATTGTAGGGATTACCCCCGCTATGCCGTCCGGATCATCCATGAATATCATGATGAAGGAAATGCCGCATCGTGCATTTGATGTAGGCATAGCCGAACAGCACGCGGTTACGTTTTCAGCAGGTCTCGCCACGCAAGGGCTGATTCCTTTTTGTAACATCTACAGTTCATTCATGCAGCGTGCCTATGATCAGGTGATTCATGATGTGTGTATTCAAAACCTGCCGGTAAATTTTTGTCTGGATCGGGCAGGCTTTGCCGGAGCTGATGGTCCCACACATCACGGAGCCTATGACATCGCTTATTTCCGTTGCATCCCTCACATGATTGTGGCGGCTCCGATGAATGAGCAAGAACTTCGCAACCTAATGTATACAGCGCAGCTCCCCCGCAAAGGAGAGGCCTTTTCCATCCGCTATCCTCGCGGTCAGGGAGTGATGCCGCAATGGCGTACACCTTTTGAGGCCATCGAAGTCGGAACGGGAAGGAAACTGAAGGAAGGGGATGAGTTGGCCATTTTAACGATTGGCCATATTGGCAATTATGCTGTGGACGTTTGCCACCAACTTTCCGAACTTGGAATAGAAGTAGGTCACTATGATCTTCGCTTTGTTAAACCATTGGATGAGGCGTTGTTACACGAAGTCTTTTCGCGGTACACAAAAATCATTACCGTGGAAGACGGATGCATCCAGGGAGGCATGGGAAGCGCGGTGCTAGAATTCATGGCCGATCATTCATACTCCGCCACCGTCAAACGGTTAGGAATTCCCGATGGCATCATTGAACATGGAGAACAACTCGAGTTACATGCAGAATGTGGATTTGATCCGCCTGGCATCCGTAAGGCCGTTGAGCAACTGCTGGAGAAAGTTCCTTCGATGGCCTGAGAGCATTCATGATCCATTATTCCAAATCCGGAAACGGTCCCGCCCTACTTTTGATTCATGGCTTTTGTGAGACTCATGAAGTATGGTCTTCCTTAACACCATTGCTAACCAATAACTTTACCGTTTATGCTATTGACCTTCCTGGTTTTGGACAAAGTGACGCCTTACCCGAAGGTTTTTCCCTGGCAGCGGTAGCTTCGCATGTCCGACAATGGGTTCGGGAAGAAAATCTGTATCCTTTTCTGGTGGTTGGTCATTCCCTCGGAGGGTACGTGGTCATGGAGTGGTTAGCTCAATTCCCGATGGATGCTGAAGCCTACCTTTTATTCCATTCTTCCTTTTTTGAAGATGCTCCAGAACGCAAGGAAGGCCGTACCAAATCCATTGATTTTGTTGCCAAAAACGGAGTCGGTCCATTTGTTAAAAACCTGATCCCCCATCTTTTTTATCAGAAACTGCATCCGGCCTTACCCGAGATGCTTGAAATAGCCTCGAAAACAACCACCTCCACGGTGATGGAATACACCCGTGCCATGCGTGACCGGATAGGTCATGGGGAGACAGCAAAAGTTAATATCGGTAAACTATTTTACCTTTTTGGGGAATTCGATCCCATTATTTCGTTGGAGGCGGTAAAAAAAATGACTGAAAACGTCACCCCTGGCATGGTAGAAATCTTACCCGAAACCGGTCATATGGGAATGTTTGAAAGCCCCGTGAAGGCGGCCAGATTCATCAAAAGTATTACCCCAAGGTAAAATATTGCCTCACAAGCCGGTTTTTTTGGTTTTTTGCGCTAAACTGTAGTAAAATTGTGTTGGTTTGCGGTATATTTGTTTAATCTGCTAAAAAAGCAGTTAGACTCCGTTTACCAAAAGCGGCTAAACCTGAATACAGACACCTAACTACTATATAACATGACTGTTTCTCCTGGATGGAATGACTTAATGGTTCAACTGGCCTTTGCCTGCTGGGCTGTGGGTTTATTGATTGCTGTTGGCTATTTCGTATTACTGATGGCCCGTGGTGACAATAAGTTTAAGTATGATTTTATTAACCGCTATGAGATCAAGGCTCTCTGGATAGCCGTAGTGGTAGTCATTGTTGGAGGAGCATTCTTCTTTAACAGCAACGTCAAAGGGGATTGGATATCAATTTTCTGGCTTTTTGTGCGCATTTTTAGTACCCTGGCCGTGGGCGTCTTGGTAGCCCTTATCTTCCAGAATGTGTTGAAATTCTATTATCCATTCTTTATTGAAAAGCGACTGAAGTCATTGCGCTATAAGCCACGGATTTCACCTAAAACCGGAAAACCGATGAAGCTCCTGAGCGAAGAAGAGGAGGATGCTTATATGGATGAAGGTATGATTGCTGAAGAGAATGTGTATTCCGTAGATTACGATGTGTGGAAAGATGAGGAAACAGGCTATATCAAGATAGAAAAGTATGCCGGTCACTTACATGCGGTACAGTGTCCTAATTGCAACTATCAGACCTTTAAAGTTGTCAGCGAAGAGATATTAAAACAACCGTCTCCTACGGAAGAAGGAGAGGTATTGAAGCATTATGAATGTGGCTATTGTGGATACAAAGCCAAAAAAACAGTTGGCTTGCGGTATTCTGCAAAAGCAGAAACAGCCCCTGCTGCGTAATTTACCTGAACCTGAATGTGAAAAACCACCTTGCCTAGCAGGGTGGTTTTTTTGTTTAACACGAACTCATCGGAGCCGGTAAGTGACCGCGATCAAATGCTTCACAAAGTATTTATAGCGAAAAAGCCCTTACCTTTGGTTGATCTAAAATTGTAAGACCTATCAAAAAATTTGAAATACCGGCTCATTATCGCTCCTCCCTCACCGGACGGATCAAAGAGGCTCGTAGAAAAAAAGATTTACGCAAGCAGGACTTCTCACCCTTAACAGTGGATTTTGGCCCTGTTCAATTTGTTTTACCCCGACATTTTGGATTCTGTTATGGCGTGGAAAATGCCATTGAGATCAGCTTCAAGGCACTGGAGGAAAATCCGGATAAAAACGTGTTTTTGCTGAGTCAGATGATTCATAATCCGGAGGTAAATCAGGACTTACAAAGCCGGGGCATTCGCTTCATCATGGACACCGATGGTTCGCAGTTTATACCCTGGGATACCGTTCGTCCAGAGGACGTGGTCATCATCCCTGCCTTTGGTACCACACTTGAAATTGAACACTTGCTGCTGGACAAAGGGGTGGAGCTTCAGAAATACAACACGACCTGCCCGTTTGTCGAAAAAGTGTGGAACCGGGCGGATAAATTAGGACAGGAAAATTATACTGTCATTATTCATGGCAAGCCCACTCATGAAGAAACACGAGCCACCTTTTCACATAGTGCACATAGTGGTGCTGCCGTGATTATCCGAAATATGGAAGAGGCTCAGCGGTTGGCCAACTACATTTTAGGCAGTAAAACCAAGGCAGAATTTTACGAAGAGTTTGCCGGAAAGTTTTCAGTAGGTTTTGATCCAACTGTTCATTTGAAGCGCGTGGGGGTGGTGAATCAGACCACCATGCTGGCCACCGAAACGCAGGCAATTGCTGATTTCTTCAAGCAGATCATGAAGCAGCAATACGGTGAAGCTCATATCAAAGACCATTTTGCCGATACCCGGGACACACTTTGTTACGCTACTAACGACAATCAGGACGCCACTTATGAGTTGCTTCAAACCGATGCCCATCTGGCTATCGTGGTGGGTGGCTATAATAGTTCAAATACCTCGCACATCGTTGAATTGTGTGAACGAAAGTTCCCCACCTACTTTATCAATGGCGAACAGGAGATACATTCAAAAGAAGAAATTCATCATTTCAGCTACCCCCGAAAGGAAAAAGTAGTGACTCATGATTTCTTGCCCGAAAGCCAGCCCATAAAAATTATTCTTACCAGCGGAGCCAGTTGCCCAGATACGGTGGTGGATCGGGTATTGTTGCGTTTATTGGCATTTTTCCCTTCTGCCAAAAGCGTGGAGGAAGTGATGGAAGCCTATCAAATTTGATCAGCGGATAAAATCTCAACCTTCACCATGCTATTTCTGATGCTTGCATAAAAAATCTTAATACTCATTTATGAAAAACAGTCTTCTTTTGCTCTTCATCCTTCATTCGTTTTGGTCTTGCCAATCGCAAAAGAAAAAGTCCGTCAGCTCCTCTCTTTTCCAGGAAGGCATCTCTACCGGAGTGGTTAGTAAAAAACTGGAAGAAGCCTCCGGGATCACTGCCAGCATAGCCAATCCTGGAATGCTTTGGGTTCATAACGATAGTGGGAATAACGCAGAAGTATATCTGATTGACAGTGCCGGACGCATTCAAATGACGTGTACGCTGGCAGGCATTCGCAATCGGGATTGGGAGGATATCGCTATTGGCAATGGCCCCGGAGCCGATTCTTCAAAAAATTATATCTATGTGGCTGACATCGGTGATAATCTGGCGCAATACCCCATCAAAATGATTTACCGTTTTGAGGAGCCTGTTTTTGATGCCCCTGAAAAAGTGATTACCCAAATTGAAACGAAGTATGTTGTTCTGGACGATGGACAACGTGATACCGAAGCACTGATGATTGATCCCATTCACCATGCTATGTACCTGCTTTCCAAGCGGGAAGACTCTGTCCATTTCTACAAAATTGATTACCCCTTTTTGAAAGACACTTTGGTAGCCCGGTTTCGAACAAAACTTAACTTCCAGATGATCACGGCAGCAGAAATTTCACCTGACGGAAACGAATTAGTCATCAAAGACTATGAAAATATTTACTACTGGAAACGTAAGGATCATGGCCCGATCAGTAAATTATTACAAACACCTCCCGTCCTTTTGTCCTACAAACGTGAGCCGCAAGGAGAAGCCATCTGTTTTTCCTTGAATGGTCAAGGGTTGTATACGTTGAGCGAAAGTACCGATGGGAAGAAAGCGGAAGTCATCTATTATCAGCGAAATAAGTAAACTGCTTAAAATAACGTCCTAACTTTAGCTCCGTGATTCGTGCCCTTCTTTCACATGAATTCAAAAGAATAACGCGTTCCATATCCTTTGGGAAGGAACTCACGACAACCTTCTTACTGGGTTTTTTAGGATTAATGATGCTCGTGTATACCCTTATTCTGGGTTTTGCACTGGACTCCTTAATTACCAAAGGATTTGACCAGCCGGATAGTTTTGCTTTTCTGAATCGTTTTATTCTGTACTACTTCGCTTTTGAGTTTGTTACCCGATACTTCATCCAAAACGCACCTGTTTTAGATGCTCAGCCCTATTTGCATCTTCCGGTAAAACGCTCCACCCTTATCCATTATCTGTTAGGTAAATCCATGTTTCACCTGCTAAACATCCTGGCGGTGTTACTCTTTGCTCCGTTTACTTTCATGGCGGTTTGGACACGTTCGGGTGGAAGCACTGCCTTGCTATGGTTGGGGAGTTTGATTCTACTCAGTTGGACTGTTCATTACTTCGTGATCCTTTTCAAAAAACGGTTAGACGATACGGTTTGGGGGCTGCTGAGTATCCTGGGCATGGTCACCTTTTTTATTGCTGCTGATTACTTCCAATGGTTTCACTTAACCCAGGTTTCTTTTTTGATTTTTGGAAAGGTTGAGCGGCTGCCTTTGCTGTTTATTTTATCAATCAGCTTATTCATTCTTGTTTATCTTTTCAATAGCCGTGCGTTTCTGGCAGGTCTTTACCCGGATGAATGGACTAAAAATGAAAATACCCACCGATCTAACCGGTATGATTTCACTTTTCTGAAAAGTTTTGGATGGATTGGTGAATGGATCAATCTGGAGATTAAATTAATTCTTCGCCATAAGCGAACACGGACCATTTTATGGATGAGTTCATTACTGTTGCTGTATGGATTAATATTTTATACCAAAGATGATGTCATGCAAAAAATGCCAGACATCATGCTTTTTGCGGGAGTCTTTGTTACAGGCATTTTTATGATCAACTATGGTCAATTCTTGTTTAGCTGGCAGGCAGGGCATTTTGATTTTACGCTTACCCGACCTCTCTCTATCCGCCAGTATATTGAATCTAAGTATTGGCTGTTAGTTACCGTTACCTTCTTGTGTTTTTTACTTTCCATTCCTTATGTCTACTTTGGTTGGAAAATATTACTCGTTCATTTCACTGTCATGTTGTTCAACATTGGGGTGAATGTATATGTGATTATGAATATGGCTATGTGGAGCCCTAAGAAAATTAATTTAAGTAAAGGGGGTACGCTTAATTATGAAGGTGTCGGGGCGGCTCAATGGATCATGGGCATTCCCATACTTCTGGGGCCTTATGTGTTTTATCTCCCTTTCCGCTGGATGGGCTACCCGAATATTGGCCTGATCATGGTTGGCCTGGCGGGTGTGATCGGAATAGTTTTCCGTCCTTATTTATTATCGCTTACAGCTCAGCGTCTGGCGTCTCTTAAATACAAAATCGCTTCAGGATTCAGACAAGAATAACTTTTTATGATTGCTATACACTCGCTCAAAAAGACTTTTGGATCGACTCCAGTGCTGGATGTGTCTGACCTGATGATTGCTAAGGGTGAGAGCTTTGGACTCGTGGGCAACAACGGTGCAGGTAAAACTACTCTCTTCCGAATTATTCTTGATTTGGTGCGCCCTTCATCAGGCACGGTCACGATCAATGGCAAAAATGTTCAAGGCAACGATGAGTGGAAGCATTATGTCGGATCTTTTCTAGACGAAGGTTTTTTGATTTCCTATCTCACCCCCGATGAATACTTTCAATTTGTAGGAAAGTTACATGGCTACTCAGACGTGGATGTAAAGGCTTTTTATCATCGATTTGAAGAATTTTTTCATGGAGAAATCATTGGCAGGGGCAAGTATATCCGTGAATTGTCGAAAGGGAATTTGAAAAAAGTAGGCATTGCAGCTGCTTTTATGGGTAATCCTCAAGTGATTATTCTGGATGAACCATTTGAAAATCTCGATCCTACCTCGCAAATACGCCTGAAACAATTATTGCTGGAGGAACAAAAAAACAACTCGCTCACCTATCTTATCTCCAGTCATGACTTGAATCATGTAACCGATCTTTGTCAACGAATTGTTGTTCTGGAAAAGGGCTCTGTTATTAAAGACTTAAAGGAAAATGAAAATATCCTGGCGGAATTACAAGCCTATTTTCAAGCCTGAGGTGAACGCAGGATCATAGTTCCCCACCCCTTCGTAAGTGAGTCGGGGGTAGCTCTCTGGATTTTTTTAAGACATTTTCCTGTTAAAATTTGCACTTTTGTCGAATGAGTTCATCTACTCCGTCAAAGCAATCTTCGATTCATGCCTGGCTATCTGGCGTCTGTTTTTTCTTGATGGCCCTGTTGTCGTCTCTGGATGATTCTTTTGTTATCATTTTTGGAGCCTTGGGTATCGGGTTTGTTTTGCTTCAGTACTTCCGATGGCGGGAAACGCAACCCTCATCTGCCCGCAATCAAAAAAAACAAAGTTCTTCCTCTGCTCCGGGAGTACTCATCAACCGGTTAATCGGGTTTACCGTGATCGGTGCAGTAGGTGTGTTTATCCTTATTCAAATTATCAGTAGCCCAACTGTTGAACCTGGTACAGGGTACGAATCTGAAGAAGAAACTACTCTCACCACTGAAATCCCAGCCCTTTTGGCAAAAGCCGATGATCTTTACAAGGCCGGAGACAATGAAGGAGCGCTGGCACTTTATCAACAACAACTGGTAAACCAACCAGAGGACCATGTCATCCTGATCAGTATCGGCAATTGTTACTACAATCTTCTCCAGTATGACCAGGCCGATCGTTACTACCAGCAAGCCCTTGATAATAATCCCAATCAAGTGATCGCATGGCACAACCGCGCGTTGATACAATACAATAAAAAGAACTATAAAGTAGCGCTGAGTTACCTCAGCAAAGCATTAGAAATTGATGATACTTACGGAAATGCATGGGATCTGAAAGGAAACTGCCACTACGATCAGGAAGAATATGCTCTGGCAAAGGAGGGGTATCAAAAAGCTTATGACTATGGAGTGCGCTACAAAGAACTCTACGAAAAACGTGGATGGCTGGAAGAAAACGATGGTAACGTTAACCAAGCCATTGCTATCTATCAGGAAGGAATGGAATTTGACAATTCGAGCGAGTATATTCAGCAGCGCCTGGCTGAATTGGTGAGGAATTAGATGCCCGCTCCCCTCTTACTCTCCGGTGTATTGACTCCTTCCTTCGATAGAATTTCTAGCCCCGGAATTATTTGCTGATAGGAACTTTGTTCAACAGAGCTTTAATAATGTCTCCTGTTCTTACATTATCGGCCTCTGCCTCATAGTTCAACAGGATGCGGTGATTCATCACATCCAATGCCACTTCTTTTATGTCTTCGGGTAAAACGTAATCACGACCTTCAAAATAGGCAACAGCCTTGGCTGCCAAATTCAGATTAATGCTGGCCCGGGGTGACGCGCCAAATTGGATATATTGTGCCTCGTGGGTAAGATTGTACTCTTTCGGCTTACGGGTAGCGCTGACCAATTCAATAATGTAACGCTCCAATGATTCGGAAATCTTTACTTTGTTGACCTCGTCCCGGATCGCGAAAATATCTTCTTTCGTCAGGATGGTACTGACAACATACCCAAATTGCATATTTGAAATCCTCCGCATGATTTCCAGTTCCTGATCTTTGGTAGGATAGTCAACAAATACCTTCATCATAAAGCGATCCACCTGAGCTTCGGGGAGTGGATAAGTGCCTTCCTGGTCCACCGGATTCTGGGTAGCCAGCACCAAAAAGGGGCGATCGAGCTTAAACGTAGTTTCACCAATAGTCACCTGCTTTTCCTGCATGGACTCCAGCAAGGCGGATTGAACTTTGGCCGGTGAGCGATTGATCTCATCCGCCAATATGATGTTGGCAAAAATGGGACCTTTTTTTACATCAAATTTTCCATCCTTTTGATTATAAATCATGGTGCCGATCAAGTCAGCCGGCAATAAATCCGGAGTAAACTGAATCCGCTGAAAGTCGAGGTGAAGAACCTGAGCCAGCGTACTGACAGTAAGCGTTTTGGCCAGACCCGGAACGCCTTCCAACAGTACGTGCCCGTTGGTAAACAATCCGACCAATAAACGATTCACCATATATTCCTGGCCTACTACTACTTTAGCGACTTCGCTAAAAACCTGTTTGATTTTACGCTGATGTTCCTGATGCAACTCACTCATACCTGTCATATTCGCCTGTTTACGATAATTTCAACCCGCAAGTATAGGAATTTAGGTTAAATTTTAAGGTTACTTTTTGAAATAAGACCGGAGCCTGGGGTCATGCAATGCTTGCAAGCCCGGTAACCGTGTTGTTCGGCCTCAGTAATGGAACGAAAGAAAACGCGATTTTGAATAAGCATGCGTTTCCCGCTCCGGCAGGAAAGTTTTCCATAGATCTTGAGCCTTCGGTTACCCCCCAGCAGGTAGGCCTTTTGACGAAATGATCGGAACAAGCTACCCGCCTGTTGCGCTAAAAGATGTTCATGCGAAATCATTTATCAGGATTACAATTGTTTCAGGCTGCTGTTTCCGTTTTTGCTGCCTCCCACCCGATCATGGCTTGTTTGCGCGTAGGGCCCCAGTGATAATTGCCAAAAACACCAGTGGACTGAATCACCCGATGACAAGGAATAAGGAAGGCCACGGGATTATCCCCCACAGCCGTGCCCACTGCGCGGGATGCCAGAGGCTGGTGGATTCGCTGGGCAATTCCTGAATAGCTATCTAGTTTCCCCATCGGAATCTTTAACAAAGCTTCCCATACTTTTAGCTGAAAGGGTGTAGCCTTGATATGCAATTTAATCTGGTGCAGCTGACTCCAGTCACGGGTAAAAATGAACAACGCATTCTGTTGGATGGTGTCTACCAAGGGTCGGTAAGTGGCCCGTGGGAAACGGGCTTTCAAAGATTGAAGGGCATTAACTTCATCATCGGCAAAGGCCAGATGGCATACACCTACAGAAGTAGATGCGACCAGGATGTTTCCAAACGGACTTTCCGCAAAGCTATGGTTAATGGTCAGTTGCTGCCCCCCGTTTTTGTATTCGCCAGGCGTCATTCCTTCCAGGTGAATAAAAAGATCATGGAGCCGGCTGGTGCCGGATAATCCACTGGCCTGCGCTGCATCAAAAAGGGTGACTTCTTTTTTGTTCAGGACTTGCTTTGCGTAAGCCAGGGTAAGGTATTGCAGAAATTTTTTAGGACTCACCCCTGCCCACTCCGTAAACATCCGCTGGAAATGATACGGGCTTACATGAATGTGTTCGGCTATCTCTTCCAGACTGGGCTGCCGAAGAAAATGAGTTTGGAGATAATCAATCGCCCGGGCAATCCGATTAAAATTATGTTGATTCTGATTTTCCATAGTATACTTTTAATCCGACAAACATAAAGCCCTTCCCGCCTGGTTTAAACCCGAAAGTTGCGGAAATAAAAGACGGCTGAAAAGAGTAGGATAGATTTACAAAAATCTTACTCCCATGGTTGCATCCCTGCTGCCGACCGGATCACTTTCGCGCATCAGTGTTCATTCATGAACACTCCTTTTTGATAAAAGTGGGCCAACACGTCCTTTTTACAACTATTTACTTTGGCACAATTATTAATACTACATTTAGGAATTAATTATGCCCATGAAAAAATATCATCTTGGCGAATTTGAAGAAGTGGTCATGCTTACCGTAGGAATTCTTTTCAAAGATGCCTACGGTGTATCCATCAAAAAAGAAATAGAGTCGCGACTCAAACGAGGAGTAAGCGTGGGGGCCTTACAAACAGCCTTGAAAAGGCTGGAGGATAAAGGCTACCTCAAATCCTATGAAGGAGAAGCAACGGAAGAGCGGGCTGGAAGACCTAAAAAATATTTTCAGATCACCGCGCTTGGAAAAAAGGCTATGGAGCACATGAAGAGTACGCGTGACGAATTGTGGAGTGCGATACCAAAGGTGGCATGGAACAGACTAGTGGATGCCCGACTTCAGACGCAAGCAAGCATTATTCCTGTGTCCTGATTCTTGCTTCTCATGTCCCCAATAACCTATGTCTAACAAACCACCTCAAGTCTTTTTAAAATTCTTCCGCTGGTTTTGCCATCCGAAGCTACGTGATAGCATTGAAGGAGATTTGATGGAGCTGTATGAGGAACGTTTAAAAGAAAAAGGAAAGCAAAATGCTGATTTAAAATTTGTGAGAGATGTGCTGTTGCTTTTTAGACCAAGCATAATAAAACCATCTGAAGGATATCAACAACTAAATAACTACGGTATGATCAAGAGCTACATCAAAGTATCAGGAAGAAGTATAGTTCGCAATAAGCTGTTTTCAGCAATTAATATTGTTGGACTTTCAATAAGTATGTCCGTGGGTCTGTTGATGATAACATTTATCAATGATCTCTTATCATACGATGACTTTCATGAAAAAAGGGATCGGATTTATCGCGTTACCACAATAGACAATCAAATAGGGCAGCCATCAATGAATTTCGCTTCGACTTCCGTTGAATCGGGGAAACAAATTCAGGAAACGATAACAGGGGTGGAAGGGTTGACCATCATGAGAAATGGCTTTAGTGGCGATGCGCATATTGGAGAGAGTGTAATTCCGATTAGTGGACTTTGGGCAAGTGAATCATTCTTCAAGGTATTTACTTTTCCATTGCTTCAAGGAAATCCAGCGACTGCGTTGAAAGAACCCTATTCATTGGTATTAACAGAAAAATCGGCCTTAAAGCTCTTTGGGACCATTGACGCTATTGGTAAGCAGTTAAAACTAGACACAACAAATTACGCTGTCACCGGTGTCATGAAAGACATACCAAAGCTTTCACACATTCGCTTTGAGGCTTTGGTCTCTTTTGTAACAGCGGAGATTCAAGTACCAAAGGCCGATCCTACTTTTCTTAGTTGGGATAATATCTATTTAAATTACGTTTATCTGGTTGTGTCACCTGGTGGCAATCCAAAAACATTGCAAGCCAACTTGGATAAATTAAGCAGCAATGAAAACAAAAGTCTTTCGAATAGAGAAATAAAACTTTTCCTTCAACCCCTTGACGAGATTACAGTTGGGAAGCAATATGAAAATGAAATCGGGTTCACGGTGACACCTGTTACTTTAGGGATCTTAGTTGGCTTGGTGTCTATTATTCTTCTCTCAGCCTGCTTCAACTATACCAACCTCTCCATTGCCAGGTCATTGAGGCGTTCTCGTGAGGTGGGAATAAGAAAGGTGATAGGAGCATTGAAAAGTCAGGTTCGAGGACAATTCGTTATTGAAGCAACTATCATATCCTTGCTGGCACTTGTCTTTTCAATAGGTTTCTTCTTGTTATTACGGGTACAGTTCTTTTCTCTCGATCCTCACCTAGAGGAACTAGTCTCCCTGAATATCTCGTTGCGGACCTTGCTCTATTTTATTTTGCTAGCCCTGATCGTTGGTATCCTTGCAGGATTTGTTCCTTCGCAATTCTTTTCGAACATCCGTGCGATCCAAGCCCTAAAAGATGCGTCATCGATCAAAGTTTTCCGCCATGTAACAATGCGAAAAATGTTGATTGTTGTTCAATACACCTTTTCCTTAATTTTTATTACGGCTACAATAATTGGATATTCTCAGTACAAGGGATTTTTAAGTTTTAACCTTGGCTTTACTACTGAAAGTGTTTTGAATATCGATTTACAAGGAAACAAAAGTGAAATTCTAATAAAAGAGCTCTCGGAGCTTCCCGAGGTCAACCTCATTTCAAAATCACTTTTCATTACGAGTCTAGGAAGTTTTCAGGCCACATCTGTTAAATACCTTAATGCACTGGATTCCTCAATGGTTGGTATGAATTTGGTCGATGATAATTACCTAACATTACACAAGCACCAATTTATAGCGGGCACGAACTTTAATTTCCGACCCAAGAAGGGAGAGGAACGTGAAGTGATTGTCAATGAACAACTGTTAAAACGATTCGACATTGCAAAGCAAGATCCTGTTAAAGCGTTAGGTGAAGAACTGGTTATTGATGGCAAGAAGCTAGTCATTGTTGGCGTGTTGAATGACTTTCACTATCAAACAGTCGAAAATCCAATCGAACCCGTAATGTTCCGATATTATTCAGAAGACAGAGGAGGCCACGTGAATGTCAAAATTGCTTCAAAGAATTTGGCGGCTACGATGACAGATGTTGAAAGGGTATGGAAGAAGGTTGATAAAATACACCCATTGAGTGCAAAATGGTATGACGATCAACTGGAGGAAGCTTACAGTTCATTTTTAGTAATTACAAAGGTTATCGGCTTCCTCGCTTTTCTAGCTGTTTGTATTGCGTCTATGGGATTATTTGGAATGGTCGTTTTCACTACTGAAACTAAACTCAAAGAAATCAGCATACGTAAAGTGATGGGCGCAAATGAAGGAATCTTAATTTTATTTTTAGGAAAAGGTTTTTTGATGTTGCTCTTGATTGCAGCGTTAATCGCATTACCTATAACTTACTTCTTCTTCGATAAAGTTATATTAACAAACTTTGCCCATCACGAACCTATAGGTTTAATTAATCTATTTGTTGGTTCATTCGTGGTCATGGGTTTTGCTATTTTAATGATCGGCTTGCAAACATTTAAAGTTGCCCAGGCTAATCCAGCTGAAGTATTAAAAAATGAGTGACCCTCGACTTGTGCCAAACATAATCTGGAAATCAGTGGACATGGTATGATATGAGAGAATCTCCACCCAAACTCTTTTTAAAATTCTTCCGCTGGTTTTGCCATCCGAAGCTACGTGATAGCATTGAAGGAGATTTGATGGAGCTGTATGAGGAGCGTAAAAGTAAGATGGGAAAATTTACCGCTGATCTGAAATTTGTAAGGGATGTATCGCTCTTATTCAGGCCAAGTATCATAAAGCCCATGGAAGGATATCAACATTTAAACAACCACGGTATGATCAAAAATTATTTTAAGACAAGCCTCCGGCATCTCATCAAGAACAAGGCCTTCACTTTTATCAATATCCTGGGTCTCGTATTAGGCATTTCGTTTAGTACGATGCTCTACACCTATGTAAGCAACGAACTATCATACGATTCCTTTCATCAGAAATCAGACCGGACATATCGAGTGCTTTGGGTGAATCAATCTATCCCCGATAACATCCGTACCTTCGGTAGTATCGTGCCTGTGATTGGTCCTCAATTAGTGAACTCCATGCCTGAAATTGAGGAAATGACGCGGCTCTTTCGATTTTCCGGCCAGGTGGTGGTGGAAATTGGTGAATCAAAATATAGTGAGCGAAACTGGTTCACCACAGAAGACGCCAACTTTTTCAAGGTCTTTGACTTTGAGTTTCTGGAAGGCGACAAAGCAACCGCATTGGCTCAATCTTTTTCAGTGGTACTCACAGCGTCCACCGCCAAAAAGTACTTCGGTGAAGAAAACGCCCTCGGTAAAACCCTGAATCTCCAAGACATTGGGTTAGTCAAAGTAACTGGTATTCTTAAGGACCATCCCACGAATACGCATCTCCAATTTGACTTACTCTTTTCCAAAATTCTGGTTGATCAGGATTGGACAGATTACCTTAATGGCTGGCAGGATATTGGGGCTTTCACGTATGTCGTGTTGAAGGAAGGAAAATCGATTACAGACTTAGAAGCCAGAATGGCTGAGTTCAGAAAAACACATTGGCCACCTGATCTGGAATCCCGGGAACTTGCCTTTCAACGAATGGAAGATATTTACCTCCGCTCGCATGATATTGAAAATGGTTCCGAAAATGAACATGGTCAGCTTTCATACATATACATCTTTTCCAGCATGGCGATATTCCTATTGATCATCGCAGCCATCAATTACATTAATCTCACTACCTCCAAAGCCTCATCCCGTTCCAAAGAAATCGGCATTCGCAAAGTAGCCGGAGCTGTCAAAGCTCAACTTATTTTTCAATTCTTAACGGAGGCTTTTGTTATTACCTTCATCTCTATGGCGCTGTCACTGCTTGTGATGAATATGTGTTTCCCATTCTTTAATTTGATCACCGGAAAAGACTTTGATCTTACCCTTACAAATATTGGTGAGTTTGTACCGGCACTTCTGGCAATCACGCTGACCATTGGCGTTCTGGCTGGAAGCTATCCTGCCTTCTACTTGTCAAAACTAAAACCGGTTGCTACGCTTAAAGGCCAGGCGGTGTTTACAAAAAGCAGATTCAATCTTCGCACATCTCTTGTGGTTTTGCAATTCACCATCACCATCGTGATGATTGTAGCTACGCTGGTGATCAGTCACCAGATGAACTTTATCCAAATCAAAGACATAGGTTTTAACAAAGAGCAATTGATGATTATTGACATCAACAGTGGGGCTGTTCGAAGACAATTCCAGGAGATGAAGAATGAGTTCTCCAAATTGGCAGGCGTGCAGCATGTGGCCGTTTCCTCGCGTGTGCCAGGTGAATGGAAAAACATTCGGGAAGTTTATGTTCGAACAGCCGATGAAACAACGGGGCTGGCCGATTCGCTCCAAACGTATTTTATGGGGTTTGACGAAGATATGCTGAGCACCTATCAACTTCAACTGGCAGCGGGTAGTTTCTTTAAGGGTGACGCAGCTGACTCCATGAATGTGGTGATGAATGAATCGGCCGTAAAAGCGATGAACTTAAAAAACCCGGTAGGTACGGTAGTTCAGATTAGCACCCGAAATGGGAAGTGGAATGCTCATGTGGTTGGCGTGCTCCGGGATTTTAACTTTCAGTCATTGCATCAAAAAATTGCTCCCATCATCATCGGCTATCGTAACAATCCCAGTGTGTCCATCGACTACTTTTCGCTGAAAATATCGGGCGATACACAACCGGCAATTGAGGGGGCCGCTAAAGTCTGTGAAAAATTTGATCCTGAAACACCTATTGAGTACCACTTTCTTTCGGACCAACTAAACAATTTTTATACTTCTGAGAAAAAGGCAGGCATGATTTTTCAAATGGCGGGAGCTCTCAGCATAATAGTCGCCTGCCTTGGTTTGCTGGGCTTAGCCAATTATCAAGTCGAACGTAAAGCCAAGGAACTTGGTATCCGAAAAATATTAGGCGCTGGCTCGATAAGTTTATTTTTGATGGTTTCTATTTCATTTACCCGACAGGTAGCTCTTGCCTTTGTGTTGGCTTGCCCAGTGGCATGGTATGTGATGCGCGAATGGCTGAGTAAATTTGAGTATCGTATTCCGCTGGGAGCAGGTGTGTTTGCATTGGCGGGGTTGATGGTGTTGGCCTTGGCCCTGCTGACGGTAAGCTATCAGTCGGTGAAGGCAGCCATGTTTAATCCAATCGACTCCTTGCGGAAAGAGTAAGCAAAGAGTAGGAAAGAATAGTTAAATCTAAGATTTGTCAGAGAGCCAACCATGTGGTAAGGTTCGGACTGCGGAAAAGGTGTAGTTTTCAAGGCTAGTAATTCACAAAGAGGAGTTTAGTATGTTTACGGAATACTTCTTTGTTTCGCGTCCTCTTCCAGATGAATAGCTATTGGATCATTGCGGGAATTCTGTTGGCCCTACTTGGTTTAGCCCATTCCTTTTTTGGTGAATGGTTGATTTTCAAACATAAACGTGAAAAGGGGAGCATCGTACCCTCGATTGTAAATACGGATCTGAGACAACCTCACCTGCGAATTCTGTGGGCCAACTGGCATTTTACTACTATCCTGGGTTGGTGCCTGGCATTTATTCTAATCAGGTTAGGTCTCAACCCTCTTCTGTTACCTTGGGAGTTAACTACCTGGCTTATTCAAGCATTCGCTGCCGCGACTTTATTAGGTGCTCTTCTAGTTCTGTTGGCCACCAAAGGAAGGCATCCGGGCTGGTGGGCCTTGCTGGTGATTACTTTCCTGATTGAAGCCGGTTTGTTTGACAAGATTTAGTCTGCACATGAGCACAATCGACCGCCACTGTTCGGCAGCGAACAATCCTGTTTCTCCTTTTCGGTGATTATCATTCATTTTGGCGGTTTTTCATTTTGGCATAATTATTATTCCTACATTTAGATAATATTAATCTATCTATGAAAAACTATCACCTGGGCGAGTTCGAAGAGATCGTACTGCTGACGGTGGGAATTCTGAACAAGGATGCCTACAGCGTGGCCATCAAAGATGAAATTGAATCACGCCTGGTGCGCACGGTAAGCATGGGTGCTTTACATACGGCTTTGATTCGACTGGAAGATAAAGGCTATTTAAAATCATATTCAGGTGAAAGCACTGAAGATCGAGCCGGCCGGCCCAGACGTTACTTTGAAATTACAGCCTTGGGAAAGAAAGCCATGCTTTACGCAAAAGAAACAAGAGAACAATTGTGGAAAGCGATACCGAAGACGGTGTTGGAAGTTAAGAATATTGGTGGATAAGACACAAGTATCAAGACACAAGTATCAAGACACAAGTATCAAGACACAAGTATCAAGACATAAGTAGTAAGATATAAGTATCACGATTCAATCGGTCTAACATCTTACGTCTTGATACTAGTGTCCTTAAACAACTTAGAATGAAAAACCAACCGCCCAAACTCCTGCTCCGCTTCTTCCGCTGGTACTGTTACCCGAAGCTACGGGATTACATCGAAGGCGACTTGATGGAAGTGTATCAAAAACGACTGACGAAAAAAGGAAAACGAAATGCAGACATCCAATTTATAGTTGATGTCGTGCTATTATTCAGGCCGGGCATTATCAGACCCACAGAAGGATATCAGCAATTAAATAATTATGGTATGTTAAAAAACTATTTCAAAATTGGCATTCGAAACATCTTAAAGCACAAAGCATTTTCGTTTATCAACATTTTCGGATTGGCGGTAGCCATGTCTATTTCGATGTTGTTGATCATGTTGTTGGCTGACCAATTAAGTTATGACCGTCATAACACGAACGGGGGTAGAATATATCGGATCAATAGCGTTGGTGTAGACGAAAAAGGTCAGATGATCGAAACGCAGCAAAACGGCTCAAGCCCGATGACCATTGGACCCACCCTTGCTGAAAATTATACAGGCCTTGCACGTGTAGTCCGTTTCAGGCGTGGGTTTGGCAATAGTTGGCTTGAGTTTGAGGATCAAAGTATTAACATTCCGTTGGCGGGTTTCTTTGCTGATGAGCATGTATTAAAAATGTTTCAATATGAGCTCCAGTATGGTGATGAAGATCTTGCGCTCGCAGAACCCTATTCCGTAGTGCTGACGCGAAAGGCTGCCAATAAACTATTCAAGGAAGAAAACCCGGTAGGTCAAACCATTAAAGTAGGCGATTTGGGAACCTATACTGTGACAGGAGTCCTGAAAGAGACCAATCTTAAGTCTCACATTGTTTTTGAAGGTCTCGCCAGTATGTCTACCGTGAGGTCACTGGAGACGGCAGGCAAACTCGATAAACTGTCAGACAATTGGGTCGACTGTTGGAATACGTGGACGTATGTGCTGACAGAACCTGGAAAGACAGCATCTGATTTACAAAAGATATTGGATCACATATCTGAGAAGAATATTGATCTGCTGACCACACCAGGTGTGCAGCGAATGAAATTTTCGACACAACGCCTGTTCGACATCACTCCCGGGGATCATAAGAACAACCCGATTGGCCCGCAAATGCCGTGGGTATTTGTTTATGCCTTAGGTGGATTGGCACTGGTGATTTTATTGGCTTCGTGTTTCAACTTCACTAACCTGTCAATTGCCCGATCGCTTACTCGGGCACGCGAAATTGGCGTGCGTAAAGTGACCGGGGCGGCTCGTTGGCAAATCTTTAGTCAGTTTATCTGCGAATCTATTCTTATCTCTCTCTTTGCTCTGGTGGTGGCATGGCTGTTTGTGGGCGTTTTAAAGCCACTCGTTTTACGGCTTAATTTTGCCCACATCTTCCATTGGGATTTTTCCAGTAATCTTCCGGTGTATCTCATTTTCATTGCGTTTGCGATAATGGTGGGCATTCTCGCTGGCTTCTTTCCGGCTGTGGTCTTGTCCGGATTTCAACCGGTGCATGTGCTCAAAAATCTCACCAGTCTGAAATTATTTTCGCGCATGACCTTACGAAAGGCACTCTTGGTTTCACAATTCACCTTGTCACTTTTTTTTATTCTGACGGTCATCATTCTGAACAATCAACTCCACTTATTCACCCATCAGGATCATGGCTTTACTATGGAAAATAATATGGTTGTAAAACTAAATGGTACGAGCGCGCTAAATCTAAAGAACGAACTTCAAAAGTATTCCAATATAACTTTCGTTTCCGCAGCTTCACATTTACCAGCAGCCGGCACTTCCAATGGAACAGGCTTTAAGCGTAGTCTGGATGCTCCGGAGTTTATCAGCACCGCTTACTTTCATGTTGACGAAGATTATGCCGCTAACATGGGCTTACGGTTGCTGGCTGGTAATTTTTTTAAGGATGAAAGTGCCGCCAACAATCAGAACTCGATGGTAATTAATGAAGTTGCCTTACGTGTGTTTCAGTTTGCAACGCCACAAGATGCCATCGGTCAGCTTTTAGTCCATCAGGCGGATTCAACGGAAAAAGTAATTATTGGTGTGGTCTCCAACTACAACCACCGTACCCTTACACATAAGATTGAGCCTTTGGCGCTGCTCTACCACCCGGAATCGTTCCACATTTTGCAAGTGGGCTATCAGGGACCCGCTGAGCAGGCGCGCAAGACTATTGAAACCTCCTGGGCTACCATAAACCCGGGATTAAAAGCAGACTACTCTGAAGTGAAGTCAGAAGTAAATAAATTTTACGATATGCTGTTTGGAGACCTGGTAAGCATCCTGGGCTTTATTTCCTTTTTCGCTATCCTCCTTTCTTGTCTCGGACTTCTGGGAATGGCTACGTACGCGATGGAGTCGCGGATGAAAGAGGTTTGCATCCGCAAGGTGATGGGCTCCAGCGATAGGGCGTTAATGATTTTATTATCGAAGGGATTTATATCGATTCTGGGACTCGCCACAGTTATCGGAATTCCACTAGCCTACTTTTTTAACAATCTCTGGTTGGAGATGATAGCGTACCATACTACGATAGATCTTGGCACCATTGGCCTTTCGGTAGTATTGCTTGTGATTTTCGGTGTGCTCACGGTTGGTTCGCAAACATGGAGAGCATCCAAACAGAATCCGTCAGATACCCTTCGCATGGATTGAGTAAAACGTGGTTTGTCTTGCCCGGTGCGATGGTGTTGCTGCTCGCATTGCTCACAGTATCTTATCAGTCTTTGAAGGCGGCAATGTTTAATCCCATAGACTCACTGAGGAAAGAGTAAACTTTGCCAGTTTGGGTTAAGCAAAGTAGCTAGCAAGCTAAGTTGATAGTTAAAAGTTAATCGAAACTCTATCGTACTCTCTTTCCCACAATCTCGCGGCCTCCCTGATGCAGCGTAACACTTTTCACCTTACCGTCCTCATTTTTATTGAATGTGAGCTGAGCTTCTACTATTTTGTAGTAAAATTCATTTTTTGATTTGGCGAATACAGGCAGTTCTTGCTGGCCGGTTGCCTTTACCAGTAACCGATTGTCGCTACGCGAAACGGTGAGAATAAATCCGGGCGCCAACTCGTAGTCGCCCACGTAACTTTCCAATGTGTTTACATCAACTGCAAATTCAGGAACGTTGGGCTTACTTGCCGTTAGTGGTGAGGCGGGATTTAGTAGATGCATACCGATATCATCTACGAATTCCGTTGAATTCGTTAACACCACGACTCCTATCTTTCCATTTTTAGTAAAGCCAATAAAACTTCGGTATCCACCGGTGCCTCCGTTGTGCCAAACACTTTCAGATTCTCCGGCACCTTCAATGTGCCATCCCAATCCTACTTTAGGTGCACTGCCGTCTGTTATGGTATTTTTATGCGACAATTGTAATGCGGGGTATAATTTACTTTTAACAATGCCCATGTTTGCACTTACGTATTTGGCCATGTCGGCAACGGTAGAACGGACAGCTCCCGCCCCCGCCAGCGCGTTGAAATCCCAGTTCGCTACTTCAATTCCGCTGGTGTATCCGGTAGCTAAATTCTTTTTCATCGCGGGAGTAAGCGTAATGCGGGTATCGTTCAGACCAAGCGGATTAGCGATTACATCAATTACCTGTTGCTCGAAAGAAGAACCTTTCTTTGCGGCCAGCGCGTGACCGAGCAAGCCCACAGCATAGTTAGAGTATTCGTATTGCGAGCCGATGTCGCGCGTAAGCACATAGCTGGACAAGAAATCGTACAATTGTTTTTCGGAATAGTCGGCATACGGATTGGCCGGATTAGCCGGGTTCAAATTGCCGGGCAGACGTGGCAGCGCAGAGGTATGATTAGAAAGATGAACCAGTTTGATCGATTCGCCATTTCGCGTAGGCGCGGTAACTCCTGCGGGTAAATAATTCTGCAACGGATCATCGAGTTTAGCTTCGCCCTTGATCACCCGATCGGCCAATAAAATTCCGGTAAAGGTTTTGGAGATCGAGCCGATTTCAAAAACGGTATTTTCATTTACCGCCTCCTTCGTCTTGAGTGATTTCACTCCAAAGCTGTAATACGTTGTGCCCTTGACATCAATGATACCCACTACGATAGCTGTGTTGCTGCCATTGTCGATGCGTGCCTGAATATTGCTCCTGACGGCATCGGGTAAGGTAGGTTGTGCTAGCGTGATTTTATATGCGACTAATAGGAATAGCGAGAGTACAAATTTTGATTTCATATTTTTTAAAATTTGGTAATTGGGTTAATAATTTCTGTAAAAAATTAGGATGGATTTTCCAACATACGGATAAGCTCATCTATTTTCGATAGCCGTGGGTTGAGTTCTTTTTGCACCGCTCGTTTATTCAGGTAGTAAACAGCTATGGCGATGACCACATTCGCTATTGCCACTTTTAGAATAGGTTTAAGCCTATCGGTAACTCCCAACCCTAAAGCGAACAACATCGTGAGTGTTATGCCTGGCAAGATATACCAATAGATGACGCTGTCGAGCAGTTGTTTTTGATGAAGCAAATACTCTTTCGACTTATGCAGATACTCCAGGTATGTTTCGGTGAATGCACTTGGTTTATACTTTTTTGCATTTCTTAGTTTGAGGGCTACAAACAAGGCATAGCCGATTATCAAAACGGAGGCTACTTTAGTTAAGAGATTTGGAACGGAGTAAGCATAGTAGGTAAATACAGGAATAACAATACCTATGGCTATATACTCTCTCAGATCGCGGTACTGGATTTTTTTATGAATTTCATCAAGGCTTGTTTGCATATTCAGCATCAACCGTGATTTTTCAAACTTGATGCGCTCCTGATTGGATGACGACTGCCAGATTTTTATTAACTCTTCCTCCATCATATTTTTTCTTTTAGACAATTCAGTAACTTTATTTTAATCCGTTTTATCTTCACCGCCACGTGGTTTTCTGAAAGGCCGGTGATGTCTGAGATTTCTTTATACGAGAGTTCTTCCAGATAGAGTGTAATCACCGCCTTGTCGGCATCGTTTAAGGTTTTAATACAGTTGCGCAGGTAGATCAGCCGCTCATTGTCTTCCAGATTTGGTTCCTCTTCGCGGACGGACCCAATGGTCAGGCTGTCTAACTTGCGAAAGCGATCGCGTTTTTTTGCTTGCTTCATCTGCAAGCGCATACATACATTCAGTGTAATCCGAAACATCCATGTGCTGATTGAAGACTTATTTTCAAAGGAGGGGAGCGACTGCCAGATGTTGATGAGCGCCTCCTGAAAAAGATCTTTCTTATCGTCCGCATCCTCCGCGTATACGGAGCATACTCGCAGCAGCTTGTGCTGATTCTGCTCTACTGCAGTTAGAAAAGTATTTTCAAGATGTTCGTACATGCCTGCGGGTTGGTAGTTGGATGGTTAGTGACAAGAGGCGCGGTAATATGACAGATAATTTACTTTTTTTAAAAACCTGAGAGCAAAGTCGAAGGCAAACTTATAATCAGTCAACAACGGTCTGACGGTATTTTTCAAATTTTTTCTGATTTACGTAACAAAAGTGAAACTAATCTATTATATTCACGTTTGTTAAGTAAATAGCTTAACAAGTAGGCGTCAAGACACTTTTAAAGTGTCAGACGCCTATCAATAATTTTTAAGCAAAAAATTTTATGACTCAACAATCTCTTGGTGAATTTGAAGAGCTCGTATTGCTGATGGTAGCCGCCCTGCACGATGAGGCCTATGGTGTAGCCATACTGGAAGGTCTGGAAGAAAAGCTCCAAAAGAAAGTGAACATCAGTGCCGTGCACGTAGCACTCAAGCGCATTGAAGACAAAGGCTTCGTCAAGTCGCGCTTTGGTGGGATTACCGAAGACAGAGGCGGAAGACGCAAGAAGTTTTATGTGATCACTGCGCTCGGCAAAAAAATGCTCGACAACCAGTATGCGTTGCGCACGAGCATCTATCAGCAGATTCCTAAGATTTCTTTTGGATGAACCAATCAGATACAAGACACAAGATGTAAGTAGCAAGATGAGGTTAGACTAACGATGCTTTCTTATGTCTAATGTCTTACTACCTGCGTCCAATAAACAATGAAAATAAATCCTCCCAAACGCCCCCTCCAATTCCTCCGCTGGTTCTGCCGCGAAGATTATCTCGATGAGATTGAGGGCGACCTAACGGAGGTTTTTATCAAGCAGGCAGAAATAAATCCGCGTCAGGCAAAATGGAAGTTTACGTGGAGTGTGATGAAGTATTTCAGGCCGGAATTTATAAAGTCGATGAAGAGAACAACACGCATAAACCAACTCGATATGTTTTTTAACAACCTAAAATTTTCAATACGAGTCTTTTTGAAAGATAAATCTTTCTCGGTACTCAACATTCTCGGTCTGGCATTGGGTATCACCGTCAGTATTTTGCTTTTGCTGATTCTACAGAATGATTTGAATTATGATAAGCATTATGCAAATCATGCTAGGATTTACCGATTAGGTGGGCACCTGCAAGCTACTGGCGTTGATTTTCAAGTGGCCAGATCTGCACGTGAGTTGGCGCCAATTTTGAAAGATGAGTTTCCGGAAGTGCAAGAGGCAGTGCGGGCAAATAGTTGGGGACGAACGCTTGTGAAGTACCAACCCAAAGAAGGAGACGAAAAATCTTTTTACGAAGAGAATGTTGTTCGTGCAGACTCTACTTACTTTTCTGTATTCACACACTCGTTTATCGCTGGCAATCCACAAACATGCTTTAAAGGATTGGATAATCTGGTGATTACAAAGTCAGTTGCAGACAAATATTTTGGTAGTGCCGATCCGCTCGACCAGGTGTTGATCATAGATAACCAGCAGCGAAAAGTAACAGCGGTAATTCAAGATCTTCCGGAGAATACACACTTGAAATTCAATATCCTGATTTCCAATTTTAGAGACCGCGGGTGGGTAATGGAAGAAGGTAAGGTAAAGTCGGAAGCATTTTGGAACCCCGATGTCTATACCTATTTACTGTTTCCGGAAGAATATAATACCCAACAGTTTTACGAAAAGTTTGGGGCAATATTTGACAAATACTTTAAATCGTTTGGCGATCAGGTGGGTGGTAAGTATGCCCCGATTCTTGAGCCGCTGACATCCATCCACTTTTATTCAAAGCTGGATAGTGATGAGGCTCGTGGAAACATTGCCTACCTCTATGCCTTTGCAGGAGTTGGGTTTTTTATCATCCTGCTGGCGTGTATCAACTACATGAATTTATCTACGGCAAAAGCCATCAACCGGGCCAGTGAGATTGCCATGAAGAAAACATTGGGATCAAGCCGGAGTTCGTTGTTGATATCGTTTTTGAGTGAGTCGCTATTTCTATCATTCATCTCGTTGTGTTTGGCAATCGGTCTTGTTTATTTCATTCTTATAGCGACACCATTTAATGAACTAATTGGCAAAAACCTTTCGCTGAACTTCTTCGGCAACCCCACTTTACTAATTGGTTCTATTGCCATTACGTTTATCATTGGAATTATTTCCGGGCTATACCCAGCGCTTTATTTGCCGAGCATTCCTACCTTAAAAGCACTCAAAGGAGCATTTAAAAATCAAAAGTCAAGCTTGGTTTTGCGAAAGGTGCTTACCACCACGCAGTTTGGCATCTCCATGTTTGTGGTGGTTTGCACGTGCCTCATGCAAGATCAGATTGCCTACATGCGTTTGAAAGACCTGGGCTTTTCGAAAGATAATGTATTGGTCTTGCCCATACAGGATACACTTGTTCAAAACCAGATCGGAGCAATCAAGAATGAGTTTCTTCAAAATCCGCGAATAGTGGCCGCTGCGACTTCTTACGATGTGATGGGTATGGGCATCGGTGGGCCGGTGATGTGGGCCGAAGGCGAAGACGGTATGAAGCAACAGGCTTTCTCGATGATGAATGTGGGTGATGATTATTTAAAAACGCTGGACTTGAAACTATTGGCAGGCCGTGATTTTTTGCCAGGCCCCAACGCAGATGTTGAAGACGCCTTTATCGTGAATGAGGCCGCTGCTAAACTGATGGGCTGGGGCGATAATCCGGTGGGAAAGAAAGTCAAGTTCTTCCATGCCGAAAAGGACGGGCAGGTTATAGGTATGGTAAAAGATTTCAATTTCTCTTCGCTTCATAATCGCGTAGAACCTTTGCTGATTGTAAAGCCTCGTGAAGAAGGCGGTTTCATACATTTGAAAGTAAAAGGTGAAGACTTGCCCACAACACTGGAAGAAATCAAAAAGCGATGGGCAGCAATTGACCCCAATCATCCTTTTGAGTATTTCTTTCTCGACCAAAAATTTGATGAACAATATCGTTCTGATGAAACGCAACAAAAATTGTTGGCGGCACTTTCGTGGGTATGTATTTTCATCTCTTTGCTCGGATTGTTAGGGCTCAGTGCTTTTGCTGCTGTACAGCGAACCAAGGAAATAGGCATACGGAAAGTACACGGGGCTTCAGTACCACAAGTTATTTACCTGCTGTTTAAAGAGGTAATGTTATTGGTGCTGATTGCCGCGATCGCTATTATTCCTGTTGCCTACTACATTGTTACGAAGTGGATGAGCAACTTTGCGTATCAAACACAAATCAACTACTTCTGGTTTGTATTGGTTGCAGCGATGGCAATTGTCTTAGCGTTTTTGACGGTGGCTGTCCATAGCTTCAATACTGCGAACATGAATCCTGTGAAAAGTTTGAGATCGGAATAGTCGTTGTTCGTTCTTGGTTGATTGTTGCTCGTAAAGAGCATTACGAACAACTAATAACGAACAACCAACAACTATAACTAAAATGAATCACAGACCTCCAAAGCGCCCCCTCCAATTCCTCCGCTGGTTTTGCCGTGAAGATTATCTCGAAGAGATTGAAGGAGACTTGACGGAGGTTTTTAAAAAGCAAGCACAAAGCCATCCGCGCCAAGCGAAATGGAAATTTGCCTGGAGTGTGGTCAAGTATTTCAGGCCCATGTTTATGAAATCGTTTAAAAGTTATCAATCAAACAGATATAGTATGTACAAAAGTTATTTTAAAATTGGGTGGCGGAATCTTCTTCGTCAGAAGGGTTTTTCATTCATCAACATTCTTGGTTTAGCCATAGGCATGAGTACCTGTGTACTTATTATGCTCTACGTGGTGGACGAAATGAGCTATGATAAGCACCACAAGGATGGGGATCGGATTTATCGTATTTCTTCCGAAGTAAAAGGAGAAAAGTTTGTAGCTGCTTCTGCTCCTATTGCGGAAGGCTTGAAAAAAGATTTTCCAGAGGTAGAGCAATCAACTCGTTTACTAAGATTCCCCGGAGCTGATAAAATGCTGCTCAAAGAGGAGAAGAGTCAAAAACAGTTTTTTGAAATAAACGGCTTTTATGTTGACTCCACTTTCTTACAAGTCTTTACCTACAATCTAAAATCAGGTGATGTCAATGCATTGAATGAGCCCAACACGATTCTTCTGAGTGAAGAAATTGCTACAAAATTCTTTGGCAAGGATAACCCCCTAGATCAAGTGTTGAAAATCACACTTCCCTTCGGTGAATTTAACTATACAATAAAGGGTGTATTCGAAAAGACCAGGTCGCACATTCCTGCCCACATGTTGCTCTCGATGAACAACAGCGATGTAGGGGGGTGGGTGAAGAATCAACATAACTGGGCCACCAATAACATATTTCACACGTACGTGAAATTAAAAGAGGGAGCAGATCCTTTACATTTTGAGAGCAAACTCACCAAGTTTTTAGAACGCAATGGTGGCGAGGATTTAAAAGCAGCAGGCTTTAGTAAAACGCTGTTCATCCAACCCCTTCGTGACATTTATCTTCATTCCAATTATGGATTTGAAGTGGCCTCCAATGGCAACGCCAAGTATCTTTATATATTCATTTCCATTGCGATTTTCCTGTTGCTGATTGCCTGTATCAACTTTATGAATTTAAGCACCGCCCGAAGTGAGCGCAGGGCAAAGGAAGTTGGTTTGCGAAAAGTAATAGGCGCTGAAAAGCAATCCCTCATCGGCCAATTCCTAACCGAATCTTTACTCATGAGCGGATTAGCCTTGCTTCTGGCGATTTTTTTAATTCAACTGATCATTCCTGTTTTCAATCAGCTTATCAACAAGCAATTGTCACTGTTACTATTACCAAACGTCTATTTCTGGTTAGTTGGTTTAACTATTTCAACGGGTTTGTTGGCCGGCCTTTATCCAGCCCTCTATTTATCCTCTTTCAATCCTTCGACAGTGCTGAAAGGGAAATTGATGAGCACTTTCTCCGGGATCATGATTAGAAAAGGCTTAGTGGTTTTTCAGTTTACCATTTCAATCGTCTTGATCCTCGGAGCTATTTTAATTGGAGACCAAATGAATTTTTTATCGAATACAAATTTAGGTTTTAATAAGAATCAAAAGATTATACTTCCCATTCAAACAGCCGAAGCCAATAAAAATGCGGAAGCATTGAAGACAGAAGTTTTAACCAATTCACAAATCATTTCTGCCACACATGCATCTAGTTATCCGGGCATCGAAAACATCAATGATATGCTCTTTTATGCAGAAGGAAAATCAATTAATGAAACCGTTGATATCATCCTGTGCAATGCTGGCAACGACTATATCGAGACCCTGGATATTGAACTTCTGCAGGGACGGGGCTTCTCAAAAGAATTTACAGGCGACTCTGCTGCACTTGTGTTGAATGAGGCCGCCATCAAACAGCTGGGTTACACAGTTGCTAATGCCGTAGGCAAAAATATTTATTTTGAATGGCAGGGTAAAAAATTTACCATGAATATCATTGGCGTGGTGAAAGATTATCACTTTCAAAGTTTGCATCAGGAAATAAAGCCGATGGCATTGACTATATCTTCTTACTTTGGCTCACCGATGAGTTATCTTATTCTGGATACAAACACGACCGACTATGCGGGCTTAATTGCCTTGTTGGAGAGAACCTGGAAGAAGATCAATAGCGACTCCCCTTTTGCCTACTCTTTCCTGGACCAAGACTTTCAGAAGAGCTATGAGAAAGAAGAGCTTACGTTAACGCTCATTCGATACTTTACCCTGATTGCTGTTATCATTGCCTGCTTAGGCTTGTTTGGATTAGCCAGCTTTATGGCCGAACAAAGCGTGAAAGAAATAGGCATTCGTAAAGTGCTTGGTTCAAGCATCTCGCAGATTGTGGTTCTGTTGTCTAAAGATTTTTTAAAGCTGGTGATTATCTCTTTCATTATTGCCTCACCCATCGGGTATTATGTGATGACGGAATGGCTTCATGGCTTTGCCTACCATGTACAGGTTAGCTGGAGAGTCTTTGCCGTGGCGGGAATCGCTGCCGTTTTGATCGCTTTAACAACGATTAGCTTTCAATCGATTAAAGCAGCGTTGATGAACCCGGTAAGTAGCTTGAAATCCGAATAAAGAGTTGGCGGTTGCTCGTTGGCAAGTACAGAACCCGACCTGCCGACAGCATACGGGCCAACTAGATAAAAATAGAGATTTGAAAAAAAGAAAAGATCCATCCGCCCTAACGCCCTCTCCAATTCCTCCGCTGGTTTTAACCAAGTAGATTAGTAGCGGCTTTTCACGCCATTATTGTAAATCATGTGGCTACCCAAGGAAGAAACTAATTTGTCTTCTTTCTCCTTTTCTTTTCTTGTTTTTTAGCCTCCTCGCTTTTTGCTTTATCCGTGATTTCTCTGGCACTTTTTTCACGTTCAAACGCCTGACGAGCATTTTCTTCCGCTAGTCTTCTTTGTTGAAGGGCCTGCGCCTCTATTTCCCGGATCTGCTGACGGTAATACTCTGCTTCGTTTTGCGTCAGCCGTTTTTTCAAAGACATGATTCTGGCAAAAGACTGATCAATGCGTTCTTTTGAAATCTCTCCTTTGTCAACAGCCGCCCGGATGATTTCAAAGACACGATCTACCGTCCGGGTTTCTGATCCTGCAATGTTATTGGAAAAGCAAAGGATATCCACCCCCGCCTGAATCGCTAACTTAATGGATTCTTCCAGTCCATATTGTTTTGTAATGGCATGCATTTGCATGTCATCAGAAAAAACAACACCCTGAAATCCCAACTTTTGCCGCAAAATGCCATCCAGAATTTCCTTTGAGAGGGTTCCGGGTAAGCCTTTGCTGTCAAGTTTTTTATTGACGATGTGGGAGGTCATCACCGCATCCACATAGCCAGCGTCCAGCAATAGCTGATAGGGTTTAAGTTCATTTTCAGTCCAGGTATTTGTTACATCTGCTACACCAAAGTGAGTGTCTTCCAATGAGCTTCCGTGACCCGGAAAATGCTTGAGCGATGTGATGACACCATACTTTCGATGTTGCCGAATGTACTCCTGCGCCAACAGAGCCACGCTGTCGGCATTGGATGAAAACGACCGTTCCACTTTTACAATCACTTCATTTTTGGGATTGACCGCCACATCTACACAAGGCGCAAAGTTCACGTTAATCCCTAATCCGGCCAGGTTGGCGGCCATGGCTTCCGAATAAAAACGAACAGAATCCAGGGAGCCTGCTTTACCCAAAGCACGAGCCGTTAGTGAGCGGGGAAAGCCATACTTCTCTTTGAGCCGGTTTACTCTTCCACCTTCCTGATCAATGGCTATAAACAATGGAATGGGGGCTGCCTGCTGATAGGTCCATGTCATCTTTTTAAGAGGGGCAAACGCATTGCTGCTCTTGGGTACATTCTTCTCAAACAGAATCAGCGTACCTACCTTCCCCTTTCGCACTTCTTCCAGCACGACCGGGTCAACTTTTGCTTCCGGCATTCCGATTAAAATCATTTGTCCGATTTTAATCGAGAGGCTATCGGTTTGAGCAAAAGCTATCTGGCTACACAGAATCAGCGCAATGAGTATTTTTTTCATGTTCTATCAGGAATAAGAAAGGAGCGACACCTGAGGTATCGCTCCCTGTATAAATGAATTTGCAACTATTATTCTTTGGAGCCGGCTTCTTTTTCATCTACCACACCTTCCAACACATCTTTAATCTCTACACGCACACCATCTTTGTAGGGCACGATCCAGGCATCTTTGACACCCATGTCGCGCATGTATTTTTTGAATTTATCGGCTTCCCAATAATCACGAAAAATACCGATAGTGAACTTCTGCTCTCCTTTTTCGGTCGCTTCTCCACCAAAGTTAGGGTTATTTTCAAAGTATTTGCTCAGGTCTTTGTTGCGAAAAGCTCCGATCTGTACTTTAAAAACAATGCCCCTCGAAAAATCCATTGGGCTGGGAGACTCCTTTAGCTGAGCCAGCTCCGTTTTAACGGTGGTGAGTTCAGAGCGCATCCTTGACATTTCTTCCTCGAGTTCGGAAATACGCGCATTTTTGTCGCTGATCTGTGACGTCAAACCTGTCACCTGAGTTTTCAGTGTGCTCACTTCCGTATCTGCTGCTTGTTTTTGTTCAACAAAGCTCTTTAAGTTGGCCGGATTTTTAGCGTATTCCTTGGCCTTCTTTTTCCATTCCTTTTTTTCAGATTTTGAAAGCTGTGAGAACCCCTGTACGCTGCAAAAAATCAAAGCCAGACAGACGATAAACAGTTTAGTTTTCATTACGGTTTTGGGTTAATTAATGGTTAAAAGTAATAAAAAAAAGCAAAACAGGGATTTACAAGGCGGTTCCCTTTACTTCGCTTTCATTTTATTGCCTTTGGCTTCGTGGGTTAGCTCGGCCAACTCCAACTTTTCCAGGGGCGGGATATACATTCCAAATCTGCCTCGCAATCCTTTCTTCAAGCCATACCAGCCTTTGATCGGATTTTGGGGCGACCGACCCCACGCCTCTATGGTTCCTTCTTTGGCTGTGTGAACCTCACTTTCTCTTCTCCAATTGCTTAATCTCCGGGTTATTCTTAATCAGCTCGAACTGACTTTGTATTTCCTCCAGGCGCTTGCGGGTAATGTCATACACTTCCATTTGTTGATCGGTGGGTGGGGCATCTGCGCTGGCTACCTGACTTTCTTTGCCCAAGGCTAAAAATCTTTCCAATAGTTGAGCCCCGCTTCTGAAAATATCCCAGCGGGCGCCTGTTTGATTGATATCAAACAACACCGCTTCGAGCTGGTAAATTTTATCTTCCAAAGCCATAGCTTTCTTATCGCCCTTCCTGGTTAAAAGCAAGGCCCTCATTTTTTCCATCTCATCAATAAGCTTAAGGGTGTTTTTCACGGAAGTATAAAGTCCTACACCCAAACTGTATTGTTGGCCCATACTTTCTGAAGTGGCATGGGTATTCGGGTCTTTCTGTAGCGAAACGGTTTGCCGGAATTCCTGTCCATTTGCTTTTAACACAATGATGTATTCTCCCACCGGCACCAGGGGCGGGGTGAGTCCGGGTCCGATATCCAAATCCGGAATAAAAAGATTGCGTTCTCCTTTCTCGTTAAGTTCTACCCAATCCTTGCCGCGAGGTCGTGTGCGAAGTTTAGGCATGTCATGTTCCTGCAAGCGCAAATTCCACCAAACGCGCTGGATACCAGGCTTATTAATGGCCTTTAACTTTTGAACCAACGCGCCTTGTTTGTTCAACACCAATAGCTCAACACTGTCTTTCGATTTTTCTTTCAAGTAGTATGAAATCGGGGTGCCATCCGGAGGGTTTTGTCCATTAACAAAACTTCTATCAGTTTTAATCCCATTGATGTCCTGAAAACGATACGTGGGCCGAACCGAAAACAGATGCGCTCCGGTCTGTTGAACCTGTGTACTAAACTCGCGGATTGGAGTGATGTCATCCAGGATGTAAATGCCACGTCCATAGGTAGCCAATACCAAATCACGAAAGTTCTTTTGTATTTCAATTCCATAAATGGGTACCGGAGGCAAGTTGCTTTTTAAATGAATCCATTGGTTGCCATCATCAGGTGAGAAGTACAACGACTTATCTGTTCCTAACCACAGCAAGCCTGCCTTGGCGGGATCTTCCTTGATTTGATTGACGTAATTTGAATTAGAAGGCGGAAGTTCTATCGCCAATCGTTTCCACGATTTTCCAAAATCAGTAGTCTTGTAAACATACACACCAAAATCATTGACGTGATGGGCATCTACCGAAAGGTAACACGTGCCCGCCTCAAAATTGGAGGCATCGATATTGCGAATGGTGCCCCATTTGGGTAAACCCGGAATATTCGCAGATACATTCGTCCAGGTTTTGCCACCATCTTGTGTTACGTTCACCTGACCATCGTTACTTCCTGTCCACAGCACACCAGCTTTCACTGGCGATTCGGCCATGGAGTACAGCGTGCACCCATCCCACGTCATTAAGTTATCAGATGCGATGCCGCCAGAGTTTTGCTGATGCGATTTGTCGTTGGTGGTAAGATCAGGACTGATCACCTGCCAGTTTTGTCCCATGGTATTGGTCTCATGCACAAACTGACTTCCTACCCACACACGGCCTTTTACATGTTTGGATAACACCATCGGAAAATTCCAATGCCAGCGATATTTTGCATCAGCCGGTTTTGAACCGATTTGCGTTTGAGGCCACACGCGCACATCACGGGCGTGCATGGTTTTCAAATCAAATACATCGAGACCGCCATCATAGCATCCGCTCCACACAATAGTATTGTCAAACGGATCGGGCTGGGCATGACCACTCTCGCAACCTCCTACTCCATGCCAGGCTCCCAATGGAATGTTGTAACCACCTAAGTAGCGACTGGGACCGCGGTAACTCCAGCCATCCTGCCGGTTGGAGTACACATAATACGGTATCTGATTGTCAACCGCCACGTGATACATTTGCGCAATGGGCAAGTTCACATTGCTCCACGTTTTTCCTTCGTTGAAAGTCATGTTCAGACAGCCATCGTGAGCACACAAAATTCGCTTACCATCTTTCGGATCGAACCACATGTCGTGATTGTCGCCACCGGGCGCCCATTGATTGAATTTTTTATCAAATGTTTTTCCGCCATCGGTAGTCTTCATAATACCCACGGAAATAGTGTAGACTGTATTTTCATCTGCCGTTGAAACACGAAGGCGAGTGTAATAACCCGCGCGCTGCCCCATGCCATGATGTTTATGCATGAGCTTCCAGCTATCACCGCCATCTTCCGAGCGATACAATCGTGGCTCCTTATCTTCTACCAGCGCATACACAATTTTAGGATTGGTATAAGACACATCTACCGAAGTTTTACCCACCGGATGTGTGGGGCCGCTCTCTAACCCATTGCGAAGGGGCTCCCAGGTTTTACCACCGTCTTTGCTTCGGTAAATTCCGCTGCCCACACCTCCGCTTTTCAGATTCCAGGTTTTAATTTCTACTTCCCACATGGCCGCATACAAGATGTTGGGATCTTTGGAATCCATGGCCATATCAGAACAGCCCGTGTTTTCATTTACAAAAAGAACGCGCTCCCAGGTTTTACCACCATCGGTCGTTTTAAACACACCTCTTTCCAGTTGCGGACCGTGCGTATGACCCAGGGCCGCTACATATACCGTGTTTGTATCAGTAGGGTGTACGATGACGCGACTGATGCGAAATGTTTTTTCAAGGCCTAGGTGTTTCCAGGTTTTGCCTGCATCGGAAGATTTATACACGCCATTTCCTACAGCATGGGCCGGGCGAATCACAAAGGTTTCGCCTGTGCCCACCCACACTTGTTTGGGATTAGAGGGCGCAAGGGCCAACGCACCAATGGAGGAATCTTCGGTATCATCAAAAACCGATTTCCAGGTAACGCCCATGTCTTCGGTTTTCCAAAGGCCACCGGAGGCAGCTCCGGCATACGAAACCATCGGGTTGCCAGGTTCGCCCACTACGGCAATCATCCGGTTGCCATCCGGGCCAATAAACCGGAATTTCAGGTTGGAGAATACGGTAGGGTTGGGCTGGGCTATTGCTTGAAATGAAAGTGATAGCCATAATATCCACAAGAGTTTTCGCATCGGTATCGGATTAATGATCCCAAGGTAAGAAAAGAGGCTGCGTTTTTGATAAAGACTTTATAAACGTCAGTGGGTTATGATGAGTGGGTGATGAGTGACCTTTTGCTGCGCGTTTATGACGCTATGTTCACTGAACAACCAAAAAGATTCTTCCGCACTAAATGCTCGCGGAAAGCTTGTTAATTTATGGATACCCGATACGAAGTTTCGATATTGCAGTCCGAAGGAAGCTGGTACCAGGCTTTGTGAAGAATTTAAAATTTTGATGTACATCCCAAACACATAAAGAAAACATGACCCGATTGTTTCTACCAGGTGCTTTATTAGTTATATCGTTGTTATTCACACGTTGCCAGACGGTACATGACCGGACAGATTTACTAAGATCTAAAATAGAGCAAATTCTCTCCGGCAAAAATGCAGTCGTAGGTGTTTCTATTATTGGAAAAAATGGTGCGGACACCCTTTCTTTCTATGGTGACAGACGGTTCCCCATGCAAAGTGTTTTTAAATTTCATATTGCCCTTGCCGTTTTATCCGAGGTTGATCAGGGAAACCTTTCGATTGATCAAAAAATTACCCTTACCCAAGAAGACCTTTTGCCGGAAGACTTTTGGAGTCCGCTGAGAGATGAAAATCCGGATGGCGGGAGTTTTACCATTGCAGAATTGATTCAATATTCTGTTTCTCATAGTGACAATACGGCCTGCGATGTGTTAATCAGACTGATCGGAACGCCCAAGACGGTGGAGGAATATTTTACAAAAAACACTATCCGCGACATTCAGATAACTTTTAATGAACAAGATATGCAGGCTCAATGGGAGAATATGTTTCAAAACTGGACGACTCCTAAAGCTGCCAGCGCAACCCTGAAACTGTTTTTTGAGAATAAAAACAACCTGCTTTCGAAAAGCAGTTACGACTTCTTTTGGAAAGCAAATTTTGAAACTACTACCGGGGTGAATCGGATAAAAGGGCAATTGCCCGAAGGAACAAAGGTTGCGCACAAAACAGGTTCGTCCGGAACCCACAAGGAAACGGGCATTACGGCTGCGGTGAATAACATCGGGATTGTTTTTTTACCCAATGGTGAGCACTTCTACATCAGTGTTTTTGTGAGTGAATCTGCTGAAAATCTGGAAACAAACGAGAAGATAATAGCGGACATTGCCAAAGCTACGTATGACTTTTACACGACTGATATAAAATAGCTTTGGTTAGAGTTGCTTTATAAAAGGCGCTGATAACCCCGACTACCGAAAATTGCATCCACGCTTACTTTCTGTTAACCGGAATATATATTTTACGCAAACGCATCGAATTGTCAAGAATTTCTTCAAGCGCAAAGAGCTCCCTTATCTGGTAACGGGAAGAATCAAGCCAATGGTATTTCAGATTGATTAACTCCTGAATAAAAGCTTCACGCTCAGAGGTTACGTTAAACGTAGCATATTTCCCTTTTTGAATAATCAGCAAGTCCTCCAACTGAGAGGTGAAAACTTTGCCATTGATTTCAATGCCTGCATAATAGTTTAATGGCTGTTTACTGTCATGAACACTCAGATGATTCATGACACCTATCATTCTACCGTTGCCTTGTAGTCCAAGTTTCTTCGCCCGCAATCGCGCTCGGTCAAAGGAGCTGGCTAAGGTTTTAGAAAGAAAATTAGTTGCTTCGTAGTACAATCTGATCTCAGGAAGATCTACAATTTCCACTTGTACCTGATTATCGTAGCTATCTAGTCTCAGTTCTCTTTGACGAAGCATCTCGGTAGGGGTTATTCCATATCGTCTGGAAAATGCCCTGCTAAAAACAGCGAGGGAAGAAAAGCCACTTTCAGTTGCTAATTGAGACATTGACATTTGTGTCTTCAATTTTAAATAATGACGAGCCAGTTCTAATCTCGTCCGGAGAAGACACTCGGATGGCGTTTCCTTAAATTCAGCCTTAAATAATCGATGTAAATGATACTTCGACAACCCCACTTTGGTAGCAAGAGTATCGAGTAGAATTTTATTCTGATAATCTCTTTTGATGATCGTATGTGCCTTTTTAACACGTTCGTCCATTAGATTACTCCGGATTATTTATGAGTTCGAGTGATGTTTTTCCTATTCTTAGTTTTGAAAACCACATGACCACCAGAGACTGAACAATAATCACCAAAATAGTAAAAACAAAAAGCAAAAAATAATCGGTGCTTGGTGTGATGCCAAATCCCCTGATCATCTCGCCATAAACATGACACAACATTTCTGACAGTATCTTAGCTAACGGCCAGGCAACTATAATGGCCAGCAATGTAATACTGAGAAATTCAAGAACTAGCAGTTTTGAAATCGAACCTGCACTACCACCCAATGCTTTTATAATACCCATTTCAGCGGTTCTTTCCTTTAAGGTAAGACTAATCACAATCAACATACCCAACAGTGAAATGACAATAGTGAAAATTCCCATCGCCTGAACAATTAAATAAGTCGGCTGAAGGTGATTAACCAGCATGGCTCTGCTGGTATGGATATCTTTTATATTTCGAAACTTGAAGTTCTTTTCGTTCAAGCGAGTTTCCAATGCTTGAATGCCTTTTTCGATACTTGCCGGATCTTTCAATTCAATATGTAGCGTATTAAACTGATCCAGTGGCGAATCAATAAACCAAAACATCATTTCTTTCCGACCGGGAAAAACATCTCTCATGACGCCACCGTACTTTACTTTTTGGGTAGTGCTGTCTGTGAGCGTGAGGATGACTTCTTCACCTACTTTCACATCTTTAAAATCTTCTTGAAGCATCTGAGGATGTATGAAGATACAGTCATGACATGTTTTATTCTGAGCGCCAGCTAAAAACATGGTTTCCCTGATCTGGTAATCCTTGGGATAAATAGTTAAGAGTACCTGATGAGTTTTTAATTTAAACTGGTAAGAAGTGTTCATCTGAAAAGTTGGCACAACAGATTTTACTTCTTTTATACTTTTAACAAAATCTATATCTGCGTTTTTTGTGTCGGGAAGACTAACCGTTATTTGATAGGGTGTGCCCTCAAAGTAATCTGTAAGATCCTTGTCAAAGGAATACGACAAAATGGAGCCGGTAAAATACAGGCTTAATCCCACACTTAACAACACCAGTAAAAGATACGTACGAAATCCATTTCGAAAAACATTATTGATGCTGTACTTGAACCGAGAAGGGATGGTAGCTCTCACCAATAAATGAACCACCCAGCCAGGTTCTTTGTAAAACATTGTGGTCAATGCTTGCCTCACAGGGGCCAATGTGATTTGGTGAACGGGAATCAGACCCACGACCACCGGTGGAACCAAACAAAGAAGTGCTACCGCCAGATAATACTGAATAGGAAAGTAATCGTATACCGGGTCGAAATTTTGAACCAGGGCAATAAATCCGTTAAATTTAGAAGCCGTCAATAGTCCGATTGGAAAGCCAATGAAAAGTCCAAGTGCGGCAATCAGCAGAATGATGGTGACATACGCTTTGAAAATTTCCTGTCGGGTAGCTCCCAACGATTTCATGATGCCTATATCGGGAATTTGGGGAACTAGCCAGGTGAAAAGGATCATCGCGAAAAGCGTTACTCCCAAGAGCAACAGTACCGAGCCAAAGCTGATCTGAAGAAAAGAAACTCCTTCAATAATGGGCTGATGAATGTGTTTACCTGGTTCACGAATTTCTAAACCCAACAGTTTTGCCCCGCCTCTCTCCAGCTTTAAAGAAATATCATCAGCAATTCTTTTTATAGCGGCATGATCTCTTTTCTCTTGCACGACACGAATAATGAACCGCGCTGTATTTTTCATGAGCAACGAATCAATTGATGATATTGAGGTGTATGCGTAAAAAATTCGTTCCATCTGGGCAGGAGCCTGAAGCGGATCGTGTACAAAACCGGCCGGTTCATAGTGTACCTGTTTTCTATTTTTGCCGATTCTAACATTCACACTTTCGTTTATCTCTCCCAGGAAAGCAGCCGCATTTTGCTCAATGAAAAAAGTCCCTTTTTTGAATTTCTCTTTGAGGGCAATACGGTCAAGTTTTTGCTGCTCCAGCGAGGCTACACCAAAAATCATTAAAGGCATCCAACCACCATTCTTATTTTGTATTTGACCTGTCAGCAATTCCCTGCGTTCAACTTCCTCCACCGCTGGATCATTTTTAATCGTTGTCAGGAGGGAGTCATTAAAGTTGTCTATGACCAGAGTAAAGTCGGATGGATAAGCTCCTTCGTAATTGGTTTTGAAATCTCGTTCGGAAAGAAGAAAAGTGAATGAAACTGTAACGATTCCCCAGGTGGCCATGGCAGTGGCAATGATGGATAATAGCAGCTTACTTCTGGATAGCCATAAATCCTGTACAAGCTTTTGTAAGATTGTTTTCATTTGTGCAGAATTAGTTGGGAGTACTCAATACACCGTCTTTCATGTGATATAGCTTATTAAAAGGACGGTCAGTCACATTTTCGTGCGTGACTTGAACAATGGTTTTACCTGACTTGTTGAGTTGTTCAAAGATTTGGTGAATTGCCTGGCTTGTAATACTGTCCAGGTTTCCGGTAGGTTCATCGGCTATCAGTAAGGGCGGGTCATTTGCCAAAGCTCTGGCAATGGCAACTCGTTGTCGCTCGCCTCCAGAAAGTTGATGGGGGAATTTCTCGAATTTGCCCTCCAGCCCCATACGCGTGAGAAGATCCCTGACGCGGTGTTTTCTTTCTTGTTTGGGAATAACACCCACCAACTCCATGGCGAACAACAAATTGTCTTGTGCTGTAAGCGAGGGAAGTAACTGATAAAATTGAAAGACAATACCTACATGGCGACCCCGCCATTTCGAAATGCTGGATTCTGATAACTGCTCTAACGGGCTCCCCCGAAAGAGCAACGAACCTTCATCGGGTCGGTCTATACCGCTTAGAATATTCAATAACGTTGATTTCCCACTACCCGATTTTCCCATCACTATCAAGTAATCACCTTCCTCAATGGTCAGATTGATGTGAGACAAGGCTGGGTAATTTCCTCCATACCCTTTATAAGTTTTAGAAATATTCTTTAATTCGATCATCGCGCAGCATGTTTGTTTTGCAAACAACGAACATCTGTCTGGATATGATTTTGCAATTCTTGCTAATCTTTTAAAGCATCTACGTTTCCGGGTTTTACGGACTCATGATCCACTGCAAAAATCAAGTCAAGCAAGAGGTAGTCATGAGATCTGCTCGTTTTGTTAATTGCCTTCCTGTACATTACATTTAGCCCAACAGGGGTTTAAAAAACGTAGCCCTTGACGCTTAGCCCCTATGGAAAAGAATAAAAAAGTAATCTCCCAGATCATTCTAGGTCAATCCCTTGGCTCAGTCAGAATTGTGATTGCGCTTTTCACGCTGGGTGCCACCGTCACCAAGCTGTTATACGACTACTACCTCCCCAACCTGATTGATTTTGATGAAGTCAGATGGGGCATCATTGGGTTGGGGTGTGTATTCTTCTTATCCACCTTTTTTACCTTCCGGTCATCAGTTTTCATAGCCTACCTTTCCTTTTTTGTTTATTTCTGCTCGTTGGGATATGCGTTAGCCTTCGTACTAATCAACCGCTTTGACCCCAGTGCCGTAACCATCCTTATCCTGATCATGGGGGCCAGTACCATCATCATCAACAACCTTACCTACTATGGAGTGCAGTCCGGTTTGATTGTAATTACTTCTTTTTTGGTCTTTCTGGATGCGCCTTTACCCACCGAACATACGCTTGCCTTCTATAATTTGTTGATTGCTGCGGGGGTGTTTGCTATTGTTATCATCGTTCGACTAAAACTGATTTCCAGCGTGAAACATTCCTATGCGAATCTTGAAAAACTTCAGGTACTCTCGATTGTGGCGAATAAAAATGGTGAAATCATTTATATCAGTTCCTCCGTACATTCTCTTCTGGGCTATGAACCTCGGGAGTTGATTAAAAACGGATGGTGGCAATCCGGTCACTTATCAAAATCGTGGATAAGCCGTGAGCAGATACTCAACTACCCCAACATCATGCCTCGGGAGTTGCTTTCCATGGAATGCAGCGTTATCACCAAAGATGGAAAAGTCAAGTGGCTGACCTGGGCAAATTCTGTTCTCCCCAATGGTAATTATATGGGTATTGCACAGGATATTACGAAGTATAAAACAAAAGAAGGTTTATCCATCAGTCAATAATCCTGTAGCATAGTGTTTGTAAATTGATGTGGGTAGAGTCTGTTTGACTCTAGTAAAAAGCTTTTTACCTCATAGTGTCGGTTGAGTCGTTCGGAAACAACAGCCAAGTTATAGTTTGCGCGGGCTGCTGTTTTCCGATCAGGGTGCTGGGTGAGTAGCATCGCTTTTTTCAATGAAAAGTGTCTGATGAACCCGTCCTGAAAAGTAGCAACTCCGTTATTTTGTTTCATGTTCATTTTTTCTCCCAATCCACCCAAGATGGGTATGCTGGAAGTGATCATCAAATTTTAGCCCATAGCCAAAAGTCCTGTCCATAGCGGAATGGGCAAACAAAATCAATCCTGCCAGCATGAGCCATGAATTATTGAGTACCACTCCTAAAACAAAAGTAAGAATAGCTACCAGCTTGTGGTGGAAAAAATTGTAGAGCCAGGCTCCCAGTTTCGGATTAATCAAATACCCCACCATAGAAATATCGGGCAACAGAATACAAGCAGGAAAAATCCACCAGTCAAAATCTAGCTGATTAAACAATACTATTGAAAGTAGAAATTGGCCTACTTCTTCGAGTTTTAGGAGATTTATCATACCATCACACTTACTTTATGCTTGGGTAAAATTTTATTGGCTAGGATAGCATCTATTCTCACGTTATATATAATACCAACCCCTTCAGATATTCGCCTTCGCGGTGATAAATGGAGACGGGGTGATCAGCCGGCTGGCCCAGGTGCTCCAGCACTTTGATCTCGCGGCCTGCCTGTATGGCAGCCGAGACCACCGTATCATAAAACAACTGCCGGTCCACCACCTGTGAGCAGGAGAACGTAAAAAGAATGCCTCCGGGGGCCATGGCCTTCATGGCTTCGGCATTTAACCGCTGATACCCTTTCATGGCCTGATGACGGGAGTCTTTATGTTTGGCAAAAGCAGGCGGGTCTAAAATAATCAGATTGTACGCATCTTTTTTGTCTTTCAAAAAGTCAAACGTGTCCATGGTGTAGCACGAATGCACATTGGCATCAAACGCGTTGAGTTGAAGATTTTGTTTCGTCAGATCGATCGCCCGGGCCGAGGCATCTACGGAGTGAACCAGGGCAGCTCCCGCAGCCAACGCATACACCGAAAATCCTCCCGTATAACAAAAGGTATTTAGCACATTTCTGCCCCGCGAATAGTCGGCCAGACGCTTGCGGCTTTCACGCTGATCTAAAAAAAATCCTGTTTTCTGTCCTTCTTCCCAATCTACCCAAAAGCGATGACCATATTCAAGAATTTGATGCGGCACAGCGCTCATGCCAAACAAATATTCGTTGACAGCCGGGGCATTTAGCGTTTGTTGACTTTTGTAAAAAACTGCGTGAAGTTGTTCACCCAAAACTATTTGAAGCGCTTCACTGATCCACTGGCGATCGCGATGCATCCCCATCGAATGCGCTTGCACCACCGCTACTTTTTGATAATAGTCGATGATCAACCCAGGCAAGCCATCCCCTTCACCATGAATCAGTCGAAACGCGTTGGTCTGTTCGTTCAGTAAATCACAGGCCACGCGTTGTGCAAAGGCTTGCTGTATTTTCTGCCTATACAGCTCGTGCGTGGGAGGCAACGGATCAAACGAAAGTACCCGTACCGTGATTGTTCCCTTCTGATAGTGACCATAGCCCAAAGTTTGATTTTGAGCGTCCGCTACCCTTACCCAATCTCCGTCTTCCGGCTGACCTTCCATCGCATGAATAGCTCCGGAGAAAATCCAGGGATGAAACCGTTTGATCGATTGGTCGCGTCCGCGTTTAAGAGTAATGGTTGTTTGGATGGGGATCATGCCGTTTAATCAAAATCAAAAGTAATGTATTTATCCTCTCATCGCCCGTTGAAAAGAACAACAAGGTGATTCTTGCAACTATTTTGCCTCTTCACGGGTTTTATAATCTTTATCACTATCTTTTTAGCATGATTCACTCACTGACCGAACGTCTTGCGGGCGTTCCGGAGTTTGCCCAACTTCCGGAAACACACATTCAATGGTTAGTCAAAAAGGGTACGATTCAGAATTTCTCTGATGGTGACAAGGTATTTACCAAGGGTGATCAGGTTAATGGCCTTCAAGTGGTGATTGAGGGACGCATCGATCTGTATTTTGTTCGCGCTGGTAATCAGGTGCATCTGGGCAGTTATGAGCCGGGCGAAATTCTGGGCAAGCTCCCCTACTCCCGAATGAAAGCTGCGACAGCCGAAGGCATTGCCCGGGGCGAGACGGTGGTCTTTCAATTGCATCAGGACCACTTCCCGGAAATGATTTCAAGCCATCATGCATTGACCGAAGCGCTGGTACACCACATGACCGATCGGGCGCGTGATTTTGTCAAATTCCAGCAACAAAATGATAAAATGATGGCGTTGGGAAAACTCTCGGCTGGGTTGGCCCATGAACTAAATAACCCTTCCGCGGCCGTGGTCCGGAGTGCGCAGGAATTAAAAAAACACCTCGGAGGGCTTCCGGAAAAATTTAAACGTGTCATCAAAATCAAGACTACCGATGCGGTGGTAGACCAGGTGAATGAATTGGTTTTTGGAAAAATTTCAGCAGCCGGTAAATCTACGCGCAGCATGATGCAAAAAGCGGCCTGCGAAGAGGAAGTAAGCCAATGGCTGGAGGCCGAAGGATTTGACAATGCCTATGAACTAGCTGAAACACTCGCAGAGTTTGATATCAGTCCAACTGATCTGGATCGGGTTAAAAGCTGGCTGTTATCGGCTGATGTTTCACCGGTGGTCAACTGGATTGCGCAAGTACTCACGACCGAAAAACTGGTGACAGACATCGAAGAAGCCTCCAGGCGAATCAATACGTTGGTCACCTCCATCAAAGGCTATACACACATGGATCAGGCAGCCGAGCGAATGACGGTAAACATTCATGAGGGCATTCGCAATACATTGACCATGCTTAACCACAAAATCAAAAAAAATCAGGTGAAGGTGGTTGAATTTTTTCAGAAAGATCTTCCTTTGGCTTCGGTGTATCCGGGGCCGCTCAACCAGGTATGGACAAATGTGATTGACAATGCATTAGACGCCCTCGAAGGGAGAACGGCTAATCTCCTGGAAATTAAGACAGCTAAAGACCGGGAGTTTATCATCGTAACGATCACCGATAATGGCCCTGGCATCCCTGCCGAAGTAATTGATCAGATATTTGATCCGTTTTTTACAACGAAGCCCATCGGCAAAGGTACGGGATTGGGTCTGGAGGTCGTTCGTCAGATTGTTCATCAACACCATGGAAAAATAGAGGTTACCTCCATCCCTGGCCGAACGGAATTTAAAATTTGTTTTCCCTGGGAAGCGTAACGCATTTTTAAATCAACTTTTGTAAATGTCCAAGCCTATAGTACTAGCCCTCGATGACGATCCACAGGTGTTGCGCGCGGTGGTGCGTGATTTGCGAAACGCTTATGGAAAAGATTATAAAATCCTGAGTACGGTAAGCGCAACAGAAGCGCTGGAATCACTCAAAGAACTCAAAAATAAAAATGAAACGGTAGCCCTGTTTTTGTCAGATCAACGGATGCCCGAAATGTTAGGCGTTGATTTCTTACGGCAGGCCCGTTCTTTTTTTCCAAACGCCAAACGTGTATTGCTCACGGCTTATTCTGATACGGAGGCAGCCATCCGCGCCATCAACGATGTGCAATTGGATTATTATCTGATGAAGCCGTGGGATCCTCCTGAAGAAAAGTTGTTTCCGGCCCTGACAGATCAACTGGACGAATGGCAAAGCACCTACCGGCCCACATTTCAAGGCATTCGGGTGATGGGCTATCAGTGGTCTCCACGTTCGCATGAGATCAAAGATTTTTTGTCCGGCAATTTGATTCCCTATCAATGGTTGGATATTGAAACACAAGCGGCTGCTCAGGAGTTGTTACAAATCAATGGCCTGGAGCGATCTCAACTGCCTCTGGTATTTTTTGAAGACGGAACGTACCTCATCAACCCTGATTTAACAGAGGTAGGTGAGCGCACCGGCATGAAATCCAGGGCCTCGAAAACGATGTATGACGTGGCCATCATTGGGGCCGGGCCTGCCGGTTTAGCGGCTGCTGTCTATGGAGGATCCGAAGGGCTAACCACCGCACTCATTGAAAAAAGGGCTCCCGGTGGACAGGCAGGAACAAGTTCACGCATTGAAAATTACCTGGGATTTCCCAATGGGCTCAGTGGTGCAGAGTTATCACGCAGGGCCATTGCTCAGGCTACCCGATTTGGAGTGGAGTTTTTGTTGCCTCAGGAAGTGGCTAGCATCTCATTGAAAGATCACTATAAAATTATTGCATTCAAAGATGGCAGTGAAATCAACGCACGCGCGATTATCATTACAACAGGTGTGGATTATCGTGCATTGGAGGCAACCGATATTGATAAGTACACCGGTGCCGGTATCTATTATGGTGCCAGCAACACGGAAGCTCATGCCTGTCGTGACCAGGATGTTTACATTGTAGGAGGCGGTAACTCTGCAGGTCAGTCAGCCATGTACTTATCCACTCATGCCAAAAACGTTTTTATTGTCATTCGCAAAAAAGATTTGTCAGCTACCATGAGCCAATACCTGATCGATCAGATCCAAGCCACTTCTAACATACATGTGATAGGCGAAACAATCGTAGGACAGGTATTTGGAAATGAAAAGCTGGAGGAAATTTGTTTGGAAGACTTAAACACCCATGCGCGCAAGCAAGTAAAGGCATCTGCATTGTTCATTTTTATCGGTGCTAAACCGGTCACGGATTGGATTCAGTTAAATGTGATAAAAGATGCGAAAGGATTCATTGAAACCGGTCGGGATTTATTGAAATACGATTCGTTCAAAAAATCGTGGAAACTGGAGCGCGAACCCTTTTTGCTGGAGACGTGCAGCCCGGGGATTTTTGCTGCCGGTGATGTGAGAGCCGGGGCGATGAACCGTGTAGCATCAGCCGTAGGCGAAGGCGCGATGGCGATTAAATTTGTACATGAGTACCTGGCCGAGAATTAAGTCAGAGATTTTTAACTTTAACCCTTGTGAATCCCTCCCTTCAACAACTCCTCGATGGCAATCAGCAATTCATTCAACAGAAGTTGAGTGAAAATGCCCACGTTTTCAAAGATACATCCCAGGGTCAGCAACCTAAGGTATTATGGGTTGGTTGTAGTGACAGCCGGATTGATCCAAACGAAATTACACGAACAGGCATTGGCGACTTATTTGTCCATCGAAACATTGCCAATCTGGTAGTAGAATACGATCTGAATTTTTTGAGTGTCTTGCAATATGCCGTGGAAGTCCTGAAAGTTGAACACATTGTTGTTTGCGGTCATTATGGCTGTGGAGGGGTAAATGCTGCACTCAAAGGCGATCAACTAGGATTGATTGATAGCTGGCTTGCCCACATCAAGGGCGCCCACCAGTATTATGCCTGGGAAATCGATTCATTGCCCACCGAACGGGAGCGTTCCCGCAGATTGGTGGAGTTAAACGTCTTAGAACAAATCAATACACTTGGGAAAACGCGTATCATTCGGGAAGCCTGGGACAAGGGTACCCGACCTACTCTCAACGGATGGGTATACGATCTGGAATCGGGGAAACTGAATGTCTTGCATGATGCGATCACGGATTCCGATCAACTAAAGGTTACCTGTAAGTTTGAGCGGAAAATAAAAGCCTCCCAACTATGATGAAAGAACCTTGCGCGCATCTGCTTACGTGGAAAACAGTCATCGCAGAACAAAAACATGTTTGTGACGAATGTGTCAAAACCGGAAGTCAATGGGTGCATTTACGCACCTGTCAAACGTGTGGCATTACCTTGTGTTGCGATTCATCACCTAACCAGCATGCGACCCAACATGCCAGGATTTCGAAACACCCCGTGGTCATTTCATCCGAGCCAGGCGAGCGCTGGGCCTGGTGTTATACAGATCAGCAAATAATGGGATACTAGCTAAAATCCAGGCCATGATCATATACGAACCGAATAAAAACTGGTTCCGGGACATCCGAAATCTGACCACCAGTTGGACACTTCAAAAAATAATGCGGGGTGTGCTATTGGTAGGTTTGTTAACCACCGTGGTCTGTTTCGGTCTTCATTACTTTCAAATTGAGCCCAAACTTCATTCAGGTATCTTTTCATTATTGGGTATTGTCTTAAGTATTCTATTGGTGTTTCGTACTAATACGGCTTATGATCGGTGGTGGGAAGGCCGAAAACAATGGGGTGAGTTAGTCAATCAAACCCGAAACCTGGCCATTCAACTACACACAACATTGCCCGCAGAAGATCAGGCCTCGCGTACTTATCTGGCCAGACATATCTCCAATTTTTGCATCGCCTTGCGTGATCATTTGCGACAAGGGGTAAAAATGGAAGAACTTCGCTTACATGAAGATGAGCAACGCGAACTTAAAAATGTTGTTCATCAACCCAATCATCTTTCACTTTGGATTTATCAACGCATTCACACTATTTATAAAGCAGGTGCGCTGACAGAAGCGGATCTCATCAATCTAAAACCACAACATCAGGCACTGGTAGATGTATTGGGTGCCTGTGAACGCATTAAGAAAACACCAATTCCCTTTAGCTATTCCGTCTACATCAAAGTTTTTATTTCACTGTATGGAATTATGTTGCCGTTTGGGTTGTTTTTAGATTTTGGCTTTTATACCATTCCCCTCACGATGTTTATCTTCTTTGCCATGCTGGGACTTGAACTGATGGCTCAGGAAATTGAAGAACCTTTTGGGCTGGATTGCAACGACCTCCCCACCGGTGACATCGCCCACACGATTGCCAAAAATGTGACAGAAATTTTGACCCGCGAACAAATAGCAACGGGAGCCGAAAAGCAGATGTATCAAAAAGTTTTTTAAGTGGATTCATTACAAAAAGCCATCCGGCAAATGATCACCTTCTCGGAAGAGGAAGCGGATGGCTTTTTACGGTTATGCTTTCCTCGCACGTATCAACCTAAGGAGTACCTCTGCATTCAGGGAGACATGAGCGATGAAATTTTTTTTATTGTTAGCGGAATAACCCGAAGCATCATTGTGGATCACTCCGGAGAAGAGCATACGATTCATTTTGCTCTGGAAAATCAGTTCATCTCTGAATATTCCAGCTTTATGTTAAAAACACCGGCTTCCAATAGCATACAGGCAATCGAAAAGACGGAGGTGGTGGTGATGCCGCGGCAGGCCATTGAATGGGGGTACGCCAACCTGCGTGAGGGTGATCGGCTTGGTCGACTTATTGCAGAGTATTATTTCATTTATTTTGATAATCGTCTTAAAAATCAATATTCATTCACTCCGGCTCAACGGTATGAAAACATTTCCCGGGTTTTTCCCAATATTCATAACCGGGTGCCTCAGCACATGATTGCCTCTTATCTGGGTGTCAGTCCGGTGCATCTGAGTCGATTGAAAAAGTCGCTTCGTTGATTTTCTAAACAAATGTTAACGTCTTGTGTGGCATTGGTCCGTCACCTTTGTCTCATTAATTTTTAAACCATGAACAATCATTGGCTTGCCATGATCTTGTGGCTGCTCGCCATAAGTCCCGTATTTTCACAGACCGGAACCGTCATTTTCGAGGTAGACGGGATTGATCTAAAGCGCGGTGGCGACCTTTCATCAGGCGTTTTTCTGGAACCTGGGTTTCCGAAAGTCGGGAAACAGTTTCGCGGTCAGGCCACGGCCATCACATCATCTACCATGAAAGTGGAATTCAAAGACCTGCCGGCAGGGGTGTATGCCGCTGCTATCTATCAGGATATTGATAAGAATAACGATTTAAAGACCAACTGGATTGGCTTGCCGCAAGAACCCATTGGGTTTTCGAATAATGTGCGGATCAAAATGGGGCCTCCTTCTTTCGCGGATGCTCAATTTCAGGTACAGCCCAACAAGACCGTTACGCTAAAAATAACCTTACGCTAAAAATGAAATCACTCGTCTTAATCACTGGTGCTTCTTCCGGAATTGGCTATGAGATGGCCCGGCAATTAGCAGCCCAGGGCCACAATCTTTTGTTGGTCGCCCGCAGATTAGAAAAACTAGAGACCTTGAAACAGGAACTGGAAAAATCTTCCCGCATAACGGTTCACATCAATCAAAAAGATTTATCCGATCCGCAGCAGGTCTATGCCTTGTACGAAGAAGTCAAGCAACATGGATGGGAAGTAAACATGCTGGTCAATAATGCCGGACGTGGATTGTACGGAAACTTTGCTGACTCCGATCTGGGCACTGAACTTCACATGATCAACTTAAACATTTCCGCTGTCGTGATTCTGACCAAACTTTTTCTTCAGGATATGCTGGTCAGGAAAGAAGGAAGAATTATGCATGTTGCTTCGCTTTTGTCTTTTCTTCCATTTCCCTACTACTCCGTTTATTCGGCAACCAAGTCATTTATTCTTGCGTTTTCCGAAACTCTGGCAGCTGAACTGGAGGGAAGTGGCGTGATCGTGACTACCCTCTGCCCGGGGCCGGTCGATACCGCTTTTAACTCGGAAGCCATGTGGAAAACAAATGCCTATCAGGCCAATGTACCCGTAAGTCCTGAAACAGTTGCCAAACAAGGTGTTCAATTGCTGCTTCATGGCAAGGGAAAAAAAATTGTTGGATTCAATAATTGGTTCATTTCTAATCTTCCACGCATAACGCCCGACAAAATCATGATGAAGATAAAAAAGCATCTGGCCAGCACTAAAAAATAAGTATATGATCTCATCACTTCGAAATTTTATTCTGATGGGTATTTTATTGAGCCCAGCATGGGCATCTGCACAAGGCTCGAAACTACGCTTAAATGCGACCCTGGGAGGTACACTTCTACCATCTATTCAAATGACGGCAGCTAACATTCCTGCGTTTCCGTTTACCCTGGGCGCTGGTGGCACGTGGATAAAAAAACCGTGGGTTTTTGGCGGGGAGTTTTACTTTGCAAAAGGAAGCCAAACCCAAGATGCCGTGGCTGCCCAATGGGCTGGATTTACCAACACGCTATCCATAGGATATGTTCTTCTTGATCATAACTCGTGGAGCATCGAGTCAACCGTAGGTTTTACAAGTGCCAATCATCAGGTAATCATTGAACCGGAAAATCGTACCTCGTTTATCAACCTTCGCAATGATGTGTTGGCGGTTTCGCCAGCCCTGACGATTACACGAGCCGACAAAAATGGAATGACCACCGGGATTAAATTCATATATCATTGGATTCCTGCCGGAGAGACCGAATGGAAATACAAAGTGTCTGATGAACCTTCCGGATTCTCCGATCGGCTAAGTTCACTGGTCATCCAGGTAACGTTAGGTGGTGTATTAACGCTAGGCCAATCCAAATAAAACCTGACATGAATCTGATTGAAACGCTCAAAGACCGCAATGAACCTCTTTTTTATTTTGGTCTCATTTGTTTGGCTGGCGCCATCCTGTGTCTGGTATTGGCGCGTGTAGCCCCCACCTTGATTGTCGGTGTCAACGGATGGTATAAACCATTCAAGTTTTTTCTTTCAACCACTCTTTTTTGCTGGTCAATGGCCTGGTATCTGAGCTACCTGCCAACCCAAACGGGAGTCATCTGGTATTCATGGGGAACGATAGTGCTCCTGGGCATTGAAAACATTTATATTTTCACTCAGGCCGCCCGAGGGTTAACTTCTCATTTTAACATCGCCACACCATTTTATTCATTTATGTGGAGTGCGATGGCTGGCGCGGCTGTAGCCGTTTCCCTTTGGACGGCTGTTGTCAGTTTACCATTTTTTACGGAGCAGTTTTCCTTCTTACCCCAAGGGTATCTCTGGGGCATTCGGATCGGCATACTCATTTTTATGATTTTTTCCATGCAGGGGTTAGCTATGGGAGCGCGCATGGCGCATACCGTTGGTGCAGCCGATGGCACAGCAGGAATTGCTATCGTTAACTGGAGCAAAACACATGGAGACTTGCGCATCGCTCACTTTCTGGGGATGCACGCCCTTCAAATATTACCCCTCGTTTCATTTTACTTCGTTCGCGAAACGAAATGGGTGATTGGGATGAGCACGCTTTATCTGCTAATCACTCTGGCTTCATTTTTTCAAGCATTGGCTGGAAGGCCTTTCTGGAAAATCTAACGAAGATGTTTGGGAACAGTGATTTTTTCAACCGCTGTAAATCCAAGCTCGACTATCAGCGCTAACAGTGCCGCTGGAATAGCTCCCCGTAAAATCAATGAGGTATTGTTGAGCGCCAGCCCGGTGACAATGTACTCCCCTAACCCACCTGCACCAATAAAGGCAGCGAGCGTGGCCGTTCCTACATTGATGACAGCGGCCGTCCGTATACCCGCCAATATAACGGGCAGGGCCAAAGGCAATTCAACGAGGCGGAGTTTTTGCAGACGGGTCATCCCCAACCCATCGCTCACATTTTTAAGTAGCGGATCCACCCCCGATAGCCCCGTCACCGTGTTTCGCACGATCGGCAGCAAAGCATACAACAAAAGTGCTATGACTGCAGGAATGACACCAATGCCAAAAACAGGAATAAAAATGGCCAATAACGCAATGGAAGGAATCGTTTGGAGCAACCCGATAAAAGATACAACACCGTTGGCCAGGCGGGGATGCCAGAATAAAAAAATACCCAGTGGTATCGCTATCAGAATGGCCAAAATCAAAGCCACAAAGGTGAGCGCCAGGTGACGCCCTGTTTTATTCACCATATCTTGTGTCACAGACTCGGAAATAAACACTGACCTAATCAACCCTTTTTGCGTGAGAAAGGTGCTTGCCACTTCCTTAAACGTTTTTTTCTCGTAAAGCACCTCTGCGTTTAATGCCTGCATTTCCGTTTCTGAAATAGCGCCCTCCAGCTGACCTACAATGTTTTTGACAGCCGGAGCGAGCGATGAACGAAGAAGGATTATAGCCTGATATTCCGGAAAGAAATTTTTATCGTCCTCTAATAATAACAGATCATGGGAAGCAATTTCACCATCGGTTGAATAGGCGTCTGTTACATCTATTTTATTCTGCATCAGAGCCTGATAGGCCAAACCATGTTCCAGACCCGAAGGCTGTTGCGGCAATTCATACCTGTGCGCTAGCTGATCCCATCCGTCTTCCCGTTTTAAAAATTCGTAGCTGATCCCCGCGGCAAGCTCTGGATGTTGACTTAAATCGCTGATTTGTGAAATATCTTTTTTACGCGCTACTGATTTCTGCATGACCAGGGCGTATGTATTATTAAATCCAAAGAGGGCTCCGGTTTCGATAGCAAAGTTTTTCCGAAGCAAAGAATCGGATGTCGGAATGCTAAGGCGCGAATCTTTTAACAACTCCGCACTAATGGTTCCACTATATTCCGGATATAAATCAATGGCGCCTGTCCGCAGTGCTTCAAAACAAACCATCGTCCCTCCGAGGTTGTATTTTCGCTCAACAGTATACCCCTTTTCTTCAAGCAACAGGGAAAGCATTTCGCTAAGAATATAACCCTCATTAAAATGTTTGGCCCCTACCCGGATCGTTTGCGCGGAGGCAGATGTCGCCATTAAAAGCATTAAAAAAAGAATCTTTCTCATGAAAAAGCTGCGTCTATGAGCGATTTCACGACCGGATGGGTAGGTCGTTGTAATACATTCTCTTTTGAATCCGCCTGAATGACTACGCCTTTTTCTAACACCACAATATCATCAGCCAGTTTTTGTGCCTCGCGCATGTCGTGCGTAACCAGAATCATCGTGCGGGGTTGGTCTTTCTGAAGGCGCAATACTTCGTGTTGGATTTCATACCGGGTGATGGGGTCCAATGCACCAAAAGGTTCATCCATCAAAAGTACAGGCGGGTCTAAAAACAATGCCCGGCATAACCCGACCCGTTGTTGCTCTCCTCCTGACAACTCATGAGGAAACTTGGATTGATAGGAGGGTGATAGTCCCACTTGCGCAAGTAGGTCAGCTACTCTTTTTGGCAGATCCGATTTTTGCTTTTGCAGTCGGGAGGCGATGGAAATATTTTGACTCACCGTTAGGTGGGGAAACAATCCAACACCCTGAACAACATATCCCATCTTCAGCCGCTCCCGTGAAGGATCTGAATAATTAAACAACTGACCCTGAAGCCTGACTTCGCCTTCGGTAGGCTGGATCAGACCATTCACCGTGCGCAGCAGCGTGGATTTCCCACTCCCACTTCTCCCAATCAATGCTGTTATCTTTTGATGGGCAAAGGTGAGCGAGACATTCGTAAGAACCGTTTGCTCGGCATAGCGATGTGAAATACGTTGGAGCTGAATTTGCACCCGAAAAGCTACGAAAAAAGGAAGGAGTATCCTTTAATCTGTAGCCTTTTCATTTCTTTTGCACCGTGAAAATCGTGATTCTGCATCAACACTTCAGATTCCCCGGACAAGGTGGTGCGATCCGATCGTACTACCTCGCCAAGGCATTGGTGGAGGCCGGACATGAAGTGATTGTTATCTCTGGTGGTGATTCTCATCGGAAAATTACCGAAGAAGGAATTGCTGTTCGATACGTTTCGGTGGACTACGATAACCGTTTTGGTTTTTTTTGCGCGGGTTTGGTCTTTCGGCAAGTATATGTGGCTGGCCGGGCGTGCAGCGCGTCAGGAGAAAGGTGTTAACTACTTCTATGCCATTTCGGTACCACTGACGGTAGGCATCACGGCCATGTGGTTAAAGAGGCGCACAGGCGTGCCCTTCCTTTTCGAAGTAGGCGATTTATGGCCGGAAGCTCCCATTCAACTGGGCTTTGTGAAAAATCCGTGGTTACAAAAATTTCTTTACTGGATGGAGAAACGAATCTATCAGGAAGCTGATTCGATCGTAGCCTTATCTCCCGCCATCCAAAAGGACATTCGGGCAAAAGTATCAAACAAGAAAGTCCATTTGATTTTTAACATGGCCGATACCGATTGCTATCAACCAGAACCCAGGACGGAGGAATTAGCGACTGCCTGGGATTTGCAAGAGAAATTTGTTATCTCTTATATCGGTGCCATTGGCTTTGCCAATGGACTTGACTTTCTGTTGGATTGCGCAACTCATTGTAAGGGTCAGGAACACCTACGGTTTGTCTTGGCCGGAGAGGGGGCCATGCTTCATCACCTGAAAAAACGAAAGGAAAACGAAGGGTTGACAAATGTGATGTTCTTGCCTTTTGGCAATCGTGAAAGTGTTCAAAAAATTATGCGGGTGACTGATGCCTGTTTCATTAGTTATTTGCCTGTACCGGTGCTGGAAACCGGCTCTCCCAACAAGTACTTTGATGCGCTGGCGGCCGGCAAACTCATCCTCATTAACTTTGGCGGATGGATCCGCACCGAAATTGAAGATCAAGGGTGCGGAGTGTATGTGGATGGCCGTGACCCCTCCACTTTTCTTACTAAAGTTTTACCTTACCTGAATCAACCAGAACTTCTTCATCGCGCTCAGGTGGCCGCCCGCCAGTTAGCAGAAGAAAAATATTCCCGGCATAAAATGTCAGAAGCCTTTCAGGCTATTTTTAAATGACGTGTAATCGGTGCGCGACTTCGCATGAAACAAATTCTTTTATATCTTTTTACGCCTGTCGTCTGTTAAAACATCTTAGGCTAAGGTACGTTCGCTGATGACTCCTGTCTTTTTATGTTTGATAATTACCTTCCTGGCTCCGTAATGAGTTATCTCTTCTTTCACCAGGTAATGATCAGCATCGTACTCCACCAGATGGCTATCTTTGCTTACCCCTGTTTTACCACGCCAGATGTCTAACGTAACCGGTTCCCACTGTTTGGTCTTCGCGCTTTTGTAGGCCGCATCCAAAATGGCATTCACCACATACCCGTCATAAAATGTTTCCTTGGGAGCATTTCCTTTCTCCAGGGCGTTAAACATATCCATAAACATATGATTGTAGCCGAGCTCGTTCAATTCATCCCCTACCGGAAACAACCATCCGGTATTACTTTCAGCTTTCTCCGCCACATAGTCTGCTCCTCTTCCGCTGGTGAACATTTCAAATCCGGTGCGTAAAAAACTATTGATCCAGATGGTACCTTCGCTTCCCATGACTTCATCGCGCAAGTCTAGCCCTCCCCTAAAAGTCCAGCTTACTTCAAACTGACCGATGGCGCCATTTTCATACTTGACTAGCCCGATGGCGTGATCTTCTGCTTCAATCGGTTTTACCTGAGTATCGGCCCAACACATCACCTCCACCGGACGGATATCTTTCCCGATATAACTTCTGGTGATTTCCACGCAGTGACATCCCAAATCCAGAATGCATCCACCGCCCGCCAGCTCCATATCCCAAAACCAATCGCTGTGCGGCCCCGGATGTGTTTCCCGTGACTTGGCCCAGAGTATTCTTCCCAGAGAACCTTTGCGGACACTTTCTTCGGCCTTTAAAAACTTAGGCGTATAGACCAGATCTTCGAGGTAGCCATTGAAAATACCTGCTTTTTCTACGGCTTCTAACATCCGCAGTCCTTCGGTTGCATTTCTGCCCAAGGGTTTGGTGGTCATCACCGCCTTTTGGTGTTTACAACAAAGCAGGACTGCCTCCTCATGTAAATGATTGGGCAATGAAATACAGACGACATCCACCTCGGGCCGGGCGATCGCTTCTTCCATAACGGTGGTCGCAAAGGCTACCTGATAGTCGTTGGCAAATTTGTCTGCACTGTCTTTTTTTCTGGAATAGATGGCAACGATTTTATCGCGGCTGCGATATCCCTGAAGGGAATCAGCATAAAAGCGTCCAATAAAACCCGAACCTAACATGGATATGTTCATAAGAATAGAATTTGAATATCACTCGTTGTACCTCTTGATTAAATGTATTAAGAAGGTTTGCGCTTACGCGATTGTAACGGTTGAATCAACTTGGCAACCAACCCGGTCCAACCGGTTTGATGATTGGCCCCCAGGCCACGACCAGTGTCGCCATCGAAATATTCATGAAATAGTAAATGTTCACTGAAATCCGGATGGTGTTGAAGTATTTGATTGTCGCCATGAATCGGGCGAAGGCCCTGACTGTCTTTTTTGAACAACCTTACCATCCGCTGCGATAAATCTGAAGCAATGTCTCTCAGCGTCATAAACTTTCCTGATCCGGTTGGATATTCTACCGTAAAATCATCACCATAGTAATGATGAAAGCGCTGGAGTGATTCAATGATGAGAAAATTCATGGGGAACCAAACCGGCCCACGCCAGTTGGAATTTCCGCCAAACATGTGGGAGTCACTTTCGCCTGGCTGATATTTCACCTGAAACTCCATGCCATTGGCCTTGAGCCGATATGGTTGATCCCAATGAATACGCGAAAGTGCACGAACTCCGTAGGGAGATAGAAACTCCCGTTCATCCAACATTCGTTTCAGGAGACACTTCATCCGGTGGCCCCGAAGAAGCGACAGGAGGTGCCGTTGATTTTTACCACGCTCACCCCAACGCGAAATCAAGTTGGCCAGATCCGGTCGGTTGCGCAAAAACCAATCCAATCGGGTGGTAAATCCCGGCATTTTTTGAAACACTTCTTCATCCAATACTTCCACAGCAAACAAGGGAATCAATCCCACCATGGAACGCACCTTCAACTTCATTCGCTCATGGGTAGGCAAATGCAACACGTCATAAAAAAATTCATCTTCTTCGTCCCACAAATCAATACCTTCTTTGCTGATATTGGCCATGGCCCCTGCGATGTAGAGAAAGTGTTCGAAGAACTTGGTGGCTAAACTTTCATAAGTCGGATTTTCTTTTGCCAGTTCCAACGAAATCCGGAGCATGTTCAGGGTAAACATGGCCATCCAACTGGTACCATCGGATTGCTCGATATAACCACCGGTAGGCAAATGTGTGCTGCTGCGATCAAACACCCCTATGTTATCCATTCCCAAAAATCCTCCCTGGAAAATATTGTTGCCGTTGCTGTCCTTTTTGTTGATCCACCAGGTGAAATTGAGCAGAAGTTTGTGAAAAAGTTCTTCCAGAAATTTACGATCGGCCACAGCCCCCTGAATGTCGCGGTCAATTTTATACACCCGCCAGGCAGCCCAGGCATGTACGGGAGGATTGACATCACTAAAGGCCCATTCATAGGCTGGTAGCTGACCGTTGGGATGCATGTACCACTCTTTGGTGAGCAGCAGCATTTGTTGTTTCGCAAACTCAGGGTCGATCATGGCAAAGGGAATGGCATGAAAGGCCAGATCCCAGGCAGCATACCAGGGATACTCCCACTTGTCAGGCATGGAAATGATGTCAGCGTTGTTCAGATGATTCCATTCGTGGTTGCGCCCCCGCTTGCGTGCTTCCGGAGGAATAGGCTGCCCCTCATCTCCCTTAAGCCAGACATCCACGTCATAGTAATAGAACTGTTTGCTCCACAACATGCCAGCCAGGGCCTGCCGATGAATGGCTCGTTCCCCGGCATCTGCAATATCCTTTTGCATGTGTTTGTAAAACATATCTGTTTCCTGCTGCCGGAGTTGAAACAATTTTTCAAAAGAGTCAAACGGTTTGGCCTGGAAGGTTCTGGTTAACCGGAGACGGATGGTCTGCGTAGCTCCGCCCTTGAGTGTTGCAGGTATGCGAAAGGCGGCTTTGGTGCCTTGATGATCGTGATTGATGGCTTCCTTTTTTTGATGAATGATATAGTCATTCATCCCATCCTTAAAAGTGCCGGCTTTTGTCTGCTGATATAATCGCTGAGTGTTGGTTTCATTTTCGCAAAACAGCGCTTCTGCCTTTTCTTCGCAATACAGATAATAGTCGCCCAGATGCGCATGGCTGGTTTTTAGCCGAAGAGCATCATCTAAAAAAATCTGTGGCTTTTCTTCAGTCGGGTTCCAGGCCCATGTATTTCGAAACCAGAGTGTTGGAATCATTTCGATGGACGCGGTCTTTTTGCCACGATTGACCACGGTGATTTGGATCAACACATCATCCACATCAGCCTTTGCGTACTCAATCGTGATATCAAAGTATTTGTTTTCATTGAATATCTGCGTATCCAGCAATTCGTACTCTCGATCTGATTTTCCTCTCTTACGATTTTCTTCTACCAATAACTGATACGGAAAACTTTCCTGCGGATACTTGTATAGCATCTTCATGTATGCATGAGTAGGAAGACCATCCAGGTAGTAGTAAAGTTCCTTGACGTCCTCCCCATGATTCCCTTCCGGGTTGGTTAGTCCAAAAAAACGTTCCTTTAGAATGGGGTCTTTTTTATTCCAACAGGCCACCGCAAAACAGAGGCTTTGTTGTTCATCTGATATTCCACCGATTCCGTCCTCCCCCCAGCGATAGGCTTTGCTGCGGGCCATGTCGTGAGAAACATAGTTCCAGGCATCGCCTTGGGCGCTATAATCCTCCCGCACAGTACCCCATTGACGGTCGGCCAGATAGGGGCCCCACAAACGCCAGTTTTTCTTTTTGTCCCGGTCTTCAATCAGTCGGAGTCGTTCAGCAGTCATCGTTGCTAAAGTACCAAAAAAGAAGACAGTTTACGTATCTTAATCTGGAGTCAAAACACAAGAAAAAAGCCTGTGGTTGTTGCCACAGGCTTCTGCTTACTTGTTACGAAAATTACTATTTAGGTTCCAAAGCCCGATTGATCCGGCTTTGTACATCTTGTAAATGATAGCGGCTCATCTTATCGGTCACCGAGGGAAGCGCAGCATTCACTTCTGCTTTCAGGTCTATCAAATGACCCCTGGCCAGGGAGATCACATCACTCTTTTTGGGATCTGCGACCGGAGAGGCCGGAGAAGCCGGGAAGAACGGACTAAAAAATCCAAAACCAGCAGGGGGTGGTGTAGACGGTGGGTTGAGCAACGATATGAGTTTCTCCACATGTACCTTTTGCAGGTTTCTCCGAAAAGGATCAATGGCTTTTCGCATCCTCAATTCAGACCAGATACCTTTCCGGACATCGGTAAACATATCATCCAGGCCATATGCATTGACGTTTGCTGCGCTGGTTTCGATCAATCGTTGCATGCGTGCATAATCATATAAGCTATTCAAAGTTGCTTCCTGTACCTGACGAAGTTGCTCTACCCCCGACCCCGGCCGGATCAGGCTAAGCACGTTTGGATCCAGCATCCACGTAGGAGTTTCAAACAACTGCCGGTTCAAAAAAGCAACTGCATCTTTCTGTAGATTTTTGGGAGTAGGTTCATACACTACGCCTGCCTGTTCATATGTTTTAGGAGTTTCGTATACCCCTCCTACATATTTGGTCACATGGCCCATGTATCTTCGGTATTGTCCTACCAACTGACCATACATTTCGTTTAGTTTTCCATAATCTTCCGCTTCTTCTTTGTACCACTCTTTCAGATTGGGAAGAATGCGTTTCAGGTTTTTAATGCCGTAATCACTGGCAAGCATGGCGTTGTTGCCAATGTCTTCACTCTGTGACCGGGGGTCATAAGAATTGATTTCGGTTCCAAACCAATACACGGGATCACCAGCTTTGGCCAGCACCCATTTGTTGAGTATTTTTTTATCCTCTTCTGCACTTTGCGTACCAAAGATGGGTTTATAGGCCCACTCTATTGCCCATCGATCATAAGCGCCCACCCCGGGAAACAGATTTGTCACTCCGTCCTCCGGCTGCGCAACATAATTGAAACGGGCGTAGTCCATGATGGAAGGGGTGTGTCCATGTTTAGCCTGATACTCTTTGTCACGCAATTTTTCTACCGGGGTAGAATGGCTCGAGCCAAAGTTATGACGCAATCCAAGGGTATGACCTACTTCGTGAGCTGAAACAAACCGGATCAATTGTCCCATCAACTCTTCGTCAAATTTTGGTCTGCGTGCCCGCGAATCCACCGCTGCGGTTTGAATGGTATACCAACTATTCAACAGGCTCATGACATTATGATACCATCCGATATGACTTTCGATGATTTCACCCGACCGGGGATCATGTACATTTGGACCATAGGCGTTTTGAATATCTGATGCGAAGTATCGGATAAATGAATAGCGAGCATCTTCTGTGCTGATGCTGCTATCTCCCGGGGCTAACTCTTTCGCCAGAATAGCGTTTTTAAATCCGGCTTGTTCAAAGGCTTTTTGCCAATCTTCCACCCCCAGTTTTAAATATTTTCTCCACTGCACCGGAGTAGCCGGGTCGATGTAAAAAACTATGGGCTTGATGGGCTCCACCAGTTCGCCACGTTTCATTTTTTCGATATCCTGAGGCTTCGGTTCTAACCGCCAGCGAACAGCAAAAATTTCTGTTTCCGCTTTTTGTGATTCCTCCCCGTAGGTAGTAAATCCTGTGGCAAAATATCCAACCCTGGGATCAAACAGTCGCTTGCGGGCTGGTACTTTCGGAAGCAAAATCATGGAGGCGTTCAATTCTACTGTTACTACACCGGTGGTTCCACCCGCGGGCAATACAATAGTTTGCTGAGGGCCCGCGGAAGGCGGAGGTAAAACAGAGGTAAACGTCTTGACCATTCGTACTTCTGTGTTGATGGGAAAAGACTTGACCCATTGAACATAGGAGCGGTCGTTCTGGATATTAGTCAGGTTAAATCTTCGTTTGGTTTGTGGATCGAGTGAGATGAGCTGATTGTCACCCTTGAAAAAGTCGGTCACATTAATCACCACAGAGGTATCCTTTCGAATGGATTTTAGATCAAAAGAAGCAGCAATGGGATCAAGATTGGAATTTCTCACGGCCTGAAGAATCGGTTTGGTGCTATCTCCGCTGGAATTGATAAAAAGAGAGGCACGCAAAAACAGTTTGTTATTGGGTCCCCGTTCCCATCTCATCACTTGTCTGTTCTCTTCCTCACCACCATATCCCGCGCCTGTGGGCGTTTTGGCAAACCGGGTAACCGTCATAAACTCACGACCCATGAGCGAGTCGGGAATTTCGAAGTAGTAGTCCTCGTTAACTTTATGAACGGTAAAAAGTCCTTTTTGGGTTTTTGCCTTACCTACCAGCTGTTTAAAGGATTGAAGCCCGCCAGCCGGTCCTTTCCGTTTGGTGGTGTCAGGCTTGGCGGATGACGCAGGAGCCTTTTCTTTAGCATTTTTTTTTGATTTTTGGGCCCACGAAGGGCTGGCACCGATCAAACCTACAAGCGCCATACAAAGTACATAACGAAGCATAATTGTTATTTGGAGATTAAATTGAGTTCAAAGCTAACAGTCGTTACGGATATGGCAAGGATGTGTTTACATGATAGGATAAGCGGTCAAATCAAATTTCCATATCTTTCATCGGTTCTAATTTTAGTCTGATTGCCCAACATTCATAAACATCAATTTGAACAACTTTTTCGCGAATGGTTTACGCCTTTATGCCGTTTTTCTGTTCAGTTTGTTTCAGATCCGGACGAAGCCAAGGGCATTGTTCACGATGTATTTGTCCATGTTTGGGAAAAAATGGAACAACTGCCGCCCGATATGAATTACCGAAGTTATTTGTATACCGCAGTGCGCAACCGCTGTCTGAACCATATCCGGGATCACCGAAAAATGGTTCGTATAGAATCCATCTCTGAACATGCTTTACAAACCGAAGAAAGAAGTATTGAAACAAATGAGTTGGAGCGGGAAATTGAGTTTGCCATCCAATCGTTACCGGAAAAATGCCGCGAGATATTTGAACTGAGTAGAAAAGAAGGACTGAAATATGCTCAAATCGCTGAACAATTAGGCATTTCGGTAAAAACAGTGGAAGCTCAAATGAGCAAAGCGCTGGGTGTCATGCGCCATCAGTTGGACAAGTTTTTACTACTTTTAATTTTATGGAAATGGTAGTAAGGGTTGCAGATGTTTTATGTGTTTTAGCGTCAGGTGAATAACCGTGAAAACCATATAGATGAATTGATTGCCCGTCTGGTGGCCGGAGAGGCTACTCCAGCGGATCACGCTGAGTTGGAACGCTGGCGACTACAATCTCCGGCCAATGACCAACGCATTAAGCAATTGATGCGGGCATATGAACTGTCCGGGTTACACTATCAGCGCAAGTCCCCGATTGAATTAAATATTGATCTTGATGCGGAATGGACTAAGCTGAATGATCGAATTCAATCCAACTCGCGCCAGAGTCGCTCGCTTTCGATATCTCTTGTGTGGAAGGTGGCAGCAGCGGTGGTTTTGTTCACAGTTTCCGCGGCTTTGGTTTACTTTTTTGTCTTTACCACCAATGATCTTCGCTATGAAACCCAGGCAAATACACAGGAAATTGTATTACCAGACGGATCCAAGGTTGTTTTGAACCGGTTCTCATCGTTGGTTTGCCACGCATCGTTTAATGAGGCCGATCGTAAAGTTACTCTTCAGGGAGAGGCGTATTTTGATGTTACGCGAGATCCTCATAAACCTTTCCGCATCTTCACCCAAACCGGCCTGGTGGAAGTATTGGGGACATCCTTTACGGTTTCTCAGTCGCACGATTACGGAATGGAAGTAATTGTTACCAGCGGCCTTGTGTCATTTGAAGCCGCCCATCAGCAAGTTCGGTTAAAAGCGGGCGAACGTGCCCGATATTACCCTGGCAAGCCCATCCTGCCAATCATAAATACCGATCCAAACTATCTTGCCTGGAAAACCCGTGAATTGATATTTGAAGCTACGCCTTTGGAAACTGTCGTGGAAACACTTGAACGAACGTATGGAGTGACCATAGAGTTGACAAATTCCGTGTCGGCTACCTGTCAGGTCACCGCCAGATTTAGTCAGCAATCACTTGAGTCTATCATGATCATTTTGGAAAACACCTTGCATCTGACCGTTCAAACAGAAGAAGGAAAATGGATCATTACCAAAACAGGCTGTTAAACTACTTCTAAATCATGGAAGTCGGTGTGCCACACTCCTGGATCAGATGTCTGCTTCTCTGCGTCCTTGGCAGCATTTCTTTTGTCACGTACGCACAAGATGGATTATCTCAAAAAGTGACCTTTCAAATAGTTGACCAGACGCTCAAGGAAACGCTTCGTCAACTGGAAAACACAGCCGGTGTTCGTTTTTCGTACAATCCCAAAAAAATTCCCCTGGAAAAAAAAATCAGTATCCAGGCTGCTAACGAAACGATTGAACAAGTTTTAAAGAAAATCATCCAGCAAGTACCCCTTCAATATACCTATATCGAAGGGCAGTTTGTTTTGCAACCAATACCCGAAACAGGTTCGTCCGGTCAGAAGAAAAGCACGCTGAGCGGGTATGTCAAAGATCGCTCCACCGGGGAAGCCATGATCGGTGCCACGATCTATCTGCCCCTGATCGGTCAGGGTGCAGTGGCCAATAGTTTTGGGTTCTACTCCTTGACGGTGGATACGGGCATCTACGAGGTTCAGTATTCCTTTATCGGATATAAGAATGAGATAAACCAAATTGATTTAGCCACTTCGAAATCACAAAATGTTTACTTACAAGAAACCTCGCCACTTTTGCAACCGGTTATCATCCGTGCCGGGGTCTCGGATCTGCCCGAAGTTCCCCAGACAGGGAACATTTCCGTACAACCGGAGGCTATTCAGGAAAGACCGTCTCTCCTGGGGGAGACGGATGTGATAAAATCATTGGAATCTGTACCCGGTGTAAAATCTCACTCTGATGGATCAACGTTTTACTATGTGCGGGGAGGACAGCGAGATCAAAATCTGATTTTAGTAGATGACGCCCCCATTTATAATCCCGCCCACTTGCTAGGTCTTTTTTCATCGATCATTCCCGATGCCATCAATGACATGACTTTGTATAAAGGTGATATGCCGGCATCTTTGGGTGGGAGAATATCATCTGTTCTCGACATTCGCACCAAAAAAGGAAACGATCAACATTTTCAATGGTGGGGGAGCGTGGGGTTAGTTTCAAATAAGATTGGAGTGGAGGGGCCAATTAAGAAAAACAAAAGTTCGTTCTTAGTATCCACCCGATTTAGTCGACTCAAGTGGTTGGCCCAGTTAGGAAATCAGGATATCGATCAGTTTCGATTTACCGATTTTACAAGTAAGTTAAATGTTGATATCAATCAGAGCAATAGAATCTTCTTTTCTCTCACTTCCGGGAGTGACAACTATTTCGCAGGGAATGCAGGTATTCGTTGGTCAAATTTAGCTTCTACCCTTCGGTGGAATCATCTTTTCTCGGACAAACTGTTCGCCAATACAACGGCATCGGTCAGCGGGTATCGATACGAGTTATTTACTGATCGCAGCACCAATACGCGATGGAACTCGCAAATCGCCAATCTTCAATTAAAATCAGATCTCACCTATTTTAAAAATCCACGCAATGAAATTTCAGGGGGGCTGGGGGTTTTTGGATACTTCTTTGATCCTGGAAATATCCGAAGCGATCAAAATGTGAGTACTGTTCCTGTTTTATCCATCCGTAATTCAAGTGAATTAGTAATGTATGGCAATCATCAGGTAAACGTATCCGAGCGATGGTCACTTACGTATGGCTTGCGATTCACCCACTGGGCAAATTTAGGAGAAGCATTTGAGTTTGATTTTGATGAAACGGGAAACGTTATCGATACTCTCCGATATCAAGCCGGAGAACGTTACATTCAATTTTTAAATGCTGAACCACGATTCACAGCATCGTATGCTCCCTCGGCACAATCGTCCGTCAAACTAAGTTACACCCGCACGGTACAAAACATGCACCAGATCATTAATACCACCAGCCCTTTTACTTCGTTGGAAGTGTGGTTGCCGAGCAGCCAAAACATCAAACCTCAGATAGCTAACCAGTGGGTGGTGGGGTATTATCACAGTCTTGTAGCAACTGGTATTGATTTGAGTGCCGAAGGGTTTTATAAAATACTCGATAATCAGATTGAATACGAGGATCATGCTGAAACGCTTCTTAACCCCCTGGTGGAGCGTGAACTTCGGTTTGGTCAGGGCAGAGCTTATGGAGTAGAGTTTTTGGCAAAAAAGGAAACAGGTCGATTACGCGGCTGGTTAGGGTATAGTTATGCTCGGGCCAAACGTACTTTTGATGGTGTTAACGGTGGTCGGGAATTCAACGCTTTTTTTGACCGCCCTCATCAGGTAAACACCATGTTAACGTATGATGTTAGTCATCGATGGACGTTAGGAGTAAACTGGAATTATGTGAGTGGCGCTCCATTTTCTTCTCCCATTTCATTTTATCAATTCAACGGATTGGAAGTACCTCTATATGGTCAACGAAACAATGATCGTCTTCCAGACTATCACCGCATGGATGTATCTGCTTTATTCAAGTTAAATAAAAGCCAGGAGAAAAAATTCCAACATACGTTGTCATTATCTATCTACAATTTTTACGCTCGTAAAAACCCGGTATTTATCAACTTCAATCAAACAGAAGGTGAAGACGGCATCTTTCGAATTCCTTCAAACCTGCTAAATGCCCAGCGAACTACTTCGCAACTGTATCTCTTTCAATGGGTTCCTTCCTTATCCTATCATTTCAAATGGCGATGATTAAAAGATTGACTTTTCTTCTGTGGATGATCGCGATATCCTGTCAGGAGCCGATCGAGTATTCACTCTTATCTGAGAACGTAAACACCATTGCCGTAGAAGCTGTATTAACCAATGAGAGTATTCCACAAAGAGTAAAACTGACACTTCCTTATCAGCGGCAAAATGGGTTACCCGTCCCGGCAACCGGAGCCTTGATTTCGATCAGCGATGGTAGTAGCCTCTATTTGCTGACAGAGAAGATAGCTGGATCAGGTGAATATTTCTCACAACCATTCCCTGCCGTGTCCGGACGCGACTATCGTTTACAAATTGAATACAGAGGCCAAACATTTGATGCCATCGACCGGTCGGTAGGCGTAGAACCTTTACCCGATCTCCGTTATCAGTCGGCTGATGACCTGAATTTTGAGTTAATATTCAATCCATCGGGCAATCAGGCCAATTATATCACTCATCAGATAAATTGGCGTCAAACCCCGCAATGTCAGGCAAACTCATTCTGTGAAGGCCTGTTGGTTTACTACGATTTAAAAACCATTGACGCAAACGAAGTATTCCGGCCGGAAAAGGAAACGTTTCTTTTTCCAATCAATACAGTCGTGATTCGGAAGAAGCATTCGGTGAGTGAAGGATATCGCAAATACTTGCGTGCCATCTTATCAGAAACTGAATGGCGGGGAGGGGCGTTTGACGTGGAGCCCGCCAACGCACCTACTAATTTAACGTCAGGGGCTATCGGTTACTTTGCTGTGACATCCGTCCTTTCCGATACCGTACGGGTGCAGTAATGGGAAACAAAGGTTTTTAGGTGACCACTAAAAAGATGTGATATCAGCTGAGCTGTCTAATTTCCATGAATTTTTTTTCAAGAGCGCATAAGGGTTTTAGTCCAGTGCTGTGTTTTAACATCGAAGGCCTGAAAAACGAATCATTTTACTAAAAACTAAAAACCATGAAAATAAAATCAATTAGCAGTCTTGTTTTGGCACTGAGTCTATTTACGACCTTTATGGCGTGCGAGAACACCGAGCCTGTGTCTGTAAAACGTGACATCTTGCCGGAGCGATTTAAAGTAGATATTCCCAACACACTGGTATCCTCCAGCACTTTGGGGCGAGCCGGTGGCCGATCAAAAGAAGATACCCTAGTAGGCAATGATGTGTATCTGAATCTGGCCACTTTTATTTATGTGGGCGAACAGGCGAGTGAATTTGTAAACGAATTTCTGGGGGGTATCCGCCAATACAATATTGATCGGGTGTTATCCTTTACCTACATCAGCGAAGACGACAATCGTGTCAAAAATGTTTCCGTTGAAACGAATGTCTCCTATGAGGGGCAAGCATGGGATTATTTATTGACGATTACTGATGTCGAGGCAGCTTCCCAACCGGATGGCGGTAAAGCGCTTCAACTCTTCTGGAACAAAGAAGCTCCCATCAAGGGCATAGCCATTGTCAAATTGTTTAATGCCGACCGGGTAGCTCATGCGGATGCACCTGAAGCTGTTTTCCGGATTAACTATGAAGAAGGTGGTGAACTCGGATATGACGCACAGATGGAAGTATTCATTTCCGGATTGCCTTTAGCTAATCCCTTAGAGGATCCATATTCCATACGCACCCTTCGTATGTTTGCGGGTAAAAAAGGTGATGTAGTAGACGTTTACGGAAACAGTCATCATCCCAACGCGCTGTTCTTCACCGGAACCCAGGCATTTAATTGGGCATTTGTCGCCTCCGGAAATGAAACAAAAGAGATAGGTGTGGCCGAAGTAGGGCTACCGTTAAGTTCGATAAACAGTGCCGACCGGGAAACACTTTTAAAGGAGAACTCTATTCGCCAGGTGTTTCAGCAGGAGATTACCGCGGCCTGGCCCAACATTGATCAGGAACTTTTGGCCGCTTATCTTAGTCATACAGCCGCACCGGGCTACTTTGGAAAAGATGGATTTATTCAAGGGGGTGAATCTCCCGGAGCAGATTGGACATCCTTGGCCGGAAGAATTGAAAATCTTACTCCTTTTAACCCGGCAGAAGTAAGTGCGCTCAACATCACATTTAAATAAAGAAAAAGCCTGTTGAGTTAGTTGAGGATAAAACAGGTGTGTGAAACCCCCGGCTCCAGTAGTTGGGGGTTTATTTTTACTAGAATCTCAAAAACACAAGATACTGTCAGCCTGAGGCACTCGAAGGCAGTTCTAGCTTTCAAATCGGCTTCGAGGTTAGTTGTTCAAATTGTTAGGCTTTGAGATATTACAACCTGGCAATTAGTTCTACATAAAGCCTGGTCAGTTTTTTTTCCGCTTTGCCAGCAATTTCGATGATCTCGGAAATGTTGGCCGGCTGAAGGTTATCTGGATCACAATCATCCGTTAAAACAGAGATGGCGCAACACGGTAACCCCATGTGGTTAGCTACAATGACTTCAGGCACCGTGCTCATACCCACCGCGTCTGCCCCGATCCGATGCAAAAAACGGTACTCAGCACGGGTTTCCAGATTGGGGCCCATCACCCCCACATAAACACCTTTGTGCAATTTTACCTTTTCCTTTTTGGCGATGGCTACGAGTTTTTTATTCAGTCTGGCCGAGTAGGGTTGACTCATATCCGGAAAGCGGGGGCCAAATTTTTCGTAGTTAGGTCCGCGCAGAGGATTGTCTGGTAAGAGGTTGATGTGATCATCAATCAGCATCAAATCACCCTTCTTCCATTTGAGATTCATATTACCGGCTGCATTGGAAATGAGTAGCTGCTCCACTCCTAAAATCTTCATCACCCGCACGGGTAAGGTTATTTGCTGCATGCTGTACCCTTCGTAGAAATGAAAACGGCCTTGCATGGCTAGTACTTTCTTTCCCTGGATGTCTCCGTAGATTAGTTTCCCCTTGTGAAACTCGACCGTGGAAGACGGAAAGTGAGGGATGGAATTATAGTTGATCTCCATCGGATTTTTAATCTCTTTCACAAAAAGATTTCCCAATCCGGTTCCCAGAATCACACCTATTTCAGGGTTGGCAATACCATGTTTTTTTAAATAATCAGTGGCTTCTTTTATCTCGTTCAGCATGGTTTGGAATGAGTTTAATAAGCGAACAAACGCTATTTTTTTGGAAACGTAAATTTAAAATAAATCAGTAACGCGCTCAGCACGCCAATAACACCGTTCGCCAGAATGACCGGCCATAACCCCAAAGCGATCCCGTAAAATAACCAAATCAATGTACTGCTAAAAACAATGAACATCATGGCCAGACTTAAGTCCCCCACACTTTTCGTTTGCCACGCTTTATACACTTGTGGGATAAAGGTCACGCTGCTTAAGAGGGCTCCCAGGTGGCCAGCTATTTCAATCCAATTCATGATTCATCATTTTAACTATCGCTACATGTCTGTTCGGGGGCCAAAGACCATGCGAGGTAAATATAATGGTTAGACAGTTTATCGCCATTCAGTCAACTATTCTAACAGCACCCACCCCCATCATAAAACCACGTGGAGTCAGAAATAAAGATATCGGGGCGTTGGAGGCTTTGTAAAGCCGCTGCCGTTTTATCGCAAATGGCCAGGGGTTGGTTTTGCAAAAGGGTATGACCTTTCGTGTCGTCAAAATACTCTTCGCTCCCATAATAGATAGCCGTTTTGCCTGTAAAAACACACGGGCCATCTTTTGGCATGGGGTCTTTGATGGCACACACTTCCACGCTTTCGATATAGATCAGTTCGTTGGTATCGTAATGCGAGGGGTCGAGTAAACGGTAAGGTCTTTTGGCGCGAATCTCTACCGTGCCAAAGCCAACATCGGTTATCATTTTTATGTACTCCTTCTGAGGCAAGGCCCCACTTAAACATAAGGCACGAAGACGTTCGTCTTTTTTCAATGACTCTGGCATTTCAGTTTCGCAGGTAGGATCTGAAAGAACTAATCTGCCACGAGGTTTCAGCACACGATACATTTCACTCAAGGCCAGTTTCAAATCTTCATGTGTAAATATATTGAAGAGACAATTTTGAGCAGCCACATCGATCGAACCATCTGGCACCGGTAAATTCAAGGCATCACCTTTACGTAAATCCACAAATTCGGACTTAAACCAAGGATTTTGTTTTTCTGCCTCCACAAAATTTTGCCGACTGGCCATGAGCATTTCATCAACCACATCAATACCCACTACGCCTCCTTTTCTTCGGCTGAAGTAGGCAAATTGCAACAATTCCATCCCTCCACCAACACCCACGTATAGAATCGAAGGTTCGTTGACCAGGTCGCGCGGATTGACTGTGCTGCCGCAACCATAATTCATGTCAAGCATTTTTTTTGGAATCTTTAATCCGGGCAATTGCCATACCGGTGTGGTGGTGCAACATAATCCCACCTGTGGATTTTCTGCTGCTTCTTTGTAAACGTTGCGCGTGGTTTCGAGATAAGTATTCAAGGTATGAAAGTTTAGAAATTGAAAACAGTGAGGAACTCGCTAAAAACTTCAGCAATAAGAAATCGTTGATCTGGCATACTAGGCAGTGGCTCCCTGGCAACTGCTTCCCGCCCCTGCGGTGCAGGCAAAACAATGATTGTTGATAACGATTTCGCGGTCTTCCAGTCGGCCTACATCAAACGTGCTGATGTGTTGGCCTGCCTTCTGTTCCGTCTTGAGGCCCAGCATCTGATTGAAGTCACAATCGTAAAGATTTCCTTGCCAATCGATAGAGATGGTATTGCGGCACATGACCCCGGCTACCGCCATGGGGTTAAAAGCGTTTACCAGTTTCTCCATGTATTCCTCATAATTGCCCGATTCAATCAAAAAGTCCAGAAACCGGCTGATGGGAATGTTGGTAATGGTGAACAAATTGTTGAACTCCACCCCAAAATGGTCTCTCAATTCTTTTTTAAAATCACGCTCCAATCCTTTTTGATCACCTGGCAAAAAGGCACCGGTCGGATTGTATACTAAGTCCAGGATGAAGCCACTCCCCTCTTTGCCATAGCCTACCTGATTCAATTGCTGCAAGGCTTCAATCGAATCTTTGAAAACACCCGCGCCTCGCTGACGGTCCGTTTTGTCTGCGCTATAAAATGGAAGCGAAGAGCACACCCGTACATTATTTTCTTTAAAAAATTGAGGCAGGTCGTAATACTTAGGATGCGCACGGATGATGGTGAGGTTAGAGCGCACAATAATTTCTTGCACTCCGCGCGTATGCGCCTCGCTCACAAAATATCGGAAGTCGGGGTTCATTTCAGGTGCCCCCCCTGTGATGTCCAGCGTTTTGATTTTAGTTTGCTCCAAAACATCAAGACATTTCTCCATCGTCTCGCGTGTCATGATTTCTTTACGGTCGGGGCCGGCATCCACATGGCAATGTTTGCACACCTGGTTACACATATAACCCACGTTTACCTGAAAGATTTCAACCTTCGATGGTTTGAGTGGCGAAAATCCAAGCGGGGCTATTTTCTTTTGAAAAGAAGGGAGTTTGCCACTTTTAAAAACACCGTTTGAAAGAAATTCTATTTGACGTTCTTGCTGAGCCAGTTGATGATGACGGGCGTGTAAGGATTTAATCATTTCAATAATTATTCATTATCCGTTGTTCGATCCTGGAAATTTCGAACAATGATGTTCCAACAGCGAATTTACATAGAAAGTTTCTTGGCTTTGTTCATCATCATGACGCCATGCACCAAGGAAGCGCCTCCGCGAATAGCGGCTGCTACATGGATGGCCTCCATCATCGCCTTTTCGGTAGCGCCCTTTTCCAGAGAATCTTGCGTGTACGCATCAATGCAATAGGGGCACTGAACGGTATGTGCTACCGCCAGGGCAATCAGTGATTTTTCCCGGGCAGTAAGATCGCCCTCTTTGAATACATCACCATAATACGAAAAGAATTTATCAGCCAGATTTTTGTCCCACTCGGCAATATTGCCAAATTTCTTTAAGTCCTCAGGGTTGTAGTACGTATGCTCCATGAATGGTCAGTTAAAATTTTAATAAAAGTATTGATTTTATGATGACATCCTTGATATACGATGTCTTAGTCGCGACAGGATTTCCTATTTTTAAAATAAAATTGACTTTTCAATGTTGATTCAGGCACTTTTGCCAGCGCATTACCCGGCTGTTCGTGACATTTATGAGCAAGGCATAGCCACCGGTCACGCTACCTTCGAAACAAAGTCGCCCCGGTGGGAAGATTGGGATCAGGCTCATCTTGCACAGGGTCGGCTGGCGGCCACCGATGAAAGCGGACAACTCGTGGGCTGGGCGGCCCTTACTCCTGTCTCCGGGCGATGTGTGTATGCCGGTGTGGCTGAAGTGAGTGTTTATGTTCGCCAGGAGGCACGTGGAAAAGGTGTCGGAAAAAAATTATTGGAGGCCCTCATCCGTGAAAGCGAAAAAGAAAACATCTGGACACTCCAGGCTGGTATCTTTCCTGAAAACACGGCCAGCCTTAAATTACATGAGCAAAGTGGCTTCCGAAAGATTGGCTATCGCGAAAGGATAGGCAAGATGAACAACATCTGGCGTGACACTGTGTTACTGGAAAGGCGAAGCACCCAAGTGGGGCTTTAATTGATTACTTCGCAACTCCTACGTTCAAGTCCCTATTACTTTTTTAATAATGAAAAAGCATACAACATCTCTCTTCCAATCTGTTCCACGCGCTCGGCATACCTGGTAGATTCTAACGGAGTGCCATCAAATTCTTTGGGATCATCGTAGGTAATCGCGATACGCCCTTTTGCTCCCAACACCAACGGACAGTTTTCATCGGCATGTGAACAAGTCATGACGGCCGCAAAGCCGGGGTTGTTGTTGAAAGCATCATCATACCTTTTAGAAAACACACCTACGGAAGGGGCTTCTGGAGAATAACTGACCTGATACAGCGGATTATCGCCCGGTTTCTCTAGGGCGATTTTAAAACCGGCATCCTGCATGGCTTTCACTGCCCGTGGATTAAAGGCGGTGGCCTCCGTTCCTCCCGACAGGCAAACGATATCTTTTACCTGAAAATGATGCGCGGCTGCCTGCGCCCAAAGTTGAGCGATGTGACTTCTGCGGGAATTGTGTGTGCAAATAAAATTAAGGTAAACAGCCTGGCCTTTGGGTGACTGTTGGATGAAGTTGGTCAATTCCGCCAATGTCGCTTTTCGTTCCGTTGGTATCTGACCAAACTGGAGGGCAAGTTTTTCAACAGTTTCGTGAAGGGTGGGATTCAACATGCAAAAATTCAGTTAAGGATGATCTGTTAGTACGTTTAGCACGACCAGGCGTCTGATGCCGTGGAGGAGTCAGACGCCTGGTCCCAAAATTAATTACAACATCCGGGCTCACAGCAAGCGGCTGGTTTCTCGGCATACACCGTGATGCTGAAAATACCCGTCCCTCCTGTTTTAAAGTCTTGCATGGCCTCTGACGACAAATACTCTTTCAAAATTTCATCAGGTAAGGTGATGCGCTTCTCTTTTTGCAGTGTGATGTTTGTAAAGCCGGCTTCTTTGATGATTTTGACATATGCCTCTTTTTGAATGGCGCCTGACACACAGCCTGCATACATCTCCGCATTCTTTTGCAATCCTTCCGGCAAATCGCCCACTAACACAATATCCGACACGCTGAAGTGACCGCCTTTTTTCAGTACGCGGAATGTTTCAGCGAAAGCCTGCTTCTTATCCGGTACAAGATTCAGCACACAATTGCTCACCACTACATCGGCCACGTTTCCGGCCAACGGCATGTTTTCGATATCTCCTTGACGAAACTCTACGTTGGTAAAGTTCAACTTCTTCGCGTTGGCCCGTGCTTTTTCGATCATTTTGTCAGTGAAGTCAATGCCGATTACTTTACCTGACTCGCCCACAATGGATCGCGCCACAAAGGCATCATTACCCGCTCCTGAACCAAGGTCTACTACCGTATCTCCTTTTTTGATTTGTGCAAATTCGGTAGGCAAGCCGCAGCCTAGTCCTAAATCGGCATCGGCCACGTAGCCACCCAGTTGGGTATAGTCGTCAGCCATCACAGTATAATCGATGGTGCCACATCCGGTAGCGCCACAGCAACTGCTGGCGTTGGTCGTTTTGCTTTGATCCGCAATCTGGCTATACTTTTCTTTCACCAGTTGTTTAAGTTCTTCGTTTGTTTGCATGGCTCTTGTTTTTAGTTTGTAAATACACTTATCGTAATATTGCGATGAAATTGATCAAAAAAATAGGTCAGCAACAAAGTGTGCCTTTGTAACTCTCCAATAATTCAATGATGGTTTTCTTGGCCTTGCTCCAGGATTTCTCATCAATGCAGTAGCATACACTTGGCCCCTCAATGTTTCCTTTGATCCAGCCCGCTTTCTTCAACTCATTCAAATGTTGCGAGACAGTCGACTGCGACAACGGTAATTCCTCCACAATGTCACCACACACACACGATTTGGTTTTAATCAAGTGTTGTAAAATGGCAATGCGAGCCGGATGCCCCAGGGCTTTGGCCAGATTAGCTACTTCATTTTGCGTTTTGCTAAATTCTTCGGTTTTGGTCAGTCCCATAGTCTATTAATCGTAATATTACGATTAAAGTTTCATACTTGCCTATTTATTTTAAAAAAACAGGAATCTTCCAACTCCTGAAGGCGATTTTGGGTCTATCTAAACAAAATCAAATCATAACCTATGATGCGTTCATTACTAGTGTTTTCCCTTTTGATCGTTTGCCTGGGTTGTGACCTCACCGAAGCCAGTCTGGATTCTGAGCGTTTGCCGGCTGAATGTGGCGGAAACAATCCGGTTGAAAATTTGCCATGGCTAAAAGCTGAAATCGAGGCCTACCGGACACCCTCCATGCTCTATGATGTATTCGTGTATACCGCCACGTATCGGGGAATAACCGTTTTTTTCACAAGTATTTGTTGTCCAGCCTGTAATGTTTCACCTCCCATCGTGCGAAATTGTCAGGGCGAAAGTTTAGGAATGATTGGGATTGACTTACTCCAATCAAACTTACGGTACCAAAAAATTATCTGGAAAACCGAGAATCAGATTTGCCAGGAATAGTGCTCATCATTAGAAATTAGGCGATAGTAAATACTTCGCATAAAAATCATCAATGACTTGTACCGCCTCCTCGGGTGTATCGACCATGCTGAATAAATCCAGGTCTTCGGGCGAAATCATTTTTTCATCGACCAATACTTCTTTGATCCAGTCAATCATTCCTGCCCAGAATTTTTTGCCGACTAACACAATCGGGAAGCGTCCGATCTTCTTGGTTTGAATCAAGGTCAGGGCCTCGCTGAGTTCATCAATGGTGCCAAAGCCCCCCGGCATGACGATAAAGCCTTGCGAATATTTCACAAACATCACTTTGCGCACAAAGAAGTAATCAAACGTGATGAGTTTATCAGGGTCAATGTAGGGATTCCCTTTTTGTTCGTGGGGTAAGTAAATATTTAATCCCACCGACTTTCCTCCGGCACGGTGCGCACCTTTATTCCCTGCCTCCATAATGCCAGGGCCTCCTCCTGTCACCACGCCATATCCTTGCTGCACCAGTTGATAAGCAATCTCCTCTGCCATTTTATAATAGGGATTGTTGGGCTTAATGCGGGCTGATCCGAAAATGGTCACACACGGACCGATCTTCGCCAACTTTTCAAACCCTTCCACAAACTCGCTCATGACTTTGAAGATCACCCACGAGTCTGAACTCTTGATCTCCGCCCAGTCTTTATCTTTAAATGCTTTACGGATGCGATGTTCCTCTTCCAGCGCTTGTTGAATCACTTCGTCATCCACTTTCTTTTTCTTACCGTTCTTCATGTATCCTTGGTTAACCTGCGGAAAAGATAGGAAATAGTTTAATATTCCATCACGCGGAATACAGGTGTTTTAGTGTAGGTTCCAGATCGGTATGTTGAAAGACAAATCCGGTGTTTCTTATTTTTTCTGCCGAAACTCTGTTGCCGCCAAGAATGATGTTTGCCATTTCGCCCACCAAAACTTTTAATACGGCCGGAGGTACATTCGGCAGCCACAAGGGCCTTTTGAGCACCTGCCCCAGCAGCCGCGTAAAGGTTTCGTTTTGCACCGGCTGCATGCCGACAGCGTTATACGCTCCGTTGACCGACTCATGGGTAGCTGCATGAATAAACATGTTACACAAATCATCTATATGTATCCAACTCAGATATTGCCGACCCGTACCCAGGGGTGCCCCCACTCCCCACTTGATGGGTTTAGCCATTTCAACCAATGCTCCCCCCTGGTTACTCAAGACAATACCGATGCGAAGTTTGGCAACACGAATTCCTAATAAAGAAATCTGATCGACACATTGCTCCCATTGACGAGTTACATCGGCCAGAAAATCCGTTCCGTTTTTGCTTTCTTCCGTGAGCCAAACGTCACCTGTATCGAAGCCATAAAAACCAACGGCACTGGCAGAAACTACAGCTTTCACGTGATGTGGGGTGGTGTGGAGTGTTTTCCATAACAGTTGGCTGGACCTTGTCCGGCTTTCCAGAATTTCTTTCTTACGAGCTTCCGACCAGCGCTGGTCTGCCACTCCGGCTCCGGCCAGATGGATCACCACTTCGGCATTTTTGAAGGCGTCCGGATCGGCATAGTCTTTGTCTATATCCCATACAAACGAGGGAACGGTGCCCGAGTGTTTGGTTCGTCCAAGATGGGAAACCGAAAAACCTTGCGTCTGAAGATGTCTGGTAAGTTGCGTGCCTACCAGACCGGAGGCTCCGGTAATGAGTATGTTTTTGACCATTCTTAGTAGCTTTGAACACTAAATGTAACATTCGTATGCGCGGGAAGTTTTTATTTTTTTATCTCTTTTTAGCCGGATCTCTTTTTTGTTCGGCACAATCCATTGAATCAAAAAGTCAATCATCCACCATTAAAGGCGAAAAACTGGAAGGATATGCTGTCAAGTTGGAAGCCAAAAAAGAAGAGGTAGAGAATGCCTGGGAGAATTTTCTGAAGGGATTGGGAAAGTACCGAAGTAACAGCGACTATTTTTATCTGACCGAACCCGTGGTGGATGCTACTCCTTATGCGAAAGGAACGATCTATGGCAAAGTGGAAGGGACGGAAGCGCAACCGGTGGTATGGGTAGGTATCAAAGACAGCGAGTGGAACGAAAGTGATGTGGCAAAGGTGCGGGCAGAACTGGAAAAACAGCCTTATCGGTTTGCGGTTAAGTTTTACAGAGATCGCGTTCAAACTCAAATCGATGACACCCAGCGGGCGTTGGAGGCCACGGACAAACAACAACAGCGGTTGTTAAATCAGAATAAAGATTTTACTTCCCGACTGGCTGCCAATGAAGCGGAGAAAATCCGGTTACAAAAAGCATTGGAAGCCAACGCGCTGGAACTGGCGGTATTGAAACAAAAGCTGGTGGATAACAAAAAAGCCCAGGACTCTGTATCCCAGGCTTCCGTTCAGATCAAAAAGGTGTTGGAATCGCAAAAAGAAAAGCAGCGGAAGATCAATTAGTCGGTGCCTCCCGGATTTTCCACTTACGATCTTTTACGTCATAGTAATTGATAGGATCAGGGAACTCGATGTATTCTTCAGAGTTATTGACTCGCTGATAGCGGGTTAAATCACCATTTTTTACCATTAGATCAAACAAGAAGTTCCCCTTTACTTTTAACTCCTCTTCTTTCATTTTATACGTTCGAAAAATTTCTTCGTAATACGTTATCTTACCACCGTCACCGATAATCAATTTGCCTCCTGTTGTTACCCGCTTGTCTTCCAGGCTAGGAGCTCTTCGGCTGATAAGGAAAAAGCTCGTATCCCCTTTTATGAAAAATGCATCAAGCCGGTGGAACGACTGTTGCTCCTGATAGTAATTATCGAATTCAGCAGAAAATAAATTCTGAAATGAACTGCCTTCCGGGGGACGACCGATGTATCGAATAATTGACCACATAATCGCATCCTGTTCTCCAGGTGTCAGATATTCATCTGGGCCATATCCTTTTGGTTGGCAACTTCCCAAGGCGAGTAGAACAACTAACAATGTCTTTTTCATGAAGTAAAAGTAGAACAGGATGTGTGAAGGACAAATAAAAAGACCTGCCAATTGACAGGTCTTTTTATAAATTATAAGAAAAGGATTAATAGACCTTGCTTAGAGGTTGGAATTCCGCCCATCCATCTGTCCAATCAGTAGCTCCAAACGCTCCTCGATAGGTAATCGTTTTGTCAAAGAAACTACCCAATTTAGCATTGGTAAAATTAGCTGAGTTATTTAGGTTATTGGCACCGGCCACTCCGGCCCCTAATACAAAGCTAGGATTTGTTGGGAACGTAGAAGATGTTTTGGTGCTCCAAAACAAATCAGCCGCAATCCCGATATCTGTAATGGGCGTTGCTGCAGTAATATTGTTAAAGGAAGTGTTGTTATTAGAACTCCAATAGGTTGCAATAGCAGAAGCGTCCCCACCCGACAGGCCCGTTACAAACAGACCATCTGTTGCAGTAGCACTTGTTCCTGTGCCGGCTGTTCCAGGCACAGAAAGAACGTTGTATTGATGAACGGCTGTTCCAGAGGTCAGGTTGTCAAGCGTGCCTTGATCGTCAATTCTCAAACCAATACGGAAACCGGAGAAGAAGGAATTAAAAATTGAAATGTTGGATCTTCTGCGGATATGCATCGCGTTCTGATAGTTAGCCGAAATGCTACGTGATTGGATATCACGCGGACCGAGCACAGTAATATTGGAGAATACACCGCTAGTACATCCTGTATTAACGGTTCCATCACAAATACCTGTAATCGCGTTTCCGTTATTCTGATTGTCACTTTCAAATGCATTGGATCCTGATTGATCCGCAAAGAAAGGATTGCGGACTATGATACCCCACTGCACATTTCCGCTCCAGCCAAAATCTGTATCAAAGTCATCATCCCATGTAGATAAAGAAATTAATCTTTTTCCATTCACTTTTCCGCCAAACCACTCGAATCCATCGTCACCGCCATAAGAAACTTGTACATTTTCAAGTACCGTAGCACCACCCAATGCACCCATGGTCAGACTATTGGTTTCATTGTTAGGGGTCAACTCTATCCCTGCATATTCTATGCGTACAAATTTCATAGAACCGTTATCTTCTGTTGCGCCTGCTGTAAAATCTGTGCCTGTGGTTCCGTAATTCTGTGCAGGGGTTACGCCTTCAATGGCTGGCCTTGCGCTTTGATTGACATAAGCATTACCTAACCAGACAATACCACCCCAATCACCGCGATCACGTTCTCCTACTCCTTGATTGGAAGTAAAAACAATAGGCTGGCTTGAAGTTCCATTAGCGATCAATTTGCCTCCAGGCTGAATAATTAATAAGCCTTTTGTTGCTTTGTCACCTTTGATAATCGCTCCTGGCTGTACGGTTACGGTTACTCCGGTAGGAACAATCGCTTGCGACTTAATCAAATAAGGAACGCCTGCATTCAATGTTTGCGTGGCTAAATTTCCGGTCAAAACAACAACAGGATCGCCTACAGTAAGGATAAAGTTGGCAATAGAAGATGAGAAATCTTTGTTGTCAGTAGCCTGAAAGGAGATAACAATTGTAGATCCAATCACAGCTGATGCAGGAATCTGATGCGTAAATTCCTGTTCAAATTCCTGTTCCCCGTTCATTTCAAAATCATCAACTTCTACCCCTCCTACATATACGGTTAAGGCTTTCCCTCCGTTGGGAGAACTTACCGTGGCTGTAATAGTGATAGATGCGCCTGGTATGTTTTGGCCCGTTTCGGTATCCAAAACAACTGTTGGCGCAGGTTTAGTGTCTTCTTCCTCATCGCAGCTTTGAAAAACTAAAACTGCTGAGATGGCCATTAAAAAGGCTAAAAATCTCAATTTCTTCATGCGTTTGGTATTAATGTTTAGGGTTCAAAAATAGGATGTCAAATTTCGCAACTGTTTATATCCCAGTTAACAATTCATTACCTCAATGTTAACATCTTCATAGTATATTAATACAAAAGCCCGTTGGTATCGGGCTTTTGTTGGAAAGGGTTAAAACGCCTATCTATTTGTTAAACTTCACTGAAAATGATAGCGCATACTGAGTCCCTTGCTGATACCCTCGGATCAACGGATCTGAGTCTTGTATTTTGCTATCATTACTACTGTCTTGCTTGAATTGAAATTTCGTGTTCAGTAGGTTCTGAACGTTAAATTTTATTTCATACTTTTTCTTGAAGAGTTTAGCCACTTGTAGGTCGACCGTATTTCGGGGCATTTCAAACCAGGTTGGAAAAAGTACATCTCCCACGATAAAGATTCTTTCACCAAAAACATTATAAGCAAGATTGGCAGACAGCCCTGTGGCCTCATCATTGTAATAGGTGCCTATGTTAATAATGTAGGGTGACTGACCCGTGAGCGGGCGAAAACGAGCCTGATTGGCTGCATCCGGTGAAGTACCTACATCTACCTCGGATTTAATAAGAGCAATGTTTGTATTGACCGAGGTATTTCGTAGAAATTTTGAAACCCCTAAGCTCGCCAAGGATTTACGTAACTCCACCTCAAAACCTAATGTATACGCTTCTGGAGAATTGGCATAAAAGAATTGTGGATTCTCGCCAGCAATTTGATTGTATAACTCAATGGGATCTTTAAACTTTTTATAAAACGCCCCGATACTAAACGACTCTCCCGGATTTGGATAGAGTTCATAACGAACATCAAAATTGTCAATAAATGCCGTCTTCAGATTAGCTCTGCCGCTAATGTTTGCATCCACTTCAAATTGATAAAATAAGAATGGGGCTAACTCCCGAAATTCAGGACGATTAACGGAACGGAAGTATGCCAGTCGAAGCAAAGACCGTTGAGAAAGATTATAAGCAACATTGACAGAAGGCAATGCTGCAAAAACTTTGTTTTCAACATCCACGGGTAAATCATTTGATCTTGATTCTAAAGTTTGAATGTTATACTCTGCCCTAAAGCCGGCAGCAATATCAAACTTTCCAACTGGAATGGATCCACCCAAATACCCTCCACTTAATAGGTTGGTGCCCGAATACGTATCCGAATCTCCCGTTCCCTCTTCAATGACTAAGCCATCTTGACGGTCAATATTGGCAGGGGAAAAAATCTGATCCAGCGGAAGCTTGGATATCTGCTCGCCAACGATTGGGTCAAAATTACCAGGGTATAAATAGCTTAGATAACGGGCACTAAAATCCCGATCGCGGTATTCCACTAAATATCCTGCTTTCAGTACAGGAATTCTTTTTTCCGTTAGATCTCCAAACTTATGTTCAAAACTGACACTGTTACTATAACTATTATCTGTCAACTCTGAGAAAAACCGACCTGTATCAAACAAATTGCTGTTGGGAGGTAATTGCATTTGATAGGGTTCTTCTGTTCCTCGCAAGGAGTTGTCACGGAAGGTGCGAAATCTTCTAAAATCTGGCTCCTGTTTACTAATGCGATTAGCCCCAATAACCCAATTTAACTTGTTGCGTTCCGATCCTAACATGTGATAACCCTGAAGTTGTCCTGTATAGATAGATCTGTCTAGATAATAGTATGCATAATTTAGTCTATCAAAATTGGGTTGTTGAATAAAATCAACTCCTTCACGAACAATAGTTCTATTTTCACCTAACTGAACAAAGAAATTTTTGAACTCGATACCATGATTCTTTCCTAGTTTAAATTCCCAATTGTGCATGGCACTTGTTCGCACCTCATTTACATAGGTCTTATCAATAAACTTAAAACGCGGAGTCAGATCAACAAACTCGTTGAATCTATTGAATTCAGCATCATACTGCTGATAACTATTGGAATACCCAATCGATGTTATATTCTTGGCAACGACTTTGCCAATATTAAATGTTTGAGAAGTAGTTACGTTAAATCCCAGGTCAAGAGGGGCTTGGCGGGTGGTGAGACCAAAATTGTTGGTGAGTGATTTCCCTGCTCTCTCCCGAACAGCACTGGTCCGTGAGGAGGCTTTTAAAATGGAAGTCGATGGAAAATTAGTCGGCAATTCACGTAATCCGTTATCAAAGCCCAGCCAGTCAGTACTACTTCCTTCCGGGGCTACGTGATCTTCAAAAGTTGCGTTTTGTCTAAATCCTACACTAAAACCAATCTTAGTAAAATCTTCATATTCGGGCTGTTTAGTAACAATTTGTATTAACCCACCGGCAAAATCGCCCGGTAACTCGGCAGTGCCAGATTTGTAGATCAGCATTTGATCAATAAATCCTGCCGGAATCAAGTCAAAAGAAAAGGAACGACTATCGGTTTCAGTGCTGGGGCCAATGGCTCCATTAATCATTACCTGATTATAGCGTTGTGGGACTCCGCGCACAACTACAAAACGGTTATCTGCAATGGTAATACCAGGCACCCGCTGCGCAATTTGGGCTGCATCACGATCCGGAAGCTTGGTGATCTGTTCTGAAGATATCCCGCTCACCACCAATTTACTTTCGCGAATGGCGCTGATGAGTGACACATCATTGTTAATTTCACGGGTAGCTTCTACCACCACGGCCTCTAACTCAGCAACATCTTCTGCCAGGCTAATGCCCAAGGTCGTTTTCTTGCCGCTCTCCACAACTACGTCTGTTATTGTTTGGGTTTTATAGGTTACAAAGGATACGACAATGACATACGTACCCGGCTTCACATTTGAGATGGTAAAGTTGCCATCCAAATCCGTGGCGGCACCTACCGAAGTGCCCTGGATAACCACATTGGCACCAATGATAGCTTCCTGGCTTTGAACATCCACTACTTTACCAGCAATGGTACCATTTTGAGCGGTGGCCGCGAAAGAGAAAATTGAGAGGACTGTGAAGATAGCGTAGAATCGAACGCGCATAGATTTTAGATTTGGACGCAAAGGTCACCTCCTCATATTACCCAAGAAGGTCGCAAGTATTACCAAATTGTTAAGCCAGGTGCACTGCAATCGTTGCCAAAAGCCCTGTACAAAACGACTTTTAAACGGTCAGACAGACATAAGCCAAATGAAAATGAGGGTGTTAGCGCCTGCCTCCAAATAACATTGCCATAAAGATTCAATAACGAAATTAAAGTTGGGGTAATACCCTGGCTACGGGGACAAAAATTCTGTCGGTATGAGATTTCGAAAAATTGATCTGACTAGAGTTATTTTCCAGGGTAGGATGTAGATCCAAAGGGCCATTCGGCAATTACATGAACGTGCCTTGGCGGGAGGTATCGGTCTAGGCACTGGCCGTTGTTCTACCGTTCATTTGCCGTCTTTTTGCCGTCCTGAACTGCTTGGTCTTCCATTCTTCTGCCCTATCACGTCATTGCGCGTTCTGAAAAATAGATTTTTTGACAGTCATGGTTCGAGTACCTCACCATGACAGATGTTGAAGATGGCTTTAGGCAATCAATGGTCACCTAATCAACAACCTGTGTCACTCTTGTATATTGTTTGTTGGCCAAAGAACACCCACAAGGTGCTGCTGCCTAGTTTGTTTGATCCAAGCCGAAATACTTTTGCAGAATAAAGAATACTTGATCAACCGGGAAGGCCTGAGGAGAATCTCTTTGTGAAAATTCCGACACAATATTGATATTCTTAACTACTCTTAAATAATTCCTTTCCCCTAAAAGATTAGTCAAATGAATATCCAACGCATAATACTGAGTGTCAGTATTCCCATTTATTCCATCAAACTTTACATCCAAGTCCACTGTTTGATCAGGGAATCTATAAACTACACATTCCCAATTTTGAGTTTCAATTGATATCTCTTCATTGTTTTCATTCAACATCAGAAAATTCAACAACTCTTCTTTTCTTGGCTTGCCAGAAATAAATTCCCACCCCTTCAACCTAGGAGCCAGGGAAATTACTTCGTCTATTTCTTCAAAATTCTTTACTTGACTGCCCGGAGATAATGAAAAATAGAATTCCTCCACCTTGGAAGGGCCGTATTCCCAATCATAACCAGAAAAATCCTTGACGACAGAATCGATTTTATTTATTAATTCAATTCCCTCAGGAACATTCAGTACCTCGATGAGTAATGGTGCTATCTGCTTCCAAAATTCACCTGTCTCGATTGTTCTTTCCTTTGGCATCAATACTTCCAACTCTTCATATCGGCACCTTGGGGCGCGGTGGCTTCTATGCGTTTAAGGATTTTAGGCAGGTACATGGTGTTATACCGTAACCGCGAAACATAGTTGGGATTTTCATGATCGCCATTCCAGCAATGCTCGGCCCGGTCGCCATAGTCTACCTCGCCTGCATAAAAAGGATTATTGGTTTTCTGGAGAAAGTCCTCCATCAGGTACACGGCATTGTTCAGATAATAGTTGTCCATGTCTCCACAGTAGATATGGATTTTGCCTTGCAACTTCGGCCCCAGGGTTTTCCAATCGCGCTCCAGAATATGTCGCAGATCATAATTCTCTTTCCAGTAGTTGGCTACCTCCGGGTCAATTTCTCCGGTGAGTTTGTTAAAGATCCGTTTAGGATATCCATCCGCTCCCTGCGGTGAGTAAACCGCTTCCCAAATGTCCCACTGTTGACCGCTACGCGAGTGATCTCCCAGAGCCAGTTCCAGCAGGTTGCTTTCCTCCATCGTGCTTTGAATTTGTCCAAGTGAGTTGCGATGGGAAGGAATCGGTAGTTTTTTGAAATCACTTTCATACCAGTACGCATTCTTCTGGCGATAGATATCCACTAAACAGTAGGCCCGGAAGTCAATCGGATCCGGGCAGGCGGCAAAACATCCGTTAAAGGCTTCGGGATAAAACATCTGCACGGCCAGTGCTTCCCATCCACCGGTGGAGCCTCCATAGGTAAACCGCGCCCATCCTTCGCCTATGCCCCGAAATTGTTTCTCAATTTCCGGCAACAATTCATACATGATGGCATCTCCGTATGGGCCCAGGTTAGCGGAGTTCACCGCATACGAGTCATCGTAATAAGGATTGGCATGTTGAATTTCCACCACCAGAAATCTTGGAAAATTTTTACTCGTCCATTGCTGATAAAAACGATAGGCTTCCTGTTTTTGAAATTTCTGGTATCCATAGATCCCAAATCGGTCAATGTAATCGGTCGTGTCCATGTTGGCCGGAGGCGGTTCGGTGCTAAAGCCGCCAAAGTCGCTGGGGAAGTGACCGTGATAAATCATGAGTGGATACCGTGCTTCGGGATGTTCATCAAAACCATGAGGCACGAGTACATGCGCTCCCAGGTACATGGGCCGACCCCAAAACTCGGTGAGCATTTTGCTTTGGATCTTGATGTGTTTGACATACGGAGTATCCTTGGGTGGTTCGATGGGAGCAATGATTTGATCCATGACCAGCTCGACCGATGTGGATTCTCCTTTTTTCAAGGAAACGTTGACCGGCTTGCTATAAAAATTGCCGGGCTTGCGATTCCATTGCTGACCTTCGCCCTGATCGGGAGGTAATTTTACGGTATGTCCTGTCTTCAAGTGAAAGGTCTCATACCGATTGAGTAACGCCTGAACGTAGTACTCACCTTCGGGTATATCTGTGATGGACCGGATCGGGAATCCAAAGGCTTGTTCATCCCAACGGATTTGATCTCCCGGCTTCAGTCCGTTGACATCTATCCCAAAGATCAATTGCGCTTTTAGTCCATCTCCTATCTGAAAGCGAGGCTCGTCTTTGTCGTTGTTTGCCAACATCAACAGCAATCGTCCGTCCTGCGCGGCTTCGCTCATTTCTTTGGTAAACATCACCGAGAACGTAGCCAACGGCTTGCGGGGTTGGCCCGGTTGACACGCCAATAGAATGAAGAGTGGAAGAATAATTTTTTTCATCTGTTCATCGTTTGCTGTATGTTCATTTCATGTCAGCTTCGCTAAAAAAAACGCCAGGATTCTCTTGACCTCCCTATTCAATCTCCACGATTATTTCAATCTCCACGGCAATGTTGCTGGGCAAGGCATACATTCCCACAGCCGAGCGTGCATGTTTTCCTTTTTCGCCAAAGACAGCCACCATCAGATCAGAAAAGCCGTTCATCACCTTGGGTTGATCGGTAAAATTCTCAGTGCAGTTAACCATGCCCAGCACTTTGACAATGCGCTTCACCCGGTTGAGGTCGCCTAACTCAGCCTGCAGAGTTGATAAGATGGAGATGCCGGTGGTGCGGGCGGCTTCGATGCCCTGCTCGGTTGTCAGGTCTTTGCCTACTTTACCTTGAATGTTGCTGCCATCCGCTAAGGTGGGGCCATGACCGGCCAGAAACAACAAATTGCCTGACCGCACGGCTTTAACATAGTTAGCCATGGGTTTGCTGGGGGCAATTAACTTGATATTTAATTCGTTCAGGCGTTTGGTAAAGTCGATGGTTTGAGCCTCTACGATGGACCCTACCAGCAAAAGCATCATGAGAAGTTTTAGCATATCGGAAAATAGTTAGTTAAATCTTCGGGGGATCACAATTTTTAGTCCTCGCTTTTTACCCCCGGCAATGTCGATGAAAAACTTTGTCTCGCGCAGATTGCCCTGTACGTCCCAATAGTAAAAGGTTCCCAACTTCCCCTGGTTATAGGATTGGGTGGTTACCTGCCCCATCCAGTAGGTATCGCCCAGGTGATTCTGGGAAGCGGGTGCCGTGGTCAGCAGCGGAGACAAGAGGTAATTTTGGGTGATTTTGTCAGACGTCAAAAAAGGCGAGGGTTGCGGAGCCAGATACACCCGGCTGGCTATAAATTTTTTGAACTGCGCAGCCAGGGGTGTGGCCATGCACATCAAAACAACCATCCCACCCATGATCTTGTATTTCACACCAACAATGTACGAATTTAGGGAGATTCACAAGCCACGTTTTCTGTTAACGGTAGAAACAAAGGAGCCATAACAATTATACACCATCAGTCTCATTAGTTGTCACGCTGAGGCACTCGAAGCGTGATGGTTAACGAAGTCATGGTTCGAGGACCTCATCGTGACAGGCTTTCGGGGATGACTTCGGTCTTATTGAAAATACTCTCACCTATTGGGTTAGGTTGTTCTTGCTTTCTCAAAAATTCTTGTCACGCTGAGGCACTCGAAGCGTGATAGCCAATGAAGTCATGGTTCGAGGACCTCACCATGACAGGCTTTGGGAATAGTTTTGGTTGTGATAAAAAATGCTCCGTTATGCTGGATGAGCCGTTCATATCTTTTTAAAAGGAGTTGTCACGCTGAGGCACTCGAAGCGTAATTAAAGTCATGGTTCGAGGGCTTCCCCATGACGTACCTTGGGGTTCGATTTTGTAATTTTGAAAACAAGTTTTCAGATGAATGACCGGACCCGCTGCCCGTGGTGTTTGAAATTTGATCAATACATCCGTTACCACGATGAGGAATGGGGTGTGCCCGTGCATGACGATCAGACTCATTTTGAGTTTTTGATTCTGGAAGGAGCACAGGCCGGTTTAAGCTGGGCCACTATCTTACAAAAACGTGAAGGCTACCGGAAAGCGTTTGCCGGATTTGAGGCGGCCAAAGTAGCCCATTTTACCGATGCCCGTTTAGAGAAGATCTTGCTGGACCCGGGTATTGTTCGCAACCGGCTCAAGGTATACGCAGCCCGAACCAATGCTCAACAGTTTTTGAAGGTTCAACAAGAATTTGGTTCGTTTGACAAGTATATCTGGGGCTTTGTGGGAGGCAAGCCAATCGTCAACCGGCCCCGAACCCTAAAAGACGTGCCGGCTACTACGAAGGAGTCTGATGCATTGAGCAAAGATTTAATTAAACGTAGATTTAAATTTGTGGGCAGCACGGTGATGTATGCTCACATGCAAGCCTGCGGACTGGTGAATGATCATCTGGTCAGTTGCTGGCGGTATCCTTCTTCTTCAATAAAATAGCCCTGTCTATGATCTGAAATTCAAGCTAGTTGAATTGCTTGGTTACTATCCCGAGAATGAAAATCCTTCCTATATCTCTAGTCATAAAAATAAACCCCAAACGCATACAACCCCAGGATCAACAATGTCACTCCCGGAATCAATTTTACCAACCAGTTATTCTTGATATATCTCGATACCCACTCGGCCAGATAGATAAATAAAAACAGCAGCAAAAACACGCCTACGGATGTCCCCAACACATAGCTATGAATGTGCCACTGCGTATCCAGCGTTAACCAGTTTTGTTCTTTCAGGTATGCGGTGATGCCCACCCAGAAAGGAATGGCCATCGGGTTGAGGATGCTGAGCAATAGTCCTCTTCGAAAACCACTCTGATTAAACTTTACTGCAAACTCCGAAGGCTTACGGGCACTCCACAAGTTAAATATTCCCAACACCGTCATCACACACGCGGTGATCAACTGAAAGTTTTCGGTGATGCCGGGCGCGCTGCGCACCCATTCTTCAAACACCACCCCGATCCAGGCATATGGATATTCGATCAACGTCACCGCCAGGGTAAACCGCAAGGCAATGGCCCGTTTATGTTCCAAGCCTAACTGTAAAACAGAAAGATTCAGTGTGGCAGGAGGAATGGAGCCGATGAAACTAAAGAAAATACCCAGAAGAAAGGCAACGACTATTTCCACGGAATCGAACAAAGGCTCAAATTACAAAGATTATGACCGGTAAGAAAGAAACGCGGTGCCTCTGCTGGTCAATGACTTTTCTGAAGACTCTGAAACTGATGGTAAATTCTTTTTCCTTCAGCAAAAGACAGGTAAGGCACTCCCCGCTGGTGATTTTCCACACTTACGCGGTACATCTGTTGCCAGTGCCTGATTAAAACACGCAGGGCTTTCCAGAATGAAAACCCAGGATGATAAATATGAGCGGGTTCAGCCCCGCAGCCATTGAGTTCTACGATCTTCACCCGTCCGGCCTGTAAGTCTTCTACCGTAGCACAGCGGAGGTCATAGCGGCCAAAATAAAATCCTTCAATCTTTTTGCTGATACGGTCAAACGAATCATGCATCTGATCGGTGATGAGGTGTTGACCATTCAGGAAAGTGGTCCCCAGGCAGTGGTTACCAATCGATACCAATTCCATGGATCGACCGCTGGGTAATACATCCGATAATTGATCAGCATATTTTTCCCGGAGCACCGGCCATTGCAGCACAGCCCGGTCTTTTTGAAAGATTAATTGTTGAAGGGTGCTGCGCCCATCGCCCGTCACAGATAAAAACTCTTTCCCGGTAACGGAAACCACGTTTCCCTTTTCTTCGCTGGGGTATCGAACATAAAATACCCCATATTCCAGGGGCAGGTCAACGAGTTCCTGGATGATAAAATCCATTTTTATCTGCTGCAGATATTGGCGGATGTCTTGTTCGGTTTTAATTTTTCGCACCATCCAGCCGCGCTCGCCCATGTCGGGCTTAAAAATGACCGGCAGCGTGAGTCTGTGTTCGTTGATCTTTTTGAGTACGTCTTCGACCGAGGTCGTAGCGGTCATGCGAAGGGTCAGGGGTTTTACTTCGTCAGGTACTTTTTCCAGTATGTCAAATTTAGATTCTCCCATCATCCCTCCCGTGGGAATGGATGGGTTGGAGGCTGAGAAATAAAAGAGTGAACCGCTTCGAAGCGCATTAATTATCCAAAGCACGAACAAAGGCGCCTGCAGAATGCCAAAGGGCCAATATTCCCAATGGAACAGTTTGATTAAGAACGGATGCTTGCGGATGGAATTCAATCAATGAGAAGCGAGTCCTGCCGACTGTTTCTGATGCCTGAGGGTAGATACCGCAATACCAAAGTCCGCGGGGATGTTGACGTACGAGGCTACTTCCCGCAATCCAATTTTCATGATGGCCATGTGATGCACGGCATGTTCAATGTTGTAGGTCAGTTCTCGAAGATAGTTGGTGGCCATGGTCACGGGTGTTTCACTATCGGCCTCGTAGGCGGCCTCCAGTTGCAAAGGTTGATCTGCCCGATGGGTGGCAATAAATGTGCGGATGCGCTGAATCACTTCCAGCGCCAGGGTACGATCGCTCTCAATCACCCGGTCATGACCTCTTTTGTCATAATTGACCACTCCCGACTTGAGCCCTTCTTCCAGGCAAGCAAAGAATTCAAGGGTATGGCGGAGGTGCTGCCCTACGGTAGATTTCCCCAGGGCATTCGAGGGCTTGGTAAAATCCGTATCTGAAATATGGTGTGTTACCTGCGCCAACTGTAGCAAAATGGTGTCACACGCGTGAATGAGCTGCATAAAAATCATTAAACCACTTCAAAAGTAAAGAAAAAGATGTTCGTATCTACGAAGATTCCGGTTAGAAAGGTTTTTGAGTTCCCTCAACGGTCAAATCGGGCAGGTAAAGGTGGGGACAATAGCAACTGAAAATTGTCAGGTGGCCAACAAAGTTATTTTTTGATCAGTTCTTCCAGCAGACTCCAGACCAACTCCGATTCATATCCCTTCCCGATGGCAAAGCGCGCCACTTTGTTTTTCAGACTGTAGTTATCGGGCGCCTGTGACGCGGCTATCTTTTTTGCCAGGAGTGTTCGAAGTGTTTTTGTATAATCGTCAGGATTCAATTCTTTCAAGCCCCGGGCAATACAATTCTTGGAGAGTCCGTGTTGCTTGAGTTCATTTTCTATTTTCAAGCGCCCCCACTTCTTGACCCGAAATTTTCCTCCGGCAAAGGACCTGGCAAACCGCTCTTCGTTTAAAAATCCTTCGGAAATACAGCGGGCCAACAACTCCTCCACCTCGTTTTTGTAGAGACCGTAGGTATAGAGTTTTTCTTTTACCTCCCGATGACTGCGTTCCTGATAGGCACAATAGTGTTGAATTTTGGCCCACGCTTCAACCGGGGAGAGCCGTTTTTTGATTCGTGACTCTTGTTCACTTCCATCCATTATCAAAGATCATCAACCTCTGGCGCGGAAGCAAACGACAGACGGGGTTTCATAAAGAAATTATAACTGCTTGATCAGCCCTTTTGTCTTTAAAATATTCCCGACAAACTTCCGCTCATTATCGGAGTTGAATATGCGAAAGGGCAAATGAATTAATTGTGCTTTGCTCAGAAAAAGAACGTAAAAATCCTTGCCGGCCTGTGCCCGCTTAATCTGATCCCATTTGATGGGCATCCCTTCCCGGGCGCTTACTTTCATCACAATCTGCTGACTGGTGATTTCATACGAATACCTTTCGAAGAGCATTTTGCCCTGATCCAGTTGGGTTACTCCGTAAAATTGAATCCACCAGAAGAGCAAATACAAGCCGGCACCCAATAAAGCGACAATAAACCACCAAATGCTGGGAAGCCAAATGGCCGGAAGACATAAGGCTACCACGATCAATGCCACCCACCATTGCTGGCGAAGGACGCTTTTTAAGGCAATACTTTTGTACAGTTTCTTTTCGAGTCGGTAATTTTTGGTTCGTACTAGCATAGATATCCGCGTAAAGCGGTGCAAAAATAGAATCCTTTTGTGGAATACCGCCTCCGATGCGCCTTTTCCTTCCTGATACCCGGCTGGGTCTTGGCCAAAAAAGGCTGTCATCCTGTCACTTCATGGTTTTTGGAATATGTTTTGACATGGTGGGAATATCATTTCCACGTACTTAATTTTTTAAACCGATAGAACATTATGGCAGCTACAACTGAAAAAGGTACCATTTCCATCCATACCGAGAACATTTTCCCCATCATCAAGAAATTTCTGTATTCCGATCACGAGATTTTTTTACGTGAACTGGTAAGCAACGCAGTGGACGCTACCCAAAAACTGAAAAAACTGGCAGCCTTGGGGGAGTTTGCTGGCGAATTGGGGGAGACCCGTATCGAAGTGAGTTTTGATAAGAAAAAGAAAACCATCACCGTCAGTGATCGCGGGCTGGGAATGACCGCAGACGAAATCAAAAAATACATTAACCAGATTGCTTTTTCAGGGGCCACGGAATTTGTAGAAAAGTTTAAAGATAAAACCGATGCCAAAGACATCATCGGGAAGTTTGGATTGGGTTTCTACTCGGCCTTTATGGTGGCCGACAAAGTAGAAGTGATTTCGCGATCCTACAAAGTAGAAGCACACGAAGCCGCCCGATGGGAATGCGATGGCTCCACAGAATTTGAGTTGGAGATCACCAAAAAAGAAGCCCGCGGTACGGATGTGGTGCTTCATATCAACAAAGACTCGGAAGAATTTCTGGATGAATGGAGACTGAAAGGAATCCTGGAAAAATACTGCAAGTTTCTTCCGGTGGAGATTAAGTTCGGAACCAAAGAAGAAAGCGTGGAGGACGGAACGGACAAAGACGGTAAGCCGGCTTACAAGACCGTCACCACCGATCGGATCATCAATAACACCTCTCCGCTGTGGGTAAAATCGCCCACCGATTTAGCCGATGAGGACTACCTGAAATTTTACAAAGAGCTTTATCCGTTTAGTGAAGACCCGTTGTTCTGGATTCACCTGAATGTCGACTACCCTTTTAACCTGACCGGGATTTTGTATTTCCCCAAAGTAAAGAACGACTTCGAACTTCAAAAAAATAAAATCCAGTTGTATAGCCGGCAGGTGTTTATCACCGATGAAGTAAAAGATGTAGTGCCGGATTTCCTGATGCTCTTGCATGGAGTGCTGGATTCACCTGACATTCCTCTGAACGTTTCGCGCAGCTATCTGCAAAGCGATGCCAACGTCAAAAAGATCAGCCAGCACATCACCAAAAAAGTGGCCGACAAGTTGAATGACATGTTCAAAAAAGACCGCGCTTCCTATGAAAAAAAATGGGATGATATCGGTGTCTTTGTCAAGTATGGTTTCATCAGCGATGAAAAGTTTAACGAAAAAGCGAAAGAGTTTGCTCTTCTCAAAAATACCGAAGGGCAGTATTTCACCCTGGAAGAATACAAGGAAAAGGTAAAGGATAGCCAAACCGACAAAGACAAACAAACGGTGTATCTCTACACCACGGATGCCGGCAAACAGGATGCTTTTGTCCAGTCTGCCAGAGGGCGGGGCTATGATGTTTTAGTCATGGATGGCGTGTTGGATAGTCATTTTATCAGCAATCTGGAGCAGAAACTGGAAAAAACCCAGCTCAAGCGGGTGGATAGCGATACCATTGACAAAATTATCACCAAAGATGAAACGCTGGCCAGTGTGTTGAGCAAAGAAGAAGAAGAACAGGTAAAGACCATTTTTGAAAAGGCCATCGACAATAAATCAATGACGGTGACAGTAGAATCGCTTTCGCCTGAAGAATTTCCGGTGACCATTACGATGAGCGAATGGATGCGCAGGATGAAAGACATGGCCCGCACCGGTGGCGGAGGAATGCCCTTTATGGGCAGCATGCCCGATAGCTATAATGTTGCCGTGAATGGTAATCACTCCATCATTCAAAAGGTGTTGAAGGCCGAATCGGAAGATCAAAAATTAAAACTGGCCAAACAGGCCTATGACCTGGGGCTGTTGTCTCAGAATATGTTGACGGGGGCCGATCTTACCCGTTTTATCAAACGCAGCGTGGATCTGGTTGTTTGATCGCGTGTATGTCGATCCATTCTACAGGAAAAATGCCCCTTCCCATTCAGGGGCATTTTCTTTTAATAGCCTAAAATTTTTTCCGCCTGTTTTGCGTTATCTTCGCATCATGCGTGGCCTTCTTTTATGTTTATTCATTGCCTTGCCTTTGAGGATGATGGCGCAGGAACCCACGACTCCGAAGATCCAGGAAGGTCAATTCACATTTGATACCGATAAGCCGTTTACCGTACTGGAATTGTACCAGAATACTGAAGAACCGATCGTCACCAAAAAAAAGAAACCCCGCAGAAAAGTCTTTTATGGCATCAAAACCCGGAAGCGTTTTTCCAGAGGGGGTGGCTATGATGAAAATGCGGTGCTTGAGTTGTTTTACATTCTGAAAAAACCGGAAGCCCCCCATACTTTTGCACGCGACATTTATTGGTATGAGTACAAAACCCGAAAAATCCGAAAGACTACGTTAGCCGGGTTTAAGATGGAGCGTGGCATTTTGCTTCATGGCCCCTACAAAAAAATGCAGGGTGAAGTCACATTGGAAGAAGGCGTCTACTTTAAAGGCACGAAACATGCCCGTTGGACTAAACACAATCGGCAGGATCTACTGGAAGATAAAGAGAAGTATTACAAGGGTTGGCCCAAAGAGTCCATCGTAACCTATTATGATCCTGTCGAAAAAAAGAAGATTAAGGAGATCACACCTATTGAATATGGTGAAAAGGAGGGCTTTTATTATCTCTTTCACGAGAATGGCCAAATTGCCGTGATGGGCGAATATCGGTGGAATGAACGGGTGAACGACTGGATTGAAAACTACCCTTCCGGTAAGCGCAAACGGATCATCTCCTACCCCAAAGAGTCGTTTGCCAAAAACAGTAAGCCCTATATTCGAAAAGAATGGGATGAGGCGGGCACGGAGCTTTACTCCCGATAAAGCGCTATCCCAGCAGTGAAATTTCAATCATTCCCTTCTTGAGGGCCTCTACCCGCAACTCATTCAAGTATTTAAAGACACCCGGATTGATCTCTTCTACCGGATTCAGAAGCTTTTGAAGGATCGGGTGAAGTTGAAAAAAACTATCTTCTTTTGTTTTTCCTTGTAGCAGGCAATTTTCATCTCCTGTTTCGGAATCTTTCCGCAGGTCTTCGACATCGTCCAAAAAAAGCAGAAGCGGCATAAAACTCTCCCAGGTGTCGCGCAGCAGATGGTACTTGTCTGAAGTGAGGGCAGTGGCATACAGAAAAGTATCTGCTCGACCTAAGGCCTGAAAGTGAACAGGTATGGAATCTGAGGGTTTGAACACCAACTGTGATTCAATCGCAAGAATTTTTTCCGGGGATACACCTTGCCGTAACAAAATCTCGCGGCAATTTTCAAGATGCGTTTCATGCCCAAACTGATGGCGTTCAAAACGTGCCACGCTATCCAGAATTTTCTCCAGCGCATCCATGTGGTTATCCGAAAACAATACCTGAGTGGGAATGCCTTCTCTGGTTAATAAGTCAAAGTAGATGGGTATAAAAAGATAGCCGGGGCTGGAGGAAATGTATTCGGGGCGGGTAGCCCAATATTCGTTTAGATGAGGAACCGGGCGACTGAGAAAAAAATCGCTGATATCTTCTTTCAGTTGCAGGTTCCTAAAAAGCTGTTGGGTAGGAATCATAAAAGAACACCTGTGCCAGTGACACAGGTGTTTCTTTGATTGAAATAGAAATCAGGGTAGACTATAACCACCATCCTGTCAAAATACCTTTCTCGCTATCTGAAGAGGATGTGTTTACTGTGGCATAGGATGCAACAATCTCTTTCACGCCTTCCAGAATGGTCTTTCTGTCCTCCGTTGACAACTTTGCTAATGCTTCCAGAGCCAGGTCTACTTTTGATGGTACAATCGTAACGTTTTGCATAATTGTTTAAAATTTTAAAATAGGATTTAGATTAAACTTTTCATTTTTGAAAAGCCGTGCAAAGAAATTACCTCTGCGTCAAATACATACCATCACTTTTGCAGGAAATAGTACATCGTTCTTACATTGAGGCTGATTTATTCGCTCCTCCGTACGTCCTTTGTCCGTGATGGAGATATCGGATGAATTAAGGAGAAGAAAGATTGCAGATGTAGTCTATGGATTGGTCATGGGTCTCCTGCTTGCTTTTATCATTTTTTATTCGATCACGCAGGGGTATTTTCTTAAACTGACCTCCTTTGATTCATGGGTTCCTCTCATCTTACTTATCATCTCATTCTTTTGTATTTTGTTAAATCGGTGGGGGCAGTGGATATTGTCAAAGAGTATATTTATATCCAGTTGGATAACCCTGGTCAATATTCTGCCACCGTTTATGGTGGGTGTATCTCCCAATTCCTACATCGTCCATCCGGTCTTATGCATTATCTCCAGCCTGATGATTCATCTGTTCTTCTCTTTCTATAGTGAAAAATGGGTGTTTGTCTTCCTTCTGTTGGTTTCATTTTTGCTGACTACTTTTTCTTTTGATTTTCTGGTGAGCTTTGATACCCAATCAAGCTTTGCTGATCTCCCATTGAACCCGGGACAGCTCCGTTTTATTTTTGTCAATTGCTGGATCTTTGTGAATCTTTCTCTCATTTATGTCTATCGGATCAGCTGGAAAATCTATAAGAAACTCGAAGAAAAAAATGAAATAATTGAACGAATGAATCACGACTTAGAGGCCCGGGTAGAAAAACGAACGGCCCAGTTGCAGGAACGCAACGAGCGGCTTCGTGCGTATGCCTTTACCAATGCCCACATTATCCGCGCACCGGTCAGTCGGATTCTGGGGTTGTTAAATCTGATGCACCGATCTGAAAATCCTGCCGAAGCACAGGAGATTAAGCGTTACCTGGAGGAATCTGCTACTGAGTTGGACCGGGTGATCCGCCAAAGTTCAATTGATCTGGAAAAAGATTCTGACGAGGACGCCAGTGTGTGATGAAATTCTTGCTTTCTGAGAAGGCAATGAATGATAAAGGCTGGATTCCCAGCCTTTATCATTCATCTCGATCCGTTATCAATTCCCTTTCCACTCCGGCCAACGGCCTGGCGTATAGGGTGCATGGTTGATCTCCAGTTCCCTTTCTACCTGAGTCATGGCTTCATGTATCCGTTTCATTTCATCCAACACCTGCGTAAATTCTTTGGACGCCACACCATACGAATCACGATACAGTTGGGGCACTTGTGTGGTCACCCCAAAAGTGTTGCCTTCTATTCCGGATACCCGGTTGCCGATGGATGGCAGCGTCTCAAATTCCCGCTGTGCTTTTGTTTGATCCCCCAAAAGCTTCACTCTTACTTTCGAAAGCTGTTGCGAAAGCCCATACGCCTTTTCTAAAATAGCCTTCGGTGGCGCGGGCATATCCTGTGCCGCCAAATTAATATTAGCGAGTCGGGTGGCCATGGTATTCACAAGATCGTTGGCTGCCGTTACGGCCTTGCGCAGGTCAGCCACTTGTTTGTTAAACACCACGTTCGCATTCAGATCAACCGGCAGGGAATTTTGCTCCAACAGTTTAACCGCAAATGTAACCGGCCCGGCCATCTCAGAGAGCAAGCCATCTTCGTATTTGGATAACGTTACGGAGTATTGGCCCGGAGCCGCCAGATGACCTTCTTCCGGTCCGCCAAACAACTGATCAGGCGCTGGTGTATACCGATTGGTAACAGATGCCGGAGTGGTGTACTTGAAATCCCACACCATGCGCTGCAGTCCTTTTTTAGCTGCGGCTTTCAAATGCCGGATGACGTTCCCTCCTTGATCTTTGATGGTAAACAACAGATACGGTTCGGGCTGTCCGTCTTCCATTCGCAAACTATCGATACTCGGATAAAACACTTTTTGCTTTTTGTCAGCTTTTGCTTTTTCCGCATCCTTTCTTTTTTGTTTGAGTGTTTTAATATCTTCTTTCAAATAGTAGGAAAACACAGCGCCCACCGTTGGATTGGGCGTAGAGAAATAACTGGATCCCAGATGGCCTTTATCGCGCAAGCCCAACGGAAAGCGTTCCACAAACAACAGGCTCTCCTTTACCGGAAACAGAATCGCGGGTTTGTTGAGATCCTCTTTCTTAAGGTTTCGAAGTAAGGAATAATCGTCCATTACATAGAACCCACGGCCAAACGTGGCCAATACCAGATCGTTTTCTCTCCGTTGTATTTCCAGATCACGCACGGCAATGGTGGGCAATCCTGCTTTTAACTGTGTCCAGCTTTCTCCGCCACGGGTGGTAAAGAACAATCCGAATTCCGTGCCCACAAAAAGTAATTTGGCATCGATGTGATCTTCGGCAATGGAATACACACTGCCGCGGACCGGTAAGTTACCCGCGATTGACGTCCAGGTTTTTCCCGCATTGGTAGTCTTCAATACATAGGGTTTGAAGTCGCCATAGCGATGATGGTTGAAACAAACATAGGCGGTATTTTTATCGTGTACCGAAGCGATGATCTGATGGACATAGCTCATGGAAGGAACTCCGGGAAGGTTGTCGAACTTCGTCCAGTTTTTTCCGCCATCGGTCGTGAGATGAATTAACCCATCGTCCGTTCCCGCCCACAACAGGTTGGCATCCAATTTCGATTCGGCAATGCTGGTTAACTGACCAAAGATATCGGTGCTTCCGTTTTTGGCGATGGCATCCACCGACCACACTTTACCCATCACTTCAAACGTATTGCGATCTACCTGCCGGCTCAGATCCGGGCTGATGACAGTCCATGAATCACCCCGGTCATCTGTTTTAAATACTTTGTTCGCACCAAAATACAAGCGTGTGTTGCTGTGCTGACTGATCAGCAAGGGAGCGTCCCAATTCCAGCGGTAGGCTGCTTCCCCTTCGCGCTCGATCGGGCGAATACCAATCGACTCACCACTCTTTCGATCAAATCGGCTGAGCCCGCCATATTGACTCTGCGCATAAATGATATCCGGGTTGGATGGATCTACCTGCGATTCGAACCCATCGCCCAGTGAAGTGATATACCAATCAGCATTGACGATGCCGTTAGCCGATGTGGTGCGACTCGGGCCACCCAAACTCAGGTTATCCTGCGTGCCACCATGCACATGATAAAACGGATAGGCATTGTCCGTAGCAACTTTATAGAATTGCGTGACGGGTAAATTTTCTTTGAAGTCCCACGTGCGCGCAAAGTCATAGCTTTCATAAATGCCACCATCGCACCCGACCAATACATGATTGCCGTCAGCGGGGTCTATCCAGATGCAATGGTTATCAATGTGTTTATTCAATTCGCCCAAATTAGAAATGGTGCGGCCCCCGTCATGACTTACTTTATAATAGGTATCGGTAATGTAAATACGATCTACATTCTTCGGATCGCAGGTAATTTCCTGGTAATAGTTACCGCTACTGTAGTACGGATTCCGTTTCTCCCAACTGGCGCCTTTGTCCACCGAGCGGTAGACACCGCCCTTGTTGTCATCCGCTTCCACCACGGTGTAAAGCACATCCGGATTCACCGGGCTCATGGCTAATCCGATCCGGCCAACATCGCCTGAAGGTAAACCGCCTTCCAGTTTTTTCCAGGTGGCACCCCCATCAGTGGTCTTATATACGGCCGACTCGGGGCCACCACCAATGTAGGTAAACACTTTGCGCATGCGCTGATGAAAGGCTGCGTATAACACCTCCGGATTGCGTGGATCCATCACCAGATCGTTACACCCGGTAAAAGCACTCACCGATTTGGAGAGCGTCCACGTAGCTCCGCCATCCACTGATTTGTATACTCCACGATCTCCGCCTTCGTTCCACACCGGTCCGTAGGCGCCCACATAAATGACATTAGGGTTGGTGGGGTGCACCACGATTTCTGAAATATGCTCGGAGTTCTTCAAGCCCATGTTCTTCCAGCTTTTGCCTCCGTCTTCGCTTTTGTACACACCGTCACCATAGGAGACTGAGCGTTGATTATTATTCTCCCCGCTTCCTACCCACACCACACTGGGGTTGGTTGGATCAAGGGTAACACAGCCGATGGAATAGGAGCCCTGGCTATCAAACAAAGGTGTGTATGTAATCCCTTTGTTGGAGGTCTTCCATACTCCACCTGAAGCGGTAGCGACATAATATTCACTGCTGTTGGAGGGGTTTACGGCAAAGTCAGACACCCGGCCGGAGGTAACGGCTGGGCCGATGGCGCGGAGTTTCAAGCCGGAAAAGGTGTCAGAGGCAAACTCGCTGGAGGGTTCTTTCTTTTCGGTTTTGGGCTGAGCGCTTGCGGTGAAGCCAATGATGAGCGCCAGCAGCCAGGCGGCTGATGGATGAGATGAATTCATAAGTTATTTGCGTTAATGGAAAGTAAGGTAAGGGAAAAAACATCTCCGCCTTTGGTTTGTGCGAACATTTAAATGAGCGGCAAAAATTCAGTATATCCCGTTTACTAAACCTGATGTTAGCGAGACGGATTGATCCCCTGGAAGTTTATACCCGGTGGCGCGTTGGGGTGCATAAAATACAGAGTCCGTTGCATCAGATGGCCATGGCCAGGCAGTTGTGGGGAGATGGGCAATAGCTACCAACTGCACAAAAAACATCAGTGATTTTATGGGAAATCAGGCTGTTCTGAAGGGTTTTTGGGGTACTTTTATATTGTGGAAATATACGCAATTGCATATACACGGACGTTGTGGGCAAGGCTTCTTGGACAATTTTAGACCATGTTGACATTGAGACTTTTCATCTTGTTGATTCTTGTTGCTGCAACTGCTTCCTGCCAAAAGACTAAAACTTATAGGGACAACGAAAGACGGTTTGAATTTGCGTTCCCCGCGGACTGGGACCTTGACACGTTGACCAGCAATCCAGTGGTAACGCCTCCGAAGAATTCATCATCTACTCATGTATCATTTCAAATTCTTTCACAAGAAACCAAGGAGCCTATCGACAAATGCTTCCAAAAATATGTGCTTGACTATTTTCCCCAACAAGTGGACAGCTTCAAAACAATCGCTCAGGGGACGGAGAAAATTAATGGACACGAATTCAAATGGATTGAATTTCAATATCAAAAAATCTACGGCTCGCGGACAGCTCTAATCTATTTGACAGTGCACAAGGGTAGACTATACCAAATGGAGGGTTTGCTGGCATCAGACGATTACCCAATATTCAAAGGTAAATTCTTGGAACTAATCGCAAGTGTCAGACTAGATTAGAGAAGCCCTGCCCACAACACTGTGCATGATCCATAGCGGGGGCTCGGTGTTGCATTGTAGTTTTAGTTTCTTAATTTCGTTTACCCACGTGGGACAAGTCGCAGCAGGTCGGCCTTGGCATTCCGCTATGCTTCATTGCCAAGTCCTCCTAAACCCCGCTACGGCTCATGCACTCACGTTGGCTGCAATTGGCCCATTGACTTTTAGGCTTCAAAAAAATAGACGAGTGACAATTAATTCTCACCGACATAGCGCAAAATACTTGATAATATTTTTCATAGCTGGACTACTTGTAGCGTGTTCAGGACAGAAAAAGTATTTCGACTTTGGACAAGTGAGAAACGGCAACTACTTGGACGAGGCAAAAGAAGTTCCATTGGACACCTTCTTGACAGTTTGGTTAGAGAACACCTATCCGGTCAAGGTTGACATAAATTTGAACGAACTATATAGAGACACAGTGTTCACGTATTTCGGCAAACAGACTTTAAAAAATCAAACCCTTTTCAAAATCAAAAATAAAGAACTAGTAAAGGTTGACTATAAATCATTAAGCGGTGACTCCATTCGGTCAAAATTTTATAATGAAATAATCCCGACTTTAGACAAGGAAAAAGGAAAAGGGAAAAATTGCAAATCGACTTATACCAAAATTGATTTCAAGTATAAATTCATTGCATCTGAAAATGCAATTGAAGTTAAGTGTCACTATAAGGTGACATGTGAGTTTATCGCAAGACTTATCAAATCGGACTATTTGGCCAAATACGACTTGATAAATAAGACTTTTATAAAAAGTTAGAATATGGCCAACAGCCCCCAACAAAACGCTTGTGCAATAGCGCATTGACATGTAAGCTATAAGTGCTATCTTCGTTCCACGTTTGGTGTTGGGGACAGGACGCGACTTCGGAAAGGCACCACTGCAGAAACACAAACGTTGCGCGCAAGCCCTGTTGACAGATAAGTTACATGGACGAGAATTTCACGTACGACAATAACAAGGCGAATTTTGAAATTTTAGATTCTGAAAGAGAACTAAGATTGGCTCTTTATCTGACACTTTATAAACGACTAGAGATATTCTTTGCCAAAAGAAATATAAAGATTACACGGGACACAGAATTAAAAACAATTTTAGGGGCTAAGACTATTCAAACTGAATGGGAAGAGTTGAATAGTATTGGGTTGACAATGCCGATGCTGAGAATGCCTAAGTTTCTTAATTACATCGTTGCCTTTTACTTAGTTTCTGTTTCTTTATTGGTTTTCTACCTGGTGAAAAAGTACTTTAAATTTATGGTCGTACTTTGGGATCTTCCAATGATTGGAATTATTATCACGTTGACAGGTATACCCATTTCATATTTCATGTTTCTTTTCAAAAGAAACAGACTTCCCTGCGACACCGTTGACGAACTAATTGAATTTATTATTTCTATACATTGGACAGATTTGATAAAGGACGACAAAAGACTTATTAGAGAATTCTTAAGACACAAAACTAGTTTAAGTTGATGGGCTAGCGCACAACAAAAAATGCTTCTGCAATAGCGCGGTGACGTGTAAGTTATAAGTGTTATCTTCGTTCCACGTTTGGTGTCGGGGACAGGACGCGGCTTCGAATCCCCGCCACTGCTTATGCACAAAAGTTAGGCGTCATTTTTAATGAAAAAGATTTACGACATATTATTGGACGACAAAAGAATTGGGACTACTCGGCTTGAGTATGCCGACCCTCCAATGGGGGTTGTTTTTGGACAAGCTGATTTTATTGACATTGACTCGGCTTACAAATTCTTTAAGGACTATTGTAACCAAAATGAAATCAAATTCACAGATTATCCTGAGGACAAATTGATTCAGACTAACTCGATTCCAGACTTAAAGGTAATTGACGAAAAAGGAATTGAAATCAAAGGACAAGGAAATCAAATTTCGGGAATGGATTCAGACGTTTATGAATTGTCAATTGTGGGAATTCCCTCTCCATTTTTTGGTGAACAATTTCCGCATCACGTAAAGGAATATGAGGAAAGATTTCGGTGAGTCAAAACTAACTACCAACAAAGTGCATAATCAATGGCGGGGTTCAGTGCAAATTTGTAGTTTAGTTTTTCAAAATACGTTTGGTGTCATGGACATGACGCGGCTTCGAAAGCGCGCTACTGCAGGAACACAAACGTTGTGTGCCATTGAGTTAAATTTCACAAATAAGATTTATCATTCAATTCGGTAAATGTAAATTATTAAACCTTATGGAAATTAACCAATGGCGGACAAACGATTTAGGAATAGCCCCCAGCGCTAATTTCAGACTAAAAACAACTGGCAAAGTTTGGTGGTCAATTTATTTGCCCGTGTCGATATTAATGATTTTTGGGTTTATCTTTTTGTTGTATAAAGCCTATTCGATAGAATTCTTTTGGATTTTAACAATCTTCGCACTTCCAGCAATAATTGCATTTGGTGTGCTGGCATATTCATCGATTGCCAACATTACCATGAGATTAAGTATTACCAACTCAAGTATTTATTACAAAAACCTGCTAACGACCAAAGAAATATCATTTAATGATGTAAAAGGGTTTAAGATTAGCAGCACCGCCCAAAGAAGTGACATTGGTTTACCAGGTTGGGAAGTTGAAATCGAATCAAACAATGGAACAATTATTACAGTCCCAAAATCAATTGAAAATCAAGGTGAATTAATCGCGTTTTTGAAATCAAAATTTTTAAGTCTCGATGAAGACGCCCTGAAAGATTATTTAAAGTGGGATAGTGATTAAGATGTTAAACGTTGTAAAATCTAAAGACAACACAGCAAGCAACAAATTAACAAGTGGACAACTTTAACCTAACGGCACACAACAAAAAATGCTTCTGCAATAGCGCGGTGACGTGTAAGTTATAAGTGTTATCTTCGTTCCACGTTTGGTGTCCCCGCGAAGCGCGGGGCAGGCAGTAGGACAGGACTCGGCTTCGGAAAGGCACCACTGATGTCTTTCCACCAACCCCGAAAATACACCTAGTCGAAGTAAGTAACTTTCGACAACCACTGCTGTAAGCTCCTCCACCTTGGCTCAAAACTCAATGCCTTCGATATTTTCTAATCGTGCGATGATTCCCCAGCCGTAGAAATCGTTGGCTACTCCTATGAGCAATTGATTTTCACCTTTCTTTAAGGGCAAATCACATTGACTGTTATCCAGCGAAATGCGACCATTCGGACTTTTGAGCATATTGAGATAGTAAATGTTTTTATCAAGATAGACAGGCTGCCGATTGACAAATACCCACACTTCATCACTAAATCCCAACTTTAAATTGATCTTTTGGTCGACTTCTGATTTAATGTTTACCAGCAGCCACACATACCTTCGGCTGGCGCTATTGCCGAGCTTTCGCGAAATGTTTACCAGCCCTCTACGCTCGGCTGTTATACTCTCCCAGGTGGTGTTTTCGTTGGGAAGCAGAGACACATGGAGTTCTCTCCCAATCGGTAAAGAATCTGGTTTAGAAATTTGCCAACCACGTATGTAGCGTGTATCATGTTTGGTGAGATCAGGTGCGGCCATCTCTGGTAAGCCTTCGGTTGCATGGGGTGTCACCGTCAGGTTAGCAAAAACAGCTTCTCCGGGAAACCCGGTGCCAATGCCAATTTTACCTTCGTGTGTGTCTCCTTCGAGGTATGGAATTTCAAGATTTGGTTCCGTTGGATTGTTGATGTAAACACGTAACTGTTTGCCCGACACCACCAATTTTATATGATTCCAATCGTTGATTTTTATGTGGGCGGCCGATTGAAATTCGTGTTGTAAATCCCACAAGTTCACACCATTTACTATAGAAGCGTATTGTACAGCATCGAACGCATTTCGTTTTGATGCGACTCCCGTTCGCAGGTACACGTGTTCAGATTCATTTTTATTTTGCCATCGAAAGTAGATTGTGGGAAATGGTGACGGCTGATTTACCTCAACATCAAATTCAATCGTACCGTTTTTAAAACTCAATTCTTTAAAAATTATGTCCCCTGATTCGCCATTGAGTCGTGCCACCCGCAGGCCTCTGTATTCTGTAAACTGAACCTTACCGGGTTCAAATTCCCATTTCTCCGCTGTGAATGGAATTGAAATAGCTTCTGAAGCTGTACTTTCTTTTTTCGGAGTTTTTGTCTTCTGCGATAGTACAGGTATTGCAACAAACGTGCTCGCGACTATCAGAAGGCAAGGTAAAAGTGTAGTTTTGTTCATCGTAAATTATTTTTACAATAAAATCGAAAATGAGGGCCAACAGTTACGGTTCGGGTTGTTCAAATCTTATTCATGACGTGTTCAAGTTTTAGTGCCCTGAAAATCAATGTATAACGAAAAAGAGTTTATCGATCAATGCTGCGAGCAGATCGAAAATAAGTTAGGTTGGGGGCCTGGCTCTCAGTGGCAAAATCAGGACTTTGAAGCACTGAGCGCTCGCATTCTGGCTGAAACGAAAGTATCATTAAGCGCCAGCACCCTGAAGCGGGTATGGGGCAAAGTGCGCCATGAAGGTGCGCCCACCCTGGCCACCCTGAATGCCCTTGCCCGGTTTGCAGGCCACGAAAATTGGCATGCATTTATGTCTATCGGATGCAATCCACCAGCAAGCCACACTGCCTCTGAAAACAAGAATTTGTTCCCGCGTTCAATCATTAAAGCGGGTAGTGGGATGGTTGTCATCGCTGTTGCCCTCACACTGTTTTGGTTTGCTCCGAAACAAGCCAAGCAATTGACGTTCGAAAATGTTACGTTCAGTAGCCGGCCTGTCACTAACACTATTCCCAATACGGTGGTATTCAGTTATGATGTGAAAGACTCCAATGCTGATTCTGTTTTTATCCAGCAAAGTTGGGACCCCAACCGCAAGTTCAAGGTTGATAAAAACCGGACTGAGTTTACCAGCACTTACTACTTGCCGGGTTATTATCGCGCCAAACTGATTTTGGATGACTCCATTGTAGCCGAACAAGATATTTTTGTTGAGTCGAATGGCTGGTTGGCCACGATAAACTGGGAACCGATACCGGTGTACTTCTCGGAAGAAAAAATTTTGCGAGACGGCATTCTGCGAATAGATGATGACCTTGTGACCGAGCAAGGCATTGACCTGGAAAAAGAAAATCTGAGCACAACCTTTTTTCGGGTAAGCAAACAGCACGTTGTTTCCGATTCAGCCTTTCAGTTGAATGTGACCTTAAAGAACAGTTTTGGGCAAGGTGCTTTTGTTTGCAAAAAGACACAAATCATGTTGATGGGACCTATGGGCGTGATTTTTATTCCACTAAGCATAAAAGGCTGTGTGGGCGAAATTGATCTTATGGCCGGTAGTTTTTATGATGGTAATACAACAGACTTATCATCTTTTGGTGTTGACTTTTCAGATTGGGTAACAGTACAATGCCATGTTCAAAATCGCAAAATTTCAATTTGGGTAAATGAAAAACTGGCCTTTGAGGGCGATTACAAAACAAGTATTGGTCCGATTGTAGGAACTCGTATAGACTTTATGGGTCTTGGGGAAGTGAAGGAGTTTACGTTGAAATAAAATTGAATTGAGAATGGTTCATATTCAAGTAAGCTTTCAATTCCAAGTAACTAGAGTTACTGGTCGTACGTTCTAGAGATCACCCTAACGTGACCCAAGGTAGTCCTGGTAGGAATGTAAAAACCTATGCTTCCTCTGACCAACCGATCTGATTCAGTGCCCCCTATTCCCGTTTCAGTCGGCTTATTTTTGTTTCGGGCGTCTTTCTTTGTCATTTTTGAGCATTCGTTCGTAAACTAGTCCATGCCTCAGAAGAGATCCTCCAGAAGTCTTGTCATTGTCATCGGGTTGCTGGTGGCGCTCATGGCCTTTGCCCTGGTCACGCAGGCGCAATCAGACCAGGGTTATCTGTATGGAAAAGTCTATACCGATCGCACTACGTACACCGGACCGATCCGGTGGGGTGGTGAAGAAGTTTTTTGGAGCGACTTGTTTAATGCTGCCAAAAAAGATAACGATTACGAGAACCTGGTTCCCAGGAAAAAAGAAGACAAAGAGGGCTGGTCAAATTTTGACTGGACGTTTAGCAGCATCTGGGAAGACAAAGGAACCGCGCATCAGTTTACCTGCCAGTTTGGTAACATCAAAGAATTAATTACCACGGGGCGGGGAGATGCCATCCTCAAACTCAAAAACGGAGGCGATCTTAAAGTCGATGGCGAAGGGTACAATGATATTGGGGCCAAGATTCAGGTCTGGGATGAAGAATTAGGCACCGTCAGCATTCCGTGGGAGCGGGTCGTCCGAATTGAATTTCTACCCACCCCGGCTACCCTCGATCAGGTTTTTGGAAAGCCTCTGTATGGAACCGTAGAAGGCGTTCGCAAAGAGAAATACACCGGCTTTATTGTTTGGGATAATGACGAGCGGCTGGCCTCTGATAAACTGGATGGTGATACCCATGAGGGCGATGTATCCATCAAATTTGCAGACATCCACACCATTGAAAAAGAGGGTGACGGATGCGAGGTCAAGCTCAACTCCGGACGAACGCTATTCCTGGATGATTCCAACGATGTCAATGACGGCAATCGTGGAGTGTTGGTGATCAATCCTGAATTTGGTGTAATCGAATTTTCGTGGAAAGCCTTTAAGCGTGTTACGTTCAGCTCTCCACCCAACGGTGGGCAGGCCTATACAGATTTTCCGGTACCGCAACCGCTGCAGGGCACCGTCTCTTTGCTGGAAGGCGAAGATGTTACGGGCCGGATTATTTATGATATTGATGAAGTCCTTGACTTTGAAATTGTTGAAGGGAGAGAAAACAACATCGAGTACCAGATCCCCATTCGGAACATCAAGAAGATCACGCCTAAGAATTTTGACTATTCCCAAATAGAATTGAAAAACGGGCAAACACTTTTGCTGGGCGGTATGCGCGATGTGTCGGAAGATAACAGTGGGTTGCTCATTTTTGTGAAAGGGAAAAAAGAACCGGTTCACGTAGTGTGGAAAAATATTAATGAGATTACCTTCCGGTAGCATGCGCTGGTTTCCCCGTTCGAGAAAGAAACTGATCACGTGGATGGCAGTTATGCTGCTGGTGGCGTCAATGGCTGCTGGGCTGGTGGGGTATCTGGAGCCTGGTCCCATTGCCTATTTTACGATTGGCTGGCTGGTCATCATTGCGCTTTTATTGTGGATCGGCAACCGGCAGTTAACTGTTCGGCTCGACCGCTGGCTTCCCTGGAGTACGTATGGGAACTGGCGCTTCTTTGTGCACCTGCTGTTGGGGTTGATTTACCTGTTATTGCTGATCAATTCGATTTACTACGGCATCAAATATTTTTTAACAGAACAGCCGCCTTCACAAGAGCAGTTTATTGTGATGAATGTGTGGGGGGCCGCCATTTTTATTCCCATCTTTTCGCTGTACTTCAGTCTGCACTTTCTCCGGCACTGGCGCAGCTCTGAGTTAGCGGTGGAAAAAATTCAAAAAGAAAAAATCCGATCTCAACTGGATTCGCTCAAGAACCACCTGGATCCTCATTTTCTGTTTAACAATCTTAACATTCTTTCTTCCCTGATCGACAAAGACAAAGCGATATCAAAAACGTTTGTCGAAAAATTGGCAGACGTTTATCGCACGTTGCTGCGAACCAAGTCCGATGACTTAATTGCCGTTCGCGATGAACTCGAGTTTATCCAATCGTATATGTATTTAATCCGCATGCGGTTTGAGAATCACATTCTCTTCACCGATTCGGTCACGACCTCCAGCAAAAACCGAATGCTTCCCCCGCTTACCCTTCAAATGCTGATCGAAAACGCTATTAAACATAATATCATTAGCGAAAAGCAGCCGCTCACGATTGAGTTGTTGGAGGAGGGGGATCATTATCTGGTCGTCCGTAACAGTTTGCACCTCCGAAAAGGTGAACCTACGAATATTGGAAGCGGGTTGGCAAATATTCAACACCGCTATTCGCATTTTACGGACTTACCCGTAAAAATTAAAAAGACCGAAACGCATTTTGAGGTTTCCATTCCATTATTGCAACTTGAGCCCGCATGACCGTTTTAATACTGGAAGATGAAACGCTGGCTGCTGAACGGATTCAAAATCTCTTGCAGGAAATTGACAATCAAATAACAGTTGCTGGTCATTTAAAGTCGGTGGAAGCAGCCGTCACGTGGCTGACCAATCAGCCCCATCCCGATCTGATCTTGTCGGATATCCGATTGCTGGATGGGTTGTGCTTCGAGATTTTTGAACAGGTAAGCGTGAAAGTACCAGTCGTTTTTACCACCGCCTACGATCAATATGCCATCAAAGCCTTTGAGGTGAATAGCATCGACTATCTGTTAAAACCGGTGCAATCGGAAAAACTGAAACATGCGCTGGAAAAAGTTAAAAGTTTAGTTCCGTCAGCCGCAGCTCCGGTTAACTATCAGGACTTACTCAAGCTCTTGCAATCCCCCCGCCCGGAGTATAAAACCAGGTTTATGGTACGATTAGGCCAGCGCATCATAGCTGTGCCAGTCGAAAAGGTGGCTTACTTTTTTAGTGAAAACAAGCTTACCTTTTTGGTGACGACCGATCAAAAACGCTATCCGCTCGATCAGCCCCTCGATGAACTAATCGAGCTATTGGATCCGCGGCTGTTCTTCCGGGCCAATCGCCAGTTCATTGTGACGTTTCCATCCATTGCTGAAATTCACCCATACTTTAAAGGGCGCCTGAAACTACTGCTTTCCCCGGCTGCTACGGAAGAGGTGGTCATTAGCTCGGAGCGCACTCCGGAATTTAAAAAGTGGATTGATCAGTAAAACTTGGGTATCCCTATTTCCCGATTCAGTCAAACGATTGGCCGGTCCATCCTCTTTCACCTGTTGATAGCCTAACCCTGGGCGACATTTGGAGTATACTTCAAGAAAACAAACCCTTTCATTATGAAAAGATATTCGTACCTGTTGGCTGCATGCCTCGTATTAACGATCTCGATTACCGGAGCCCTCGCTCAGGACGAAGGTTTTATTTATGGAAAAGTATTTACCGTTGACAACAAAGTATACGAAGGCCCCATCCGTTGGGGAAAGGAAGAAGTATACTGGGTGGATCTGTTCAATGCCGGAAAGGAAAAAAACAACAATTTACGCTACCTGTCATCGCGCGAACGAGAGCAGTTAGACGACCGCCAACACTCCTGGGGCGAATGGAATGGCGGATATTGGCGAAAGTGGTTTGACGGCTGGGAACGGAACGAGAATGACTACACTCATCAGTTTACCTGCCAGTTTGGGGAGATCAAAAGTATATCACCGGCCGGACGCAAGTATGCCGACCTGGTCATGCAAAACGGTGACAGAATCACGGTAACGGGTGAGGGATATAATGACGTGGGTCTGGAGATCCGCATCATGGATCCGGAAATGGGTGAGTTGGATATGAGCTGGGGCAGAATTGAAAAAATAGAATTTATGAAAGCTCCTAAAATCATACCCAACAAATTCGGCAAGCCGTTGTACGGAACGGTGGAAGCTTTTGGTGAAAAATTTACCGGCTTTATTCAATGGGATCATGATGAACGTCTGTCGACCGACAAGCTTGACGGGGATTCGGAAGATGGAGATGTTTCCATCGAAATGGGAAAAATTCGTTCCATCGAACGAAGGGGTGGAAGATGTTTGGTGATTCTCAAATCGGGTCGTGAATTGCGCATGGAGGGCAGCAACGATGTAGACAGTGGTAATCGGGGAATCATCATCATGAATAAAGACCTGGTGGCGGTAGATGTTGATTGGCGTGAATTTGATAAAGTAACTTTTTCAGAAACGATTCCTGCCACCTTGCCTGCCTTCAATGAGTTTGCAGATCAGCGTCCGCTGAAAGGCACCGTTGTTACCCGCGATGGCAAGGCGCTGACAGGGCGAATTGTCTATGATCTGGATGAAGAATATACCTATGAATTGCTGCAGGGCAAAAGAGACGATTACGAGTTTATCACCTCCTTTCGCCAGGTGAAAAAAATAGAACCTTTGAGTGAATATCGTGCGACACTTACCTTTCTATCCGGTGAAAAAATCACCTTAGATGATGCCCAGGACGTGGGCGAGCGAAATCAGGGCATCTTGGTTTTCAGCGATGCCAAAACAGACCCGGTCTATGTATTGTGGGAAGATGTCAAATCGGTGGAGTTCAAATAGTTTTTCTGCGGAAGAATTTCTGAAATAACCGTAATGCCTTAACATTCATCAGGCCAGATCAGGTAGCCAAAGGGATATAGCTTTAGCGCGAATTCATCCGCTGCCTGGTGTACAATTAAAAATTTACATGAATATTTGTACATCATATGGCAGAAAGGGATCAGGAGCGGTTTTTTTTGAACATCTATTTTTTTCTTTCCGGAATCTGCTTCTCAACCTGGACATCCAGAATCCCCACCATCAAAGAATTCTTCCGTTTCAACGATGCGGAACTGGGTACAGTATTACTTTTTATGCCAATGGCCTCGCTGGCGGGGTTACCCTTGTCAGGTTGGTTAGTATCACGCTTTGATAGCCGTCAGCCGATGACGGTGGGTCTCCTGATGTTGGCAATATCGCTCGCTTGTATCGGGTGGGCCACTACCCCCTTTCTGTTAATTTGTAGCGTATCCGTATTTGCGTTCAGCATGCGCATCATGAATGTAGCCGTTAATACACAATCCTTAACCCTGCAAAAAAAATTTGAACGCAAGATTAATGGAACGTTTCACGGCTTATGGAGCACAGGTGGAATTGTTGGTGTTGGAATTTCTACTGTACTGGTAGGCCTGCACGTGTCTATGGAAATCCACCTTTCCCTAGTGGCTGTCGTAGCTTTGGCAGCCGCCTTACTTTCGTATTCGCGTTTATTGAAACACGACAAGGTAACCTCAGGCAATAAACTCACACTGACAAAACCAGATCCATACATTGTGTACCTTGGGTTACTGGTTTTTTTTGCGGCCATTTGTGAAGGTGGAATGTTCGATTGGAGCGGTGTTTATTTCAGAGAAGTAGTAAAGGAAGATCTTTTTACCTTGGGTTACCTGCTCTTTATGATCTGCATGGCCCTTTCGCGTTTTGTATCCGATGATGTGATGGAGAAATTGGGCATGCCCAAAACCTATGTGCTAAGCGCATGCCTGATTATGGTAGGCATTGCTGTCGCAGTGGTATTTCCACAGTTCTGGACTTCCTTACTTGGATTTTGCTTGGTGGGGATTGGGACAGCGGCTATTGTACCTATGACTTTTGTTCTGGCGGGTTCTGCCAAAAAGTATTCGGCCGGAGTTACAATCTCGCTCATTTCAACCTACAGCATCGTGGGGATGCTCATCGGCCCACCCCTGATCGGATACGTATCGAATGCCTTAAACCTTCGTACGGCTTTTGTCTTGTTCGGGCTGGCAGGATTTATGTTAATCCCGATTTCGCAATTGTTTTTCAGGTATCAGAAACAACAAGGAGCGTAGTATTCGCAGAGCTTTTCCTTTCGATTTCCCGAAAATGAACATCACGTCTGCTGATTTTTTATGCGAATCAATTCTTGAACATCATATTGATCTAAAAGACCTTTAGACCCGGGCCGATGCAGGTTATTCTTATTCTGGATTAACAGGTCAATGCTGATGATGGGAATTCGATCTCCAGCCAGTGTAATAAATTGGGAACTTTCCCGAGCCTGCTGATAACTAACAGCCGGTGTAAATGTCAATACGTCCACCGCATTTGGTTCAAATCCAAAGGCCAAAAATAAAGGCCCCTCAAATTCTTCCGGACGCAAATCACCAAAATCAAGATGAAGTTCATCGAACGAATTTAACAATCGTTTGCCATTTTCCCGCGAAGGCTCTATTAAGAGATCAAGGTCACCCGTACCACGACTTACTCCATAATAAACTGCCGCAAACCCTCCAATAACGACAAAGTTTACATGGTGTTTTAGCAGTGTTCGAACCAGATTTTCATGAAAAGGGCTAAATAAACTCATGGGATTTCCTTACATGCACCTTCATTCCTTTAAAAGAATAATCAAAACCAGGTTTTTCGAGGCGTTGCATCCACATCCTTAAAATGGCAAGACGTTCCTCAGGCTTTAGTGATTCAAAATGACTCTGCCGATCGGCTGTGATTTTTTCTGGTGTCGTGCGAAACACTTTCATGATGGAAAGATACAATGAAAATCGTATCTGTTGTTAAAGCGAATATTGGAAAAACAACAGCAACCCCGTTTCCGGAGTTGCTGTTGAACTGCTGGTGATGAATTACTAATTATTGATGACCGTATCTTTGACGTCCGTGATCAACGCAGGCAGATTTTTTTCTTTAAATCGCTGATTGTATCGGGTAACATCGTTCTGGATCAATTGATTCATTTGTTGTTTGTACTTCGCCCAATCGGCATGTACATCCCGCGCACGATCCTGAACGCCTTTGGTCAGGCGCGGGTCATGCGTATCGGCTACGCCCCGCAACTGCAAAAATTCCGCATTCAGTTTGTTGGGAAAATTGATAACATCCTGAAAATTCTTACTCCTCGGTTCCACCAGATTGCTTTCCCAGGCATCTATTTTCTTGATGAGTTCTTTTCCGGTGTTGATCAAATCTTTTGCATCCGCTTGATCTTTTAAAGATTCATTGATGGTCTCGATTTGCTTTTTTACCTGCCTCATCTTGTTTACTGACTTATGCACTTCTTCAAACTCATCGGCTGCCCGTTTTAAAAACTCCTGCTGGGCAGCCCAATCACCGGCAGTGGCTGTTACCTTGGGATCTGCAATAATTTCTAAATCCGTTTCTGATGACTGGCCTTTATAGGTAACTCTTGCCTTGTACTTACCGGGAGCTACCCGGTGACCACTGTGGTCACCATACACAAACACGCCTGGTACACCGGTGAGTGTTTCGGTACGAAAATCCCACGCAAATCGGTTCACTCCTGCTTCGGCAGGAATGGTTTGCTTCGGTGCAGGGCCTCCCGGCCAAGGCTTGAAGCTTTCGTCTTTTTTATTGGTATAGCTGCGGATCACTTTGCCAGCAGCATCAAAAATCTGCAACATCACTTTGGCAGTATCGGCCTTGTCTTTGAGATAGTAGTCAAGAATGACACCATTCATGGGATTGCGTCCCAGACCTGGGATGTCACCAAAATACTCTGGAATGGTGACCGAAGACAGACGATAGGTTGGCTTGGGGGTGAATACTTTTACCAGGGCGTCACCCGGATTTCCTTTGGTTTGTTGCAGAGCTCCTAAATCGTCTAAGATCCAGAACGATCGTCCGGCTGTTGCCGCTACCAGATCATTGTCGCGAATGATTAGATCGGTCACCGGAACGATCGGCAGGTTCAATTGCCATTTGCTGAACGAAGCTCCACCGTTAATGGAAATATAAAATCCTCTTTCCGCCCCTGCGTAAAGAAGGTCTTTTACTTTTTTATCTTCCCGAATCACCTTTATGAAATCATCGTTGGCCACTCCCGTACCGATTTTAGTCCATGTTTTGCCATAATCGGTAGACTTATATGTCATGTTACTATAATCATTGAATTTGTAACGCGAAGCAGAAAGATATACAGTGCCCTTGTCGTGAGGCGATACTTCTATGGAATGGATCATGCTCTCCGGCAATCCGGCAGGGGTGATGTTGCTCCAGTTTTTACCTCCGTCTCGGGTCAGGTGAACCAGACCGCAATCACTGCCCGTGTAGATAACACCAGATTCATGTGCTGATTCGATCACATAGTAAATGGTGTTGTAGTTTTCGCCACCGGCACCTTCGTTGGTAATGGGCCCACCGCTGATGCCTTGTTTGGTGGTATCGTTCCGGGTAAGATCAGGACTGATGACGTCCCAGCTCATGCCTCCATTGGTTGTTTTGAAAAGTACGTTGCCGGCATGATACATGATTTTAGGGTCATGCGGAGAGTTTAGAAATGGAGCATTCCAGTTAAACCGATATTTCATTTGCCTGGGAGCAAAAGCCAAATTGGTGGATGGATATTCCTGTAGATCTTTGGTTTCACCGGTACGTGTATCTAACACATCAATTTGTCCCTGATAACAGCCACCATACAGCAATTCCGGATTGTTGGGATCGTTAAAGGCCACCCAGGCACTTTCGCAGCCCGGACCGTTAAACCAATCTTTATCGGTGATCCCGAAACTTCCATTCCGGCTGGGGGTTGCCACGGATGAGTTATCCTGCTGTCCTCCATAGACCCAATAAGGAAAACGGTTATCGACATTGACCCGATAAAATTGCGAAGTGGCCTGATTGTTAATGGGTGACCAGGTACGTCCGGTGTTATAGGTTATTTCACCACCTCCGTCATCGGCCAGGGCCAGGTTGTTGTTGTTTTTATTGTTAATCCACAGATCATGAGTGTCTCCGTGTCCCACGCGTATGTTGGTAAACGTTACGCCTCCGTCAATGGAGCGCATCATGGGTGCATTAAGTACATATACAATGTCGGCATTGATGGGGTCAGCAAAAATTTCCATGTAATACCACGAGCGTGCGGTGAGCGTCTGGTTGCTGGTCATCAAATTCCACTTCTTACCTCCGTCATCGCTTCGATACACACCGGCCTTTGATTTTTCTGCTTCAATGATGGCAAATACACGGTTTGAATTTGCCCGTGAAACGCTTACTCCGATCTTCCCCATTTCTTTAGGCAACCCTTCGTTAATTTTACTCCAGGTTTCACCTCCGTCAGTTGATTTCCAAAGAGAGCAGCCGGCTCCTCCACTTTCTACTTTCCACGGATAGCGTCTGTGTTGCCACGTAGCCGCATAGAGGATGCGCGGATTGTTCATGTCCATGCTCAGGCTGGAGACCCCTGTGTTCTCGTCTACATACAAAGTCTTTTTCCAGGTCATCCCGCCATCGGTTGACTTATAAACTCCGCGGTCGCTGCCGGGGCCATGCACCGCCCCCTGGGCTGCCACGTAAACCACATCCGAATTGGTCGGATGCACAACCACATCTGAAATGTGGCGGGTTTTTTCCAGTCCGATATTTTTCCAGCTTTTACCTCCATCGGTTGATTTATAAACACCATCTCCATAAGAGGTCATCACTCCACGTACGGCATGTTCACCTGTTCCCACATAGATGACGTTGGGGTCTGTTTCGCACAGGGCGATGTCTCCAATAGAACCCACATTGAAAAAGCCGTCAGAAATGTTTTTCCAGGTCATTCCTCCGTCATCCGTTTTAGCAATGCCGCCTCCGGTGTATCCAACATAGTACGTCATGGCATCGGTAGGATGGCCGGCAATGGCATTGGCCCGGCCGCCCCGAAAGGGTCCGATATTGCGCCACTTGAGGCCTTTAAAAAGATCAACATTCACCGCAGGCGTAGTTACCGGCTTGGTTGGTTTTGCTTTTTGCGCAGAGGCCGGAAGCCATAACCCCAGACAGGCAAACAGGATAAGTATTCTCATAGATTGGAAAGTTTAGGGAAAAGTCGGAAACACCTGTGAAAAAGGCTAATGATTTTTTTTGAGCGGCAACGAATGGAGCGAATCTGTCACAGAAGACGGCAGTTGGAACCCGCTCTGAAGTTGTACTTTTATAGGTAGTACGCTTTACGTATCCCAAGAATGAATGTTCTTTTTATTTGCAGCCGAAACAAATGGCGAAGCCGAACGGCCGAAACCATTTTTAAGAATACACCCGGGCACGAGTTCAGATCAGCCGGAACAGAAAACAATGCTCGGATCAAGGTGACCGCAAAACTGATTGTATGGTCGGATATAATTTTTGTCATGGAAAGGAAACATCGCGATCGGTTACAGGAAAAATTCAGAGAAGCGATGAAAGAAAAAGAAGTTATTGTGTTAGATATACCAGATGAATATGTCTACATGCATCCGGAGTTGATAGAGATGCTTCAGACTTCGGTGCCTCCTTATCTGATGATACCCGATTAATTACCGGACTCCGGTATCCATCTGGTTTTTCTTTTTTTGTTTTCGGCTAGGGGTATGTACTTGTTGGATTGTCGTGAGTACGCAAAACATTTCATTATTCACGTATGATCATTCGCCCCTTCATTCTTTCCTTTTGCCTATGTGTGCTACCCTTAATGACGATGTCTCAGTCGCTTACCCAAACCATTCGCGGGACAGTAGTGGATCGGGTCTCTCAAACACCGCTTCCGGGCAGTTCGGTTATCCTGTTAGGTACCGATCCACTGGTAGGAACAACCACCGACCCCGAAGGAAACTTTAAACTAACCCAGGTACCTATTGGTAGTCATACTATCCGAATCACTTTTATCGGATATAAAGACATGATGTTGCCCAACGTGATAGTTAACTCAGGCAAAGAAGTAGTTCTATCCATTTTGTTAGAGGAGGATATCCTCCATTTGGAAGAGTTAGTCATTTCGGCAGAGACTAATATCGAAAAAAACAAACCTCTCAATGAGATGGCTGTGGTGAGTGCCCGTACTTTTTCAGTAGAAGAAACACGGAAGTTTGCAGCGGCTGTGAACGACCCGGCACGAATGGTTTCGTCTTATGCGGGGGTGGTTTCTACCAGCGATGGCAATAACAGTATCTCTATCCGTGGAAACTCACCTGTTGGTTTGCTCTGGCGCATGGAAGGGGTCGACATTCCTAACCCAAATCACTTTGCTAATGTAGCCACCTCTGGCGGGGGCATTTCCATTCTCAGTTCACAGCTCCTGGCTAACTCTGATTTTTTGACAGGGGCGTTTCCAGCCGAGTTTGGAAATGCGCTGGCAGGTGTTTTTGATCTCAACCTCCGGAAAGGGAATAATGAAAAAAGAGAATACACGGTGCAGGCAGGTTTTTTAGGAACCGACATTGCTGCGGAGGGCCCGTTTTCCAAAAATTATCGCGGCTCCTATCTGATTAACTATCGGTATTCTACCCTTTCAGTGTTGTCAAAAGTGGGGGTCAATATCGGAGATGCCATCACCAACTTTCAGGATCTTTCGTACAACATTTACCTTCCCACCAAAAATCTGGGAAACTTTTCTTTGTTTGGCTTTGGAGGCCTGAGTGATCAAACACAAGACGCTAAAAAAGATTCCAGTCAATGGGAAGAGGAGTTCAGTCGTTACAATTCGCGATATTTTTCTAATACGGGTGCCGCAGGGATCAAACATGCCATGACGTTAAGTACACGCACCTATGTGCAATCGGCCGTGGTCTTCTCCGGAAATGACAATGGGTATGAAGAATTTCGCCTGGACGATAACTATGAAGATGTGTTCAGCTATCGTCAAAATCATATTAATAAGAAGATAACGGCCAGCGCTGTTCTCCAACATAAAATCAATGCCCGGCACAGTCTGCGTTCAGGGGTTTATTACAACAAATACTTTTTCAATTTACGACAGCGGGATTTTAACCGCGAAACAAACGAAATTGAGCAACCGTTAAACGCCTCGGGAAATGCGCAAACAGTTCAGGCTTTTACGCAATGGAATTATCGTGTGACGGATCGGCTGACGGTGAATTCGGGTATTCATTTTCTCTCTTTGTTTGATAACCAAACCTATTCCGTGGAGCCCCGGGCATCGGTGAAATATGATCTGCCAGCCCAGCAATCCATCAGCGTTGGATATGGGTTGCATGGTCAACTGCAACCCCTCGGGGTATATCAGGCGGAAGCAACCCGGGTAGATGGTACCCGCTATCAACCTAACCAAGACCTGGAGATGAACAAGGCTCACCATTTTGTCACGGGCTATGATCGGGCGGTGAATAAACACATGCGCATCAAAGCAGAGACATACTATCAGCATCTCTACAACATCGCGGTGGCTGCTGACCCGACCAGTACACGGTCTACGTTAGTCAATGAAGATGGATACATCACTGATCCGCTGGTCAATCAGGGGCGCGGACGAAACTATGGTTTGGAATTGACGCTGGAGCATTTTATGCATCATCAATTATATTTTTTGCTTTCCGCTTCCTTCTATCAATCGGAGTACAAGGCATTGGATCAGGTGTGGCGCAATACCCGCTTCAACGGAAATCACGCCATAACATTTACGGGAGGCAAAGAATATCTCTGGAAAAAGAACCGCACTTTTGGGATAAACATTCGCACGATATATACCGGAGGATTTCGGTATACGCCTGTGGATATAACCCGATCACAAATGGCCGGTGAAACCAGATACATTGAATCGCTGGCCTTCACGCAACAACTACCGGATTACTTCCGAACCGATTTACGCATCAGTCTGAAGCGAAACCGAACCCGATCTACTACTACCCTGGCTTTGGATATCCAGAATACAACCAATCACAAAAATCTGGGAGGACAATATTTTGAAGTACGTAGCGGAGAAATAAAGAAATGGTATCAGTTGCCATTGTTACCCATTTTAAGCTATCGGATAGAGTTTTGACCTGTCATCTTCAGAAGCAAGGTGCCCAGCATGAAAGCTGATGATTGCCGATTGTAGATTGGGAGAATCCGGAACATAAAGCCGGGCAACCGGGTCACCATTTTTAATCGCTGGGGGGATGTTGTATTTGAAACCGCAGATTACGACAATCAAGACCGGAAGTTTACCGGGTTAACCAATGCCGGCAAGCAGCTTCCTTCAGGCATCTATTTTTATCGAATCAATTAACTCTCCGGCCCTTACCGGATTTCTTTCGCTGAAACAGTAAAGATTGATTTGCTTTCTTGTGAACGTAGCAGGCTATTCATCCCAAAACACTTCCCAATTTCAGGTTCACTTCTTACCAACTGCCGCTGGCTCCTCCGCCTCCAAAACTTCCACCACCGCCTGAAAAGCCTCCGCCTCCGGATGACCAGCCCCCTGAACTTCCACCAAACCACCCGCCTCTTCCCGACCAACCACCCCCGGATTTACGATGGCGCTGGCGCTCTTCCATTTCCCTGGCTTTGCGTTTTCCCCACTCGGTATTTTGAATAATCAACCGAAGGATCGGCATGCCACCGATATATCCCCACAACATGATTTGCGCCAACCGATCGGGGAGGACCAGTGGAGGAAACAACCAGACAAAGGGAATTAAAAACAAATAGAGTATCCATCCCAAGGATCCTCTGGTAAAAAGCAGGTTATACGCAAAAGAACCCAGGACAAACAAAATAATGGGTGCAGAAAACCAATCAGTGCCATCATCGGTTTTTGTCAACTCCGGTTCAGATACCTGAAATTCACCAGCCACTGCTTTGGCAATGGCTACTATCCCTTTTCGGATTCCTTCGTCATAGTTTCCTTTCCGAAACGCTGGGGCTATTTCATTGCGAATGATTCTTCCACTCTGAGCGTCCGTCAAGGCACCTTCCAGTCCTTTGCCTACTTCAATGCGCACTTTGCGGTCTTGCACAACCACCAGTAATAAAATCCCGTTATCCCGGGCTTCCTGTCCCAGTTTCCATTCGCGAGCTACCCGATACGAAAATTCCTCAAGCGATTCATCGCCCAAAGTAGCCAGGGTAAGAATGGCCATCTGATTGGAAGTACTGTCTTCGTATGCTTGTAACTGTTGGGTTAGCTGAGCGAATGCATTCGCAGACAACACCCCTGCCTGATCATGGATACGTTGATTCGCCAGGGCCGGTATAGGAATACGTTGAGCCGAAACATCGATAACAACCGATAAAAAAAAGAAAAAGACGAACAATCGAATCATTCCTCTATCCGCAAATCATCACGCAATTCATTCAAATCATCTGCCGTTTTGTGAAACCCTTTTTCTGCTAACAGCGCTCCACATTGGTGGACAGCCGCAATGATTCCCTCCACAATTTTACCTGCCCGGATCTTATCGATAACCGTACTGACCATTTTATCCCACTCCTTTTGTTCCACCACCTTGCTGATACCTCTGTCGGCCATCACAATCACTTCTCGTTCAAACAAGGAGATAAAAATCAGAATCCCCGTGCGATGCCGGGTATTAAACACTTCTTCTTCGAGGAAAGTAGTTTCCGCTCGCTTACGCGTGGCTTGATCAATATGTACCTGTGAAAGTAATTGTCGCTTGATCGTTGGCGAAAAGTGGGTGACGAGTGCTCCGAACACTCCGCCCAGGATCACCATTAAAAAAATAAGTAATGGATCAAGAATGGCCCAGTTTACCGAATAGCGGTCAACCATGACAATCGTTAGAAACGTAATACCAGCCATGCCCAGGGCTCCGCGGTAATTGGCAATCGAATAGAAACCGCTTCGTTGCACAACTACGGGCACGATCTCCCCGGAAATCGTGCTCTCAGCTTCTCGCACCGCGGCTTTAATGCGATCCAGCTCTTCGGTGGTAAACTGCTTTTCCATGATGACTTTGATTGGAGTACTGTTTATTCAAAGGTAATGTTTTGTCCAGAGAAGTATTTCACGGATCATTTTTGCCGGCTCGCAATGTCTTTGGCAAAGACGATCAGCTTTTGGGCTTTTTCAGGTGATGAAAACAAATGCAACGAAGAAAATGCCTTTTCAAAGTAGCTTTCAATCTTCTGCTCGGTCAGGGAGCGGATATTCAGCCGGGTGTACAAGGCTGTTACAGCAGCTACTTTCTTTCGTTTGTCAAATGTTTTCGCCTGAAGCCAACGGTTCAATTCAGTTTTATCTTTCCCCCGGGCCTTTGCCAATGCCTTGATCAACAGAAATGTTTTTTTGTTGGCGATGATATCTCCTCCTACTTGCTTGCCAAATTTCTTTTGATCGGCAAATACGTCCAATAAATCATCCTTTAGTTGAAATCCAATGCCCACATTCACACCAAAGTCATAAAGTGCTTTCCGATCTTTGGGGGAGGCGCCAGCCAAAAGAGCTCCCAACTCCAGACTAAACCCCAGCAGGACAGCGGTCTTTAACCGGATCATACTGATATATTGCGCTTCAGTCACCTGTTTTTTAGTTTCAAACTCCATATCCCACTGCTGCCCTTCACATACTTCCGCGGCTGTTCGGTTAAAGAGCATCAATGCCTCTTTTAATTGATCAGGGGGCAATTCCAATAGCATATCATACACCCGAACCAGCATCACATCTCCGGCCAGGATGGCGGTGTTGACATTCCACTTTTCATGAACGGTCGGCTTTCCTCTGCGAAGAGGTGCTTTGTCCATGATGTCGTCATGTAATAAGGTAAAGTTATGAAAAGCCTCCACGGCAGTGGCAAACGGAATAATGCGTTCCAGATCGTTTCGATACAGAGAATACGACAAACACGTTAACTGGGGCCGCAGCCGTTTGCCGCCCAGGGCCATGATGTAACGGATAGGTTCATAAAGCGACCGGGGGGTTTTGCCAAAACTATTTTTTTTGATCTGCTTTTCAATCAGATCCGCGTAATCCTTCAACATGTATTAATCTTCAATAACTAAATCAATGAGTCGTCTGTCAACATCCGTTTTTTTAACCCGCACTTGTATGGTGTCCCCCAACCGATAAATCTTCTTTCTTCTGCGGCCGATAACCCGATAGTTGCGTTCATCATATTCATAAAAATCATCTTTCATGTCCGCCAGGCGGATCATTCCTTCACATTTCGTTTCGATGATTTCAACAAAAATACCAAAGTCTGTGACGCCTGAGATGATCCCGCCATATACTTTATCCTCGGCCAGGCTCATGAATTCCACCTGTTTATATTTAATGGACGCACGCTCGGCATCCGCGGCTCGTTTCTCCCGCTCGCTGGAGTGGATACATTTATCTTCAAAGTCTTTTTTGTTTACCGCTTTACCACCTTCCAGATAATGCTGCAGCAAGCGGTGAACCATCATATCCGGATACCTCCGGATGGGCGATGTAAAGTGAGAATAGTGCTCAAAGGCCAGACCAAAATGACCTTTTGCTTCGGTGGTGTATTTGGCTTTGGCCATGGCGCGTACCGCCAGCGACTGAAGAACATTCTGTTCTGGTTTCCCTTCAATGGAATCCATGAGCTTATTAAGTGATTTGGAAATAGCCGCATCTTCCACGTTTAGCTTGTGTCCAAACTGGATGGCAAATTTCGCAAAGTCCTGTACTTTTTCAGGATCGGGCAAATCGTGCGTTCGATAGACAAACGTATTTTTCTCGGCTCCTTTTTTCATTTGATACACAAAGGTGGCCACGCCCCGGTTGGCCAGCAACATAAACTCTTCAATCAACTTGTGCGCATCTTTCCGCACCTTAGGCACCACCGCCAGTGGCTTCCCTTTTTCGTCAAGCTTGAATTTCACTTCGGTGGTTTCAAAATTGACCGCTCCTTTTTTAAATCGCTCTTTGCGCAACTGATGGTGAATCTCGTTCAGGATTTTTAATTCATTCGCAAATTTGCCTTGGCCTGTTTCAATGACTTCCTGGGCTTGTTCATAGCTAAACCGATGATCTGAATGGATGATGGTGCGGCCATACCATTCTTTATGAACTTTGCCTTTCATATCCATTTCAAACACGGCAGCAAAAGTCAACTTATCTTCATGCGGTCGTAACGAACATAATCCGTTGGATAAGCGCTCGGGCAACATGGGCACCGTGCGATCCACCAGATAAACGGAGGTGGCCCGATCAAAGGCATCCTCTTCCAGTGCGGTGCCCGGCTTCACATAGTATGTGACATCGGCAATGTGCACCCCCACTTCATACAACCCACTTTCCAGCACCCGGAAAGAAATAGCATCATCAAAATCTTTGGCGTCTTCCGGGTCAATGGTAAAGGTTAATACCTGTCGGAAGTCCCATCGTTTTTTAATTTCTTCCGATGATATTTCTTCAGGAATAGACTCCGATTCCTGCAGGACTTTTTCAGGAAAGCGAAAAGGCAAATCAAACTCTGCCATGATGGAATGAATCTCTGCTTCGTTCTCACCCGTTTTTCCTAAAATTTCAACCACTTTGGCCTCCGGACTTTTATCTCCATCGCCCCAGCGGGTCACTTCAAAAACAACTTTATCATTGGTTACTGCCTGCTGGATGTTTTCCGGATAGATAAAAAAATCCTGGTAAATCTTTTTGAAGTCCGGCACCACAAAGGCATAATTTTTGGAGACTTCCAATCTTCCGACAAAACGGGTGCGGGCTCGTTTGACAATCTCCGTTACCTGACCCTCCGGACTGGCGCCAGTTTTGCGATTAAACAATTCCACTGCTACGGTATCTCCATGCAGGGCCGTGCCCAGAAGTTCAGTCTTTACATAAATATCTTTTTGGCCTTCCAGCCCGGTAACAATGTAGGCAAAACGTGGATTGACATGATCAACCGTTCCGGTCAGCGTAGCACTTTCGCGGGTGGAGATATACCCTCCGCTGGGCAGTTGTTTAATTTTACCGGCATCTTCCAGTTTCTCCAAAGCATCAAACAATTCTTTGTTATGGGCCTTGTTTTTGGCGCCTATCCGCTTGGCGAGTTGTTTGAAATCATAGGCTCGTCCGGGATTATCGTTAAACAAATCCAATACCTGCTTCCAAACGGTCAACTTCTGTTCTTTTTGTTTACGCTCCTTTTTCTCCTTGAATTTCTTTTTTGACATGAACCTCTGCTTTTTTTGATAAAGATACTCCCTTATTTCGATTGTCTCAGGGGCTTTCTCCGATGACGTCCTTCAGTGAGTAGGGGGATTCGCTGAATCAGTTGTCATAGCGAAGAACAACAATATCATTTTATGCTCAGAGTATTTTTTGCCATCCTGTTTGTAATCTCTTTTTCAGCCTGTCAGGAAGAAGATCCCGGACCACGTCAGCAAGATGTGAGGCAGTATAATTACACAGATTTTGACAGACTTCAGCTTTCAGATGCCATGGTCGTGACCATACATTCCGGGGCCACGTTTACTGTGCGGGCAGAGGGAGACCGTAGAAATCTGGACGATCTACGACTGATTCAAAACGGAACCACGCTCACTGTTGAATTTGACAAAAACCGGGAACGTCAATACACCACTTATCTGACAATTACGCTTCCCACGTTGTTGGGATTAAGCATGTACGGGGCAGTAGAGGCAACAGCCACGGGCTTTGAGTCGCCTGGTGTCAGTGTGCCTATTACATTAAGCGGAGCATCTGTTGCACAAGTATCCATCGAGGCAGAAGAGTTGAACGTAAACATCAGTGGGGCATCTCAATTGCGCTTACACGGAGAAGCATCAAATTTGCGTGGCTATCTGGACGGAGCCTCCCTGCTTCATGCTTTTAATTTGCCCGTGTCAGTGGCGGATTTTCAATTATCAGGGGCCAGCCAGGCAAAAGTTCAAGTATCGCAACTATTAAAAGCGAATCTCAGTGGTGCCAGCGAAATCCGTTATCTGGGATCACCCGTTTTAAATGTAACCACCAGTGGTTCCAGTTTCGTTCGTCCAGACTAGTGGACCTTCGGTGCAAGACGTTGATAAACATTCTAAAAATTTAGATACGTTTGTGAATGCTCTTAGCGATCGATATTGGAAACAGCGATGTCACGCTGGGTCTGTGGACAGAAGGTAAGTGGAAACACGTGTGGCGAGTCCCCTCAAAGCCCGACCTGCCCGAGTTGTTTTTTGGTGTTCGGGTGCGTGATTATTTTTTGGAATCCGGCACAGAGATAACCAACGTGAATCACATTGTCTTGAGCAGTGTCGTGCCACGATTGACCGAGAAGTTAAAATATGTGGTTCGCAATCTTTTTGGTAAAGAACCGATCGTGTTAGGGCCATCCGTTTACTCTTCCTTACCTATTGATGTCCTAAATCCGTATGAAATTGGCTCCGACCTGGTTGCCAATGCATTGGCAGCCTTTACCAAATATCGGCAAACCTGCATTATCGTTGATTTTGGAACAGCGCTAACGTTTACTACGGTATCTCATCAGGGAAAGATTCTGGGGGTTTCCATTGCCCCCGGACTAAAAACGGCTATCCGCTCCCTCTCTCAAAACACGGCCCGTTTGTTTGATGTGCCGCTTGAGATGCCTGCTTCAGCCATCGGTAAAAATACCATCACGGCAATCCAGTCAGGTGTTTTGTTTGGCTATGAGGGGTTAGTGAAGAATATGGTAGTGCGTATTCGCGAAGAGTTAAAAGAAAATGTTCCGGCTATTGCAACCGGTGGACTATCATCCATCATTACACCCTTAGCTGGTTTTTTTACGGCCATTGAACCTCACCTCACGTTGGATGGACTTCGACTGGTGGCCATGCCTTCCAAGAGTTAATCAACGCTTTTCTTTATTTCAGATAGATACATAACTAATGTACCGTTTTAGTGGGATCGACTACTTTTAATGAATCGAGTCTTTTATATTTGTTATGTCTAGCGACAAGCAGACAGTCTATCTGTTTCAACATACGGTTGAACTATAGGATAGGTTTAGGTTGAAGAGGCCTGGCTGGGGAGTCAGGCCTCACTTTTTTGGTGAAAAGTGTATTCCTACTCTTAATCTTACAGTTGTCCGATGTGGCTGATCTCCAGAAACAACCAAAAAAAGAAAATATTGAGACAGGTGGCCGATAAAAAATTCAGCCACATGGTGCGGGGATAGTCGGCTGCGGCCGGATTTTTATAAACCTGATAAAACCAGATACAAAAGTAAATGACTACCGGACTCAGAGCCGCCATAAATGCCCATCCGTGGTGATCTGTCTGATAAAAATGAAAATAAGTCAGATAGGCACCTGTGACGATACCAAACACGAGCAAGACAAATAAAAAAGTCCCCCGGATACCCAATCGCAAGCTAATGGTTTGATCGCCACGAGCAGCATCTTCTTCATGTTGATAGACCTGGGTCATGGGGTACGTGCCTAGTAACATAAGGGTGGAGAGAGCCGCTGGAACATAAACACGGGCGTGTATTAATTGATCCGGTGAAAAATCATTAATTCCAACATAACACATCATAAACGTAAAAAATCCCTGAAATACAGATACCGTGATCCAACCGGCCACCGGATATTTTTTTAAGCGTATGGCAGGGTGACTATAGGCTTTGGAAATCATACCGTAGATAAACAGCATGATGGCGAACCATCCGCTGACGAACCAGGCCCCCAGTACGACCGCTAAAACATCCAATCCTATGGAAGCATAATACAGACTTGTGTTCACGGGAGGAGGATTCTTTAATCCCCCAATGGCGCCTTCGTCCTTATCAAAGTAGCTGTTGTATCCATTGCTGGCTGGATACAGTAACACATGAATGATCAGAAAAGACCACAACAAACGCTGCTCTCCCAGATTGGGGGAGATCGCTAACGCAAAGAGATATACGGGCAGTAAAAAATAAGAAAACGGAAACCGGAGATGTAACAGTGTAGAGCGAATCATGGGCAAAGACAAGGATAGAAACGTTAAGTTAAGTCATTTTTTATCCACCCGTTAAAACTATAACACAAAACAATTGGTTATTTAGTATACTTGAACGAATGAGTTTTATTACTTCCATCGGCACGGCTAATCCTGCCGCACGCTTCCCTCAATCAACCATTGCTGATTTTATGGTAAGGGCCATGCAGTTAGACGATCCGGAGGCACGTAAACTTCGGGCGTTGTTTCGCGCGACTGGCATTGACTTCCGGCATTCGGTGATTGAAGACTATGGCCGCCAGAAAGATTTTGATTTTTATGCTAACACGAAGACGCTGGAACCCTTTCCTTCTACTCATAAACGGTTAGCGCTTTTTCGGGCACACGCCCTCCAATTAAGTGAGAAAGCCACCCACGATGCTCTTTCCAGGCTACCGGATTTTTCCATGGATAGCATTACTCATGTGATTGTTGTTAGCTGTACGGGCATGTATGCGCCCGGATTGGATATTGATCTGGTAAAAGCCCTTCGCCTTCGTTCAAACGTCCAGCGATTATGCATCAACTTTATGGGTTGCTATGCCGCATTCAATGCATTAAAACTTGCTCACTCCTTTTGCGAGGCAGATATCCAAGCCAAAGTTCTGGTGGTCTGTACCGAGTTTTGCAGCCTCCATTTTCAGAAAGATAACTCCGAAGATAACCTGTTAGCCAATGCGCTCTTTGCCGATGGCTCCGCTGCGGTGTTGATAGAAGCCCAACCGCGTGCAGGAATCAATCTGAAACCTGAAAGCTTTTATTGCGACCTGGCCTTGTCAGGCGAAAAAGATATGGCCTGGACCGTAGGAGATCTGGGATTTGAAATGCGATTATCCTCCTATGTCCCGGAGATCATCAAGAAAGGAATCCATGAGTTGACCGCCTCGTTGCTGTCACAGATTCAAACCGAATTTTCAGAGATCAGCTACTTTGCCATCCATCCGGGAGGAAAAAAGATACTGGAGGCGATGGAGGAGGCTCTGGGTCTTTCTAAGAAACAAAACGAGTATGCGTATCATGTGCTCAGGAATTTTGGGAATATGTCTTCTCCCACGGTTCTGTTTGTGCTTGATGAATTAAGGAAACATCTCCGGCCCGAGGATCATGATAAGAAAATACTCAGCGTTGCTTTTGGGCCGGGCCTTACGTTGGAAAGCATGATTCTCTCGATCCATCATCACGCATGAATTTATCTAAACGCGCTTCCGAAGTTGAAATCATGGATGATCTTGACTGCTCAGGGCCGGTCGTGGATCAGACTCTTCGCGAGCTGGACATTATCAATCAGTGGTTAGGCGGAAATGCTGTTACTTTGAACCCGGTAAAGTCGTTGTTACCAAAAATCAACTCCTCTTCCCAACCAACGATCCTGGTTGATCTGGGTTGTGGCAGCGGTGATATGCTCAGACGGATCGCCCGATGGGCTCGTCAGGAGAACATAGGAATGACAGGCATTGGAATTGATGCCAATCCGAATATCATTGCCTACGCCCGGCAAGCCAGCAGCTCTTTTAAGGAACTGGATTTTCAAACCCTGAATATCTTTTCAACTGAATTTCAATCCATGACTTTTGATGTGGTTTTGGCTACGCTCTTTACGCATCACTTTACCCATGAAGAATTAGTGCTGATGCTGACCCGACTTAAAAAACAAACCCGGAAATCAATTATCATAAATGACATTCACCGGCATCCCCTGGCGTATTACTCCATTCGGTGGCTGACAACGTTTTTCTCCCGATCAGATATGGTCAAATTTGATGCGCCATTGTCGGTGCGCAGGGCTTTTCTCAAAAAAGAATGGGAAGCAATTTTGAAAGAAGCCGGTGTGGAAAATTACCAACTGAGGTGGCGATGGGCCTTTCGTTGGCAGTTATTTATTCACCTGTCTGAATAAGAGACATCTGCCCTGCTTTTGTTGGAACAACCACACGGTCGATTCTGGCACAATTTTTTCTACTTTTGAGCAGAAAATAACCCTTTTATGAAAAAAAGCCTTCTTTATAGTCTGATCATAATTATCATGGCCGCTTGCAGTGGCAGCGGTCCGTTAGGTAAAAAAGTGCGCGAACCTTTTAGTGGCAATGCGTACGAATCCAATAACCGGTTTTTCCGCGGGACGGGCAAGGGAGAAAGTTCACAGGACAATATTGCCCGTGGCAAAGCAGACATTGAAGCCAAAGCTCAGCTAGCGGGTCAGGTAAGCACGAATATGAAACAAGTGGCGGATCAATACCTGGGACAAACCGAGAATGAGCGTGCCGCAGATGTGGCTGATAAGTTTCAAAGTCTGGTACGTCAAACCATGAATACCAGTATTGCTGACTTACGTAAAATGGGTGAGGAAAAATTCTACAACGAAAAAGAAAAGAAGTATACAGTATTTATCGCCTACGAAATTAAAAAGAACGCGATGTTTCGGTTTATGAAGAAACAAGCCAAACTGGATAACAGCCTCAACGAAAAACAGCGGGAGTTGATTGAGCAGATACTGGACGAACAAATTCAAAAGGCAGACGAAGCTGATAAAGACGGAAACTAGCTCTCTGACTAAACGCAGAATCCTCCACGAATTCTACATTCAGGCGGTCATAAATGGCCGCCTTTTTTATTTACAGATCGAAGAATCCTGCTCACGCCAGCCCCCACAGGTTTTATCTCTTAAATTAAAATGCTGGAAATGAGGCACAAAAGCGTTAAATTAGGGTAAAAAAATAATTCTTGCTTGTCTTGGTTTCATGTCTTCCGAATGGCGAATCAATGCCAAAATCACGCTTCCCGATGTAGCCGTTTCAATCGCTTTTCTTTATCAGACGCCTCTGTCTGTTTTCCTTTTTACTTTACCAAACAACCCAAATACACATGATCAGACTAGCACTGGCGGTCGGTTTTCTGGCCGTATTCGGTATGGTGGCATATGCCCTTGTACTGCTTCTTACCAAACACTTTTCAGACAAAAAAGACTCAAACACTAACCAAAACCAAAATCCGTAATTACTTATGAATCCCATCAACATCCGCAAAACCATCATCATTGGCGTCACTTCCATTCTTGGATTAATTCTGTTTTTAATAGTCAATCCTTTTTCATGGAATGATGCCGGTAACCGAACGGTCGTAGAACGAACTACCGGAGAACAAATCGTGCAATTTGCGCCTGGTATTTTTTATGCCGGCTTCTTTGCCAAGGAAAAAGAATGGCCCAATCAGATATCCGTAACCTATCAGGAGGCGGCTCCACGGCTGGAAGTGGAAGACAATGGGATTGAAGTAGGGCAGATCATGATCCGATTCAGCGATGCCACTACCGCAGACGTACGGGGTATCACTCAGTTTATTCTGCCTTCCGATGAAAAGGAAATGATCCTGATCCATAATACGCACCGGACACCTCAATCATTGGTGGCTAAACGCCTGGCGCCTTACACCAAGGAATGTCTGCAATCTTCTGCCCAACTGATGAGCAGCGAAAAACACTATGGCGGTGGACGCGCTCAAATGGCTCAGGATTTTCTTGACCAGCTCAAAGAAGGAGTGTATCTATTGAAAACGGAGGAAAATGTAGTATTTGATACACTAGAGATGGAGAAGAAACGCATTTATCAAACCGAAATACAGTTTGACACCAAAACGTCTCAGCCAAAGCGCAAACTTTCGTCTATCAAAGAATATGGCATCACGGTGGCCGATGCTGCCATCACCGATGTGGACTATGAAAGCAAGGTTGATGAAAAGCTGGTAAAGATTATCGATGCGGCTACGAAATCGGCCATATCCAAGCAGGAACTGATGACCGCTCAGCAACAAACACTGACCGCCAAGGCAAAAGGTGAGCAGGCATTGGTAGAGATTGAATACCAACAGAAACAAGACCAGACCAAGCAGGTAGTGGAAGCCGAAACCAAGGTCAAAGTAGCCGAACAGGATAAACTTCAGCAAAAGATTGCTTACGAAGCTTCTATCCTCGAAGCCAGAAAAATCAAAGAGCTGGCAGATGCCAACGCCTATGCTCGCCAACGCATTATGCAGGCAGATGGTGCTCTTGAAATGAAGTTAAAGGCTCAGGTAGAAGTGCAAAAAGTATGGGCCGATGCATTCAGTAAATATACGGGAGCCGTGGTACCCCAGATACAAACCGGAGGAGGACCAACCACCAATGGAGCACTTAATTTTATGGACATCATGACCGCCAAAACGGCCAAGGACTTTGCGTTGGAATTGAAGAATAAGAATTAATAGGGTCTTTAAAGATTCTTCTGTCAGCGCGTGCTCACAGCGTGCAAAAAAAGAGGCTGCCTCAAAAAGGCAGCCTCTTTTAACTTTATTTCTGGCTGATAAAACTACACTTCTACCACTTCAATACACGAATGTTGATCACCTCATCACAGGCGGTCAGCCGTACGGTATAGATTCCCCTCCGTCTTCCCTGAAGTGCTTGCGTAAACAAGTCGCTTAATTGAGCTACGGTATTCGCTCCGGAAGCAATCACCGATCCGTTGGGATCCAGCAACGTACCATTTACCACAGAGTCTTCCTGACCGGGCAAGGTGTAAATGTTAATCGGGCCAAAGGTAGGGTTGGGGAATATCGCAAACACTGGCAAACACGGTCTCACATCCAGGATGTTAAATCGCAAACTTGTTTGTGCCCCCGCCACCAATCCACCGCTAACCGATTCAAGAGCGAATGTTATAAACTCTGCTCTGCGCTCTCGGAAGATATCTGTATTAGGCGTCACCTGAAATTCAGCATACGAAGCTCCCGCAGGAACATGTACCTGAATGCGGCCTTGCATCACAGACGGCTGTGTGGTGTAGTCCCAACGGTTTCCATAAAACACACCCAAACTATTGACCGCACGAATGGTAATCGTTTGACTGGTTGCGACCGGAGAAGAGAAATTCAGACGTACCGTGTAAGCACCGCTTCCTTCTTCCCGGTTAACTTCCACTTCCTCAAATTGCACCGTGGTGACATCGTTGTCAAGCAAGGTTAACGTCAAAAATGCTGAGTCCAGCACTTCTATCCCTGCCGATGGCAGCACTTGAAAACCGATGGTTTCGTTCGGTTCATCCGCCAGGTCATCCACTACACGTACCTGAAACTGAGCGGAGGATTGGCCGGCTGGAACGATGACGGATATCAGATTTTGACTGGCAGCCGGAGTGGTTAGATAGTCTGTTCCATAGACCACACCACTTCCTTCCTGAAGGGCCACGGTAACTGTCCTATCCGTAGCCACCGGTCTGGAGAGTTGGAGGGTAAACGTAACGGAGTCGGTGGGTTCAGATACTTGTAAGGTATCCGAAAAAAGTGTGGCCACGGGCGAAACAAATGCATAGCGCGTTACTACGGCCAAGTGGTCGGTGGTGGTATTGCCATAGTTCGGAATGGCAGCAAAAGGAGTCACTACCCGTTCCGACCCAGGGAGTATCTCTTCCCTCAAATCGTCAGAGACTATTTGATGATCAATCATATCTCCAAAGCTGATGGTTGATCGGGCTCCTGTCAGACTCAAAGACTTTGTCACAGGCACATACGTGCTGTCGTTTACAAAAGCAGCATACGATGATGGCTGACCAGCCACGATCGACTGATCCAGATCGTCATTATAATCGCCCAATAACACCACTTGCTCAGGACTATAATTTGCATCCAGGTAATTTTTTAATACTTGTGCATCATACACTCTGCGATTAAAATCTGCCAATGTGCTTCCCGACTTGGCATGAATGTTCACAAAGCTGATCCGTTCGGTAACGCCCTGGATGGTTACGTTTGCGGTAAGCATGAAAGGAAGGCGTCCGCTTGACCAAAAACTACTGGGGTCACCGGTGGGGTAGCCCGGTAATAAGGAAGGATCAATGGTTCTGGCGGAGTCATACAAATTTTCAAACAGCGCCTGAGTTGACAATACCTGAACGGTTGTGGAATCGTAAATGAAGCACACCTTTTGCGGAGGGAAGGTAGTACTCGGCCCTTCAAACGAACGTGAGAAACGATCGGAGCAAACGGCTTTGTACCCAGGTAGCTGCCGAACCAATTCTGTAAAGAGGGAATCATTTGAAACTTCCTGTACGGCAATGACATCGGCATGAAGCGAAGCCATCACCTGTCTTACATTTTGCAATTGAAGAGCTTCATCAGCCGGGCCAAATTCTTCCGGATAATCTTCCCGTTCTGCACCAAAGAACTCCAGATTCCAGGTGACAAGATCAAACGTTTTAGCTGTTGGGATAGAATCAGTGGGCAATTGTGGTTCAGACACGCCCGGTACATCTGCGCGAAAGCGTGGTAGCAATTGAGCGTTGGCACGGAAGCGACCTACCACACCGGTAATATTGGTAACCCCTGGTGGCTTCGTAAGCCCGGGTAAATCGGTATCACCATCCACTCTCAAATCAGCTTGCACAGTGCCATTGGTTATGCGCTCAGTACTTTGCGGATAGAAGACAAATGACTTATTCACCAATTCCACTTGCTGTACGGTCACCAATAATCCCTCGTTGGCGGCCAGTTCGGTAATGGCAACGGGTTTAGGTGCCAGGATGCGCACACTGCTATCGGGTTGGATGTAGGAGATACCATTTCCACTGATTTGTTTCTGATCATTAAAAATGCCGATGGGTCCGGTTACGATCAGACTATCCCCAATCGATACATTCTGACTGAGGGTGAAATCAAATACTGGAATTCCCCCGGTGTTGTCCTGAATATAAGCCGGGCTGCCCAATTGGTTACTGACCGTTACACGACCGGCCACGGTTACTTTGCTCCCAACGGTCAGGCTCCGTGCGGTAGCAATTGAAATAATATTGTTAAGCGGATCATACCCGCTACCGGTCATTGGCAGTGCTTTCGTAAGTCCTCCATTGGTGTGACTAACTTCGCTAGTAAAAGATTCGTTCGTGAGTGGTGCGAACCTGACATACACAGTAGCGCTGTCGGCTACGATCAAACTGTCAGTAAAATTTACCCGATCCAACGAAAGTGAAAACACGGCAGAAGTTACCGCAATCATAGTCAGTGAGTCCTCTAGATTAGCACCCTTCACCACATAGGATAACTCCCGCGAAGTATTGGTGTTGATTTCGCCAAAGTTGAGCGTGGCCGGGGTAAATGAAAAAGATGGTTGATTGGATGGAACGCCTACGGGAGTAATCGAGAAATCATCGATGGCCAGCGCATCATCCGAACCAGAGACGTTAAAATCATTCCAGCGAATCCAGAAAGTGGCTCCTTCCGGAATGGATAGACCGGAGATCGAAAAAGAAACGGTGGCTCTGTTCGTTGCCAGATTTCCGTTCAATGCGCCAATCGTTCCGGAAAGGATGGGAGCATTAAAATCAAGTTCATCCACATTCGTCCAGGTGCCGGTATTCAGGGTAGTGGCGGTTTGGCTAAGTTGAAAATCCAGACGATCGGCTTGCGTACGGGGCGTGGCACCTAACCGCCACTGCTCACCGGTGTAACTGATCTGAAGTGTCGTAATGGTGGCTCCGGTGTTATTCACAAAGGAAGCTCCGATGGTTGGGATTAGCGATCCGGATTGTAATCCACCTAATGCACGGTCACCATCTAATCCCAGACTATAGGTATTTCCGGCATTGGAAGATCCTGTGCCTCCAGCATACGTAGTGTTGGCATTGGCTCCGGTTTCCAGAAACGACCATCCCAATGGTAAGGTGGTAACATCATTTGTGGCACCGGTAAGGAGGCCATTAAAGTTTTCGGTATAGGCGGCATTGAGGGTGGTTAATGGTGCTTGTGCCTGCACAGCGAGCACCAGCACCCCACAAAAAGCGATCAAAAAAAGAGTAGATAAATATGTACGCATAGGCTGTTGATTTTTATAGCCTGCGAAAATAGACACTTCCCTTACATAACAGGTTGCGCCAAGTTTACCAAATAGCTGAGTGGATGTTAAACCCGACCAATTTACATCTAATCTCCCAGGATGTTCTCTCAGGCCTGGTCGTCCACCACCGGTGTTGCTGTGGGTTCTTCTACCAGAGGTGTAGATAACCGCTTTACCCGAAACATAAACTGCCTGTCCATGGTAAATTCATAGGAATTCTCCCGCATCAGTTCTACCGCCCGGCTGGACATTTCCAATACCTGCATAAGGTCTTGTGCTACTGGTGAAGCTTTGCTGAGTCGTTGTGTTTTCCCTTTTTGAACCTCCAGATTAAACGTATATCCACCCTTTTCGCGAGCATTTAATTGACGAAACTCATGTCCGTAGAATTGATATTCGGACGTAGATTCCTGCGATGCAATCATCAGTTTAAGCAAAACCGGACGATATTTGATCCAGAGAGGCATATAGGCTTTGATGGTGGCGCTTTGCGAATAAGTGAAATTCATAAGTGATGATGTTGGGATGAGAATAGTTAACTTAAGTACGTTTTGAGCGCCCGGCTGCGCGAGGTATGCTTTAATCGTCTGATTGCCTTTTCTTTGATCTGACGGACGCGCTCACGCGTCAGGTTGAATTTGGCTCCAATTTCTTCCATAGTCATAGGATTATTTCCTTCCAGCCCAAAGTAGTTCCCCAGAATTTCTGACTCACGTTGGGTTAAGGTAGATAAAGCCCGCGCCACTTCCCGTCTGAGCGACTCCCGAATCAAATCGGTATCAGGCGCTTCTTCACTCTGGTCACTCAGCACATCCAGCAAATTATTGGTTTCTCCCTGAGCGAAGGGGGCATCGACCGAAACGTGACGGCCGCCTACACTCATGGTACGTTCCAGCTCCTCCTGGGTCACTTCCATAACTTCTGCCAGTTCTTCAGAAGAAGGCTCTCGTTCATATTTCTGTTCTAGTTCAGAAAATGTCCGGGCAATTCGGTTAAGAGATCCTACCCGGTTCAGGGGTAATCTCACAATGCGTGACTGCTCTGCCTGTGCTTGTAAGATGGATTGACGAATCCACCAGACAGCATAGGAAATAAATTTAAAGCCCCGGGTTTCATCAAATCGCATGGCGGCTTTGATCAGACCAATATTCCCTTCATTGATCAAGTCTCCAAGTGTAAGACCATGATTTTGGTATTGTTTGGCCACAGAAACGACAAATCGCAGGTTGGCTTTGGTTAGTTTTTCAAGAGCTACCTGGTCGCCCGCCCGAATCCGCTTCGCCAGATCTACCTCCATTTCAGAGGTAATCAAATCTACTTTGCCAATTTCCTGAAGATATTTATCCAGCGACTGGCTTTCCCGGTTGGTGATCTGCTTAACAATCTTGAGTTGACGCATACGGAAGTAAAAGGCCTCCTGGCCAGGGTAAATGATACAAATAAGACTCAACAGGGAACGGTCAGTCCCTGATCAATTGAAAAAACCAAGTAGGAGGTAGTATTCTTTCAGGAGAAAAAACCTTCAGCAGGATTCTGAGAATTGAACGGCTAAGGTACGCATAATTGGTGGGATATCTGAATAGAGAAGCTGCCGACTTCAGCAAAAGACAGCTATCACCGTTATCGCTGACGGTTTACCCGGATAAATCCCCCTGTCAGGCGTGTCAAACTAGCTTGCGAAGCCAGGGCATTGAAGATCGCCTGCGATTTTTCCAAAGCTGCTGTCCGGTAGTTTTCCTGAACAATCCGTAAGTCAATGGCACTCAGAGCCCCGTTTTTGTACCGCTCATTCGCCAATTGCAAGTTTAGCTGAGCGGCCTGAAGTTTGGTTTCCGCGATGCTCACGAGCTGCCTCCTCAGGTTGTATAAGTCAAGGGTTGACACCAGATCAAATTGAAGAGAAAGTTTTACCTGATCGGTTGTCATCTGTCCAATCTTCTCACGGATTTCGGCTTGTTCCATGGCGCGTTTCACCTGACCCCCATTAAAAATAGTCCAGCGAAGAGTAAGATTGGCAAATCCTCCATAGGAATTACCGGTTTGCGTTTGGTACTCAGGCAAAAAACGCGTGTTAACTACAGGCTGATTTGAATCTCCATTTAAAAAACCTACCGTCACTGTCTCCGGGGTGCCTCCCGATTGAGGTCGAAACTGTGCATTAAGACGATCCAGGCTGCCGGTTGCCCCAAAATTTAAAAACAGGGATGGTGACATGTTGGCACGGGCCAGACGAGCAGTGGTTCTCAGGATTTCCTGATTAATGAATTGGTTACGCAGATTGGTGTTGGAACTGGCCATGCGGCTTTTCAAATCATCGAGCGCATAAGACTCATTTCCAAACACGAGCGCATCTGTCAATTCATAAGTGGCTTCAATGCTGTCACTTAACAACAAGTTTAAATTGCGCAAAGCATTCTTGTAGCGAATGCCCTGTTGCAACACATTGGCACTGTCAGTCAAATAATTGTTTTGTTCCTGTAAGACATCAAAAGTAATGGCGCCTCCCAATTGTTTGCGCAGCTTCACAAATTCGTATCTCTCTTTGGAAAGACCCAGATTGGTTTGAAGGGTCTTTAGGTTTTCCTGGTCTACCAATGCCTGATAGTAAGCCAAAATGATAGCTTCGGTGGTTCCCTCCATCACAAAGGAGGCATTTCCATAACTGAGTCGCTCCAGTTGATCCAATTGTTTTTTGGTCATGCGCACGGAGAAGCCATCAAAAAGGGTAAACTGAATATCCAGTTGGCCAGTCACGTTATCGCTGATGTTTCGGCCGGCTACCGCAAATGGGTTAGCTGGTTTTCGCTGAACCACACTATTGTTTTGAGCTCCGTTTAAATTAACCGTGGGCAACAATCCGGCTTGTCCCCAGGTATTATTCTGTCGGGCATTTTCAGCCGTGAGCAGTTCGATTTGAACATCAAAATTGTTTTTTAACCCGAGGGCAATCGCATCTTCCAGACTTAGCTTTTGCTGGGCCACCACAGCAGGCATAGAAAAGCCAAGCAGGATAGCTAAACCCGTCCAGGAAAGTACTCGAAGATTACGCACGGGTATGAACAGTTTTACTGGTAAGATAGGTATAGATTGCCGGAATTACATAAAGCGTGAGGATGGTGGCAAACAACATTCCTCCGATGACCGCGATGCCCATGGATACCCGGCTTTCGGAGCCGGCACCCAACGCCAATGCAATGGGCAAAATTCCCAGAATGGTGGAAAGGCTGGTCATCAGAATCGGGCGGAATCGTGACTCAGCGGCTTCCTTTGCAGCCGTCATCACATCTTTGCCTTGTTCCTTCGCCTGGTTGGCAAATTCAACAATTAAAATACCGTTTTTGGTGACCAGACCAATCAGCATAATGATGCCAATCTGACTGAAAATGTTGAGTGTCTGATTAAAATACCACAGGGTAAACAAGGCCCCCCCAATCGCCAGAGGAACCGTAAACATGATGATAAAAGGATCGCGGAAGCTTTCAAACTGACCGGCCAAGATGAGATAAATGATGGCCAATGCAATCAGCAAGGCCAGATATATACTGGAAGAGCTTTCAGCAAATTCGCGCGAAGCCCCATCGAGGCTCGTGGTGTATCGATCGTCCAAGACTTCTCTGGCAATACGTTGCATTTCCTGGATCCCATCACCCAAGGCAACTCCCTTGGCTAATTGTGCTTGTACCTTGGCCGAGGAATACCGGTTAAACCGATATAACTGCGGAGGGCTGCTCAGCTCTTGCATGGTTACCAGATTATCCAATTGGATCAATTCCCCATTGCGATTTTTAACATAGAGTGTTTTCAAATCCAGTGGCTCGTTGCGGTCCTCCCGCTCTACCTGACCGATCACCTGATACTGTTTGCCATCCATAATAAAATACCCAAAGCGAGAGCCGCTCAAACCTAATTGCAATGTTTGAGCCACATCCAATACGTTGACGCCTAAGTTGCGCGCCTTGTCGCGATCAATGGTAATATTGATCTCGGGTTTATTAAATTTTAAATCCAGGTCCACAAAGGCAAAAAGTGGGCTGGCTTGTGCTTTTTGGAGAAAAACAGGTAATACTTCTTTCAGCTTATCAATATCACTGGCCTGCACCACAAATTGCACCGGGAATCCCCCGCGTCTGTCTCCAATGGTTTGATTTTGTGTCAGGAATGTTCGTACGCCTGAATATTTTTTTGCTTTTGCGGTGATGTCATCTACAATTTCCTGCTGTGTGCGTTGCCGCAAACTTGGATCTTTAAGAATCACACGCACAAATCCGGAGTTCACTCCGGTTCCTCCAAATCCAGGAGCCGTGACACTAACCCGACCATCCACTTCCGGTACCTCCTGTTTTATAAAATTGGTCAGTTCCATGACGTACCCATCCATATATTCAAACGTGCTTCCCTCAGGAGCTTGTGCCTGAAGTCTGAATTCGCTCCGGTCCTCCAGAGGAGCCAACTCTGAAGGAAGTTGAGTTCCTAAAAAATAGATTAACACACCTGCCAACACGACCACCACAAAACCCAACCATCTTTTGTTCATAAAGCTGGCAAGGGAGGATGCATAAGACGAGGTCAGCCATACAAAGAAAGGTTCTGTTTTCCGGTAGAGCCAGGGTTGTACTTCTCTTCGCTTTAACAATTTGGCACTCATCATCGGGGTAAGTGTCAGGGAGACAAAAGCAGATATCGCTACCGAACTGGCCACGACTAATCCAAATTCACGAAACAACCGACCCGTTAAGCCTTGTAAAAAGATAACGGGTAAGAATACAGCCACGACCGACACCGTGGTTGAGATTACAGCAAAATATATTTCAGTAGACCCTTTGCGTGCCGCTTCCTCTGGCTCCATCCCCTCTTCCACCTTTACATAAATATTTTCCAAAACCACAATGGCATCATCCACCACCAGTCCAATGGCTAATACAATTCCTAGCAAGGTCAATACATTGATGGTAAAGCCTAACAAGTACATGACAAAAAAGGCACCGATGAGTGAGATGGGTATGGTGATGACCGGAATGATGGTCGTCCGCCAGTCGCGCAGAAACAAAAAGATGATACACAACACCAGACCAAAAGCGATAAAAATGGTTTCCTCCACTTCTGAAATCGATGCCCGGATGTATTTGGTCGAGTCATAGCTCATCTGATAGCTCACATCCGAAGGAAGGTCGCGCTGAATCTGATCCAGCTTTTGATATAAGCGATCGGCAATATCAATGTTGTTAGCTCCCGGTTGCGCCACAATGGCCAGCGCGCAACCCGGAATACCATCGCGTCTTAAAATCGTCCGGTCATTTTCAGCATACAATTCCGCCCGGCCGATATCCTTGAACCGAACCACATTGTCATTACTTTCTTTGACAATAAGGTTATTAAAATCTTCCGGTGTGTTCAGCCGTCCTAAGGTGCGAACTGTTAATTCGGTATTGTTTCCCTCCACGCGTCCGGAAGGGAGTTCCACATTTTCACGATTGACGGCCTGCAACACATCTGAAGGCGCCAGTTTTAACGAAGCCAGTTTGATGGGATCCATCCAAAGGCGCATAGAATATCTCCGCTGCCCCCAGATCTGTACCGAACTCACCCCCGGGATGGTTTGAATACGCTCTTTAAACATCACCTCGGCTATCCGGGAGATTTCCAGCAAATCCCGCTTATCACTTCGGATGGTTAAGAAGATGATCGGACTGGAGTCCGCATCGGCTTTTTCAACAACCGGGGGATCTACATCCGGTGGAAGCCGGTTCAAAGCTCCTGAAACTTTATCGCGCACATCGTTGGCAGCAGCCTCTATGTTGATGCCCAGTTCAAACTCCACCGTGATGTTGCTGCGCCCCTCCCGGCTGACCGAAGTAAGAGTACGAATGCCCGGTACTCCGTTGATGGCATCTTCCAGAGGTTCGGTAATCTGCGACTCAATGACATCCGCATTAGCGCCAACATAGGAAGTGGAAACCGTGACTACCGGAGGATCTACACTGGGAAATTCGCGAACTCCTAAAAAAGAAAAACCGATCACTCCAAAAAGAATGATCACCAGCGACATGACGATGGCTAGTACCGGTCGGTTAATACTGGTGATAGATAGACTTGCCATACTTATTTGCGATTAACAATCTGCACATCCATTCCATTCCGCAATTGTAACATTCCCGTGGTGATCACGGTGTCTTCCGGATTCAGTCCACTCAAAACTTCCAGATCGCGTTCGGTGCGAATGCCGGTTTCAATTTTTGTTTCGATGGCTTTTCCTCCGCGATAGAGAAATACTTTTTTCCCAGCCTGCTCGGGAATAACGGCCTGGGTAGGCACTAACAAAGCATTGGTAATAGATTGTAAAATCAAATCCACCTTCACAAACTGTCCCGGCAGGAGCAATCCTTGTTTGTTTTCAGCGATGGCCCGGATCTTTAAGGTTCGTGTCTCCTGGTCAATGCGCGGTTCGGTGGCATACACTTCTCCTTCATAGCGGTTGGTATCGCCCTCGACCGTAAAGCGTATTTTTTTCCCGGTGGTTACTTGCGAACTGTACCGGCTTGGTACCGCAAACTCTAGTTTGGCCGGATTCATGCTATATAACGTAGCCACGATGGTGCTGGGAGTGAGATAGGCTCCGTCACTCACATACCGCAATCCGATAGTGCCATCGAAGGGTGCGCGAATACGTGTTTTCTCCAATTGTGCTTCCAGAACTTTGATGTCTGCTTCCGTAGTTTTTAAGCGATTTAAGGCATTGTCATATTCCTCCCGGCTTACAGCATCTTTCTCCAGCAATTTCCGCTGGCGGAACTCCACATCCTGGTTGAGTTTGCGATTATACCGTTGTTTGGTTAGCTCAGCCTCCAGTTCTTCATCGTTAATCCGCAGCAGCAAGTCGCCCTTCCGAACGGATTTCCCTTCCTGAAAGAGCAACTGCGTAATTTTACCGGAGGTTTCACTTCGCAACTCCAATGACTCGTTGGGCAATATGGAACCGGTAACAATCAACTTGTCTTCCAGCTTGGAAGGCTTCATCACCAGGGTTTCCACCTGTAGTTTTGAGGCGGGGGTCGGGGCGGGAGATGCACCCGTAGTATCCTTCTTTTTCAGAAAGTCGAGTTTAGGAAGGGCTAACAAAATAATAATGGCCACGATGATGGCCACTGCAATCCAGGTTTTTTTCATTTAATCGTTTGCGTTCAGTACTTTATTCAATCTTGATCTGATCTCTCCTCTACTTCTATCCCATGCTTTTAACGCAGATTTAGTTTCTATAGAGCAGCCGCTCATGTAATTTTAATACCTGAGGTAAAAGAGCTTGCCTTTCGTCATTAACAATCACCGCATCCGCCCGCTTGATCTTTTCCTCTTCCGGCATTTGCCTAGCCATAATCGCTTTTACATCTGCCTCCGTCCGGTGAACATCACGTTTTAATACCCGCGCGATACGCACCGATTCAGGAGCGGATACCACCATCATAAAATCAACCAGCTTATCTGCCCCTGTTTCATAGAGAAGAGCCGCCTCACGAATCACGTAGGGTGACTTTTGATCTTCTACCCAATGTTGATAATCGATCGCCACCCGGGGATGCACCAGTTCATTTAGTTTCTTCAGCCGTACGTCATCCTGAAAAACCACGCGGGCGAGAAAACTGCGATCCAGCTTGCCATCCGGATGATAGGACAAGTTTCCGAACTCTTTTTTGATTTCATGGATGAGTATTCCGTCAGTGGTCATTAGCTCTTTCGCTCGGCTATCCGCATCATAGATGGCTATTCCAAGTGTTTTAAATATCCGACAGACAACGCTTTTGCCTGAACCAATGCCACCGGTGATGCCTACCTGTCTGATCATGCTAACGAGCAACGGTTAAGACAACAGAATCAACAGAAACAACCACAAAAGAACCAGGGAGTCCGGTCACTACCGGCATCAACCGATGTTTTCCTTCCATCAGCTTACGACAATCCAGTTGGAGAACACTTGTGAGCGAGGTAAGATCTCCTGCGGTGGCAGGTCTTTGAACAAGAATGGTCACGGGAGCTGAATCAATTGTCACTTTTTGACCAGGTCGGGCTATGACCAGCGGACTGACCGGTAATTCCATCCGCACCACCTTGCCTACTTCAAAGGAAACGGAAATCCGATCAGGTTCGCTGGTGACATTGCTCACCAGCAAAGGCACGTTTTCCTGAAAAGATTGAAAAATTTCTTCCCCTCGCGGGGCCAATCCAATGGAGTCAGGGAGTTGATGCAACGCTCTTTTAGGGCCGGTCAGGCGTATTTTTTTGGAGGATAAGGTGACAGGGCTCACCCGGCCATACCCTTCCCGGAACGTGAGAAACGAAAGATCAGGATAAACATCAAACTCATACGATTCCCGCTGATCAATAAAAAGATAGAGAGAATCGGTTACAACAAAATTAACCTTGATGTCTTCCCATTGGGTGCTCAACTGCGGAATCAATGAAGTACCGGCCAACCGCATCGACTCCGAAGGTCTCTCTACCGGAACCACCAGGGGCGACTCTTTAAAAGAAAAGCGTTTGCGAAAGAGATCCCATCCGCTTCCGCTTACGTGGGCGGTCACAAATTCCGGTAGCGGACGTGTAGCGATGTATCGCTCCTGGTCATATTCGAACCGGACCGGAAACCGGACCGTGGTGGAGTAGGGTTTATTTAGTGCATGAAAGAACCAAAACACCGCAGCAGCAAAAAAGCAAAGCGCCACCGCCCGCCAGTTGGTACGGTTAAAATGAAATACGTTAGAAAGGGCCTTGAGAAAATGCATCAATGAGGCAAAGGTACGACATAGCGAGGCACCTTTGGCACCTGGCTACATCCTAATCTCAGTCTCTGAAAAGGACGGTGATATTACTTTTTCGCATTCAAAGCACGGGAAGCCTCTAAAGAAATGGAGGATTTGTTGAACCGGATGCGACCTCCGCGTTCTACTTCCAGCACAAACGTGTCGTCTTCCATTTCGGCAATGCGGCCATGAGCCCCCCCAATGGTGACTACCTTGTCACCCACTTTAATTTCCTCGATAAATTTCTTTTGTTCTTTGGCCTTTTTTTGCTGAGGGCGGATCATAAAAAAATACATCACCACTACGATACCGATCAATGGCAGATATTGGAATAGTGCGGATGCCCCGGTGGCTTGTGCAAGAAGAGTATTCATGGAATTTTACGCGTTGACTTTAGTTTTTGCGGTGCAAAGGTATTCTTTTTTGGGGAATTGAGATGTCAGTATCGAAAGTTCAGAAACGTGTCCGGGGCACCTTTCTGATTGATTTTTCTTTTCGAATGATTAACTTTCTGATGATGAAACTTTCTGTTCTATTCTGGATTTTCACCCTGGGAGGGGTCATGGTGTTTGGTCAGGAGCGCGTCATTGACGACATCAAGTTTAATAACGAACCAACCCTTTATAAAGTTAGCCAGAATCATTTTCGCTTGAGTTATCCGGTGAAACGATCGGGCTATTTAAAATTTCAGGTTAAAATCCAGGATTTTGATACCCTTCTTAATCTGATAGATACCTCTTCGATTCAGGTGAGGGGCCGGTTCGAATTGATGGCCTCCGGAAGGAGCCAGACAGCCACTTTTAACTTGTTGGGGGATGAAGAAGCACAAAATCTTTTGCTTTTTCGTACCGACCATAAACCCCACCAAACCCGGACAATACAATTGAAACCGATTTCGAGAAATTGGAATAGCAAGATGAGCCCACTAGTCATTGCTAATAAAGAATCCGAGGATGTGATCGTTTTCTTTTGGAATAGAAAATCAGATAAATATGAAATAATCTTTCTTGAAAATGGAGATACCCAGACGTGGGCAAAGACGATGGATGTAGAAGAGGGGTTCATTCCCATGGAAAGTCTTCTTCTAAACGGACATCTTTTTCTGGTGCTGACAAAAGGGTTAGGTACCCGAAAGTTATATACAAAAATGTCGGTATGGGATTTAGCTTCCGGTACAGAAAAGTATATCATACCGCTAGATGATGACATGCGTAGAAAAACGCTTGATAACATCTTGCGTTTTGACAGTAGTCATGTACTCCTAACCGGGCGTACGTTCTTTGATAAGAAAGTCAGTATGTCGAAAGCCGGAATGCCTTACATTGACCGATTGAATGTAGTAACGGGTGAAGTAACTTCTCTCCCATACAGACTAGATGACCCCGCTCAAAAGTTCTTTTGGACTAGTGTTCAGAAATTTAATGGAAGTGCATACTTAATGGGTGAGCTTGTGCGCAGTACCAGCAGCGGAAGTCAGGCAGCCGGAGCTATTGCCACCGGTATTTTTACGACTTTAGCTACCGGAGGAGCTATGAGATTGGCAACTGCCCCTAGTTCAATCTTTCTGGAGGATCTGGTAGTATTGAATCTTTCAGAGGACTTTCCTCGAATTGCAACTATTCCTGCTCAGACCAAATCAATGACCGTACTTGGTTATCTGCCCACGTTTTATTTTACACGCTATGCTTATGAAAATGGACTGACTCATTACATGGGGATAACGGATGATGCCCAGGGTTTCTATTTTGAAAATGGTGGAGAAATGATTCGTCTTGATATGAGCGATGGTTCGACACGTTCTTTGGGTTTTGTTAAGGGCAAATCACATTGGAAAATTTTAAACGTAACCGAAACCAAAATAATGACTGTAGCCAAAAACTCCGAATATGATCTTGTTCTAAGGTGCCTGGATTATGTTTCAGAGGTAAGAAACAAAAAATCTCAAAGTAAGTAGATTAAGTTGCCCTCATAGCGACTGCCCGAATGTCAGCAAATTGTTATCGGGGTCAAGCACAGAGAATTCCCGCTGTCCCCAGGGCTGATTGCGGAGATGTCCGTTGGGATGTATTTCTACCTGATTCTCCAGAAATGACTGATGCAGAAGATCAATCTCTTGTGTGCGGATATAAACCTGACCGTAGTTTTCGTTCGGGTCCAGATTTTCAAACTTGAAAAAATGGATTTGAAGCCCATCTTTTTCAACCATCAGATAATCAGGGTAATCATCTCCAAAGAGTTGAAACCCCAGTTGTTTATAAAATTTCCGGGTAGCCGATTGGTTGCGCATGGGTAGCTTCGGATGAATGGCGGTAATCATAGATCGCTGAAATGAGGCTAATGTCTATCGGTGTTCAGGAGATCAAACTCAGGTTCGGCTCCAACAACTCAAAGCTAATGATGTTATCGGAACGATGGTAGTTGAATCCGGATAAAGCTTACCTGGGCACTTCTACCATCCAAAAAATTCCCACACTCTAACCAAAAGCCTTATTTTTGTGACGGATTCAAATCGCAAACCCCTTTCTTCTTTTACTTATGAGTTTCCGCATCGAAAAAGACACCATGGGCGAGGTACAGGTACCAGCCGACAAATACTGGGGCGCACAAACGGAACGTTCGCGCAATAACTTTAAAATTGGTCCGGAGGCCAGCATGCCAAAAGAGATCATCTATGCGTTTGGTTATCTCAAAAAGGCCGCTGCGATGGCCAACCACGAGTTGGGTGTACTCGCGGCTGATAAAAAGGATCTGATCGGTCGGGCCTGCGATGAGATCGTGGCCGGAAAATTAGACGATCAGTTTCCACTGGTGATCTGGCAAACCGGTTCTGGTACCCAGAGCAATATGAACGCCAATGAGGTAATTGCCTATCGCGCCCACGTCCTCAGCGGAGGGAAGCTGACAGATGAAAAAAAAGTATTGCACCCCAATGACGATGTAAACAAATCACAAAGCAGCAATGACACGTATCCTACCGCCATGCACATTGCCAGCTACAAGCAAGTGATGGAAATCACACTTCCGGGTATGCAAAAATTGCGAGATACCCTTCATCAAAAAGCTACGGAGTTTAAGAGCATAGTAAAAACAGGACGTACCCATTTTATGGATGCCACCCCTCTTACGCTGGGGCAGGAGTTTAGCGGGTATGTGCAACAACTGGACAACAGTATGCGCGCGATCAAAAGCGCATTGGAAATGATAAAGGAACTTGCCCTGGGCGGTACAGCGGTGGGCACGGGACTCAATACTCCCAAAGGATATGACGTGCTGGTGGCCAAAAAAATAGCTGAGTTGACAGGCTATCCGTTTGTGACCGCTCCGAACAAATTTGAGGCGCTGGCTGCTCACGATGCCATGGTGGAACTGAGCGGTGCATTGAAACGTTCGGCCGTAGCGTTGATGAAGATCGCCAACGACATCCGCATGTTGAGTTCAGGCCCGCGCAGCGGAATTGGCGAGATTGTCATCCCTGACAACGAGCCAGGCTCCAGCATCATGCCGGGTAAAGTAAACCCTACCCAGCCCGAAGCCATGACGATGGTGTGTGCACAGGTGATGGGAAATGATGTGACCGTATCCATTGGTGGTTCCATGGGGCACTTTGAGTTGAACGTATTCAAGCCAGTGATGGCGGCCAACGTGCTGCAGAGCGCCCGGTTGATAGGTGATGCCTGTGTGAGTTTTAATGATAAATGTGCCATTGGGATCGAACCCAATTTACCGATCATCAAGCAACACATGGAAAACTCGTTGATGCTGGTGACGTCACTCAACACCCACATTGGCTATGAGAATGCTGCCAAAATTGCCAAGAAGGCACACAAAGAAAACAAGACGCTACGGGAAGCCGCCATTGAGTTGGGGTTAGTGACGTCTCAGCAATTTGATGAGTGGGTGAGACCTGAGAAGATGGTTTGAGTCTCCGCTGCGTGCTCAGCCTTTCGCAGGGAAACTAAACGTTGACGGAATCGCTATTGCAGAAGCATTTTGTGCTTGTTGCACGACTGTAAATCCGGCACACTTTTCATTCCACAACCCTACTGGTGGCAGTAGTAGAACCCTTCTCCTTCAGCTTATTCGAAGGCGTATCTCTCATCACACGTTGGCAATGAAATTGAATTTTTACCAGTCCTTTAGTTTGTCCACGAATGAATTCCATGATTGCTTTGGTTCACTTGTACCGTAGTGATTTAAGCCAAGCGAATTCATAAACCCACATACGTAAGTCGGGTCTACACCCTGGGCTTGGGCATAGGGCGCACAGAAATCTGGTGGATAGTCATATAGTCCATGATAATAAATAAACTCCAATTTTCTTTTTTCTTTGTATGGACGAAGGACTTCAAACATTTTTTCAACGAATTCTTTTTGTAGCGATTCTGAGGAATTATTACTTGGTGATGACGGGTAACCAATTTCCGTAAAAGCAAAAGATTTGTCGCCTGCTTTGGAAGCCATAAACGCTATGTCGTCTGCAACATCAGCGGGTGTGCGCATTTGCCAGTTTGGATTGGAGACATCTGTAGGGTAATAGGTATAACAAATAAAGTCGCTATGAGGTGTGAGGGTATTAAACACGATAGGATTAGTACGTAAGGAATTGAATGTGATAATGGTCCCTACTTTTATCCAAGGCATTTTTTGGTGAATGTGATTGACCGATTGCTGATAAAAAGATGAAAAAGCATTTAGTTCAGTTGGGTTTGAAGTTAAATAACCATCTACTTCGTTTCCGATAAGGATATGTGAAATTCGGTCAACCGACTCTACCATAGCGAGGTTGTCGATAATGCTCAAAAATCGGGTGATCACGACTGGGTCATCAAAGGATTTCGATAATAAGTCAGACGGAATCGTTTTACGGTTGGTGTCAATCGATTTTAAAACTAAAATATAGCTTTTGAATTTCGTTCTATCGGGATCAAGAAGTGTGAGTGGATTGGTCACGAACTCTTTTAAAGAGTATGTGCCAATGGAAGGTTCTAATTCATTCCACGCTGGTGACATTCCGAAAAGATTAACCCCTTTTGATGTAACATATTCAATAGATTCAAGGTATCCTTCCAGTCCTGGAAGGGAATTTTGATGGAACTGTAGAGAAAGGCCTACCAATCCCTTGTTGTACTCAGGTTCTTCATCGGAACATCCCGAAATGCCCACTAACAAATGGATAGATAGAAGGAGCAATAGTATTTTCATACTTATGTTAGACACACACTTTGCTTAATTAGTTACATGTCCAGCGTCAAATATTGTCTGCATAAAGTAAGTCGACCTGAAATCGTTCACGTAGAGAATCACTTTTCCGTCCGCATTGCCTGTTAATTCCTCCAAGCAGAAGTTGTCCCGAAGTCGTTCACTTGTCTACGTGGGAAATCTTTGGTATAAACACAATGTTATAGCCGCAAGCCTTCTCAAAACTTTTGTCCGGTTGGTCGTCCGCAAAAGTTATTTTCATATTTTTCTTGTCCCAAATATTTTATGCCTTCGGTATGAAGTTTACTTTCCAGTTGTCCATAGTCCCCGTAATATGTAAGGAATGTTATATCATCCCTTGTCTCAAAGTAAAGTCTTACAAATCTCCTGCTGTTATTGGAAGATTTTGAATACCCCTTTATTACTTTTTTGTCCAAAATCTCAGTAGTCATCGTCCAAGGCTCGTAGATTTTAAACTCACCCGTTGTCAGCTTTTTGATAAAATAAAACTTTCCCCGAAAACTTCTTTTCAAAACATATAACGTTGTCCCAAGGATGATTGTAAACAAATACACTGCATATTTTAAAAACGCTGTCGCATTGTCGTCTGTTGTAATAACAATACTGACGTAAACTGAACCTGCAAATAGTCCAAGGACTAAGATTATCAGAATGATAATCCAAACTATTAGGAATACATTTGGAAAAACTCTCATTAGGTATGCGCTATAATGTTTATGCTTCTGCAGTAGCGCGCTTCCGAAAGCCGCGGGCTGCCCACTGCCTGCCCCGCGCTTCGCGGGGAAACCAAACGTTGTTGATTTAAAAATACTAAAATTTAACAAGTCGCCCGGCCATAGCGCAAACATGTTGTTGTGTGCTGGCGCTATTACACCAAGCTAATTCCTGTCCTCTTGTCAAACAAGTAGTAAATGTCCCCGTCACTTGTTTCAATACGAACTCTCTCAAAGTCCAGCGAGTCTACGAATTCCTTTAAGTCCTTGTCCTTGATTGCGTTTTTATTGTCAGCTGTTACTTTTATTGGAAAATTGTCCGCGTTGGGACTTTTGGTGTGAATGTAAACGCAGTCGTCTCCGCTATCGTTTTCGTCAATCATTATCCATAATTGAAAGTCGTGGGGATAAGTCCTCAATTTTAGTTTCAATTGGTCGAACGTCTCAATAAGTTCTCTTAGGTATTTCTTTCTTGTCCCCAGTCCTTGTTTCCTTTTCTGTCCCAGTCAACGTGTGTGTGCCAAAGGTCAAACCAACTTTTAGGTCCACCGGAGAAATCTAAATTCAGTTCTTTGTTCATGGTCTAATTTGTCCGAGAGCGCTTGCACACAACGTTTGTGCATAAGCAGTGGCGGGAATTCGAAGCGCGTAACTGTCCCACGGCACCAAACGTATTTTGAAAAACTAAACTACAAATTTACACTGAACCCCGCCATTGATTATGCATTTTGTTGTGGGCTGCTGGCTGAGTCACGCAAGGTGTTTAGATATTCTATACTTGTCGTCAGCACTCTGTTGACGGAGGAATTGGATTCAGTCCTTTTCAACTCTTCAAGTGTCCTTATTCCCTGGTCATAGGTTTCGTCCTTTTGACAAGAATCGCTTATGTCGAGAGCATTGAAATATCGTCCGACACAGCTGTCACTATTGATTTCTTTTATTTTACTCTTGTCATAAAATATCCAAATGTCGTTAAGAGCATCCTCTGCGTTGTCAACTAGAAGTTCGTCTTGTCTTGATAGGATGTCGTCTAGTACAGGGCTGTATTTCTCTAAGTCTATTTTCTTATGAATCCTAACAAGGTGTCCAATGCATAAAATTGCATTTCGCCTTAAATCATTTTCGTCACTGTTAGTGAATTGAAAAATCAACTTGTCGCTAGCTTCATAGTCACCGCTACCTAGAACCGTCAATAAAAGAGCGTCAAGTTTGTCATTTACGTTTGTTGACTTTAAAAGCTCATTAACTCTGTCTATCAATGCCAGCTCCATTATAAACTGGGTTACTTATGTTTTCTGCTCCTGTAGTGTTAAAGCATTTTACAACGTCTTTGCAATTGGTGAGTTGGAGTAAATCTTCTGTTGTGTTGGTGAATCGTTCAGGCTTTGCGTGCACAGAGTTCATGGCATCGATGATGACCTTATTACTTACATCATCCAGTTGGGCAGCAATGTCTTTTATGGCTTGTGGTACGGCTGCAATCAAAATTACTTCCGCTGTAGAGGCAGCTTCGCTAATCAAATGCACACTGATGTTTTTCACATTGAGCAATGCACTTCCTTTAAACTCCTCCTTGTTGCGAACGCCAAGCAATACCTTGTGACCAGCCGCTACAAAGCCTTTTGCAAGTGCACTACCTACATTGCCTGTTCCGATAATGGCGATTTTCATACTATGTCAATTTTGCATCTAATGTACTTGGAAATTGATTTCAAACTCGCCATTCTCAGCATTCCTAAAGGTTAATAGAAAAATCTCTCATCAATAATCTTCCCGTCCTTCACTTGATAGACAATAATCTCGTCCATGGCGATTCTTCCCTGTGCTTTCATGGTCAACTCAACTTTTAAGGCCAAAGCAATGTAGTTACTGCTTGTAATTACGTCAGAAGCAGCAAGTGAATGATACTGCTCTACTATGTTTCTAAATTGTGCCCCTTTTTCGATGATAGCATCCAACCCTTTTACCTGGGGCTGACCAGAAGAAACAGGTTCTGTGCTGATGGCATCTTTTGCAAAGAGTTCACGTTGGGCGTTTTCAAATTGCCCTTGTTTCAATAATTCCAATAATCGATTTGCAATCTGTTGTGTCGTCATAAACTAACTTAAAATGTTATCAATATTTCTTGATTAGAAACAATCCGATAATGAGTAAAACAATTCCGCCTATGCGCTGCCAATTAATAGAATGAACTGCAAAGCCCATCAAGCCAAAGTGATCAAACGCAACGGCCATCAATAATTGTCCCGCTACAACAAAGCCAGTAACCGAGGCCATCCCCAGTTTGGGTGCAAGAAAGATTAAAAGGAAAATGTATGCAGCTCCCAGCAAGCCACCCGTGACCCATGCAAATAGCGGCACTTCCTTCACCTGTTCGGAAGAAGGAAATGGCTCTTGTCTCACTATGATAAGAATGATCATGGCTATGGCTGCTACGACAAAAACAACTAAGGAAGCATAGATACCGCTGTGAAATGATCTGCTCATGGCCGTGTTGGAGGCCGTTTGAAAAGGCACAAATGCGCCAGCAATTAGGGCAAGAGCGATATAAAGCAATTGTGTATTCATCTTCATCTAATAAAAAATATTTTTTCAAAAATTAGTAATGGTAAAGCCATATGTCCAATACAGATCAAACGGCTTTAATCCAATCAATTCAATGTTTTCGTACGAATAGCGAACGGCTGTGCGAAACGCAATATGTTTAGCAACGGGAAATTCAATGGCTCCCTCGGTGTGATAGCGGTAATTGATGGATTCGTTGAGCGATTGCTGCCACCAAAACTCGTAGCTGACCCTCATTTTATTTTGAAGAATGTGTTTACCAAACAGCCTTCCTGTCAATCGCCATGTTTCAATAATATTTGAGCCATTGTATTTTTCATCATCAAATAAAGTGCCTCCGAAACGGGTGTTCTCATAAGTGGCCGTGGTTGAGAGTTTTAAAAGAGATGAGTTGCTATTAATAACATTCCAACTTACCCCCGGCCCAACCTGATAGCGAAACTCAATTTTCCTTCTCAGATTTGTCTCTAACAGTCCCATCACGTAAGGATAAACCTTACTTAGTGGATTTAAATAAAAGTAGTTGTACGAGATCACGTCACTCTCGGTCAATATGTAGCGTGTTCTACCATACTGATAGTCGTTGTGTGTGCTGACACCCCAATTTTTATTAGCGTTCGCTACTTCAAAGCGATTTAATAAAAGTGTACGGGCTACGTTACCATCTAAAACAGACCCCGTGGCATTGAACTTTATCTGCCATCGGATGCTGTCGCTTTCGTTTAGCTGCGCTAAAGCGAAAGTCAAACTTATCGTAGAAAGAAAAACACTCAATAGATATTTTCTAACCATCACATTTTGCTATTTTGGTTTTATCTAATCAGCAAGTACCTATTTCTTAAAAAGCGCCCCCGCACCGAAGTCCATCAAAATAGCTGCTCCGTAATCCGGAAAAGCTTTTATCATTTCGGTCTTATAGGTTTGCGCATCCATGGAAGGCCTTGCAGCTACTTCAATTGCTTTTGTTAAGTAGTTTATGTTTGACTCAACAAGGGAGGACGTAGCCGGATAACCATGACCCGGCAAAAGTACCTTTCCTTTTAGGAAGCCCTCGAGATTAATAAGTTCGTTTTTCCAACTTTGCAGATGATTGTTTCCTGGAAACAGGTGAACCTTATTGTAGAGAAAATCACCAGCAATGACAGCTTTAGCTTTGGGTATTTCAATGATCGCCATGAAGTCGGCCTCGCTGTCTATTACTTTTCTTATTGAAAAAGTAATGCCGTTAATTTTAATATTCCCGGTTGGTAATATTCTGGATGGAACAAGCACTTCGGGCGCTGCGTCTTTGTCGCCAAAATTTTTCACAAAAACGTCACGCGCTCCATTGCCAATCTTTGATATTGATTCAATCGTCTCGGTTAAGGCAAATACCGGGTAATCTTTAAAAGCATATGCACCCAAAAAATGATCCGGATGGGCATGCGTGATGATTACTCGTGCTATCGGTTTTTGCAAGGCTTGTGCATACGTCACTACCTCCGTTGTAAAAGTGTAAGTCAGCTGCGCATCTACGATTACCAATGAATCCTTTAGCTCGAGGATATAACTTGTTACTTGAATCAACTGCGGATTCACATAGCTATGAATTTTTACTTTATTTAGTTCTAAAATTTTAACATTTGGATTTACGGATGATACCTTATTGAAATCCAATTTCTGTGCACTTGCATTTAGCGCTAGCACAAAAAGAATAAATGATATTGACTTAGTTTTCATTTTGGTTTGTTATACTTTTATGATAGTTCTTATTTAATGCTTGTCAAAATCTTGATGAACTCTACAGGCTGAACTACAAACGGCAAGTGTGAAGTGTTCATGGTAAAAGTTTGTTTAATGGTGCCATTGTTCTTCACCATCAACTTTTGCAGCTCATAGCCTACGGCTGCATCATTGGTGGTGTGGATGTAGTACTTCGGCACGCTTCCAAATTTAGCAGGCGTTAGTACCACTTTCTCTCCAAGGGGTTTTGCTGGTTCGGCTTTGTGGTATTTCACCAATACTTCTTTCATGAAATCTGGACAATCAGCACAAACAGCTGGAACAATTACATCTTTCTTGACGGCTGCCGCTGAATAATCTGCCGTGAACTCTAATGCTGTACCCGCCTTGCTTTCTTTGTCTTGGTTGGCAAGAGTGAGCAGGTCTTCACCATTGCGTGGCAAGTAAGCCGACACGTAAATGATTTTATTGATTTTAGCTGGAATGTTCTCTGCTACCTGCGAGACAACGATACCCGCCATACTATGGCCTACCAACGTTACTTTTCCTTGTTGCGCATTGATGGCATCGGTAACGGTTTTCACATAGTTACCCAAGGTGACAGAAGTAGCAGGAGTCAAATCAATACCGTGTGCTGGTAAATTCACGACAACAACATTTGCGTTTTGCGCCAATGAGTTTCTTACAAAGCCCCACGCGCTTTCATCTGCCCATGCGCCATGAACTAATACGTAAGTCGGGTAGCGCTTCTTGTCTTCTTCTATTGCTTTTACTACCAACTCCGCAGCCGCAGCACCACTGTTTTGCTGTTGCCCTGTAATAAGGTTCCCATCTTTTACAGCAAAAGCTGAAAAAGGAGAACCCACTACAAATTTACTGTTCGGTATTTTTCGTGCTTCGTCTTCAATACGAAAGGGCTGGATTTTCATGCCTACATAGTTATCGGCATACTGCTCTTCAGATGAGGCAAAGCCTATCCATTTTTTTCCTTCCACTAAAAATTTTCCGTTAGGTAATTTGGTATTCAACAGAATGGAGGTACCATGACAAATAGCGGCTGTTGGTTTTCCTGTTTGATAAAAATCAACAAAGAATTTTTCGATCTCAGGATTTTTATAGAGAGTGTACATTGGCCCTTGGCCACCACAAACAAAAATGGCTTTGTAGTCGCTGGGGTTAATGCCAGATAACTTTAGCGTATTTTTTGTGAGTGCCATCTTCGCAGGGTCTTTCTTAAAGCCAAGCGAGATGTAATCGAAGGCAGCATATTTGCTCGCATCTTCCGGGTCACTAAAACCATCGAAAAAAAGTTCGCCACCTTCCAGGCTGGCAATGTCAACGGAGTAACCCGCCTCACTAAAAACCCAATACGGATGAGCGAGTTCCGCATACCACACACCAATCGGCCAGCCCGTTTGTGTGCTAGTAGATTTGTTCGATGCAATCATCAAAATTTTTCCATTGTTGCCCGCATTGTGTTGGGCCCATGTAGTTGCTGATACCGTCAGCACGATTAATACGATAATGATTTTCTTCATAAAGGTTGTTTGTTTGGATTGCTTAACCCAAAATTGCAACCAATATGTTCCCCTAAGCAGCGTACTAACGATTATGTGAGATACTATCTTTAGGGATAGTATTATTTTTTTAACGCCAAACGCAGGTATTGAAAGTTAAAACTTAATATTGCTTAACAATTCAGTAACCCAAGGTATTTATGCCCGATTTCATTTACGACAATAAGATTTATTACAACCCCGTAGAGTTTGCCATGGACAGGATTGGCGGCACGTGGAAGATGCCCATCCTTTGGCGCCTACGTGAAAAAACACTTCGCTATGGTGAACTAAAAAAAGAGTTGCCTCACATCACACATAAAATGTTGTCAAGTGTATTGAGAAGTTTAGAGGCAGAAGGTTTTATCACCCGGTTTGTTCATCCTGTAGTGCCACCGAAAGTGGAATACACCATTACTAAACGTGGTCTCAAGGCAATTCCAATCATTGAAATCATCCGCAAATATGGAACGGACTTGATGAAAGAATTCGGAGTGAAACGATAGAGAAGAGGTATTCAATCTAATATGGAAAATGAGTGAATGATTGGTGTGGGTGGGTTTGGCTCTTGGCATTGCTTTGGTGTCGCGGTGGCATGTGCGGCAATGGCAAGTGCCAAAGGCGTGGGCGAGAATCTCTTTAGGTTGCCGTGCGGTGGGCAATTGTTAGACGAGTCGTTGTTCATCAGCCGAGTCCAGTCCCAGTTCTATTTGTTTTCTTTAAAGTCCCCGTTGTCTAAGGATACGTTAAGTTGTCCCAGTGGAGATACTTAATAGGTGGGGTTGTCGAACGTTGTTTTATTGTCGCGGAGAATTTGTCGGGTTACACGGAAGGGCATTGTGCATAACGTTGGTGTTTGCGCAGTAGCGCGCTTGCGAAGCCGCGTCCTGTCCCCGACACCAAACGTTGAACGAAGATAACACTTATAGCTTACACGTCAACGCGCTATTGCAGAAGCATTTTGTTGTGTGTAGTGCCGCATTAACTCACTTTTGTTCTTGAACGTCTCTTTTGACTTTTTTTAATTCGGTCAATCATTTTTGCTTTCTTTAATTTGTCCGCCTTAATAAAGTCGCTAATCATTTTTCTTTCTTTCTCTGTCAGTGGTCTAGGGTCAACTACAAAGTCCACGTTTAAAGGTTCTTTAATCAGTCCCATATGTCAGTCGTTAAAGTATTTGTCAATAAGTCTTAATGAAGTCTCAGGAGTAATAACCATAAGAGTACCTCCAAAGTGAACGGCACCTAATGATTTAATATAATGCTCGATTAATTGAGTTTTAGAGTTAAACGAAAGGTATCCACCACCACCTCTTTGGTATGAAACCCGGCAGGCAAAAGCCACTAAATTCCCGGGAACACCTAAATATGCTTTGTCTTTTCCCTTATTGAAGGGTGCACTTTCAATTAAGTGCATGTAAACATGGTCGTCTCTAAAGGTTATGCTAATCAGTCCTTGAATGTTTGTACTCCCAGAAATGGTCAGTTTATAAACCTCTTTTTCCGGAGCCTTAAGTTCTGATTTCCAGTCAAATAGCCACCCATTTCTCTTGGTTATTCCCTTTATTTCGTCCCTTGTCAGTAAAGAAACGTCAGTTTTAAAGCTGTCCCCAGTCTTTACATTTTCAATCGAATTTGTCAGCTTATCTACTACAAAGTCGAGGTGGTTAATCTTTCCTTTTTTCACACTACAATTTACAAAAAAAATCACCTCTTTTTTCGATGGGATTTTACAGTCCCGCGGCATTACACACAACGTTTGTGTTTGCGCAGTGGTGGCTTATTGAAACCGCGTCCTGTCCACGTGGACAAAGGTAATATAAAAACTAAACTTCATACCTTGATGTCCCGCCACCATTGCGCAAACATTTTGTTAGCGGCTGGCTTATTTGCGCTCATCAGTAATCTCTTTTATCAGTCTTTTTGCATATTCTCGTAGTCTTGATTTATTATAGAGTAGTCCAAGGTAAGTGATTAGTCCGAAACCCAACCAACCTGGAATAATCAATAATAGTACCTTCATGTCTCCCCTTGAAATCAATAAGCCAACAGCTGTCCAAAGAGTGAAGAACCCAATCAGTAAACCCAGAGGTAATGGAAAAATTCCGTCACTTGGTAAGATGACACATTTTAAAATTGATTGATTGGGTTCATCTTTGTCGATGTCAATTGTCACTCGACCATGTGGTCTGAACGGATTAAGAATTGTCGGCATTTGAACGGTCTCGATTCTGTTGCCTGAAATTTTTATCTTTTTATAATTGATATAGTCGAATGCGTCAACACTTAAAATATTCTTTTGATTTTGTCGTCCGGCCAAAATGGCGTCAATAATTTGTTGCCTTGTCGCGGCAACCTTAATCTCAAATCGTTCGGATATTTTATCATTAAGTCCCATTTGTCCCAATAAGCTTGCCGCTAACGTTTGGCTATTTGCAGTTGCGGGCATAGGAGGCTTTAAAAATGAAGCGCAGCGGAATGTTAAAGTCGACCTGCTGTGAAATTGTCCCCCGCGACCGAACTACATTTTGAAACATAAACTTTAATTTAACACCAAACCCCGCAATTGCAAATAGCTGCTGTTAGCGGCAGGCAGATCGTAGAGATTTCTTTTCAATTTGCTGTCTCCTAGTCTCAAGTAGTATCATGTCTTGATGAACTTGATTGACGTAAAATATATAGTCAATTCCACAGGGGTTATTTTTAATTGAGTCTTTTGTCGCCACAAGGAAGCATCGAACTGGATAGAAGTCATTAAGGTTTGGTGGTAAATTTTCTCTGGATTTTACCTTTCCTTCAAAATTGAAAACAACTTTTTTGTCCTTGATATCCACCTTCCCTTTGTCGGTGTGTATGATAAATTGTCTTGAGTACTCCAGTCTTTCGAGTGTCGCTCTTTCCGTCTCCTTTACCCAAAGAGTCTTGCTAAATATTGAGTCTAAGACTTTTACGTCAGTGGATTTTAGGTACTCAGTTGTCCTGCTGCAGTTATGAATTCCATCAGCTTCAAGAAAAATGATAAAGTACTCATTTGTCGGAAATAAGATTCTTCTATGGCAGCCATCATTCCCTTCAGTCGGAATGGTCAGAGTTTCAGTTTTTATCTCTCCTTTCCAGACCTTTAGTATCTTAATTTCTTGTCGGCTCTCGTTGATGTCGATTAGCTCCCCAACAAGTATCTTCTCACTTAGTTGTAAGTCGGTTTTTAAGTCTCTGTATGTACACTTGCAACTATACCCCTCTTGTACAAATGCAATAATTATCGATATAGTTAATAGTAGTCTCATTTGTTAATGTCTCTGTAGGCTTGCCGCTAACGTTGGTGTTTGCGCAGTGGTGGGCTTTTGAAAACGTATTTGTCCCACGTGACTAAACGTTGAACGAAGATATAAACTTATAGCTTACACCAAACCCCACCATTGCGCAAACATTTTGTTGGCAGCTGGGCCTTTAACACGAATCTTTTTTTTGAAACTCAAATCTTCTGTCCCAATTTATTTCTGAAACTCTCAAACAACAATAAAGTTTTTTGAAGCGTGGGCTTGCTTAATGTGTGTGGCGGAATAGTTTAACTCTCCCAAAATCCCAGGAGTTCTTCAATAACCCACTTGCTATTCACCTTCTTAATAATGTAGCTGCTACTGTAGCCACAATAGTCACCGCATTTATAACCTAAATTGATGTACGCCTTATTGAATGCTTTATTAAAGATAGGTCTGTTGATAGAGTAGTAACCACCATTGTATTTATCAATTATATAGTTCCACAATGAATCCGTATTCATTCTAATTCTGAGCTCGCTAACCTTGCAAATTGTAAACCCATAAGCCTCCAAACTATCAGTGGTGAAGTTTTTCGTTTTTCTAAATTGTTCCCTTAAAAATATTGTATCCGGCTCTGAAAGTTTTTGGGAAACAAAATCTATTTCTCGGCCTTCTCTCATTGGGGGGGGTAGGTTGGCCACGTCAGATACAACAAAGGGTTCTTCAAGTTTTCGTTTTACGATTGAGGTGTCCCGCAGTATTTGGTTTAAAAAATCGAACTCATCAATTTCAATTTTAGTGGCTGTTTGGTTTTGGCCGCAAGCCGATACAATCATGATGATTGCTATTAAACGAATTAATTTCATGATATTATTGTCGTTGTGTACTCTTCTTGACTACTTGGTCATGTGATTTCTTTGCCTTGTCAACACTTGTTGGATTATAAATTGCTTTAAGCTGACTCGTATAAGTATTCATTCTTTGATATTGTGAATCGCCTCTTAGGTAAGCATCATGGTCTTTTCCTCCTTGTCTATCAGACGCAATTTGCATTCGCTCAGTTGCTAATTTGCCCAATGCAGATTTATCGTTTCTGTTAGCAGCGTCTACTGCTCTGTCATCATATTGGTCTAAATGAATAAATGCTTCATGCCCAAAGGTAAGCGCCATGCTCGTTTCATCTCTATCACCGTCCGCATTCTTGGTATTCACTGTGAGATAAAATTCGGCTTTTGTAGAACCATCCTCGTCTTTACCCCAAGTAAAAGAACTTCTTCCAGCACTTCCGTACGTTTGACTTTCTTGTGTCAACCCTAAGTCGTGTTTTGCAAACTTTCCATCACTCTTAAATTCTACATCTCCAATCTTATCACCTTTGTTGGCAAATTGACTTAGATACGCATTGCCTTCTTTAGTTTTAGCAAAGGCAATAAGCGCTTTTTGAAAATTCTTGTCTAGCTGACTAAATTTTACCTTTTTCAACTCGCTATTTTCTTGGTCGCCCGACAGAATATAGAAAACAATATCTCGTCCGTCTGGGTCATTAAATAGGATTGGATTATTAGCAAAAGCGGTGTATGGCGAGAGTGAATAGTATGTTTCTGCGTGTGGGTCTATCTGCCAAAATCTTCCAACATAAGGGTCATACATCCGGCTAATAATTTCATCAGAAAAGTCGTCTTTCTCAGGTTCAATAAACTTAACAATCTTCCCTGTCAGTCGATTAATTTCAACTGTTCCAATTCGTGTCGTTTCTTCTTGGTCGTAGAATTCGTAGTTGTATCCGTCACTAGCGGTCATCACCAAAACTTTGTAGCCATAATCTTTAAAGGGTTGTGGTGATTCAAACCTATGAGGTTTTCTTGTGGTATCTTTTCTAACCCTATAAAGCCAGTTCAGGTACATTTCTTTCGGCATCCTTCTGTACCCAGTTTGGTGAACAGTATAGTAAGATTTTTCAAGCTCCTCGAACTTAACTCTCAAGTCAATGTCTTTAGGATTTAGGTAATTACTCCCTCCTTTTTTTGCTACCGCTTTTTCATAGTTCTTTTTTAAGAGTTCTGATTTAAAAATCAAAGCATTTGGAAAATCAGGATAATAAACTAAAGCTGTGTCAAGCCATCTTACTGGTGTTTCTATGTCATCGTAGCCAAATTTTTTGATGTAGCCTAAGGCTAAATCTGTAATAGCGTAAGAAATGTTCTCTTTGTTTGTTAGGGTGTCCATATAGACACCTGCAACGATAGCCTCTGTTTTTATGTAACTGTTGTTCTTTATTTCTGCATCGTACGGGAAACGACCCGTGGTCAACTCTGTATTGTACCATCCGGTCTTATCATTCCATTGCTTTATGTAGGTGTGGTTTGGAGTGATTGATAGCCATGCCTTTACTCCCAGTTCATCAGCCAAAATTTTATATAAGATTGGGAGGCTGTGACAGTTTCCTGATTTTGAATAAAACAATTTAGAGACAAACATTTTAGTCCAATCAGCACTTCCGGAAAAGTCGTCCATGTCGTATGTGTAAGGGAGTTTTCTCCACTTGGTTTCGTCATATGGACTTTCAAATAAAATAGTGTCTTTCATAACGCGATAGAGAGAGGCTGAAAGGAGTACCTGCTGTCTGTCTTTTTTGTTATAGATGAGTCCATCTGCTTGAGAAACGGAGCGTGTTAGCTGCACCAATCCATTAATATGCTTTTCAAAGCCATCATAGTCCATTTGGTTGTCGAGATATGAATTTTCGGTTAGGAATACGGCTCTTTTGAATGAAATAGGGACTTCGTCTTTAAGCATTCTATGCATTTCATCAAATGCTTTTTCATAGTTCGTTTTGGCATCTGCTTGTTGCCCAATCGAATGCTGCGAGAAGCCACAGAATAAAAGGATATAAAAGAATTTCTTCATATGGTTTACAAGTTATTCAATCATTTTATATGGTTCAACTGTTGTTCTAATTCTCTTCGCTTCACTAAGTGCTGCTTTCGTCTGGCTGATTTGTTTACGCCATCAAGCCATTTTTTGTATGCCCAATCAGGTATTTCAGTCCAACCTAAATTGGTTTTCAGGTATCCTACTTCCGCTAAAGCTCGTTGCTCAATTGCTTTTAGTTGCTCGTCACTATCGAACTTCTCTTTGCTAATTTTATGCACCTCATACTGTCTAACAACATTCCAGTATAAGTCCTTGTAGTAACCAGCATAAATCATGTTGGCTGTGAGATTTTTAGGGAAATACTTTTTGGCAGTTTCTGCCATCTCTAGGTTTCTTTCGTCTGTCCCAAAGTTACGAGCATAGGTTATTGCCAATGTTGTTAGTAAATATGTAAGGGTCTCTTTCTCGGTCGATGGCCTTAGATAAATTCCGCTCTTCGCCTGTTCTGCTGAAATAAATCCGCTTCCCCAATGAAAGTCACTGGCAATAAACATTGGGGCTGTTAATTCAATGTTTTGCCAGTTGTTAAATTTATCCTGAAAAGTAACATAGGTATGTTGCGGGGCAAAGGCAATGTAGGCATCAGCCCCGAATGCTTTTGCATATAAATAATAGAGCATTGGCAAACTCATACATTGTCCGCTTCCTGTTCTCATTAGCTTGCTAACAAAGACTTTGGTAATATCCTGTTTTCCTCCATAGTCTTCATAATCATAGACCATCGGTTTTGTTACAATTGTCCTCTCTTTCGCTTTTATGAAAATCTTTGTTGTATCGGCCATGTATTTGTAGATGGCCATGATTTTAGAAAGATTGTCGTTCGGGTCAACTTTGTCCTGAACCATTAACGCTGAAATAACATCAACTCCATTTTGAAACAACCCCTTGAACTCTTCCCAAGTCAGCGATTGGTCGTGCGCGCTCTCAACCAGCCAAGTTGCTCTTACAAAATCAATCTTTTGGTTTCCACTTAGCATTGATTCAATTTCATTGTATGCTTTCACAAATCTGTCCACTCTTGGGCCACTATGAACGCCTAACGAATAATTGATGGTTGGTCCAAATTCCTTGTCGGCTTCTGCTAATATTTGTTGAGTACGTATTTTCTGTTCCTCATACACTCTCATGTCAGCCTCAATCATCATTTGATTTCTTTGCTGGATTGAAAGTCCCGGGTCGTAGGCACCTTTCGGTATTCCGTAATTTGTGGTTGTCGGGGTAGTTGGTTTGTTAATCCCAACTTGCGCTTGGTTTTTAAATGCGTTGTTTGGGTCTGGAACGAGTTCCTGTTTTATTAGTTGGTCGAGATTGTCCTGATTTTGGTTCTGGTATTTATAAAGGTCAGGGTTTAGTTCCTGACTTGTCTTGGCTTTAGGTGCTTTAAATATTTCCTGTCGCTTTTGTTCCTCTGTCAAATAGGGTCGGTAGTTGTCGTCTGTGAGTAAATTGGGAACTACCTGTCCACTTGCGTTTTATAAAATCAAAGTCAGTATTGCAGTCAGAGTCCACTTTGTCGCCTTGGAGAATTTTAATTCGTAGCTCTCAGCGGGCGGGGAAAGCAAGTGTGTGGGAGTAGCGTGCGCGTGGGCTTGTGTGTCGGCAGCTACTGCCACACTCTTGCTTTGTGCGTAATGTGCGGTGGGAAAAAACTTTATTGTTGTTATCCCGCTCTTTGTTAGAAGTCCCGAATTAATCACTTTACTGTCAACCGTTATGCTTTATTTATTTGTCCAACGAGTCATTGTCGGTAAAACTAACTCTTTTCTAAAAGGCCTTGCTGCCAACCTTTAGATTTGAAACATCAATTTATTTAATCATTATAGTAGTAACTTTT
>CAYTNM010000003.1:0-317183 GCA_964439205.1 uncultured Ohtaekwangia sp.
CTGCAATCGAAAATTAAATTGATAGAACACCAATCCATAGAAAATGACAACCGCACCGGTGAGCAATTTAAGTGAGACAGAATCTCTTAAAAAAATAAATACCAGAGGAACTGCCGCTAATCCGATTAACACCATACGTAGCCATCCAATATGATTGTGAATTATGTAGGCGAGTTCTACCGTCTCATCGGTCTGGCTGCCAGGAAAAGGCATAATATAATACACTCTGGCTATTTCTAATCCGATTAAACCTGCCAGGCTAACCAAGGCTATCGGGTAAAACCATTTTTTATTATTCATAACTTGAACAAAAGTACTTCCTCGAGAGCCATATTTACTTTAGATTCTTGAATTCTTTGAAATTCCGGAGTCCATTGAAATCTTTTGGCAAAAAATGCAACGATCCGATTGGCCTCGCGCACGGCTTTGGGATGATTAAAATACAATAACCCGCTCCTTCGAATGATAAAATCCAAAGGAAACCTTGCCATCTCATATTCTATGGCAAACATCATTTCGGCCTCTAACAAATCCTGTTCGGGTGAGCCCGACCGGTGATTTTCAAAGTATGTCATGATCTGCCATGCCTGACTTCCATACAGGTGTATCAGATTGGTAGCATCGTTTCCACGCAAACCTACCGTTCCCATCCGTGCGGCCAAGGATGCCTCCATCTCCTGAACAGCTTTCCGGTTCGTGAAATTACCACCTGGCAAAACAAGCGTGTGCGTGTGGCAGGATTTGAGAGTCCGGCTTTCAAAATGCAGTTCTATAACTTTGTCTACTACACGCTCGGCCATTTTCCGATAGCCTGTTAACTTTCCACCGGCAATAGAAATCAAGCCCGTCTCTGATTCAAACAATTCATCTTTTCTTGAAAGTTCCGAGGCAGATTTGCCTGTCTCATGAATCAGTGGACGCAATCCTGCCCAGGTAGACTCTATATCCGCTATGGTTAAATGTACCGATGGGAACATTTCATTCACCGCCCTGATCAGATAAGAAGCATCTTCCTGGGTGGTCACCACTTTATCCAGACTTGAATTATAATCAGTGTCGGTTGTTCCGATATATGTCACCCGCCCTCTGGGGATAGCAAAAATCATTCTCCCATCTGGTACATCAAAATAAATGGCCTGTCTAACGGCCAACCGATGGTAGGGTACAACAATATGTACACCTTTGGTGAGATGTAAGGTTTTTCCGTGACGCGATTGATTGATGGTTCTCAACTCATCCACCCAGGGTCCTGTGGCATTTACGATAGCAGTAGATCTTATCGTTATCGTGTTCTGGGTTTCCCGATCAATGGCCTGTACACCACAAATTCTTCCAGACGCATAGTCAAAATTTTTAAGCTCCAGATAGTTGGCTATGCAGGCTCCTTTGGCAACAGCCAACTTGATGATTTCAATGGTTAACCGGGCGTCATCCGTGCGATATTCAGCATAAATGGCTCCTCCTTTGATATCATCACTTTTTAATAAGGGCTCAAACTTTAAGGTTTGGGTCTTGGTCAACATTCTCCGTTGATCATCGCCTTTCACACCTGCCAACCAATCATAGATTTTCAGCCCAATAGATGTGAGCCAATACCCCAGACCCCTTCGTTCATACAAAGGCAGAAGCATTTTCTCTGGTACCACCAGATGAGGTGCTAACTGATGGACAATAGCTCGTTCGCTCCCAACCTCTTTGACCAAAGCAAATTCCAGTTGCTTCAGGTACCGTAATCCCCCATGAATCAATTTGGTTGACCGGCTGCTGGTGCCATAGGCAAAGTCTTCCTTTTCGATTAAAGCTACTTTTAATCCGCGGGAAGCAGCATCTAAGGCAATGCCTGCACCGGTAATACCACCTCCAATAATCAGTAAATCAAATGATCCGCTCTCTAATGATCGTATGGTTTTTTCCCGTGTCACCAGCTCATGAGTTATCAATCCAATTCATCGTTCGTTTGACTGCCTTTTGCCAGCCTTGATATAAACGAGTCCGTACAACTTCTTCCATACGCGGGTTAAATCGCTTCTGAATTTTTCGGTTCTTGATGATGTCTTCTTTCTGCCACAAGCCTATTTGAATACCCGCCAGATAGGCAGCTCCCATGGCCGTTGATTCAATCACCTCCGGGCGTTCAACCTCAGTATTCAATATGTCTGCCTGAAACTGCATGAGAATGTTATTAGCACAGGCTCCACCATCAACTTTTAAAATGGCTAGTTGCAATCCGGCATCTTCCTGCATGGCATTCAAAATATCTTTGGTTTGAAATGCCAATGACTCCAACGTTGCCTTAATAATATGATCCTTTCCTGTATCGCGGGTTAGTCCAAAGATGGCACCCCGGGCATACATATCCCAGTAAGGAGCGCCTAAGCCAGCGAAGGCCGGAACAACATACACGTCATTTGATCCCAGCGCTTTGGCGGCAAAGTATTCTGAATCTTTTGACTGATCGATGAGATGCAAACTATCGCGAAGCCACTGAACTGCCGCCCCGGCAACAAATACGCTTCCTTCCAGTGCATACTCTACTTTTCCATCAAGCCCCCAGGCAATGGTAGTTATCAGACCGTTTTTTGAATACTGAATTTGTGTACCTGTGTTCATCAGCATGAAGCAACCGGTACCATAGGTATTCTTGGCCATTCCGGGGGAAAAACAAGCCTGTCCAAACAAGGCTGCTTGCTGATCACCGGCTACTCCGGCAATGGGTATCTTTTCATTGCCAAATTTCCAAAACCCAAACTCTGCTCCGGATGGCTTAACTTCCGGTAGCAGCGAAGAAGGAATCTTTAATTCATCCAATAGCTTATGATCCCACGACAATGTCCGTATGTTGAAAATCATGGTGCGCGAAGCATTGGAATAATCTGTCACATGAGATGCTCCGTTAGTAAGTTTCCAGATTAGCCAACTATCAATCGTACCAAACAAAAGTTTTCCATCGTTGGCCAACTGACGTGCATTGGCTACATTTTCCAAAATCCATCGGATTTTTGTTGCGGAAAAATAGGAATCGATCACCAACCCGGTGTTGGTGCGCACATAATCTGCTAATCCTTTTGTCTTCAGTTCTTCACAAATCGGGGCGGTTCGTTTGTCTTGCCAGACGATTGCATGATAAACAGGTTGACCCGTTTCCTTATTCCACACAACGGTGGTCTCACGTTGGTTGGTGATGCCAATCGCTGCAATGGATGACGGTGATATCTGATGATCAGCTATCACTTTTAACAATACCCCTAATTGGGTATTCCATATCTCCTCCGGATCATGTTCTACCCAACCTGCCTGCGGAAATATCTGAGTAAATTCCTGTTGAGCGATCCCTATAATCTGACCTGCCCTATCAAATAAAACTGCTCGAGAACTGGTCGTTCCCTGATCCAATGCGATGATATATTTCTGGCTCATAAGGATTTTCCAGGCTAGTAGAATATCTGAAAAATAAAAACTCCTAACAATCCACCCAGAACAGGTCCAATAATCGGTATCCACGCATATCCCCAATCAGAATGGGTCTTGCCATGGATAGGCAAAATGGCGTGAGCCAGGCGTGGACCAAAATCTCGCGCTGGATTAATGGCAAATCCTGTAGGTCCACCCAGCGAAAGTCCGATCACCATTATTAAAATACCCACCACAATGGGCTTGAGACCTTGGGTAAATTCTTCCGCTCCTAAAAACAGAAGTCCTAAAACAAGCAATGCAGTAGCTATGACTTCACTGATGACATTGGTCCATCTATTTCGAATGGCCGGTGCGGTACAAAATACAGCCCGCTTGGCAACACTATCAGCAGTACCTCTCCAATGGGGTAAGTAATGAAGCCATACCAAAATAGATCCAACAAATGCCCCTCCTACCTGCGCTACAATATAGCCAGCTACATGCGGCCATGGGAAACTTCCCTGAAATGCAAATGCAATCGTAACGGCAGGATTGAGGTGAGCATCGCTGATGCTTCCGACAGCATAGATAGCCAAAGTCACTGCCATGCCCCAGGTGAAGCAGATCACCCACCAACCTGCATTTTCAGATTTGCTGCCTTTCAGTAAACTGCCGGCCACCACTCCATTACCAATCAGAATAAGCAATAAAGTTCCAAAGAATTCGGCTACATAGGGAGTCATAAAAATTAATTTTAGATTCAATTCCTAAAGTTAGTGTCCAGAAGAAGTCAGTTGTACTTCTTGATCAGCTGGTTTTGCCTTTATCAACAGAGTTGCCAACGCAGCCAGCAATAGCAAAACACCTGCAAATAAAACGGCGTGACTACTATTGTTTCCCAAAAAATTCTTAAGCACATACCCAAATGTTATGGTTTGCAAAATCATAGGCACCACAATCATCATATTGATAATGCCCATATAAACCCCATAACGCTCCTTGGGAATGTTGCCTACAACTAACAAATAAGGGATTCCCATCATACTAGCCCAACCGATGCCAAAGCCCGTAATGGCAGGAAAAAGTAAATACTTATTTCCTATAAATGGAAAAAGCAAAAAGCCACCAGCGGCTAGTAACAAACATGTAAAGTGCACCGTCTTGGCCGATGATTTTTTGACAAAGTAAACCAATATAAAAGCAGATAGAAACGTAACGATGTTGTACCAACCGTTTACAAGCCCAGTCCAGCTTACTGCTTCGTCATATAACGGGTTATTGACTGTTTTAGTGGTTTCCCAAACTGACAAAGCAATACTCTTAGACGCGTTTTGCCAATAGCAGAACAACGCATACCATTGAAAAAGATACACCAACGCCAACTGCCACATCACGGTAGGCATTTCCAGAATGGCCTCCATAATCTCAATATTTTGCGCAAAGAGAATTCTAGTGGTCGAGTTACTTTTAACCGCATGCAAAACTCTCCTAAACAAAGATTTATAAAAAAGAGAAGGGATGAATAAGATAATCATCATAGCATAGGCTACCACGGAAGTGAGGATTGAAATAAAAAATTGAAAGACTAAATGCGGTTGACCCTGATTTTTTTTCCTGATCTCCTCTATTTCTTCATGCGAAGGAGGAATTTCGGGTGTTGTGTGCATGCTCCACCAAATTGTGCCAATGGAACAAACTGCACCTAAAAAGAACGAGGCAAACACCCAATTAGGAATAGCACCCGTCCTTCCAATAATTAGCAGCGGGAAAACAAAAAGAGAAACATTGGCAAGCGTTTGACCAAGACCCGTAAAAAAACTCTGAGTTTGAAAACCCGTTGGTCGCTGCTCATCGTTCAGTTTATCAGCAATAAACGCTCGGTATGGTTCCATGGCGGTGTTATTACCCACATCCAAGATCCAAAGCAATCCAGCCGCCATCCACAGCGCACTGCTAAACGGAAAAAAGAAAAGGCAAATACTGCAAAGTATTGCACCAATAAAAAAATAGGGTTTGCGTCTGCCAAACTTTGGATGCCATGTTTTATCACTTAAAGCGCCAATGATTGGTTGTATTAATAACCCTGTTACGGGCCCTGCCAGGTTTAGCAAAGGAATTTCGTCCGGACTGGCCCCTAAAAAATCATAGATAGGGTTTACTGCACTTTGCTGCAAACCAAAACTATACTGAATGCCAAAGAAACCGACATTCATGTTGATAATTTGGGCAAACGAGAGTTTCGGTTTAGGCAAAGACATAGCTCAAGGTTTATGTGGAAAGGTAGGGAGCAAAAGAATACCGATCAACCCTCCATAAGCCTATTTGAAGGTCTTCGTGTTCCGCTTGCCTGACCAGAAAACGCTATTGGTTTAGCCAAAACCGTACTGATTTGGGGGTTCACTACCACTGAAATATTGACGTATTCATTGAACGTTTTTTGGGAATATAATCCGCTAAAGTTTCCACAAATTTTCCTAAAGTCTGAACTTTGCTATGGAATTGACACGAAAAAAATCATTTTTCTCTTTTGGAGCACATCATCACTCTTCTGAGTTGGCTGATTGTCTTGTTTGAATTTTACTCACAACAAAAGAACCAAGTAATTTTCCCTCGTGTAAGCCCTCCTCTACAGCCGGTCGGTAATGAATTCCACCATACATTCGGCTGATGGCAGCTTCAGAGGATGCCTGATAAAATGATTCAAACCTACGAACCGGCAGACCAAAAACTACTTCGGTTGAATCAATGAATGAAAAGTTGTTGCCAAATAAATGTGTTAATGCTACGGAGGCGGCCCCAGAAATAACGCTATGGCCGCTAGTATACTCAGGGAACGGGGGTGTTTGCAAAATGGGTAGCCAGTTTTCATCAATATATTGATTTATATAACTCTCCGGGCGAATAAGTTTACTGCGATATTTTTCATCCCAGCAACTGATAAATCCATCAATCAAGGAAATGGATACCATTGCATAAGCTTCTGCCGTTCGGGCCGGATTGGCCTGGATTTTAGCACAAGCCACCCGGGTAATATTAATCCAATGACCACCGGGTGAAATCTTCTTGGTTGCAAACATGACATGTCCCCTCACATTCATCATAAATGGATTACAATCCCAAAAGCTAGCTATTTCCCTCTGTTCATCTGAAGCATTCTTGACCATTTCATATACTTCGAATGCTTCTTGATAGAATTTACTCTTCTTATCAATAGAAAAGGGAGTGGGTGGAGCCGGTTTGAATTGAGCAGCCGAATCAATGATAAATGTTCTGATTTTATTCCAATGAGGTTCCACCGCATCCATATATGCCGGAGGGGTGGGTTTCCACGTTGCAGGATCTTTTTCGATTGAGTACTTGGGAAACGTACGTGTTTGCTTGTAGTTATCGCCATTTGACCATTGAAGAATGTGCTCCGCTACCTGATCGCCATACGCCAAAGAGCGCTTTAAGACATCCCGAGGAACACCCGTTTCTTCAAAATCAACAAGTAATTTTTCGTAGTACTCATCCATTTGATCTTCTGAGAATACAAGAGCTCGGCCGACTTTGAACATCGCTTGCGCAGCTGAAATAGTATGTGCATATTTTTTTCCTGCTTCCGGTAAGGGCACTGATTCCAACCCTTTGACCTGGCCTGCCAGAGTAACGTATCCGGGAAATTCATGCCTGACAGCCTCATATCCAGCAATACTGACGTAGGCATAAATACGGCTAGCTACCGGTGGTGAAAAAATATCATGTACAATCCGATCCGTTATCACCCTCATGGTGCGATGAAGAAATTCTGCATTTTGTGTCTTTGATTGATAATCGGCTGAACTGGTGCAGGCCATCAGCAAAACTCCAATCAAAACGGAAGTGATTAATGATTTCATGAACGAATTAATCTTGCAAAGATATTCTACAAATGGGATATTACTTTATACTATAGGTGGTTTTTGTCACTCCTACTCCCTTTAATTGCATCGATTTCCATTTTTTAGGCAACACAGACTTAGTGTGCTGGATACCAGCGTCCGTTATTTGTAAGCCTCCAAATCCAAAAATAATGGTTTGTAGCATACCCCCTGCTCCGGTGGCGAAGTATGGATTTGTTCCTCCGGCTGTCTCAGAGAGGACACCAAACGGAGGTACTTTATTAGGCTCATAACTTTTCACAAAGATATCCAATGCTTTCTCAGGCTGATTTAGTTTCGCGTATAATGTAGCCACCACACAGAATCCCATGGCAGGACCATCAGGTGCATACCTGGGCTCATAATATTTTAAATCTTTTTCGATTTGTAGCTTATCGGATATGATGTCGAGTGGAAATGCTAATAAGTTTACATCCGCTTGTTTAATAACCTCACCTCCATAGGTTGAATTTTCACGAGTTGTGCCATCGGGAAATTTCAAAATGGGTATGTTTTGAGCGACATGCTCCCAGTCAGGGTTGGGAGAAAGGCCGAGTTCTTTTGCCGCTTGCGTAGCATATCGCAAAACCGTTATCGCCATGGCATTTGTAAAGGCATTGTTGTCAATATTTTCCTGCCACTCGTTGGCTCCAATAACGTTGTTAATCTCATACTTACCGAGGGCCTTCCGTTCTACCCTGCTGGCCCAAAAATCGGCCACTTCTTTTAGCATCGGGTAGCCACGCTCCCGAAGCCAAACTCTATCTTTCGTCACTTGATAGTATTTCCAGAATGCCCAGCCTACACACCCGGTAATGTGATGCTGAAACGGGCCTGTTAACGCCCACACTGGAGTATCTTCTGTGCCTTCTGAAGAGGATTCCCAAGGAAACATGGCCCCTTTATATCCATGCGAAAAGGCATTCTTCTTGGCAGCTTCCAACCGTTGGAATCTATACTCCAACAGCGACTTAGCTATCTCTGGTTGCAAAGCCAGCAAAGGTGGATACATCCACAATTCCGTATCCCAGAAAACGTGACCATTATAACCGAGCCCTGATAGCCCCATAGGCGAAAGGCTATTGGAGGTACCTTCCCGCGCGAAGGAATATAAGTGATAGAGCGCAAAGCGTATATCTTTTTGCACCTGCTCATCCCCTTCAACAACGATGTCACTCCGCCAAAGTTTTTTCCACTCTGCTTCGTGGCGCTGAAGTAGGAACTGGGTTCCTTCCAATTTGGCAAATACGGTTAAACGCTCAGCCTCATTCATAGGATCTTGAAAATCAGCGGTGGAGGTAGCTGACGAAACTATGCTAAACGTGTACGTGTCGCCTGCTTTAAGTTGCTTATAAAATTTCGCCAGATGCATGTTGTAATCCCAGTCCTCATGAATCAAATGGGGTTCTTCTCCATGAGGCTCAGAAAAGATAAAACTGTTCGAAACGGCTACGGTATGTTTGCCTGAAGGGCTTTTGCCCACAGATGTAAGCAAAGGGATGGTCACATGGGGGCGATCGATTTCACTAAATAGATTCCGTACATTCGTCAAATGGTTGGGTGCTTCAATAACACTCATAGGAGTTATGGTTACGTCTTTCAGTGCTTTTATCTGAACGATAGTAAGAGCCGTATAGGGTAAATGACGAAGAGCCATCAGCGAATGTGAGACCGACACATCTTCTCCTACCTCAAACTGGGTATTCAAGATAGCCTTTTTCATATCTAATGATTGTCGATAATTGGTGATCGTGGTAGGGCCCACTCTCCTACCGTTAACATCCAGATTCATATTTACATGATTGAATGTTTTAAGGATATTAGAAACACGGCCGCGTTGGTAGTAATCGTATACTCCATTTTGTACTACATCCTTTACCTTCATGGGCTCTGGGCTAGACACCAGACCAATCATGCCATTGGCTACGGTAACCCCAAAGTAATTTTTATCCGAAAACTCTGTTGCGACCACTGTCCAGTTTCGGTCATTCTGGGCAGATATTTCATGCAAATAGAAAAAAGACAGAAAAAAAATGATAGGGTAAAACTTTTTGTAATTCATCGCTCTTCATTTAAAATAATTACCAAAAATAATGTAAATTGAAGATATATTTAGAGTTGTGAAATCACGAATTAAAATTATCCCAACACTCATACTAGGTGTTCTTTTTCTTTTTAAACTTTCGCCAGTTCTATCACAGTCTGATAGTTTAAGGTATGTTTTTCGCGAACAAAAAGACAAAAAAGATAGCTACTCCTTGACCGGAACCATTACAGATTCAGTAACTAATTTGCCTATCAGCCGAGTTAGCATCTATACAGATAACAAATTTTCTGGCACAACTACAGATGATGCCGGGCGATATTTTATAGAACTGGAAGCAGGAATTCATAAAGTAACGTTCCGTCATATCTCCATGATACCTATTACTTATAAAATTGCTCTTTATGGTAATGGGGTAATAAATGTAAAAATGGCTGAAAAAAGAACAAGCTTGGACGAAGTTGTTATAACAGGTGAAAATTCGCAACAGGCATTAGTAAAAGTAAGCACTGGAATCGTTCGCATGACAATAGAAGATTTAAAAAAACTTCCTGCCTTTCTTGGTGAGCCAGATGTAATAAAAGGTATACAATCCATGCCGGGGGTTACCTCTGTGGGAGAGGGTTCATCCGGAATTAACGTTCGTGGCGGACAAACTGACCAAAATTTGATTTTAATGAATGATGCTATGGTAATAAGCTCCAATCATGCCATGGGATTTCTATCACCATTTAATCCTGATGTTGTTCAAAATGCTGAATTATATAAGGGCAGTCTCTCTAGTCAGTATGGCGGTAGAGCAAGTTCAGCATTAAAAATTCAAATGAAAAGGGGTAATCTTGAAAAATGGGGACTCGAGGCTTCTTTGGGCACTTCTTCCAATAAACTGACACTCGAGGGACCAATCGTTAAGGAAAAACTAAGTGTCCTTCTAAGTTCAAGGGTCTCTAATGCCAATTGGCTTTTACGTAAAGTTCAAAATGCAGATATTAAAAATAGTTCTATTCAGTTTTATGACATCTACGGAAGTATATTCTATAAAATAAATCAAAAATTGCAACTCGAAGTAAATACTTTACAAACAAGTGATAACTTCAAGTTCTCGAATCAATTTGGATATAAATGGAATGTCTCAGTATCATCCCTTAATCTAAAAGCCTTTTTAAACGATAATCTTTCTATTCAAAGTATGCTTGCCTACGGGGATTTTTCCAATAGCTATTTTGATCCTTCTGGTCCAGAATCGGCTACAGTAACCAATGGCATCAAATATATCCAAGGCAAAATCAGTGGTTTAGCAACACTAAAAAAACATGAGTTTATTCTCGGGGTAGAGGGCATTAGATATACCAGTAAACCCGAAACCATTTCTCCTTATGATAACCTCTCTCTTATTCAAAGTCGAAGTATAGATAAGGACAATGGATCTGAACTTGCCTTTTTTTTATCTGACGATTGGAATAACGAAGGTAAATTTGCACTTTCAGCAGGTTTAAGAGCATCTTATTATTTTCAGCAGGGAGCTGATTCTGTGTTTCTCTACGGTGAGAATCAAGTTAAAGATAAGTCATCCATTACTGACACCCTGATATTTGGTAGCAGCGATAAAATCAAATCTTATTCCGGAATTGAACCTCGTGTTTCGGCTAGAATTACTATTTCAAAAAATCAGACAATAAAGCTCAGTTATTCAAGAATGATCCAATATATACAAGCAATATCCAATTCCACAGGACCTACACCAATTGATATCTGGCAAGTGCCTACTGTGCATATTAAACCATTGATTTCAGATAACTTCTCCGTAGGGTATTTTTTAAATAGCAAAAATACTATGTGGTCGTACTCGATCGAGTTATTCTCCAGAAAAACTCAAAATCAACTTGACTACAAAGATTTTGCCGATCTCTTCCTTAACAACACGCTTGAAACTGAACTGGTAAATAGCGATGCTCGAGCCAACGGAGTAGAAGTTTTGTTAAAAAAGAATTTAGGAAAATGGAATGGTTGGTTGGCGTATACATTTTCAAGATCACAACTCAAAACTAATAATGAGATTACTCAAAACAGGATTAATAATGGCGATTGGTATCCTTCGAATTTTGACAAGCCCCACAATGCAACATTTGTTGTAACCAGAAAGATTGCCAAGAAAGGACTGTTTTCAACTAATATAAGCTATTCTTCTGGAAGACCTATTAGCATAGCTACAGAAACCTATTTTATCGACAATGTAGTGATTCCAAATTATTCAGATAGAAACTCCTACAGAATACCTAACTACTTTAGGTTAGACCTAGCAATAACCATTGGAAGTATTTTAAGAAAAATTGACGACAACCTGGTTATTGGTGTTTACAATCTAACATCAAGAAGAAACGCATATTCAGTATTTTTTGAACGCGATAGAGAAACGTTAAAAATGAAACCATTCAAACTCTCCATTCTTGGAACAGCATTTCCTTCAATTACATATTCTGTTAAATTTTAGTTCATGAAGTCCAGGTCATTACTAAATATCCTCTTCGTGGTTGTCGTATGGAGTTGTATTGATCCCATAAAGATTGATATACCACGTGAAAAACCAAAATTTATAATCTATGGCCAATTGACGGACCTTTCTGGAGATCACTTTATTTCAATTACTAAAACAGTAGATGAAAACGCTCCTCTCACTTTGGTGGATGGTATACTTATTCCTGCTTCGCCCGTGCCCTTACCAGTTAGTGGTGCGTCCGTAAGCGTGAATGATTCAAATCAGAATCGGTATATATGTATTGAATCATCTCCCGGAGTCTATAGGATTACTGGCTTAGAAAAAGCATTAGCAGGAATTGACTACTGGATAGAGATTCTAATTGGGGAAAATTTATACACATCTACACCGGCAAAACTACCAAATGCTATTGGTGAAGATTCTGTGTATTATAAAATTGATGAAGGGACTTCCATTACAAAAGATGGGAAAAGACTTACTCGTTTACTAAACATCTTTTCGAAAACAAAGTTGCCAGACGAGTCAGTATTTCTTAGATGGTCTTTATCTGAAACTTATTATTGGGATCTAACATTCTTTCCAAATCCGTTTAATACTCCTCCTCCTCCTTGCTTCGTCTCAGGAGTAGTTGATCCTCAAAGAATAAATCTATTAGAATCAAATGGAGTAAATACAACTGTGGATCAGTTTCTTGGCAGCAGGGAAACAGATCAAACCTTTAAAAATAGGCATTATATAACAATAAATCAGTTTAGTATAACAGAATCTAGTTACAGTTACTGGAATCAGGTTGACCTACTTACTAAAAACACAGGATCCGTTTTTGATATTCCACCTGCAAGTATTAAAGGTAACATTAAAAGTATGTCAGATAGCAGAGAAATAGTACTAGGTTATTTTGACGTTTGTAGAAAAAAAGAAAGTAGATTTTATATTGTACCAGGCCTTCTTCCCTTTAGCTTAGGCCCCTATTGCGAATACGATCCCAACAAACCGTTCGATGAATATCCTAAGGAATGTCTGAGTTGCTCAAATATCAAAAATGGAACAGAGGTTGCACCTCTATGGTGGTGAAATCATTTTAAGACTAGCGAAATGACTTCCGCCTTGGAACCATTGTAAGAAACAATAAATTCATTACGTTCCTTAAAGTAACGGATATGACGGGCGGTCTTCTGGCAGGAGATACAATTATCGATCTTTCTCCAAATAAACTTGCCATCTGAAGTTCCTTGTAATACAATAATTGCTAGATTACCAGAATCACCTAGGTCAATCGAATGGGTGTTGGAATTCCCGACTAAAACTATATCCGAAATTCCATCTTGATCAGTATCCACCACTTGAATATCATTAATCGTGGTCAGTTGTACAATGGCGGGTAGCTGAATCTTCTCAAAACCTCTTGATTTGCCTCTATTTACTAAAACAACAGTTTCAAAAGTATTGGCCTTATGAATAACTAAATCTTTGGAAGGATTTCCAATCAATTCATCTGGAGAAGAAATTAATGAAAATGCTTTATACGAGTTAAATTTTTTATTCAAAAATGGGAGATGTTTTCCTAACTGACTTTTAGTTTGAAACGGAATATATTTCTCTGAATGATTATAAAAGAGTATTGGATCCATTTGACCATTAGCATCAAAATCATCCAAATAAAGGAAAACTGGCTTAAAATCACTGGGCTTGATCTTCAAATTAAGTCCTACATTTCCTGCAATAATGTCCATTAATCCATCGCTATTAATATCCGCAAGTGCTAGAGATCTCCACCAGCCAAATAAATCTTTAATCCCCTCTACATTATCTAACGATCTGAAAAAGCCATTATCATTTATCAAAATCTGTATAGGCATCCAATCTCCTGCCACGCACAGATCTATCCAACCGTCACCATTAAAATCAAAAGGCTCAGCATCTGTTATCATTCCAAGTTCATACGTTTGATCAATTTTAAAACGACCGTCCCGTGACCCTACCAAAAAAAAACTCTTTGGCGATCTTCCGTAAGATCCAGGTACAGACCTCCCCCCCACGAATAAATCACTTATTCCGTCCCTATTAAAATCTAATACTTTTACACTGGACGTATTTACATAATATGGCGGAAGTGAAGCTACACTTCTCTCAAACCATTTGTTGCGATCACCTAAATATACTCTATCTACCAAGAGCAATGAATCCCGAACATTACCACCGCTGGCTACATACAAATCCAATAGTCCATCATTGTTAAAGTCATCAAAAGCGGCATCCACATCTTCAAATTGTGCATCTTTTTCAAATGCTTCAACATAAACACTACTAAAAAAGCCGTTCCTATTTTGTATATACAGTCTCGCACTCTGTCCTGACCCGCCTCCAATGAAAAAATCACTTAATCCATCCCCGTTTACATCTCCTAAAACAACAGGAGGCCCTTCCCTTGATAATTGATATGGAATTAGTGGTTCAATTTTAAAATCAGAAAAAAACGTATCCTCTTTATGATGGTAGTTTGGCACATCACTTCGTACAATTGCAAATTTTGAATTCCTTTTAGGCAAATGACCAGACATTTTTGTAACACCCCTATGAATAATGTGTTTAGAATTTATAGAGACATTTGACAACACCTGCGATACCGTTTTGTTACCGTTCCAAAAAACAACAACACTATCAACAGACGCACCTGTTCCTAAACCAAAGTTCAATGTATGTGATACTGCGGACTGGAATCCCCTTGATAAAGAAACCTCACGAACTTGCACCTTACCTTGATGAAAAATATACACCTTACTGCCAACTCCATGAATATTATAAGTAGTACTATCAAGCAGTTCAATTGAAATAAAATTATTTCCAATCATCTCTCTTGTAAAATTTTTATATATCGAAGCTTCTTGATTGCAATTATTAATGACAATATCCAAATCTCCATCATTGTCTAAATCGCAATAAGAAGCTCCGGTTGAAACAGAAGGTTCAGCTAAACCCCAATGATTTGACACATCTAAAGCTGGCGCATCTGATTTAAAAGTAAACATCCGGTTGGGAATACTCAACTTTGGCATCCTACCGATTAAATCACGATAATCTACCTGAGTATTTGCTTCACTAGAAGCATAATTCACATAGTCTAGGTCATTAGGTCTTCCCTCAATCCCTGTTGTAATAAATAAATCCATTTCACCATTGTTATCATAATCAGAAATAAGAGGAGACCAACTCCAGTCTGTATTATGAACACCTAAATACTGAGCAGACTCCACAAAACAATTCTCCATATTCATCTGAATATTATTTCTTACATATTGTTTTCTGTATCCAAAAGAAGTTTTTATATCAAAAACTTCTTGTGTATCCTCAGAAACAGATCTTAAAAGAATTTCAGGAGTAGATGGCAACATATCCAGGCTCACAACATCCAATAGTAAATCACCATTCAAATCTGCTGCATCACAACCCATTGAATATCGACTCGTATGGGAAGTCCATTTTGCTAATGACTCAACAAAGCCTTGGCCATTCTGGTTTATGTATAAATAATCACTTTCATGAAAATCATTTCCTACATAAATATCCATCCAACCATCGTTATTTATGTCAGAGACTGTCAACCCAAGACCATATCCGATCGGTGATGAGTAGATTCCAAATTCAGACGTAACATCCTCAAAAAGAAATTTTCCATCAGTAGATATATTTCTATATAACCGATCACCAGCAATTGGATTTGTGGTCATTCGTTGCGATGAACTTCCATATTTGCCAATTGCGTGTACGGAGTGATTTAACAAATAAACATCTAGATCACCGTCATTGTCAAAATCAAAAAAAGCAGCGTGTGTACTTAGACCAGAAAAATTCAGTCCATATTCTTTTGCTTTATTCGTAAAAGTTAAATCCCCATTGTTAATATAGAGCCGATTTTCCCCTGTAAAAGTTTGAAAATGACCTACTTGACAAACATAAATGTCCAAAAAACCATCCGCATTTAAATCAACAAATACAACACCAGTAGATCTATACCCTTGACTATTAACTCCTGCTGATTCTGTTATATCTTCAAAAATAAAATCACCTCTATTAACATATAACCTGTTGGTGCCTTCACTTGATGTGAAGAAAACATCAGACAATCCATCATTATTCAAATCTCCTGTTGCGACACCACCACCGTTGTAGTAGTACATATAATCAATAATGTTGGAAGATCTATCTGACAATACATTCGAGAATGATACGCCAGTTAAGTGCGATGGCTTCTTAGAGAACAGTTTTTGCTCATCCGTTTTTTTGGCTTGACAACCAAAAATTAAAACACACAATAAAGATATCCATGTTTTCATTCTAAATTTCTAATACGAATACAACCTAATCGAATCACTATTAATTCCAAATAAATAGCCGATACGATTTCCGGTCTTAATCTCTCTAATCTTACGAATAGCACCATCTATAGCAATACCTGAAGTAGTTTTAGGTACAATTCGAAAATTCAGCACACTATCTCCCAATAACATTAATCCAACACTAGCATCGTATCTACCAACTTCCGGCTTTGCTTCAAAAAAATTACCCCCTAAAATAATGTCTCTAAATCCATCATCATTAAAATCATCTACAACAACATCATACACCGGAGAAACTTGAGCCATTCGTGGAAACGCGTGGAAAACAAAATTTTCATTCGTATTGATTAAAATACCAGAAGATAGCGTGACGCAAGTTAGCATTGATGCTGTTGAGATTACCTGTTTATCAAAAATATCCGACAACTGACTATCCTTATAATCAACAAATTTTAAAAACTTCTTTTTTAAGGATGGAATCTGAGACACCAATTCATGTCTCAATGTATAAGGAATGATCTTATCATTCACTTTTCTTGCATAAATATGCTCTAGCGAACCATTCCTATCAAAATCATTTGTATACAAAAGAATTGGGCTTTCTATCGATGCTTTGAATCTTGAGTTCAAGCCATGATTACCTAAAATGTATTCATCATTTCCATCACCATTCAAATCGTGAGCCTCTATCGAATTCCACCATCCTTCCAAATTAGGAATTTCTTTTTTTGTAAAGACTGAATTAGGACTATTAACAAAAATGGTTGGAGTCATCCATTCACCTACAACTATTAAATCATCCAATTTATCCCCATTTGTGTCTGACCATATGGCATCGGTTACATGACCGATTGACTTCAACTCAGGAGCAACTTTGGCACTTGATTCTACGAGTTGGCCATTACCATCATTTATCAAAATATATGAGGTTGGTTTAATTCCATAAGCAAAAGGTAAAGCCCTGCAACCAACAAATAAATCAACAAAACCATCTCCGTCTATATCTGAAGCGGCCAATGCGCTTGAGACATTGGCAAGTGAACTTAAAGATCTCTGGTTGCTCTTAGTAAATATGCCTTTACCATTATTCAAATAAAGCCGATCATGTAACTCAGGCGCCCCAAAAGTAAACTCATAACCTCCACTGGCTACAAACAAATCCAAATCCTTGTCATTATCCATATCAAAAAAGATGGCATCAACATCTTCTGAGCTTGAATCCAACCTAAATGCTGGATTATCTAAAACATGAAATTTACCAGCTTGATTTTGAACGTAAAGTTGGCCTGACTGGCCTTTGGCTCCGCCTACATAAAAGTCATCAAGACCATCACCGTTAACATCCCCCACTGTAAGAGCTGGTCCTGCAGTAGAAAGCATGTGATAAATTAGCCGCTCGCGATTAAAATCACTGAATACATTTTCTTGATGAAGAAAATGAATACCAGCAGGTACGGTGAATTCTTTAAGGATTGCTGATTTAGCTAAACTGCAATCCGGCCTCTTAACAAGAGAAGAATTTTCATAGTCTATATGAAGCTCTTGATTACTTTTAACGTTCTGGATCTTGGTTATGCGTTCATCTGGCCAGATAACAACCACACTGTCAATAAAATCTGCTTTTGACACTCCGATCACCAACTTTGTATCTACTGACGATTGAAAACCTCTGTTAGGCATTTGTTCATATGACTGGAAGGCCCCCCTTTCAAAAACCTTGATTTTAGACCCTATGCCATAAATATTCTTTCCAGTGTAACTAAGCGAAATTCTCAGGAAATTATTACCATTTACCGAATCATGAGGCGTGTTATTCCGATAAACTGAACAAAAATCATTTACGTTACTGATAACTAAATCTAAGTCTCCATCGTTGTCTAAATCTCCATAGGCAGCTCCATTTGAATGGGTTGGTCTACCTAATCCCCACTCAACAGTTTGATTCTTAAATGTAAAATTACCCATGTTTTGAAAAATGAAGTTGGGTATCGGATTACTAGGAATTGGATCGACAAGAGCTCTATAGTTAACTTTTCCCGTAGAAACAATTTGCTTCATGTTTTTTTCATCCGCAATAAAACTAAGATAGTCTAAATCAGTAATATCCTGATAAATACCATTGGCTACAAATAAATCTTTATATCCATCTAGATCGACATCAAACATAAGAGCACCCCAACTCCAATCAGTAGCCTCTACCCCTGCCATTCTGCCGATTTCGATGAAGAAAGCATCGCCTGTGTTAGCGTGAAGCATGTTACGGGTGTATTGATAATGATACCCGTTGGCAAAACCAAATTGAAATTTGTCCCAATTTTCAAAAGTAGTAACTTGTTTGAGTCTATTCGCCTGTTCTGGCAACATGTCTGTTACAAATAAATCCAATAAACCATCATTATTCAAATCAGCTGCATCTGAACCCATTGAAGCCGCGCTTATAGATTTCATTCGGTCAGGTAACACTTCGCTAAACTTCTTACCTTTATCGTTCAGATACAAATAGTCTCTTTCAAAAAAATCGTTTGAAACAAATATATCAGGCCAGAAATCATTATTGAAATCACCCACAGAAACACCCAAGCCAAATCCAATGACGCTACCAAATATTCCCATCTCCTCACTTACGTCAACAAACCTATCACCATCGTTACGATACAGTTTATCGCCACCCACTGAGTCCCGAATATGACGGATGTTATTCATTAAATTAAAACTACCAATAGCTTGATAAGAATTATTCAATAGGTACATGTCTAAATCCTGATCTCGATCAAAATCAAAAAAAACAGCATGTGTAGAGTAGCCTGTATCAGCTATACCATATGCTTCAGCCTGATCAGAAAAAGTTAAATCACCATTATTAATAAAAAGCTCATTCTGCTTGTTATCGCCCATGACATCTCCAGAATTACACACATAAATATCCAAATAACCATCCCCATTCACATCAGCCATGGAAACTCCGGTTGACCATGCTCGGCTACCACCCACTCCCGCAGTTTCAGTAATGTCTTCAAACACAAATGACCCTCGATTTAAATAAAGTTTATTTTTCGTTTGATTACTAGTGAAATACAAATCCGAAAGCCCGTCATTATTTATATCTCCTATCGCAACACCCCCACCATTATAAAAATTACGGTATGTGAATATGTTAAACTCATCTGTAAACACAAGTTCATTTTTAAACAGTACTCCAGTCTGAGAATTGGGGATCTCAGTAAAATAAGGTAAACTATTTTTGACCTCCTTCTTAAACGCACAACCGTTTAAGATCAGTAAAAAAAGCAAAAGGACCCTTTTCCAAGGAACACTATGAAGATATCTGCGAATCATCATAAAGAATCATCCCGTTTGACACTGACATCCGTAAACTCTACTTTCACAGTTGATAATCCCTTTTTATAGAGTCTAATTCTTCTATTTCCGTCAATTCTTGCCCATACCCTTACTGATTCATTTTTATATTCAATAAAAGAACCACCGTACCAACGTTCTAATAACTGCTTTACATCGATTAATAAGGAATCAGCAGATAAGTGTTGATTCCATGGAGCCCAAGCCATATATGTAAATTCTACGGGCATATGAGTAAGTGTATCTGAATTAAAGTCCGGGTAAAATCTCATATAAGCCGGGTACTTCAATTCAGTAGAATCCAATTTATACTCTACGCTAAGATTCCCAGGTCCTTGTGTAATAATCTTATCATGATTTAACTTCCAACATGATGTGTAAAAGTCTTTTTTGGTCATCCCAAACTTAAGACCCAAGAATAAACTATCATATTTAATACCTTTGGCTAGCTCTTCCTTCTCTAGCCTACTGTAACTGGGAGTACTACAAGAGTTCAACCAAAAAATACTACCAGTACTAAATAAAAACAGTAAAAATAAAATCCGATTTCTATTCATAGATTTTGAAAAATTTGAGTGATCCATTCCGCGTACCAACGACCAAACATTTTTTGCCAGCTATTTCAATTCTCTCAATTCCTCTTACTTCATCACTGATAGCAAGGCCTGATTCAGCAGGTTTCACATATTCAAATTGACTATTTTCCTTGCCTGAAAAAAACTGGACATATGACGCTGCTTGAATACCCCATTCAGGTTTACAATTATACTGATTCCCTCCTACTATTATATCCAAAATTCCATCTGAGTTGAAGTCACTAATACAGCTAACGTATATTTTTGAATATTGTGCTTCTGGCGGTAATAACAAAGTAGAGAAACCCTTTCCATCTTTATTTATCAAAATTTGACTTCTCAATTCATTTACTTCGTACCTCTTGGCTCTTTTCAATTGGTCAGGGCTAAATAAATCAGACATTTTTATAGAAGCATAAGAGGCAAAATTCGGGAATTTCTTTCTAAGATAAGGTAGTTGCTTCCATAAATCAGGTAATTGATTTAAAGGCCATTCACCACTCCCATTAACCTTGCAGATGATTTGCTCGATTGACCCATTCTGATCAAAGTCTGAAATCGTGAGAGTCAAAGGGTCATTTGCGTTTGCTTGATATAGATAATTTAACCCCTGATTACCTAAAAGAATATCATCAAATCCATCGCTATTCAAATCAGCCACATTAATCATATTCCAAAGACCATTCATTGGAGGCAATTTAATATCTACATCCAATTTATAATAGCCGTTGGTGTTTTTAAAAAATTTAGGGGACATCCAATGTCCGCAAATAACAATATCTAAATCTAAATCAAGATCATAGTCAATCACACAAGCATCTGTTAGCAAACCTAACTTAATCAACTCAGGGCCTCGAATAGTCGTCACATCATGGTACTTTTTGTTTAAAGTATCGTACAAAAGAAGTCTGGCATCTGCCGGCAATCCATAATAATAAGGGATTGATCGACTGCCGACCAGCAAATCATTATGCCCATCCATGTCAATATCAAGCGGAACTACGAAACTTGTAGGATCATAGTTTATAGGTAAAGTATTCTCTGTCCGAATAAAGCTCTTACTATCAATTTTTTGATAAATACGATCCTGAAATTGGGGTGATGAAAAAGAAAATCGGTTTCCGCCACTCCCCACATACAAATCCATTTGTTGATCACGATCGATATCTACAAAAAGCGCTTGTGTATCGTCATATAATGAGTCTCTTTGAAATGTTTCCTGTTCGTGAATCGTAAACTTTCCTTCAGGAGATTGCATTAACAGAGTGCCCGGCCTCCCACCACTTCCGCAAACATAAATATCATCCAGATCATCACGATTAGCATCTCCGATCGCAAATGATGCTCCTTCGCCTGAAATCATTTCCATCAGAAGCCTATCCCTGTTGAAATCCGAAAAAGATTCTGTTTCAGTAGTGCTGTAATCAAAAGAATAAGATAGTTTCTCAAATAAAGGGGAAATTTTGGTAGAATGGGGTCTCTTAAAATTTTTGGCGCTCTTACCTTCATCAATTATCAAGTGTTGATCAGGCACAACCCCATAAAGCACAGAGCATCCTCCACGGTGCCAGGAAACTACAACGGAGTCGATGATCCTATGTTTCCCAATTCCTACATGAAGTTTATGGTCGATAGAGGACAAATACCCTCTGATAGGAGATTGCTCCACAAAATATTTGTCGGTCGAGCAATAAAGGGTTGCCGAAGATCCAATGGATGAGGTATTTGGTGATATTCCCTTAAAAGTTATTTGTAGATAATGATTTTCTCTATTTGATAAATTTTTATAGACAAGGGCCTTTTCATTGACATTATTGACTACAAGATCCAACCTACCATCATTATTCAAATCGCCATACGCTGATCCATTCGAAAATGTAGGTGCATTCAAACCTTCCTCTATTGACTTATCCGTAAAATGAAGGCCCCCATCATTCTTAAAAATGTAGTTTCTAATTGGAGCTGAAGGCATGGTATCCATAAGTCCTGTCAGTAATCCAGACCTGCTAGAACTATTAAAGCCTCTAACCAGCACATTAGAACTAAAATGAATATAATCTTGATCCGTAAGATCTTTTGCTATCCCATTGGCAACAAAAACATCTTTTAATCCATCGTTATCGTAATCAAATAGTAGCGCTCCCCAACTCCAGTCAGTGGCATGAACACCCGCAAATCTCCCAATTTCACTAAAATTTACTTCCTTTAGGTCATTGGGATTGGCTCCATTGTTTAGTTGCAACGTATTCCTGTTGAATTGCCGGAAGTAACCTGACTCCACATTAGCTGAGTACTTATCCCATGACTCAAATACTGCTTTAGTTCTTACCCTTGAAATCTCTGATGGCAACATCTCAGTTACGTAAATCTCAGGATAAGAATCATTATTCAAGTCAGCGATATCAACCCCCATTGAACCCATGCTTGTTTCATTCAACACTCGCTCTAAAACTTCCCTAAAAGTTCCATCACCATTATTAATATAAAAATAATCTCGCTCAAAAAAGTCGTTTGCTACATAGATATCCATCCAACCGTCCTTGTTAACATCGGAAACACTAACCCCAAGACCAAAGCCGATAGCGCTACTAAAGATCCCAGCTTGTTTGCTTATTTCCACAAAATGATCTCCTTCATTTCGGTAAAACTTATTTCCTCCAAAATCATCCCGCACCTCTCTTTGTCCTTTTTTTAGATCAAACACACCAACCGATCGGTTTGAGTTATTTAATAAGTAAAAATCCAGATCTCCATCATTGTCGAAGTCAAAAAAAACGGCATGAATAGAAAGACCCTCATGATCAACGCCCCATGCTTTTGAGGACTCTGTAAAGGTCAGGTCTCCATTATTAATAAATAACTCATTATGTCTGATCCCTCGCTGAGGAGGGCCGGACTTGCACACATAGATATCCAGCAGGCCATCTCCGTTAACATCTGCCATACTAACCCCTGTTGACCAAACGCTCTGGCAAGCTACTCCTGCTGTTTGAGTAATGTCTTCAAAAACAAAATTACCTTTATTCAAATAAAGCTTATTATCCACCTGGTTGCCTGAAAAGTAGATATCTAATAGTCCATCATTATTAATATCTCCCAAAGCCACGCCCCCTCCGTTATAAAAATTTCGATAGGTATAGGCATTGAGATTTTCAGTATAAACAAGGTCGTTTGAAAAAGCTATACCGGAATGATCTGAAAGTATAGATTTAAATGCTTTATCCGGATCACGTTCACACGAACTAAGCAGTACAACAGTAGCTCCTACCATCAACAACCAAAACTTCCAGTTACAAGCAGCCATTAGATTAAAAAAGAAAAGCGTGTAAAATTACACGCTTTTCCAAGAAAATAGAACTATGATTAATACCCAGGATTTTGAGTCAGATCAGGGTTACTCTGTATTTGAAGAGCTGGTATCGGAAAGATATTCTTCGTTGCACTGGAAACAGGTTTTTCCCACCATGCATCATTGAACTTGCCAAATCTAATCAGATCTTGTCTTCTGTAATACTCCGCAAACATCTCTCTACCGCGTTCAGCTAAAAGCTCATCAGCTGTTAACGATGCGAGCGGATTACCTGGGAAGGAACGTAGTCTGACCTGATTAACGAGATTTAAAGCTTCGGTACTTGCTGGATTAAGTCTCCATAGAGCCTCGGCTCTCATTAAAAGGATATCAGCATAGCGATAGATAGGATAATCGTTACTCAATTCCTGAGCAGCGCCCAGCCGGAACTCAAATTTACCTACCCGCACACCTTGTTGTCTCAGGGCTCCAGGAGCCAGCATGGAGATGAAAGGCGTGAATGTCAGAGGCTGACCATCCGGGTCAGATGCCTCCGCATTTAAATCTGTCAGCCTTACTCCGGTAGATGAAAACTGAGGACCTTCAATAAAACTATTAATTCGATTATCATCAGGATCAAAGGAATTGTAAAACTCCTCTAAGGAGCTATAACCATTCCACGGCTGTGCTTGTAAATTGAACGTAGCCTGACTGGAATAATGAAGAGTCATTTGGGCCAGATTGAAACCGGTCGCATTCGCCTCATCATAATTGATCACAAAAATATTTTCTGACGATCCAGCATTCTGAGTTGCAAAATTATCAAAGAAATTTGGCTCCAGACTATATAGACCATCATCAATGATTTCTTTAGCAGCTTCTGCTGCCTTTAACCATTGTGGAGTTCCGGTGTAAACACCTGCGTTCAGATAAAGTTTTGCGAGTACAGCATTAGCCACATAATAATTCATGGTGCCATAGGTTTTCTCCTTTCTTAGGTTTGAAAGGTTATCCAATAAACTTTGCTCTACAAAGTCATAAACCTGTTGACGAGTATTATTGGCAGGCGTTGCATCCGTTGTGGTCTCGGTAATTATCGGAACATTACCATAGGCATCCAGTAGCCACAGGTAAATCATTGCACGCAATGATTCAAACTCTGACCTCAGAGTAGGGTTTGCACCAAAATTCTTAAGAAAGTTGTTAATCGTTCCTATCGCATTATAACAATAGGTCCAGCCATTGTTAACGGATTGCTCAGAAGGCAGGTATTGATGGCGATGAACCCGAATCCATTGTCCACCATCTTCCCAGTCAGTTCCCTTTTGCGTAATCACCATTTCATCCGATGAAACTTCATTCAGCGACCATAAGGAATTATGACCTCCCCAATTTCCAACAAGTGGCCGATAGGCCCCCGCTGAAAATGCCTGTAAGGCCACAGGATCAGTTGTGTTTAAGGCCGCATCTCTATCCAACCCATCAAATATCTTTTGATCAGGTGCTTCGCATGCCACACTTAAAAACCCTAAGAGGGTTACTAAAGTGAAAGCCTTTGTCATTATATTTATTTTCATATAATTAAAGATTTACTAATTTATTTTAAGCTTAAGTTAACACCAAAAGTATAAGATCTTGTCTGGAAAAAGGTGTTTCTTCTTTCAAGTCCGGGGGCCAGGTTTGCATTAAAGTCATTACCCACAATCTCCGCATCGGAATACCGAACCTCTGGATCAATACCTGTATACTTGGTCAACGTAAACAAATTCTGTCCTGTCACATAAAAACGTACTTTAGAGAATACATTATTATCTACTGGAAGGTTATAACCGATCGAAATATTATCCAGTCTTAAATAAGAAGCATCTTCTACATATAAAGAAGAGAAAGTAGCTGACTGACTTACTATGGGTGTTTTATCCGTCTTTACAAAATTCCAAGTATTAGCCACTGGATCTCTATTCTCATAAAATCCTCTGTAGGAATTGTACAAATCATGCCCCACTATGGCTCTAAAGAATACATTGGCATCCCAGTTCTTATAAAGAAATGAGTTAGCCAATCCAAATTCAGCCGTAGGAAGTCCATTTCCTACCACTTCAAAGTCATCAGGATCAGTCGTAGATAAAACATATCTTCCGTTTTCGTCCGTTCCCAAATAACGTGGACCGTACATATTCCCTAAGAGATCACCAGGAACGTTCCGTATAATTTCATTATTGTTCTGACCTGGAGAACCAGGAGTTGATAAACGAATCTCTGAAACTCCCAATTCGCCTACACTAATAGATTTGATACGAGTTCTATCATAAATGGTAAAATTGGCGGTTGGTGTCCAACTTACTGCTCCAATCTTAAGATTATTATAGGTGGCAATAAATTCAAAACCTCCGTTTTGTAAACTTCCAATATTTGCCCACGCATTTCCTGCTACGTTAGATATGGCTGTGCCATCTGCTCCTACAGCACCAAACGGATTTGGGGCTCCGGCAGGAAGTCCAATATTATAAAGCAAGTCATCAATATTACGAGTGTAATACTCTATCGACCCGGTTATTTTTCCATCCATCAACGCATAATCAAAACCTACGTTAAATTCTGTCTTAGTCTCCCATTTCAAGGTTGGATTCGGATCTCTGGCTTGTACTTGAGAAACAAACAAATCCCCTTGCGTGAGAGGGTCTCCATCGAAATCGACTAAACCTCCGGGCCTCAAAACTGCCAAGGCTAAATCGGATGCCGGAGGAAGATTACCCGAAACTCCATAAGAGGCTCTCAATTTCAGACTATTAACGATTCCCAAATCAACCAATTCAGTAATTTGAACACCAGCACTGGCAGCTGGGAAAAAACCTGTTTTTTCATTCGCTCCAAACCCACTATAGGAGTCTGTTCGCAGACTGGCGGAAAGGAAATAAGTATTATTGTAATTAAGATTGGTTCGAAGGAAAGAGGAATTCAATACATTTTCGTTTCTAAAACTTGACGCTTCTGTATTTCCTCCATTACGAACTGAACCAAACGATAAGTTATCAAAACCGGTAGCATCATTTAAGAACTGCTTCACCTGAACGGCAAAACCTTCACTTTGTCTTTTTTGGGTTTCCAAACCAACCAAAGCGTCTACGTTAAGATCCCCAAATTTCTTGCTGTATTTCAAAGTACCTGAAAGTATTTGGTTAAGATTATCGTACGTATCTCTTCTGCCGACTCCCCTTGAACCTGCTCCAAAACTCAAGTCTTTGCTAGAAGCAAAAAAACCATTCATACCAATCTCACGATCTTGAGCATAATTTGCCGAAACGGTTAAATTTTCAAGAATATCAAATTCAACCTTATAGTTAGTTAATATGTTTTTCCTTTTACCCACTATCTCTTGCTGCTTTGAAAGTGCTACAGGATTAAAAAAGTCAAACAAGGGTCTTTGGAAATAACCACCATTGGGGTCATTTGGGTTATTGGCAGTGGCAGGATCAAAAATAGGCGCGGTTGGGTTATAAATCACAGCATATCTGAAAGCACCCAGGTTAATGGATTCCTGATCTCTATTGTTAAATGATAAATTCACATCAAATCTTAATCTGTTATTCAACGCTGAGTGACCTACATTTAACCGGGTATTGAGGCGTTCAAAACCCACGCCCTTCACGATACCCTGATTATCTCTGTAATTGACCGAAGCACGGTAGGTTGTATTTCCAGATGCACCGGTTACTGAAACGTTGTGTGTATGCGAGGTACCGGTTTGAGTCAATTCATCAAACCAATCGGTGCGGGCACCAAAATCCTGCCCCCCACGAGCCACGAATTCTTCGGGAGACCCAACATCTAATTTGTTAGCCACCTGATCAAGGGTAACAAAACCATTATAATCCACATTGGTATAAGACTTACCTGCTTTTCCGGTTTTCGTGGTTACAATGATTACCCCACTTGAACCCCGAGCTCCATAAATAGCAGAAGCAGAGGCATCCTTTAGAACATCCATGGACAAGATATCATTCGGATCCACGTTATCGAGCGAAGCTCCAATCACCCCATCCAATACAATCAGCGGTCCTCCGTTCGCACCAAAAGTTGAAATACCCCTTAGACGAATGGTAAAACCTTGATTAGGATCTCCTCCTGGCCTAACTATGGAGAGACCAGCTACTTTACCTGCAATCAATTGCGTTGGTGAAGTTACGTTACCCTGGTTAAAATCTTTTTCTTTAACACTGGCCACCGCACTCGTGATCTCCTTTTTGTCTTGAGAACCATATCCAGTAACAACGATCTCAGAAAGTGTGGTGACATCCGATGCTAACGAAACATTCACAACGGTTTGAGTACCAATGGTTACCTCCTGAGTAGAATATCCAACGAAGGAAAAAACCAAGGTTGCATTATCGGAAACGCTAATGGTATAGTTTCCATCGATATCAGTGGTTGTTCCGTTAGAAGTTCCCTTTTCGAGAATGTTTACGCCCGGAATACCGCTATTATCATTACCATCAACCACTTTACCAGTGACGGTTCTTTGGGCAAAAACAGAAGCACTTGAAAGCATGATCACGAATAGAAGACATTGCTTTATTATTGTGTAATAATTTTTCATATTGAAATGTTAAATATATAAGCTAAGAAAACTTAGAGGGGTGAAAAACTATATTTACCATCAGTGATGTTGATGGATACTTTATAGGTTCCGGCAGTAATGGGAATATTAGGGCCATCTTGTGTTCCTGTGCCACTAGGGAAACCGGTGGCACCCCAGTTCACTGTCCAATTACCATTTGCTCTAAACTTAGCTTCACCACTTGTTAAAGCTATACTGTTGATAACCCACAACGCTGGATTTGCAGCATCTCGTGTCATCTGCGTATCTGTACCCCAACCTCCGGGAGTAGCACTTCCAATTAAACCAATAAAATCAAAATCTTTAATGATTTCGAACTTGATATGCTTTTTTGAAACATTACCCTTGGAATCCGTTGCCTGAACGTTAAAGAAATACTTTCCGGGAGTCAATGTATTAGCAAATGCCTGATCAACTTTAGTAAAGATTCCTGAAACGGTGAAAGTTCCTGACCCATTGGGTACTAATGTTGCCGAATCGCTTTGAGTAATTGTGTAAGATGCAGAGGCCAAAGGAGATCTTGATAGCTCTTCGACAAATCCATCAGAGAACTCAACGGTTAGTTGAAAACTGCCTTCCAAGACAAAATTTCCAGGACTTACGATTTTAATCGCTGGTGCTGAATCAATGACTTCTGTATCTGCGTTTCCATCGTCACACGAATTCATGACGAAGACGGCAAATACCAAAAGCATGAGTAGGTAAATCGGTCGCTTCATTACTGTTAGGGTTTGAATTGTTGTTTATACTGGTCATGAAATCACATTATTAGTGTTTAACAATATGATAACATCTGCCAATATAGAGATAGCGTATATTCTAAACCAATGAAATTCCCTAAAAACAGCGTATTTTTTTTAGGAAACGGTACCGCCACCGTTTGCGGGATATGTTTCAGGCCATTCTACCTTTTCCAGTGCAGCAGCAGAACTGATTACACAGTTTACCGCAGATCCTTATTTTCCGGGATAAATCAGAGCCTAGTTGCTAAGAATAACACGCACAGTAGAAATCCCTTTCTGAGCAGTTACCCTCAATATGTACATGCCTGGGGCTTGGCCTTCCAAACGTACAACGGATGCCCGGCTGGAAATAGAAATGACTTCAGATGGCGATACCTGCTTACCTCTCAGATCAAATACCTCTATTTTTGAGATCTCTGAATCGGCCAACAATGTAACCCCTTCCTGTGACCTGGATGGATTGGGGAAGTACGAAATGCCAAGAGGGAAAATTGATAACGATCCGTCAAAGTAAGTCTTTGCGTGTTGAAAAGCTCTTTGGCCAATGATTGTCCCGGTCCTTCGACCTGGAAAGTCATCAAATGGTGGATGAATACCACCCCAAATGCGCGAAAGACTACATTGGTCAGCGGCATCCTTATAGGTTGCCCATTGTAACTTGACGTCCTCACTGGGCCCTTCTTCAAAAACGAGATATTCATTCCTTTTTGCCACATACTCTGCTAACCCTCCCGGAAAATAAGGATCTGCGGTAAACTGTGTAATCAGTTCTGCTGCTGCACTGGAAAAGGTAGAATGGCCTGAAACATATCCCGCAAACGGTGGCGTCACAAAGGTAGGACGCTGATATGGCCACCAGTTTTCACCAAGAATCCAACCTACTCCCGATACATCCACTTTGGGATCTTTGATAAACGAAGGTCCCTTCCACGCATACAATTTGACTTTATTCAAATTTTCTCCGGATGATCCTACCAGAGGATCATCTGATTTTACTATCTCCGAAAAACCAGGAATCAAAGGAATACCGGCCGGATGAAAGCCCGGAAGATCCCGGTTGGAAGACTGCCCTTTTTGAGCCATAGATCGAATGGCTGAAACAGGGCGTGCATAATCATAGAAACCTTTCACTCCCCAGGTGGCAACTGCAGCATCGTGAAGAGCGCCCCCCAAAGCCAAATAGGATTTCACATCCCATTCGAGTGCTGGCAAAACAGGCCCCATACCTTGAAATTTCCGAACGAGAGCAGGATGATAATTTACAGAATTAAGAATGGAGAACCAATGTCCAGGCGGAGTTTCAGATTTCGGGCCATCCGCCCAAAATTCAGCAAGCACGCGCGTATAATCACCTCTGTAAACCCACTGAGGCACGTATGGCAACCCCGTTTTTGGATTTATTTCCCTACCTGTTCCTGAGTCTCCTCCTTCCTCCGTATTATAAAAATCGAGATGCCCTTCCATCCTGACCGGATAATTCTTGATGTTTCCGATACTTCGAGGAGAGATATCAATTCGCTTTCCGTCAGACGGATCTAAGTGCGATGACCACATGGATACTAACAAAAAAGATTTTTTAAACTCTTCGGATAGAGGAGTTAACTGTAATGTATCCAATGTTGGTGGTTTTCCGGGATCGAGGTAAACCCAATAGTTTTGACCATTCCTTCGTTTAATTGATAAATCCTTTTCTGTTAGCGAAAAGGGTACTACCCGCCCCCACTCTGCGCTTAAAAAAGCCGGTACGTCACCAATTTCAAAACCACTTTGATCAATAAACGTCTTAAGTTGAAGTGGTTGCCATCGGTTAGGATCTATCACACGAGATATGCCAGGCAGCTCGGGTCTAAAGGGGGGATTTAGCGGATTATAGTATCTATTTGCATAGTCATTATCTTCATTAGATCCATCCTCTTTTCCAAAAGCAATAATCTGTTCAGCAATGTAATTACCTAAAGCTTCCGGAGAACCCGTAGAATAGTCAGTTGACGTTATCGCTGAATTTAACCCCAATGTTTGAAACTGTTTTGTCAGGCGGGCATTGGTTTCGGTGGCTCCGGGTGAGTTTCTAAATCTGTATTTGATCAACTGAAAGGACGCATAACTTAAAGCGATCTCACGAGCTCTCTCACGTTCTTCAGGACTGACAGGTTTATCAATTCCCTCAAAGGGGATGTGAAACCCTCCTACCTCATTTCCTAAGAAAAAAGTCCGGGCCTGATCATCATAAACTGCCCATGAATCATACATCGCTGCTGAAACATGAAACAAGTTGCGGGCATGAACGGTTGGTCTGGCAAAGTCGTTTCGAATTGCCTCTAAAAGTTGTTCATTCCAAAGACGTGCAATAGATGCTTGCTCTGGAATGGAAGGAAGTTCGCCCGGAAGTTCTTCAAACGGAATCAACAGGTTTGGATTACTTAAAATGCTCTGATACTGAATAGATGTAAAAACCTGATAAGACCCATTTGATGAAATTAAGTAATGATTATTGGCCGGTAAATCATAAATCTTCGTTTGGCGTCCGCCCACCCAGGTGATCACAACAGAATCGGCCTGATGATCTTCTGCCATTCCAAAATGCAGGCGATAAGAATTCTGTGAATACCATCCGGAGCCAACCGTAACATCATCCATTTGTAAGGTGTTATTGGAATAAACTTTTACATGGGCTCCGGTGGCAAATTTATTTCCTTGCGGATCCACCAAAGTCAATTCCAGCCATTGACGTGGCAGACCCGTATTCCTAAAAATGCGAATGGCCTGTACGCCTGTGCTGTTAACTAAAACAAGATCCTGCAGACCATCGGAGTTAAAATCAGCTGCCGCACATCCAAATCCGCTTCTTCTATTTTCCAACACGGTTCCCATAGCGGCATCGGTAAATGTTTCGTCACCGTTATTTTTATACAATTTGTTAGCAAAGGGTGAAAAATTATATTCGTTATTCAAATAGATGTCGGTCCATTTGTCATTGTTAAAATCAAAGCAGGTAACACCCCATCCCATACCATTATCATTCACCCCGGCAGCTTTAGCCACTTCCTGATACAAGCCTTGAGAATTACTTTTTAGAAGCGAGTTTTCAAAAAGGTTGGCTATATAAAAATCGTATTTTCCATCTCTATTGAAATCACCTATATCAACACCCATTCCCTGGGTACGAGTTTCAACACCAAAATGAGCTGCTTGATTTAGAAAAGAGCCTGAACCGTTATTAATAAACAACCGATTAGGTTTGTACCCATCAAAAGTTATATAGATATCAAGATCGTTATCCTGGTCCACGTCTAACAACACTCCGGCCATGGATTGGTCGTTGACTTCTGATCCCGAACCCTGAATTCGATCCCGGAATTGATTATCTCCATAATTTAAAAAGAGCTGATTTTCCAGTTTAAAGTTATTCACATAAACATCCAATAAACCATCCCCATTTAAATCTCCAGCCATTAAACCAATCTGGACTTTTGTACCCCTCAATCCTGAAGTGCTTATCCGGGAGAAGCTACTTCCGTTATTATTGTGATAGAAATCCAGAAAATTATATCCACTGACCAGCAGGTCTAACCACCCATCGTTATCTGCATCTAGCCAGAGACCTAACTTTCCAATAGCGCTAATACCGAGAGCACCAGCCACTTCTGCAAATTGAAAATTTCCATCGTTTCGGTAAATCCTGCATGGATTGGCAGCTATAAAAATATCATCATCACCATCGTTATCATAGTCTGCAATCGAAACCCCGGTAGCTTCCTTTGCATTAGACATAGAAGGTGTCGATAGCTCGGTGAAGGAAGCTGGCTGGGCAAAAGAATAAAAAACAGAAAACCCCAGGCTTACAAAGGCTAACAACCATATTCGAATCAGATGAAGGCAGAAATGAATTTTTTGAATACCCATAATTACAAACAGATCAATTTACGCCTGCAAAATTATTGACCGAAAGATAAATTGAAGTGATTGAATAATTGTATATTTATAAGTTCAAAGTTTTGCGAAAACTGATTTCTGCAACCTGGACTCACATCTATGAAATTCAACCAAGTCACCATAAAAGACATCGCCCGTGAATTAGGCATTTCTCCCTCCACGGTTTCCCGTGCCCTGAAAGATCATCCGGATATTAGCTCCGAAACTAAAAAAGCTGTCAACGAACTGGCTGAGCGACTGAATTATCAACCCAATATTGTAGCCTTAAGTCTGCGCCAGAAGAAAACTAACACCATCGGGGTGATCATCCCTGAAATCGTGCACTTTTTCTTCAGTACCGTCATCAGTGGGATTGAGGATGTAGCCTACCAGGCTGGATACAATGTCATTATTACCCAAACCAAAGAATCGGTTCAGCGTGAAATAACCGATATGAAGGCTCTTTTCAATAGTCGGGTAGACGGGATGTTGCTCTCCATCTCCAGAGAAACAACGAATTACGACCATATTGAATCAATCTTATCCAAGGGCGTGCCAATTGTCTTTTACGATCGGATGTATACCAATCCAAATACCAGCAAGGTCATTGTAGACGACTATGTAGGCGCCCGTGAAGCAGTTTTACATCTGATCGACCAAGGTTGCACGCGAATTGCCCATTTAATGGCTGCCCCCAATCTTCTCATCAGCACTGATCGCCTGCGCGGATATCGTGATGCCCTGGCTGAAAAAGGGCTTGAATACAAGGAAAACCTGATCATTCAGTGCCCGGACGGCTCATTTGAAGAGGCTGAAAAAGCCGCCAAAAAACTCTTGGCTATGAGTACGGTGCCTGATGCCATTTTTGCCAATAATGATATGCTGGCCATGGGTGCCATGAAAGCGATCAAAGAAAAGGGCCTTAAAATACCCGATGATATTGCATTGATGGGGTTCAGTAACTGGTTTTTTAGCCAACTTATGGATCCACCACTTAGTTCGGTAGATCAGCCAGGATTTGAAATGGGTCAGGAAGCTGCCAGATTATTGATTCGGCACATTGAAATGAGGGACAAAGATCAAGGGGAACCACAACCCGAAACCAAAGTTCTCAAAACGAGACTTGTGGTACGTGAATCTTCCTCCCGAAAAAGGAAAAAGTAGCCTGGTAATAATCCAGGGTAGCGCTAAAATCACCATTTTTTATTGGTTTTAAGGTCATGGACATTGATCAGACACATTACTATGACCTGACGGGGTTGACGGCCATATTCCGCAACCGTTTGCGATTTTTTTAGCTGCAGTTTATTAGGTTAAGTGCTTGTCTTTGGTCTTTTTTGAAGACTGTCCACAAAAAGATAAAGAGTCAGCATGTTCCATAAGTCTGTTAGTAAAGCATTCGAAGCGCTGGAATCGTTCCAGTTTTCTGATCAACAAGCGATTGGTAAGTCCAACCAGCTATCGTTTAAAGTCCGTTTTTACTCCTCAACCGTAGTACAAATAACTTGTACGCGAGAAAATTCATTTGAGGACTTCTCCTATTCGGTAGTCGCCAAACCTGATCCACTGGAAATTCTGAAGCAAGAGAATCCCCAGACAATCACGTTAAGATCTGATCAGTTGGTTTTGGAAATTCAAAGAAATCCTGTCCGGTTTCGTTTTTTAACTACGCAAGGCCAGGTAATCAATGAAGATGATCCCGGATTAGGTACTGCCTGGGTTGGTGAACATGTAACCTCCTATAAAAAACTTCAGAAAGAAGAACGTTTTATCGGGCTTGGGGAAAAGACAGGCAATCTGGATAGAAGAGGGGCATCCTATGTACATTGGAACACAGATGCGTATGGTTATCACGCAGGGCAAGATCCCTTGTATTGCTCCACACCCTTTTATATAGGCTTGCATCAGGGTCTGTGTTACGGCATTTTCTTTGACAACACCCATAAGACCTTCTTCAATTTTGGAGCCTCCAATAATCGTTTTTCCAGTTTTGCTGCCGATGCGGGGGAAATGAACTACTTTTTTATTTATGGGGCCACCGTGGCTGATATTATTCAACAATATACCTGGCTTACCGGCCGAATGGAAATGCCCCCTTTATGGAGCATTGGCTACCAACAATGCCGCTATAGTTATTATCCGGATAAGGAAGTCACTAATCTGGCGCGCACCTTTCGCGAAAAAGATATTCCGGCAGATGTGATCGTGATGGATATTCACTACATGGAGAAGTATAAAATCTTCACCTGGGATCAAAAGAACTTTCCGGAACCTCAAAAACTTTTGAATGAAGTGAAAGACATGGGTTTTGACGTAGTGCTCATGTGCGATCCTGGAATTAAAGAAGAAAAAGGATACGAAGCGTATGAGGATGGCGTCAAGCAAGATGTCTTTATCAAATATCCTGATGGTGAATATTACAGCGGGCAAGTTTGGCCGGGGTGGTGCCATTTCCCTGACTTCACCAAACCGGCTGCCCGAGCCTGGTGGAAAGAAAAACTAAAAAGTTATACTGACCTGGGCGTAAAGGGCTATTGGAACGACATGAATGAAATTGCCACCTGGGGACATGCCTTGCCCGAAAATCTTGTTTTCGATTTTGAAGGCAATCAATCTACCTCCCGCAGAGGAAGAAATGTTTTTGGATTTCAGATGGCCCGCGCTACCTATGAAGGCACTAAAGAATTACTGAAAGGTCAACGTCCATTTAATCTGACGCGATCGGGATTTTCAGGTGTTCAGCGGTATGCTGCCGTCTGGACAGGTGACAATGTCTCCTATGATGAACACATGCTGCTGGGGGTGCGATTGGTCAACAGCCTGGGACTGACAGGCATTGCTTTCGCTGGATATGATGTGGGAGGTTTTGTGGGCGATGCCAATACTAAACTTTTTGCCCGTTGGATTTCTATCGGAGCGCTATCGCCTTTCTTCCGCGGTCACACCATGATTAATACCCGTGATGCCGAACCGTGGAGCTTTGGGGAAGAGGTGGAACAGATTTCACGCAACTACATTAAGTTTCGGTATCAGTTGTTGCCGTACATCTATTCATTGTTTCATGATGCTGCCAAAACCGGGATGCCCGTACAGCGATCTCTGGCCATTGATCATCCAACTGACTCCCGTGTATTCGATGGTACTTATCAGAATCAATATTTTTTCGGGCCCCACATTTTGGTGGCTCCGGTAGAAAGCACAAAAGATCTGGTGAAAGTTTTTCTACCCCGGGGAGAATGGTATTACCTTTATACAGGTCAAAAGTATTCCGGGGATCGGGAGATCATTATGGATTGTCCGATTCACCGATTACCAGTATTTGTTCGTGCGGGTGGCGTCCTTCCCATGCAGAAAGCTATTTCTCATACCAAACAGAAAACCGACACACTCAAATTACACATCTACGCTGGAAACGATGCCACTTCGTTTGAATTTTATGAAGATGACGGAGCCACGTTTGACTATCAAAAGGGAGCTTGTAGTACACGTTTGATCGAGTCGCATGGAACAGAGGTAACCCTGAGTAAAATATCAGGCAACTATGCATCTTCTTTTAAGACTCTGGAGTTAAGTTTTCATGGATTGAATACTCCTAACGTGACGATTAATGACCAGTCGTTTACCCTGAAGAATGTGACTCATTCATTCTTTACTCCGTTAGAAAAATACGATCCCATTCATGATCCGGAAAGTATGGGTGAGGAAAATATCCTTCAGGTCACCATTCCCTACACGGCTGACCTGATCCATATCCGCTGGTGATTATGAATGCCATTCAAAAAAAACTATCCGCTACCTTCTTTGCGGTACTCAGTCTGCCATCTACTGCGATGGGCTTTGCTTTATCCGTACAGATTTCTGCTTTAAGCTGGATACTTTCTACCCAATACAAGCTGGATATCCATGAAGTTGGAATTGTGTGGGCTGCGGGGCCGGTCGCGGGCATTGTAGGGCAGGTGATCATTGGTTTTATCAGTGACAAAACCTGGTTTTGGGGTGGGCGAAGAAGGCCATTTATCTGGCTGGGAGGATCATTGGCATCCATTAGCCTGATTGCGTTAACACAATTAGGAAGCATTAGTGAAAGCACCGGGATCAGTATCATTATCGTGGCCATCGCTGTGGCCCTGACATTAGATCTTTCCATCAATATCAGCTTTAATCCAACCCGCTCCATTATAGCGGATGTTACACCCGAAGGAGATAAACGTACCCGTGGGTACACCTGGATGCAAACCATTTCAGGCGCTTTCGGTGTATTGGCTTATGCGATTGGCGCCTACTATGGTAACTATTCGCTCATCTATTTTGGAGTAGGTCTTGTCTTTCTCTTTTCTGTTCTTCCGCCTTTATTGATTACAGAACCAAAAGAACTTGCAAACCAATCCGGGCAAGAAAAACTTGAAGCAGCCACTAAGCCTCCATCGGAATACAACCAACTTATTCGTATTTACCTGGCCCACGGTTTTTGCTGGCTGGGAGTTCAAACCATGTTTGTCAACATGCTCTTTTATGTCAAGGATGTTATGAAAATTACCTCTGATGAGGAAACTGGTCAGATCATATCCTTTTCATTTTTAATATTGAATGCAGTAGGATTTATTCTGCCTGCACTTGTGTTAGAGCCATTGGCTAAAAAGATCGGGAGGGTAAAAGTTCATGTGCTGGCGATGGCTGCGATGACCTTGGGATACGCCCTCATGGTATTGGCTGGCAAATCACCTGAGTATGTTTATCTGTTTATGGGAATAGCCGGTATCGGTTGGGCCGCTACTGTCAGCCTTCCTTTTGCCATCATGACCGAAAAAGTTGATAAAACGAAAATGGGATTATTCATGGGCATCTTTAATTTATCTGTAGTGATCCCTCAACTGATTGTTAGTCTGGGATTCGGAGCCCTTATCCAGCAAAGTAGCAACAAAACTATTATCTTTATCATCTGCGCGTCTGCCCTGGCCCTCTCCACGCTGCTCTGGAGCTTGGTAAAGGAGCGTGTAATGGTTAAGAAAAATGATCTTGACAAATACCCTAATTTTACTTCCTCTCATTAACTGTCTATGAGCATTACATCTTCTTCCGTTAAACCCAAACTTTCCTTTTGGCAAATCTGGAACATGAGTTTTGGTTTTTTGGGTATTCAGTTTGGATTTGAACTTCAAAATTCGAACGTCAGCAGAATATTTGAAACCTTAGGAGCAAACAAAGACGAGATCCCGATTCTATGGATTGCTGCACCGCTTACCGGTTTACTGGTGCAGCCTATCATTGGTTACATCAGCGATCGCACATGGCATCCCTATTGGGGAAGGCGAAGACCTTTCTTTTTTATCGGAGCCATCCTTGCCACCCTGGCGTTGATTGTGATGCCCAACTCACCCACACTTTGGGTAGCCGGTGGCATGCTTTGGGTTATGGATGCTGCCATTAATATCTCCATGGAGCCTTTCCGTGCATTTGTAGGCGATAAACTACAACCCTCACAACGGACGGCAGGTTTTGCGATGCAAAGTTTCTTTATTGGCACAGGTTCTGTGATTGCGGCATTGCTACCATGGATTTTTAACAATTGGTTTGGCATCAGTAACACTGCCAAAAGTGGAATCATCCCCGATTCTGTTAAATGGTCTTTTTATGCGGGTGCATTTGCTTTCTTGTCAGCAGTGATGTATACCGTTTTTACAACTAAGGAATTTCCTCCCGAGAGTATTGAAAAGTTAAAAGAAGAAAATAAAAAAGGAAGTTTTTGGAAGGGAATTAAAGAGTCTTTCCAAGGAATCTTTCAAATGCCCAAGGCCATGCAACAACTGGCTTATGTACAATTTTTCACCTGGTTTGCCCTTTTTTCTATGTGGATTTATTCGACCAATGCGGTGACAAGCAATATTTACAACATGAAGGTGACAAGTGCACTGTATCAAAAATTGAAAGAAAATTTGTTTCAGGCAAAGTCAACATTACCGCAAAAAGAGTTTAACTCACTCAAAAAAGATATTGATGAAATCGATCGCTTTCAAGCAGGCCAGGCAAATCTTACCCTGACGTTGAATCTGGCTAACTATTTTTTGGATAGCCCCGGGTTGGTAACGGCCGAACGAAACGAACTCCAGCGAGTCAAGCAAGAATACAATGATGGTGCCGATTGGCTCAGCGTTTGCTCGTCCGTTCGTAACGGAGTGGCAGCTGTTTTTGCTTTTATCATACCCCTTATCGCGATCAGATTAGGTAGAAAACATACTCATATGGTTTGCCTCATCGTAGGAGGTACAGGTCTTATTTCCATGGTTTTTATTCAGACGCCTTGGATGATTGCACTCTCTATGGGTTTAGTGGGTATAGCATGGGCCAGTATTCTTTCCATGCCTTACGCCATTCTTTCCGGTGCCTTGCCTGCAACCAAAATGGGATACTTCATGGGAGTCTTCAACTTCTTCATCGTTATCCCTCAGATTTTTGCTGCTACCGTGCTAGGTTTTTTGACTATGAACTTTTTCAAGGGGAACACCATGATGACACTAGTCCTGGGAGGTGTATTAATGATGGTGGCAGGATTATTGTGTCTGCGGGTAGAAGATAGGGACTAGTATTTGCGTTGTCATGATGAAAAAACGCCTTGTGATCTTTTTGGTTCTTTACCTGGGCTACCAATCATTGCATGCGCAAAACATTCAAGCCCAACTTGAAAGACTTAAGACAGTCGCTTTGGATAGTGCCCAACTAAGTGAGTGGATTAAGTACCCAGATATACCTATACCCTATGTACATCTTGACTCCGTTCTTTTCCTCTACTATGGCAAAGCCACTAAAGTGGAATGGATGGGTGACTTTAATGGATGGGGGTATGATAAAAGTTTCCGCAATAAAGGCATACAACTGGACTCAAGCGATTTATGGTACCTGAAAACCTCCTTCCCTTCTCATGCTCGGTTAGACTATAAAATTCTGGTAGACGGCAACCGATGGCTTTTAGACCCTCAAAACCCTCATCAACAATGGTCGGGTGTGGGAGGAGGCAGCCCTAATTCGGAATTACGAATGCCCGAATGGAAAGAGGATGAAATTCAGGCTGAAATCAGATCTGGCGCCAAAGGTAAGGTCAAACCTGATCTGCTTTTTAACAGTAAGATCCTTTCGTATCAAATTACGTACGATGTCTACCTACCGGCCGGCTACCATACTGACACAAAGTATCCGGTGGTTTATGTGACCGATGGATATGAGTATATGCATCCCAAACTTGGCAATATGATTACCGTACTGGATAACCTTATTGCAACAGGTAAAATCAAACCCGTGATCGCGATTTTTATTGACCATCGGGAACCCATCAATCGATCCAATAACAAGCGCATGACCGAATTGGCCATGAACCATCACTATTACAACTTCATCAGTCAGGAACTGGTGCCCTTTATTGAATCCACTTATGCTGCCTCCGGAGAAACGTCTAACCGAGCCATTATGGGTACCTCCATGGGCGGGCTGGCAGCTACCTACTTTGCCTTTTCGCCTCAGTCGGTTTTTGGTATGGCCGGGATACAATCCCCTGCCTTCTGGACGCAGCCACGGATTTATGAGCTCTGCAAAAATCCGGAAAACCCAGCCTTACGCGTGTCTATGACTACGGGCACAATCAACGATACCTTCAAGGAAACTCAAAAAATGAAGGAAATTCTAAGTAGCACCACCTGTCAATTTACCTATCGGGAGGTGCCGGAAGGCCATAGTTGGGGTAATTGGAGAAACCTGATTGATGATATCCTCCTCGACTTTTTTAAAAAGTAAGGAACTGTTTTATCCCCGCGCTCCAGTGATTAATTTCAGGCATTGAAATTGCCTTCAAAAAAATATATGAAAATACGTTTACTGTTACTACTCACCTTGGTGGCCCTTCTGCTGGAATCCTGTAGCTCGGGAAAAGCAGCGTATAAACAAGGAGATTACTATCAAGCCGTGTTGACGGCAGTCAATCGGCTCAGACAAAATCCTGAACACAAAAAGTCAAGAGAAATACTCGGATTAAGCTATGCCGCAGCTGTCGAGTATCTGGAAACAGATGCCAAAAATCAGATTGCCTCCGATGCGAACTTCAAGTACAACCGAGCGGTGGAAAATTATGAAAAGATTAATTTGCTATACGAAGAAATCAGACGTTCGCCCGGAGCCAGCAAAATCATTACCAATCCGGTCAGTCGGTTTAAGGAGTTAACCGAAGTAAAAGGAAAGGCTGCGGAGGAATCATACGAAGCCGGTATTCAGGCTATGCTAAAAAATACACGAGCCGATGCCAAGCGGGCTTATTTTCTATTTGCGGATGCTCAGAAACTTTCGCCCGGATATCGCGAATCCATCGAAATGATGACCCAGGCAGAATACAATGCCACCTTCCGCATCGTTTACACGGAAGTAAATGCTTCCCGCGAGAATTTTACCCTTCAACAAGCTTTGACACCGGTGAATCGCCAATTTTTGAAATTTTATACCCAGGCCCAGGCTTTGAGTGAAAATATACCCGTGGATCATCAACTTCAACTCGTGTATAAAGGCGTCAATTTCCCACGGGACCCCAACACTGAATCCTCTACAGAAAAATTGGAAAAAGATATAAAAGTGGGTGAAAAGGAGGTCAACGGAAAAAAAGAACCGGTCTATGAAAAAGTAAAAGCAGAAGTTCGCACCTATACCCGAAACTATCGGGTAACAGCGGAAGGTGTCACCCAGATTACCGATGTAAAAAGTAGTGGCACCTTGATGAATCAAACAATTGAAGGAGATGCAAACTGGTCCTGGCAATGGGTGACCTACACCGGTGACCAACGGGCTCTCAGTGATAATCAACGCAATCTTGCCAAAAGAAGGGAGGCTTGGCCCGATCGTGATGAGTTAGCCAAAACGGCACGCCAGCAGCTAATCAATAATATCTCTGGTACGGTCAGTCGGTTTTATGCCTCATACTGATTGTCTGTAAGTATCAAAGGCAATGGTTTTCCAGTAATACTTAGCTGGTTGCAGTAGCTTTTTCGATGCCTTAAAAATGTTTTGCTTCACGTTTCTATTCATTCTCAAGTTTCATGGCTTCTGAAACATCACGGCCTTTTCGCTGAACAGTATGTACACGAAAAATCTCATAAAAAAAACCTCTCCGGTGATGGAGAGGTTTTGTCGGGGCGGCCAGATTCGAACTGACGACCTTGGCGCCCTAAGCGCCACGCGATAGATCCCCTAAAAAACGTTTGGCTCCCCGTTTCTTGATTTTACTCTCTAGCTTCATGGCTTCCGATCGTGAGGAGCATTCATAACTCCACACCAGTTTCCAGGGGATACCAGTTTTAAGAGATGTCGTCTCCCCACTATTATGTTCTTCCAGCCGATGAGTAATATCCTGTGTTTGACCGGTGTAAAATTTTTCGGCCTTTCCGCTGAATAGTATGTAAACGAAAAATCTCATAAAAAAACCTCTCCGGTGATGGAGAGGTTTTGTCGGGGCGGCCAGATTCGAACTGACGACCTCCTGGTCCCAAACCAGGCGCGATACCGGACTACGCTACGCCCCGAAAATTTTATGACTGAGACTGGCTTTGTACCTGACATCCGAAGCCTTTTGTGCTTCGGGGTACGCTATTCACAGTCTTCCATCATTCGCCATTGACAACGATGAGCGTTTATCAAATAGCAGGGCTATGGAACCCTTTATTTCTTCTCTGTGATCCGGCAGGGACTCGAACCCCGAACCGTCAGCTTAGAAGGCTGATGCTCTATCCAGTTGAGCTACCGGACCAAACTGGCGGAGAGGGGGGGATTCGAACCCCCGGTACAGTTTAACCCGTACGACAGTTTAGCAAACTGTTGGTTTCAGCCACTCACCCACCTCTCCTAAAAGTCGATGGATTATTCTTTGCCCGTCTGACAAAGTCACTTAATTCGTTTCTCTTCAATAAAAACAGGCAAAATGCTTACTTTTAGCGAAAAGGAGTGCAAATATAACCCGATAAACGGATTTGCACCAACCCGTATTTTTGATTTTTCATGATTGACAGATATTCTATCGCAGCAACAGCCGATCAGCTAAAAAGCCGGTTTAAGGCAGAAAACACTGAGCCCCACCAACCTCGTTATAATGCGGCACCCGGTCATCTTTTGCCCATTATTCTCCAACACAGTCCGGAAGGTATGTCATACTTTTATTGGGGAGCCCCGCTCCAGCAGGGGAAAAATCGATCGATGGGAGAAAAAATCATCAATCTTCGTGCGGAACAGATTATTGAAAAACCTGTCTTTCAAAAAAAATTAAGGCACTACCGTTGTCTCGTTCCTGCCGATGGTTTTTTCGCCTGGCGACATATTGGTAAAAAGACAACCACTCCTTACCGATTTGTTTTTCCTGAAAAATCCATTTTATCGATGGCTGGCATCTGGGAAGAGTACCAGGAAAATGAAGAGGATCATGTGCATACATTTATGATTATTACCACCCTGGCAAATAATCATCTCTCTCCGATCATCGATCGTATGCCCGCGCTATTGGATGAAGCCACAGAAAAAATCTGGATGAATAAAGAATCAACGACAGAGGAATTGCTCGAAGTACTCAAGCCTTTGAATGTTCCGATGGAACACTTTACGGTGTCCCACCGGATAACTTCACCAGAAATCAATGAGGCTTCCTTACTCCTACCTGCCCCTGCCAGCAATCAGTTTGGCAATCTTACACTCTTTGATTAAAAGCCATCATCTTCTTCGGCCTTCCGAACAGGCTTAGGTTTGGGCTCTTCTTTTTTGGGTTTCGGTGCCTTCTCTTTTTTCTTAAATGGATTAAAGCCCGACTTTTTCGTAGGCTTATTTTGAACACTATCTGGCTGCTGTGGCACCACGGCTGCTAGGCTGGTGGAGTCTTTTGATTTTTTCTTAAACAGGTTTTTAAAGAACCCTCCCTTCTTCTTTTTCTCACCTTTCAGTCCGCCCGGATCTGCCCCATTCGATGTATCATCCGTTGACCCTGCTTTTCCATACTTCGCATACCAGGCATCGGGCAAAATAATATCCTTGCGAAGGTACCAGAGATAGTTTTCCTGTTCTACATTGTATTTCTCACGCGCCAGGGTGATCATATATATGCTATCTACCTTTTTGGCTTTTGGCGAAACGGTGGCTGAGTCCATTTCAGCTCCCAGAACTGTGGAAGAATCCGGTTTTGGCTTTTCCGGATAAACTTTCTTCATCTCTACCGTATTCAAAGCTCGTAATGCCTTTTTATACGTTTTCCGGGGCAAAAGCAGATAGCGATCATATTTTACATATCGCTCTTTGGGCAAGGATGGGCCAGGAAGTACCTGATAGTTGCTCCGGTAGGGCTGATTCATCAGGCGTTGTTGGTCTGCAGAAGCCGAAGCATAGACTTCGGGGTATTTTAGCCGATCAGAACTATCACTTTTATCATGCCGTACCTTGTCCGCATACGTTGGATTTGCTCCATACTGAATCGCTTTATTCCGGGCAGGCAACACAATCTTTTCTCCATTGCTTAATGTGATCTCTTTGGACTGAACGGTATCGTCATTATAGTAGGAAAAGGTCTCTATTGACTTTTTCTTGTCGTAAATAAAGGCACTTTGATAGGCAGGGCAAATGGTGCGCTGAGTACAGGATGTCAGCACAGAAACAGTAAACACAAAAGCGACTAAAGCCCGGATCATGGCAAATAAGTGGCCATAAGTAACAAAAGTAAGCAATATGTGTCTATTCTAAAACCTCGTAACTTATTGATTTTGAGGCTATAATTACGCGAGTGATTGCTGTACTTTTTTGGGGAGAGCCAAAACGACCAATTCATACGAATGGTCAATCCATGAATGGATTTTATGATCAGAAATATTACCGTCCATCTGCACGGTTATCCAATGCTTTTTACTCATGTGATAACCCTCTGTTACAGAAGTGTATAACTCTCGTAATTCTACAGCCTTTTCTGGGTCACATTTAAGATTGATGCTTGGGAACGAATCGATGCGGGTTAACGCAAACATCTTACCCATAACTTTAAATACCATCACGTCTTCTCCAAAAGGAAATTCTTCGGTTACACCCTTTTTGGAAAGACAATAGTGACGAAAAGTCTCAATGTTCAAAAGAAAAACCGTTTAATCAACCACACAGATAGAGCGCCTAAAAAAACCAGGATGGAGATTTTGTTAATCCCATGCATCATCCGAATGTTGAAATTACTCGGACGGTTGTCATCTTTGCCCCGAAAGAAATATCCTCCTACTTCGCCCAATTGAAAAAACTCCTTCATGGAAAGTTTCTTCTTACCTGCGGATGAGTGCTGTTCATTTTCCATAGTTATTGATTTACGGTCTCTTGTACTTCTATCCAATTTCCATCTTCCCGGATGAGTCCGATCAATTCATCGACCGCCTGCGGAGTGGGTACATTTTTCTTCACGACTGTTTTTCCCCGATAAAGTGTAATCCTACCAGGCCCGGAACCAACGTAGCCATAGTCGGCATCAGCCATTTCCCCAGGTCCGTTGACGATACAACCCATGATCCCGATTTTTATTCCTTTCAAATGGCTCGTCCGCGAGCGTATCTTGGCGGTGGTTTCCTGTAAGTCAAATAAAGTTCTGCCACACGAAGGGCAAGAAATATATTCTGTCTTCGAAATACGCGTGCGGGTAGCCTGAAGAATGTTAAAGGCCGTTTCGTTGACAAGCTTATCCGTTCCTGATCGTTCTGTTAAAATAAAGACGCCATCGCCCAGACCATCGATGAGTAAGCCTCCAAGATCAGTTCCTGCATAAAGTTGTAATTCTTCGGTGGATAAATCAACATACGTACGGCTGATAATGACCGGCACCTCACATGCGTGATTCATCAGCTCCATAAATAATCTCCGCTGCTCGGCCATGCCATGTTCATTCTGCGTGTGAATAATTAAAACAACAGAGCGGTCTTGCTGTAATTTTTGAAAGAAGTTTTCGGTAAGATCATTCAAAAGTACTTTCACAAAATTCAATTCAGAGGAATTTTCGGTCGTGTGAAGATACTCGTTTGCGGTAAGAAGTGGAAAGTGGCGGGGTTTGGTGCGTTGATTAAGCCAGGAAGAATAGTTCAACACCACACCCAATGTGCCCGGTATTTCAAAATCAATAGATCTGTCTCCCGCAAAAAGATAATCACACGCCATGTCAGTGATGTTCCACTTATCCAATGGAACAGAGTATTGATATCCCAATGCAAATAAGGAGGCAGCTGTAATCGTTGATTTCTTTGAAAAATCTGCTATCACCCTCGGCACCTGATGACCTCCGATGTTCGCCACTTCATGTGTTTGTCTGCGTGTGTACTGAAAGGGATTGATCGGATTCTTACTAACATCTATAATACTTTTATGGGATGCCCGGGAGACATATCTTCTGGCCAAGGTAGCAGCAACTGGTACCTCTGCTTCCGGCTCCTCTGTTAAAGATACCCGCACAGTATCCCCTAAACCATCTTCCAGCAAGGTACCGATACCTACAGCCGATTTGATTCGTCCATCTTCTCCATCGCCCGCTTCGGTTACCCCTAAGTGAAGCGGGTACGGTTGAAATCCTTCCTCGTCCAGCTTTTGAACCAACAATCGGTAGGCCTGCACCATCACTTGCGGATTGCTGGCTTTCATGGAGAGAACAATATTATAATAGCTTAATTCTTCGCATATGCGCAGAAACTCAAGCGCTGATTCCACCATGCCCAGAGGAGTATCGCCATAACGACTTAGAATCCGGTCAGAGAGCGAGCCGTGATTGGTACCGATTCGCATAGCCGTTCCATACTCTTTGCAAATCTTTACCAGGGGCGAAAATTTTTCCCGGATACGATCCAATTCGGCTTCGTACGAAGCATCCGTATACTCGATTTCTTCAAACCGTTTTTTATCGGCATAGTTGCCTGGATTTACCCGAACTTTTTCTACCAAACGCGCAGCCAATTCTGCGGCATTGGGGGTAAAATGAATATCCGCAATCAACGGAACTGTATACCCGCGCTTCCGCAACTCTTTTTTTATCTCCGCCAGATTTTGGGCTTCTTTTATGCTAGGGGCAGTAATGCGCACATATTCGCACCCCGCATCTACCATACGGATGGTTTGTTCAACTGAGCCTATCGTATCCATGGTATCAATCGTGGTCATGGATTGAATGCGGATGGGGTTTTCCCCTCCCATGGGAACATCTCCAATGGTAACGACCCGAGTCTTTCTACGCTGATATTTGACCAGGCTATTGCAATAAGAGGTTATGGAGGAAACGACAGGATTCACAATAGTTCTAATTTACTCAAAAATAACCCTTTGAGGGGTATAATTGTTCGCACTTTCACGCAATTAAAATACCGCTACTTTAAGATTCAAATCCACTAAATATCACCTAGTTGCGGTCGGATCAATATCTCTTCGACAACACTAGAAGGTGATAATGACCAGGCTCCAAAAATAATCTCTGCTACATCCCCCGGTTTCATAAATCGGCTGTCTGGCAAATCCGTACCCTCCCAACTGGCAGTTTTGGTCGCCCCAGGCAAAACGGCCGTCACCCGAATTCCGTCATTTTGAAGTTCCTCGCGCAGCACTTTTGAAAAGCCAAGTAAGGCAAATTTTGAAATTGCATACGATCCCCCGTTGGGATAGGCCTTGATGCTGGCAATGGAGCACATGTTAAAGATATGACCTTGCTTTTTTTGTTTCATCCCTTTCACTAAGCCGCGAGTGGTATAGTAGGCGCTATACACATTACTCTGGATCATGCTTTCCAGTGTTCCCTCAGGTTCCTCCATCACGCTACCAGGCACAAAGTATCCTGCATTATTGACCAGCACATCCACTGGGTGATTAAGCTGATGGATGAACGATGTAAAGGTCTGAATTTCTTTTACCTTAGACATATCGGCTCGGAAAACATGAGCCTTGACCGAGTATTTTTGCTGAAGGGTGGTTTGAAATAAAACTAAATCGGCCTCATGACGGGCACACGTGGCCACATCAAAACCAGCGGCTGCAAAACGTTCCGCAATGGCCCGTCCAATGCCTTTTGTCCCACCGGTCACAACAATTAATCGATTCATAAGCTCAACAGGGTAAAGAAGTAGCGGTTAATTCCAGTTACGAATATACGGGGTTATCAAGTAGATAAAAGCATCTCTTGGCTGTAGTATTTTTATTCTATCTTTGAGATTCATGTCAGGAATAAACCGATGAAAGCATTTGGGAAGTACATCCTTTTTTTAGGATCACTGTTTGTCCGGAGAGAAACATTCATGACCTATTACAAGCTGGTTTTTGAAGAGTGTATTCAAATTGGAGTTCGTTCCATTTTTCTGTTCGTCCTGGTTTCAACTTTTATGGGCGCAGTAACGACCGTCCAAACAGCTTACAATATGGTAAGTCCACTGATCCCCCGCTTTGTGATTTCCCAGGTAGTTCGGGAAATGACGATCCTTGAACTAGCCCCTACCATCATGGCAATCATTTTTGCGGGAAAAGTAGGTTCCAGCATGGCGGGAGGCATTGGAACGATGAGAATTACAGAACAAATCGATGCCTTGGAGGTCATGGGAATCAACTCATCTTCGTATCTCGTCCTTCCTAAAATCATTGCTTCCCTGCTCATGTATCCGCTGTTGGTGATTGTATCTGGAGTTTGCGCGCTCCTGGGAGGCTACTTAGTTGGAACGCTGACTGGTGTCTTAACCCCCACCGAATATGTTCAGGGGGTTCGTTTCGGATTTCAGGAGTTCGGTGTTTCATTTGCCCTGATCAAATCATTTGTTTTTGCCTTTTTGATTTCTTCTATTTCTTCCTTTAAGGGATACTATACTCATGGAGGCGCATTGGAGGTGGGCATTGCCAGCACCCAGGCGGTCACCTCCAGTGTTATTGCGGTTTTATTAGCTGACTATTTCCTTGCTCAATTGCTGCTCTAATGATCAAAATCAATTCCATTTCAAAAAGCTTTAAGGACAAGACTGTGCTCAACAGCATAAGTGGCGAGTTCGACAAGGGTAAATGTAACCTGATTATTGGTGCCTCTGGAACCGGAAAAAGTGTGTTGCTCAAATGTATTGTAGGGTTACTGCCACCCGATTCAGGCAACGTGTATTTTGATCTGAGAAATTTTACCGAGGCCGATAAAGAAATGAAATCCGAAATCCGAAGAGAAATCGGAATGCTTTTTCAAGGAGGTGCCTTGTTTGACTCAAAAAATGTAGAAGAAAACATTATGTTTCCACTGGACATTCTCACCAAAATGAGTCTGGAGGAAAAGCGTGAACGGGTCAACTTCTGTCTGAAACGGGTGGGACTGGAACAAGTCAATAAAAAGATGCCTTCTGAAATCAGCGGAGGTATGAAAAAACGTGTGGGTATCGCCAGGGCCATTGTCAATAACCCAAACTATCTGTTCTGTGATGAACCAAACTCCGGTCTGGATCCTCAAACATCCATTCTTATTGATGAGCTGATCCTCGAAATCACGCATGAATTTGATATCACAACAGTGGTAGTCACCCATGATATGAATTCAGTGATGGGTATCGGTGAAAAAATCATGTTCCTTTATAAAGGTGACAAACTATGGGAAGGGTCCAATCAGGAGATCATGTCCAGTGGATTAAAGGAATTAGACGACTTTGTATTCACCAATAAAATAATGAAAAACCTTAAGGCTGGTAAGATCTGATATCAGTTTACCTTGGCAAACCGAAGAAAAAATACGGTACCTACATTTTCCTGAGATTCAAAGGAAATTGTTCCATGACTTTGCTCAACGCCTTGTCTGACAATGGCTAGTCCCAATCCGGAGCCCGATTTCTTGGTACTAAAATGGGGCAAGAAAACTTTCTCCTGTAGCTCCAAAGGTATGCCAGATCCATTGTCCCGAATGACTATCACATATTCATGTTTTTCCTGGTGAAGACTTACCTGAATGGATACCACCTGTCCCGGCTTCCCGGCCTGAATGGCATTCAACAGCAAATTAGATATAGCCCGGGTTAACACCTGTTCATCTGCCATGATCCAGGCCTGATCAGTTTCAGCGGAAAAATCAATTCTACATTCCGGCTGTGTCTCATAAAGCATCACCGCTTTACGAACACACAACGTAGCATCCAGGCGCTGCAAGATAGGTGCCGGCATCCGGGCAAAGGCACTAAAAGACGAAGCCACCTCATTCAGTACACTGAGCTGGGACAACATGGTTTGAAGATACTGTTTGGCTTTCTCATCTGAAAGTTCACCTTTGGCTAACGCATACTCCAATTGCTGTACTGTCAGTTTCATGGGTGTTAGCGGATTCTTGATTTCATGAGCCACCTGCTGGGCCATCTCGCGCCATGCATTTTCCTTTTGACTTCTGGCTAAATCAATCTTACTTTTCTCCAGATTGCTGATCATCGCGTTATACTCTTGCACCATCTTCCCGATCTCATCCGTGGAATTCCATTCAATCGGTTTATTAACCCCTGAAAAAGATGTTCGTCCAAGCTGACTTGTCACCATCCGCAATGGAAATGTCAGCCAGTTTGCCGCGAAATATGATAAGATAGCAAAAAAAATAAATACCAAAACAAAAATGATCAATGTGTTGGACAGAACTACTATTTGATTTCGCTCATATAACACACTTGATTCAAAAAATGGAATACTCAGAATTCCAGTTAACAAACCTGTAGCAGATGATCGTAATGCTACATAGGCTGCATTATAATTCAGCTGTCCGATGTTTTCATCTAAAATAAGACTGTTCACACCTTCTTTTGTTATTTGATCGTGAGCCACCGGATTCACAACCGATGCTACTAATTGCTGATCATAAATAGTCGGCTGACTACTGTACCTTAGGCTGCCATCCGGATAAAAGACAGAAGCATCCACTCCCGCCAGACGCACGAAATTCACCAGTAAGTTGCCTAACTCCATATTTTGATCCAATGATGCAGAGACAGCTTCGTCCATACCAGCCGACAATTGTTCCGCCAAAACCATTGCTTCTGACAGAAAGCGCTCTTTTAGTTGACGATCATTCGCGCGACTTACAGCTTGTTGGATGGTATAGCTAACGATAAACAAGGGGACCATAAATGCCAGCGAAATGTATAGCTGAATCCGCATACTGTAATTTAATCTCATGCTGGTACGCCATGAACGAAAAAATATTAAAAAAATCCATAGCACCATTAATAAAAGTCCAGCAATAAAATAGGCCGCAAAATTGGCCAGTTGATCAAACCATGAGTACGCATTTCCTGAAACGATTGCTACCGCCCCGGTATCATCTTCCACGGCTACGTGTAGTTTTCCGTTCGCAGTCATTCCTTCCCGATACAAGGTCGGTCTTTCCAACCATGTTCGTTCAAAATCCCGTTCATAATTAAAGTCACCAAAACTCCGGACAACATTACCGGCCTGATAATACACATATGAATAATCCTTATTTCTCAAATAGGCGGAAAAGCGTTCGTCCAATAACAGCTCAGGATAAACCTGTCGGGGAACAATCTTCTTTTGTTTCAGATCCAGCGCAATAAATCCTGCCAGCACATCATTTCGATGAACCGGTAGGTAAGTAAAATATCTCCGCTCCGGACTCTGCTCGATTTGATCAAAAAAAGATATTCCGGTATAGGGTGTAGGTCTGATATATGATTGGAGAGAAACCAAAAGATCTGACAAATCCACAGCATTTCTGTTACCCAAAGGTTCTCCCAAGGAACTAAACAATGAGATGGTTACATCATATTGATCAAAGTACGAACCTAAATAGTAACGGGAAATTTTCTGGCGAATGGGGTCTTTTGTTAAAAATGCATTGGACATCCTAGCTGACACAAAGTTATCCGCTAAAATTCGCTGGCGCGCCTCTGATAACAAAAATTCGCCTAACTGATCACGATCTGTCAGGTAAGAATTGGCAAATCTAAACTGATTTTCCAACCTTTCTTCGACAACAAACTTTCGGACGCCAAAAGATAACTCAACACTAAAAATCAGGATGACAGTAAACAGGTAGAGAAAGGATGAATTACTTGCTTGCAATAAGGATTTGCTGAATCCTGAAAAGTATAGAAACGGAAAAAAGAGAACCCCCAAACACAAACATACCCAATAGCCACGCTCAGAGACGACAATATACACGATAAACAATAGGGCTGCCAAAGTCAAAGAGATGAAATATCCGGATAGTCGCCTTTCAAAAAGACGGATGAGAAGGCGATTGAAAATGTGGATAAAGAAAAAGGCACTCATCGCGCCCAGCAAAACAGACATCAAGGCAATCATCCGCAGGGGTGAAAGTTCCAGCGTTTGAGTAATGTCCAATGACAGGCTTGAATTATGAAAAATGGTTTCTAAAAATAAATACGGGAATAACAAAGAATAAAACGAAACAATAAATAAAAGTGTACCCCAGAAAATTCTTACATTCTCATGTACACCTGAAAGTCTCTTTACCACATAAAACTGTGAGTAATAACGAAAAACATACAGGCAAAGTAAAAATACGGCTAGTGAGTTCAGGAATAGATCCCCTAATGAGGGATTAAACCAAGAAGACGCAAACTGCTGTGGGTCAAACCAGGAAATATCCAACCATACTGCTGGGAGCTGTAGCTTGATCATGACCCAGCGGATAATCAACCACGCAGATAGTGCTATTAAAAAAGTAATTTCATACCATCCGCGATGGTGTAGCGTTTGTAGAAATCTAAAACAGGCAATCAAAAAACAAAATAGTCCAAGAGTGAAGATGATTGCCGCTCTTGTATTATCTGATTCCAGATTAAAGTTTCTTTCTAACGCAGCATAAAGGATGATAGAATTATCTTCTGCCATGGGTAGTGAAACACTGCCGGCCGAAAAGGACTCTGATAAAACAGGTTTTGATATACCAAATATATCTTCGTTCCAAACCGGTCGCAAATACTTGTTTCTGACATTAAACTTTTGTAAAAGTGGTATACACCCAAGTATGAAACGCTGAGAAGTTGTCTGCCACTTCTTTACCAAAAAGAAACCTCGGGTCGTGCTAATAATCTTTACACTAAAAGTATCAGTCCACAAAGAGTATTCCGGAAGAAACTGATGGGTCGTCCACCGAATCAATTTGTTGCTATCAATTTCATACAACCAATGATTGGTGGTCAGCCACTTCGAACGATCTTGTAGAAGATTATTTTTTTCACTTTCCAGCACCATCAACTGACTTTCAATACGTTTAGCTACATTGGCTGTCCATCGCTCAGCAGAATTCTGATGACTGGAATTCAACCAAAATGTAAGGCCCCAGAAAATCAGGGCTGCACATAACCAGACATACGAATTTCTCAAACGCATTGAATAAAAGTAAGAAATTTATGAGTACTCAGCAGATCATGCTGGGGGAAATCAGGGCTGCCGATCCAGTCCACCAAACCAATATAGCCAGATGATTCGGCTAAAGCGAAATGAAAAGGGGGAGGTAACGACGGCTGAACCGGCTATACATACTAAATAAACCCAATCTGGCGGATGAACCAAAAGATGAAGAATCAACCAAACCAGTACAAATAAGACTACCGTGAACGCGTAGCTTACATACAGCGCTCCAAAATAAAATCCTGGTTCAGGCTGAAAAGATGCACCGCAATGGGGACATACCGAATTCATATCAGCAAAATGCCTCACATGAATCATCTCATGTTTAAAGATTTTCCCTTCGCGGCACCTCGGACACCTACCCTGCCAAAGTCCGCTTAAGCTGCTGCGCATTCTTTTTACTTGTTTTGTACCAGAAAAAAGCAATCACTCCTATCGCTAAATAGGGGGCAAAAAAAAGATATAAAATCCCTGTATTAATGCCGGCAGCGATCCCCATTTTACCATTACTTAAATTATTCTCCAATGTGGCCCGACACATAGCGCATTGCGCAAGCGTATCAACAACAGGTGATACTAACACCAACATAAAAATCATCCATTTTTTCATATTACTGGTAGTAAGGACTAATCATCAGATAAACAATAACTCCGGTAGTAGCTACATAGAGCCACAGAGGGAAAGTAAATTTAGCTAAACGTTTGTGACGTTCAAAATTACCTGAAAGTGCATGCGAAAATGTGAATAAAACGAAAGGAATGACGACCACAGACAGCGCTATGTGAGTAATGAGAATAAAATAATACACATACCTTATCCACCCCTCACCTCCAAATGAAGTGGAGTCACTCGTCATATGATACAGTACATACATGACCAGAAAAAGCGCAGAAAGTCCAATACATATTTTCATCAATCGTTCATGCAGTATACGTTTCCCGCTTTTCACAGCCATTACGGCCGTTATCAATAGAATTGCGGTCAATCCATTAATGGAAGCATAAATGGGTGGAAGAAAGGAGAAATCGTATCCCGGAATTTTGATCCGAAACAATGCAGCCACTGCTAATGGTATGATGATGGAAAGTCCAATGATCAGCTTTTGGTAGGGTTGTTTTGCGTTGCCTGTATTCATCTCTCAATACTGTTTCAATAATATCTTTAGCTCCATCATCAACCGGTCTGTTTCTTCACGAGTAGATAATTCGTAATACCCTCTTATCCGACCCTCCGTATCTACTAATACCGTATTCCAGGGTTCAATCAGTACTAATTGACAAACAACTGATTTTTGATTTACTGAATCCAGATCCTGGACAAATACAGGATGTATGGAGTCACCTGATTGTTCCGTTACCCTGGCCAGACTGGTCTCTATTTCATCGCTTATTTTTGTCAGGTAGAGCGTTGGTGATTGATCATCCAACAAGTTCTTATTCACCAGGTATGGTGTCTGATTGATTGGTAGACAACCCTCTGGCCACTCCTGAACGCCTTGTTCATGATACACCGGTATGGCGAATTCATTTTCTCCAAAAACCCGAAGAAATACAAAAATCAATCCCGGCACGAGCAGGATCACAAACAAAAGACTAAATACTATTCGCTTTGACATGTATTAAAATTAAACACCCTTCACCAATGTTTGTTTTGATGTAACGAGCTAACCTACTTGTTTACAAAAAAGAAAGGCTAAAGTGTTCACTTTAGCCTCTCTGAAACTAAATGAATGTCGTTTAAGGAAGTACGGGCATCTTCATTCCCTCATACACAAACGCCACCAACATCCAAACCACAAATATCATCGGTATCAGGATGGACCAAAAAAGCACTTTTACCTCGTATTTTAAGTGCATAAATTCCAACACAATATAACCTGCTTTTACGATGGTAAGTCCCACAAAAAGGGCGGTCTTAAATACCCCTGCATCCAATGCAAAAGCAATAACAAATTCCAACGCAGTAACGGCCCCTAATATTCCAGCGACAGTCCAAAGTTTTTTAATCTTGGCTTTGTCTGGAGGAAGCATGGTAACCTGAGGTTCTTGTGAATGTAATGCCATACGATATTAAATCTATGATTATTCTTAATTTTTATTACACGAGATAGAAGAAAGTAAACACAAATACCCAAACCAGATCAACAAAGTGCCAGTAAAGACCCACTTTCTCAACCATTTCGTAGTGACCTCTTCTTTCATACACTCCGGTAACGGTATTATAATAAATCAGAAAATTCAGGAGTACCCCGCTAAACACATGGAATCCATGAAAGCCTGTGATGAAAAAGAAAAAGTCTGCAAAATCCTGCGGGCCATACTGATTGATCTTCAGATTAGCACCCACCACCTCTTTGGTGATCTGGGTGAGTTCACCGTTGATAAACACAAAGTCTGTGACTTTGGTAGGTACACCTGTGCCCACAATAAAATGGGTCCACTCCCAAGCCTGGCAACCCAAAAAGGTTAATCCACCAACGATTGTCCAAAGCATCCACTTTTCAACTGCTTTACGATCCATCCGATGACCGGCCTCTACCGCCAATACCATGGTGACGGAACTCATAATCAGAATGAAGGTCATAATACCCACAAACACGAGCGGCAGCGGCACCCCGTGATAAAATGGAATAGCATCAAAGACCTTTTCCGGAATCGGCCAATATTCGGGACTAAATGTGAAGGCATCCGGCAGCCCTTCAAAAGCGGGATGAGCCGAACGAACTAATCCATATGTTATCAATAAACCTGAAAAAGTGAAAGCGTCAGACAACAGAAAGAACCACATCATGAGCTTTCCGTAGCTGGCGCCCATCGGAGAAACGCCTCCATTCCAAAGATCCTTTTCTGCTGTTGCGGCTGGTGAATGTGCCATAGGTTTAAGGTAAATTCGATTATCTGAAATTGAGCATAAATATGTACAAATATATCCAAAGTCCGCCCAAAAAATGCCAATAAGTCACACACATTTCTAGCTGATTTAGTCTCCGGGAGTGGACCTGAAAGCGAAAAACTGCCGCCAGAACTATGATCAGGAAAATGATGGCACTTATCAGATGCACGCCATGTAATCCAGTAAGCAGGTAGACAAATGACTCAGAGGTATTGCCCCCTGAAAAGTGTACCCTATCCGCTAATAATTGGCTCCAACCGATTACCTGGCCAACCAGAAAAGTGATGCCTAATATCGCTGTCACCACCACCAGCGTTTTAACCATAGCAAGATTGTCTTTTTTGGCGGCCAGATACGCCCTATGCATGGTCAAACTACTCAGAACCACGGCTATTGAGGTAAAAATGAAAATTCCAGGCAGTTCGAACTCCCGCCAACTGCCATCGGCCCGTTTAACAATATAAGCCGAGGTAAGGGCAGCAAACAACATCACTACCGTTGCCAAAAAAAGCCATAGGGCAAACTTTTTGGGGTTCATCGCCAACGGCTTGCGTGGCTCTTCTACAATTTTAAACTCATCCGAAATCACATTTTCCATAACCCTCTAATTAAATTTTGTCTAATAAATATGCAATCTGTACAACCGGTAAGTAGATGAACGAACCAAACATGATTCGCAAGGCCGACTGTCGGCTGCCGGTTTTCATCAGTGAAAAAGTTTGTGCCAAAAAAGCTACCCCACATACAGTAGCTACCAAAGCTGAATATGTTCCGGTAATCCCAAAAGTTGATGGGAGTAAACCCAACGGAATCAAAAACAGCGTATAAATCATGATTTGAATAGCCGTGTTCAGATCCTTTCCTCCACCGGAAGGCAAAAGTTTAAAACCGGCTTTTTTGTATTCATCGTCTGCCACCCAGGCAATGGCCCAGAAATGAGGAAATTGCCAGATAAACTGAATTCCAAAAATGATTAATGCTTCATGGGAAATTGAACCCGTAGCTGCAATCCAACCCAATAATGGAGGCAAAGCCCCAGGAATGGCTCCAACAAAGACGGCTATGGGACCTACCCGCTTTAATGGTGTATAAACAAAGCTATACAAGACCATCGAAACCAATGAAAGGGATACTGTGAGAGGATTGGTCACCAGCCATAAAATTATTGTACTGGCTACCAGGCAAGCAATGGCAAAAATCCATGCTTCGGATAGAGTGACACGCTCGGTAGGTATCGGACGTTGCATGGTACGTGTCATCAGTTTATCCAGGTCACGCTCAATGATTTGATTAATGGTCACCGATGCCCCAGACAACAAAAAACCACCAAAAAACAACCATCCAAGGGTACTCCAATGGGTTGACCCAACCGTGGCAAGTCCGTAACCGAAGGCGCAGGAAAAAGCTACCAGCAAGGAAAGGCGTACCTTCAACAATTCGATGAGTGATCGGATTTTTGTCCAGATCGACACCTGGGAAATCGGAGTGGCGGATGTCATCATAAGATTCAATTTCCTAACACTGGAACGACCTTAGTGTTTAGTCTCAGGAACAAATGAACCTGTAACCCAAACGTCAGGGTGGCTACCAGTAAATGAACAGGTTGTATAAAGGCAGGAACTGCTCCATAGGCCATTACCACACCTGAAATTACGTTGCACAAAAGTAACACGATCAACGTCTGGATTAATGTACGGGAAAAGGATGTTTTTAATAAAAAAATGACCAGGGAAGCGTGAATTAACAGGACGACCCACGAAAATGAACGATGAATCACAAAACCAGCCCAAATACTTGATATCCAATCATTTCTAAGCACTCCCTTACTGGCGACCTGATCAATGGCTTCGCGTACTTGTGTTCCAAGGAATACCTGAATCAACAGCACCAGCATAGAGGTCAGCATCACCATCATCACCTTACGGTCAACTCCTGTCCTGGCAGAGCCTTGCAGGCGTTGCGTATAGGTAAAAACAAATACAAGCAACGCAACTATTAATAGTGCCACAAACATGTGAACGGAAATGGTCCAGGTGGTCAGGTTCGTGGAAACCACGATGGAACCAAACCACCCCTGAACGATCACTGCCAAAAGGGTAGCTCCAGACACCCAAAACAGAACCGGATAGGATTTCCGAAACTTGATCGACCTTAGAAACAAAGCGATAATAAATAAACCGATGACTACACCAATCACACGATTGATGTACTCAATCCATGTTTTAACGGCATTAAAATCCGTCTCTGTTTGTACTGCAGGGTCATTAAGAATCTGGGAGGCCGTCTCCTCCATCCCCATCGTGTTAAGGTAGCGGGCAAATTTCTGATTTTTCTTTGCCCGATAATCAGCATACGATTCTTTGTAATCTGTGGGCAATTGATCTATTGAGGTGGGAGGTACCCACTGACCAAAGCATTTTGGCCAATCCGGACAACCCATACCCGACCCGGTGCTACGGACAATACCACCAACCAATATTAAAACAAAAACAGCGATCAGGGTTGATAAGCTTAGCTTGTAAAAACCGCTGATCGCTGATGGTTTCAAGAGAAGTTTCTAAAGCAAATTAATGCTGATGGCTGTTTCCTGCGATGGCACCTGAACTTCCCAACTCCAATTTAATTTGCTCATTTTCTTCTGGTAGATTGGACTCAGGAGTTTCTGAATACGGTATATGCTGCGGAATAAAGTCTTCTTTTGCCCCAGGCTTGCTGTAATCATAGGGCCAACGATAAACAGTAGGAATCGGTCCTGGCCAGTTGCCATGTCCGGGGTTACGTGGGGTTGTCCACTCCAACGTAGTCGAATTCCATGGGTTAGCCGGAGCTGCTTTTCCACGGAACATGCTATAAAAGAAGTTAAACATGAAGATTGCCTGAGCGGACAAGGTCAGAATAGCCGCCACACTCACCAGCATGTTCAAATCAGCAAATCCGCTAAACGTTTCAAAGTTCGTCCAGCTATAATATCTGCGAGGAAACCCAGTGATTCCGATATAATGCATAGGGAAGAAAACAAGGTATACGCCAACAAAAGTTAGCCAGAAATGAATGTACCCTAGCCGGTCATCCATCATTCGGCCAAACATTTTTGGGAACCAATGGTACACACCGGCAATCATTCCAAAAAATGACGCGCTTCCCATCACCAAATGGAAATGGGCTACTACAAAATAAGTGTCATGCAACTGAATGTCTACTGCTGAATTTCCTAGAAAAATCCCGGTAATTCCTCCTGTTAAGAAGAATGATACCAGACCAATAGAAAAGAGCATAGCCGGAGTAAACCGGATGTTTCCTTGCCAAAGGGTGGTTACGTAATTAAAAATTTTCACGGCTGACGGAACCGCAATAATTAATGTCAACAAGGTAAAGATCGACCCCAAAAACGGGTTCATACCTGTGACAAACATATGGTGAGCCCAAACAACAAACGAGAGAATGGCAATAAACAACATAGATCCCACCATCGCTTTGTATCCAAAAATAGGCTTGCGCGAATTGGTGGCGATAATCTCTGAAGTAATCCCTAAGGCAGGTAACAACACGATATACACTTCCGGGTGTCCCAGAAACCAGAATAAATGCTGAAACAATACTGGACTTCCGCCCTGATTGGGAAGGGCTTCCCCCGCTACGTAAATGTCTGATAAATAAAAACTGGTGCCAAAACTACGATCAAAAATCAACAACAAAGCAGCTCCGAAAAGTACTGGGAACGATAACAAACCGATGATGGCTGTAAAGAAAAAGGCCCAAATGGTTAGCGGCATTTTGGTAAATGACATTCCTTGCGTCCGCATGTTGATCACAGTAGTGATATAATTAATACCTCCTAACAATGTACTAACAATGAAAAGAGCCATGGAAACCAACCAAAGAGTCATTCCTAATCCAGATCCGGGGATGGCCTGAGGCAATGCACTTAGCGGAGGGTAAACCGTCCAGCCACCACCGGCAGGTCCGGTAGAGATGAATAAAGATGTGAACATGATTACACTCGACAGGAAGAAGAACCAATAGGAAAGCATGTTCATGAAGCCTGAGGCCATATCACGCGCTCCGATTTGCAGTGGAATAAGGAAGTTACTAAACGTACCACTCAACCCGGCTGTCAGTACAAAAAATACCATGATCGTTCCATGCATGGTTACCAAAGCGAGATAAAACTCCTGATCAATCTTTCCTTCGGGTGTCAACCATCCTCCCAGAATAGGCCGCAACCATTCCAGACTTGCCTCCGGGAAACCTAATTGCAATCGGAACAAAACTGAAAGCGTGCCACCAATGACAGCCCAAAAAATCCCTGTGATCAGGAATTGCTTGGCAATTACTTTATGATCCTGGCAGAAAATGTAGTTTGTCCAGAAATTACCCTCATGATGTTCATGCTCATGGCCATGATCATCGTGTGAATGCGTTGCTACGTGTGAATGAACATCTATTGTTGCCATAATAAAAATATCTTAATTGAGTGTAACGGTAGGTGTTGCCAAAGCAGAGACGGGTACTTCCTCAATAGAAAGTCCAGACTTAATCATAGCCGCCTCCTTCAGGTTGGCCGGCACATATTTCATATACTCAGGATTTTGTTTCAGCCAGGATTCCTGAGAAGATTTCCATTTTTCATAGTCTTCTATAGACTCGTGAACAAAAACAGGGAAACGCATGGAAAAGTGACCTTTGCCACAAATTTCAGTGCAAGCCATTTCATAATTAAAATTAGGGTTACCTGTGATACTTCGCATTTCAGCCGTTGACTTCTCTGCCACAAACTTGAAATGAGTTTGCAACCCTGGTACAGCATCCATTTTCACCCGGAAGTGTGGAAGAAATACACTGTGCAGTACATCTTTGGCACGGATTTTTAACAAGATTTCTTTATCCGGAGGCAAATGCAACTCCAAAGACTTGAAGTCATCGTGTGTATTTCCATCGGCCAGATTTAATCCAAACTCGTTGGAAGCATCGATCATTTTATAATTCACCTGACCTAGCTCCTTATCTTTTACACCAGGATATCGGGCCGTCCAGGCAAATTGTTGAGCAACTACTTCAATAACCTCTGCATTGGCTCCTGCTGGCGAAGTGATGTCATTCCAAACCCGGAGACCACTAAAAATCAATAAAGCTAAAACAATCGCTGGAACCACGGTCCAGATAATCTCAAGCTTATGGTTGTCTGCAAAAAAAACAGCTTTCCGATCCTTCTGATACCTGTATTTAAAGGTGAACCAAAACATTACTATAAAAATAACGCTAAAGGAAGCTACGGTGATCCACATGGTTGTCCAAAACAATCCATCGGTAGCCCGACCATGAGTAGAAGCTGCTACCGGTAGGGTATACTCCTCATAATGACTGATCGAATACCAGAAAAAGGCAACCATGCTGGTCACCATAAAAAGCAATAGTAAATAAGCCTGATTATTATTGGTGGTCTCGTTTACCTCCTCCTCTTTCTTTCCCTTGGCGACATCCACTAATCTTCCTATACGAAAAATCATATAGAGGATGACCAGTACCAAAACTACTCCCAAACCGATTGCTAATGGCATCATAATCTTAAATTAAATCAGATCTATAAATTAAATATGGTGGTTCAGACTTTCTCCCATAAACGGATGGTTCTTCGCTACCAACTGTACTTTAGACAAGGCTGTTAATACTACTAACAAGAACACAGCGAGGAATGTTAATCCCAATCCAATTTCCAGAAAACCCACTCCTCCATTATACTGCATCACTCCCGGGGTAATCATATTGTAAAAATCAAACCAATGACCTACGATGATGATCGGACAAACCACTTTTAACATGGACATATGTCGTTTGGCATCACGTGTCATCAATAACAAAAAGGGTAACACGAAATTAAGCAAGAGGTTTAGATAAAAGACCCAGCTGTAGGGTGCATTTTTCATACGTTCAACAAAGTATACTGTTTCTTCGGGGATGTTGGCGTAATAGATCAACAAAAACTGACCAAACCAGATATATGTCCAGAAGATGCTGAACGCAAATACAAATTTTCCTAAGTCATGCAAATGATTGGCCGTTACCATTTTCAGGTAGCCCGCACCTTTCAGGCTTACTACAATCAGAGTAATGGTAGCCAATCCGGTCACCCACCAGCTGGCAAACACATACCACCCAAACATGGTGCTGTACCAATGCGTATCAATGCTCATTACCCAATCCCAGGCTCCGATAGAAGAGCTGTACCCAAAAATCACCAGGAAGATAGCAGAATATTTGCGCATTTTTTTCCAATGATCTGTTCCTCCATGAATATCCTCCGCGAGCATTTCACGCTTGATCCAAACAAAAAACATGTACCACAAACCAAAGAAGAGCACCATACGTGCCACATAAAATAACGGAAACGTGCCCGGCTCTAACGGCCAGAAAAAGTAAGCCGCTTTTCCGTTGATGATCTTATCAAAATCCGGACTCTTGGGATCGTATAAAGAACTATGCGTCCAGTGGAAAATGTCGTGCCCGGCAACAAAATAAAGAGCCACCATTAACAATCCGGCAATCGGCATCCAATGCCCCATGGCGAGTGGAATGCGCTTTATAGGTGCGGACCACCCTGCTTGTGCAGCATATTGTATCGCTATGAAAAACAGCCCGATGATTCCAATACCGGCAAAGAAGATATTATTGTGCCACAAAGAGGTGTATAGGCGCTTTAGCCACACCGGGCTTCCGTGATGAGCCCCTGCCTCATGAGATTCTTCATGGGCCTCTCCCCCATGCTGATCTGCACTGGCGGTCATCGATGAGATGGGATTTACTCCGTGATCATCTCCATGACCGTGGCCGGAATTCATGGCCATAAAAATTCCTAAAACAGAAAACAAAATACCGGCTGCCAGAACATAGAATAATGTTCGTTTGGTTTCGGGTTTAAAAATGTAACGTTCGTCTGCGATCATGTGTCTATCGTTAGTGCGTGCGGACTTCCTTATTATTTCTTGCGTAGTGTTCGTACATATTTGGCAATCTTCCAGCGATCTTCCGGGCTTACCTGAGATCCATGCGCGCCCATATTACCAGCTCCGTGCGTAATCACCTGAAAAATATGAGGTTCGGAATAATCGGCTGCTGTCAGGTTCGCCACCCCCAACGGATAGGTAGTAGCGATTTTGCTTTCAGCCGCTCCGGTTTTTCCGTGGCAATGCTGGCAATAGTATTCATAAAGTACTTTTCCCTCAGACACAATGGCCTTGGTGGAATCCAACGGGTTTTTCATACCCGCCACAACAATATCAATGCTGTCCTTTGCTACGCGCTTGATGCGATAAGGCAACCACCCCTGCGCATTGCGCTTCACAGTGTTGGGAGCAGGCTCTCGCATGTTCGACAACGGACTTTTCCGGTCAAAAGAAGATTTGCCGTTAAAAAAATTACTGTTGAAAAATTCACCCGAAACGGACGGATTGTCCAAGGCATTCACCCAGGCACCGGAGGTAGTATCCGTGATCTGCGACAGGGGCTCATACGCGACCGAATGATACATGTTGGGCGCATACTCCAATCCGGGGTTATCTCCACCGGCTGTACACCCGGCCAGCACGATGGACACGGCTGCCGCTGCTATTGCTGTCTGTAAGGATCGCATAGTTTTATTCAAAGTTCTTTTCATTTACTTCCTGAGCACCGTTGCTCTTTAAAATCGATTCTATTTCGGACTTGCTGAGTTTGTTATCGGCTAAATCAATAGCCATGATATGCTTATCATCGGTACTCCGATTGTCAAACTGACGAGGCCACTTATAGGGTTTCATATCGCTCACAATCATGAATGTGGCAACCATGCCTAGCGCAGCTAACAAAACAGTCAATTCAAAAGTGACGGGCACAAATGGAGGCAACGACACGAAGTTTTTTCCACCGATAATCATCGGCCAGTCAAAACCCAGCATCCATATCTGCATCGTTAAGGCTAACGAGGTACCAGTCAATCCAAACAGAAAGGCTGCAATCGGCAACCGGGTGCGCTTGTATCCCAGCACTTCATCCAATCCGTGTACCGGAAAGGGGGTATAGACTTCGTGAATCTTGATGCCTTTTTCACGAATGGCCGGCACAGCATGAAGCAATACATCTTCATCGCCAAACACACCAACTACAAAGTTCTTATTGTTATCCATGGGGTATTAATGCTTCTTTTCTGAGGATGATTTAACAATACTCTTGACTTCTGCCATGTTGATGACCGGGAAGAACTTCGCAAACAGGAAGAACGCGGTAAAAAACAAACCGAAAGTGAAAATATACTGCCCCACATCATACATGGTGGGATAGAACATTGACCAGCTTGAAGGAAGATAGTCGCGGTGCAATGATGTGACGATGATCACAAAACGCTCAAACCACATTCCGATGTTAACAATGATGGACAGCACAAAAGTGGCTGCTATGTTGGTACGAAGTTTCTTAAACCAGAAAAGCTGCGGGGAAATCACGTTACACGTCATCATACACCAGTACGCCCACCAATACGGACCAAAGGCACGATTAGAAAAGGCATAAAATTCAGCAGGAACTTGTCCATACCATGCCACAAAGAATTCAGTGATGTATGCAATACCCACAATGGATCCAGTGATGATAATTACTATGTTCATCAACTCAATGTGATAGATGGTGATGTAGTCCTCCAACTTAAATACTTTCCGCGTAACGATGAGCAAGGTTAACACCATAGCGAAACCTGAGAAAATCGCTCCGGCCACGAAGTAAGGCGGGAAAATGGTAGTATGCCAACCCGGAATGACCGAGGTCGCAAAGTCAAAAGAAACGATGGTGTGTACCGAAAGTACCAGAGGGGTGGAAAGACCAGCTAAAATCAAGGCTACGGATTCATACCGCATCCAGGTTTTAGCGGCTCCATCCCATCCAAAACTGAGAGCGTTGTATATAGTCGCCCGCATTTTATGACCGGAACGAACGGCCCGGTCGCGGATGACGGCAAAGTCAGGAATCAAACCGATGTACCAGAATACCAGGGACACGGTAAAATAGGTAGAGATCGCAAACACATCCCACAGGAGTGGTGAGTTAAAGTTTACCCAGAGCGATCCAAAAGTATTTGGTAAAGGTAGTGCCCAATAAAAACCTAACCACAAACGTCCCATATGAAAGGCCGGGAATGTAGCGGCACAGATAACCGCAAAGATGGTCATCGCCTCCGCAGCACGGTTAATAGACATTCTCCACTTTTGACGGAACAACAATAAGATAGCCGAGATCAGTGTACCTGCGTGACCGATACCAACCCACCAGACGAAGTTAGTAATGTCCCAGGCCCAACCGACTGTTTTATTCAATCCCCAAACACCAATTCCTTCCCACAATAGAATACAAACACAATAAAAGCCATAGGCCAGCAACACAAAGGAAATACCAAAGGCCATTTTCCAAAGGTTGGTTGGTTTGCCTTCTACCTGGCGGCTGATGTCTTCTGAAACATCGTGAACGGTTTTGCCACCGGTAATCAGGGGTTCGCGTATCGCTGAAGTTACTTGCATATTAATTAGTCGATAGTCTTTTATTCAATTGTCAAAGGGTTATCAAAAGTATCTTAGAATTTATACCGTTTCTTTTTGAGAATCCTTATTTCTAATCTTGGTCAGGTAATAGATATTGGGTTTCACACCAATTTCTTCCAATACCCGATACGCCCGTGGGTTTCCGATTTTTTTATCAATGCCATACGGTCTTTCTACAGGCTTGCTGATTTCCAGTAACTGGCTGATGCGGCTATTCTCATCATTCATATCTCCAAACACGATAGCCCCTGTGGCGCAGGCAGCCTGACAAGCGGTGATCACTTCCCCGTCTTTGAGAGGTCTGCGTTCTTTCTTAGCAGTGAGTTTACCGGTCTGAATACGTTGCACGCAGAATGAGCATTTTTCCATTACCCCGCGGGAACGAACCGTTACTTCGGGATTCAATACCATGCGTCCCAATTCTGTGTTCATAGCCGGATTGGCCTGAGCAAATTGCTGATTGTGATGATATTTAAACCAGTTGAACCGTCTTACTTTATATGGACAGTTGTTTGCACAATAGCGTGTGCCGATGCAACGGTTATACGTCATTTGATTCAATCCTTCTGAACTATGCGTAGTGGCGGCTACCGGACAAACCGTTTCGCAAGGAGCGTTGTTACAATGCTGACAAAGCATGGGCTGGAAAACCACTTCGGGATTTTCGGCTGCTTTTTCTAACGATGCATTGTCACCCGCCTTTCCATCACTGCTATAGTAGCGGTCAATGCGCAACCAGTGCATTTCACGTCTGTTGATCACTTCTTCTTTGCCCACCATGGCTACGTTGTTTTCCACGTTACAAGCCACCACACATGCTCCGCAACCGGTACAGGTGTTTAAGTCGATGGCCATTCCCCAATGGTGATTTTTATAATCATGTCCTTTCCACAAACTCAAGGCAGATGGATCTACTTTCTTTTCCCATTCAGTGATTTTGGCTGCATTTTCAAGCCATTCATTTGGGTTGGCTTTAAACTCTTCCAAACTTGATTCCTGAATGACGTTCACCCGACCCATATAGGTCTGATGAATTTGTGTTTGGGCTATTTGGAAATCCTTGTCTGTCTTGTCTGCCTTTGCTCCCGCTACAGCGTAGCTGATTGAGCCATTACTCATATCCAACAGCGGATAGACATTCACTCCTATGCCTTCAGCTACTTTGCCCACTTTGGTACGACCATAACCTACGGTAACACCCATGGTTCCTTTGGCCTGACCTGGCTGCACCAGAGCCGGAAGGGTTATGGATTTTCCTCCTGCGGAGATCGTAACCAATTGAGTTCTGCCTTCGGCATCGTTTTTAATACCAAGGGTTGTCGCATCGCTTAAAGAAATCGTAACATAATGATCCCACACCGCCTTGGTGATTGGATCGGGCAATTCCTGTAAGAGTGGGTTATTGGCTTGTGATCCATTTCCAACACCATAACTCTCGTAGATAACCAGTTCAAAACCACCGGTTTGTGCGGAGGTGAATGTGGATGCCGCAGCATTTACATCTCCTTTAAATGTTAGCGCGGCACTTTCGGATGGGAATTCAAGTACGCCATCATACAAGCACTTATCCCAAAAGCTCTGGAAATCCATGCCACTGCCGGCCTTTGCATAAAACCAATTATTCCAATTTTGCTTAACAATTTCAAAGTAATCGGCATCGGATTGACCACTCCAGACGAGCAAACTCTCCTGGGCCTGACGTGTCTTGAATATTTTAGTAATGGCTGGCTGCGACAGACTATACATACCTTTCTTAGGCTCCGCATCATTCCATGATTCCAGATAATGATGATCAGGCGCTTTGTACGCACATGCGCTGGCGGTTTCATCTTCCGTGATGGAGGTGGAAACTGTCAACGATACATTTTTGAGGGCCGCCCCGAGTTCAGTACCCTTGGGATAATCATACACCGGGTTGCAACCATAAAAAATCACAGCACTTACCTTCCCGCCAATGGTTTCATTTACAAATGCGGCCATTTGCTCGTCATTTCCCTGACGGAAATTTACCGGCAAGCTAGCATCAATCGTGGAACCATAACTTTCCAATAAGGAATTGATGCCATTGACAATGGTTTGAATAGCCTTATTGTTAGATCCGGCTACCACCAGTGCTTTTCCGCGACTGGCCCATAAGTCATTGGCTGCTTTTTCAACGTAATCAATTTTATCGGCCGAGGAGGCGATGGTACCTACGCCTGCTTTGGCAGCAATAAGATTGTATAATTGTGTAACAACAGCGCCTTCCTGTGAGGGTTTAATCGCTGTGCGATAATCTGCATTGGCACCAGTTAACGAAAGAATGCTTTCAAACTGGTAATGACGCGACATATCTGTTTTACCTACCCCTACTTCTCGGGTGGCGGCATACTGCCTGGTAAATTCAATCGGAGAAATCCAGGTGCCGATAAAATCAGCCGCGATGCTGACAATGGTTTTGGCTTTGCTGAAGTCATAGGAAGGAATCATCGCTACCCCAAAACTTTCCTCATTGGCCTTTAACATGCCATAGTTTGACACCTGGTCATACTGCACATGCTGCGCGGTTGGATATTTAGCTTTGAAACGCTCAATCACAGATTTGGTGCTGGGACTGAGAATGGTGTTGCTTACAATTCGTATCTGACCTCCCTGTGCGGCTATCTCGCCTAATTTGGCAATAACATCGCTATCAAGGGTTTGCCAATCAGTGCTTTTTTCTCCGGCTCGTGGTCCACGCAAGCGAAAATTGTCATATAAAGAAAGAACAGAAGCCTCTACCTGGGCGCTGGTACCACCTTTGGTGACGTTGCTCAGACTATTTCCGTCTACTTTAATCGGGCGCCCTTCACGGGTTTTTACCACAATGCTGCAATAGTCTCCCCCATTAATATAGGTGGAAGCATAATAATTGGGTATTCCGGGATCAACATCCACGGGTTTATTCACATAAGGAATGGCTTTACGTATGGGAGCCTCGCAGGCGGCCAACGAAACAGCCGCCACACTGAAACCCATCATCCGCAAGAAATCTCTGCGGGAATGTCCCAGATCATCGCCAGCACCGGGTTCTACAAACTCCTTATCCGCATGTTTGACATAGTTCGGATCGTTGGTGAGTTGGGCAAGGCCTTTCCAGTATGTTTTCGTTTTTGTACTCATAGAGTAGATCTCAATCGTAATTCTAAAAATGGTAACTCAAATACTATAACTCAAATACTATTAATAATGACATTTGGCACACTCCAACCCGCCTATGTCTTCTACTTTCATCTTGTTGTTTTTGCCTTTGGACTGCTCGTGTAACTGAATCAGCTTATCGTAATAGGCGTTGTCTTTTCCGTTTACTTCGGTTTTGCGATGGCAATCGATACACCAACCCATGGTTAACAGACTATATTGATATACTACTTCCATTTCTTCCACCGGACCATGACAAGTCTGACATTCAATACCACCCACATTCACGTGCTGAGCATGGTTGAAATAGGCCAGGTCAGGAATGTTGTGGATACGAACCCAACGGATAGGTTCGGTTTTACCGGAATACGTTCCTGTTGCCGGATCATAACCAATGGCTGAATAGATTTTTTTGATTTCCGGAGACTCGGTCTTAATCTGTGTATGACAATTCATACAAATGTTGGGCGATGGGATGTTGGCCTGCTTGCCCTTCATCACACCCGTGTGACAATATTTACAATTCACCTCATTGTCCCCTGCGTGGATTTTGTGGGAAAAGGCAATGGGCTGCTTGGGAGCGTATCCTTGCTGTACACCGATCGTATACAAACCGTCAATCACCGTTTTAAAACCAATGGTTCCGATGATAAAGACAAGAATGAAATAAAATCCGGGGCTTTTGGTGATGGTGCCAATCGTGATCGGAGATTGTACTACCTCTTTTTCTTCTTCCGTAAGGTTTTTGTTTTCAACAAAACGTTTGAGGGTGCTGACAATAAATCCTAAAACAACTAACAGCAACACTAAAATAACGATCATCCCGATAACGATGGCGTTGATGTAAGATGAGGGGATGCCTGATTCTTTTGAAGGATCGATTGGACCGGGAGCAATCTTTTCTTCATCCGGTTTTGCCGCCTCCGCTTGTACGTAAGCCAAAATGCTTAAAATTTCATCGTCCTTCAGGTTGGTGAAGGAGGTCATCTGACTTTTATTATACTCGTTGTAAATCTTATTGGCATATTCATCGCCACTGGCAATCAGCTTGCTGGAGTTTTTAACCCAGGCAATTGTCCATTCAATTGAGGGAACCCGAGTTTCATATCCTGCCAGAGCAGGACCCGTCCATTTCTGCTTGATCCGGTGGCAAGAATAACAATTGGTTTTGAACAGAGCCTCACCACTTTTGATGGATGCCTCATCCGTAGGAACGGTTTGCGCAGACAATGAAGTAAAACAAAAGAGGGAAACGAAAAGAAGAAAGGTACTGAAACGTGCTACTCGGTAGTTCATCATGACGTTTAGGACTTCACGATTTTTATGAAGTGGCACAAATCTACATTCCGAATGCCGTTTTTCAAATTAAATTTGAGAAACGGAGACAATATTTATAGTATGTTCAACAATCGTAAAACGAACTTCTGGAACGCACTGGTTTTATATAAATTTTCATAGTGATGAATGCGATTCATTAGTAGCCCAATTCATGATATTTTTATTATTTAGAATCATTTTAAATTACACCCAATGCGCACATAATGAATCACAAAACTACCCGTTTGCTGTGCTGATCCGGGTTACCAGAAGATTCACACGGCTAATTCCCAAAATAAGAATGAAAGTATATTTGTCTCTTTTGCATTAACTACCATCCCATGTCAACGCTGCCCACTTTTGCGCCTCCCGCTTTTTCTTTTGGTGAGCATGTTTCGGCCTGGCCCCGAAACGCCAAAGTAGCGGTGATTGGAGCCGGAGCATTTGGAGGTTGGAGTGCTCTTTTTCTACAACGCCAAGGTTTTCAAGTGATACTCATCGATGCCTGGGGGCCGGGACACTCGCGCAGCAGTTCAGGAGATGAAACACGCGTGATCCGATCCACGTATGGAGCCAACGAGTTTTACTTCGATTTGAATGTACGCTCCCTGACCTTATGGAAAGACCATCAACTCGCCTGGCAACGCCCTTTGTTTTATAATCCGGGAGTGCTTTGGTTCTGTTATGATGAAAAAACACCTGTGGTCGATGAATCCCTTCCGTTTGCGAAAAAACACGGCATGGAATACGAATATCTATCAATCGATTTGCTAAGAAAAAGATATCCGCTGGTTCATACCCATGACCTGCACCATGCGTGGTTTGATCCTTTTGGAGGTTACCTGAAGGCCAGAGAAGGCACCCAAGCCGTTCATGAAGCTTTTCTGAAAGAAGGAGGTTCCTATCTGCAAACCTACGCGCAGCCCGGTAATATTTCCAACGGAGAATTGCAGTCACTTCGCCTTTCCAATGGTGGTCAGTTAACAGTTGATGCCTATTTGTTTGCCTGTGGTTCCTGGTTAGGAAAATTATTTCCAGAGGTCATGGGCAGCAGAATTACAGCTACCCGGCAAGAGGCCTATTACTTTGGCACTCCGCATCATCAATCGCACCTGTTTGATCAAATGCCGGTATGGATTGATGCCGATGGCAAAGACTACTATTATGGAATCCCTGGCAATGCCTACCGCGGCTTTAAATTGGGAGTAGATGAACGCGGCCCTGTTTTTGACCCTACGGAAGAAGATCGTACTCCTCACCCGCCTGTGCTGGACAAAGCGCGAAAATTTATTGGACATCGCTTTCCTTCCCTCCGCCTGGCCCCGTTGGTTGAAAGCCGGGTATGTCCCTACGAAAATTCGGTAGATGGTAATTTCATTTTTGAACGTCATCCACAGGCGCATAATGTGGTCTTTTTGGGGGGCGGCAGCGGTCATGGATTCAAACACGGACCTGCGTTGGGCGAATTGGTGGCAAGCAAGCTGTCAGGGTCGTAACCATATCAGAATTTGTTTTGCTCTGAGCTTCTATGGCGTATTGACGCGTAACCCATTACGTAACTCCCGGTCTTCAATAAAAATACAAGATACGAGTCAGCCTGGAGTCAGCGGCAAGCCCTTCTGGCTTTCACATCGCCTTCGATCTCAATTTGATCTTGATCAGCCTGACGGCTATGTTTTTATCATTTTGATTGCAGAATGTCTTAGTCCCCTTCATCCGCATTTATCATTTCACTTTGATAAATGGTGAAATCGTTATCTACTTTTTGAAGATCAATGTATCCTTCCGCTCCTCCGTCCTGGTAAGAAATAGATATGTATAGCCGAATTAACTGCGTCCCTGAATTCGGGATCAGTCGAACGGTTGAAATCTTTGCACCTCCTCCTTCATTTTGCACCAGGCTCAACCAGCCCCCAAACGATTCCGCCAGATTCTGAATACCGGCTGCGAGGGATTGATAACTCATGAGGTGGATAGTCGTATCTGCCGGACACTGAATGTAAAGCATCTGATAATCATTACATCCGGTAAGACCATCGCTATTGGAAGCCCCCACCCCGGCATCAAAACCCAGGTAGAGGTCGTACTCTTTATTGTCAAGCTGAAATGAGGCTGTTTCACTTTGGGCAGAATGGATGAATGTGCTGCCATAGGCCCATCCTTCATCGCCATCTGAAAAGCGTACTTTGAACCATGGAAACTGATCACATAAATCTCCATCGGTTGGGTACATCCAACCGCTTTTATCTAAAATAGAAACCGGTACGAGTCTTACCAATTCCGTTAAGATCTCCGACTCATCAGTAGAGTCGCGATAAACGGTTGTTCCTGGTAACAACAACGCGTCAAAATCCAACGTTGAAACCTGATACGTTGAGACAATTTCTGGCGGTGGTGGATAGGTGGGACTGGGATTGTTTGATCCTTCATTTATCGAAGTTTCCGTTTCAACAGAATCTATGACAGATTCGGACGCTACCTTCGGTTGGCATGAAAGAAAAACAATGAAGACTAACAGCAGTGCAGGTTTCATCAAGCCAAGATACATCAAAATTCTGATTTGTTTAAGGGCATTGAATTCTAACATCGTCTGGTTAATTTTAACCTTATGAAAGTCAATTTTCCGAGTGTATTAACTCTCGTGGCAGGGATTCATTTTTCGTGTTCATCTCCGGTAACAGAACGAAAAACAGAACTCTTCCAGAAGACCGACCTAACCGGCTGGCATATGGACGTGCCCGACCTGGAAAAAGATTCTTCCTTGTCTTCGCCCTTTGTGGTCAGGGATAGTTTGCTGGTAAGTCTTGGCACACCCAATGGCCACTTGATTACCGACTCGGTGTATTCCGATTACCGGTTGGAATTGAATTATCGCTTTGCCAGTCAGCCTGGCAACTGTGGCGTGTTGGTGCATGTATCCACGCCCCGCGCTTTATATGATATGTTTCCAAAATCCATTGAAGTACAACTCATGCATGAGAATGCCGGAGACTTTTGGTGCATCGCTGAAGATATTACTGTACCGGACATGGAGGCCAGACGGGGTCCGCGCGAGCAATGGGGAGTAACGGAGGATAAGCAGCGAAGAATCCTTAACCTGACGGATGGTAGCGAAAAAGCAGTCGGTAAGTGGAATCATTTACGCATCGAATGTGTAAAAGACGAAGTAAAGGTATGGGTGAACCAGATACTTGTTAATCACGGAATGAAAAGTACTGCCCGCGAAGGAAGGATAGCCCTTCAGGCCGAAGGATCTGAGGTAGAATTTAAAAATCTGATTCTAACTTCGCTCAAATAGCTGGTTGTCTACAGCACTACTTCTGTGCTTCCGTAAACTCACGGGTCAGTGTTTGAACAATCTCACTCATCGGGCGAATGCTTTTCACTTGTTCAATGGCCGGGCCGGCACACCACACGGTTTTATAGGTAGCGCCAAATGCTGCTTTCTCCACTTTTTTCATCCCCCAATAAGCCATTAGCAACTTGGCATATTTTTTTAAGGTCTTGTTGTTGTTCAAAATCCATTCGAGAAAATTGGCTTTGGTTCCCAATTGCTGAACATAGGGTGTATTGATCACTGTTAAGGCCGAACCCGACAACTTCGTTGTGCGCACAATATCTTTTTCACCATAGGTAACCATAGCCTGTTTATACTCTGGAGAGATATCCGCTTCCTCACAAGCGATAAAGATAGTGCCTACCGAAACACCGGCTGCTCCCCACGCCAAAGCATTGGCTACATCTTTTCCATGACCCACTCCGCCAGCAGAAATCACCGGTATACGACAATGGGTGGTGAGCAACCGCACGAGTTCTTCTGGTGAAATATTGCCGGCATGTCCGCCCGCACGCGAGTTTACGGCAATGAGGGCATCGGCCCCCAGGGCCTCCACCTTTTGCGCATAGGCAAGGTCTACTACATCACAAAAAACTTTTATACCTAACGGTTTACATACATCAATCACTTCTTTAGGGCTACCCAGCGAAGTAATAATGTAGTCTACCTTCATTTCTGCCAGCGTTTTTAGCTGAGGTTTGTACTTGGGATTAGATTTATTTACGATCAGATTGACTCCAAAGGGTTTATTGGTTGCTGCTTTGATATCCGTGATGGCAGTCCGCAATTCGGCATCCGTCCGGTAATTTAACGCTGGAAAAGCAGCACTTACCCCATTGGCCAATGCAGCTTTGATCATCTTGGTGTTGGAAATCAGGAACATGGGTGCGACAATAATCGGATAGTCGATGCCCAACAATTGATCCAGTGTACTGTTTTTTGACATGCGTTTTGGGTAGGTCTTTTATAAAATTAGGAATTCATTCTGGAACTTATTTCAATCGACATTCCACCAGCCAATCCCATGGATAAGGATCTTTCAACCATCGGGGAGGATCAGCAAATTCACTGGACCAATCGTATTCCAATCGCTCCAAAGCCGTAATCTGAAAGCCAGCTTCCCGCAACAAAATCTGCAACTCGGGTTCCTGATAGTGTTTGGTAGGTACCCGATCAATATGCAAAATTCCTTGCAAAATACTTCGCTTACTCCCTCTGAAATAATGCAAATCATCCGCAGGAATTTCTTCGATAGTCGTTCCCTCGTGTTGGTGAAGGTTGATCATTTGCCAGGCAGCAAACATCGCTGACTCCAACGAGGGTATGACCATGACTGCCGCGCCCCCGTTACGAAGGGCGCTGGCCACATTCCGAAACATCTGTTTATTCTTTTCCAATTCTGGCAGCATGATGACATTACAAGAAAACACAAAATCCACCTGAGGCATCAGTATGTTTTTACGACTCAGATCGGCCCGCTTTAGCTGGACGTTAGGATAATGGTGTTTCTTTGCTTCCTGTAACAATTCTCCAGAGATATCCATACCGATCACCGATCTGAATAAAGAGGTCAGGTACGGAAAAGCCTTACCATTTCCGCATCCAAAATCCAATGCCACACCCCTCGGGCGGGCATGCCTGGCAAAATAGAGCGGCAAGCGTTTATTCCGATCGCTCTGAAAGACATCAAAAATTTCTTCGTTGTACCGATCCGAAAGATCATCCCAATGCTTCTGCTCATTCATTGGTGCAAGCTATAAATGATTTGCGGGTTTATGAAGAACTTCTTTGTCAACCCCTCGATTGTTGGGTTTGGATAGTCTTCCAAATTCTCAACTATCCTAGTATCTTTAAACACTTCAAACCATTACTCCATGCTTGACTCTGTCATCCTCAAAAAAAATCCGTCCCTATACGTTTTTTTGCCTTTGTTTTACACCGTGTGGTCAGATTCCGTGCTGACGCCCAGCGAGGTCGAAACCATGAAAGGCCTGCTTCGAAGCCAACCCTGGCTGACAGAAGAAGAACGAAGTTTTTTACTCGATCAGATAAACCCGGGAACTCCACCCACCACTCAGGAGTTAAGCCAATGGCGCGATGAGATTCTAAAGATCTCCCAAACATCATCACACAAGCAGAGCCTCGTTGATTTGGGCATGACGCTGGTTAAACACCATGGGGAAGGACATATTCCGGAACCACTACAAAAAGCAACTGATACACTTCGCCAAATCGAAGAAACATTAGGATTTATCAGCACGGAGGGTGCCTATCATTTTCAAACCAACCGGGATACTCTGACAGCCCAGCAAACCACTCAAAAAACCTTTGATGTTAAAAAACTAACGGCTATCCTGGAGGGTGATGAGGCGGAAATTATCCGCAAAGTAAAAACCATCATCAGTGATCCCACTTTTCGATATACTGATACCAGTGATTTGCACATCAGACGCGAACAAGTGCTTCGATGGGCTCAGTATCTGGCGGATCAGGGATTGGGCAACATTGCTTATCCAAAAGAGTATGGTGGTAAGGGGGATATGGCCGCCTATTTTGCTGCCATGGAAGCGCTGAGCTTTCATGACATTAGTCTGGTGGTCAAGTTTGGTGTACAGTTCGGGCTGTGGGGAATGAGTGTCTATTTTCTCGGTACCGAAAAGCATCACAAAAAGTATTTAAAGCAAATTGGCACCCTCGAGCTTCCGGGTTGTTTTGCCATGACCGAAACCAATCATGGAAGCAATGTAAAAGGCATTGAAACAACCGCCACGTACGATCATGCCCGGAAAACATTTACCATTCACACTCCACATCATTATGCACGAAAGGAATATATCGGCAATGCAGCGGTGCACGGGCGTATGGCTACCGTGTTTGCCAAACTGATCATCGATGGTAAAGACTATGGTGTCAGCGCCTTCGTGGTTCCCTTGAGGGATGCCACCGGAAAGGTATTGCCCGGAATCACCATTGAGGACTGCGGACACAAAATGGGTTTAAACGGGGTAGACAATGGAGTTATTTACTTTCATCAGGTAGTTATTCCAAAAGAAGATATGCTGGATCGCTTTAGTTCTGTTACCGAGCAAGGAACCTTTGACAGTCCCATCGCCAGCGACAACCGAAGATTTTTTACAATGCTTGGAACCTTGGTGGGTGGACGGATTGGCATACCCCGGTCAAGTGTCAGCACCTCCAAATCGGGCTTAACCATTGCCATTAAGTACGGTGATCAACGCAGGCAATTTGGGCCCGAAGGCGGAGAGGAAGTTCCAATCCTGAATTATCGCTCGCATCAGCGCAGACTTATACCGCTGTTGGCTAATGTGTATGCCTTGCATTTTGCCTTGCGATATTTAACCAAACGGTTTCTGAACCGGACGGAAGAAGACATGCAGGAAATTGAAGCGTTGGCGGCCGGTTTAAAATCATTTGCTACGTGGAATAACACGCATACACTGCAGCAATGCCGCGAAGCTTGTGGAGGAAAGGGCTATCTGACCGAAAACCGAATTGATGACTTAAAAAATGATACAGATATCTACACCACCTTTGAAGGAGATAACACGGTATTACTCCAATTGGTAGCCAAAAGCCGGTTGAGCGAATTTCGGCAGGAGTTTGCCAACATGAATTTGTTTGGTATGCTGAACTATATTGGTAATCAGGCTAAAACTTCGCTGACAGAAATGAATCCTGTTGCGGTACGCAACACCGATGATGATCACTTGATGGATCCAGAGTTTCATTTAAGTGCTTTTCGTTTTCGCGAACGTGACATACTCACCTCTGCCGCCAAACGGCTGAAGCGGCATATCGGATCTGGTATGGATTCCTTTGATGCTTTCAACGTCTCTCAACACCATTTAATTGAGGTGGGACAAGCGCATGTGGAGCGCATCATCCTCGAACAATTTCAGGCAGCTATCGGGCAAGTAGCGGATAAGGGTTGTAAAGCAGTGTTAAACAAATTATGCGCACTATTTGCCCTTTCCCAGATTGAAAAAAATAAAGGCTGGTATCTGGAGAACGGTTATATGGAAGGGGTTAAAACCAAAGCTATCCGGAAACTGGTTAATCAACTCTGCTGGGACATCCGACAGGAGGCAGTACCTCTGGTGGACGCCTTTGACATCCCCGATAGCTGCCTGGCAGCCCCAATCATTTTAAAAGACTTAACGAGCTAAAATCACTGCAAGCGCTTGGCTGATTAAAAACACTCGTTCATTTTGGGTGATTTTGATGGACAGATCGGGGATTTACCAACTTTTAGCGAACCATATTCGTTAGGCGTAAAAAACTGACCTGATCATATGAAGAAATCACTGTGTGCCCTGGTTCTAATTTTCATGGTTAATGTTGTCCATGGTCAGTCATTTCCTGCCGACCATGACCATGCTTTTGATCAAGGTTCAAACATCGTTCTTCCCTCCCTATCGGTACAAAAGATCAAACACCTGACAGACGTGGGGTTCATCTGGGGATTTCTCAAGTATCACCATCCTGCCATTGCTGAAGGAAAATATCAATGGGATTATGAGTTGTTTAGAATTCTGCCTGCGGTATCGCGGCTTTCAACAGATCAGCAATTTGATTCATTGATGATCCAATGGATTCACCGCCTGGGCCCGATAGGTGCACCCGCGAAAAAAGACAGCGTACTATCCGAAATCAAATTGGCGCCCGATCATTCCTGGATGAACCGATCCTCATTATCACCGGATCTTAAGGCTCTTCTGTATCAAATCCGGGATGTAAAAAAATCGCCAGATCATTACTACGTATGGATTCATCCGTTTATCGGATACCCGGATTTTAAACATGAAAACAAGTATGATAAAAGCCCTTATCCTGATACAGGCTTTCGCCTCTTAGCCCTTTACCGCTACTGGAATATTATCCACTACTTTTTTCCATATAGATACCTCATGGACGAAAACTGGAATGATATGCTGCCGGCATTTATCCCGAAAGTAGTATCCGCTAAAAACGAGACAGAGTATACATTAGCCATTCTGGAGCTTATCGGAAAAATACAAGACACCCATGCCAGTGTGTGGGGAAACAATCCTACGTTGCGAAAATTTTTTGGTATCAATAAAGCTCCGATCAAGCTTGTCTTTGTAAATGATCAGCCAGTGGTGACCCGGCTGATGATAGAAGAATCTGCTGAAAAGCCAACATTGAAAATCGGTGACATCATTACCCATGTGAATGGGCGGTCCGTTGCTAAAATCAAAGAAGCAAGACTTCGGTACACCCCTGCCTCAAATTACCCCACCCAATTACGTGAATTAGCTAATTCATTATTACGAACCAACGATTCAATGATTCAGGTAAAAATAATGCGGGACGGCAAGCGTGTGAGACAAACCATCAAAACCTATGCCCTTGATACCCTAAAAAAACTAGAAGCCCAATCAAATGACAGCAGCTTCAGACTGATCTCGCCCGAGATTGCTTATATCAATAACGAATTACTAAAAGTAACCCATTTGTCTAAAATCTGGCCGGTGATTAAAGATACCAAAGGTCTGGTGATTGACATCCGAAATTACCCTTACAATTTCCCTGTCTACGATTTGTGCAATTATCTGATGGCCGAAGGGTATCCGTTTGTGAAATTTTCCAGTGGAAGTGTTACCACGCCCGGACAGTTTACGATCAAACAAACGTTAAAGGCGGGTATAACAAACAAAAAGCCATACCTCGGAAAAATTATCATTCTGGTAAATGAAATCACTCAAAGTTCGGGTGAGTTTCATGCCATGGCCTATCGCACGCACCCCAACGCCACCGTGATCGGATCTACAACGGCCGGTGCGGATGGGAATATTTCCATCTTTTATTTACCCGGTGGAATTCGAACGATGATTAGTGGTTGTGGGATCTATTATCCAGATGGAAAGGAAACGCAACGGGTTGGCATCATTCCTGATCGTGTAGTTAAACCTACGCTGCAAGGCATCAAACAAGGAAAAGATGAGTTGCTGGAAGCTGCCATTCTACTCATCCGGCAATAACATTATGTAAGCAGGAACTCCTCCCACTCATGTGTATGCTGATCACTGTGATCTTTTAAAAAAAGTGCATAGGTAGGCTTATACGGTTTGTGGCGCAGAGGCATGTTTGCTTCTTCGGGTGTATAATCTCCTTTTTTAGCGTTGCATCGTTTACAAGCTGTCACCAGGTTTGTCCAACTATGCCCTCCCCCTCTGGAACTAGGCATGACATGATCCAGGGTTAAATCTCTTCGGGTGCCGCAGTATTGACATTCAAAATTGTCGCGTTTGAAGATATTCTGACGAGTCAGGTTAACTCCTTTATAGGGAGCGTTCACATAGCGATTAAGCCGAATGACGGATGGCATGGGGTAGGTGGCCGTGACCGTTCGAAGTTTATACCCATTGGCCGGGCGAACCATTTCGCTTTTGTTAAGATAAACCAACACAAAAGCACGCTCTACCGAACAAACCATGAGCGGGCTAAAATCCTGATTTAAAACCAATACGCGATTATTCACACCGGAAAAGATAAAACCATATTTCCGGTTTACCAAACCCATGACGAACAGCACGCCAACTGTTTGAGAGGGTTTGGAGGATTGACTTGACCTGATTACCGGGCTGGTGCCAGAAATCTTCTGACTTCCATCGCTGCTATTTTCGGTTGCTGATCGTCTAAAGACAGTTCCATCGATCCGGAAAGGGTTTCCATCACTACCCAATCCCGTACATGGATCAACCGGTGATTGTCCAACACGATACCCGGATGGAGCCCTTTTGGAGTCTGGAAAAACAATACATCCCCTGGACAAACTTCCGATATATTTACGCGCTTTCCCTGATCCATCATTGCCTCGGTTGTGCGTTTCAACGGATAGCCCGATAACTTAAACACCATTTGGATAAAGGCTGCGGCATCGATTCCAAAAGGTGTTTTCCCTCCGGATAGATGAGGTGCATTCAGATACTTTAACGCAATGGTTTTTAAGAAATCAAAATCCCGCTTTTGCCCCAGACTTTTGGATTCGCCTGTAAAGGCAAACTGCTCATCGGTGGCAAACAATTCTGATGAAGAGATCGGAACGATACTACCCATCACAATAGATACCGGTAGTTTTTTATAGAGCATCACAGATGATAAATCCAGGGCTACTTTAAATTCCACCTTATTAATGTATTCAAAGTATTCCGGTGTAATGCCATGGTGATGGGCAGTCGTAATCCAACCTTCCGATTGATCGGCATAAACCCGTACGTTTACCCACTTTGCATCCCCGGTAGTTTGAACAACTTCGTAATGATCACCAAACAATAGCTGATTCACCAGAGGTGAATGTCCATGAGGTTCACTTCGTACTGACACCACCGAAAGGCGGCAAACTCCATATTCGTTTAAATCCATTTGAATAATTAACGTACTGCGATGCGGGCCATCTCTCGTTTGGCATCTTTTTCCTTTATGCTTTCCCGCTTATCGTGAATTTTCTTACCTCGGGCCAGCGCAATTTCTAATTTGGCTATCCCCCGGTCATTGATAAACAACCGAAGCGGGATCAGCGTCAGCCCCTTCTCCTCTACTTTGGATTCCAACCGACTCAATTCTGTTTTTTTTAAAAGGAGTTTCCGATCGGCTTTGGCTTCGTGATTATAAAACGAACCCTGTGCATAAGGGGTGATATTCATCCCTTTCACATGGAGCTCACCGTTTGAAAAATAGCAATAACCTTCCTGAAGACTGGCCTTCCCTTCCCGAATAGACTTTATCTCGGTACCCCGCAGCACCATACCTGCCACGTAGGTGTCTAAAATTTCAAACTCAAACGTGGCTTGCCGGTTGCGGATATTAATATTATTCTGAAATCGATCCTTCTTTTCCATGTGTCTGATGGTCTGACGGAGGCATAAGTATCCGGTTCAACCGTTCTTTTTTTAACATTTTCTGGCCGGTAGTTCCCAAGGCGATCACACGAGACCCTACCTTAGCTTCAATGCTGCAAGTTAGTTCGTTGTTTCCAATTTTGACGACCACTGCCAAAATCTCCAATTCTTCCCCTACAAACGCAGGGCTTTTATGCTCAATACTTAAAAAGGTTCCTACACCTTCTTCATCCGGCTCCATCATTTCCAGAAAAAATAATCGTGACGACCATTCAAAATCGCGAGCCAAGGCAAAGGTAGAACAAACAGGATGAACCACTTTTCCGTGAAAAGCGGCCTGATCGCTGGCATCCACTTTTTTTCGATAAAGTTTCCGATCGCCTGGTTTAAAGATAAGTTTCATGAAATTGGTATCTTTCTCATGCATCAAGTGTTATGGTTCACCCATCAAACTACTGACCAAGATACACATTCCGGGAGTATTGATGCGCCAACGAAGGGTTAATATTTGATGTTACTTTCCTGTCGTAAAACCGATCAATAATCAATATCTTTGAAAGATGCGCGCGACTATCTGGATCGTAATATGGCTCTGCTGGTTAGGGGAAAGTTCGTGGGCACAAGAGCGATGTGGCACAGTTGAATACGAGGAAAAGAGACATCGCCAAAATCCCGGACTGGAGACCATTGACCAGTTTGAAGACTGGTTGAAAGGAAAAATGAGTCAACAGCGCACATCACAAGGCGCTAACCGAACCCAAAACACGACCATCATCCCCGTGGTGGTTCACGTCATCCACTTTGGTGAGTCTATCGGAACCGGCCGAAATATTTCAAATGCCCAGATTATATCTCAGATCAACGTATTGAATAAAGACTTTCAAAGGTTAAATGCAGATGCTGGAAATACTCCCTCGGAGTTCGCAGCAGTGGCAGGCGTTTTTGACGTTGAGTTTGTGTTAGCCAAACAAGATCCCGAAGGCCTGCCAAGCTCAGGAATTCTGCGGGCACAAGGCAATCGTTCATCCTGGAGTGATGACCACAATCAGGAATTAAAGGCCCTTAGCTATTGGCCAGCCGAGAATTACCTAAACATATGGGTGGCCGATCTTTCCGATTTGTTGGGTTATGCCCAGTTCCCAGTATCCAGTTTAGTCGGTACCAACGAAGGTCCGAAAGATAGAATCACCGATGGCGTAGTCATTGACTACCGGGCCTTTGGAAGCATAGATGATGGCGCCTTTACTCTTGATCCTCAATTTAATAAAGGACGAACCGCTACTCATGAAGTCGGACATTTTTTCGGACTTCGTCACATTTGGGGAGATGAAGGAGGATGTGGTGGTTCTGATTTTGTCAGTGACACACCCAATCAATCATCCGAAACCAGGTCTTGTCCTGTTCATCCGCAATCCAATAGCTGTTCTCCCGTAAAGATGTTTCAGAATTACATGGACTATACGGACGATTTGTGTATGAATCTTTTTACAGCCGGGCAAGTCAGTCGGATGGCAACCGTGCTGTCCAATAGTCCAAGAAGAGTTAGTTTATCTTCCTCCCCCGGAGCTTCTGAACCTGTGTTGGTGGCGAATGATCTGGGTATCCGAACGATTCTTTCACCCAAACCCACAGCTTGCCCCGGCTCTTTTGTTCCATCACTGGAAATCCGGAATTATGGCACCAATCTGATCACATCATCTCAGATTCAATTGCGGATAAATTCAGCAATCGTTGAAACACGTAATTTTTCACTCTCATTAGCTCCTCAGGCAATAGCAGTTGTTAACTTTAATCCTGCAGATTTTACGGGCACCGGAGATCAGACGATTGCGTTTGAAATTCAAACAACCAATGGTGTTTCCGATGGTAAGGTGAGCAACAATCTTCGCGAACTATCTGTTCTTGTTCCGGTATCTGTGTCACTTCCGGTGCTCGAGTCATTTACTTCCATTCCCGGCACATGGACGATCGACAATCCTGACGGTTTAAGAACCTGGCAGACCGTCACCACCACCGGAGGCCTGCAAAGTGTATATGTTAACCTATACGACTATGAGGATGCCGGAGCAAGAGATCGATTGATCAGCCCCAGAATTGTTTTAGATCAGCCGTCCGCTCTTCTCAGATTTGATCGGGCTTATGCCAAGTATAGCAATAGTGAAACAGACCAACTTCGGGTATTGGTCTCCACTACCTGTGACTTCACCAATGCCGTTGAAGTCTTTAATCGCTCTGGAGATCAACTCGCAACGGCCCCCCAAACGACCGGTACCTTTATCCCCACCCAAACACAATGGGCCACAGAAACGATTTCGCTTTCATCTTTTATTGGTCAAACCATTCAATTGGCCTTTGAGACCGTTAATGATTTTGGGAATAATCTTTACGTGGACAATATTCAGTTGATTGGGAATGATTTTATTGATGTGTCGATCATTGGCCTCGAACGGCCCTCCGCTGTCACGTGCCAACCCACCCTTGCGGCCGGACTGATGATCAAAAATACGGGCAGTTTGCCGGTGAATAAAATTGAAATTCAAACCCAGCTCAACAACGGAACTACCTCTGTTGAAACTTATACAAACGTAGGTTTGGACCCTGGCGAGCAACGAACCATTACGCTGAACAACCGGAATTTAATTTCCGGTGACAATACCTACCGAACAATGATTTTAGAAGTGGATGATGTAGCAGACGAAGTCTCTAACAACAACACACTTATCAAAACAATTGTGCTGAATCCTGCCAAAGACATCATTCCGTTGCGCGAGACATTTGAAAACAATAATCCTGACTGGACAATTGTTAGCCCGGGGAATCAGCCCGTGTGGGAGTTTGTTTCCACTAATAAAGGAAAATCCGTGAGTTATCAGGCTTTTGATTTTGCGGGCCAGTCGTTTCAATCTAATGAAGCGTGGCTGGTCAGTCCTGTTTTGGATTTCTCACAGCTAACTCATGCGGGTTTATTTTTTGATATGAGCTACGCAAACCGACCCGATAAAAGTGATCAATTGAAAATCCTGGGGTCAAAAGATTGCGGAGTTACTTATAGTGAAACTCCCGTTTACGAAGCCGTTGGCACAGAACTTTCAGAAGAAAATTCCCTCACGTCTTGGATTCCGTCTGTCGATGCAGATTGGAAAAGAAAATTTATAGACTTAACTCCCTTCGTGGGTGAAGATCAGGTTCGTCTGAGTTTTGTAGCTATCAACGGAAACGGAAACAATATTTATCTGGACAACATCGAATTTTACATAGAAAACTATCTGGGAAAAACACCTCTTGTTAGCTCTGAATTAGCTGCCATCTATGACCACCTGAATGGATTCCGAATCACCTTTAACTTACCCGAACGGAAGGATGTGCGAATGCAGGTATTCAATACTATGGGCCAAGTGTTGATCGACAACAACCTGGTCGAAACCCTCAACCAAACCTACGATGTGGATATGACCACGCAGGCAAAAGGAATTTATATTGTCCGTCTGCAAATTGGCAACAGTTTTGTTTCCAGACGATTATTTATTGACTAGTAATTTACTTCAGGAGGGTTCCAAAATAGTGGGAAATACTGCTCTTATTGAGCATATTTGAGGTTGTTTTTTAAACATGAATAAGACTCGTATAGCCCTCATTTACGGTGGTCGCTCGGTCGAGCATGGAGTTTCCATTAACTCTGCGCGCAACATTGCGAAATACATTGACAAAAGCCGCTTTGAACCATTTTACATTGGTATCACTGAATCGGGACAATGGCATTTAACCGAACATATTGACAAGAATATTTCTGCGGGAGAATCGCTCAGTTTATCGTTAACAACACATGAACCTTCGTTTGTAACCCCTTCGGGTAAAATTCTGAAGGCCGATGTCATCTTTCCGATCTTGCATGGAACCGATGGAGAGGATGGAAGCGTTCAGGGTTTGTTTAAAGTGGTGGATTTACCCATGGTCGGAACGGGGGTTTTGGGATCTGCCATTTCCATGAGTAAAGTGATCACCAAAAAGATATTAAAGGAAGCGGGTTTACCCGTATCTCCGTTTTTGTATGGCCATTTTAATAATCAAAGTGAATTTACTTTTGACCGGGTTCGTCAGCAGGTAGGGCTTCCGTTTATGGTAAAATCCGCCAGCCTGGGTTCTTCCGTGGGGGTGTCCAAAGTCAACTCCCAGGCTGATTTTGAAAAAGCGCTTTCGGAGGCTTTTCGGTTTGATGATGTCGTTCTGTTTGAAACCTATATCAAGGGGCGTGAAGTGGAATGTGCCATTCTTGGTAATTATCTTCCCGAAACTTCTTTGCCGGGAGAAATCATCATCAGCCATGCCTATGAGTTTTACACCTTTGACGCCAAATATGTTGATCCGGATGCTGTTAAAATTGAAATACCGGCAAATGTGACCCCCTCAGAAGCAGAAAAAATCAGAACCCTCTCTCTTCGCGCTTATCAGGAATTAGCTTGCGAAGATTTTGCGCGGGTGGATTTGTTTTTAACCGAAAATGGCGAAGTCTTTATTAACGAGATTAATACGATTCCTGGTTTCACCAATTCCAGTATGTATCCGATGATGTGGAAGGAAAGAGGCATTGGTTTTACGGATTTAATTTCGCGGTTGATTGATTTAGCTCTGGAACGATATAGGCGAGGGAAACGGTTACAACGGGATTATCAATCAGGATTAAATTACTAACCATCAGGTCATGGGTTTTAAAAAGTTCTTTCAAAAAGATTCTGTGGGCGGCTTACTCACGCACGTGGCCATCGCCAGTAGTATTTTTTTATTGATCGCGATCGTTTATTTCTATATCTATTTGCCAAATGTAACCGATCACGGCAAGTCCATTGAAGTTCCGGATCTGACAGGCCTTAGCGCTGAAGAAGGGGAACTAAAACTAAAAGAAAAGGGATTGCGGTTTGCTGTCAATGATTCTTCGTACCAGGAAGATAGTGCACCTCTCAGCATCCTTCGGCAATTTCCACGGGCCGGCTCACAGGTCAAGGCAGACCGGATCATTTACGTTTCCATTAACCGATTTGATGCCCCTACTTTCCCCATGCCCGATTTGGAAGAGAAATCACTGATCAATGCAGAGGCTGTTTTAAGGAGCAGTGAACTCCGGAAAGGACGAGTCCTCTACGAACCCAGCCCTTTTCGCGATTTTGTCAAAGAAGCCCGGTATCTGGGTAAAAAGATAAGCGGAGGCACACGCGTGCCGAAAGGTGCTGTCATTGATCTGGTGGTAGGTGATGGCAATGGTCCTGCCGATTTTACAGTGGGTAACCTGGTGGGTGATACCTACGAACGTGCCTTACTTCGATTAGCCAACTGGAATTTGCTTTTGGGCGATGTTCAAATACCTGACGGAGTAGATACTACCGGAGTAGATGTATTCGTTTTCAGGCAAATGCCTTTGGCCGGAGACTCCGTGCGGATGGGAGATGCAGTCGATATCTGGATCGCACCCAAAGGATACAGGCCTGAGCCGGAAGAAGATAACAATCCATGATCACCAGTTTCAACACCAGGATTATTTACCGGAACTACCTGATCTGTGTATGCTGGTTTTTCTCCGGTGTCTTCTCTCCTGCCAATGCCCAGTTAATCCAGGTATCGGTGCCCCAACCCTCTCAGCCGAATCTCCAAAAAAGACAGATAATCCAGCGAACCCAATTAACCCCCAAGTCACTTCCCTTCTGGGACGATTTTTCTTTTCCGGATGGTTATCTGCCACAGGATTCCCTTTGGGTTGAGCGTGTTTCCACGGCCGTTAATAACGAAGTGGGTATCGATCCTCCTTCCATAGGCGTGGTGACATTTGATGGGTATGACTCCACCGGAAAGCCCTACAACAAGACAGAGGTGTTAGCTAAAGGGTTTGCCGATAGATTAATTTCACGTGAACTGAGGCTGGACGAAGTACCTATCGTTAATCGTCCTGATCTCTTTTTTAGCTTCTATTATCAGGCTCAGGGAAACGGGGAGGCTCCAGATGCCGGGGATATTCTTCAGTTGGCTTTCAAAGACGACAATGATGTTTGGAATGTAGTTTGGAGTCGGGAAAATGGTCCAGACATTGATCCTAACGTTTTTTATCAGGTTAACATACCCATCATTGATCCGTCCTACTATCACGATGGTTTTCAGTTTCGATTTCAAAATTTCGCCCGACTCTCAGGGCCCTATGACACCTGGCTGGTGGATTATGTTTTTCTTGACTGGAACCGTGGATTCTCAATCATTAATAATCAGATCGGATTCCCGGATAGATCCATCACGTCCGTTCCTTCACCCTTTTTTAATGAATATCGCTCCATGCCCTATGTTCACTTTTTAAAAGATGTGTCCGGTAATTTGAGTAATCCTGTTTTTAGGGTGTTCAACAATTGCAATGAAGGCGCTCAACCCATGGACTTCAATAGTAAGCTCCAGATATCGTCCTTTGAAGATCAAGTGGAAACACTTCATCCCATGATTCTTCTGGACAATGGCGTCTCCACCGGAGATGCACTGCTAAGCTTAACGTCAGATGACGTAACCACGCTGACACTTCCAACCATCGCGGATTTCAATACCTCATGGGATTCACTTTATCTCAATTACCGGATTGAATTAACCAGTCAGGATGAGTCGGGTGATCCTATGATTGATAATGATTGCGATTTTACTGCCTTCCCGCAAACAGATTTTACCTTAAATGACACCGTTCAAACCCGGTACCAACTATCTGATTATTATGCATACGATGATGGGACAGCCGAGTATGGAGCAGGATTACAACAAGCCGGAGGGCAAGTGGCCTATCTTTTTGATCTGAAAACAACAGAACCAGCTGTCCTTACTTATATTGACTTATATTTTCCCCGGTTTGGGCTTGACAACAGCACGGTTATTCAAATAAAAATCATGGATAACATCAACACCTCTGATGGTTCCGTTTTATACGCAGCCAATGTACCCATCCGGCTCAGCGAGCAAAATAAATTTTGGAGATTAAAACTGGATCAAGCCGTGGTGGTGCAAAATCAGTTTTACGTAGGTTGGAAACAGTTTAGCAGCAACCTGGTGGCCATTGGTCTGGACAACAGTAATGACAGTGGTGATAAAATTTTCTTTAATACGGTTGGCACCTGGGAAGCCAATACCAATGTGCCTGGAAGTTTAATGATCCGGCCGGGGTTTGGAGTAGATGACGGGATAGTGACTCGTGTCCGATCAGAAAAAAAATATGCCGTTTATCCTAACCCTGCCACCGGGAGTTTTTACTTACCTCCCACTGCTGAACAAATCGAACTCTTCACGACTTTAGGTCAACCTGTTCCCTTTGCGTTAACACGGGATATCCAGCACACTGTGATTCACCCGGATACTAGCAGCTCCGGACTTTTGATTATTCGTTTTTTTGATCAGGGTGTCTGGCATACCTCTCAAGTGATGGTCAAGGTTCAATAAGAATCACCTCCAGCGGATTAGGTGTAAAGCAAAGCACAAAAATCACTAAAGCTATCCATCCCAAAATTTTCCGACCGGTACTCAGGGGAGTTTCATCCTGTGAGGGTGGGTGGGCAATGCCTACCATCCGGCCAATTAAAAATGCGAACAGAAGCCAGCCGGGGTAGCCACGGATGCCGGGAATAAAAAATCCCAGTGCATATTGCACGGCAAACATACTGAGTGCCAACACCATGGTATTCATTTGCGAAAGACTTAATCCTTTCAAGGCGAAGAAATAAAAGGCCAGGCTGAGTGGAATCTTCCATAACAGATTCTGAGTGGTATCCCGAGGATCCACATAACCTAACCCTGCGTAAAAGAGAAAGATGACAAACACAATCGCAGCGACAAAATAGTGTTTGCGATACCCCAGCAATCCGTATAAAACATGGCCACCATCCAGTTGCCCGATAGGTAAGAGATTGATACTGGTAAATACAAGCGATAGATACCCGGCAAATAGAAAGGGGAAGTGGATGACTTCGTGGGGGTTAGGCACGCGAGTTGGATCGGCCACAAAATTTTCAAAAAATAAAAATAACAGGTTTTTACCAATGACCACATCCGCCCCTCCTTGCATGAACTCAGGAGTGTACACATGTTGGGCGTAATTCAGGCCAAATTGTTCATATGCCGGATGAAAGCCAAAGATGTATTCAGGTGGTGGTAGATGGGTAAATCCATACCATAAAAAGCCGAATGCCACCACGAAGCCAGCCAGAGGACCAGCGATACCAATATCAAAGTGTTGACGGGTAGAAATCACCCGGCTTTTCAAACGAATAAGAGCTCCCAACGTGCCGATAAAAAAAGGAAACGGTGGTAACGGAATATAATACGGCAATGTGGAATCAATCCGATGGTACCTGGCCGTAAAGTAATGACCAAATTCGTGAACCGTCAGAATGCTTAGAAAACAGATGGAATAGGGTAATCCACTTTCAAAATCAGCCCAGGTAAAATCTCCGTTAAAAACTGACTTGCCATATGTCCACGTGGCACCCGCTAGCGTGGTACAGATAAATGTACTGATAAACAGTATGCCCTGAATCAGATAGTTTTTGGTGCTTTTATTCATCCTTCTTATGCCATCAATTAGCGGCTAAGATAAACAATACTGACCACGGGGTATAAAGTTGTATTCCAACTGACATTTGGGACGAGTTTACGGTTTAAAAAGCAACTTTTTTCTACCAGTTAAGTTACATTGGCAGATTATCTTCATGATATCCACCTTTGAATATATTACCATTTTATTGTCCATCATCCTGGGCATGGGGATTACGGGCCTTGTTTCAGGAGTGGCCTCTATCGTAACCCGGTGGGAAAGGGTCAGCTTGTATTTCCCACATACGATTCTGGTGGTTTTGTTGTTTATCATTCATGTGCAGGAATGGTGGGCCATCTTTGAAATGCGTACGTATACGGAATGGCGTCTTCCGGTTTTTCTTTTCATTAGTTTGTATCCCATCAATCTATACATCCTCAGCCGCATTTTATTTCCCTTACGTTGGAGTATGCGAAACACCAACCTGAAAGAATTTTACTTACATCAATACAAGCGTATTTTTTTATTGCTGTTGATGTTGGTGGTATTAGCCGTTCTGGATAACATTTGGATCGCAGGTTATGCCTGGTCCGATCAGTTTTTTCAACTAGGGTTGATTGCCTTGCTTCTGCTGGTTGTGATCAAAAAAAGTATCAAGGAGTGGATGCACTACCTTATTACAGGAGCACTGGCTATTCTGACGATTGTCACGCTGGTTCTTACGTGGAACAAATTTGTATTACCCATTTAATCTGGATAACTCTTACTCTATATGAAAACAATAATTCTTTGGATCGCTCGCGGAATAGCTGCCATCATTATGCTTCAAACATTGTATTTTAAATTCTCCGGAGCTGAGGAGTCGGTATACATATTCACCACAGTAGGCATGGAGCCCTGGGGAAGGATGGGAAGCGGTGTAGCCGAATTGATCGCTTCTTTATTAATAATAATTCCCCGAACCAGCGTATATGGGGCAGTAGTGGGTGCCGGAGTTATGGCTGGTGCAATTGCCTCTCACCTGTTCATTCTCGGACTGGAAGTGATGGGTGATGGCGGGCAACTGTTTATCTATGCCTGTCTCGTGATGATCAGCTGCCTCTTCATTATCTGGGTAGACAAAGAAAGGTTACTCAGGCTCCTCCCCAAGAGCTCCTGAGTCGCAGGCAATCGTTTGTTTCAGCTCGTTATTGAAATCTTATTTCCTCGTTGGTTTTGGCCCCCCAACTGTCTATTTTTGAGCTCTCAAATTACTAACCATCACACGAACATGACAAAAGTTGGAATTAATGGATTTGGGCGTATCGGGCGATTGGCTTTTCGAGCCGCCCTTCAACGCAAGGACATTGAAATTGTAGGAATCAATGATCTGGTAGAGCCGGATTATATGGCTTATATGCTGAAGTATGATTCGACCCATGGTCGTTTTCAAGGAACAGTAGAAAGTAAGGATGGCCATCTGATCGTTAATGGTAAAAAAATCCGCGTGACAGCGGAAAAAGATCCCTCGAATCTTAAGTGGGGTGAGATCGGTGCAGAAATTGTCATTGAAAGCACTGGTCTGTTTCTCACATTAGCTGACGCCCAGAAGCATATAAACGCAGGTGCCAAAAAAGTAGTCATGAGCGCCCCTGCCAAAGATGATACCCCCACGTTTGTGATGGGTGTCAACCACCAAAAGCTAACCGCTCAACATACCATTGTTTCCAACGCTTCCTGCACGACTAACTGCATTGCTCCGATCGTAAAGGTGTTAAATGATAATTTTGGTATTGTCGAGGGATTGATGAGCACGGTTCATGCCGTCACCGCCACTCAGAAAACCGTAGATGGTCCTTCTGCCAAAGACTGGCGCGGAGGTCGCGGGGCTTACCAGAATATCATCCCCTCTTCTACAGGTGCTGCCAAAGCAGTGGCCCTGGTTATTCCTGAAATGAAAGGTAAACTAACCGGCATGTCGTTTCGGGTGCCCGTAGCTGACGTATCGGTAGTCGATTTAACCGTTCGTCTGGACAAGGCTGCGAGTTACGAGCAAATCAAGGCTGCTATGAAGGCTGCCTCTGAAGATTCTATGAAAGGAATTCTGGGATACACAGAAGATGATGTAGTTTCACAAGATTTCCTGGGAGATGCCCGCACATCCATTTTTGATGCTAAAGCCGGAATTGCCTTAAATGATCATTTTGTAAAGGTCGTTGCCTGGTACGATAATGAGTGGGGATATTCCAATAAGCTCATTGATCTGACAATGGAATTGGCAAAAAAGTAAGATAAAATTCTTCCGATTCTAATAGATAAATCCCGGCTTAGCAGTCGGGATTTTTATTTAAACATCTCTGCATACTCTCCTTCATGAAAGCCGATGATCAGCACTTTACCTTCACGCTCCAGCAACGGACGTTTTATTAAACTGGTTTTGGCCAGCATCATGGCGATGGCTGTTGATTCATCACAAATGCTGCTTTGATCTTGCTCCGACAATTGTCGCCAGGTGGTCCCGCGTCTATTCACTAATCTCTCCCACCCTAATTGTTGACACCAATCCTTCAGTTTATCTGGTGAAATCTTTTGGGTTTTATAATCGTGAAATTCGAAGGAAATACGATGTTCTTTCAGCCAGTTTACCGCTGATTTAACCGTGTTACAATTTTTAATTCCATAAACCATCATAGCATTTTCGTTCGATCTATAAATCGAATTCAATTGTTTCTCCTGCAGTAAATGTTTGTGTGTCGTCTGTCTTGGAACTATCTACTTTTTCCTTTTGGTCTTTGTTCTCGGCTTGTTCAAAGAGACCGACTTGTTTGATTTCTTTGACAGGGGCTTTTGTTTTGGGCGGCTGCCCGTTGACGAGGGGCCCTTGGACTTTTTCTTTGGGTTCGCTAAAGATGGCTGTTTGCCCGTCTTCTTCAACAACGGGTTCTTCTTCATGGCCTGATTTTTTTTTTGGCGACTCGGCACCCTTTCCGGTTCCTGTCGCCTCGTCATCATCTCCGCTGCCTGAAGTATCTTCTGGTTCTTCCAGCGGTTTGACTTTGGTTACCTTATATTGCGATAGCCGATTACCTAACGCCTTCCAGCCTTTGACATCCACAATCTCTTCCAGATTAACCACTTCGCTTTCCTTCTCTTTACCCTTGCCTTTGAGCATCTCTATTTCGACCTCTGGCGTATCTGAGGTGGTCACAAACTCCAACCGTGAGCCTATGCCCTCGCTGATAAAACCAAATTCTTTATCAGGTGTGGTTGTCTCAATCAAAAAGCGTTTTACAAAATGCTGCTTGCTTTCTCCATCCCAGTAAATAGCGGAAATCACTTTCTTTGGATTGAATTTCTCCACCAAAATTGTTTTCTCCGGTTCGTAACGATTGGTGGTTTCAAAACTGGTGATCTTATAGTTGCCACTGGAGGTAATGGCTATGATCTTATCATCTCCGTCAAATTTATTGACATACCTTCCCCGCTCATCTTTATTCAAACGACCTGATGCCTGATCAAACCACAATTTTAATCCACTCAATGTCGAACCTTTACCCTCTTTAAAATCCACTTTTCTAACCGGATATTTTGTAATGGTGTTTCCTCGGGCTCCTCTTCCTTTGATTTCCAGTTCAGAAAAATCAAAATCAAATATCTTTTTGCGTGCCGTACTGGATTGACTTAGTTTTATTTCAACTATTTCGGCCTCTCCGTTTGGATTCGCACTCAGGTATTGAACCTTGCTGTTTGGATTGCCCTGGTCCAAATCATATTCTTTATCCCGCGTGATCGCTGGCATGGCAAAGCGTTTGGCAAAGGTGCTTCCACTTTTTCCATCACTGTAAATCAAGTTATAAACCATCCGCTCGTCACCCTTCCGCCAAATACCCACATGCAGAATATCCTTTCCCATAAAAACTTTCTCGTTGATGCGGCTCACCTTGGCTTTGCCATCCCTTCGAATAACAATCACATCATCCAGTTCTGAACAATCGGCAACAAACTCATCTTTCTTTAGGCTCCAGCCGATAAATCCATCTTCGCGGTTGACATACAGTTTTTGATTATTGGCTATTACCTCGGTAGCGGTCACGGAAGTAAAGCTCTTCAATTCGGTTTTACGCTCCCGGCCTTTACCATATTTATCCAATAAATTCTGGTAGTAAGCAATAGCAAAATCGGTCAGATGTTTTAAGTGATGGAGCGTTTCCTTTAATTCTTTCTCCAAATCGCGCATCAACTCATCCGCTTTGAACGAATCATATTTGGAAATGCGTTTGATACGGATTTCCAAAAGCCTGAGGATATCGTCACGCGTAATCTCACGATAGAATTGTTTTTTATAGGGCTTTAAACCTTTGTCTACCGTTTGAATGACCTCTTCAAATGTTTCAATTTCTTCGATCGTTCGGTAAATTCGCTTCTCAATAAAGATTTTCTCAAGAGAAGAGAATAATATCTTCTCCATTAACTCTGCCTTCTTTATTTCCAGCTCCTTTTTCAGCAGTTTGACGGTCTGTTCGGTGTTGTATTTCAGAATCTCATTCACTTTCATGAACTGTGGTTTGTCCTCCACAATCACGCACGCATTGGGCGAGATAGAAACTTCACAGTCTGTAAACGCATACAACGCATCCATGGCAATCTCCGGTGAAATACCGGGTTGCAGACTCACAGCGATTTCAACATCTTTCGCGGTGTTATCCACTACTTGCTTGACTTTGATTTTTCCTTTCTCGCTGGCTTTTACAATGGAATCCATTAGAGAAGCGGTGGTTGTCCCAAAAGGAATCTCACGGATGGCGAGCGTTTTCTTATCAACAATTTCAATTTTGGCGCGCACCTTTATTTTACCACCCCGAAAGCCCTGCTCATACTCAGCTACATCAGCAATACCTCCGGTAGGAAAGTCAGGATATATTTTAGGGTTCTTGCCTTTCAGAACATCGATGGATGCCTTGATAAGTTCACAAAAGTTATGAGGTAAAATTTTGGTGGAAAGGCCCACCGCGATACCTTCTACCCCTTGTGCCAACAGCAGCGGGAATTTTACCGGAAGAGTAACGGGCTCTTTCTTTCGACCATCATATGATAATTGCCATTCCGTTGTTTGCGGATTGTACACTACGTCCAATGCAAACTTGGATAATCGTGCTTCAATATAACGCGGAGCCGCAGCGCTATCTCCTGTGCGCACATCACCCCAGTTACCTTGTGTATCCAGGAGTATTTCTTTTTGTCCAATGTTGACGATGGCTTCCCCGATGGCCGCATCGCCATGAGGGTGATATTGCATGGTGCTACCAATCACGTTGGCTACTTTATTAAAGCGGCCATCATCCATTTCTTTAATTGCATGCGCAATTCTTCGTTGCACCGGTTTTAATCCATCTTCGATGCGCGGTACTGCGCGTTCGAGTATGACGTAGGATGCATAATCTAAAAACCAATTTTCGTACATACCATCAATAGCGATGGAATGCACGTTGCCGTCTTTATCAATTGTTTCGTTAGGGATTTGCTTTTTAGCCATTCTTCGGTACCATTAAAATCTTAAACACTATTCTTCTACTGTCACTACCTCTTCCTTCGCTTCTACTTTATCCAGTTCAATCCTCAAATTTTCAATAATAAAGTCTTGTCGATCGGGAGTGTTCTTACCCATGTAAAACTCCAACAACTTAGCCAGGTGGCTTTCCTTTGTCAGCAACACCGGCTGTAACCGGATATTCTCACCAATAAATTTACCAAACTCATCAGGTGAAATCTCCCCCAGACCTTTGAAACGGGTGATCTCAGGTTTGGCGCCCAGTTTAGCCACTGCGGCCTGTTTTTCTTCCTCGCTGTAACAATAAATGGTTTCTTTTTTGTTGCGTACACGAAACAATGGCGTCTCCAGCACATAGACGTGGTTGGCTTTTACCAAATCAGGAAAGAATTGCAAAAAGAATGTCATCAACAACAACCGAATGTGCATCCCGTCCACGTCTGCATCAGTAGCAATGATGACTTTATTATAACGTAATCCGTCCAAACCATCTTCAATATTTAGTGCATGTTGAAGCAAATTAAATTCTTCATTTTCATACACCACCTTTTTGGTCAGGCTGTAACAGTTCAATGGTTTCCCCCGCAAACTAAAAACGGCTTGCGTCTCCACATTTCGTGATTTGGTGATCGAACCACTGGCTGAATCGCCTTCCGTGATAAAAATCATAGACTCTGCTCCCTTCTCTCCTTTTTGATCATCAAAATGGAAACGGCAATCGCGTAGTTTTTTGTTGTGAAGGTTAGCTTTTTTGGCCCGCTCGTTCGCGAGTTTTTTTATACCTGCAATTTCCTTACGCTCACGCTCCGATTGTAATATTCGTTTCTGAAGGGCATCGGCTGTGGTGGGACTCTTGTGCAGAAAGATCTCCAGTTCTTTGGCGACAAAATCGCCTACATAGCTTTTAACGCTCGTGCCTTCAGGTGCCATATTGATGGAGCCCAGCTTGGTTTTGGTTTGCGATTCAAAAACCGGCTCTTGCACACGCACCGCAATTGCTCCCACGATGCTGGCGCGTATATCGGCAGCATCAAAATCCTTTTTATAAAAGTCGCGCACTCCACGCACGATGCCTTCTCGAAAAGCGGCTAAGTGTGTTCCGCCTTGCGTGGTGTTCTGACCATTGACGTATGAATAATATTCCTCACCATATTGATTCCCGTGGGTCAATGCAAATTCAATATCGTCACCCTTGCAATGAACAATGGGATATCGGATCTCTTCCGGATCAGATTTCTGTTTAAGCAAGTCAAGAAGGCCGTCTTTTGAATAAAATTTCCGTCCATTGTAGTTAATGGTCAGACCCGCATTTAAAAATGCATAGTTCCACATCAAGTCATCCAGATATTCTGGAATGAAATGATAACTCTTAAACATGGTATTGTCAGGCTCAAACTCCACCAATGTTCCGTTCTTTTCATCGCTTTTAGTAATCCGTGGATCGCTGGTCAGCACACCTTTTTTGAATTCGGCCAGTTTCGTTTGTCCGTCACGAAAAGCCTGCACTTTAAAGTAATTGGACAACGCATTCACTGCCTTTGTACCCACCCCGTTTAATCCCACCGATTTTTGAAAAGCACCTGAATCGTATTTGGCTCCGGTATTAATTTTAGAAACCACATCCACCACCTTTCCCAGGGGAATGCCCCGACCATAATCCCGCACCATGACGTGGTGATCGGTAATTTTCACATCAATGGTCTTACCATATCCCATCATGTGCTCGTCAATACAATTGTCGATGACTTCCTTCACCAACACATAAATTCCATCGTCTTTGGCCGAGCCATCCCCTAACTTACCAATATACATACCCGGACGAAGGCGAATGTGTTCGCGCCAGTCGAGCGACTTAATGCTCGACTCGTTGTATTCAATCGTGTCTTTAGCCATACTTACAGCTTATCAGAAATAGTTAATCACAGTTTAAAAAATTCCGTTGCCGGAAACGCAAGTCCAAAAAGTAAGAAATGCGCTTCGAAGAACGCACATTTGAAGGGCAATGGCAATTTTTCAATAGATGCTCACTTACAAATTTGCGTGAATAGGACAGATCTAATCAATTGATTTACAGGAAAAAGAGTGATCAATTTTTTACTCTTGAACCCGGACTTTTTTTTTGAAAAGATAGTAGATGGGCCAACTCATGATCCAAATACCCATGACTATCAAGCTACCATAAATGACTACCGCCAGGCGGGCAAAGTCAAATTTTTCCTGACTATTAAACACACTGATAAAATTGAGTGTCATTCCCAGAAAAAAATGAAAGCAAATAATTAAGCCGTAAAACCAGGACTTAAAGTCTTTGGAACAGGCCTTAGACCGCCCCACGACAAATGTCATAAAATTAGCAAAGGCTATGACTGTCAGCACGATATAGAAAAGACCGTCTTTTGAAAGGGTAAGAGGCATCCCACTCTCGTCTAAAGTCACGGGATCGGGCCATCCGGCATAGGTATACATAAACAAAATCACTAGCACGGTCAGCGAAAAGAACCAAACTGTTCTGAAAACTTTTAAAATCATGTCGCTACATTTGAACTCACAAGTTTACACAAGAAATAGCCGTGAACCTCAATCCCATCGTTTTGTCTATTCCGGTTTTTTTTCTCCTGATCGGAATAGAATTAGTGGTGGAACGGATTTCCCACCGGAAGCTTTATCGCTTCCCGGATGCCATCGCAAATCTCAGTTGTGGAATTACTTCACAGGTCAGCGGGCTTTTCCTGAGGGTTTTTGCGATTGGGGTTTATGAAATTCTGTTTAGTAATCTTGCTTTATTCTCCCTGGATCGATCAGCCTGGTGGTATTGGGTGGCTCTTTTCCTTTTGGTGGATTTGGCCTACTACTGGGCTCACAGGATGAGTCATGAGATCAACCTCTTTTGGGGTGGCCATGTGGTTCACCATCAAAGTGAAGATTATAATCTATCGGTGGCCCTTCGGCAGAGTTCATTTCAGGTAATCTGGACCTTTGCTTTTAGTTTGCCATTGGCGATCGCTGGCTTCGACACATGGGATTTTGCCATCATTTCTGCTTTCAATACGCTTTATCAATTTTGGATACACACGGAGGCCATCAACAAATTAGGCTGGTTCGAGTACATTTTTAATACCCCCAGCCATCACCGTGTACATCATGGCCGAAATCCCAAATACATTGATAAAAATCATGCAGGCACACTGATCATTTGGGACAGGATGTTTGGGACGTTCCAACCAGAGGAAGAAAGGCCGATTTATGGAATAACCAAACCTCTCCATAGTTGGAATTCCGTATGGGCCAATGTCAGTCACTATCATACGATGTGGTCAGAATTCAAACAAATTGCATTATGGAGTGATAAAGTGCGATATCTGTTTTACAAACCTGGATGGCTCCCTCCTTCTTTGGGTGGGACTCGAGCTATTCCGGAGGTACCAGCCACATACCAAAAATACGATACGCCTGTACCGGTGAAAATCAGCTACTACGTTCTCTTTCAATACATCGTATGCGTAGGTGTAACGGCCTTTTTTCTTTTTCAAAAGGATCATTTCTCACTGATGGAAAAATCTCTTATCTCATTAGGTATCTGCTGGTGGGTGATGAATTGTGGCGTTCTGTTTGAACAGAAAAGATGGGTATTTTCGGCAGAATGGCTTCGGATTCTCCTCTTCTCTGCGGGGGGGCTGATGGCTGCCTATTTATATGACTCCAGTTTAGTGTTAGTAGTAGTTTTGATAGCGTACGCTATTGTGTCTGGGATATGGTTCAAAAAAATACAATGACTCGGCTATTAATTATTGGTGTACTCATATGCCTTGGGTGTAGAAAAACACTACCTGTCTTTGAAGATGTGGATATAGAAGCATGGAAAAAAGACAAAAATGGTTGTGCCGATATTCGAAGTCATTCGATTCAATCGTTGATTCGTCAGAAGGAAAAGCTCAAGACTCTCTCAGAAATGGAGATCGTATCATTGTTGGGCAAGCCCGATCAGAACGAGTTGTATAAGCGAAATCAAAAATTCTACTACTATTTTCTTTCACCGTCAACCAAGTGCGGAGGCAGTGATACGGTTCCGACACTAATCATCAGGTTTAATGCTGTCGGTTTGGCCAAAGAAATAATCATTGAATAGTTCAAGGCATGAATGAATCTTTCTTAATCTATTTCGAATTTGAAAATAAACAGGTATGATGAATATTTCAGTTATTGGATCGGGTACAATGGGTAATGGAATTGCCCACGTGTTTGCTCAACATGGTTTTCCAGTAGTGTTGATCGACATTTCAGACGAAGCACTGAAACAGGCGGTTGTGACGATTGATAAAAACCTGAAGAGACAAGTAGAAAAAGGCACTATCACATCGGAGATACAAAAACAAGCGCTTGCCAACCTAACCACTACGACATTTTTAAAGGAAGGCATTAAAAATGCTGACTTGATAGTTGAGGCTGCCACCGAAAACATGGATCTGAAGCTTAGAATATTTAAAGATCTGGATGAGAATACCAAACCCGGTGCCATTCTGGCATCCAATACTTCCTCTATTTCTATCACCAAAATTGCCTCCGTAACCAAAAGTCCATCAAATGTTATCGGCATGCATTTCATGAATCCGGTGCCTCTGATGAAATTAGTGGAGGTTATTCGGGGGTACAATACCAGCGATTCGGTAACTGAAACCATCATGCAACTATCAAAAACCCTCGGAAAGGTACCCGTGGAGGTTAATGACTACCCAGGGTTTGTGGCGAATCGTATTTTAATGCCCATGATCAACGAGGCCATTTACTCGCTTTACGAAGGCGTGGCAGGAGTGGAAGAAATTGACACTGTCATGAAGTTAGGAATGGCACATCCTATGGGGCCACTCCAACTGGCTGACTTTATCGGTTTGGATGTTTGTTATTCGATTTTACAGGTCCTGCACGAAGGATTTGGAAATCCGAAATATGCCCCATGTCCGCTCCTGGTAAATATGGTACAAGCCGGACATAAAGGTGTAAAAAGTGGTAAAGGATTTTACCACTATCAGGCCGGAAGTAAGGAGTTAGTAGTGGCAGATCGATTCAAGAAATGACACCTGTAGAAGATCGATTCGTTCATTTTTGGGAAAAAAGCAGGCGCAGAGGTAAGTGGCATTACTCCTTTCGCCATGGCGTGGTGATGTTTGCGTGGCCTGTCTTTATATTAACCGAAATCCTAAAGTATGCTACCTCCCAAAAGAACTGGGAAATAAGCTATTCACGCGTCCTGACAGGTATTTGCATCTACTCCATACTTGGCTTTTTTGCTTTCGGATGGCTGATGTGGAATACCCAGGAAAAAAGATACCAAAAACTGCTTACCAGACTCAATGAAAAAAATAAAGAGGTTGTTTAAAAATACCCGGTTGGGATATATTAAGACAACCTCTTTCGAACCCATTATTCAGCGACTACTTCTTCAATAAATCGCGAATTTCGGTCAGTAGCTGAACATCAGCCGGAGGTGCTGCGGGAGCAGCGGGTACCTCTTCTTTCTTCTTTGATGCATTCACCGCCTTCACGATTAAAAACAGAACAAATGCAATGATGACAAAGTTAATGGTGGCTGCCAGAAACTTGCCGTACTTCACAGCGCCCAGGGCTGTCAGGTCTTCCAGTTTACTTAATTGAGCTGCATCTAAAGCAGGTTTTAACAACAACGGAGTAATCACATCGTTGATGAGAGAGTTCACAATAGCTCCAAAGGCTCCACCGATAATCACCCCGATAGCAAGATCAATCACATTGCCTCGCATGGCAAAAGCTTTAAATTCTTTTAACATAGGTTGTAAAGTTTAGGTAAGTTTTTGCCAAAATAAAACTTATTTGGGAGTTAGTAAAACCTACCTTTACACTCTTGCAGATCAGTCTTATGGCTGTTATGAATAATCACTTATATCTGGCGCAAGCTCTTGAACAAACTGAGGGGCTTATTGCTTTTACCTTAGACCGGCAGTACCGGTATACCTCCTTTACTGAATTTCATCGAAAGACCATCAAAAAAATCTGGAATGCTGAAATTTCTCTTGGTGATTGCATGCTTGACTATCTGAGCAAGGAAGATCGCTTCAAAGCAAAAGCCAATTTTGATCATGCCTTGGCCGGAAATCGCTTCTCCCTCACGGAGGAGTATGGGGACGAGCAATTCCAACGGTCTTTTTGGGAAAATCGCTATGCCCCTATGATGGATGAAACCGGAAAGGTGGAAGGTATTTTTGTTCTGGTGCTGGACGTAAACGATCGGATGTATTTTATGAATCAGCTCAGGGAAGTAGAGTCGCGATTGAGTTTGGCTATGAAAGTCGGAAAGATAGGCGTTTGGGAGTGGGACTTTCTAACTAAAAAAATTATTTGGTCTTCAAATGTCTATCAGTTGATTAACTTAAATCCCCAGGCTTTTGATGGCTCTCTGAAAAGCTATGTCGCCACTTTGCATCCGGAAGATAAACCCTTACTATTTCAGGCACTGGATAAAACATTACGCCAAAAACATGACTATTCCATTGAACATCGGGCCCTTGGTAAGGATGGCCAGTATCGGTGGCTTGTGGGGCGTGGAGAAATAATCAGAAACGAAAAAGGTGAGGTCATCCGAATGTTGGGAACCCTGCAAGATATTACGCAACAAAAAACTGCCGATCTGGAACGAGCTGATTGGAAAAAAAGATATGAACTGATTGTGAACTCATCCGGGCAAATCATATACGATTATGATATTGATTCCGGGGATATTGTCTGGGGTGGAAATACAAAAGCTGTCCTCAATTTTGAAAATGAAGAGATGGGGGGGATTGACCATTGGACTGAGTTAATTCATCCGGACGATCAGAATCGGATTCTGCTTTCACTGGAAAATGCTCAACAATCACAAATAAAATTTGATGTAAACTACCGTTTTCGAACGAAAGATGGTCAGTACGTGACCTTACAGGACAGAGGTTTCTTTTTAACGAACAGCCAGGGAAAAGTTGTGAGAATGCTGGGAGTCATGCAAGACATTACCTATCTGCAGGAAACAACCCAAGCCTTACGCGAAAGCGAACTTCGCTACCGGACCTTGCAAGAGGCTTCGTTTGGGGGGATTGGCATTCATGATCAGGGAATTATTTTGGATTGCAACCAGGGGCTTTCCGACATTACCGGATATGCCCGCGAAGAACTCATTGGAATGAACGGGTTACTGCTTTGTGCCCCCGAATATCACGACCTGATTCGATCAAAAATAGAATCGCAAAGCGAACAACACTACGATGCCGAAGGAATCCGGAAAGACGGGTCACGTTACTTTCTTGAAATTCACGGCAAACCGATTCCTTACAAGGGCAAAGATGTACGGGTTACTGAATTCAGAGACATCACCTCCCGTAAACTTGCCGAGCAAAAAATCAGTGAGCAAAATATTCGGTTGACTTCCATCGCTGATGATTTAAAGAATAAGAATGAACAACTGGAAGAGTTTACCCAGATTGTATCTCACAACCTGCGCTCACCCATTACCAACAGTCTAACGCTACTTGACTTCTATGATCAAACAACAGATGAAGCCGAGCGACAAACCTTCATTACCATGCTTCGCGATTCGGTTGGTAAAATGTTTTCCAATCTAACTGAATTGAATGAAGTCTTAAAGATCAAGCAAAACAAAAATATTGAACGGCAGTCGTTAACTTTTTTAATGGTACTCATCGAAGTTTTAAAAATGTTAAATGCCAAAATGGTCGAGTCTCAGGCGGAAATTCACCATCGCTTTGAATGTGAGACCATCAACTATCCCAGGATTTACCTCGAAAGCATTCTGTTAAACCTGATCAGCAATGCCATAAAATATCGTCATCCGGCCCGAAAACCGGTGGTGCAATTGCGAACATATAAATCCGATCAAAAGGTTATCCTCGAAGTATCCGATAATGGCTCGGGAATCAATCTGAATCGGTTTGGCCATCAGATATTCAAATTACGCAAAACATTCCATGACCATCCCGATAGTCGTGGCATCGGGCTTTTCATGATTAAGAACCAAATTGAGGCGCTGGGTGGTTCCATCCAAATTTCCAGCGAAGAAGGAAAAGGGAGTATGTTTACCATAATACTGACAACATGAGCGAAACACGAGCACAGCCCACCGTGGCCGTAGTGGATGATGATCCCATCTTTCAGTTTACCGCTGTAAGAACCTTGCAACACAGCCGCTTATCCACCCCCGTCTTGCAGTTTGCCAATGCGCTGGCATTTCTGGATTTTCTACGATCACATGCTCATGAACCGGATAAACTACCGGATGTTATTTTTTTGGATATCAATATGCCCATGATGGATGGGTGGATGTTTTTAGAGGATTTTAAACAACTCAAGGAAACTCTTGGAAAAGAGATTAAGATTTATGTACTCAGCTCGTCCATTGATTCAAGAGATATTGATAAAGCCCGTGAAAATCCGTTGGTAGATGACTATGTAACCAAGCCCATTACCCCGGAAAGGTTCTCTGAGATACTAAAATTAGGTCAAGGTTGAAGAATCCGCAATTGATTCCGTAAACCTTTGAAGGAAGTCAGTTCGATACCCGTGCTTCCGATGAACATTTTGGCCTGAATCTTTACTGGTATTTTATTTCGATCGTCTGAAATCCAGCAGGTAATAGAGTTTTCTCCGTCAAAAACTTTATTATCGGGCATGACCGGCACTAACTTCAGGCATGGAATTTTCCCGACTTTTGTAGTAACGGATTCTCTTCCTTGGTACATGATTTTCATTTCATAAGCCGTGTCCTCAAAAAATCCCGAAATGGCCAATGTGTCGCCTGTTTTGTACTTGGTAAAGTCAATGACACGGAGGTACATAAATCCGGCTACCATATCCCGCACATGTGTAGGAGTCTTGTATACTTTGGGCGAACCATAGAGGTTTGTTTTTTCATCCAATACTTTTACCTCTGCCTCCCGCTTTTCATGATTATATGTTATCAACTCATCCTTCCTATAGCGACCTTCCCGTATTTTGCGATAAGAAACATGCGTTACCAGAGCAGTGGTGTCTAAATAAGCACCCCACTGGTCGCGTACTTTGGTTACCCAGGCCACCATCCCACTGGTGGCGCCAAATGCATCTACTTTGTAGCAAGGACGCGAGTTGATATGAAAAATTTTAGGTTCCACTCGTGTAGTCGCGTGACCTACTGTAAATATTCCAAAATTGACACGATAGTTTAATTCTTCCCCTGTGCGAAAGCTGATATTTCGGACCGGGGGAAATAATGAATCATTTTTGTCTCCGGTGAAAGAAGTCAAGATGAGGAGTAACAGAAACAATCCCGCAAAGCGTTTCATTCAGGACAAAGTTAGCTTTTCAGTATGGTCTGACAAAGCACATGCCAAGACTACACAGAAACTTGATTTTCACGTAACGCATCATTTAAAGAGGTTTTTTTATCGGTGCTCTCCTTACGTTTTCCGATAATAAGAGCACAAGGAACCTGATATTCACCCGCTGGAAACTTTTTAGTGTAGCTGCCAGGGATAACAACTGAGCGCTCAGGTACATAATTCTTATACTCCACAGGTTTTGGGCCCGTAACATCAATAATCTTTGAGCTGCCTGTCAGCACCACATTGGCTCCCAGTACCGCTTCCCTCCCAACCCGAACTCCCTCCACCACGATACAACGGGAGCCTATAAACGCATTGTCTTCGATGATGACAGGTGATGCCTGAACAGGTTCCAATACACCACCAATACCCACACCTCCGCTTAAGTGAACGTTTTTACCTATTTGTGCACAACTTCCAACGGTAGCCCAGGTATCCACCATCGTGCCCTCATCCACATAAGCACCGATATTTACGTAGGAAGGCATCATGATCACCCCTTTGCTGATGAAACTTCCATAGCGGGCAATGGCACCCGGTACCACACGGACTCCTAAATCTTTATAATCGCGTTTTAAGGCAATCTTGTCATGAAATTCAAAAGGGCCAGCTTCAATTACTTCCATAGTCTGAATCGGGAAATAAAGAATAACTGCCTTCTTTACCCATTCATTTACCTGCCATCCGGCAGGCGTTGGTTCTGACACACGTACTTTACCTTTGTCCAAATCTTCAACCACTGCGCGAATTGCTTCCTGGGTCGATGCCTGTTTCAATAACTCGCGGTCTGTCCAGGCTGCTTCAATTATTTCTCTCCATTCCATTCTTTCTGAATTACTTTGTAAATAGGGGTGCAAGAAATGAAAAAACACACAATAGTCATTGCTTCGGTATTAAAACCGGTAAATGATACCCGTATGTTTGAAAAAATGGCCTGTAGCTTAGCCAAAAACCCGACCTATGAAGTATTTGTCATCGGTTATGGCAAAGGTAGCTCATCAGGACATCCACAGGTGCAGTGGATCGGATTAGGACACTTTCCAAGGATCAGTTGGAGACGATGGGCTGCCTCACTAAGGGTGGGATGGCTGGTTTTGCAAATAAGACCTTCGCTATTTGTTTTTCACACGCATGAGCTGTTAGGCGTGAGTGTGTGTCTACGATTACTGGGGATACGCACATGGTATGATGTGCGCGAAAATTATTTTCATAATATCTTACACACCTCAGCTTTTCCAAAAATACTGCGCGGGCCTTTGGCTTGTTGGGTGCGCCTGAAGGAGTGGATCTTGTCACCATTTATTTCAGCATTCTCATTGGCGGAAGCGGGCTATAGGAAAGAAATCCCCTTTCTGCGAAGCAATAGCCTGATACTCGAAAACAAGTCAATGATCTCACCTGATTTTAAGCCTTCAAAGAAACCGATTGGCAAATCACTTCTCTTCAGTGGCACGCTCGCTGAATCCACTGGCGTGTTCCAGGCAATTGAGTGGACTAAACGATTACATGGTTTAGATAGCTCTGTCCGCCTCAGGATAATCGGATATTGCTCCCAGGCATCTGTTCTTCGCCAAATTAAACAGTCTATTACCGGATTTGATTTTATAACATTAGAGGGAGGTGATCAATTGATATCTCATCCACAGATTATAAAGGCCATTGAAGAAGCTGATTTTGGATGGATCAATTACCCGATCACACCGGTGGTCGAACACACGATGCCCACCAAATTATATGAATACCTCTCGCTGGGGTTACCCATTTTGCTGGTCAACCATTCCTTGTGGATTGATGTTTGCAGGCCGTATCAAGCTGCCGTGATTGTGGAAGATCGTACACAACCCTTCGAACTGCTTCAACTGATGAACCAACAAACGTTTTATACCCACTATCCTGGAGACGTTCACTGGGCCTCAGAAGAATCCAAGCTATTGGCTTCCGTTCATGCCCTCCTGAGTTGATTATACTTTTTCAGCCTGAATCGTTTCTGCATGCTGACTCAAATCAAGTCCTAGCTTTTCGTCATCTGGCGATACGCGCAAACGAGTAAGCATCCCGGTGATTTTGTAGATCAGATATGATCCGGCAAAGGTGAACACCCCCACAATGACCAATGCAAGTAAGTGCATCAAAAACGTTTTGGTTTCACCGTAGATAAGCCCTACATCCTTCGCAAATACTGCTGTCAGAATCATCCCCACGATCCCCCCCAGCCCATGACATGGGAACACGTCCAGCGTATCATCCAGCGAAGTGCGCTGCTTATAATAAACAGCCATATTGCTGACAATCGCTGCTACAAAACCGATAAATATGCTCTGACCGATGTTGACAAAACCTGCCGCAGGTGTAATCGCCACCAGTCCTACCACCGCTCCGATACAAGCACCCATGGCAGAAATTTTACGACCTACCAGCGCATCAAACATAACCCAGGTAATCATGGCGGAGGCCGAGGCCATATTGGTGGTAGCAAATGCCTGTACGGCTAATCCGTTGGCGGCTAAAGCCGAACCTGCATTAAAACCAAACCATCCGAACCAAAGCATGCCGGTCCCCAGAATGATAAATGGAATATTGGCAGGCGCATGAACTTTGTTTTCACGTTTGCCAAGAACATATGCTCCTGCCAATGCAGCAAATCCTGCCGACATGTGTACTACCGTTCCCCCTGCAAAATCCAACACTCCCCATTGACGTAAAAAACCCTGCGGATGCCAAGTCCAATGAGCCAGAGGAGAGTAAATCAAAAGTGCAAACAAGCACATGAAAATCAGGTAAGAAGTAAACTTCACCCGTTCGGCAAAACTGCCCGTGATTAACGCAGGAGTGATGATGGCAAATTTTAGCTGAAACAAAGCAAAAAGTAAAAACGGAAACGTGGGCGAAAAGTCAGGATGCGGGTGGACTCCCACCCCATTAAAAGCAAAAAAAGTTGCTGGATTACCAATAACCCCACCAATGCTATCTCCAAATGCCAGACTAAAACCTACCAGGTACCAAAGCAGGCTGATCACTCCGAGGGCAATAAAGCTTTGGAGCATGGTTGAGATCACATTTTTGACGCTAACCATACCTCCATAAAAAAAAGACAACCCGGGTGTCATAAACAAGACAAAAGCCGTGGCTACAATCATCCAGGCAGTATCGGATTTATCCAGTGAAGAGGCGTGTTCAGCCCCGGCATCCGGACTGCTGGCATTAAAAAGTACCAACAACTGAAGTATGCAGAGTATAGCAAAAATGACTATCCACCGTGTTTTTGGTTTGCTCATAGGGTAAAAGGCCTTTAATTATGATGCAATTTTACAACAGTAGGGTAAAATTTTAGCCCATATCTCCTAAAAAGAATAAAAAATATGATCTTGATAGTTTAAAAATTAACCAGCAATCGATTGAAGATTCATTTGAAAGTGTTGGTTTGTAAAAATCCTCACCCGTATCTTGACACGAAACCCCAACCTATATGCTTCAAAGGCTTCTGTACTCCATCGTTTTCATCAGCCAACTCACCTCCTGGGCTCAGGATCGGGTGGCTAAAGCTCCTGATCGCAATACAGGAGATGGGCCATATACACAACTCATCCTCCGGGGCGTAACTTTGATTGACGGCACGGGAGCACCCCCGGTGGGCCCGGTAGATATTGTCATCAAACAAAACAAAATTGCTCGCATTGTTAGCGTGGGGTATCCCGGAGTATCTATTCCTGAAAAATCACGCCCTGCTTTAGAGGCTGGCGGTAAGGAAATCAACCTCGAAGGCATGTATGTTTTGCCTGGTTTTGTGGATATGCACGGACATATTGGTGGATCGCAGGCTCCTTTTGGGGAATATGTATTCAAGTTATGGATGGGGCATGGCATCACTACTATCCGGGATCCTTCTGCCGGAAACGGTCTCGATTGGGTATTGGATCAAAAGAAGAGAAGCCTGGAAAACAAAATTGTAGCACCCAGAATCAAAGCATATACCGTCTTTGGGCAGGGAAACAAGGATGGGATCTATACCCCTGAGCAAGCCCGCGCGTGGGTCGTGGAAAACAAAAATAAGGGAGCTGATGGCATCAAGTTCTTTGGCGCGGCCCCGGACGTCATGGATGCCGCTTTACGAGAAAATAAAAAACTGGGTCTTCGATCAGCTTGTCATCATAACCAATTAGGGGTAGCGCGTTGGAATGTGCTTCATTCCGCCAAAGCCGGATTGACCAGCATGGAACATTGGTATGGATTGCCGGAAGCTTTGTTTGATTCGCAAACCGTCCAGGACTATCGGTTAGACTATAATTACAATAACGAACAGCATCGGTTTTCAGAAGCCGGAAAACTTTGGAAACAGGCAGCCAAACCTTTTTCGCCCAAGTGGAATGCGGTGATGGACAGTCTACTTGCGTTAGACTTTACCCTCGACCCTACGTTCAATATCTATGAAGCAAATCGTGATCTGCACCGGGCGCGAAGGGCAGAATGGCACGAAGAATATACGTTGCCTCAATTGTGGGCTTTCTACCAACCCAGTCGCATCTCCCACGGCTCCTATTGGCATAGTTGGGGAACCGAAGAAGAAGTGCAATGGAAGGAAAATTATCGTCTGTGGATGACTTTTGTGAACGAATATAAAAATCGCGGGGGGCGGGTAACCGCTGGTTCTGATAGTGGATTTATCTATCAATTATATGGTTTTGCATACGTCCGTGAACTGGAATTATTGCGTGAAGCCGGTTTCCATCCACTAGAAGTTATTCGATCGGCAACATTGTACGGAGCACAAGCGCTTGGCATGGACAAGGAAATCGGGTCGGTAGAAGTTGGTAAACTGGCCGACCTGGTGGTGATTGATGAAAATCCTCTGCAAAACCTTCAAGTATTATACGGCACGGGGGCCATACGCTTAAACGATCAAAACAAAGTTGTCCGGGCGGGCGGTGTTAAGTACACCATCAAAGACGGAATTGTGTATGATGCCAAACTATTGCTTCAGGATGTAAAAAAGATGGTTGTTACCGAAAAACAAAAAGCTGGCTTTACATTAAAACAACCTGGAGTGGATTGAGTCATTACATGGTATTTAATTTCCTACTATGAAAAAGTTACGTTGGCTTTTGGTCATCAGTTTTTTAATTCAGGCCTGCACTCAAAAAAGGGCCGAGTCAATCGAAATAAGACCTCTCTCAGTATTGACAGGTTTATCCGGTATTGATTATTTCAAACCAGAGTGGTCAACTGAAACTAAAGCCCGGCTGGACAGCAACTTACAAGTAGCCCAATCAAATTTTAATACGAATCCATCTGAGGAAAATTATATCTGGCTAGGCAGGCGACAAGCTTATTTATATGATTATGACAGCGCAATCGCCACATTTACGGAGGGCTTGTCCAGATATCCCGATTCTTATCGTTTGTTGCGCCATCGGGGACATCGGTTCATTACGCTAAGACAGTTTGCCAAAGCCATCTCCGATTTTGAAACGGCTGCCCGCTTGATGGATGGGAAAGCATTGGAAGTGGAGCCAGATGGTCAACCCAATGCGTTTAACATACCCCTGTCTACTACCCAATTCAATGTTTGGTATCATTTAGGGCTGGCACATTATCTGGTAGGAAATTTTGTTGAGGCAGAAAAAGCCTATCTGGCCTGTTTGGCTGTTTGCCAGAATGATGACTCGATAGTAGCCACGGCAGATTGGTTATACATGACATATCAACGACAAGGCAAAAAATCAGAGGCTGCCAAATTGTTAGCCGGACTTCAATCAGAAATGACCATTTTGGAAAATGACTCTTACCTGATCCGACTGAAGCTTTATAAAGGTGAGATACCCGTTGATTCCGTACTTCGCGTGAATGAACAAAATACTGATGCTGATCTCTCGTTAGCCACACAGGGGTATGGTGTTGGAAATTGGTATCTCTGTCAAGGGGATACTGCCCAGGCAGCAAAGGTATTTACTCAGGTGGTGGAGGGTAAACATTTTGCAGCTTTTGGTTTTATTGCGTCAGAGGCTGACCTGCTCCGCTTAAAGTAATTTATTTTTTTAACTTTGCGCGGCATAAATTGAGCCTGTCAATTCACTATTATTTGATTGGCCCCGTAGTTCAATGGATAGAATAGAAGTTTCCTAAACTTTTGATACAGGTTCGATTCCTGTCGGGGCTACCAAATCAAGTTAGTATTAATCAGTTACGGATGGGGGTGTTGTTACCCGACACACAAATCCACCGGTTATCACGTTTAATATATACATCAGTATATTGTAAACCGGTGACTCTTCCATCCTTTCGCTTAGTAATAATAGCTGCATGTATCAAGGATATATCTTCCGCCACAAAACGAATAGTCAGATTTTCTATGGTATATGATTCAACATTATTTTCTGACACACTATTTCTTATCTGTGTCAGAACATCTTGTTTTGTATAAAGAAGGCCGTTGGCCGCCAACAAAATAAAATCCTCTGCTAAAATATTTTCTACTAAATCACTCTTGGAGCGAAGAAATGCTTCCGCATGTTTTTCATTAAGTTGCTTTAAAATGGCAATATCGATTGCAGTGCCTTCCCGAAACGAAGTTAACCGTACCGAGTCCGGTAATTTATTAAATACTGGAAAAGGATCTCCTGGCTTTCTTATCGGAGTAACACTCGCAGAGACACATTCCCATTTTCCCTTTCGTCTTACGTAAATATCATTGTATTGACTAGTCTGTTCATTTGATTCACCCACAGCCCGGAAAGGTGTTCTGGCAAAAATCATAGCGGCATCATCACTGATAAATCGGATCGTCACATTTTCAGCGTAGAAATAGTCAATTTTATCAAAACGTGGTTTTCCAAAAATCTCCGCAATCTCTTTTTTGGGATAAAGGAGCCCGTCACTACTATTTTGATGGACAAAATCATTGGCCCATAATAAGCTGTTGTAAGTGGCAGTATCCGACTTCACCCAGGACTGGATGTACTGTTGATTTAGAAAGTAGAGTCTTTTATAATCAGTTTCAGTACCAATTTTCTGGGTAAATTTCTGTTGCCCCCATAAGCTTACTGAAATCAACATGATTAGCAATATCCCAATAAGTATGCTGTTTTTGAATTTAGTACCCCCGATAGCAATTAACTTAATCATAATAGAAACATGCATCAGATTAAAAATTCAGTTCTTTATACTAATTAATTACCCACTAAGCCAAACTTTACTTATAAAAAAACTCTTTCTTGGTTTTATACTTTTGGTGTCCCTTATAGGTCGTCACCACTGATTTTGGATAGCCGTTCCTATTATAATCATATATATGTGACTCCGGGATAAAGCTGGGGAAATAGCAGTCTTCAAATGTCATAGTCTCTTTTACCTTATTATTAGATGAAAGATTTATTAGTTGAAAGTCCACATATCCTAGCTCTTTAAATGGATTAACCTGTTGATCGTAGGCATATCGTCCCACACTGCACAAATCAGTACCACGCATTGTGCTATCCGTCAAAATATTTCCATTTAGGCGATTCATTTTATAGACAAAGCCACCACCATTGGAATACGTGTAGGTCACCTGCGAAATGTTATCTCCGGAATTGGAAAAATTGGCTTCTCCAATTACATTAGCCAATATGTTTCTTTCCGTAATTCGCAAGATTTCTCCGTCATTCCCATATTGGTAGTGATAATGTATGTATTCATCTTTTTCCCCTGACCAATAACCTCTGATATACTCAATCTTTTGGTCAGAATAGACGAATATAAAAAAACGTTGTTCCACCATCAGTTTAGTATCTGGGTTGTACGTAAGAATAGTATACTTACTCAAGCTTCCTGTTTCATTGTATTCATACACCACTTTCGACTTGGGGTCAAATCCCAAGTCAAGACCATAAGAATATTCAAGGTAGTAATCAAGCTTTGGCTTCTCGTCAAAGATAGTTTCTTCATTATGGCAACTTATAAGCGTAGCCAACGAAACAAAAAATAAGGTGAAAGTATATTTCATGGTTTTGGTACAATCGGATATGGTACAATCGTAGGCATATTTAAAAACGTTACGGGAATAACTAATTTTACCTATTGTTTTTTCAATTTAACTAGCTCAGCCTCAAAAATTGCTTTATTTGACTGCTGATTCTCCGGTATATTTTTCAAGGCATTTTCCCAATTTTTAATGGCTTCTTTTTTATCCCCAACGGCTGCATAACCCCTGGCTAATCCTACCAATGTGGTAAAAGAGTCTTTTGGGTTTTTTAATCGGTTCAGTTTGAAAATTTCTAACGCTTTTTCATTTCTGCCAGCCGCCAGCAAGGCCCTACCATAACCATGTATTTCTAACATCGTAGGATTTAGTGTTAGCGCTTCACTCATTACAGCATCGGCTTCTGAAACACGATTTAACATGGTTAAAATATCAGCTTTAGTTTTTAGCGCGTCAAAATTTTTTTGAAAACCAAAACGCTCACTATTCATTGAAATATCTGTCCATGTCAAAGCTTCTTCCAGATTAATTTTATTACTAAGGCAAAACTTTGCATGCTTAAGCCAATTTGCTGAAGTAAATCCAGCAAAACTGGTAAGTTCGGCTCGCATCTGATCTGCATAAAGCAGCAAACCGTTAGGCACTTCAATTTTAAAAGAGACACGTTTATTTTCCCACTGCAAATAGGCATTGGATGAAAGCAATTGACGATCATCAAATCCATAAGTAAGCCACTCCGTATAAGCGCAGTCTTCAGGGTTTGCTTCCACCCGAATCACATCTTCATTAGGGTTGTAATAATAAACTCCCCAGCTAGTCGAATTCTTAGAAAAAACCCAGGTCCAGGGTTTGTCTTTTTCAACGATCAACATCAATCCATAGGTTCCAGCCTTTAGGTCTTGACCGTTGATCTTTACATCGTGCGAAGTCGTGATAGAAGTAATTTCATTCGACCCGGCTCGCCAGGGTGCCGCTGTTGAAGTTCCAAATCCAGGGTCGTGCAGCCCGTAGGGTACCAATTCCCCCCAAATATGACCTTTACGATCCTCTCCGGAAGGGCCATGGACGTCCGGGCCTCGATAGTTAATAGATACCGAAACAAGCCCAATCCGCTGAATTACGGTTGATTGCTGGTTATTTCCGTTGGGTGGTGAGGTTAGGGTAATGGTTTGTGCCACAGAAGTTGCCACCATAAGATGGCAGATCAGAAAAACCAAAATCAAATTTTGCTTCATAAGTAATCATGTGTTTTTGTGGTACCAAAATTATAGATATGCCTAAAAAGGCCATACGAACTATGTTGCATAACACGATACATGTGTTGCATGCGTTGAATCCAAGCATATTGATTCCGTTTTTTTCCACTCTGAAGCAGGTTTGATCATGGTCTTGCCCCAGGCACGAATTCCTGCCAGTAATTTGTATTCCCTGGAATAAGTAGGAAAATATTGGACGTTTGCTGGGTTTGGTCTACTCTGTGTTCAAGAAATGTTTTAAAAGCAAAATCACTAGATATGCTAGAAGACCCATAAGGATATTCATCATGGAAGGCGTGTCCAATTGCAAGTGGGTTTATATCACTAGATGTATTATGGCGAAATTGCAATCGGTATTTTTGACCAATCGATACAATCAGCGGATTAGGGAGTCGTATGTCTGTCCAAGGTGTGCTGTTTACAGGAATTTGAGATGCCGGAATGACGACTTCCTCTGCAGTAACTGTACCCTGCGCATTCATGATGGAAATACTAAAAGTACCTGGCTGAACCATGGGATTTGAAATTTGGAGTGATATGGTTGTTAGTATTCCCACTTGCGAATCACTTGTTGAGTCGCCAAAATTGAACTCCTGCCAAACATATCCGTTGTTTGTAATTGGTTGTGTTTCTCTAACCCTTGTTTGTCTTTGATCTACCAGATGTTTACCTTCTAACTTCTTATAAGTTATAAAGCTTATGTCTTTGTTTGGAATGGAGGAATTTCCATCCACATAGTCGTTCCCTGAACTTGTTGAAATAAATACTGTGTTACCAGTTGCCTCGTTGTGGTTGTCACTTCTGCGAATGTATAATCGTAACGGTGTTTGTGGGGGAAACAAATGGGCTGTATAGAAATGAAAAGAGTACCAGGTAGGTATGCCACGCGATGCCATCTCCGATACGGATCTGGTGGCATAATGAATATGGTCTCCTAACTGATTACGGAGTTCAAGTGTTATTGTTCCGGTTGCTTGTGGACTCACCGTAAGATTTATCTGCGCCATCATAATTGCAATTTGGGAAGATGACGCGTCCAAATTGTTACGCATGAGTTCGGTTTGAGATGCCGGTTTGAGTTCTTCATCTTCTGTAAATTGTAAGTCACAAGAGATGAATAAGGCAATCAAAATTGCAGCAACTCCTGCTCGTTTAACCCCTGTGTATGTTCTTTGTAAGGCTGAGTAGATAGTTAAAAAGATATTTTGCTTCATATTTTTGAGGTATTAGAAGTTTCAAAAGTACAGGAGTTGCCATCTCTGTGATAGAAGTTATGTTGTTTCATCAGGCATTCTCGTTGCGTTTTTAAAATTTGAGATGAATTATTTACACTCTTGAAACAAAACTTGAACGCGAGAGTAAATCCTGAAAGAGCTATACACTTAAAGGAAGTATAAGAAGTTCAAATTTTGATTATTTGAACAATTGTGCCGTAGTGGTTCTTCTGGGAGTCTTGTCAAAAAAGTCATAAAGAATCTGTGTAAACCACTGGGTCCGATCTTCGTAGACAAAGTGAGTAGTACCCGGCAAAATACAGAGTAGTGAGCCCGGTATGCTTTCGTGCATTTCCAGAAGGTGAGCATTCCGAATGGCGTCCCGGTCGCCCCCCATAATCATAACATCGACTTTTATCTTTTTAAGATCCGAAGTACTTATATTGGGTTGATCAACCAGTAACTTGAATTGCTTGCTTCGAATGCTGTCGTTTTTAACCATGGGCCACATTTTATTTAAAATTGGTATCAATTCTGGGTCAACGGGCCGTAGTATCGGGTCGCAAATTGGCACCGGTTGCTAAAAGCTTTTTTACCTTTTTTGGATAATTTATTGCCATGAGTAAACCTATAATACCTCCATCACTATGCCCCCAGATGTAGGTGGAATCAATCTTCAAATGATTTAGTACAGCGCACACATCTGAGGCCATTTGTTCGTAGGTAAGATATCCTCTGGGGCAGCCGGTCTTCCCATGGCATCTGCTGTCAAGTGCGATAACCTGATAACGTTTCGCAAATTCAGGTATCAACTTAGCACGGCTTCCGATGGAACCCCCGTTTCCATGCAACAAAACCAGTGGCTTGCCCTGGCCATAAACTTCGTAGTACACATTTACACCTTTATTATTGTATATCCTTCCTGCTTGTGGGTTGTGGCCATATTTGGGTAATGAATCCTGCTGTGCATATACGGAATGGAATGCCATACAAAAGATTAAAGTGAAGTATCTGAATATCATAAGTTTCGTTTGATATCTAATGTTAATTTAGTTGAAGAGCTATGATATTGAAGGTCCTAAAATGAATTTCAAATCATACAATTTATTATGAATCACTTTGCGCTTCACAAGGAAGAATGGGACTGTGTCAATCACTCTTATGAGCTAGCGATATAAAATCTTTAAATGCTTGTTTACTCGAAAATAGTTTATCAAGCGTTCCGTAATTACCGTTGGTTTGCCAAGATATGGATACACCAGTTTCTGGGAAGTACATCATGTTTGCATAATACCCGATTGCATCACCACTATGGAAATAAGCGATGCCATATTCCGTCTCCGCCCGAAAAATCCCTAGCCCACAAGAAGTTTTATAAAATTCCGGATTATCTGGAAGTGGCACTGTTGTTTGCATCTCCTGGAGTGATGCCTCTGAAATAATTTTCCCTTGATGCAAAAGCTTCATAAATATGACCAGATCTTGAGCATTTGAAATCAGGCCACCATCAGCGGTGTAGTAGTCCCATCCGCTAAATCTCGTGGCTTCAATGATCTCACCATCGCTATAGATGTCGATGTATCCTCTGGCGAGGCCAAAAGGTATTGGATCTAAAATGTTAAATGACGTGAGTCTTAGGCCAAAAGGGTCAAAAATTCTCTGCTTAAAGAAAGTAGAAAAGTGCATCCCTGATATCTTTTCAATAATCATCCCCAATAGAATATAATTGGTATTGGAATACTGACATCCTTCACCTACTCTAAAATAAGGATCTCGACCATACGCGTATGTCAACAAGTCTTCTGGTTGCCAGACGCGAGTTAGATTATTTAATGAGGCTGTTTGAAACTTAGCGTCCTGGATATAATTATAAATGCCACTGGTATGATTGAGCAGCTGCCGGATGGTTGCCTGATCGGCATTTTTCAATTTTCTGACTATGCCCGAAGGCAAATACGTCATTGCCTTATCTTCCAAGGAGAGTTTGCCATCTTCTACTAACAATAGTATGGAGGTAGCGGTAAAAGTTTTGACTGTACTACCTACCCTGCTAATATTACAAGATTTCATTGCTACATGATTAGCAATGTCCGCCTGCCCTGAAGCTCCGACCCAAAAACCTTTCCGAGGATGGTCAATTGAGAGAATAATTCCGGGCAAGCCTTTTTTGGCCAGTTGATCTAAAAAGGATTGGTAGCTGTTGGTTTCAGCCGAGTTAATTGTATTGGGATTTACTTGCACACAATCATAAAACTCAGGAGCTATTTTTTCAGATGTATCACAACTCATGCAACCGATCAAAACTAGAATCCAGACTCTTTTCATTTCTTACTTTTATTTGGATAGAATGTATAACCCAAGTGTAAATTAGTATGGCTCAGCAAAGGAATAAAACCTGGTGAAAAAGGATATTGAATCCATGTTTGATATCGAATAAAGGCAGCGGACGAAAGGGATTCGTTTCGTTTGATTTTATATCCTAATTCCATTCCAAGGGAAGGCGTAATTCGGCCATTGCCAAGGTCAGTGTTCTTTATATACCTTCCATTCCGAAATTTATATTCATCCGCTGCACGAAAAACATGTAAATATCCAGTGCCCAGTAAAAACTGTCCATAGATACCATTGGAAGTTTGATAGCGATATAGAAGATTTCCCTGCAAGAAAAAACCATGAGCAAAATGACGATGGAAATAATAGCCTACCGTAGCATTCCAACCCCATGAATGAGTGCCCGACCTAAAAAAATGACTTGTCTCCACCATAACCCCTGGGTGAATTGGGCGAGTGATCACTTGAGAGTACGGATAACTTACTCCTTGATTAAACACAGCAACTGTAATTGGGTAATCAGACGTTTCTTGAGCTGTAGCAAGCCCAGGAACTACCAATAAAATCAGGAAATATGATCGGTTCATAAATCAATTACCAAGTCTCGCTGTTCTGCTAAGCGAATGGCTCGCAAAGCTAACGTGCGTAGACACGACCTCATTAGTTCATCCGTGCCATTTCTAACCGAAGCGGGCCATTTTTAAGCTAAAATGGACAATTCTCTTCGCCACCATTTTCTAAATTCGGTAACATTTGCCTTAGAAACGAAAATCTCATCTTCCTGTTGGCAGTAAAAACATACCCTTAATTTACGGGTTGCTGTCTGCTCAACTGATGTTACGGCATTAGACGCTACTAAATATTGCCGGTTTATTCGAAAAAAAAATGGTGATAATCTCGTTTCCCATTCGTCCAGTGTCCCGTCAAGTCTAAATTGGTGACTATCGTAAGTACAGAGCCACAAAATCTTTCCTGAACTCTTAATGTAGGCACAGGATTTTACATCAATTTTCTGCTCACGGTAACCCTTTCTGACAAAAAAGCTGTCTACCAAAGTTGGTTCAATTGACTTTGGTACCGGTTGTTCCAGGCGCTGTATTCCTTTTGAATGATGAAGAAAGACTACTAAGTAGAAAGAGTTGATCAACAAAAGAAAAATCAACGTTAGGGGCAGCTCCAGATTAAAGATTGAGCTATTATTGCCTGGAATATCAATCCAATACAAATAAACTCCTTCTAAAGCCATGGCAGTCACTAAAGGAAGTATAACACCATAAACTAACTGTAGCTTAACCCTGGCAGAAAAATTAACACCCTGCTCCATTCTATCAAGTCTGTGTGTAAGACTTTTTAAATATAATCCAACTGCATATGTGACAATCAGAGCAAAAACAACATCTGTTTTAAAAGTTGGTATTTGGATAAGGTAACTAAAAGGATTATCATTTGCGATAAACATGAATGAACAAGCAATTATTGGATATCCAAAGATCAATAACGCCCAATCCAAAATTTTTCCATTTTCGGGGAAGCTTACTACCTTAATCATTGAACGCATCTCTCTAATTTTAAAAATTTAAAATTCTATATCCCTTTTTCCAATACTATTTTGTATTTCTTAATTTGAACTAGTATGAAAGCACTTCCAATGCCTGTTTAGTTGAGTTCACAAAGTTGATGCACCTTCCTTGGTTACTTTCATACATGAATTGGATGAAACTCTTGCTTGTGTATTTGGAAAAATCTCCAACAATCGCCAAACGAATGCGATACGTGGAAAATTTCTGAAGAATTTCTCCAGCTATTCCGCTTTTTAAATCAAAAAACATAGGACTGAAGTTCTTTTCATAGATCAAAACTCTGTCAATGCCTTGAAAGTATAGGTCGCCTATTATATCTATTCCATCTCCAGCGGCATAAAAAGCTATTTCGTCAGAGATTACTTCAGCTATCGTTTTACCATCTAGATGGTGAACATTTATTTTCATTTCTCTAAAAGTATTTTGATGAGTATCGGCTGACTTCGTTTTGGTAATTCATTGGTTTATAAACAATTTGAGGCATGCATTATCACTGCAACATTGGGTATGCAAATGAAATTCGATACAGTTATCTAGCGACAAATACAAAGTCACTAAGCAGCTCATCGTCACCAAAAGATCCGAATCGTGGGGTCTGCGCCAATTTTTCAAGTTGGGCTTGCAGTTCCGTCAATGTTAATACTGCGTCATCTCCTCCCCGGGCTCGTAGGGCTTCTAACAACTTGCCTGCGAAGGGTGAATGCTTACCAACAATGCCATCCGACACGTACACTTTACCTCCCGAAGTTAGGTACTTGCGTGTTTGATGACTCCATTTTCGAACCAACATCTGATTGACGGATGTCTCATTTTCAACAGAACCACGAGACCTTGCAATAACGGGATCTAAAGTCCCACCAAAACACACGTCCATGGTGAGCAGGATATGTTTGCATGGAATATTGTTGATAACTCCGCGTAAGCGATTATGGGATAAATAAGTCGTACGTGAAACATCATTGCTGAGAGAGTTTTTAGCGACCACGTATCCCTCTCCAAAACTCTCATCAAAATGTCCGTGCCCGGCAAAGAAAATCATTAATTGATCTTGCTGTCCATATTTCCGTTCATTATACTCTCGTAACTTTTCCCAAACTCTTTCTACTGTTGCGTCTTCCACTAAATCTACTACAAAACCAAATTTTTCATGAAGTTCATGCGCAATGGCATGTGCATCGTCAATGGGGTTAACCAAATCGTCCCAATAATCATATTTATTAGTTGCAAAGAGCAAAACGTAGTCCTTACGATCGATAGCCACCATAGTATCGTCTATGCCTCTTCCTGTAAGTATCTGGCGTCTTTCCGAAACTATTACACCAGTTTCGGTTGTAACCTCCAAAGAAAGATAATTATTACCATCCGGCAGTGTGATCGTTGCCGAAACCGGGTATTCAGTTTGACTTTGAGAAGTAGGAAATTTTTTAGTGGCTAGAACCGCACCATTTTCACCGTTCATTACAACTAATTTCAACTCCCTAATAAAAGAAGCGGATTTAATATGAGCTTGTATTTCAATTTTATGCTCTTGACTGTTCGTATACTCCATTCGTGGAAATATCCAATGGATAGTCGGCAGGGCCGGTGAGTTCGGAATTCCCGTAGACAAATTAATAGAAAGTTCGTTTGTTTTGGCCGTTAATCCCTGAGCATGTCCATTATTTGCAGTCAAGAAACCAAGGGCAAGCATTAGAAACCTGAGGCAACTATTTTTGATCATTCCTTTACTATTTTACCATTAAACACATTCACTTGATTGCCATTAGAAATTGCAATCTTATAGATATAGATGCCGGATGAAGCAGAATTACCAAATTGATTTGTTCCATCCCATGTTATGAATTGAATTCCCGGGTTATTCAGCTGGTTAATCTCCTTTTGTATTACTATTCGCCCTGACAAATCATACACGTGCAAGTCTACGTCTACCATGGATTCATGATGAGTAGTCAGGTAGGGTATTACTGTGACAGAGTTAAATGGATTTGGATAAGCATTACCCAGTTCAATTTTGCTAAAATCTGCCATTGACATCTCAAAATAATAAATAGAGAAGTCTGTGCCTGACTGCGTTACATATTTGTTGATGGATGCCATATTGATTACCACTTGTTTTGTTTTGTCATGCATGATGAGATGTCCCTTAATAGAACTGATCAAATGAGGCTCCCATTTTAACTCTATTAAATCCTGCGAATTGCTCGCAAGCTCAAAATCCCATTGATGTGCATTTCGTGGCTCGGAAACATCCATGGACAATTTATATTCCAATTCAGACTTTATGGAGTTGAATTCAACATATTTGAAAAATCTTGGTGGTGTTACTCGGTCGAATTGGTCCTTACCTTTCCCTGCTCCCGTCCTCATTCCTATCCCACTACTGGTGTTGATTACATTCCCCTGTGTAATAATAAATGGTAACATCCATCCATCCACATCTGGAGAGGAGGGTAAAATAACGGATGCCTTCCGTCCAGTTTGTTTTGATAGAGATACCGGGAAAATCAGGTCTGTATCATTCTCTGCAAAAACAAAACCTCCACTGAATACAGATAAATCGTCACTCTCCTTGAATGCTTCGTTGGTTCTGTCAAAGACATAAAGATTTTCAAGAGCTAAGTCTGAATTTGCACTTTTGACATCTTGCCAGCTCAAATCATACGGGAAAGGATTACCGATTTGATTCCAGCCTTTTTTTAAACGAATCATGAAGGGTCTGTCAACAGAATTACCATACGATCTACCCTCACCAAAAGAAAGATCAACAGGGAATTTTGAAATAAACCAATACCCTTGTCCTTGAGCCACATCACTGGCTCCTAATCCATTTAAGAAATCCACATTTTCCCCACTTTGATATTGCAAAAATCTCCACTTGGTTTTATCATAAGCACTTTTCATAGCTGAAACCATTATGTCTTCAACTCTGGTTTTATTGAGAGCATAGGGAAAAGAAATAATTTGATAATTCTTAATTTCTGCCCCAAATAAATCATCGGGTATCGGAATGGCAACGTTATTTACCGCACTCCTCACCGACCCTTCGATGGTTATCCGGTTGTTCAACTGATCCAGAGTTTCAAAATAGTATGACATTCCAAATTCATCGAACCAGGAATCAGATAGTATAATTTCGTGCAAACCATCCACCAGATTGGGTAGCTCACGCGAATAAGTAACCTCCGTATTCTTCTTGTGAAAAAAGTAAACAGTTGTGGAAGCGTTTCCTCCGATAACCCTTAATGTTACCTTCTGAGGCTGCCCGGGCAGTTTTGTTTCAGGTTTAGTTACCAGACTAAGGGAGACTCCGGAGCCGTTTGAGGACGAAGTTTTGGCTGACTGTATCACAGAGTAATCCGAAAGACCCTGATTATTCCTTGCTCGTATTCTAAAATAATAAAGCGTATTTGATGATAATCCTGTAGCCACAAAATTAGAAGTAGAGCCAGGCGTTATGATTTTGGGGGCATATCCTGAAATAAGAGAAGAAAAATCGTTCGAGGTGGAAACATCCAACTCGTAAGCCGTGGCGCTGGGAACCACTTGCCAGGATAACTTAATGGACTCTGTTTGAGGATCTTGAGTAATGAACGATTGTGGGACTCCAGGCAACGTTAGCAACGAAATTATATTTGAATTGACGGAAGCTCCTCCTGCGTTAATTGCTCGAACGCGATAGAAATAAATAGTACCCGGCTGCAAGCCTTCAGCTATGCTTGTACTAGTGACCAGTGAAAGTGTTCGATTATTGTATCCACTAAGAATGCTACTAAAATTCACATCAGTGGCAACATCTATCCGGTAACTTTCTGCACCAAATGCCGGTGACCAATTAGCGATAAACTGATCAGTTCCAATATTGTTGGCTTCTAGTGCCACTGGGGCTACCGAAAGTGTTTTTCCCGTTTTAGTGTTTGAATTTACGGATGTGCCTGAAGCATTTACAGCGCGTACCCTATATGAATACAGCGTACCAGCACTTAGCCCCGTCACTGATTGTGTCAACCCGGTCACAGACCGATTATTGTAATCTGGCAAAAGAGAAACGAAACCATTAGTAGATACATCTAGTACGTAACTTGCTGCACCTGTCACAGCTTGCCAAGTGGCCACAAAAGAGGTGGTAGTGCTATTCGTAGCATCTGTCGCAACAGGAGCTGATGGTTTCGTAATAACAGAAATCACATTCGAGTTAGCCGAGGCTCCTGATACGTTTATAGCTCTTACCCGATAGGAATACGTACTGCCCGGTACTAAACCTACAACGGTTTGGGTTAGACCATTGACCGTCAAATTTGAATAACCGCTAAGGGTTGTTGAAAAATTATCACTTGATACATCCAGCCGATAACTATCAGCACCGCTAACAGCATTCCAATTGGCCATAAAAGAGTTAGTTGAAATACTGGTTGCACTTTGAACCTCGGGTGCTTGTGGGAGCGTTGTTGTTTGGACCGTGGGAGAGCTGAGGGATGTACCCGATGCATTTGATCCTCTAACCCGATAATAATATCTTGTTCCTGGAGAAAGTCCTGAAATAATCCGGGAAGTCACATTACCTACATCAAGATTATTGATAAAGGTACTTGCTCCAAAAGTACTGGTAGTGGCTACATCCAGGTAAAATCTATCTACTAATCCTGTCGTTTGCCATGTAGCCGTAAACTCGTTGACCTTTAAATCAGTAGCCGGATTCCCTGTTGGAATGGCTGGCTTCATCAGCACGGCTCTCGAGACAGAATTGGAACTCTTCTCGATAGGATCCCCCAGTGGATTATCGTCATCTGGACACAATCGAAAAGCCTGTACAGAAAAATTGTATGTTTGGCCTGGTGTCAGGCCCGTAATCGTAGTACTCAAGGCATTATTGATTGAAATTGGTGTTGGGCCACCATTTATCCGATACTCAAATGGGTTAGTACTTATGCTGTGACTCCAGTGGAAAGTATAAGTGGTCGATCCCACATCCGTGAGGTTTAACGTAGGTAAACTTAGCACACCCAATTCACATGGTTGCGAAAACGAAATTTGATAGGACCCAAAACTGAGAGTTAGGGCTGCAGCTATTACTCTAAAATATCTCATGGAAGTGCCAATTATTTAATTAATGGTGGTTCACCGATATCATCATCGCTAAAAGGTACAGGTGATTTACCAGTAAGAATTGATATACCATACCCCATCGCCAATAATGGTATTGATTTGACGAGCAAAGGAATTTTTCTTTTTATTTTAAAGGTATTTGTCACCACAATCTCATCTTTGTTTTTAGTATCGCTTATTCTAAAATGATAGCCCTTCCCTGGCCTGATGTGGATTGGAAACTCAAACGTATGATGACCAACGTTTGCCAAGTTGGGAAAAGTGGTAATCTTCTTGTCTCCTTTCATTAAATCAAAATTTAATACGTTTTGAGAAGTGCCCCCACTCCACGTAAGTTCATACTTTCGTTTTCGCTTAAACACATTATAGCTATTGATACTTTCCGTTTGAATGAAGGGTATAAAGAGTCTGCCCCGAATTTCAAGTGCAACCTTACCTGAAAAATCAGGAGGCAGTTCTTCCGTTATTGCCCACACTATTTTTCTGTTTTTACCCGATTTAACTTCTAGTCCTACATCACCTGATACTTTTACAAGTGGGTTGAGATATCCATCTACTGAAAAATACAGCCGGACACTAAAAGAACGTCCTTCGAGAGAATCCAGCAGTTCGTAATAAATAACTACCTTTTCATCAAGGTATTTTACGGACTTGATTTCAATGGTCTGGGCTTTCAGCTCAGAGGCCAAAAAGAGAACGAATGTCAAAAAAAAGAAGCTCAATCTTAACTCCATAAAAAGGAAACGATACTCTATTCAGATCACTGACAATGGCAGGCAAAAGTCAAATTTTGAGCTCTAAATGGATAAAATAAATGTTGCGTTTATGGGTAAATTTGTTGCTTAACCCCTTTTTCCGCGAAAAATGTTGCAACCTTCGGGCTTCAATTTCATATACTGTAACCAGAAATCATGTTCACTCCACACACTAAGAAACCTGATCTGATTTAAAATCTATGAGTCCCTTAAAATTGCTCTTTCTGGTTACTCTGCCATTCATCACCCATGCCATGTATAGCCAGAGTAGGATGGACAGCATAAAAAAAGTGGTCGCTGAGGACGCAGACACTGTTCGGGCATCCGCATTAATGGATTTGGCTATGGAACTAATCTACACCAACCCTCAGGAAAGCGAAAAACTAGCCTCAGAGGCTATCCTGATAAGTAAAAAAACTGATGATCCATCAGGCATTGCCAAAGCCTTTCAAATCGTCAGCATTTCTCATGACATTCGTGGTAACTATTCCAAAGCTTTTGAAAGTTCACAATTTGGTATTGACATTATACTGGACTATAACCTCACTCACGAGAAAGAACTGTACTCTGCACTATTAAATGTTCGAGGGTTAGCACTCTATCATCAAAGTCGTTATAATGAAGCGCTTGCCTCGTTTTTTGCCGCACTGAAAATTATCAACACAACGAATAATATCACAAGATTAGCTCACCTTCATAGTAACATAGGACTGGTTTATCACGATCTTCATAACTCAGAAAAAGCATTGGAGTACTATAAAAGAAGTCTTCAATACGCCACAAAAGCTAATAACAGCATTTCCGTTGGACGAGCCACTAATAATATTGGTTTAATCTATAATCAAAAAGAACAATATGATTCAGCTTTAAAGTACTACCAATGGTCACTTAAACATAAACTGCAATCAAAAGATGAAAATGGACTAAGCGGCACATATTTGAACTTAGGAGTCACCTACAAGAAGTTATTAAAATATGACAGTGCGATGAGATATCTTGATCGATCTGAGGCTATCAAATTAAAAATTGATGATAAGCTAGGCCTTCTCAATGTTCAGGATGGCAAAGTTGACATTTACATTCGACAAAAAAATTACGTACAACCAGCCACTGTATTGAAAAGCAGTCTACAACTACTTGACAGCCTGGAGAGTTCCGAACCCAAAACGCTAGTATTTCATAGATTGTATGATCTATACCAAAGTCAAGGCAAATATAAAGAGGCTCTCGAATGGCACATAAAAGAGACCCATCTGAAAGATAGTCTTTTTACTATCGAAAAAAATAAACAGGCACTTGAAATTGAATCTCTTTACGAGACTGAAAAAAAAGAACAAGTTATAAAACTGCTAGAAAAGGATAAGAAGATTCAATTGATTTGGAGATATGTTCTAATAGCAAGCATCCTTGTAATTGGTTTGATTTACTTTCTACAAAGATCGCAAACAAAAAAAACCAAAAAGTTCCTTCAGATACAACAAGAACTAAATGGTAAATTGAAAGAAAATGACCTTCTTAAATCCAGATTTTTCGCTAACATTTCTCATGAGTTTCGTACACCACTATCATTAATCATTGCTCCCGTAGAGGAAAAACTTAGCTCTTCTTTACTTTCAGTAAGTGATCAAACTACCTTGCAATTAATAAAAAGAAATTCCTATCGTCTGTTGGACTTAGTAAATCAACTTCTAGACCTATCCAAGTTGGAATTTGGCAAAATGCGGCTTCATATTCAACATGACAATATTCAGGATTTTCTAGCAACTCTTGCAGCTTCTTTCGAATCGTTAGCCGAAAGTAGAAGAATTAATTTTTCAACAGTGATCAACATTCACAGTCCACTGGCTTGGTTTGACAAAGATAAACTCGAGAAGATAGTTAACAATCTGTTATTCAATGCATTTAAGTATACACCTCCCCAAGGGTTTGTCACTTTACATTTCACCATTCCAGAGCAAAGATCTGATCTCATTATAAAAGTGAGCGATACCGGAAGTGGCATACCAAAAGAGGATTTACCTCATATTTTTTCACCTTTTCATCAATCCAGAAACTTTACTCTTGAGGGTTTAGGCTCCGGACTAGGATTATCTATCGTACACGAGTTGTTGAAATTACATAATGGTAAAATTGAGGTAAATAGTATTGAAAATCAAGGAACAACAATATTGGTAACACTACCCATTGATCAAGAACAACTGACAGATGCTATCATACTAAATCAAAAAGACTTTATACCGTCACAAGGTCACTTGACGGAAATGCCTGATTACCCTGATAAAGAAACAGAAGATGTATACGAAGAGTCAGTACTTGTTATTGAAGACAATTCGGATCTCCGTCACTTTATTTCCTCCATATTTCAGAATCATTATAAAGTGTATCAGGCAGAGAATGGTGAACAGGGTCTTCATCTGGCGATCGTCAAAACTCCAGATATTATCATTTCAGATGTCATGATGCCTAAAACGAATGGAGTCGAATTAGTCAGTAAATTAAAAAAGGACGAACGAACTAGCCATATCCCAATCATTCTTCTAACAGCTAAGTCAGACCTCGAGTCCAAGCTGGAAGGATTAGAAGTTGGAGCAGATGATTATATTTCAAAACCATTCTCCGTAGAAGAACTAAAAATAAGAGTTACAAATTTGATTGAACAAAGGAAAATCATTATTGCCAAGTTTGGGAATAACATTTCTGAAGAGTCTAAAACGCCAACAGAACCATCCATTGACGAGAAGTTCGTTCAGAAAGCCAAGCTGACAATCGAAAATCATCTGAGTGATAGTAGTTTTGGGGTTGAAACCATGGCTCATGAAATGAATCTCAGTCGTACCCAGCTATTCAGAAAGCTAAAAGCAGTTATAGGTTTGTCACCAAACGAGCTAATTAATGATGTACGCCTGCAAAAAGCTGCTGAACTCATACGTGCCAAAGCCGACACATTAAGTCAAATCAGTTATATGGTTGGATTTAACGACCCATCCTACTTCGCAAAAAGGTTTAGAAAGAAATTTGGTAAATCACCGTCTGAATATGGGTTAAATTAAGTTTTAAAAGATGATAAAAAAAGTTTTACTAACAATCACTTTTGGGTGTATTTCTCTAACTCTACTAAGCCAATTGAGCAAAGTGGATAGTCTCAAAAAAGTATTGAATGTTAGCCCTAAGCAAGATACAACAAAAGTAAACGTACTTAATGAGTTAAGTTATCAGTTTATTGGAATTGACTACTATGAGGCCCGTAATCTTGCACAACAAGCTCTGGACTTAGCGAAGACCCTCTCATATTCTAAGGGGATCTGTATTGCCAGAAGCAGGCTATCGTTATGCTACTGGATTCTTGGCGATGGCGAGCTGGCCATTAGGCATGCCAACGATGCTATTGATCAAATGAAGACTGATAAACTTGACATTGGGCTATTAGCTGATACATACCGCGTTCTCGGTGTAACCTACATTGATCAGTCGGAATTTGATAAGGCTCAGCACTACTTGGAGGAAGCTGAAAAAATCTGTTTGCAAAAGAAAAACTGGAGCATACTCTTACGGGTTTATATTGGCATGGGAACAGTTCAGTTAGAAAAGAACAGAGTAGACAGTGCGTTGTTTCTATTTCAAAAAAGTCGAGCGCTCGAAAATGATCATCCAAACCAGTATTATCTCCCTGTTATTTACACACAGATTGGCTCCATTTATGGCACGCCTAAGTATGATAATTCCAAAACTGAGATCGAATACTATACCAAAGCTTTAACTATTTCTGAAGAGGTTCAAAATCGATATGCTAAATCCAGAGTTCTACTGCGATTAGGCAATGTATTCATTCGTTTAAAAAACTATACGCTTGCAGAGAAGAACCTTCTTGAATCACAAAGCATAGCACGTAAAATCGGACTAAAAACTGTCGTCAGAGATACATATTTGCAACTAATGAAACTAAAAATGATTCAAGGCCAATACCCTCAAAGTTTGCACTATCAAAAGGCGTATTATGATTTAAGGGACAGTTTAAACAACGAAAAAAAAACAAGACTAATTGTAGAATTAGAGACGCTCTATGAAAGAGAAAAGAGACAACAAGAGATTAAACTACTCATAGCACAGAAAAAAAATAGTCAGGTTTTACAAAATTCATTACTTCTTGGGATTATATTTCTGCTCCTTTTTGGAGTAATAATATACACGTTACAGCGTCAACGCAATAAAAAGGCTACACAACTTCTTCATTTACAAAAGAAGATAAATGACACTCTCAAAGAGGCCGATCAATTAAAATCACATCTTTTCGCCAACATATCCCATGAATTTCGTACTCCTCTCACTCTTATCATAGCTCCTGTAGAGGACAGACTTTCACTCCCAGGCAAATTAGGCATTGACCATAAGTCGAGTGAGTTGGTATTGAGAAACGCGAAAAGACTATTGACGCTGGTCAATCAACTCTTAGATCTATCTAAGCTAGAAGCAAAAAAAATGAAATTAAATCACGATTTAGACAATCTAGAAACCTTTCTACAAATAATCTCTGCTTCGTTCGAATCACTTGCACATCAAAAAAAAATAAACTTCAAGTACAGCTTAAACCTTCAACATACTGAATTTGAGTTTGATTCTGACAAACTTGAAAAGATTATTACAAATGTCTTAATGAATTCGTTCAAATTCACAAAGACTGGTGGAACTGTTACCCTCACAGTAAATGAACTTGTTCAGGAAAAGCAACTAATAGTCGTTGTCTCAGACACCGGTATTGGCATTCCGGAAGAAGATAAAAAAAATATTTTTTCTCCCTTTTATCGTTCGCGAGAGGCCACCAACGGTGACATCGGCACAGGGTTAGGTCTTTCGTTAGTCAAAGAGTTAGTTAAGCTTTATGAAGGAAACATTGACCTTCAAAGCACCATAAATCAAGGTACTACTATTACAATCACATTGCCAATTTCTTCATCAGAACCACTGAGAACGATCATGCCTTTTAAATTAGACCTCTCACAAAACTCTGTTGAAATGCTTACACAAGATCAGCAGGGCTCAACGTTAGATAAAGATAAAAAATCAGACAAACAAAGAATACTTGTTGTAGAGGATAATCTGGATTTACAAAAATACTTAGAATCATTACTCAATAAACAGTATAATGTTATTGTCGCACATGATGGGAAAGAAGGAATCGAATATGCTTTCCAGCACACTCCTGATATCATAGTATCAGATGTAATGATGCCAAACATAAATGGAATTGACTTAACTGAAAAACTTAAACATGATGAGCGAACCAACCACATTCCCATAATATTATTGACCGCTAAAGTTGATTTGGCGTCTCGAATTGATGGGCTAAAAGTAGGCGCTGATGATTACCTGGCGAAACCCTTTGCCCCTGAAGAATTGAGCGTAAGAATCAGTAATTTGTTAGAGCAAAGAAAGAAATTGGCTGAAAAATACATGAAAAGTATCTCCACAGCTACAAGTCCAGCCCTCATCAATAGCATCTCTATGGATGAAAAATTCCTGCGAAAAGCAAAGGATATCGTGACTCATCATATCAGTGACCACCTGTTTGGAGTGGAACAAATGGCTGAGCGAATGAATTTAAGCAGAGCTCAGCTTTTCAGGAAGCTAAAAGCCATCTCAGGATTGTCACCTAATGAGTTTATTAACGATATTCGATTATTACATGCTGCCGAATTGATCAGAGCCAAAGCGGATACCTTAGCACAAATATGTTATTCAGTAGGCTTCAATGAACAGTCATACTTTGCAAAGCGATTTAAAAAGAAATTCGGAGTAAATCCGAGCGAGTATCAGTAACATATTCTTAAAGAGTCAATGCAAATCAAACATTTGTATTTATTTAAGATGGTAAGAGCATCTTAATAAGCTTGTAAATAATTCGTGATGGAAACTGAAATGTGAATTCAGCAAAATGCTTTTAGCGATAGATATCCATCATTAATAGACTAGTACCCAGTTAAACATTTCTAGAAAAGAATAGAGGCCGCCTCTATTTAAAGAGACAGCCTCATAACTACAGTATTTTTAATTTGTTCTTGGGTTTCTTATTGGGGCACTATCCTCCGATGGTTTGTTATAAATCAACTCATTGTCAGGAACATCCCAATAATCTAAAAAGTTATAATTAATGGTAGCATTTAAGTTAACTACACCATTTCGGTCAAGTACCACGGCTCCTGTTCTTCCGCCTCCAGCTGATACGGGATCAAGTACACCCCACCTACGCGCATCATAAAAAGCTAAGCCCCTGAAAGCAAGTGCTACTCGCCTTTCACGTCTTAACTCTTCTTTCAAAACAGTCAAGTCGATCGTTGGTGTAGCAGGCAGTCCAGCACCTTGAGAATTTCTCACAACATCAATATTGGCTCCCGCACTAGTCAAATTCCCGAGATATAAATTTGCTTCCGCCTTCATTAATTCGTTCTCCTCAAATGTGCTAGCTAAATAAGTCACACCATTACCCACTGTGCTATTGGCATAAACGATTACCCCAGCTCCGGCAGGGCCAATACCAGACGTGTTATCAATCAAACTCCACCTTGTATTGAACGAGTTACCCCTATCTGGATTGCCCTTCCATACTCCACCTCCCGTGGTTGTTACTCTAAAGTTGTTTAGAAATCTCCTATCACCAACTTTAAACTCCTGCACCAAGCGTTCACTTACTTTGTAGGCGGTGGAAGTAGGCTCACCCGCTGTTAAAAGTGCTACGTTTCCGGAGGTTGCAGCAACAAAATCAGCATTTGCGTCACTTCGCCCAATGAAAACATGATCCTCTGTTAAAATACCTTGATTGGTCAAGTCTAGTATTTGATTCCATTGAGCGGTTGTCATTTCACTGGTTCTGGTATTGACTAAAATATTCCTGGCTTTCATCGTGTTGATACTTCTGATCCACATGGCTGGAGTCGGCACCACCCCTTTTCCAACTTGATTTGTGTTGGGAATAACTGCTTGCATCACTTTTGTGTAATCAGCGGTACTGGTAACTTCATTTATGGCAACTACTGCTCTATCAAAGTTTCTATTCGATTCAGTAATAATTGCCTGACGACTTTGATAATTATTATTTGTGACTCCTACTTCATCATTAATAATGCCCGCCACATACATTGATCCAATTCTTGCATAACAATAGCCCTTCCACCAATATGCCCAGGCACGAATGGTTGCCCTTTTCGAAGCAACATCTCCTGAAAGTGTTACCTTGTCAACATTAGCCAGGATCGCATTACAGTGATTGTTCAGGGAATATAAATATGACCATTCGTAGTAGACCGGATTTTGCCCTGCTTGAGAGTTGGTGTTTGCAAATCGAAGTAATCCCAATTGGGTGTTAGGAACTGATGGATTGTTAACAACTACGTTATTGTCTAACCTCACCCAATCCGGCATTAGCAATTGATTTAAGTAAAGGTTCGCTGCCTCTATGCCAATCTCATCACCCAATCCCGAGTGAAATGATCCAACATCATTAAGAAATCGTCCTTGAAATCCGCCAAACTTGTTGCCTCTCCAACCCGAATAATAAGCCCCGAGGCCCAGTGAAAGAATATCATTCTCACTACTAATCGTGGCGATGGTTGGTTGATTGGGATTTTTGACATCCAATTGATCTTTACAAGATAAAACAATTGCGCACAAGAGTAAAATCTTAATTTGTAATCTATACTTGTTCATATTATTTTAGTTAAAATCCGATGTTAAGGCCTACCTGATACGACTTCAAATTTGGCATAGTACTATGATCAACACCTCTGTCAAAAGCAGAATTAATAGAACCTGAGCTTATTTCCGGGTCAAATCCGGTATAGTTTGTCACGGTAAGTATATTTCGCCCGGTTAAAACCAATTGAAGTTTTCTAAAGGACTGTAACTTCATCATCTTGGCAAAGTCTATCCCTATTGAAATATTTCTGAGCCGTAGAAATGTTGCATCTTCATAGAAATAGTCTTTGGTTCCATTAAATGCGCCAGCCTGATAAACTCCTCTGTAGAAAGCAGTCCAAGCTCCTGTTTCTCCGTTGATGGTCAGAGGAGTTTCATAATCGCTATGAATACCATCCCGGTACATCCAGGATTTAGTCTGGTTGTATAGATGGCTTTTATAAACCCAATCAAACTGGACTGAGAGGGTAAGAAAATCCTTGTAGGCTAGATCGTTGATAAATGACGCATTGAACTTAGGAAAGGCATTACCTAAACTAGTTTGATCGGAGGTAGCTACTGGTTGTTTGGTGGTTTTGTTTACTACATATCCATTACTTGCTACTTCGTAGTTGCCTTGGTTTGCTACCGGTATATATGGGTTACCGTTGGCATCCCTTTGATCCACACTCCGCAACATGCGGAACCCATATAATTGTCCGACAGCCTCACCAGCCCGCAAAACATAGTTCGAGCTACCTGCATTAGAAGTAATAACTATTTGAGCGTTATCGACAACATCCGTTATTTCAGAATACTGTCTACCAAAATTTGTTGTAAAATTCCAATTAAGAGATGGAGTGGAGAGAACAGAACTATTTAACGTAAGTTGCACACCATGGGAACCCAAAGAAAATGCATTGTTTCTTAACGTGCCAACCCCTGAGGATGGTGACCTATCTACGTTATATATCGCATTCTCTGTTGCCCGGTTCCAATAGGTGAATGAAATGTTCAGGTCCTTAAACCAATTTCCTTTTAGCAGATCTAAAGTCATATCCAAGCCCAGCTCCATTTCTTCCGATACTTCTACATCCAAATTTGGATTAGGTTGTGCATTTGGAATAAAGAAAGCGTTTGAATTGCCTAAAACCTGTGTACCCAGTGTCACATAACGGTCAAACGGAAGTGGCTGAATACCTGCCTGACCGTAGGCTCCACGAATTTTAAACTCCAACAGCGTTTTAGCTATCCCAATATTATCCCAAAAACCAAAACCTGAAAGACGAAGAAAAGCATCTCCGCGAGGAAAAGTAAAAGGTTTAGATCCAGCTCCAAATGCCGATGAATAGTCACTTCTAAATCCACCTGATATTCCTAAGAACTCACCGTATTCGAAACGTTGATTAAACAGGTAGCCGTACGTAATAAAAGGTGTACGGGTGTCATTACTAATTCTATAGCTAGCTGCCTGGCTGGCATTAAATGGCTTATAGGTAGGTAATCCTAATCCACTGGTAAAGTAAGTATGCCTTTCGTTCTTTCTCCAATCAAATGTTGTCATAGTGGTAGATTGGAGAGGTATTCGTAAGTTAAAATCTTTTTCAAAATCAAAGGAAGTAGTGACAGAAGCAATAAAGTTTTGAAAAGTGTTTTTAGTATCATAATTATTAACTTCGCCTTGTCGTGTTGAATTGAACCAGCTTAGGATTCCGTTCTGACCTTGAGCTACAGAATTTCTATTGCCAGATTGATTTTGTATTAAATTCTGCTCATCTCGAGATTGATAGTTTATTCCATACTTGGCTGACACGTCCACAAACTTGGGAAACCTATATGACATCGAAAAATTCTGGATCACATCAATAATGTCTTCTTCCCGGTTACTGTACTGATATCGATAATTTGGATTTCTGCCGTTGACACCTCCAGCATCGCCCATACGATAAGCGTAATTGCCGTCTTGGTCCTTCAAATCATAATCTACAAAAGGTCGTGTATTTAAGAGATTATAGATAACACTTCCTGCCCCAAAACCTTGTTGGTTCCACCAGTTAATTGTATTCTTAGTATATACTAATTGGGTAATCGAACGAAAATCCAAACCATTTAGAATTTCAAATCCTATATTGGACGTAAAATTTGTTCGATCGTTATAGCCATCCCCCTTAAAATTACTTTCCTGATGATTGTTAGCAACAGATATATTAAAATCCATTTTATCGCCAGCTCCGGAAATGACCAAACTGTTGTTAGTTGTGTTTGCTGGGATAAGATATTTAGCGAAATGATCTATGTATGGAAAATTCCCGACATAAGGCTTGTCAGATTTACCAGCGGGGTTTAAGGCATCGAAAAAGACATTTCCGTTAAATGAAAATGTATTTGGATCAATTGTGAGGGGACTAGTTCCTCCGAGCAGATTACCGTTAGCATCCGTTGCAAAATTATGCAGTCGCGACTTTCTAACATCCCCCTGATTAATGAGGGTATTTTGAGCAATGCTTGTTGAAAAGTCCACGTTTATTCTTCCCTTTTTTCCTTTCTTTGAAAAAAGCTGAATAACACCATTAGCCCCCTGCGCGCCATATATCGTAGCAGCGGCTGCGCCTTGAACAACTTCTACTCGATCAATTGTATTCATATCAATGGCATTCAAATTTGTTGCCCCCATCTGAACACCATCGATTAGTATCATAGGGCTTGTTGTTTGATTCAGAGAATTTATTCCTCTCAGTAATATGTTGACACTTGCTCCTGGTGTTCCATCAATACTTGAAATCTGCGCCCCAGCAATTCTTCCAACCAACGCCTGGTCTATTGAAGCAGTGGGCGCTACCGGAAATTTATCGGAAGAAAGTGATTCAACTGAAATGGCCAATTTACGTTTTTCAGTTGCTACTCCTGTGCCCGTTACTACAATTTCAGAAAGTTGCGTTACGTCAGGACTGAGTTTAACATCAATTATCGACCTTTCTCCTGTAAGCACTTCGCTTGTCTGAAATCCGACAAATGAAAAAATCAACACCACATCACTCGAGCTAATGGATAAGGAGTATCGACCATCAGCATCAGATACTGTTCCATTAGTCGTGCCTTTTAAGATAACATTTACACCAGGTAAAGGATATCCATCCTCTGAAGATGTAATTCTTCCGGTGACCACTCGGTCCTGAGCTTTGGCATGATGGCCCCAAACCAAAACCAGCCAAACAAACAATAAATTCTTCATACGTTTTTGGTTAACTGTTTAGATAAAACGATTTTCCTTTCAACTGGAAAGAAAATGAAATACAAAACTCATGAACTGAAACAGGTAATAGAATACCATAAATTGCCGTATTTCTATTTTACACTTAGGAAATTGAAGTTAATGTATTAGTAGCTTCATACTACTAATCATTTGTGGAAATAGGTAGCTGCATTCAATAGCCATTGTTATTTAGTTTGTCAGATACGTGGCTAATAAAAAAGGGACTATCCGGCTGATAGTCCCTGTTGGCTGAAAATTAAACAACTAAATCCTAACCAAAAGTTCTAGAAGTAACAAAGGTATTCAAGTATTAATGTAAGAAGCATACACCAAATGATGGTATTTACTATTAGAGGGAGACTCCCTTCTTGAAAAGATGAGTGTATCCCGGTACTAACTATATCTAAAAACTAAATCAATCGCGCATTTGTTGCTTTAGCTATGGCCTGAGATTTCGAGTTCACATTTAGCTTTCCGTATATGTTCCTAATGTGTGTTTTTGAAGTTTCTCTGGAAATATGACATTCTTCAGCTATTTCAGAATAGGTTTTGCCTACCGAGATCATCTGCATAATTTGGCGCTCCCGTCCAGATAATGGTGAGTTAAGATTAACGTGGTAGTTACTAACCAATTTTCGTGCTACTCTGCTACTAAGAGGTGACCCTCCTTTAACTACTTCCTCCAATGCAGAAACTAACTCTAAATAGTTCAAAGACTTTATGATATATCCAACAGCACCTGCCTTAAAAGCCTCTAAAATATCCCCCTCCTGATCACTTCTGGTCAAAATGACTATCTCAGATTTAGGGTAACATTCGCGTATCAATCGGGTACCATCAATACCATTGGTTCCAGGCAAATCGATATCCATCATTATTATATCAGGGGTAGACTTTTTAAACGACTTAAAGGCTTCTTCAAACGTGTTAAACAAGCCTATGACAATAAACTTATCGGTTCCATTGATAATTAAATTGGAAATTTGTAAAAGATTATTGTCCTCATCTATAATTACTACGGATTTTTTTAGTGAGTTCATTATACGCATTCTCTTTAATTATTACCATTTTAAAAATCAAGAATCTTAAATTGGCTCAAGCATGGTTCAAAATTAGCTTCCACCATGTCAAAAAAAATAATACTTAAAGTTCATATCAGGATAAAACGGTTGCATACGAAAAAAAATTTCTTCTGGTAAGAAGTAACTCATATCACTCTTAAATCAACTCTGGAAATGGTTGTTGCAACCAGATCGCCAGAATTTGCAACCAAAATTCTATTGAACTCGGGCACCAGTCAGCAATTTTGCGATGGCTTTGGCTTTAAAGCTCTAATTCCTTGTACCTGCAAAATTCTACCTAAAACCATCCAAAAAATATGAATAAAGTAATTTTTGGCATCCTCCTATTGTTCGTCACAAAACTAGCCCTTGGCCAGGAGTATGTCTTTAGAGTATTAGTGTCAAAAGGAGTCAATCAGATTAAGTCTGGTAAAACCTGGCGACCAATAAAAACTGGTGAAAACTTAGTTCTTTCTGATGAAATTCAACTGTCCTCCAACTCTTATCTCGGGTTAGTTTCGTCAAGCGGAAAACCCATCGAACTAAGAGAACCTCTTACTTATCGAGTATCTGACTTAGTCGGTATTCCAGACACTAGTACAAGTTTGGAAAAAAAATATATCGATTTTATTCTCTCGAGCAATTCCGCGAATTTAAAAAAAAACAGGATGGTGGCAGTAGGAGCCGTAAGTCGAAACCTTGATGAAATTTCAGTTACCATCCCAACAAACGAGTTTAATGAGATTTATGGTCAACACTTTATTGTGGCATGGGAATCCAAGCGGGTGAAAGGTCCTTATCGAATAATTGTTAAAAATTTATTTGACGAGATTTTATTCGAATCTAACACTCATCAATCATTTATTGAAATAGACAGAAGAGACCCGAAACTTGCTAATGAGGAAAGTTTGGTAATTGAAGTTCAGGCGATTGGTCAAGTTAAAGCCACCTCAAAAGAATACATCATCAAATCAGTATCTGATGCTACTAAAGATAGGGTTGAAAGATTGCTGCTGGGGATGGGTAAGGAAGCATCTTTTGAAAAAGCCATTAACAAGATACTACTCGCGGCTATTTTTGAAGAAAATAAACTATATATCGATGCCCTCACTGCGTATCAGCAAGCCATTAAACTTTCACCTGACATTCCAGCCTATCAGGAGGCTTATCAGGATTTCCTGATACGAAGTAATCTAACCAATTGACTACAACATCTACGAGAATTGTCAATCTGAATTACAACAAATTCAGGTTTTATTATCATACACTTTTAGTCCAACAAAAAAATACCTATCATTGCGTCAAGTTTTGGTTTTCTTGCTCTTGCCAGAGTGAGAAATTAAAAGGGAACCCCGTGTGATACGGGGGCTGTACCCGCAACTGTAACCCTGATCTCACCATTGAGATCACGTTTTTGTCAATCGATTGCCATTATGGTGTGCAGTGCATCCATGAGAAGGCGACAAAAACAGGGGAAGCCAGGAGACCTGCCAAAAAATTGACTGCGTTGTTTCTTCGGGAAAAAAGAAAAAACCAGCCGTATTTTTTAACAAACATAATGGTAACCAAACCGAAACGATGGGTTTTCGGGCTTTGTGTGCTTTGGGCTATTCAGGCTCACTCGCAGCAACGGGGTGATTCCGTCAGGTTTTTAAATCCTGTAGTCATCACACAAAGTCGCTTTAACAATCATGTACTCCTGGCTTACTCTTTACCGATAGATAGCCTGGCGCTGGCTCAAACCAGTGGTGGAAGTCTGACAGATCTCATTCGCAAGAATGGGCTTGGGCATCTGCGTAGTTACGGACCAGGAGGGTTAGCCTCTCCTTCGTTTCGAGGTTCAGGTAGTAGTCACACCGCTATCCTTTGGAATGGAGTTCCTCTGACAAGTCCGCTAACCGGACAACAGGATCTCTCCTTGCTTCCTGTCTCACTGTTTGATCAGGCTTCTATTCAAACAGGCGGGGCCTCAAGTCTGTTTGGCAGCGGGTCTATAGGTGGTACCATTCAACTCAATAACACCGTTCGCTTTCAGGAGGGACTTCATGTGCAGGCTACGCTACAAGCTGGTTCCTTTCAAAACAATTTTCAAGAGATAGGATCGCGTTGGAGTGGAAAGAAGTTTGGATGGTCATTTAAAATCTTGCATCAGGCCAGCGAAAATAACTTCCCTTTTACCAATTCACAGACCTTACCTGCGAAACGAGAGAGACGTCAGCATAACGCATATAAGCAAGCGAGTATTCTCAATCAATACTTCTGGCAAGCATCTCCCAAAAGCGTCCTTTCACTCAGGCTATGGTACCAACAAAGTCACTACGAAGTCCCTAACGCCATCACACTTTCACAGACAGCGAGAGCTACTGAAGAAAACTCTGCTGTCCGGGTACTCACCGGCTGGGATTATGATCATAAGAATGTTTCGATTGTCTATCAGGGCGCTTATATGCATCAAACGCTGGATTATCGTGATCCGGTGATCCAGCTTACATCTCTAAATCAATTTACCTCTGTTGTTCAGAATGCTGAGATCCATTTGAATGCACCTCATTCATCTGAATTTACCGGAGCCATACATTATACAAGAGAACAAGGGCAGGCAGATGCCTTTGGAGAAACCACACCTATTCGCAATCGTCTTGCCTTAGCCGCGGCCTACACATATCCGATTATGAAAAATCTAAGGTTTGCGCTTTCATTGCGGGAAGAACTCATCAACGGAAACACCACACCGGTAGCACCCAAGTTGTCCGTCCTTTGGGAACCGATCACTGGTCTTTCTGTTTTTAGTCACGCCTCGAGAAATTACAGGTTACCCACCTTTAACGATTTGTTTTGGCTTGGAGCTGGAGCTCGTGGCAATAAAAATCTAAAGCCAGAGTTATCCATCGGCTATGAAACAGGCGTGCAACTCAAGACTAAAAACATTTCAGGAAAGATAGTGATGTTTAGCAACCTGATAGACGACTGGATACTCTGGAGCCCTGATGCAGATCAGGTATGGTCACCGATCAATATAAAGAAGGTATGGTCGCGAGGCGCAGAAAGTCAAATCACCTGGAAAAGAAATCCGGGCAAAATAGATCTGGAGGTTACTGCCCAATACTCCCTGACGTTGGCAACCAATGAATCGATTTATGAAACAGGGAATCGTGGAGAAATAGGAAAGCAATTGGCCTTAACGCCCATTCACGAAGGGAGTTTGTCTACACGACTAAAGATAAAAGGATTTCACCTGTCAATGATTAACTCTTATACCGGGCAGCAATTTACCGAGGATGATAACTCCATGTTTTATGCTTTGTCACCCTATTTGATCAGTAATATCTGGTTCAGTAAATCCGTTAAAGCTGCTGCTACGCGTATGACGGTAAGTTTCGAAATCAACAATTTATTCAATACAAATTATCAAGCACGACCGGGCTATCCTTTGCCTGGTATCAATTATAGAGCAGGTCTTCAATTTAATTTTACTAAAATTCAACATTTATGATTCGACTCAGTTTTAAAAGTGTCCTTGTTTTATTGGTCACACTTCCTGTATGGATGACATCCTGCAATGACGATCCTCAACCCGTAAGCCTCCCCGGAGAGGATGGATTCTTTGTTGTGAACGAAGGTGGATTTGGCAAAGGAAATACGTCCATTTCTTTTTTTGACAGAACCACCGGAGAAATGATCAACAATGTTTATAGCATCAAAAATGGAGTCCCTCTGGGCGATCAGTCACAATCGATGACGGTAGCTGACGGAAAGGGTTACATCGTTGTGCAAGGATCAGGAAAGGTGGAAGTTATTAACGCTGATGACTTTTCCAGAATTCACTCCATTGACGAGGATATCGAAAGCCCCCGCTACTTTCTGGCCATATCTGCCACCAAAGGATATGTCACTGATTGGGGATCTGATGGCGTAAGCGGATCAGTCAAAGTAATAGATTTAAATACGTACGAGGTCACAAAAACCATCCCGACAGGTAAGGGCGCCAACCGGATGCTAAAGGTCAACAATCTGGTTTATGTGACAAATAATGGTGGGTTTCAAAGAGACAATACCATCCAGATTATTGATACCAATACAGATCGTATCATCGAAACGATTACCGTAGGAGATAATCCTAGCAGTTTGCAACGTGACAAAGATGGAAACATCTGGGTTGTTTCCAGCGGGGTTCTTGCTTATGATATCAATTTTAACATTGACGAGGCTAATAGCACCCCAGGTTCTATCAGCAAAATATCTGCAGCTAATACTGAGTCCTTGCGATTGAATGTGCCTGAATTGACGTATAGCACTCCCGCCAATTTAGTGATAAATCAAGAGGGTGACCAGATGTACTACACTTACAACAATAAACTTTGGACCATGAGTACATCCGCTACCGCCCTACCCACCACTCCTTTTAAAGATTCGAGTTATTACGGTTTGGCGGTTGATCCCTTTGATGGAACCATTGTCGGATGCAAGGCACCTACATTTAGCTCAGCCGGTAGTATTGAGGTATTTAATGACGCTGGAGTACTTCAGAATAGCTACACCGTAGGCATTGCCCCAAATGGGTGTGCCTTTAAGTAAAAACCCTCCACGGGTTGGTCCCAAAAGAAATTGGGATACTTTTCTTTAGGCCACTGTTAAAAAAAAAAGAGGCTTTCTGATCAGAAAGCCTCTTTCGTTTTGATGAAGCAATCTTAATTACTTCACATGTTTGCTTACAATCTTGGCAAGATCAAACATTGAAACTTGTCCCTTGCCGCCAAACAATACTTTCAGTTTTGCATCAGCATTGATCATGCGTCTGTTTTTCTTGTCTTGCAAGCCATTCTTTTTGATGTAATCCCAGATCTTTTTGATGATTTGTGTTCTGGGTAGCGGCTTAGATCCAATGACTTCTGCCAATGAGGCGCTGGGGTTAAGAGCTGCCATAAAAGCTGCATTCGGTTTCCTTGCAACTTTCTTCTTCGCAGGTTTGGTGGCTTTTTTAGCAGCTTTCTTTGCTACTTTTTTTACAGCCTTCTTCGCTTTTTTTGCCATAGCGTTATGTGTGAAAATTAGTTTGATTCATCCTATCATGGCACTTGCCACGAATGATAAATTTGAGTGCGAATATAGTTTATCTTCAGACAATTCAGCGCATTTGCTCTAAAAGAACTCATCTTTTTTTAAGATTTCTCCTATGAAAAACTAAACTTTTCCGAGGAAGTGGTTCAACTTTTACTTTAACTGAAGCACTGTTTTCCCTATGAAAAACAACTGTTCGCTAAGCAAAACACATCCAATTTCTCCTTGGAAATTAAAGGTGATATCCGGTATTGCCGATAGCTAAATACTGATCACTCATGGCTTCTTTTTCCTATTTTTCCCTAGGGAAATCTTGAAATCAGAAGTGCTGCCACTGATTTTTACATGGAGAAATCGCACATTCTTTTCAGTATTCCGATACTCAATGGCATCAACCTGGTCAGGATCCACTTCCTCCGATTTCTTGCCAAACAATTTTTGCGCTCCCGCCTGCGTAACCAGTTTCCAGGGGACGCGCACATAGTACTCCATCATTTGAGTATTCATGTTTTGCTGTCCTTCCACTTCGATAAATCCTAACGAAGAGTTAATGGTCATCGCTGGTATGATCATGTTTCCACCACTTAAATCAATCTGATTCCGCAGGGTATCAAACAGTACTTTTTTAAGATTTTTATCTCCGAAATAGTCTGACAAAGCCTCCAAAGCGCTGTAGTGTTCCAGCCGTCCATCAGTAACCTTTACATCCAAATGTAGTTCAGAGTCATCGAGAATAGGTACCAGATCCGGATGCATACGTACTTTACCAGTAATGTTTCCGGAAATCTGTCCATGTAGATTTTCAGACACCAAATGATCCTGACCAAAATTGTCAAACTTAATCAGAAGCTTGTCTAAGTCTACATTCTGCACCTGCATGACAGGACGGAAGTAAATTCTGGAGGGATCAGAACCATTAAAATAACCTTTCAGATTTATTTGACCTCCAGCAGCTTTCATTGAAAGCGTATCGACAAACAAATAGTGGCGTGGGGTACTCCGGACGCTTGCGTGAAATTGATCGATCTGAAACCGGTGATAGTTTAAACGACCAATGGTCACATCAAATTTCATGTTTGTAAATGGCAACGTATAAATATTGAATCCCGCCTCGTGATCAATTTTTCCGGAAGTCGGGGGTGGTGTGTAGTTAAAGAGTTCATCAAAATTCAGTCGTGGTGCCTCAAAAGAAAAATAATTATCTCTCTTTTGGAGCGAACTGTCTGAGCCCAGATAATAGTTCAGCTTTGCTGTAAACGAGCTCTCACCCATCGTACCCGAAAGCTGATTTACAACAAGATGATCATCACCCCAATGAACGTGTCCTTTAAACTTCTCCAACTTCAAAGGGTGTATTTTCATCTTCCCTTCCAGGTTATCCAGATAAAAATCGGATGACTGTAAGGTCTTTTTAAAGTGGAGGTCGGCATGACCTTTTACTTTTACCTCCCGAAATTCCTCATGCCGATAATCTTGAGGGACAAAATTCTCACCACCATATGAAAAGATATCCTGCAATTGCAAAAGATTAGAAGTCAGATCAAAAGTAATTTGAGTATCCCCTTGCATTTCCTCAGCAAACCATAGATCGTATCGCTTAAGCTTACCTGAAAAATGAAAATCACTTTTATCAATCACTCCTGTGAAATCGACAATTCTAAAATCCTGTTCGTCCACAAAAACGTCTGCGTGGAAATCGTGAAGCGTATGCGGGTAGTTTTTCATCCGTGCGTACAGATCTTCGATAAAAAATTCCCCGGCAGGTAAGTGAGGTGACTCGGTAAAAGCACGAGCAGAACTCTTAAACTTTACTTTTAAACTAACATTTTCAAGTTGCTCGTTTATCGGCTTTCGCGTAGATGTATCTCCAGAGGTCAGTTCCAGAATATCCATAAGTGTAGAAGAAATTTGCATATCTGCTGTTACTTCTTCAGATGTGTGATGGAGCAGTGCCGGAAAATCACTGATCTTAGCGCGTATGAAGAGATCCGATTTGCCTAACTTGAGTTGAAGCGTATCAATAAACGCCTCATGTCCATCCATGTGTGCAGCAATGGTCAGATTATCTACCGGCAAGTGAAAGGAGGGCGTTTGAAAACTAAGATTTTTTACATGCAACTTTGTATAGTAAGATTCATTTAATTTTTCAATACTCTTTTCAGGGTTTTGTAAATCTACAATGTCATGAAAATTCATTTCAAGCGAAATGCTGCCACGCAGATTCTGAAGCTGATCCACATTTAAGAAGGCTGCTAAAAATTCCAGATCAAGATCAGAGCGAATCTGCATGTCGATTTCAGGAGACTCAAAGTTCTTTACTTTTAGATAGCCTTCAAATAAACCCGCCTCCGGACGAGCGGATACATCCAGTAGCGAAAATTCCATGGTAGAGGCATCTCGTTTTTCTCCGTTGGAAAAATGACCTTTGAAAAACAAATCTTCCAGCTTACGATTGGATATGGTGTTATTAAAAAAAGCTTGTTCACATCCAAAATCTGCTACGATCAAGGGCCGATGTCCATTCACACTTTTCCCCGTAACACTCGCTTCAAAAAAAATCTTACCTTCATTTTCGTAGCGCTTTAAAACGGGCATCAATTCTTCTGGTGCAAAGGCCATCAGCAAATCAAAATTGGACTTATTCCCGTGGAATTTCAGATTCATATCAGCATCCTGATCCAGTTCTACACTTCCTTCCATTCCAAAGATTCCGTTCTCCAGACGAACATCAGAAGGAAGAATTTTTACGATCTGCGTTTTGTTATCAAAGTCAATACGCGTGTCGATGGCGAAATGCTTATGCTTGATAAAAGTGGTGTCCTTTCCCACCATCACATTTACCAGAAATGTACTCTTCAAATATGCCAGAATATGATCAGGAGTTGATTCAAATCCGGCCCTGGCCTCATCTACCCATGACTCCACGATCAGGCTATCAGATTCCCGTATCTTAAGAATATCTATGTTTTGTAATTCAATGGAACGCAAATGCATGTGAAACTCCTCTCCCGCATCTTCAATCTCCTTGGTAGTTGAAAGAGCTTTTGCCAAATTATATTCGCCATTGACATGCTGAACAATTTTTATTTGGCCGTCCAATAATTTGATCATCTTGACATCGGGTCGCCCCCGGACAACCGACCAAAGATCAAATCCAATATAAACATCCCTGACGGACAAAACAGGAACGGTAGACCGGGTTTTATCTTCAAAAATTGTCAGACTATCCAGATCGATTGAGATATAGGGAAAGTTGACAAACGGTGAAATATGGGTGTCTTTCACGATCACTTCCCCGGTAAAATCTTTGTTGATGGTCGTTAAAAGTTCCCGGGTAATTTCATCTTGTTTCCAATACAAGACGCCCATCAGCGTAGCAAAAAGGAACATCGTTAATCCAATGATCAACAGGATGATTCTTTTCCAATTTTTAAGCATAACCAGATAGAAAGGTAGAATAGTTACATTTTTAATTTTAAAAGCGAAATTCCCGACATCACCTTGGCTCCACAGTTGTCTTCCGTGTTACAATTTTAATAATGGCAGGAAGGGCAATCATCACCCAAACAATATTAATAAACGTAGAGGGATAAGCACCATAATAAATGGTATTAATAATTAAAAAAATACCTCCGGTCAGGTTAAGTATTTGAAAAACCAGCGAATCAGATCTGATGCGTTGATAGCTATTTAATCCATACGCCAGTATAACCTCCACAGAGCCTATCCAGCCCAAAATATCAATCAGTAATTTCATCTACGAATAATTTAGTGGGTTACGTTAGTCTCTAAGTCGAATACGAAGTATCTGATCATCGTTGGTCACGTAGAGAATTTTGTCGTCTGGGGAAAGGGCGCAATTACTGGTAGCTTTGGGTAATCGCATCTTCCCCAGCAATACACCGCTGGCATTAAAAAACCAAACTCCCCCCCGGGCCGGTAGCAATCACGTTCCCGTTCTGGTCAGTCTTTAACCCATCCGGCAAACCTTTTTCGGTGTCAGTCAAATGAGAAGCGTCATATAAGATTCTGCCACGCACAACGCCTGTATCAGAAAGGATATATTCATACCATCTTGCTTTCTGCGAATCTGAATTTGCCACATACAATTTTGATTGATCAGGACTCAGGGCAATACCATTGGGACGCGTGAGTGAATCAATCAACAATTGTATCTGTCCGCGGGGATTAATCTTATATACGCCATTCACGGCCATTTCTTTGGTGGAATCAGAATCCTGACCGGCTAATCCGTACGGGGGATCAGTAAAAAAATAGTTTCCTTGCCGATCTTGCGTAATGTCATTAGGGCTATTAAACCTCTTATTCTGGTACGAGGATGCTAAAAAAATAAAGTCAGAAGATGGATTTTTCACATCACTATTCATGTGCGCCACTGCCCGGTTTCCATGCTGACAAAGCACCAATTTACCTTCGTGATTGATCAATAGTCCATTTGAACCTGACTCGTTGCCGGAAGCTTGAACTCCGGTAAAACCCGAAGGAGTCAGATAGACGCGGGCTCCCTGGGTTTCATCCCAAGCGTAAATGGTATTGGCCGGAACATCCGAAAAGAGCAGGACGTTTTCAGATGTCACCCAAACGGGGCCTTCACTCCATTGATAGCCTTCCGCAATGATTTCAGCTGTGGCTCCAGGCGAAACAACATTTTTAAATTGATCCTCTATCGTTTCTAACTGACCGGTAGTAACATACGGTTTTGATTGCTGACAGCCGAACAGTGTCAGCGCCCATATACAGGTGAAAGCAGCTTTGTACATGTATTTTGAATTAGTGTTCAAAGTTGCAAAAACTTTCCTTCCTTGCATGACGAATTTATGAGTGACTTTTTTCCACCCTGGCTCACGGCTGGCATTTTTACACTGGTACTGTTCACGTTCACCTGGGTGTTACAACTTCGCACCAAAAATGCCGCCATCGTAGATACTGTATGGGCCATCAGTTACCCCTTGCAAGCGATGTTATACTTTGTGATGGTGCCCGGCTTTCCTATGCGGCAGATGATAGTAGTAGTCCTGGTTTCTCTCTGGGGCTTTCGATTGGGTCTGTATCTGCTTCAACGTACGCAGGGGCATCCGGAAGACGCACGCTACACCGCCTTGCGAAATGAGTGGGGTCCGCTACAAAATTGGAAAATGTTACGATTCTATTGGTTTCAGGCATTCTTTGCTTTTCTGTTGGCGACACCTTTGCTTCTGATCAATTTAAACTCCACCCCTCATATTCTTTGGATTGAGTGGATAGGCTTTGGAATTTTTCTGGTTGCCTGGACAGGTGAAAGCATTGCCGATGCTCAACTGCATCAATTTAAAAAGAACCCCTCCAATCGGGGAAAAATCTGTATGCAGGGAGTATGGAAATACTCACGCCATCCCAACTATTTTTTTGAATGGCTTATTTGGGTAGCTATTGCCTGGATAGCATTGGGATCAGCCGGTGGGTACATGGCGTGGCTTTGTCCGTTGCTGATGTACTATTTTTTAGTCTATGTGACTGGGATAAAATATACCGAAGATCACATGCTCCGAACACGGGGTGATGCTTTCCGCGATTATCAACAGCGTACATCAGCTTTTTTTCCCTGGTTTACCAAGAAATAAAAAGATACAACTCCTGCCCCAGGAGTGTAAGTCCGATGATTAATACCAGCAGAAGAACGATTTTCCGAAAGGTCTCATGAGTGATTTTTTCCAAAACCCTCTTCCCAATGTAGCTTCCGGCAAACGATGCGACCAACATGAACGGAAGATATCCAATCAAAGAAATATCCAAAAAACCACTGGAAGCATAGATGATTGAGCGAGAAAGATCAACACCAAAATCTATGGCTGCAGAAGTGCCCACAAAAAGATTTTTCTCCAGTTGAAAGGATGCAAGTACCATTCCTCTCACTGCACCTCCGGTACCGATAAAACCCGCCAGAAATCCGGCCAAAGCACCTCCCACTACTGAATTACGAAGGGTGGGCGAAATACGATCGGACGGACGCCACCATAGCCACAGGCTGAAAAAAGTCAGGAACAGACCCAGTAGAAGTTTGGCATATGTAAATTCAATCCAGCGAGTGAGAAAAGCTCCAACAATCGCCAGCAAAGTGCTGGATACACCCAGCCAAAGAACCAGTTTCCATTGGATAGATTGTCGGAACAAAATCAATTTAGAGGTATTACTAAAAATGTGGAGCAACCCGGTAAGGGCCAGCACGGTCTTAAAATCGTAGGCAAACTGTGCCAGACCCACAAAGAACATGGATGAGCCAAACCCACCAATAGTCCCCAATATTTCTGCCAGCAGGGTTAATAAAAAAAAGATTACATAGCCCATGTGTTGGGTTTTACCATGCAAAAAACTGAAGTAAGGTATAACAATCCATGACGTATTCTATCTTTACACATCAAGAATCGTTTATATGACTGAAATAACCCTCCCGCAACGGCCGGTCAGGCAGTTTATACCAGAAAATTTTACCGTCACAACATGGGAAGCCATCAAACCCTTTACGGATATCTTACTTGAACGTTCCATTGCGTCAAAAGAAGAATTGGTTCAATGGCTTCGCGACCGCAGTGAATTGGAATCCATTCTTTCGGAAGACATGGGCTGGCGGTATGTACGGATGACATGCTACACAGATAACAAGGAATACAGCGAAAGCTATCAGAACTTTGTTCAACATATTCAGCCGAATCTGGCACCTGTTTCCGATCAATTAAACCGAAAAGTTTTAAGCTCTCCGGCATTAATTTTCCTGGAAAAAGAAGAAGGCTATTCCATCCTGATCCGTCACCTGAAAAAAGAAACAGAATTGTTCCGGGAAGAAAATGTTCCATTATTTACCGAGATCACAACTCTCACTCAGGAATATTCACAGATATCCGGTGCCATGACCATAGATGTCGAAGGAAAAGAGATAACCTTACCTCAGGCCAACGTTCTCCTGCAGTCTACTGACCGAAATAAGCGCGAAGAAGTTTATCAAAAGATTTCTGCCCGCAGACTTCAGGATAAAGATCTACTGAACGACTTGTTTAGCAAACTTATTCAACTTCGCCACCGGGTAGCTTTACAGGCAGGATTTGTCAATTTCCGAGATTATATGTTCAAAGCGTACGGTCGCTTTGATTACACCCCTCAGGATTGTTTTGATTTTCATGAAGCCATAGCGACCGAAGTTGTACCTGTGGTAAATGAACTGGCTCTGGAACGCAAACGCAAATTGCAGGTCAAAGCATTACGCCCTTGGGACAAAGCTGTTGACCCGGAGGGACGACCAGCCCTCGTGGCTTTTAATGGCGGAAAAGATTTGACCGATAAATCAATCACATGCTTCAAACGTATGGACGCTTATCTGGGAGACTGTCTGACTACAATGGATCGGATGGGGCATCTGGATTTAGAATCAAGAAAAGGCAAGGCTCCGGGAGGATACAATTATCCGCTGGCTGAAATTGGCGTGCCGTTCATTTTTATGAATGCCACCAGTACGATGCGTGACATGACTACCCTCATGCATGAAGGTGGTCATGCCATCCATAATTTCCTGACAAAAGACCTGATTTTAAATGATTTTAAATCCCCTCCCATGGAAGTAGCGGAACTGGCGTCCATGAGCATGGAGCTGTTATCCATGAATCATTGGGATGTTTTCTTTCCATTGGAAAGTGATTGCAAGCGCGCCAAACACGAACAACTGGAAGACATTATTGAAACGCTGCCATGGGTAGCCACCATTGATAAGTTTCAACATTGGATGTACGAACACCCTTCCCATTCACTGGAAGAAAGAAAACGGGAATGGACATCCATTTTTGACCATTTCAGTGATACCGTTACCGATTGGAATGGATTGGAAGAAACCAAGCAATATCTCTGGCAAAAGCAATTACACCTCTATGAAGTCCCATTTTACTACATCGAATATGGAATGGCGCAGTTGGGAGCCATTGCGGTGTGGCGGAACTACACCAAGAATCCGCAAAAGGGGTTACATGATTATCTCAGTGCGCTAAAACTCGGAAATCTGCGAACCATTCCGGAAGTTTATCAGGCTGCCGGAATTCGTTTTGATTTTAGCCGCTCCTACATCCGTGAACTGATGGCGTTCGTCAAAACGGAGTTGCGAAGTATATCCTAAATGACTGCCGAAGTTACTCCTTAGGAGTTTCTATCTCCTTGGTCAACACCGAAGGGGCATGCTGAAGAAGAATAGTATACCATTTCACCAGTTTTTTAATGTCGGATACATATACCCGATCAACATCAAAATCAGGAACTACAGACTTCAGAAACGCCCGGAGTTCAGCCGGTTCTGCTTCTGAATCAATTCCCAAATCATTGTTGTATTCCGTAAAAATTTTTTGGAGCACACCTTCCAACGGGGTCGTTCCTTCTTTGGTGGTTGTATAAATGGAAATTTCACTCAGCACAGAAATACGCTGACTAGCGGAAGTAACCAATTTTGTCTTTTGTTCATCCAGCGATTCTAAGATCACTCCGGATTTAGTGGGGGCAACAATTTTAAATAGCCCTCCTTTTCCTGTAACCGAAGCTATATCAGCGATTTTCATAAAGATTTTAAATTTAACGGTCGCAAAACTAAGATTTCCCCACGGAAGTTTAAAAATTAAAAGCTAGTCGTTCGGGGCTTGACGAGCCTCATTCATGGTCTGATCAATAAATGTCAGGAGTTTATCACGACCAGATTTCTTCTCTGCGGAGGTTATAAACATCAGCGGCAGTTCATCCCAGGAATCACGAAGTTCTTCTTCCCATAGTTTGCGGGTACGCGCCATCTCCACCTGCTTGAGTTTGTCCGTTTTGGTGAAGACAATGACAAATGGAAGCTTATTCTGCCCCATCCATTCCACAAAATCAAGATCAATGGCTTGTGGCTCCAATCGGCAGTCAATAAGAATGAAAGTGACCAGCAGGTTAGATCGCTGAAGCAAATACTCTTCAATCATCTGACCCCATTGTTGACGCTGGGTTTGACTGACCTTGGCATATCCATATCCGGGCAAGTCCACCAGAAACCACTGATTGTTAACACGAAAGTGATTAATCGTTTGGGTTTTACCGGGTTGGGTAGAGGTTTTGGCCAGCCCTTTCCGGTTCACGACCATGTTGATCAGGGATGATTTTCCCACATTCGATCGGCCAATAAAGGCAAATTCAGGCAGATGGGCCGGTGGGCATTGCTCCACCAGCGCACTGCTGGTCACAAAATCAGCCGAAAGAATATTCATAAGACGCGAAAATACCCCGGAATGCAACCATTTCCCAATGTAATATTGATGTGCTATTGCCTTCAATTTTGGTCATTCCGGAAAAGGGGTATTCGTTAGTTTTGAGATGGTCTATAATTAATCGAGGCTTAAATGATTAGAAGTATCACGGCATACGATCCCAGGGGGCTGAACGTAGGGATAGTCATTTTTTTATTTCTTTCGTTTTCGACCCTGGCTCAGGAAAGACAAGACAAGGAGCAAGCCAAACAATACATGGAACAGGCAGAAATGATCATGACTGCCACCAATGCTATGGACGATGCCCGCGAAATTCTCGTGATGGCGGCCAACATGGATACCTCCAATATAGAAGCAAATTTTAAGGCCGGATATTACCACATGCTAACGATTGGCAAAGAAAAAGCAGCCACTTTCTTTCTACGGGTTTATCGGCAAAATCCGGAATATCGTTCGGATCTCGAATATTGGATCGGTCAGAGTTATCACTATGGATTTGAGTTTGAAAAAGCCATGGAATACTATACCCGCTATCAGCAAAAAATTCAGGCAAAACCTCCTGCCAAAGATAAACAGATGGCTACCCTAAGAGATGTGACACGTAGGTTGGAAGAATGCGTTACCGGAAAAGAATTGATCGCGAAACCGGGGCTTTTTACCATCAGTAATGCCGGCAGTAAAATTAACTCTGAATTTGAGGATTATTCTCCGGTGTTGAACGCAGAAGAAACCCAGATGTTTTTCACCACCCGCAGACGGGAAGGAAACTCCAATGAAAACGTAGCTGATGACAATGAGCCCTTCGAAGATATCTTCACCAGTACCCGCGAAAATAACCAATGGAAATCCTCGTCTAACATCGGAACTCCTGTGAATACTAAAAATCACGATTCCAATCTCTCCCTGTCCCCCGATGGGAAAACATTGTTTATCCGCAAAGACGGTAACAATGGCGATATCTATTATTCCACTCAAACCGAAAAAGGAAAGTGGACCGCACCCACGGCCATGCCACGCCCCATCAATTCGGAATATGGCGAATATTCTGTTTCCCTGTCTGCCGATGGAAATACACTTTATTTTTCAAGCGATCGCCCGGGAGGAAGAGGAAGAAAAGATATTTATCAGGCAACTAAAAACAAGAAAGGAGAATGGGCGATCGTGAAAAATCTGGGGCCCGTCATTAACACGGCCGAAGATGAAGATGGTCCCTACATAGATTTTGAAGGAAAGATACTTTATTTCAGTTCGCGTGCCGGCAAAGGAATGGGTGGTTATGACATTTTTAAATCGGAATGGAACGATGCCACGAAATCCTGGGGAAATCCCCTCAACATGGGTTATCCCATTAATACCCCTGATAATGACGTCTATCTGGTTGGTACAAAAGAAGGAAATCACTGGTATTACTCCTCTGTTCGGGAAGACGGATACGGATATACTGACATTTATGTCATTACCCCAAAAGATACGACCTCCAAGAAAGAAGTTGCGAAAAAAAATCAAAACCGGCAATTGATCATCAAAATGATTGACGCCACTACGGGTGTAGCGGTCAATGCCAAAGTCATCGTTCGAACCAAGACCAATAAAATGGCCACCGTAAGTCTGTCTGAGCCCGGTTTTTATGAATTGGATCTGCCCGACAGTTTGGCGCACGAGTATCGGATCACCGGGGAAAGTCCCGGTCATGTATTTGTGAATACTCGCATTGTCATTGAACCTGGCAAAAAAGATGTGATTCATGTGATTAAAATGGTTCCGCTAGTGATTGGCGAATCAATCATCTTGCGCAATATCTATTTCGACACAAACGAAGCTACCCTTCAACCGGAATCGGACGATGAATTGGATCTGTTAGAGGAAATGATGGAAGTAAACCCGACTTTGACCATTGAAATTGCAGGCCACACAGATGCAGTCGGTGATGACACCCTCAACAAAGACCTGTCTCAACGCAGGGCAAATGCCGTTCGGAAATACCTTCTGGACAAAGGCATTTCATCTTCCCGCATCCGGGCGGTGGGGTATGGGGAAGAGCGCCCGCTAGCGAGTAATGACGATGAAGAAGAAGGACGCATGTTCAACCGGAGGGTCGAATTCAAGGTTTTGGGAAAATAAGCCTCAGAAGTGATTTGAGGATAGCTTAAACAACCCTCCACGCTAAATCAATCTCAACGAGCGATTGTCTACCTTTGCCACCGATTATGGAAAAGGTAGTTGTCCCGTACAAGGAAGATGCCACTGGCAAAAAAGAACAGGTGGCGCGGATGTTTGATACCATTAGCGGTAAATATGATTTTCTGAATCATTTTTTGAGCTTAGGTATCGATATTCGCTGGCGCAAAAAGGCCATCCGTGAGCTGGTGGATCTGCAACCTCGGTTGATACTGGATGTAGCCACCGGCACAGGAGATTTTGCGATTGAGGCCTTAAAACTCAATCCTGACAAGGTAATAGGTGTTGACATTTCGGAAGGGATGCTGGACCAGGGGCGTCAAAAGATGCGGAAACGCGGATACTCAGAGCGAATTGATATGGTCACCGGTGATTCCGAGAATCTCCCCTTCGAGGAAAATAAATTTGATGCCATTACCGTTGGATTTGGAGTACGAAACTTTGAAAATCTGGAAAAAGGGCTGTTGGAAATGAAAAGGGTACTCCGCCCGGGCGGAAAAATAGTAGTGCTAGAGTTCTCCAAACCCCGGGTTTTTCCCTTCAAACAATTGTATCAGTTTTATTTTAGATACATTTTACCAACTTTAGGACGTTGGATTTCGCGGGATGAGGCTGCCTATACGTATTTACCTGAATCCGTACAAGCATTCCCTGATGGACGTGATTTTACCAACATCCTTGAGAAACTAGGATTTAAACAGATTGCATGCAAGCCACTCACATTTGGTATCAGTTCCTTATACATCGGTGTAAAGTAGTTGTCTGGCTGGTGCTTTTGTTGCCGCTGGCCACGCAGGCACAGTACAAACATGTGAAGCGGAACAATCCGGAATACGATAATCGTAAGATCACCTATGGTTTTATGATTGGCATTCATACCTCCGGCTACCAGAGTCGGTATTCTGATTCGTTCGTGACAGCCGACCAGGATACGGTACATTCGGTGATGGCCCGTTTTTCACCCGGCTTTTCACTGGGGTTTCTGATCAATCTCAAACTTCATGAGTTTCTGGATTTCCGGCTAATGCCAAAAGTCGGGTTTTACGATCATGAACTTCAATATGCTTACACGAACAATGATATTCGAACGCAACTGGTGGAAACCGCAATGGTGGAGTTTCCCCTCCTTTTGAAGTACAAGTCCATGCGCAGAGGAAATGTGCGGATGTATATGATTGGGGGCGTGACACCCGGATTCGAAGTTTCTGGTAAAAATGACGTATCAACCGGGTCCGCTGAATTACCCATTAAAAAGGCAAACCTAAGTCTGGAAGCCGGCCTCGGATTTGACTTGTATTTTCCCCTATTCAAGTTTTCACCGGAAATACGATTTGCCCGAGGCATCACGAATATGCTTGGCACCGGAACCGGGCAATTTGTTGATCCCATCAAACAACTCACCACCAACACGATTTCCGTTTATCTTATTTTCCAATAAAAAAATTCGATCATCCCAGCCATCCGTGATTTGATTGCTTATCGCATCCTTTTATGAACACCCCACGAACCGTATTAATTACCGGAGCTACTTCCGGGATTGGCGAAGCTACCGCGCGTTTACTGATTCAACATAACTTTCGCTTGATTCTTTGTGGTCGAAGAGTGGAACGGCTTCATCAATTACAGGAAGATCTAGGCAGGCACGGAGACGTTCATACTCTTTGCTTTGATGTGAGGGATCACCAGACTCTCAAAAATTCCCTTCAATCATTACCTGAGGAGTGGAAAATCATTGACGTGCTTATCAACAATGCGGGCAATGCTCATGGGCTAGACCCCATTCAAACCGGAAGCATCGAAGACTGGGATGCGATGATCGACATTAATCTGAAAGGATTACTTTACCTCACGCGGGAGGTTGTGCCTGGCATGGTTGGGCGAAAGTCCGGACATATCATTAACATTGGATCCATTGCCGGAAAGGAAGTATACGCCAATGGCAATGTTTATTGTGCCAGCAAATTTGCCGTGGATGCTGTCACTCGTGGAATGCGCATAGATCTTAACGCACACCAGATAAAAGTTACCGGAATTCATCCGGGATTGGTGGAAACCGAGTTTTCACTCGTGCGATTTAAAGGGGATGAAAAAAGGGCTTCGACTGTTTATCAGGGGTTGGACCCTCTCCGGGGAGAAGACGTTGCTGATCTGATTTTATTTGTACTGACACGTCCGGCCCATGTCATGATTGCCGACCTAGTTGTTTTTCCATCCGCCCAGGCAAGCGCTACGGTGGTGCATCGGAAATAGTTTTTTTATTTACTGATGAGTACAGCTTCCTCTAAAATGAAGTTGCCGTGTTCAACATCTTTATCATTCAGGCGCAGTTTCCCCTTCACCCGAATGTATTGGTCCGGTTCAAATTTGGAGTGCTTCACTTTAAAATAAACCTCAGCAATAGATTCGGGGCCGGCCCCTCCACAAAAAAAGCATTGGCTAAAGGGATATTTTGATAAAATAATATACTGATCCCCTTCAATGTCCAGAGGAAGGTGATAACCTTCCAGCGTAATTTCTTTTCCTTCACTGGATTTTAAATCCGCAGGAAAGCTGGGGTAAAGAAAATACTCTTTGGCACTCTCGTTGTATTTGGCCTCAAACTTGGTTTTGGCAAACAAGACCCAACCATCTGTTTGAGCCATCGTTGAAATGGAAAGGCCTAGAAAAAAAAGTAGGATAAATGGGAGATTTTTCATGAATACTTGAGTGTTCAAAGATACATTATACCAAACGCATACAAAACCGTCTATAAAAATTCAACTTCCCGCCAACACGCGATGAATATCCGTTCGATATGCCTGCCAGGCCGGTAGCAAAGAACAAAGGAACCCAAGTGCTAGGCTTCCTCCTAACAGATAGATTTCTTCCGGATAAAAGACCCAGGCCGACATTCCTGCCCTTTGACTTTCCCCTACCCATTGGACAAATAATGCCAGTACTTCATGCCCCATAGCCAATCCTGCCAATGCGCCTGCTAACGTCAAAGCAACACCCTCGCAGACAATGGCGGTGAAGAGGCGGCTTTTGGTTGCACCCATCGAACGCATAATCGCCAGATCATATTTTCGCTCTTTGAGAGAGTTGTACAAAGCAATGAATATGCTCAAGGCAGAAATAAAGATGAGCAGGTAAGCAAACCCCATCAAAACATCTACCCCCGCACCCAAAATGGAAAACAAACGGGCACTTTCAAAGGCCGGGGAAGCTGCCTGCATATTGGTATTGCTGTTGATAAGTCGGGGAAGCTGAATAGCCGCGATGGGGTTGCGATATTTGATCAACAGTGAGGTGACTTCACGCACAGTATCTCCTGCTTCTACGGAAGGTATCAGAGGTGATGGATTAAGAATAGTTTTATGAACACTATCTTGTGGTTCCGTTTCATGCACTTCCCAAACCGTTTCAATATTTGTCAAGAGAAGATTATCGACCACCGAACTGTTTCGTTCGAGGATACCCGTTACCGTCAGTTGATGCCCATCATGCGCATGGCCTCCCTCGCTTAATCCGTGTGCACTGGCAAACGTATCACCTACCTTTAAACTTAACAGTTGCGCAACAGTGGCTCCCGCCACCACTTCCAGATCGTGTTGCCACCAAGTACCTTGTGCCAGCGTGGCTCCGTACAACTCCGGATAGGCCTGAGTGGTTCCAATGATTCGATAGGTCTGATAGCTATCACCCATCGCTAAGGGAATAGCACTTTTAACCAGCCGATGTTGCGAAAGTCGTTCAGCTTCGGCCAGTTTGATATTCCCGGTCGGAAAGTCCATATGAAAAACTGAACATAAAATGATCTGCAACGGGCTTCCTTTAGCTCCCACCACTAAATCAATTCCTTTGGTGTTCTGGGTAATCTTCTCTTGCAACTGACGATTAAAGATGAAGATTAGGGTAATCACTGCTATCCCCAAAGCCAATAAAATAACATTCAATACGGTGTTCAGGGGCTTTGCCCATAAATATTTCCACACCAATGATCCTAAATTCATCATGCGTTATCGAGTTTCAATTGATGGGAGATGACAGTTTTTAGCCGATGATCATGCGTGGCAATGATCAGCGTAGATTCATTTTGAGCGGCTGCCTGAAGCAGAAGTTGACTTACTTTCTGACAGCTTGAATCATCGAGGGCCGAGGTAGGTTCATCTGCCAAGATAAGAGAAGGTTTGTTCATGACGGCCCGGGCAATGGCTACCCGCTGTGCCTGTCCCTGACTTAACTCGCGAATGCGGGCATTCTTCTTATCAGAAATACCTAATTGATCCAACACTTCACTTACGCGTGATTTGCTTTGCGGATGTCCAGCCAAAAACGGGGCCATCAACAGGTTTTCCTCCACGGTAAGTGCCGAAATCAAATGGTTTCGCTGAAAAATGAAGCCGATGTGTTGCCCACGAAAGCGATCAAGAGCAGATTCAGTTAAGGAGTGAATTGGTGCCTCCCCCACCTGTATGAATCCGGTTTGATTTCTCAGTAGGCCTCCCAATAAATGTAAAAGCGTGGTTTTGCCGCTACCGGATTCTCCCAAGAGAAGATGGGGAGAACCTTTGGTGGCCGTAAAATCCGGGAAACGGATGCTTTTACCGGTCGGGTACTGATACTTTAATTCCTGAATCGACACCATGGTTGTTGCATAAAATCGAAAGTTAGTTTTTGCAAACTGTTTGCAAAAGAGATTTAAAAAGAGAAAAGCTGTCTCCGCAGACAGCTTTTCGATGAGCTTAGAAGATTTAGGTTATGAAATCAATTCTTGCCCATTTTATCCATTTCTTTTTCAAAAGTTTCTTTGAACTTCTCGTAGTCATAATCAATTTTCAAACGCTCATCTTTGGACAAACGCTCGTTGTATTGCTTCACCAAATCTTCAGCAGACAACTCAATGGCTACATAAGTCTTATAGCTGCCATCTTTGGTTTGTACCAGACGCTCACATAGTGTTTTGATTCCGGAAAGCGTTTGATTAACCACTTCGCGGTTTAAACTTTCGAACCGTTGTTCCAACTCTTCTTTGTTATTGAAATTGCGTGAGTTCACATAGTTATCCGTCACTGTTTTAACCGTGGTTTGAATGCTTTGTGCCAACTGATTGCGCGCATTGGTCATGGCTTTGTCTTTGGACACTACCTGATTCATGCTTTCTCCTACTGAGTTGGAGCGGAATACTTTACTAGTGGTAAAGAAATCAGGTCCTGAACAGGGTACAATCACTTCTTTTTCGCCTTCAGGAGTTTTTTCCTTAGTCTTACAACCGCTCAAAATAACGGCAGCAGCCAGGATGGTTACAAACGAAAGATTTACTAACTTTTTCATATTCATTAAGGGATTTTGGTTGTGCAATTTAAGCAATGCAATTTACAGGCCACTTTTTAAAATTCTTCTTTTTTTACGCTGGTTGTTTTGACTGGCCAAACTGCCTTTTTTTACTTCTTTTTGATGTTTTATTGAAGAATTATGTTCAATAATTCAGGCAATTTCTCATTTTCCAAAAGCTTGAGACTGGCATTATAGGCCTCCTGGCTGCTGCGTTCATAGTCCAGACTGTAGCCTTTTACCCGATCCAGCGTGGTGGCATAAATCTCCTTTCCATCTTTGGCTGTTGCTACTTTAATGATCGTGGTGGCATAGGCAATGTAAATACTACCCGACTGAGAACCACGTTCTGAATCAGAAGATATGTCCATCCATAACTCAGCCTTCTTCTTATCATCTGTCAACTCAAAACCGGCATTGGTCATAAAGTTTTTCAACCGATTGGTGAGTTGCTGGTTGGGTTTCAGTACACCCAGACTTTTTTCAATCGAACTAATAAAAACCAATGGTCGCTGTACTTTTAACAAAACACTTGCCTTGGGTACTACTATTTTCTCGGTTACCAACGTGTAAATCTCAGAGGCATTTTGTCCGGCTAGTGCATTTAGATTTACTTTGACGCCCACCCGCTGTTCCAGGTCACGAGATGAGATTTTAGTCAACAAAATGCGAGCCTGACCGGCTGCATCTGTTTTATAATCCGGGAATACATCACCTGCGCCCTTTTCAAACAATGCCTTTAGGGGCATGGCCGCGATCGCTTTCTTAGTTTCCTTCAAAATAACTTTGGCCATCACGGTTTGGCCGCTTTCTGCTACCCGCCTATTGACTGTGATTTCTGTTGGCTGCACGCTCACATCCACTTTATCCAGCAGCGTTTGAATATTGGAAAGGATCTCGTTGGTTAAGAGTATTTCTTTTCCTTCGAATTCCAATCGGATCGGGTCGGCCAGGTATTTTTCTACAGCCCGAAATCCTTGAAAATAAAATCCCAGTGCCTGCACCAAATCTCCGCTGCGCTCGGATTGTTTGGCTTTGGTAAAGAAGTCAAGCCCTAATGTAACAGCGTTTCTTTTTTGCTCTTCTTTTATTTCGCGGTAGCGAAACTTTGAAAGTCGGTAATACACCCAGTAGCTACGCTCATCTTCCCAGGTTTCTACCTGCTCAAATTCTTCGATTTCGTCAGCAGCAGTGGTTTGGATAATCTGCTCATACTTTTCCTGCAATTCTTTGTTGGCATCAATGGTACTCAGAACTGATGTAGAGGCCACGTTTACCTTAATCTCAGATACCAAATCCTCTAAGGCGCTTTTTTTTGCCGCCTGAATGTGGTTACTGACTCCATCCTTGGTGGCTTGACCAATCCCGATATAATATTGATCCTGACTTGGCTTAGCGCTTAGCCAGACTGGCCTGGCAGCCGCCAATTCTCGTTTTTTCTTTGAATCTCGTTTTTGAGAAGTAGCCTGGGGAGCACAGGCAGCCAGAGCTATCACTAAAAGTAAACTAACCTGCTTCACAAAATAGTCCTGGTTAAAAGTCGTTTTAATTCTATATCACATTGCGTGCCAAAGCACCTTGTATAACAACGGACTGGCCAAATTAGGGCTTCCTGCGAAAGTGGCGATGGATATTGAGGTATTTTTTTTAATTTTAAGTGGTTAAACAGGGTAAAATCGTGAAAAAACTGATGATCTTGATGGTATTTGGCTTGGTGGTGGGATGTCAGTCGCCTGAAGTGATTAGTGAATTTACCGGGGTTGAAACTGTTTATTCTCTTCAACAGGCTTCTGCTTACCCGGTCAGCGGAACCGTAACTTTTAAGGAACGTAAAGATGGCAGAACCACGGTTGTGGTGGAAGTGGACGGAACTTCCGGGAATGCTTCTCATCCGGTGCATTTACACCTGGGAGATTTATCTGTACCAGATGCAGCAATTGCGGCACTTCTAACACCGCTTTCGGCAGCTACCGGCACCAGTGAAACCATACTTCAAACATTGAGTGATGAATCGATTGTCACTTACAATCAAATAATTTCCATGCGCGCCAGTATCAAAATTCATTTGGGAGAAACGGGGCCCGAACGCAATATCATATTGGCAGCCGGGAATATCGGGGTAGCCATAAGCGATGCCATTCCCTCCGGACGGTATTCCATTGGCATTTGTAAAAGTGAGTAGATTAGATTTTGAGTCAGTCAAAACTGACTTTCATTTTTCCACAGATGAAGTATTTTAGTTGGATAGTGATAGGATTATTTGCCTCCTCATTTCGACCTTCCTCTTCAGAAAGACTTTTGTGGGCCGATGAATTTCAATATACCGGTGCTCCGGATTCTCTTAAATGGAGTTTTGATCTGGGCGATGGGTGCCCACATGTGTGTGGTTGGGGAAACAATGAAGAACAGTACTACACGCAGAACTCCAGAAATGTACGCGTTCATAACGGAATGCTCATCCTTGAGGCACACCAAGAACCCCAAGGAGGAAAACCGTTTACCTCCAGCCGCATTATCAGTAAATATAAAGGCGACTGGCTTTATGGCCGTATCGAAGTCCGTGCCCGACTTCCGCGAGGCAAGGGCACGTGGCCGGCCATCTGGATGCTAAGCACCGATTGGAAATACGGAGGATGGCCTGCCAGTGGAGAAATTGATATTATGGAACATGTGGGCTTCGATCCGGGTGTTATCCACGGAACCATTCATACGGAGACATTTAATCATCAAAAGAAAACACAAAAGGAAGGTAAAATAAACATACCCGATGCACAGGATCAATTCCATGTATATGCCATCGACTGGGTAAAAGATCAGATAGATTTTTATGTAGATGATCAAAAGTATCATACCGTCAGACGTGCCCACACTGATGGCCCTTCCGAATGGCCCTTCGATCAACGGTTCCATATCATCATGAACATAGCGGTGGGAGGTTTTTGGGGTGGGATGCAAGGGATTGATCAAAACATTTGGCCGCAACGTCTGGAGATAGATTACGTAAGAGTTTATAAACATTAACCACAACTGAACAATTTCCTACGATGAAAGTATTCGTTTTTTTAGCACTTCTTGTTCCCGTAACCCTATACGGGCAAAGTTCCTCTGAAAAAGAAGTGTTAGCCTTACATTATCAAAAATTCAGATGGCTAACCACTAAAAACTATGATTCGATTCAATTCATGATGCATCCAAAAGTTGCCTATATTCATTCCAATGGTTGGATTGAAAATGCAGAAGAGGTGATACAAGACTTGAAATCCGGGAAGTTGAATTACATTTCGATTGATGTTCAGGAGGCTTCTGCCAAACAGGAAGGTCAGTGTGTAGTTGTTACGGGTAAAGGTATATTTAAGGGGATTACCCAAGGGGCGGAATTTTCAATCCCCTTGCTGTATACGGAAGTGTATGTTAAGCACAAGAAAAAATGGCTATTGCTTCAGCGACACGCTAATCGGCTACCCTGAAAGGACTAAATTGTTTTAGAATTAATGGGGACGAAGCTCCATCAACTTATTTCGCTCATTTTGAAGTTCACGCGCTAATTTGGTCTGTTTCTCCATCGACTTACGTTTGTATTCTTCGTACTCCTTCGTTAACACTTCCAATCCATCGGTCTTTTCACGAACATGGATATGCTGAGAACGCAGTCGCGCCAGTAAAGTCGTAATGATAAATACCAAGATGCCCACCACCACAGTCACGAGTGTCAGAAAAGCAGTTTTATGAAAGGACACTCCCAAAACGGTAACATGCGTGCTGTCAAAAGTAATTTCCTGGACAGATGCCTGCTGTTCAGCCATTTGATTTTTAAGAGCATCTATTTCACTGGAAAGTCTGGTAATCTCTGTCCTGGCCGAGGCTAGTGCTTGTCTTTGGGCAGCTACGGAGTCGAGATAAATTTTCCAGACACCATCCAGAACAAATTCTTTAATCACTTTATAGTCTTGAAACGTCTGGGAATTCGTTTTCATCAAAGAGTACCGGTCTTTTAGGTTCAGATCTTTTTGCTCCAGCGCTTTCCCTGCGCCTGTTTGTGCGTAGCTATGAGATAAAACAAACATTACTACTACCATGCCCGTCCATTTTTTCATAGAAATTTGATTTAACAAACAAGCATAGTTCATTCTGTATTCATATCAAAGGCTTCTGGCATGAATTGCCAGAAATCGCTGATCAAGCGCTCTTTTAAAAGATCAACTGTTCTAAAACAGGAATTCAGGTGCGTAAAAAAATCTGACAAAACATCCGATTACGAACCGGCTACTTTTCTAACTATTCTGCAGGCCGCTTCAATTTCTTTTTCGCTGTTGAAGATATGAGTACAATGGCGTACCCCAAATTCATCCCCTTGTGAGCGAGGCCGCATGCGTGCCTCATTCCAAAAAGCATCCTGTAACTTTGAACCTGTCACACCCATAACATTATACACCGAAATGCCTGCACACATGGATTCCGCAGCCGGGGAAAATACCTTAACCTTTGGCATCTTTCGCAACTCGTCCCGGAGGTAATTGCCCAGATACTTAATGCGATCGTACACACGCTGTGCACCGATTTCAGCATGAAAATCCAGCGCAGCTTCCAAGCCTAATAAAATGGAATAGTTGCCGGTACCCCGCTGTGTAAAACGAAACCCTTCATCCTCATGATTATTCCATTGATAGCTTGAAACGCTGGTCCACAAATTTTTCAGAATCTCAGGCTTCACCCACATGAACCCTGTACCGGGCGGTGCTCCGATCCACTTATGAAAACAACCAACATACGCATCGCACCCTATGTCTTGAATATTCAGTGACACTTGTCCAATAATCTGGGCACCATCCAACACCGTTAGAATACCTCTTTTCCTTGCTTCCGCACAAATCTCCTTGACAGGCAATAGCGCTCCGCTTCCGGTAATCATGTGGGATAAGACCAGGACACGTGTTTCGGAACGAAAGGAACTTACCACAGTGTCGAATACTTCCTGCTCGTTACGGATTGGTTTACCCAGCGTAAACTCACGATAGCGGATGCCATCACGTTTCTCCCGCACGATCCAAGAACTTCGCCCACCTCCATGTTCCTGATTACTGGTGATGATTTCATCACCCGCTTTCAGGGTTAGACCTTCGGCTATGTAACTCATGGCTGACGTTACATTATCCGTTAGCGCAATGCTGGCTGCATCGGCATGAATCAGTTGGGCTATTTTCTCACGGATCTCGGGCATGTGATAGTAGCCGGATATCCAGCCTTTGTCTCCCCGATACTCCCAGTCGGCCACATCGGTAGCCAGTTTAATCATATGTTCATTCACCCGCTCCACCACTATACGAGGCATCGCCCCTACGGTGCCCGGGTTGAAGAAGACTTTGTCCTTTGCCAGCAAATACTGGTCACGGACTTTTTCCCAAAAATCCGGATCATCCCGGGCGGGAAGGGAAGTGGTTGTGTTAGCCCATGCACGGACGCTGCCAAGAGTCAGAGGCGCCAGTGCCAGTGATTTCAAAAGTTTTCTGCGAGTGCTCATCTGCTCGTTTAATTGTTACTTCTTCTTATCAATAATTGCTTTCAACTGCTTATTGAGTAGAACAGGATTGATCGCATCCATGCCTGACTTTAGAGTTAGGTCAAGTTTACTCAGCTGACTTTCCAACTCTTTGCTAAGCTCATCAAAGACTTTGTAGGCTCCGGCCGTAGGCTTGCCATCACCCGTTTCCAAACTTCGTCTTAATGCAGAAAGTCGATTACCTAATTTAATTGGGAAGTTGAGCGGATCTTGACCGCTGCGATTTTTAGTCTGATACAAATCTTCTTCGATGGAAGTAATTTTTAAAATGATCTCTTTCACCGAAGCAGAAAACATAGCATCGTTTACCTCTTTTGATTTTTCTTCCAGTTGTTTTTTTAAATCGCGGATACGAATAACCGCCTCGTTGGCCGCTGACTCCCGATCTCGGATTTTCACGGCCAAGTCAAATGTCTCTTTCAAATCTGATTCACTTACCCCTGCGAGGTTAGGATTCATTTTGATCGCAAAAGGATACGTTTGGTCATAGCTTCCAGCTTTTAAGCGAACCTGATATTTGCCAATGGGAGCCTTGGGTCCATTTTGTGGTCTTGCTCCCCAGATGATCATACCCTCAAACACAGTAGCCCCTGGGTACCGTAGATTCCATTTAAAGGTATTCAATCCGGCAGCCGTAGTCGGCTTACTTTCACCTGCGCCCCACCAGTCTCCCGAGGCAGGTTTTTCCTCTGCCTGAGTACCTACAAACCTACGGACTACCGCTCCGTTGACGTCTAATATCTCTATGGTAACTGAGTCAACTTTTGATTTCAGATAATACTGAAAAACCGCATCATACACACCGCGAATGGCATCGCCCGGTTGAAATAATACCACTGGTTGTTTAGACACCGATTCACTATACTGACGCAACGGGTTGATATCATCTAATATCCAGAAACCTCGACCATGCGTACCCAAAACCACATCATCATCCTTTACTACCAGATCTCGAATGGGAGTATCAGGCAAATTCAACTGAAGCGGCTGCCAAAAGGTTCCGGCATTAAATGACACATAGGCTCCGTGCTCAGTTCCCAGGAATAGGAGTCCGGGCCGCACATGATCTTCGCGTATGGTTCGGGCAAAGTGACCGTCCCTGATGCCATTGATAATTTTTGTCCAGGTCTTTCCAAAATCTGTTGTCCTGAAAACATATGGCTGGCGGTCATCTACCTGATAGCGGAATGCTGCCACATAAGCTGTACCAGGAGTATGTTTCGATTCATCTATGATGGCTACTACCGAATGTTTGGGTAAATCCTTTGGGGTGATGTTAGTCCAGTTTTTTCCGCCATCGCGGGTAATGTGAATTTTACCATCGTCTGACCCGGCCCAAATTGTGTTAACATCATGGAAAGATGGAGCCAGCGCAAAAACAGTAGCATAGATTTCTGGTCCATTCATGTCCTTGGTGATCTCGCCACCGGTAGGGCCCAGAGTTTCAGGATCGGCATAGGTCAGATCGGGCGAAATTTTTTCCCAGCTCTGCCCATCGTTTGTTGTGCGCCACACATGTTGCGAACAGGTAAACAGCATTTTTGAATCCTTGGGAGAAAACACGATGGGATAGGTCCATTGCCAGCGCTCAGGCAACGAACTGGCTGGCTCTCCCGAAAAGAACCGGGGATACACTTGTATGTCACGAACCTGGCCTGTTGTGACATCTTTGCGGGTAAGCAACGCTCCCTGGCTACCCGCATAATAGACATTGGGATTGTCCGGATGGGAAGTAATGTAGCCGCTCTCACCACCGCCTACATCATATCCCCATTCTCCCAGTACATTCATATGACCCCAGCCTTCACTGGGTACGGCAATCGTTGAGTTATCCTGCTGCGCTCCTGCCACATGATACGGCACGTGATTGGTGGTGGTGACGTGATAAAATTGTGTGGTGATGTAATCCTGATCAGTCCAACTCTTACCACCATTCACGCTGACGGAGCCCCCGCCATCGTCCGCCACAATCATCCGGAGAGGATTGTTGGGGTCGATCCACAAATCATGGTAGTCTCCATGTTTTCCTTGAATTTCCTGATCAAATTTTACTCCGCCATCGGTTGATTTCCAAAAATCAACATTTAAACAATAGACTGTTTCGCGGTCAAACGGATCGGCATAGATGCGTGAATAGTAAAAGGCACGCTGACGTAACTTACGGTCATCGTTTGTCTTTTTCCAGGTAGCCCCGGCATCATCGCTGCGGTATACACCACCATCATTAGCTTCTACTATGGCCCACAATCTTTTATTATCTGCCGGAGAAACGGTGATGCCGATTTTGCCTAACGGACCTTCGGGCATACCTGGATTTTTGGTCAATTCATTCCAGGTATCACCTCCATTTTCTGATTTCCATAACTTACAATCGGGACCACCACCCCACATCTTCCATGTTTTGCGATAAACCTGCCAAGTGCTGGCATAAATGATTTTCGGGTTGGTGCGATCGATGATGAGATCGGCTGCCCCTGCCTTTGGACTCACATACAAAATCTTCTTCCAGGTAGTACCGCCATCGGTGCTGCGAAACACCCCTCGTTCTTCATTGTCACCGTACGGGTGGCCCAAGGCTGCCACATATACGATGTCCGGGTTCGTAGGGTGAACACGGATACGTGAAATGGCCTGTGTTTCCCTGAGTCCCAGATGCCTCCATGTTTTTCCTCCATCCACAGTTTTGTAAACACCATCACCCTGGGTGATGCTACCCCGCAATTGCGTTTCGCCACCGCCAATGTATAGGATGTCCGGGTTTGTCTCAGCCACCGCCACCGCACCTATAGAAGAGGACGAAATTTTTCCATCGGTTACCGGAAACCATTCCTGACCGCCATCGGTGGTTTTCCACAGCCCGCCTCCTGTGGCTCCAAAGTAGTATTCATTTATCCGGCCCGGGCTGCCCATAGCCCCAAGCGAGCGACCTCCCCGATGTGGGCCAATGTTTCGCCATTTGAGATTGGAATAAAACGAAGGATCAGGCTGGGCTGAGACTACTTGTGCCAGCAGTAGGGAAAGAAACAAAAAGTAGAACCGCTTCATAGAGATAAGTTTAGGTGACGTTTAAATGTAGTGAACCGTACATGATTGTGAAATACAATTTTTATGGGCGGCTGGTGGTGGCCAAATCAAGACAGATAACTACATTTTCTAAAAATCAATTCGTATCTTCACTTCATGGGAATCGGGTTTGGTGGCTTTTTAAGGTTCATGAATGATACGATCAAGCATAACCAGGAATTACTCGGTAAGCGGAAGTCGTTAAAAGAAATCCATCAGGATGAGTCGCGGATCAAAGGCGCAGTTATCTCAGAACAGAGTCAAAAGAATGCCAGCGAAAGGGTTGCCTTACGACCGATATACAGCAGGACTCAGGAACTGTTTGGTCGGTTGATCTTAACGTTCATGATACTTTCCTTTTTTGCTGCTGCTGGTTGGTATTTCCATTATTCTTACAAAGGATTAATAATGAAAAGTGAAACAACTCCCCAAAAGCCATTCCATACGGTTATTTCAAATGAAGCCAATGGACTACAGCTGAAAACAGACTATTACCCCCGGGGGCCACGGGCATCAGAAACGTTTCTCAAAAATGGCTACAAGCATCAAAATTCAGAAAGTTACTATTCGACAGGTGAGCAGTTTCGATCAGCTTTGTACTATTATGATACACTTGTGACAGAAGTATACTTTTTTAAGACCGGAGATACCATCCCAAATTTTCCACAAATTCAAGATCAAGAAGTGCATCCGCTAAAATTTATAAATTCACGTCAAAAGAAATTAGTCTCCTTCGATTTTTATGATGGGAAAGTCATTCTGAATACGTATCAAGAAAAACCAATTGAATAATTGATTGAGGTTATCAGTCTCAGGATTTTCTTTGCGTATCTTTGCGCTCTTCCTATTGATTCATGAATAATTATCTCGACTTTAAAGAAATTTTCTCGGTTACTCTGATTTTGTTTTCCGTGATTGACATCATTGGTTCCATTCCGTTTATCATGCTTATCCGCCAACGCGAAGGACGCATCCATGCCGAAAAAGCCACGTTGATTTCGGCTGTATTGATGGTTGGCTTTCTGTTTCTTGGCTTGTCGATTCTGAAGCTCTTTGGCTTGGACGTAGCCTCCTTCGCAGTAGCCGGCTCTATTGTTATCTTTATCGTTGCCATGGAAATGATTCTTGGTATTACTCTTATCCGCGATGATCCGGATGCCAAAGGCACCGGTTCCATTGTGCCATTGGCTTTTCCGCTCATTGCCGGAGCTGGGACTTTAACAACCATCCTTTCTCTTCGGGCTGTTTATCATGAAGTGAACGTGCTGGTTGGCATTATTCTCAACCTGATTGTCATTTATATCGTGTTGCGAGCTTCCTCGTGGTTGGAGCGCGTCATTGGCAAAGCGGGTTTTGCGGTCCTGCGAAGGGTTTTTGGCGTCATCTTGTTAGCCATTGCTGTTAAAATTTTTAAGGCAAATACGTTGTGATTCGAATTTATACCGATGGCGCAGCCCAAGGAAATCCCGGACCCGGAGGATACGGAACCATTCTTCAATTTGGTGCTCACGAAAAAGAAATGAGTGAAGGCTTTCGGCTGACCACCAACAATCGGATGGAGTTGTTAGCGGTCATTGCCGGATTAGAGTCTCTGAAAAAAGAGGGGATTCCGATAACTATTTACTCCGACTCGCAATATGTAGTCAATTCTGTGGAAAAAGGTTGGATCTGGAATTGGCAAAAAAAGAATTTTTCTAAAAAAGCGAATCGTGATTTATGGGAACGATACATTCCATTGCATCACAAATTCAAACCAAAATTTGTTTGGATCAAAGGTCATGCCGGCCATCCGCAAAATGAACGGTGTGATCAACTGGCTGTCGCGGCTGCGAGTAACGGACACTTAGCTATCGATCAATGGTATGAGGCAAACCAGGAAACCGGGACTTAAATGATAACCTCTGCCGCGAAACAAAATATTTTTATTCAAAGGTGGGTGGTTGTCATAGCCATAGTCGTATTAGCTATAAAACTCTCAGCCTATTTTATCACACATTCAATTGCTATTTTAACCGATGGCCTGGAAGGTTTGGTAAACATGACTGCTGGTCTTTTTGGATTATATAGCCTCACCCTGGCCGCCAAACCACGCGATGCAGAACATCCTTACGGTCATGGAAAAATTGAATTCATTTCGGCAGGCGTTGAAGGCACATTGATCCTCCTGGCTGGTATTTTTATCGTGTACGAAGCTATCCTTTCACTTTATCATCAACGGGTATTGCATCAATTAGACATAGGGTTATTACTGATTGCTGTTGCTGCAATCATCAATTATCTGGTTGGGTTTTATTGTGTTCGAATCGGCACAAGCCATAACTCCATCGCATTAACAGCCAGTGGTAAGCATTTGCAAAGTGATGCCTGGACCACTTTGGGAGTTGTGGTTGGTCTGGTAATTGTGTACCTCACCAGGATTCTATGGTTAGATAGCGTGTTTGCCATCCTCTTTGCCGGAGTCATTGTGTTTACAGGGTACAAAATTGTTCGATCAGCGGTGGCTGGCATCATGGATCAATCCGATCGTGCCTTACTTGTTCAAATGGTTAACTTATTGAATGTTCATCGAAAGGAAAACTGGATCGACTTGCATAATGTGCGCATTATCAAATTTGGAAGTATCCTTCATCTGGATGCCCACGTTACGGTACCCTGGTTTCTCAATGTGCATGAAGCGCACCGTGAGATTGACGCACTGGCCGATTTAACCAGAAGAGAATTTGGAGAAACACTGGAACTCTTTGTGCATTCGGATGGATGCATTCCTTCTTCATGCACGATCTGTTCAAAAAATGAATGTCATGTTCGCCAACATGCCTTTGAAAAGAAAATCACCTGGACAGTTTCCAACGTTGTTTCAAACGAAAAACATAACCTAACTACCGATCAAGTACGCTAACCGATCTCGATCACTACATCATCGGTCAGCGGATGACCTACGCAGGTGAGTACGTATCCTTCGGCACGCTCGCTTTGGGAAAGTCCTTCTTCTTCATCTAACTTCACCTGGCCACTCAGTGCTTTTCCCCGACAGGCCGTGCAAAGTCCGCTTTGACAGGAATATGGAAGATCAATTCCCTGATCAAGGGCCGTCTCTAAAATCGTTCGCTGGGGTTCCACCATAAATTTAAATTCCTGACCATCGTAACGGATCGTTACCTCTCTAGCTTTGGGTTCACCGGCCGTCTTTTCATCTTTTTTGGTGTCTTTATCAATCGTACCTTGTACAAAACTCTCCTTAAAAATCTTATTTCTCGAAATTTGACGCGCTTCGAGCAGTGTATCCACATTTTTCATCATTCCTTCCGGGCCACACATGAGGTAGGTGGTTTGTTCACTTCCCCAGTTGGGAATTCGCTCAAACAATTTGCTGAGCATATCATGGTTTAATAAACCAGAATACCCTTGCCAGTTCATCGGGGCTTCATCTAAAATATGAATCACATGCAAACGTCCTTCATAGCGGGTTTCCCATTGGGCGAGCGTTTCTTTGAAGATGATGCTGTCAATATTTCTGTTGCAATAGATCAGCGATACGATGCTGTTAGTCTCCTGGGTGAGCAGGCTTTTGATGATGGAGAGTATTGGCGTGATCCCTGAACCTCCGGCAAACATTACTAAGTGACGTTTTTTATCTGCGGCAAACTCGGTCGTGAACTGCCCCATGGGCTCCATCACCTTAATTTTGTCTCCTTTTTTTAAATTATCCGGAAGCCAGTTACTCATCAGGCCTTTTTCCACGCGCTTGACAGATACTACCAAGTCATCGTCTACAAAAGGTGATGAACAGAGTGAGTAGGCTCTTCGTACCTCTTTTCCCTGGATCGGAATAATTAAGGTTAAAAACTGCCCTGATTTATACGTGATTTTTGAGGTTGGTTGCTCAAATACAATGCTGATTGCGTCTTTCGTTTCCTGCACAACCTGCTTCACCACCAACTCGTGGTAGCGGGGGCCGTTGTGTGTTTCTTCCTTCTTTTCTGTCCGTTTAAACAAGCCAAATGCCATACTGCTTCAATTTTACGTTGCAAAAGTAACCATTTGTCTAGTAAAACAGAGACAGCCTTCAGATGTTCTGGTTCTACCGGAATGCTACAGGTTTAACCAGTAGGTAAACTTAAAAACAATGGAACGGTTCTTACTTTTAAATTGCTCTGGCAGGTAATTTTCAGTGTAAACCACAAAAAAATCAGACGCGGGCTGGTAGCGCCATTGAAACCGGGCGTTCAGGTTCACGTTGTCGCTTAATTCATTGTATTGAATAAACGTGGTGAGGAACAATTTATCTGTGAACGTTACATCCAAACGCGGGCTAATCAACCAAAATTTTTCTTCGCCATAGCCTGTTGCCAGGCGGAGATCGTTGTATTCGGCCTGGATGGCCAAACTACCATACGGCTGAATCCGATAGTTTAATCCACTGAGCACATTCCAGCTTTTGCCATTATAAAAACTCCCAAACTCCGTAGCGACAAAATAGTTGAAAGCCTTTCGCTGGTCAGAGCTATACACTACTGAATAGTTATTCCAATGATATTCTTCACCTTCCAAAAAGGAAGCAAAGACTTCATCATCAATCGGGTTAAAGGAGTTGGTTAGTCGCTGATAAGTGTAACTCCATCCAAAGTTCAGTCCGCTGGTATTCAGGAAATCGATACTATAATTGAACGCAACCGATGCATCGGTATGTGTCCCATCCGGCAGATTTGTATAGTTCGCTTCTATGCCTGGTCCGGAGCGTGCAATTTTCGAGTCGGTGGGAAACCATGTATAGTTTGCTCCGCCAAAAAAATTAATCTGTCCGGGATACACCCCCCGACTAGGCACAAAACCGGTAGCTGCCTGATAGTTTTTTTGGATGATGGAACTTCCTCCAAAGAAGCCTATGTTTCGGGTGTTAAATCGTCCGAAAAAACCCGCGGATTGATTGGATGAGCGATCAAAACCATCGTCAAATGAGGCGGTGTAGTAGGCACTGGTGTACCACTTATTGTCTTGACTCAGCAAATCCACATCTACACCAACAACACGATTATAGGCGGTATAAAAAGGAATGGAATCACTGCCTTGCTTTCGGTATTTTAAGACGCTGGCATTAGGATATCGCAACTCACTGATATCTCCCAACTTATGCGATTGCTTGTCAACGTAGATGAAAGACATATTGGATTGTTTCCAAAAATTTCGTTGGATGGCTGCTACTGTATAGTTTTGTTGAGGTAAACCGATTGATTCTTTTTCGCGCGTTTGCATATGCAAAAGGCCCACCCGCCATTTTTCATTCAGTGATCCACTTAGACGGGCACCATAAGCGATGGGCACCTGAACGATGCTTTCATTTTCGGTGGTGTCGCGTGCCAACCCAATACGTCTGCTAAAAAAAGGACGCGCATCCGGAAAGCCCGCATTATCAAATAAGTCGCTGTTCTCCAGAAAAAATTGTCTTCGCTCCGGGAACTGAAATTCAAAACGGGTAAGATTGATCACCTGCCGGTCAACTTCCACTTGCGAAAAATCAGGATTCACTGTTAAATCTAAATTGAGAGAGGGCGTCACGGCTACTTTTGCATCAAATCCCACTTGTAAGTCGCTGGCACGTTCGGTAGGGTTTTGCTCCCGATCCTGACTTATTCCCCCGGCTAGATACGGTATTAAAGAGATGTTTCCACGACCAGGAGGTAAGGGATCACGCCATTTCAGCTGACCCGAATACGCGAATGAAGCTGGTATAAATTGAATGGGTGTAGCAATCCAACTACTGATATGATTTCTTTTTACATCGTTGCGTAAAAACGTAATGTTCCATTCGGATACCTCATTTTTGTATCGAATACTTTTAAAGGGAATCATCAATTCTGCGGTCCATCGATCGCCTTCTTTGACAACTTTAGAATACCACTTATTATCCCAGGTATCGTTATAACTGTCATCCCCCGCTCCTCCCCCCGAAATGATTCCTTCGGCCTGCACCCCGTGCGGGGTAATCTGAAAATAGAACCCGTTGATACGATCATTTAACGTGCCCAGATATACGCCAATATGATCATTTCCTTCAAAGTCAAAATCTCTTCTTAACGATTGAATAATGTCTTTGGAGGCATCGTCCTGACAGACAAAAGATACATAAAGATGATGGTCGTCAAAGGTGAGTCTTGCCTCCGATTGAAAGGGGGCTCTTGCTGTATCTACCGGGTAGTTTAGAAAGAAATCAGTTGCTACGTCTGCTGCCTTCCAGTCAGCTTCATCCAGAACGCCATCGATGTGTATTTTGTGGGTCGCTTTTTTGATGATCAATGACTTTCCCGGTTCGTTTTTTACCTGAGCCTGAACTATGATTGAAATAAGAAAGAGGGAAATTATCAGAAGGTGCCGCATAAGGGGACGCAAAATTATCTATTGAACGGATTATTACAAGATGAGTTGGGAAGTCAAATAGTTAATGAACCGTTAAAAACACTTATTTTTACCGTTTAACAGATAGTTTTGTGCAGGTATCATCTCTTTCAGCCATTGCCCCTATAGATGGAAGGTATTTCTCAGCCACAGAGACACTCCGTCCTTATTTCTCTGAGTTTGGACTCATACGCTATCGGGTGCGGGTGGAAGTGGAGTATTTCATTGCTTTGTGCGAAGTCGGTCTTCCTCAACTGAAAACTTTTCCATCAGAAAAATTTCAATACCTGCGCAGCCTTTATTCTGCTTTTGATGAACCTTCGGCTGTTCGCATCAAAGAAATTGAAAAAACCACCAACCATGATGTGAAAGCTGTTGAATACTTTTTAAAAGAAAAGTTTGATTCCGCAGGACTTGGCGGTTTCAAGGAGTTTATTCATTTCGGACTCACCTCTCAGGATATCAATAATACTGCAACACCGCTGCTATTAAAGGAATTTACTGAAACTCATTTGCTTCCCCGCTTTGGCCAGCTTGTCAAGGCGTTGGAAGCACAGGCGAATGAATGGAAAGAGATCGCTTTACTGGCACGCACGCATGGTCAACCGGCTTCCCCTACCCGGTTGGGAAAAGAGATGGCTGTCTTTGCCGAACGTCTGCGCAGACAACTAGAATTATTAAAAGCCATTCCGTTCTCGGCTAAATTTGGAGGTGCCACAGGTAATTTCAATGCACATCAGGTTTCGTATCCATCAATCTCCTGGATTGTCTTTGCCGATACATTTGTTAACCATACGCTGGGGCTTCAACGCAGTCATCCCACCACGCAGATTGAACATTATGATCATCTGGCCGCTTTCTTTGATAATGTCAAGAGGATCAATACCATCTTGATTGACTACAGCAGGGATGTATGGCAATATGTGTCCATGAATTATTTTAAGCAGCGAATCCAGGCAGGTGAAGTGGGTTCGTCCGCGATGCCACACAAAGTCAACCCTATTGACTTTGAAAATGCCGAAGGCAATTTGGGAATTGCCAACGCGTTGTTTGAACATCTCAGCGCCAAACTTCCCATCAGTCGGTTGCAGAGGGATCTGACCGATTCCACTGTGTTGAGAAACATTGGTGTACCGTTGGCTCATTCGTGGCTGGCCATTCATTCGCTCCTCAAGGGTATGGGCAAACTGGAATTAAATCAAGAGGCCATTAACAAAGATCTGGATGATAATTGGGCCGTGGTGGCAGAGGGAATTCAAACCATTTTAAGGCGCGAAGGTTATCCCAATCCGTATGAGGCCCTCAAAGCGTTGACCCGAACTCATGAGAAGATCACGCAAAAAAGCCTGACAGCTTTTATTGATAGTTTACAAATATCCATGGCTGTAAAAGACGAGCTAAAGAAAATAACACCGTTTAACTATACGGGTATCTGATTCTTACATCATCGTCCGACTAGCGTTTCAAAACTTTAGCGTTAGAAATTGAAGAAGAAGCCATTCGGCTTCTTCTTCAATTGATCAAACCTCTCTGCTAACTACTAACTCAGAACTCTCTCCAACTCTTCAATCCGCTCCATCGCATCCGTTTTTCCCAACGAGTAGGCTCGTTTGTATAACTCCAAAGCTTCGCGCTGGGTCTCCTTCTTTTTTCGGGGCGCCAGTTTCGTGCGGGCTGCCGCCAACTCCAGTGCTTGTCCTTGTGCAAAATACAAGTCAGCCTGAGCGTTCACAGAGTTTTGATTGACCTCCTGAATTTTTAATTCGAGACTGGCAATATCCTGCTCTTTCATTTTGATCACCTCTGTGTTAGTCGCCAGCAACGAGTCCTTTTGCACAACTACTTGCGTCAGCATAACATTTGCCTCTCTCGCTTTCTCTACTTCTATTTGTAAGGCAGCAATTTGTTGACGACTGCCCTCCAACTCTGACTTCAGCTTGGCCACTAAAGAGGCGTACGTTTTATTCTTTCTGGATACTTGTTCCAGTTCAGCCAACTTTAGCTGGGTAGACTGAATGTACTCATTTAAATTTTTCAGGCGCTGCGAATAGTCACTATATTTTGTGCCTTCCACTACACCTGAACGTAGGGCCATTCGATTGGATTCGATGGAGTCCAGCATGACGCCTACTTCATCCAGCATCGCAAGCGATTTGGTGTTAGCTTTCAATTCCACGTTCAGAGAATCGAGCTTCACCTTCAGCATGGCGTTCTCTTTTGAGTGACAGCCCCACAAAAGCCCTGCGATTGTGGCGGCAAACATGATTCTTCGTGTCATATCCATTAGTTTAGTTACACAGTAATAACGGCTACTATGCAGATAAGTGAGTCCTTTTCAGACGAATACACTCATTTAGCCGTCCAAGAGGACATTGGCTCGTTCAAAAAAAAGAAAGGAAAACTATTGGGAAAAATGTCCCCATCGAAAGAAGTTTAAATATGTCTGATCAATCAAACTTGATTGCCTTTACTGGTTGAATTCTGAGAACTAAAGTAGCCGGCAAGAGCAACACCAACGATACCACAAAAAATATTAGCAGATTCAAGAAGATCACCATTCCCCAACTCCACTCGATAGGCACCGCATCCATGTAGTAGTCACGTGGGTTTAAACGGATGATGGCAAACCGGTCTTGTATCCAGCAAAATCCCAAACCAATCATATTCCCCAGCATCAATCCCTTTAACGTCAAATTCATCCCATTATAGATAAATACTCTTCTAATAACCTGATTTCGTGCCCCCAAAGCTTTGAGTACCCCGACCATGGGTGTTCGCTCCATTACCAGAATCAACAGTACCGAAATCATATTTACGCACACGACTATCAAAATAATCACCAATAAAATGACTACCTGACGGCTCAGCAAACCCAGCCACTCGAAAATGGGAATATACTTTTGTTGAACGGTTTCAACCAAAAGATCATAGTCTATGCGCTCATTAATCTGATGTCCGGCAAATACTTCGGCCTGACGCTCAAAATCAAATCCCATCAATGTTTGAATCCAATCGCTCAGTCGATCTGGCCAGGGAGAGTCTTGTTCCCAGGCGCTGTTCAATGAAAAACGTAATACTTCTGCTCTTGAAAAATGAGAATGGTCAATGGTGATCTCCACGCCACCTACCGTCTGACTATTCCAGTCATTGAGGCGTTGGATCAATCGGATGTCCCCTATCAGAATTTTATTGTCAAAATAATCAGATAAATTCGTTTCATAAATCCCCACCACGATTAGTTTACGGAAACGGGGAGGGTTCTGAAAAAAATGAATGGTGACTTCATCGTGCAACTGAATGTTTAACTTATCAGCAATTTGTTTGCTTACTAAAATTTCGCGTCCATATCCTGAATCTGGTAAATGCAGAAAACGACCTTCCAACAAATAATCACTCAACCGAAGTGTATCAAAACTCCTTCCTACGCCTTTCAATACTACTCCCAGAACCTCTTCTTCTGTTTTAATCAGACCAGATTTATGGCTATACTCCTGAATATGTTTTATAAAAGGAAATTGCATAGCCTCTGTTACTGATGCTGTATTCAATTCAAAAGGCTGTTCTTCCGTGGCATTGCTGAGCGTGTACTTGGTGATGAGTAAATGTCCGGTAAACCGAAAAACCTTTGTTTTAACAGTTTCCTGAAATCCCTGCATAACCAAAAAAGATATGATGGCTGCCCCTAGCCCGATGGCAATGCTGGCAACGGCAATCCGATGAACCACAGCCGCAAAGTCGCCCTGTTTCCCCTGACGGATTCTTTTAGCCAGAAAGTAAGAAAGGTTCAAGTGATTGGCTTAATTTTAGCTTTTGAATCAGCAAAATAGCAGAAAATGATGCGCTTTCTTTCAACTATTCCCATTTTGTTTGTGTGGATATCATGTACCAGTCAACCGGCTCGCGTTTCCCTCCAAACAGGTGCCGATCAAGTAAGCGAAGTGGTTCGAAGGCTCGGGACACAACGGGTGGCTGTGTTGACGAATCATACAGCCCGGATTGGTGCAACGCATATTGTTGACACACTTCTGAGCAAGGGAATAAAAATAGTCAGCATCCTTGCCCCCGAACATGGCTTTCGCGGAGATGCTGATGCGGGTGAATTGGTTAAAGACGGAGTAGATCCGAAAACGGGTCTTCCTGTCATTTCGCTGTATGGCAAAAGTAAAAAGCCTGCTCCGGAGCATCTGGCATTGGTGGATATTGTGGTCTTTGATATTCAGGATGTGGGCGCTCGTTTTTTTACCTATATCAGTTCCCTGCACTATTTAATGGAGGCCTGCGCAGAACAAAATAAGAAAGTTTTGATTTTGGATCGCCCTAACCCGAATGGCTTTGTCGATGGACCTGTGTTACAAAAAGGATTGGAGTCATTTGTAGGTATGCATCCCATTCCGATCGCGCATGGGTTAACGGTAGGCGAGATCGCTCAGATGATTAATGGGGAGGGTTGGCTAGCCAACGGGATCCAATGCCCCCTGGAAATTATAACTCTGAAAAACTGGAAGCATAGTGACACTTATTCGCTCCCCGATCGCCCTTCTCCCAATCTTCCCAATGATAACGCCATTGGCTGGTATCCTTCCATGTGTTTATTGGAAGGAACCGCGCTGAGTGTTGGGCGGGGCACTCTTCATCCCTTTGAATGGGTTGGCCATCCGCACCTGGTTAACTATTCATTTTCATTTACACCTCAAAGCATTCCTGGCATGTCCAAGAATCCACCCTTTGAAAATGTACTATGTTTTGGTATTGATTTAACCGCTACCGCTCCGCAACGAAAGGTAAGTCTGAAACATCTCATTGATTTCTATCGAACATTTCCGGATAAGGAAAAATTCTTCATTCCCTTTTTTGATAAACTGGCGGGTACGCGATTGCTTCAGCAACAAATAAAAGACGGACTAACCGAAGAAGAAATAAGGGCCACCTGGCAAGCTGACCTTAAAGCCTATGAGCTGACACGCCAAAAATACCTGCTTTATCCTTAACTATAACCAGAATATTTTTTTGCTTAAAACAAGTATCAGAACGAAGTGTTAGTCTAGGCATGATGAGCAAGCTAAAGAAAGTAGAGGATATCTTACAGATATTAGATCAGCATTATCCAACCGTTGAAACTCCATTGCATCATTCAGACGCTTACACATTATTGATTGCTGTGCTGCTTTCAGCACAGTGTACAGATGAGCGTGTGAATAAGATCACGCCCCTCCTGTTCGCCAGAGCGGATAATCCGCGCGATATGATCAAAATGAGTGTGGAGGAAATCCGGGAGATTATCAAACCATGTGGTCTTTCACCAATGAAATCCAAGGGGATTTATGGATTATCCAAGATATTGCTGGAGAAACATCATGGAGAAGTCCCCAATACATTCGAAGATCTGGAGGCACTTCCGGCCGTTGGTCATAAAACGGCTTCGGTAGTGATGACACAGTGGTTTGGAATTCCTGCCTTTCCGGTGGATACTCATATCCACCGGCTGGCTTACCGATGGGGCTTAACCAATGGAAAAAGTGTGGAGCAAACGGAACACGATCTGAAGCGTTTGATCCCGGAGGGACATTGGAACAAAGTTCATCTGCAAATTATTTACTTTGGACGTAGCCATTGCCCTGCCAGAGGTCACCAATGGAGGGAATGTCCTATCTGTAAAAAATACATGCGAAAGTCATTACGGGATTGATTTCACCTTACTTACGTATCTTATGTCAAAGAATAACCTTCGCATCGTCTATATGGGCACTCCGGAGTTTGCAGTGCCCAGTCTGGAGGCCCTGATCCAAAACGGCTACCCTGTAGTGGCGGTCGTCACAGCTCCGGATAAACCTCAAGGACGTGGACAAAAACTTGTTTCTTCTCCCGTCAAAGATTATGCGCTTCAGCATCACCTACCTGTCTTGCAACCCACCAATCTTAAATCATCAGCCTTTGTGGAGGAGTTGAAAAAGTATGAAGCCAATCTTCAAATTGTCGTAGCCTTTCGTATGCTCCCGGAAGTGATTTGGAATATGCCTGCCTTGGGAACGTTCAATTTGCATGCTTCCTTATTGCCTAACTATCGGGGAGCTGCTCCCATCAACTGGGCAATCATTAATGGAGAAAAGGAAACAGGTGTGACTACCTTTTTTCTGACTCATGAAATTGATACCGGGCGTATCATTTTTCAGGAAAAAGAACCTATTGACCAAACGGATGATGTGGGTTCTTTATATGAGCGATTAATGAAAAAAGGTGCAGCGCTTGTTCTGAAAACTGTTCGTGCCATTGAAGCCGGGGACCATCCTTCACTACCCCAAATCGTCACCGGCCAGGAACGTCATGCTCCGAAAATCTTTAAAGAAACCTGTGAACTTCGATGGGATCAGAGTACCGAGTCTATTCATAATTTCGTACGAGGATTAAGTCCCTATCCGGCAGCATGGACCACTCTGCAAGGGAAGACTTACAAGATCTTTCGGACAAACATGCAAACCGCCTCTGTAAATGCAACCACTTGTGGAAAACTTGATACCGATCACAAAACCTATTTACGCATTCAAACTTTGGATGGCTGGATTTATGTGGTTGAACTTCAACCGGAAGGTAAACGAAAAATGAAGATCGAGGATTTCCTCCGGGGAAACTCATTGAAAACGAACGAGAAATGAAAAGGGGTAATTCAACAGAACAAGCTATCTTTACCCCTTAATTCCCTTGCATGACTGTCTCCATGATCGCAGCCCTTACGAAGAACAGGGTGATTGGTAAAAACAATGACCTGCCTTGGTCCTTGCCTGACGACATGAAGTATTTTATGGAAACTACACGGGGACATCACGTGATCATGGGGCGCAAAAACTATGAGTCCATTCCTCTTAAGTTCCGTCCGCTTCCGCATCGGGTAAATATCATTATTACCCGACAGATAGATTATGATGCGCCTAAGTGTCAGGTGGTTCATACATTACCTGACGGCCTGGCGATAGCACGCGCAGCTGGAGAGCACGAATGTTTTATTATAGGAGGTGCCGAAATTTATACCTTAGGTTTATCTCTTGCTCAGCGCCTTTACTTGACGGAAATTCACACGGAAATAGACGGTGATACTTTCTTTCCGGAGCTTAAAAAAGACCTGTGGACGGAACAATCACGAAAGCATCACCCGGTCGATGCCCGACATCCTTACGCTTTTGATTTCGTTTTATATACTAAACTTTAAAAATTCTCCCCTATGGAATCTCATAAACGAGTACTTGCCATTCTTTATATTGTTTCAGGAATCTTGAATATCCTTCTTTTTGTAGGCCTTTCCTTTCTTTTCAATTTTATCTTGGGTATGGCTATACATGAAGTCAGTGAAGATGAGCGTTGGGTGCTGGAATTCGTGAATGGTTTTATGCGTTTTTTGCCAATAATCATGATTGTTTTATTTGGCATCCCTTCGGTGATCGCTGGCATGGGGCTGCTTAATGGTCATCGTTGGGCGTTGATTTTGGCGTTAGTCGTAGGATGTTTTAAGCTATTAAACTTTCCATTAGGAACTGCTCTAGGTGTTTATACCATTTGGGTTTATTTGGAAGATCAGAAGCAAGTAAAAATCGCATAACGTGTCACTCGCAAAACAAGTAATCTGGATCACCGGTGCTTCCTCCGGTATTGGTGAATACTTAACCTATGCATTGGCCAAGCGAGGGGCATGGCTTATTTTGTCCTCCCGTAGAAAAGAAGAACTCGAACGCGTGAAGGGCAACTGTCCACCGGAAGCCCAAACCCACATCCGGATTTTACCCCTTGATCTGGCTCAATCCAGCACACTTCAATTGAGTGCCGAAGCGGCTATTCAGTTGTTTGGGCATATTGATATTCTCATCAACAACGGAGGTATCAGTCAGCGAAGCCTGGCCAAAGAAACGAGTGTGGAAGTTGATCGCAAACTTATGGAAGTTGATTACTTTGGAACTGTGGCCCTTTCAAAGTTTTTAATACCTCATTTTCTGAAACGTCAAAAAGGTCATTACGTCACCGTCAGCAGTGTGATGGGTATTATTGGAACACCGTACCGAAGTGGGTATGCCGCGGCCAAACATGCCCTGCACGGATTTTTTGATTCACTCCGAGCGGAATTATGGAAGGAATCTAAAAACATACATGTCACACTCATTTGTCCGGGATGGATCCGAACCAATGTAACCTACAACGCACTCACCGGCACGGGTGCTGCGCTGAATCAAATGGATGCATCGACCGACCAAGGCATGCCCCCTGAAAAATTTGCAAGTCAGATGATCCGGGCTATCGAAAAGAAAAAACGGGAAGTTTTTATCGGTGGCCGCAAGGAACTTATGGGCGTTTATATGCAACGTTGGTTTCCAGGAATTTTTGCGCGTATTGTGCGTCAAGCAACGGTCCGATAAACCATGGCGTGGTATGAATATCTGCTCATCATTGGTGTTGGCTTTCTGGCAGCTTTCCTAAACACGGTAGGTGGAGGTGGGTCTCTTTTTACCGTTCCCATTTTGACCTTCTTAGGGATGCCCATTACCACAGCCAATGCCACGGCTCGGGTGGCCATTCTTGCCCAAAATATTTCAGCCGTCAGTGGTTTTGCTTCTAAAAAAGTTGAGCTACCCTTGCGGTATAGTTTGTGGTTATGTGGTGTTTCTCTTATTGGTGGGTTTCTAGGGTCTCGATTAGCCGCTCACGTGAGCGATGAGTTATTTCGGCAATTGTTTGTTGGGGTTATGCTGTTCTCCACTGTGTTGGTTATCCTCAATCCCTTTCGAAGTAACAGTCGCCCGGAACGTATGCATGGTTGGCGGCAGGCTATGGGTGTGTTTCTTTTTTTCTTTATTGGAATTTATGGTGGTTTCGTACAAGCGGGTATCGGATTTCTGGTGATCGGAGCGCTTAGCCTGGTTCATAACCTTCCACTGATTAAAATCAATTATATCAAGGTATTTGTCGCGATTGTTTACACGGGAGTATCTGTGGCGGTGTTTGCCTGGGAAGGAAAGATAGAGTGGTTTACCGGAATGATTTTAGCGATTGGTCATGGATTAGGAGGATGGTATGCCAGCCGATGGAGTGTCACTGCCAGCGAAGTATGGATCAAACGCATCATGATTGGCTCCGTTTTGCTAATGGCTGTGAAACTTTGGTTCTTTGAATAAGATAGTTCACAAATAGCTACTCATGGATCCTAAAATTGAATCATACTATTTTCCTTTAGGGTTGCGATGGACTATTTTGATAGTTGCAATAATAGCATCAGCGCTTCTAGTCGTTAATGGGTATTACTGGATAGTTTTTCCAGTGGCAGCCCTTACGGGATTAATTTTTTCTCTGAAGAATGTCATTTTGATCAGCTTACCAAAAAAAACCATTCAGGATGAATGGCGAGTCGCTGACATCATTTTTCAATCGATTAAAATATCCTTTGTTCAACTAGATCGCATCGAAATTGCAAAGGAACGTCATACCTACACAGCCAATAGCCGTGGGCGAACCGGATATACTGACTATTTTGAATACATCGCTACGCTTGTCTATGACGGATCTCAGGAATTTGAATTATCACGTAACGTCTCCTACACTGCATTAGCAGAGGAGCTCGAAACCGTCACTCATGTCCTGGCACTACCGATTGTACGAAAATAGAAGTTGAAATTCTCAATTTTAGCCTAATCAAAACAAACACTTTCTTGGAGCGTTAGTAAACTACTATCTTTATATCATGCTTACCTGGAAAGATGTCTTAAAATTTGCCACACAAGGCAATCCTATTCCTGACCATCGCGTAGTCAAATCCGATGCAGAATGGAAACAATTGTTAACAGAAGAGGAGTTTTATGTCACCCGTAAAAAAGGAACAGAACGTGCTTTTACAGGAGAATACTGTGAAGCACATGACCCTGGATTATATGCCTGCCGCTGTTGTGGAACCCGGCTATTTGATTCCGGACTAAAATTCGATAGTGGAACCGGTTGGCCGAGTTTTACGCAACCATATACCGCTACTGCCATCGCCTATCATAAGGACGCTAGCTTCGGAATGGTGCGCATAGAGGTTCTTTGCAATGTGTGCGATGCGCACCTCGGACATGTATTTCCGGACGGTCCATCTCCGGGAGGATTACGTTATTGCATCAACTCGGCCTCGATTCAGTTGGTTAATCCTACGTAAGATTATATGAAAACCCTTCTTTGCATCATTTCATTCATCGGGCTCATGACGAGTTGTTCACCTGAAAAATCATCTACCCTTTCCCTTGAAAAATACCGACCTCTTTATCACTTTACTCCGCCAAAAAACTGGATGAATGATCCAAATGGCTTGGTCTTTTATAAAAACGAGTATCACCTCTTTTACCAACATAACCCCTATGGTAACACCTGGGGCCATATGAGTTGGGGGCACGCTGTGAGTCGTGACTTGATAAACTGGCAACACTTACCTCTGGCCATACCGGAATATACAGATCCTCAAACTGGAGACAGCACCATGGTTTTTTCAGGAACAGTCGTGGTTGATGAGAACAATACGAGTGGTCTTTGTCTGGGATCTGACTGTCTGATTGCCTTGTATACTTCGCACATTCATCGCGATCAACAAGGGTTACGCCAGCACCAAAGTTTAGCGTATAGCAATGATCAGGGTCGAACCTGGACGCGATATGATAAAAATCCTGTCCTGGACATTCAACGAAAAGACTTTCGCGATCCGAAGGTCTTCTGGTATGAGCCATCTCAAAAATGGGTGATGGTATTGGTTATCCCTGACCTATTCAAAGTCCGTTTTTATGAGTCTAAAAATTTACTGTCATGGAATGAATTAAGTGAGTTTGGTCCTGCGGGTGACACTAGTCGCATTTGGGAATGTCCGGACTTGTATTCCCTTCCTGTGACAAACGAAAGCGGAAAATCAAAATGGGTGTTATCTCTTTCAGGAAGTCATCCGGCCGGCCCCGACTTTGTTGGAATGCAATATTTTGTTGGGGACTTTGATGGGAATCACTTCACAGCTGATACAACCACCACGGCTCCCAGGTATGGTGACTATGGGAAAGATTTCTATGCAGGCATTACCTACAATCAATTACCCGTACAGGATGACCGGACAATCATGATGGGTTGGGTCAACAATTGGGCCTATGGCAACTTTGTTCCAACCCGCAATTGGAGAAGCGCTATGTCTGTTCCTCGCGTGTTGCAGTTGTTGAAAAAGGGAAATGAATTTCTTCTGATTCAACAGCCAGTGGTTGAATTAGAGAAACTGCGCGAGGAAGAAGTATCCGTGGAGGGACTCCATGGGGGTTCATTTGAACTCGTTCTCCAATGGAACGGTGAGGATGGAACCATTCTTGAGCTTTTCGCGGACGAAACTGAACGAACTGTGATCCGAAAAATAAACGGCAGCATTCAACTGGACCGCACAACATCCGGAGTAACCGATTTCCACAAGGACTTTGCCAGTGCCGATGCCGTGCCTGTATCAGCAGGTGAAGTAGAATTACGTGTACTCGTTGATCAATCGATTATTGAACTTTATATCAATCAGGGTGAATCCGTTATTACTAGTCAGGTATTTCCCGTTAACGGTAATTCCATTCGAACTCCAGAACCTGAGAAAATTCTTTCTGCGAAAGGTTGGATATTGAGAAAAGTCATGAACTAACAAGAGACGATGGGTGATTTCTGAATTATCCACAGATTGAGAAATGGCTACCCTAAGGGGTAGCCATTTCTTTCTTCAGGACTTTACAGGTTCACGATGACCAACCCAGGTAAACCGTTTGGTCACATATTCCGGATTGGTAAATGAAGCATTACCGGAAGGATTACCACCCGTCACATGAAAATCTGAAAAAGCCGCGTTCTGATTCATGTAGATACCCCCTGTCAGATTAAAAGATACGGGAGTTGCTGCCAATGCCATTTCATCTGCAATTTTTTCACGAACATCCTTATTGATGGTGTAGGCTCCACAGGAAATAGCTCCATGATGAATAGCCATTTCCTGTGCTAAGGCAATGGATTCATTGGTATCCCTGGTTTTGATCAGCAAAGCGATCGGGCCGAACAACTCTTTACTAAAGATTTCCTTCTGAGAAGAATCCACTTCAATCACCACGGGTGTTGCTACCCGGGCATTTTTGAACATGGGATTCTCAAATACACGAGACTTTAACCAAACCTTCCCTGGTAACTTTTCTGATTCCAACACCCGCTCAGAGGTCTTCTTGCTTTGCACAGCACCTAAAACAAAGGGGCCAGCTTTTGGATTGTCGATTAATCCATTCAGTTGGGTTACAAATTTTTCTGCAAAAGTCTCAAAGGACACTGCCCCGGCAGGTGTTTGAATCCCTTGTTGAGGAATGTAAAAATTCTGTGGAGCGGTACACATTTGACCGCTGTAAAGGTTAACGGAGAATGCCAGATTAGCTGCTGCTTTGTCAATATCCTCCACCGAATCTAATATCACGGAATTGACACCGGTTTTTTCTGTGAAGACAGTTTTACCAGGTAATGCTTCCAGATAAGAACCAAAGGTTGCATTTCCGGTAAAGTCAATAATTTTTACCTGAGGATGTTCCGCCAATGGCTTCGTGATCATCTGATCAAACGTGTCAACCGCTAATTGACAAATATTTGGATCCAGATTCCTTTCCGCAAGTACGCGTTGAATCTCTGCTACAAAAATAGCCATAGGTAATATGGCTCCCGGATGAGGTTTCACGATCACACTGTTACCAGTAATTAAGCTACCATAAATACCTGTAACAGAATTCCATGTCGGAAAAGTAGAACAACCGATAACGACTGCTATTCCTTTTGGCACCGCATGCCACTCCTTGTTCAATTGAATGTTAAATTTTCCCATGGGTTTATCCCAAAGAGCTTTGGCTGGAAATCGATGAAGTTCTTCATAGCCGGCAGCGATGGCCTCCAATGCGCGGTCAGCCGCGTGGGGACCAGAAGCTTGAAAGGCCATCATATAGCCTTGCCCGGTAGTATGCATGGTAGCGTAGGCAATTTCAAAAAATCTTTTTTTAATCTGCTCCAGTGATTCCATCAATACATCTGCCCGGTCCTCTACCGATATTTTCCGCCATTGGTGAAAGGCTGCCTGGCTTCGATGGATCAGGGTATCTACGGAAAACATCGGATACGAAATAGCCAGTGGTTCCTGCAGATAAGGAGACTCTTCCTGACCCACCCATCCTTCCGGCTGGGTTTGTTTCAATTCTTCAAACTTCTTACCAAGGATGGCCTTAAATCTGGCTTGTCCATCTGCATCGGCCGTTTCACCATAAATCGCAGGAGCGGGATGCTCCGGGAAAGCTGCATAAAATGTACGCGAATGGAGAGCCTCAATGGCTTGCTTTAATGTTGAACTATGTTTTTCGATCATACTTTGTTGATTTCCTGACGTGAATGATTTGTTTAACTTATTGATGAATTTATCCTTTATACCCAAAAACCTTTTTCAAAAGTTCAGTCGTTCGCTCGATGGGATTTTCACGAATGGCTTTTTCTTCTTTGGCAATCATCAGAAATAATCCGTCAATAGCTTTATCGGTAGCATAACCCACCAAGTCTGGATTTACCTTCTCTACCAATGGAATCTGATTATAGCGTGTCACTACTTCTCCATAGTATTTCGTAGCGTTTACTTTGGTCAGTGAATTCTGAACCACGGGCTTAAATTTTTCACGTAACTGAGCCGAAGTTGTCCTTCTTAAATAATCCGTGGCAGCATTAGGCTGACCTTTTAATATCGACCAGGCATCTTCAATGGTCATTTGCCGGATAGCACTAATAAAAATAGGTTTTGCTTCTTTGGCGGCATCTTCTGCTCCACGATTTAAAGTCATCACAAACCGATCAACCTCGTTTCCCAACCCTAGCTGGCGTAACCGGTCTTCCACCTTTTTTACTTCCGGAGGAAAGGGAATTTTGATTTCAGGATTCTTAAAATATCCATCCAGTTGTGAAACCAGATCAGAACCATTGGATATTCCTTTGATGAGTGCCTCTTTTAATCCATCGCCTACCTCTGCGGTGGTTAGCGGCTGCTCACTTCCTAACATTTTGTTGGCATCGGAGATCGCTTGATTAATTTGAGTGGTCGTGCAGGAGACAAACACCCATGCGAGTAAGAATATTTTTTTCATTTGCTCATCAATAAAATATAAATGAAATTCATGCACAAAGGTACGAAGAATACTTCCACCCGATGAGTATGATTTGCTTAAGATTCTTCATGTGGCATTAATTGTTTCCGCATTTATCTCCGTTATCGACCGGCATCCGGCCAACCCCATCGTTAGCTCTATATCTGCCAACAGATTTCGCACCACCTGATACACCCCTGTCTGTCCGGCAATTGCCAGGCCATAAACGTAAGGCCTGCCGATACATACCGCTTTTGCGCCAAGCGCCAGGGCTTTGATAACATCGGCACCCCCTCGCACACCGCCATCCATTAATACCGGAAAATCAGGGCCTACTGCCCGAACAATGGCAGGTAGCATTTCCAGCGTACTGACCGAGCCATCCACCTGCCGTCCTCCATGATTGGAAATGATGATGCCATCCACTCCATAAGTAATTGCCAGACGGGCGTCATCCGGATGCATTATTCCTTTGAGCAATATGGGAAGTTTTGTGTGCTGTCTTAAAAAAGATAAATCATTCCACGTGAGGGCCGGGTTGGAGTAAATATTAATAAACTTTTGCACCGCTCTTCGCGGCCTTCCTGACATTAGCTTGCTAAAAAAATGACCGCCCGAATAATTGCGGGTCATTTGGATAAGTCCTGCCAGCGAATGTAAGGTGATGTTTCTTTTCTCTCCTCCAGAAACAGGTTCATCCATCAATTTTTGAAAAACCGGATCGGAAGTATACTGAGCAATGCCTTTACCTTCCAGAAAAGGAAGATAGGCCATATCTAAATCACGCGTGCGCCAACCCAGCATGGTTGTATCCAATGTCACTACAATTGCTCCGCAACCACATCGCTCGGCTCGTTCAACAAAACTCGCCACCAATTCCCGTGATTTGCTCCAATACAACTGAAACCATCGGGGCGACTCTCCCATGTGAGTAGCTACCTCTTCCATCGGTTTACTCGCCTGGTTGGAAAAAATGTATGGAACCTGTAACGAGGCAGCTGCCTTCCCTACGGCTATATCGGCTTCGGGATGTACCATCTCTAATACGCCTACCGGTGATAAAAATAAAGGAGTAGCATAGCGTTTCCCCAGAAATTCAATAGAGGTATCCCGCGTGCTCACATCCCGTAGCATGCGCGGAATAATCTTATACTTTTCAAATGCCGAACGGTTATTGTGAATCGTACTCTCCAGACCCGCTCCCCCGGCTATGTACGCAAATGCCTCTGGTGACATACTCTTTTGGGCTTGCTGCTCCAACTGGATAGGATCGATGGACACCTCTAATCTCTTGCCTGCAAAACCTCTCAGATAAATTTCTTTTTGCCAGGCAGCGGCTGAATCGGAATTTGTTTGAACCATTGTTTAATCTTTTGAAGCGATGGTATGAGCGATTACCCGGGCGGCCAGCCGGGCGGTACGATGATCGATATCAAATTCGGGATTATACTCCACCACATCCATGCTCATGAGTTTACCCGAGGATGCAATTTTTTTAAGTGCTGGCAACACTACCTCCGGAGTGAACCCCAATGGGGATGGCGCACTAACGCCAGGTGCCACGCTTGAAGCAAAACCATCCATATCAATGCTCAGATAAACAACATCTACCGAATCCATAAACTCTCTTAGTACGCGCTCAATATTTTCCCAATAGATGAGTTGAAAATCCTCCGCCATGAGAATACGCACACCTAACTCCTTTGCCCGCTGAAAGTGGAAGGGTGTATTACTGAATCTTTGAATACCCAAACACAAATAGTGAAATTCGCCCGGATGATTGCGTGCAATTTGATAAAAGGGTGTTCCGGAGTTGCGGATCGGATGATGCCTCAGATCTAAGTGTGCATCCAAATTAATAATACCGATTCGGCTGCTGGCTCCCGTTGCTGTTTTGATTCCCTGGTAATGGGGATAGGCAATGTCGTGTCCCCCACCGAGTATGACCGGAAAACATTTATGATTTAATAATTCTGTCACTATCTGTTGAATTACCTCATGCGATTTTTCGAGGTCACGATCCGGTTGAAGAATGTTTCCTCCATCCCACAGGAAGTATTCTTTTCCCAGATGGTGCGGAAGAGGTGCTAATATCTTTCGGATCGCATCTGGCCCTTGGGCTGCACCAGCCCTTCCCTGATTTCGAATCACTCCTTCATCTGTACAACAACCTAGCAGCACAATATTCTTCCCGTTGGGTAATCCGGCCAATACATCCAACGGCTTCACCCGTTGATGCCAATACCACGTTTCGCCATTCGCTTCCGTGTCTATTCTACCACTCCACAACGAAGTATCTGGCGCAGCATAGCGTCCCTGAACTATATCAGACAATCTTTTTTCCATGCTTCCATACCATTGAAGGTTTGAGTTTGCCTTGTTGATAAGTAATCTCGCGATAATCGTTTACCGGAAAACAGATAAAATCAGCTAATAAACCTTTTTCCAATTTACCCCGATCCGGTAAACGCAAGGCATGAGCCGCCCGAAACGTAAGCCCTGCCCACACCTCTGCGTTGGAAAGTTTTTGAAACGTTGCGAGAATACTTGCCTGGACCATCAGGTCACCCATGGGTGCCGAACCAGGATTCCAGTCGCTGGCAATCGCTACCATCGCGCCAGCATCCAGCAAATGGCGGGCGGGTGTAAACTCACAGCCTAATCCCATGGAAGCCCCTGGCAATGCTATGGCCACTACTTCGCTGGCGGCCAATGCCCGTATCTCTGCTTCACGACTCACTTCCAGATGATCCGCGCTGACGGCCCGTAATTCAATGGCCAGATCACTTCCACCGGTCGAAAATTGATCGGCATGTAGTGTCACCTCAAAACCCATCGCTTTGGCCTGCATCAGGTAGACTTTAGCCAATGAAGGTTTAAAGGCGATGTCATCAACAAAAGCATCGATGCGTTTCGCTAATGATTGTTGCTTCACACGCGGAAGTAATTCTTCCGAGAGCAGCCTCAGGTATGCAGCGGCATCGCCTGAAAAATCCTTGGGGCATACATGAGCTGCCAGACACGTTGGAATGAGGGTAGCCTCCGTCAATGATTGCGCTTGTTGAATGGCCTTTAAAATCTTCTCTTCTTCCTCAACGGAAAGACCATAACCGCTCTTTACTTCTATGGTTGTTATGCCTTCGCGAAGCAGACGATTTGCTCGTGCAGCTGTCATTTCCGCCAGCCCATGTAGCGACTGTTTTCGGGTCTCTTGCACCGTATCCCAAATGCCGCCTCCGGCTTTGGCAATCTCCTCGTAGGATTTGCCGGAATTGCGAAGAGCATAGTCCTTCGCTCGTGAACCGCCAAAACTAATGTGAGTATGGGCATCAATCATTCCAGGTAAGGCCACGCAGTTAGGTTCAACAGGATAAATGGTAGCATTTTGTCCTTTTGCCTCTGATAAAAGTTCTTCAAAACTGCCAACCGCCTGAATTTTATTCTCATTTAGTAATAGTCCGCCTTTTGAAATGATCTCTAGCTGATCATCGTGCAAAGCGCCCCGAAGCGCCAGATGTCGCAAGGTGATCAGTTGGGTAAAGGGACCAATGAGTTGATAGCCCATCAGATATCGAGGTTAAACTCTTTGCTTTTGGCAATGGCGATGTCATAGCCGGCATCGCGGTGACGAATAACACCCATGGCGGGATCGGTGTGTAAGACGCGCTTCAGGCAGCGTTCGGCACGTTCGGTTCCATCGGCAACCACGACCATACCGGCATGTTGTGAATAACCCATCCCCACTCCACCGCCATGATGAAACGAAACCCACGTAGCACCACCGCTGGTATTCCCCAGCAGATTTAACAAAGGCCAGTCGCTGACAGCATCGCTTCCATCCATCATCGCTTCAGTCTCACGGTTGGGTGATGCCACCGAACCGCAATCTAAATGATCCCGACCGATGACGATGGGAGCTTTCAATTTGCCTAATCGTACGAGGTCATTGAAAATCAATCCAGCTTTTTGCCGTTCTCCCATCCCCAACCAACAGATTCTGCTGGGCAATCCCTGGAAAGCAACTCGCTCACGGGCGGCCCGCAGCCATTGAATCATATGTTTGTTGGAAGGAAAAGCTTCGATCAATGCTTCTTCTGTGATGAAAATATCGGAGGGATCACCAGACAAAGCAGCCCATCGGAAGGGGCCCTTTCCTTCGCAGAAGAGTGGCCGAACATAGGCCGGTACAAACCCTGGAAAATCAAATGCATGAGCCTCGCCACCTTGTCTGGCAAATTCACGCAAATTGTTTCCATAATCAAAAGTTATGCTACCGCGCTTTTGCAATTCTAACATCAAATGTACATGGCGGGCCATACTCATCAGTGATCTCTTTTTGTAAGCGCCAGAATCTATTTTTCGTAAAGCTGCCGCTTCCTGCAGCGTGAGACCATGAGGCACGTAGCCATTCACGGGGTCATGTGCTGATGTCTGATCGGTTAAAATCTCAGGGATGATATTATCCTTCAGCAGACGTTCCAGCACATCGCCAATATCAGCCACCAGTCCGATGGATATTGCTTCTCCTTTTTGTTTGGCTTCCAATGTCCAACGGATCGCCTCTTCGTAGGAATGCGTCATTCGATCGATGTATCTGGTATCCAATCGTTTTTGTATTCGGTTGGCATCTACGTCTACACCCAAAAAGGTGGCCCCGGCCAGGGTAGCTGCCAGCGGTTGAGCTCCTCCCATTCCCCCCAATCCACCGGTCACAATGAGTTTACCTTTCAAATCACCATTAAAATGTTTTTGTCCACAGGCCACAAAGGTCTCATAGGTACCTTGAAGAATTCCCTGAGTGCCGATGTATATCCAACTGCCTGCCGTCATCTGCCCATACATCATCAGCCCTTTGTCCTGCAATTCTTTGAAATGTTCCCAGGTGGCCCAATGCGGTACCAGGTTGCTGTTGGCAATCAACACCCTGGGGGCTTCGGGATGTGAGGGGATAATCCCCACGGGTTTGCCGGATTGAATGAGCAGACTTTGATCATCTTCCAGCTTTAACAAACATTCGATGATTTTCTGAGCGGCTTCCACGTTACGAGCTGCCTGACCCGTACCGCCATAAACGACCAGACTGGCAGGATTCTCTGCCACCCCTGCATCCAGATTATTTAAAAACATGCGCAGCGGAGCCTCCGTTTGCCAAGATTTAGCATGAAGGTTTGTTCCAGTAGGAGCTTTATAATGGGGATGCGTAGCGTATGTACGAAGGAAATCAGAAACCCGCATAATTGAATCAAGTTTATGCGAGGTAAGTTAGTGTTTTTTAATATTCAGCAAACGATTGAAATGAGACAATCATTTATACAGGGTTAAAAAAAATCCCCTCGGATGAAGGGGATTTTTAGAGATAATTAAAAAACTATCAAGGTATCAAAGGCATCATTAGTTAGTAAAAAGTTTAATGATGTCATTCGAAAACGCAAAGACCATTAAGATCAGTAGAAGCGCCATTCCAACCTTGATCGAGTTTTCAAAGAATTTTTCAGAAGGCTCGCGACCGCTAATCATTTCGTACAACAAAAACATGACATAGCCTCCATCCAAAGCGGGAATGGGAAGCAAATTCATAAACGCAAGTACCATGGAAAGAAGTCCGGTCATCCGCCAGAATCGCTCCCAATCCCACTCACCACCATAGGCTTGAGCTATTCCAATCGGACTTGAAATTGATTTTCGCAAAGAAATCTGACCTGTAAAAATCTTTTTGAATGCTTTTAACTGAAGCCAAATGACATCAAAAGCCCGGTAAGGACCTAAGACTAAAGATTCTCCAAAAGAATAGGTGATTGTTTTTAGTTCCGATTCAGAAATACCTTTGACATCAAAACCCAGCAGCGCTTGTCCTTGGAAGTATTCTTTGAATGATAGGACTTCAGTACCTCGCTGTACTTTAAACGACAACGTATCGGGGCGAGTACTCCTGATGATCGCGGCTAGCTCATCCTGATATATAATCTTTTGCCCCTGAACCTCGATGATTTTATCGTCTGGTTGAAGCCCTGTTTTTTTGGCAATGGTTTGAATAGATTTCTTCGGTTTGACAAGACTTCCATCGGCATCAAATACATATTGTGGGGTTTCATCCACCCTGCTTACGATTGCTTCCACCCGAGGGGCGACAAACTCCGCAAAGGCATTCTTCGTATCAAAGTTTTCAATAAAATCATCAGGGATAGTTATCTTTAATTCTTCTCCGTTCCTGTTGATTGTGTAGTAAGCATCTTGTGATAACAGAACATCAGGCTTGGCAATATCCTGGAAGTTTTCATAGACTACGCCATTCACATTAATTATCTTATCTCCGGTTTTTAACCCAATTTTTTCTGCAATGTCTCTGGCCACAATTCCTCCGTGGTCATTCACATAGGTCATTGGAATGTAGCGGTCGCCTAAAATAAATGTCATCCCAATAAAAATCAGAATCCCTACGATTACATTGACAATGATTCCTCCCAGCATAACGATGAGGCGCTGCCAGGCGGGTTTGGAGCGAAATTCATAGGGCTGCGGCTCCTGCTTCATTTGCTCTTTGTCCATGCTCTCGTCCACCATACCAGCAATTTTCACATAGCCACCTAACGGGAACCACCCGATTCCATACTCAGTCTCTCCTTTCTTGTATTTAAACAAAGCAAAATTGGCCACATTGGCCATGGGAAACAGAAAATCAAAAAAGAGGTAAAATTTCTCCACCCGTATCTTAAACATGCGGGCGGTAATAAAATGGCCCCATTCGTGTACGGCAATTAAAATTGAAAGGCTCAACAACAGTTGAGCGGTCATGATCATTCCTTCCATTAGTGAATCAGTTCAAGTGCTTTTATTCTTGTTTCGCGGTCTGTTCCCACATAATCATCGTATTGCGGACTGGCGATATAATCCATCCTGGCCAGGCATTGCTCCACTATTTCCGACATTTCGAGAAAACCGACTTTATCCTTTAAGAACGCATCCACGGCAATTTCGTTGGCCGCATTAAGCACACACGGCATGTTTCCACCCCGGTGTAACGCCTCAAAAGCGAGCGCAAGATTACGAAAAGTTTCGGTATCGGGTTTTTCAAAGGTGAGCGAAGGATAGTTGGTAAAGTCAAATCGTGGGAAATCAGCCGGGAGACGGTGGGGGTAGGACATGGCAAACTGTATAGGCAACCGCATGTCAGGCAAGCCCAGCTGGGCTTTGATAGAACTGTCTTTAAACTGTACCAGTGAATGGACAATGGATTGCGGATGCACCACCACCTCCACTTGTGACGCCTCCAACCCAAATAACCACTTAGCCTCAATTACTTCCAATCCCTTGTTCATCAATGAAGCAGAGTCAATCGTTACCTTGGCTCCCATCGCCCAGTTCGGATGTTTCAGGGCCTGCGTCTTGGTTACGTATAGCAACTCATCCCTTTTCCTTCCCCGAAACGGACCACCGGAAGCGGTCAGAATAATTTTTTCTATCGGATTATGAAACTCTCCCACCAGGCATTGAAAAATGGCCGAATGCTCTGAGTCTACCGGGTAAATATTAACTCCCTTGTCTTTCGCCAGACGGGTGATGAGTTCACCCGCCACCACCAAGGTTTCTTTGTTGGCGAGTGCAATGGCTTTTCCCGCCTCAATAGCTTTGATGGTAGGTCTGACACCCGCATAACCCACCAAGGCGGTGACCACCAAATCAATAGAATCCATCTGTACGGCCGTGGCAATCGACTGCACACCGGCAAAAACCTTAATGGGGTGATTTTTTAATGCCTCTTTTACTTCCGGATATTTCTCTTCGTTGGAAATGACCACGGCATTGGGTTGAAAGGCGATGGATTGTTCAATCAACAGGGCCGCATTGTTTTGAGCTGTCAGTAACTCTACTTCAAAAGAGTCAGGATGTGAAGCGATGACCTGTAAGGCTTGCGTGCCAATGGAACCGGTAGAGCCGAGTATAGCGATGCGTTTTTTCAACGGTGAGAGTTTTTAATCAAGTTTTGGATGTGCCCCTTCAAAACCGGAAGATGAATAGTAACCGTGTTCCACACAACTTCAATATCAACGGCAAAATATTCGTGCGCAATGTAGTTTCGCATCAATTTTATTTCTCGCCACGGGACGATTTTATTATTGTCTCTTGTTTCTGTTGAAATCTTGGATGACGCTTCACCAATAATCTCAAGATTTCGAACAACAGCATCTTGAATCATGAAATTAGCACTAAAGTCAACTTCATTGATCCCGAGCGTATATTGCTCAATTCGCTCAATGGAAGCCAATATATGCCGAAAATAAACATCGTCTCTCACCCCAAAATATATTGAATATCTTGTGTAACATAAGGCTTTACATATGGAGATAACGCCCGATCAGTTACCAAATCCACTGAAATACCAAGCGTCTCAGATAAATTTTCTTGGACACGTACTAAGTCTAATAAAGAGATTTTATAGCTGTAATCTAAATGAACCAGAATATCCAAATCACTTGTTGGATTCTCATCACCACGAGCATACGAACCAAATATACCTATCCGCAACGGTTTTAGCTCTGATAACTTATCTACCACCACCTTTTTTTGATCATCGCTTATCATACCTTAAATTTAATCAATTCCTCCGCAATCTTACGATCATTGCTGAGCCGGGGAACCTTGTTTTGCCCGCCCAACTTCCCGAGTGATTTCATATACGAGATAAATGCATTTTTGGGCAGCGCAGTGACTTTGAGTGTGGTTAAGATACTCCCGGTAATCAAATCATCATAGTAGACATTCCGTTCGCGTAGTTGGTTATCCAGTTCGAGCCGGAACGCTTCCATGTCTTGCGGAGGGTTAGAAAACTCAATCAGCCACTCATGGTGCGGCATTCCTTCAGACGGAGCCACGTTGGGGGCTACCGTAAATTCTACTAGCTCTACTTCCGGAAATTTCTCACAAGTAAATTTCATGGCCTTTTCCACCTCTTCACCAATCACATGCTCCCCAAAAGCTGAGATGAAATGTTTGATGCGACCGGTCACCACCAACCGATACGGATCTTTTGAAACAAATTTAACCGTGTCACCGATGGAATATCCCCACAAGCCAGCGTTGCTGTTGATGATCACAGCATAATTTTTGCCCAGCTCTACTTCCTCAATGGAAAGCCTTCGGGGTTTTTCTTGAAAAAATTCTTCGGTGGGTATGAATTCAAAAAAGATTCCACTGTTCAACAGCATCAAAAGCCCCTCGTGACGCTGAGAGTCCTGATAGGCAATAAATCCTTCCGAAGCCGGATAGGTTTCGATCGAATCAATTTTTTTTCCAATCGTGTCAAACAATTTCGCCCGGTAGGGTTCAAAATTTACACCCCCATATACAAACATGGAAAAGTGGGGGAACACTTCTTTTATTTTTTTCCCGGTCCGGGCCACGATGCGATCAAAATACATTTGCGCCCACGGGGGGATGCCGGAAATCAAAGTCATATCCGCCTGAAGCGTTTCGTCTATGATTTTGTCCAGTTTCTTTTCCCAGTCATCCATAATGTTGGTGGCATAACTGGGCTTTTGGTTGGTCCGCAGGTAGGCCGGGACATGATGATTGACAATACCCGACAACCGACCTGTCTTAATCCCGGCTTTTTCATCCAACTCCGGACTGCCGGATAGAAAAATCAATCCTCCATCCAGAAAAGCGGCCTTCCCGGTTTCATGTACATAACTCAACAAAGCGTTGCGGGCGCTCGTAATATGATTAGGCACTGATTCTTTTGAGATGGGAATGTACTTGGTGCCCGAGGTTGTGCCGGATGTTTTGGCAAAATAAGCGGGTTTTCCAGGCCAGAGAATATCGCTATCACCATGAAGGACCCGCTCCACATAGGGTTTTAAATCTTCGTAATCGCGGATAGGTACTTGCTTTTGAAAATCCTGATGCGTCCGGATATCCCTAAAGCCATGATCCTGCCCGAACGCAGTTCCCGCTGCACCGGAAATGAGTGACTGAAATGTTTTTTGCTGGTAAAATCCCGGCTTTTTTGACCATTCCTGTGTTTGATGGGCAATGTAAGCGGCAAAAGGTTTGGCAAGTACGGAGCGGATACCCATGAGTACAAAAGTAAGGAGAATATCTGGCCTGATCTACGTGATGGCCTACAGCCAGAGCTTTTAGACATGACAAAGTAACCTGTTGAATTTTTGGACTAATTTTTGTCGCTTCCACTAAAACTTTTTGACCAATTTTCTGATCCAAGGATCATTTTATTAGTTAAACCCGTTGTATGAGAATTGTTTATTTGATTGTAGTGGTGATCGTGGCTTTTGCAGCCGGAATTCTGGGGGCTTATGTCTATGACAGCTATCAAGCTGAAAAGCAGGCACGCGCGTTACAAACAACCCATCATGAAACAGGCTTATTGGAGAACCCGGCTTTTGAATCAGTTGCCTCTCCAACTATTTCTTCCCTTCCGGCTGATGCCATTGATTTCAGTGCAGCTGCCAATAAGACCATTCCCAGTGTGGTCTATATCAACAGCCTTTCGCAAAGCGGGGTTGCTTCTTCTTATTGGGATTTGCTTTTTGGTGGAAGTGGTTCTCAACAACAGGTCAGCAGTGGCTCAGGGGTCATCTTTACCCGCGATGGATACATTGTCACCAATAACCATGTCATTGAATCTGCCGAAAAGATACAAGTGCTTTACAATAAGAAAGTATACGATGCCGAATTGGTAGGAACAGATCCTTCTACTGATCTGGCCGTCCTCAAGATTCAGGAAGATAATTTACCAGCTGCCACCATCGGAAGTTCCAAAAATCTGGCGGTCGGTGAATGGGTCGTGGCCGTGGGCAATCCTTTTTCACTTTCGTCTACGGTAACGGTGGGCATTGTAAGCGCCAAGGGACGCAGAATCAATATTGTGGAAGATAAGTTTCCGATCGAGTCGTTTATACAAACCGATGCGGCCATCAACCCTGGAAATAGTGGTGGAGCCTTGGTTAATAAAGACGGAAACCTGGTTGGTATTAATACGGCCATCCTTTCCCGCACCGGATCTTATACCGGATATGCTTTTGCGGTGCCTATTGATATCGCCAAAAAGGTAGTAGACGATTTGATCAAGTATGGTGTATCACAAAAAGCCATGTTTGGGGGAACCATTCTGGAGTATGATTTTCAAAATGCCAAAAAATATGATTTGAATACCAATGTTAAAACGTTCAAAGGTGTGTTGTTGGGAGATGTGGAGAGAGAAGGCGCTGCCTATCGGGCAGGTCTCCGACCGGGCGACATCATCACCCACGTTAATCAAACCGAAATCAACAGTAAAAGCGCTTTTGAAGAAGAGATCAGTTATCACTCTCCGGGTGATAAGGTTACCATTGGTTTTCAACGCGAAGAAAAGTCATCAACCGCGCAGGTAACGCTTTTGAACAAATCAGGAGAAATCGGTTTGATTAAGCGTAAACTTTATAGTGACGCTACTCTGGGAGCGACACTTGAAGCTGTCGATTATGGGGTTAAGATTTTTAAAATCAAAGAAGGATTATTCCGAAAACTGAACCTCCCGGAAAATTATACCATCGTGTCAATTAATCGCAAGCGGGTGAAAGATCCTAAAGAAGTGGTTGAGTTTTTTAATCAATATAAAGGAAAGGTATTGTTGTATGGGTTTAACAGTTCCAGACAGGAAGTACCGATATCCTTCTATCTTCAGTAGACAGTAGGCAATAAAGCACAGACCTGCCATCAATCCGATCTAAACTTTGGCGATCGGAGGTTACCTCCTCACCACCTCGATCTCCACTCGGTCATTGAACTGAGAGGTATTTCCCGTTTCCGGATACAGTGGGATTCGACCGCCTTCAGCCATCGTGCCGATGCGGGAACCCTCCACTCCCTGACTGATCAAATAGTTTTTAACTGCTTCTGCCCGGGCAGCCGTTAGCTGTTTGGCCGATACTGTTTTCTTTTCATTTCCACTAGCTGTTGCAAAATACTGGGTGCTGGTACCCATCAGCGTTGCTTCCCGGTCTGCCTTACCATTGCAGTGAGCATGTATCTTTATTTTGTAACGTGCATTTTCCTTCATCAGGTCGGCCAATCCACGTAATTCATCCTCTGAACCAGGCTGAAGGATGGAAGCATCTTTGAAAAAACGGACGTGTGTAAACTCAATATAGTCGCCTTTCTTTACTTGTTTGAGCGAAATGGAGATCACCACCGGTTCATTCAAATTTTTAGAGGTGCCTTGCAGAGTTTTAAAATTGATGTTTTGGGTGACATTTTGATAGCCGGCCGCCTGAGTAAATAATACATAGCTACCTGCCACATTTTTGGGAGGATCTACCATCACATTTTCGCTGGTGACATAAGTCGAAAAATTGTTATCACTGATATTTTCCTGAAGAAAAATATCTCCTTTAATCTCCTTTTTTGTTTCGCTGTCCGTCAGTCGAAAAACAAACGGGCGGTACTGGGGTTTTTGAGGTTCTTCCACCACCGGAAGAGGTTCCGGCTTCAGAGCGGTTGAATCAACCTTTGGCTTTTCTTCGATCAGGACAGGCTCCGGCTTTTCCTCGATTGGTGATTCTTCTATCGGGAGTGATTCCTGTGGTTGATCTGCCCCTAATTTCCCTGTGAATACCCAGGCCTGGGTATACTCTGTTTCTAATCGGATCTTCATCATAAATGAAAAGGCCTTACGCTTTTCATTGGTAGATAAGACAAAAACATAGTTCAACTGACGATCTTTATTGAAAGCATATTCGGCTGAAAAACCGGCCTTATTGGCCTTGTTGGTATAAGCAATCGCATAATCAATATTGCGAAAGGCCCCGATCACCACATAATAACTGCTGGTTTCCTGGGCATACATCTGGCCTGTGAGCAAGAGAACAAAAAAAAGAATGGCAATTTTTTTCATAAAAAAGATATGATTTAACTATTTCGACAGACCAAAGCCGAGTCAAGTTAAACGTTCAAACCGAAAAAATCACCATTACCTGGTGTTATAAAATCTCAATCTCCACACGGGAGTTGAGACCGGCCCGGTCGCTGTAAGGATCTTCCAGCGGTTTTTTGCCTCCCCAGGCCTCTACTTCCATCCGTTTGGCATCAATTCCGGAAGCAATCAGGTAATCCCGGATCGCCTCCGCCCGCATCTCCGAAAGTTTTCTGGCGGAGCCTTTGCCTTCTTTGATATTCGTTAGATTAAAAAAGTCGGCATCTGTTTTTTCTTTACTGATGATCTTGCCCCCGTAATTTCCATTGGTATGCCCGTGTATCTTGATTTTAAACTCCGGATTATCCACCATCATTTGCTTCAGAGCATCCACTTCATCTTGCGATTCGGGACGCATGACCGATGCGTCTTCATAAAACAAAACGTGATACGTGCGAAGCATGTCTCCACGAATGGCTTTTTTCAGGTCAATGGATATCAATACTTCTCCTTCAGGTGTCACTTCAACGCCAGGAGTTTTTTCAGGCGAAAAGTAATCTAACTCCATTTCATGGGGTCGATACCCCATGGTTTCACAAATGATCTTCCACTTGCCGGAGGGGATCAAAGGCTTAATCAATACCTGCTCATTACCATTGACAGACTTTAGCTTCTTTTTCCGGTCTCTGTCCAGAATATCTACTGTTACTTTGAGCGGTTCATTGCCTGACATTACCTTAAAAAGAAAATCTTTTCCATCTTCTGGTTTGCGTATAATCTTGGCAGGAGGTTTAGGCTCCTCCTGTATTGGTTCAACTACCGGTTGGGTATTCTCTACTATTTCTGCAGGTGTCGGAGTAGCAGAAGTAAGTTCATTTGTCACCAGAGAAACCGGAGTACCTACCGCTTCCTGAATATCGCCCAAACGACCAAAAAATACCCATGTATCTGCATAGGGTGTAATTGATCGGATACGGGCAGCTTCCGCAAAAGCTGGTTTAGGTTGATCTGATTTTAAAGTATACACATAGGTGAGCTTTCGCAACGGATTGATGGCTTGTATGGGCTCCAGGTTTTTGGTTTTAGCATCTAACACATGCTTTTCTGCATTTTCCTTAATTGCAAAGGCTCCAATCACCACAAAATAAGAAGGTGGCTCGGGTTGTGCCTGAAAATAGAGGGGTGTAAAAAGAAACAGAAGCGCAAAAAATAAACGCGTCTTCATGGGGTAGTAGGTTTAGGTTAAAGCCAGAAATCACTCTCGTTCCAGTGGTTTCACCCCAAAAAAGCAAATTCTCCAGGAAAGAAACAACTACTGCCGGTCAATCACCGTAAAATTAACCTGAATTGACTCACCCGAATCGTCCACCAAAACAAGCATATGCTTGCCTGGTGAGGGATGGATGGACAGTTTATGCGTGCGGTAGGTACTGCCCACATAGGTATCATCCACGTGCCAGTAAATACGGCTTTCTGAATTACGATGAGCCGCCTGCAAAACAACACTGCTCTCGGTACCATCCAATAGCCGCGGAACAAAAACAGAAGCCGAAGGTCGGGGATAGATCAACTCCATCGAAGAAATAGCTGTCGGGTTTTCACAATCATACCGATAAGGTGGCACTGGCTGATAGCTCATACTTTTTGATTTGAAATAGTATTCCTGAACCGGAGGCAACACGAACCACGAAACTGCTTTCATTTTTTCTGGTGATTCGCAATTGGAATGCACCCGATGTTTTCCATCGGTGGTTAAAAAAAATCTTTTGTGATATGAACAGGCGCTTACGAAGGCAGTCGACCTGGGCAGCAGTAGCGTATCGGTCTTTTCACAAAGATTGGTAGCCGGATGACCGCTGTGTGAACAGATGGCAAAGGTCTGCATGTCAGCCACCGGTTGATGAAACCACTGTTGCCCGGGAAGAATTGAAAAAAGATCAAATAAAATCGGAGCCGCTGCTTCGGTGCCCGTCAGGTGTGGGCGCCCCTCCCCATCGGCATTTCCCACCCAAACCCCAATTGCATAGGCTCCATTTACTCCAACCGCCCAGCCATCGCGAAAGCCAAAGCTGGTTCCGGTTTTCCACGCAATTTTTTTGGAGGTCTCAAAATGCTGCCATCCGGTTTCCTCCCCCGGCCGATAAACCTCTTTCAATGTTTCAAATGTATGATAGACAGATGAAGCGCTCAGAAAAGAATTCTCTTGCAAATCCACGACCTGGAGCGAATCTGCCAGAAGATAAACAGGCGCATGAAAATCAGTTGGAGTATATCGCCTTTTACCTGGATAGGTAAAGTACCGATTTAGTGTGCGCGCCATCGAAGCATAGGCTCCAGTGATATCCCAAAGGGTTCCCTCCGCCCCTCCGGTGATCAGTGTTAACCCATAATGATCAGCCGGCTGCGTCAGGGTCGTCAATCCCAAATTTTTTAATAGTGAGTGAAACTTTTCATAGCGATATTCTCTCAACTCTAAGACCGCTGGTATGTTTAATGAACGAATCAACGCTTCCCTGGCAGGTACCGCCCCGTCAAATGTTTTTGAAAAATTCTGAGGCGCAAACCCCTGTATCATCGTGGGCACATCCGCCACCAGCATGCCTGGCGTAAGTTTACCTTCATCCATCATGGCAGCAAAAAGAAATGGCTTCAAAATGCTTCCGGTGCTACGGGGTGCTTGTATCACATCTACCTGTTCCTGATGATCAGGTCCGGAAGGCACGTTGCCCACATAGCCCAGTACGTTTCCAGTGGCTACTTCCAAGATAAGCGCTGCCGCGTTGTGTATTTGATTGCTTTTCAACCTTTCATAGTGTTGCCACAACACTTGTTCAGCGCGAACCTGAATATCTGTTTGAAGAGTGCTGACAATACGTTGTTGCCGATGTCCTGACCTGGTAGCAAAGTCCAGCAGATGAGTGGCGTGCCGGGGCAAAAGCAACGGAGCGCCTGGTATGTCTTCCTGAAGGGCCAACGAAAGCGCCAGCGAATCGAAGTGCCCAACGGCTGCTAATCTTTTGAGAAGGCGATTGCGTTTCTCTTTCAATAACGGTCGGTTGCGCGCCAGATTGATCATGCCGGGGTTATTGGGAAGTACTGCCAGGGTAGCCGCCTCCGCCCAACTTAGCTCTTGCGAGGTCCGACCATAATAACGCCAACAGGCCGCTTCGAGGCCTACTACATTTCCGCCAAATGGCGCATGTGACGTATACATGGATAGTATCTCGTTTTTTGAATAGCTCCACTCCAAACGGGTGGCCATCACCATCTCAACTATTTTCTGCCAAAGATTTCGGGTTTTATTCTTGAGGGACAATCGGATCAACTGCATGGAAAGCGTGCTGCCACCGCTCACGACCTTACCTGCTTGTATATTCTGCCGAAGGGCACGTGCCATCGAACGGATATCGACACCTGTGTGAGTGTAAAAACGCTTGTCTTCAAAAAGCAGGAGCGCTTGTTTGAATTTATCAGGAACTTCCGGTGATGGTGGAAATCGCCATTGACCATCTTTGGCAATGGAGGCGCTGAGCAGGTTTCCCTGACGATCCTCCAACACCGTACTATAAGGGTCTGAAAAAAGAACGGACGGCAAAATAAAGTAATAGGCCATCAGCAGCATTGCCAACACTGTTGTAAGCCAACGCCACTGAGCCCGCAAAAATTTCTCGAGCTTACCTTGCCTGACGCCTTGCATACCACTCCGCCTCTGTCTCGGTTATCTCAACAACATTTTTACCACTTGACAATTGCTGCATCCCGCGCTCGATGGATCGGTCAATCATGCGATGTTCCATACGCTCTTCCTCTTTCATTCCCATTTTCAACATAAGTTCCTTCATCCGCTCTCCACCAAAGACTTCGAAAAAAGGATCGTCCATCGCTACGTAACAAAAAATGGTTGAATGTCCCAATTGAAAGAGCATGTTCATACACTCCTGTTCCTTTGCCTGATCCGGACATCTGCCTCTCACCCAGATCAACGCCTCCGGGCTGCGCTTCAATTGCTGAGCCAATGCGTGGGTATCAAATGAAAAAACATGTACCAGCACCAACCCGGATGAGGGCCATGGATCGCCCGACTTCGCCCAGGTGAAAGGAATATCGTATTGCCTTAAAAAAGAAATTAACTCTTCCTGCACATCGAGAAAAAAAGTAAGGATCACTGTTTGCTTACGCTGAGTTAACAGCACTAACACTTCCTGCATCATGCCTTTGTGCATCCCGGTTTTGTTTAACCAGATCCGGTTTTTGATCACCGGCTTCTTCTCTTTTTTAAAAAAGGAGAACATTCGGTTTTTAGTTTGAAGCCATTACGTACTCAGCTTATCTATGGATTGACCGGCTTCACGACTTCTGCCACCATCCCTTTCTTGCGTGCATATACCGTGGGGTCATACATCGCTTCGCAACTGACCGCGGGCAAATAAAATGAACCTGCGTAGCTGGCCGTTAACAATACTTTAAATGTTTTCTGCTGCCCCGCATTCAAATCAAAATAGGTATATACCCGATCATCGCGGATATCCTGATAGGTGGGAACATCCCCTGATAAACGCGACTGTGCCTCATCCAGACGCAAGTTGTTGATCTCCCATCCGGAGGGGAAAATCTGATTCAATGCCAGGTTGCGATACGAACCCCTCAACCCGGGATTGCTGACGGTTACGGTAGCCACAAATTCCTGTCCTTGCTCGGCTGTGGCCGGATCAAACGAATTACCGTCTGTATCGGCATAGTTCACATTGATCTTGAGATTGTTTTCAGCGTCCTCTTCCTGGCCGCGTGCAGGAGTACCTTCACTGATCAACCGCACAAATAAAACTCCGTTGTTTTCACTTTGCACTTGTAAGGCCTCACTCTTTCCATCTGTGACCGTCAGATTTACTTGCGCGATGGGCAGACGTGTGTTGGCTTTTATCTCTTTGCCTTTGTAGGTATAGGTAAATTTCATTTCTCCTTTTTGCTCCTGACCGGCAAAGACGCCAATGGACTTTAAACACCAGGCAAGGGTTTGAGTGCTGCCATAGTAACTATCTTTACTTAAAGAAGCAGAGATATCGCGCAACACTTCAAAAGCCTTGGTGCGATCTGATAGCATCACCAATGTTTCCAGAATAATCGCTTTGTCGCGCAAATCGGAGCCATAGGAATAGGACATCTCCTGATATGGTTTCATCGTGATGGGCAATTTGGCAATCAACGCTTTGGCCGCATCCGTCTGGCCAGCCTTGACATACGCGGCTGCCAACATCCACGAAGCCGTGGCTGGAAGTTGGGGCATTTCGCGCAGCCGGTTCATGGCTCCCAACTCTGCGCTACCCGCCAACGCTAATGTATACAGGCGATACGCCTGAATTAATTCACTGCTGTAGTATTCCTGATTTTTACGCCACGATTGTGCTTTTTCTTTTTGATACTTCTTCCATCGCTTCATCAAATCGTTGGGAACAAAGTATCCCTTGGCTTCGGCTTCCAGTAAAAAGTGACCTGCATAGGTAGTACCCCAGCTATCGGAGTTTTCTGCGCCAGGCCAGTAGCCAAAGCCGCCATCGCGTTGCGCAAAAGATTTTAACCGCTCCACTCCGGCTTTCACATTCCGGCTTACCTGTGTCTTTTCGTCTTCTGATAGTTGTTTGATTGACTCGAGAAACAACTGAGGAAAGACAGAAGAAGTGGTTTGTTCGATACAGCCATGAGGATACTGAATCAGATATTTCAATCGTTGTCCCAGGTTTACCGGGGGCAAGGTCGAAACTTCCAGCAGGGCACTGTTGGTCCCTTTGATTCCGATGGGCACCACGTTGATGTTCCAGGTTTTATTGGCTTCCACCAATGCTTCCTGAACTTTGGTGACCGGTGGATTGGCATTGCGTATTTGTATTTCGATAACATCGGTGGCTTTGTAACTTCCGCTGGAAGCCGTTACCTCAATCCGGGCAACACCGGTTTCACTTTGAACAGCCAAATCAAAATCAACTGTTTCATCGGTACTTCCCATACTCACCGTGCGGGACGAACCTTCCGGCAAACTCACCGGTCCGGATACTTTAATATCCACTTTCACATTCCGGATGGACTTCTCCTGCGTAAACAATGTGATCGGAAGTTTAACGCGTTCTTCCGGACCGAGCACTCTGGGTAGCGTGGCCAACACCATCAATGGCTTGCGCACCGGGGTCGCCTTCTCTGCCATGCCATAGGCGCCTTCATAGCCAGCCACCAACATGGTTTTAACTGAGCCTATGTATGGAGGCATGATAAACGTATGTTCCTTGCTGCCACCCGTTAAGGTAAACGGGCCAAAATATTTTACGACCGGTTTAAATCGGTTGGCTTTGGAATCATCTTCTTTACTTTCGCCCTCATCGCCACCACCAATGGCTAGCAGTCGTTCCAACTTTCCGCCATAAGCACCGAGTACATCATCAAACACATCCCAGGTGCGAACTCCCAGTGCCTCGCGGGCGTAAAATCGCTTCCACAAATCCGGTGTTTTAAACTTAGTCAGATCCAGTAATCCCTCGTCTACAATGGCCAAGGTATAGGTCATCGTCCGTTTATCTTTTTCAGACACTTTGATCGTTACTTTTTCACCCGGCTCCAGTACTTCCGGCATGGTAATGACCGGATTCAGGTGAGTGCCCGGATCTTCCACCTGAATCGGAATTACTCCATACATGCGAATGGGTAAATCATTCATCGTTTGAGCGTGGGGCTGAAGCGCAGTGACGCTAACGAAAATGTTCGGAGTCATCTCCCGTGTTACTTCAAAGGAAAAAGGATTATCTCCGGCTTTTGTCTCCAGCCAAAAAGTATTCACTACCTGACTGCCATTTTCAATGCTGATCAATGCCCGGCCTTTGTCGCTGCCGGGAATCATCAGGTTTACTTTTTCGCCTATGTTGTAGGAAGGTTTGTCGGAAGCAAAAGACAACATGGTGGCTCCATCCGCTTCGTTGCGTGCGCGGCCGGCCCAGCCGGGCCAGTCGATATAAATCGTTTTGCCGGTGCTATGACCTGAAACGGGATCGTAGGCCTTCACAAAAAATCTTCCCCACTCGGGATACTTCACTTTGAAGGTCCACACGCCTTTACCATTCACGGTTTGGATTTTACCCACTGCGATGGGTTGAGAATAATTGCCCGACATAAAGTTGACATCACCTTCCGCAGATTGATCCCACCACCAGCGCCAGTTGACTTTGTACAACGTCATTTCAATGTTCTTCCGGGATACAGGCCCCCCCTTCGCATCAATGGTTACTACCTCTACCCGATGGGTTGTGTCTGTCAGTAACATCCCTCGCGCCCGATCGCCTTGAGGCAACCGGATGCCGGTAAAGGATTCGTAAGGATAATAGGGAATACTAAACCGATCGATGCTGAAGTTCCCGCTCTCTTCAAATACTTTTCCGCGAAAGACTGCATTCAGCACGCCCGGAGCGTTGGCATTGGTCACCAACTCAGCCGCAACCGTTTGGTTTCCATCGTCATCGGTAAAGCCATCAAATATTTGTTGCGTTTCACTACTAAACGAGCGGGTCGGATCTTCAAACACATACTCCGGATACTTATCAAATTTGGTCACGGATCGGGTGAGCGTCACTTCAAACTGGGCTTTGAGGTTTTTACCCGGTGCCCCGTGCAACCACTTCACGTTTAGCTTTCCGTTAACAGACTTATCTGCTGCTTTTAGTTTATCTACCCCAAAATCCAAATTGATTTTTAACCGGTTGGGTTTAACCATTTCTATTTTCAACGGTTGTATAAATTCAGCTCCACCTACTTTTACACGTCCCGTCCAATTGCCTGTGGGAGCATCGCTTGCCGTGGCGGTGGCAAATGAATAGAATCCATTAACAGAAGAAGAACGCACCAGGCGACTGGTTACCTGCCCCTGAGGGTTTTGCAATTCAAATACTACCGGATGCGCGGGTGGTAAGAGTTTGAGTTTGTCTTCCAGCACAAAACTTAAATACAAGGAATCGCCCGGACGCCAGACACCACGCTCGCCATACAAAATTCCTTTTAATCCTTTTTGGATGCTCTCGCCACCCACATCAAAATTGCTGAGCGAAAGCGATGATCCATCTTGTAATTTCAGATAGCCACGCTGTGCACTGTTTTTGGCCACCACCAGGAAAGGTTTCTTTTTAGAAGTAATCGTAGCCTGACCATCACCATTGGTGGAGGCCGAACCCAGCAATTGCTGTTGATAATCATATAACTCAACCTGAATGCCGGTGAGCGGCTGCGTGGTTTTCAAATCGGTAACCACGACCAACGTGTTACCATCTCCACCCTGTTTGGCCAACAAACCAAAATCGGTAGCGATGATGTTTCTGCGAACCGTGCGGTTAACATAAAAAGAAGAATGGCAGGGGTTATCGCGCTCTTCCCAACTATAGTCATCTCCATAGTAATAGTCTTCATAGCTATCCCAATAGCTTTCTTCCGGCTCTTCACCTTCCATGTTCTCGTCAAAAGGAGTTATCGGATTTTCTCCTGCCGTTTCTTCTCCCCCCTCCTCACACGCATAGGCCAGATACGAACGTTTAAAATTTAATCTTACCTGATAGATGGCTCCCGGCTCGGCATGGATGAGTGTCGCCAAATCAAGTGTAAACCGGTTCCACTTGCCAAGATCCGTGACGCCTACATTCTCTAACGATATCTGTTTCTGCAACACCACACGCCCCACCCTTCGAAGTTCCTGGCTGCCGTCCCATTCGTTGACTTGTAAAAACTGATGAACATTATTGGCATAGATGCGAACGATTTTGACATCCACCGATTTTAAGTTAACGGCTTCAAAGGGCAGCACGAGTCCGTCTGTGCTGGGTAAAATATTTCCCTTTCCCAAGAAGCGTACTTCCGGTTTCATCTGTTCAAACTGAACTTCGAAGGAAGCACCTTCGGGCATCCGGTAGTTGAGAATGTTTCGCACCCCGGCCTCTACCGTGAGTGTGCGTGCTCCTGTCTGCTTGACCGGTGGATAGATCCGCACTTCGTTGTCTTTGATTTCAAAATCCAGACTGCTGAGTTGGGCGATGGACAAAACACCTTCGAGGTTTTGGGTTTCGTTTAGCGGATCGGAAAACTGAACGACCACATGCTGATTGTTGCCTTGCTCTACGCGTACGTTGGTGACTTTAAAATCACCCAACGCAGTGATGTTGACCTCTTCGGTTTGGTTTCTGTCAGTACCGATCGGTGCCCCTGACCATTCCATTTTTACGAGGGAGGCGGCATCTTTGCGGGCCACGTCTTCCACTATAAAATGATGTTGTTTGCCTTCGTCTGTATGGGTCCAGCTTACTTTTAAAATATTGGTCTCCTGCGTGGCTTTTAGCATGGCTTCCACCGAGGCGTTTTCGGCATAATCGGCCGTGAGCAAGGTGCCTTCAATTTTCTGACGCTTCAGTTCTGTCTTAACATAAGGTTTGATATTGTCGATGGACACTTCAAAGTTTTGAGGGATCACTTGCAGGGAGTATTCAAACGTCTTCAGGTTGGCGGGAACCTCCACCAGTTTGGAAAGCGCAAAGCTGACGCTGTATACCTGGCCGGAAACCAGACGGGTGTCAGGCTTAAACTCCACTGTGCGAAGGTCAAGCCAGGTGGCGGTACCGCTCACGGACGGGGAAAGCGAAAAAAGGCTGGTGGTGGAAGGGTTGCCGATCGCCAATGAGTCCACCGCATCCATGGCCAGCACCACGCGAATGGTAGAACCTGAACTAACCACCCCGGCTGTATACGAACTGATATACTGCCCAAAGGCAGGATTGATGGCCGAAGAGGCTGGCTGCGAAGCACGTCCTTTGGTCAAATAGAAAATGCCTGCGGCCGCCACACCTGCGATGACCACGCCCAAGGCTACCTTTTTCCACGTTTGCATAGAATAGATTGATTGATTTTAACGGACGGTCAAGATCGCTAATATTTCCTTCCGGCAAGCGGGGAAGCCCGTATTTTTCGTTAAAGCCCGAAGGCACTTCGCTGGGGGTGGGTTTGGATGAGATTTGGTTGGGTTGACCTCGTGTTCTCAGTATCCGAAGCCTGTCACTTTGGATCACCCGCTCAGTGAACACCTTAGCGTCTGTAGTGAATCTTCTTTTTGCGAAAGGCCAAGTCGCTTGTCTGAAAGCCCAAACGAACCTGAAATCTACGTGGATATGTGGGGTTGAATTTTTCGTTGTTCAGGTTATATAAAGCTGTCAATGTCATATAAAGTTTGGGGTGGATCAAAAGTTTTTTACCAGCTCCGATAAAGTAGTTGTTCACCCACCTCTTGACCCGAGTGTCATTCACCAGAATCTTTGTTCCGGCACGTTCCCATTCTGCATACAGAAAGAAATTTTTGATAATATCATAATTCGCCAATAACCGGTAGCTGGTATTTGAAGGCGATAGTTTCCACACATAGCGGATGCTGTCGCCAAAGGTTTGCCGGTAATTCATCCCCACGCCCATGTAAAATTTAGTATTCAACTTATATCCTATCAAAGGAGAAAAATCCAGTGATAAAGGTTCGGTGCTCACAACATTAAAATTGCCCCCCAGCACCAACCGCTCTTTCCATGTAGCTCCTTTTAAGGAAGTACGCTTCACGGCATTGCTCAGATCGTTGGAGTTGCTAAACTCTTTATACTTGTTGAGTAGTTTTGATAACTTCTGTTGTGCCCCAGTCAGTTTATCTGCGTGTGAAGCGAAGTGATCGATAGCCTCCTCTTTTAACTTTGCTTTGCCGGCTGCCTCCAGCGAATCTTTGTTTTGCCATCCGCTGATCTGGCTCTTAAGTCCTGCAAACTCACGTGTCTGCTGTTGCCACGCGTCTAAACCGGCCGCCTGGCGGAGTAATTCGCTGCTTGCTTTTTCTTCAGCCATCGCAAAGAATGTATCGGGCGAAGAGTCAAACGCACTTTCCAAACTATCCATCTCTGGCATCTGCTCACGAAGGGTCTGCCAATTGCCTCCCTCTTTTAAAAAATTTTGCTCCAGCGAGGTAAACCGTGGGTTTTTGCGGGCACGCGCTACGGTTAGCTCTCTTACTTTTTGCCGGGCCACTTTTCGGGTGCTATCTGTGGCTGATGTGTCCTTCCAAAGACGCCACCAGCGCGATAACTCTCCTTGCAGACTATCTGCCTCCGCCAAATTTTTCTTGTACGGGTGGTCATGAGCCAGCAGATATCTATTTGTCCGGTTTTTAGACATTTCCTTTACCCGCTTGCGAGCGACCTCTTTAACACTGTCAGAAGTGGTAGAATCATGCAAAACCAATTTCCAGTGTTGATGCTCTCTTTTTAAGCTATCCGCATACGCCACTTGCCCACGGGTTGTGAGGCCGCGGGCCTGCAACTCCGATTCAATCTTTCTTACCATGGCCTCTGCCTGAAAGGTGCTATCCGATTGCTGACGGGCTTTTTTATTGATGCGCTTAACGGTGCGGGCGCTGTCCTTCTTCACATACTTGTAATACTTGCCCATGCGTTTATGACCCGACTGGATGCCTCTCAACTTCTGCTGGTGTCTAGGTGACAAATTGACCTTAAAACTTTGCCCATCAGCCTGATTGAGGGTTAAAAACACAAGTACTATGAGGGGCAGATGACGCATTTGTTTAAATAAACATATGAAGGATTTAATCTAGAGTTACGCAACGGCTAAGCGTGAAGAGACCATATAGGTATCAGACGCCTTTATTTATAGAATTTTTATTCCGATTATGACCTGATTCAATTTTCGAGAGTTTATTTTGATGGATTGGTGAGAGGTTGACATTAAATGATTGGGCAAAGCTTAACATAGTAAAAATTAAAAGTGCTATTGTGACTTTAACTCTTAGCATACCATCAGAAGTTTAAATGTAAACCCATACTTATACTTTTTTGGAATACGGATAGGCCTGATGTTTCTTCTATATCTGTACCCGAACCACCAAATTTTATCAGATTGCGACCACTTAGTGAAAGGATCGCATCTTGTGATGCCTTACCTACAAACAACATGTTAGGAAGTCGTATTCCAATAGAGATGTCCCGGAGCTTGGTAAATGAGGTGTCCGTAAAACCTGTGTTACTGTCGTATCCAGTATAATTATTTACCGATTCAATCAGCGCAGTCAGCACAACAGATTTAAACTTTAATTGATTAAACCATCCCACACGTAAAAATGGTTTACTCGTTGCACCTTCACCATTTCTTTCATAAAATCTGGATCGTGTCCGGGAAAGTACTAAGCCTGTTTCAAAAGGAAGCGAGCCTTTGTTTATGGGTTTAAACCGGATATCTGCTTCCCACCCTGTATTCGAGTATTTCTCTATAGCAAGAATTACAAACTCTGGCAAAGCATAGCTATCGTGGTTTTGAAAGTAATTTACGGTAACCAACAAGCGAGAGTCTAAAAAACCAGCATCCAAGCCTATTTCAAAATTTTTTACTTCGTATGGGTTCTGCTTATTGATGGGAAGGGAATAGTAATCCGTATTCAAAACAGGATAGTTATTGAATGCCACAACGGTATGTTCACCTAAACTTGTCCTGACTTTTCCAAAATTCATTACTGATTTACCCATAAGTTTACTAAAGAGAAAAGAGGAAGAAATAGAGTAGGCAGTCGCTTGATCTCCATCATTATTGTCCTGATTATGCGTACCACTTTTATAGTGAGAGGACATTACGAAAACATCCTGATAATTAACGGATGCCTGTGTGATAAAAGTTGGAATTTCATCTTTCCATGTTGTCTTGTTTTCTAGTTCTCCTAATGGAGGGCCATATCGAGATTGAAATTGCTTAATGTCTTGTTGAACATATTGAAGACCAGTAAATGCTGAAAGTGAGATATTTTTGCTTACCTGTTTAGAGCCCGTAAGGAAAAAACTGGCTAGTTTACGGGAATTTGTAGTTGCTGTTGACAGTCCCCAATCAGTGCCCGTTCTTTCTGTATTCGAATTATTATGACTAAGTGTGAGTTGTGATGTTACAGCTAGCCAGTTGGTAAACTTATACCTGGCAATAAGATTGCCATTCGTGAAAAAATCAGAGGCCGTTTCATTGGTATCAGTAGTGCCCGGTCGGCCCGAAGCCGGGACGGTATCCTCAAACCGGCTATACCTGCCATCCACGAACATGCGTACATCAAACTTCTCGCTGGCTACAAGTCCTGTATTCAATTTCAGATTGTGGATATACGGCTCACCATACGATTGAAAAAATTTCTTTTGTAGCGTGTATGAGACCCGTGTATCAACGGCTCCAAAATCCTGGCTGTAGGCAAACGCATTAGCGATATACCATTCACCATTTTTGTCGGGTTGTCCAGCTGGTGCATTAGGTATTTCATCCCAACCTCTCGTTGCGTACGCACTGAATTCAAAAAGAGGTTCCACAACACCTTCACCTGTTTTACTGGTTAACACGAAGGCTCCGCTATTTATTCCACCCAGGAAATTCAGGGCATTGGTGTTGCTAAATGCAGAGATAGACGAAAAATCAAAGGTGTTCAGGTTAAGGTAATTGCAAATATTATTATTGAAGGGAACGCCATCAATAATGAGCAGCGCATCGTTAACAAATGGAAAAGGCCCTGTGCGCAGACCGGATGCATTGGCAGAAGATGCATACGAGGGAATAGTAAGCCCCGGAATTTGCCCACGCAAGACATTAAAAATATTCACACCCAAAGAAAACCGGAGTATATCCGCATCCTCAATTTTTTTGACGTAACTGCCCAAAGACCTGATCCCCTGTTCAAAGTAAGGAGTTACTGCGATTGATTTATGCTGCGTGCTATCGGGTAACGCTACGCGTGTAGAATCTTGAGTATAAGATAAAGTTGAGAAGTTTACGATTAAGGCAGTTATCAGGAGGGGAATTTTCATAGCTTATCAACGCATGTAGCTGCCGCACTACGGTTTAATATTGATGTATTGTGTTTTGCCGGGTAAAAATGGCGGGTTTCCGTTTACCCACTCTTCTACTTCCAAAACTTTAATTGTTAGCCGGAAGATCTTAAAATCAACATCGGGAGGCGTACAAGGCGGCCCGCCAACAGGCTGCACACAAGTGCCAAATCCGGTCAAATCAAGTATGTTTCCATCACCAAAAGCCCATGCACCTTCCTTCATACTGGAAGTTGTGCCACTAAGTGAAAAATAAACATCCTCACGCGCGTAAGTGCCATCGGCACTGAATATTATGGTAGTGTTTTTTTGCACCGGGTTATCCTTGTACTCATATTGCCAAATACCGAGGGTGAGTTGGGATTTGTCAATCTTTATTTCGTCATCCGTGCAGGAGGATAGCAACACAATGGCGATCACGCAATAGCGATTTTTTCTAACGAAATGGTTAAGTGATGTATTAGTGTAGCTCATGTCTATGTAAATTTTTAAAAACGTAAGTAAGCAACCAAGCTAAACTTTAAATCTGAATCTTAATTAACGTATGTTCTCCCTTCATCAAAACGAAATGTTCAGTAAAAACCTGGCATTCAGTGTAATGAAAGAGATGGTATACTGTGTAAATATGGTTTCGATTTGTAGGTTGAAATTTGTACTCAAAACCGTGATCATCCTTAATGCAAATTGGAGTGAGCCAGTTCAACACACTATTTTTAGAAATTTGTTCAGCTGATATTTTCTTTACAGAGTATAGATCTATCTCAGCATCAACTTGAATAGCAAGTGGATAGCTACAATTTTCCAAATACTTGTCTGTCACAACAGTGAATTTAGGTGCTAAGTCCCTATTACGGGGCATATCTAGACTGTAATAGTCAATTGAGTCAAAGGGCATAATCTTAAAATCGCTTAATGCCACTTCAGTGGTATCATTTGAACACAATATATATACCGGTCTTGATGTGTCTGGTGGCGAACTAATTGTAGTATAGAATTTATTTTTTTCCGCTGCCGAATATCCCAAGAAAAAACCCTTTTCTTTTTGACAGGAAAGGAGAGTAAAAAGTAGAAATATATATTTTAGGTAACTCATCTGTTTAAATCAAAATGCATATGATCATTATGTTGACCTCGGCTATCTCCAATTACTTGAATACCAAAGGAGCTTACTCGGGTTCTTATTCCGGGTGCAACAATAGCTCGACTGAAGCCATTCTGACCCATAAGAAAAATAAAATCTCTATTTCTTGTTGCTGAAAATTGAGCATTGTTATACTGTCCCTGATAGGAACCACCATTATTGCCAATATATCTTATATCGATAGCCCCTCGATTCGAGTGATGAGTTCTACTTGCATCAATATTTACAGGACCATTAGATGGGGATCGCATATCACCAATATGAACTATGTCGTTTGGATACAAATCTTTGTAGGAAAAAATGCTATTAAGTAACCCAGCAAGAACTTCTGGTTCTGCCCACTGGTCACTAGGGGCATTAGCAACGTCATTTCTATTATAGTAACTGTATAGGTGTTCTCCTCCTATCTCAAAGTTACCTAATGATCCCAACCCTGTTGCTACTTGTCCCGATGACGGCAATTCAATCATTCCGCTATTATTTGGTGAATATGTTAGCACGGTACCACTCCGATGGAGAACTTCAAGCGTATTCGTATAATTAGAATAAAGTGCCTTGGAATTAAAGGTTATTGGTTCAACGCATTCATTTCCAGAAGCGTCACATGTAGTTTGATATTGAGTCTCCCCCACAAAAGTAAAGTAGCCCCTCTCGCCTCCTCCAACAGCTCGAATAAATCCGACCTCGCCCTCACCCACTGAATTGCCGTTATTCATAAAGGATTCAACTTCCTCTCTCGTAGAATTCCTCCATTCTAATCCCTCAAGTTCAACACCATCAATAAGACGATTTTCAGCAAAAGCGAAAGGACTGTTATGCACATACTTTTCACTTAACGGATCCACCGCCCCAAACCTTCCAATAGCCGGGTCGTGCATGCGCCACTTAAACTGGTACCAGCCTAAGTCCAAATCTTTTTGCAACTCCTGCCCCTGGAACAGGTAGCGGTTGCGCAGTTCAGGCTCGAAGTTGCCAGATGAAGTTTCCTTCAGCCGGTCAGCCTGGTATTGATTAAATGATAGTCCAAACGGATAGTAATCAGAAGCCTGAACTACCTGTAATGTAACGTTATTTTTTTCATGTACAATGTACGTTTCATCGAAGTACACACTGGCGGCCGCGCTCACGTTGCTCTCGTTGGCCACATATATGTACAAGAAGCCGTTTTGCGTGGCCGTGAACGAACGGCTCAGTTTTTCAAAGGCGTTGTAGGCGCTGGTGGTTATGGCCTGCCCACCTGCATTTACAAACTGGTAGCTGCTGTTAAAGAATAGCCACACTAAGTACGCCTTGGGCACCGTGGTACTGCTGCCCATGCCGGCCGAAACTCCGGGCAGGTTGCTGTTAAAAGACTGGTAAAGTGTGGCCGTTTCGCCAGCGTTTACAATACCAAACGGTGAGATAAATGCAGCCAGCAGGGCAGAAGCCGTAATAACCACATTGCTTCCGGTAACCTGGTTGTATTTGGCATAAGTCTCAATGTATACTTTATCGCCCGTGCTTACAGCCAGCATTTTAGCCGGCCCCACCGGGTTGTATCCGCTATATCCGTTGGTTCGGGCGGATTTATCGGGAACAACGACAACATCCGAGGATGGGGTGTAGTTAAATGCAGGATTGGTATGTCGGGTAGTGGCAATATTTTTGAATGACGCCTCTTCTTGTTGAGCTAACGTTGAGCTGCCACCCGGATTTTCCATGGTGGCACGGTAGGTCAATGTTTCTTTAAGCGGGCCATACACGATACGCACATTACCCTGGTGGTCTTTGTGAAAATATTCGTAATCAAAAACAGTGTTATTCTTTACCGCCCTGCCTTCTTTTGTAATGAAAAATGAAAGTGAGCCGTTATCGTATTGCATACCGCCCACATAATCTGTTTTCCAAACCTGCGCCCCGTTAATGCGCACCAGTTGGCTGAGTTTGTTGCCAGTGGCATCGTAGGTGTATTCAATCTTATCGATTTGTCCGCCAGGCCGGGTAAACTGCACCTCTTTAACCAGGTTCAAGTGATTATAAAGAATGCTGGAAATGCTTTTGTTATGATCGAACTTCAGGTTGCCGTTTCGGTCATACATATATTCTTCGGTAATACTGGCAGAGGCCGGCTTAAAGCCAAGCGAAGCATTACCCGTATCGTCCATATCAATAAGCCGGTTACTATGCTTGTTGTTAAGACGGTAGCCATATTTAAGCTGATCAATCGTGCCCTTCGTGTTCTGCACTTTTCCAAATCGGGTTAGGGCAATTTGGGGGTTTCCGCTACCATCCGTTACTTTTATGTTTCCATTTTTATCATAGCCATGTATTATTTCGTCAAACATGCCGGACTCGCCAGTCCAGGCCGGGTTAAACCCCGTTTGCGTATTTCTGGCATAATGTCCTTTTTTCAAGCGGCTTAATAGATCGTAATCAAATACATAAATACGCTCTTCCGGTGTGCCTTGCTTTGTATCCGCTTTCCATTTAATGGCAGAAATATTTCCATCATACAAGCTTTTCTGTAGCTGAGTATCTCCGGATGTACCTACATTGACTGGGTTTTGAACATAGTACTGTAGCTCCATACCAAACAAGTCGTTGGTATCGTCATTAGCCCAATTTTGGGTGAAGGATGTATTGTTAATATGCGTTAACCAACCTTTAATGTTATAACGGTAGTCAATTGATTGCAGGAAAGTAGCGCCATTATCTGCCGAATGTATATTTTTCTCGATCAGTTGTCCTAACTCGTTGTACCTGTTCGATGCCATCAACACTTCCGGCTGGGCGTTTACTTGGTGATGCATCGTTAGTTGACGGCCTGCATGATCGTAGGTATAGCGGTTTTGAATAGTAAGGTTAGCATGGGCATTGTACAGTTGCTCCTTCAATACATTTCCAACAAAGTCGAATAGCGTGGTAGTCCGTAAAACTCCGCCCAAATGGTTTTCCGTAATTACTTGTATGGGCCTATATTTTTTGTCGTAGTGTGTTACCGTGTTTAGCCACTTCGTTTGACCCAAAATCCGAATTTTGGAGCCGGTGGACTGGCCTTTAACTGACGTAAGTAACTCAGTATTTTGGGGATACCCACTTACATTAACAAAACTGTAGCTATTGCTTTCAGTATCCCATCCTGTGTAAGTAAGAAAAGCATAATTGTCATAATATGAGATGGTAAGCAGGTTGCCTTCACTTAATCCTGAGGTTGGGAATGTGGCGGTTAACGAGTAGCCCGTGGAATTATTAACTTCTGTTTCAAAGCGCGTGCTTGACGAAGCAGCCGTTGTGCGAAGCGTAGATAATGCCGTAGAGGTTAGGTAAAGCCCGGTAATAATTGGTCGGTTAAACCGATCGTACTTAGTAAACGAGTATTCGTTACGTATGCGTTGTTCCGGATCTTGTGTTAGCACAACCCGATTCCAGCGATCGAATACCGTGTAAAACCAACCCTCACTACCTTCAGCGCAGCCCGGTATGCGTTTGGCTATTTGCCTTTGTTCATCGTCATATTGATATTGGAATGCCCATCTGTCCAAAAATGATTGTTTATCACTTGCTGACGCTCCGTCAAATTCTGTGGTTAGGCGCGTTACGCCCTCTGGTTGAATAACAAACATTAACAAACCCGCAGGTGAATAAACGTAGTGAGTATCGAACCATTCGGTTCCGTTTCCAACCCGGCTCATCACGGTTTGGCCACGGGAGTTGCTATATGCTTTGGTGATTTTACCTTCTTCATCGGTGGTTTCCTGTACTATTACGGTGTTTTGCAAATGAAAGCCATTTCTTTCTGGTAAGCCTGAAATAAAATCATTCCATAAGGGTACTTCGCCTGCAACGTTCAATTTCGTAACGGCAGTAGTTTTTTTAGGTATCGTATTCCAATAGTCATCTCTGGGACCTACGACTTCGTTGATGCGGTTAAGAGGTGACGGTTCAAAGAAGTTGCTCTTGTAGGCACCTATAGTAGTTGCGGCCACTGCCGGTGGCGGTTCAGCATAATAATTGAACTGTTCTCCTAATAGGGCATTTTCTCTGAACTTTCCATTGGTTTCTGTCGAACTTGTATAAGGCAAATATTCTTTTACCTGCCTTCCGTATTGGTCATACTCAAATGGAAGAACGTTATCTGCCTTTAAGGAACTCCCTTCAACGGTTACGGTTTGTGAATTTCTGCCCAGGCCGTCAATGTATTGGTAAACAGTTGTTTTTTGTTCTACAGGAAGCATGGGTAGCTGGTGCTCTTGTAAAATCCCGGGAATTAATACTGTTTCTGTGCGTAAAAAATTCTGATCAGTTGAAGGTGGGCGCTGATAACTCACAGTAACAGGTGATGAATAAACTCCTGCACAAACTCCGTTCACTACCCATACTCTGTACTGAGTAGTAACCGTTTCATTCGCATAGCTTTGCGAGGTAGTTGTATTTGGAATTGCTACCCATCCACTTCCTAAATTTTTTTCCCAACGCGAAACATTGCCGGTATGCCCGTTAAGCGTCAGTATTCCATTTCCGACAGAAATAGTTCCTCCTGCCGAGTTGGGAATCTGGTTAATGAAGGCAGTGCCATTCATGGCAATAGCGCACGCGCCAACGCTATTAACGGTATAAGCTCCAACAACAACCTGATTGGTCCAGGTAAGCGCACCTCCTGTACCCGCAATGGGAGAGCCCACTAACGTGCCTCCATTCCTGATTAGTTGATAGTTGTATGAGGTAAGGGAACCACTTATTGTAATGTTAACACCGGAAGGAGAAACTTCGCAAACATTTCCGCCACCACCAACATTAAATTGAACACCTGAACTGGTGATAGTGAAAGGGTTTGATGTGTAATTGTGCGTGTCGCAATACGTAACGGGAGGATAAATGTCAGGTTCCGTCCAACAGTTTGATTCTGATCCGTACGCTGAAAGTGAGCCGCTAGCACTTGTCCATTTTACCAATACTGCAGGCCCTACATTAGATCCCTCTATCTGCCCACCAGTAACAGACCAAGTCAGGTTAATCGGGCCAGAGTAGGGATAGGTGGTTGTCCCATTCGGGCAAATGTTTGTGGGGCCGGTAATGTTGAATGAATAATTATAATTCCCTTGTGAAAAAGCTGCGGTGGTAATCAAGCAACATAAACCAAGAAGAGGAAAATGTTTTTGTAGAAAGCGTATCATATCGAGGGGCTTAATTTGATTATTACTGATTGAAATGGCGGTAACAGATACCAAAAGTGCAAGTCGTTATTCTTATTTTGAGAAAATGAACTAGTTTTTGTCATAAGTTCTCAATCTAAATTTATTGACATACACATTCTAAACCACTCCAAAAACAGCCTTCACCACAATGCCCTTGCGGGGGATCGCATCTTCCAAGCTGCGCATTCCATGTCCATCCAGGCTGGCAATCACTAGGCCCTGGCTGAGTGCCACATGTGTAAAAAATTATAAGGCTATTTGTTGAATACCTTGTGTTGCCACTATCATCGGTAATTTTACAACGGATCTGGTTAGACGATGCATTCACACCAACCAGATTAAAACTTAGCGTGGAGGAGTTACTTCCTGTTGAATACCAGGTTGAGCTACCCGAAGCACTATAATTATACTCCCATTTAAATGTATAAGGTCCACCTGCTGCTGTAACCAAACAGGTAGTCGTTGGGTTATTTCCACAACTCACTGTACGGTTCGACCCATTGGTTGGAGTGGGTGCTGTGATGGCAATTGAAAGAGCAGGTAAAATGGTGATTACTTTTGTGATTGTTGTAGGTGCATATTCAGCATGTGCAACGGTAAGTGAAACGGTATATTGACCTGCAGTGGGATAGGTAGCAGTTTCGTTGGCAGCACCATTTTCTTTGATCGTCCCGTTTCCAAAGTTCCAGGTTAACTGAGAACCGGAAGCATATCCAGTAGCATTAAAAGTAACAGAGTTGTTGGTGTTGATAGTATGACTAATGCTAGCCGTGTTCGCTGCACTACCCTTATAGTTATAGCGATACCGGTTGAGAATATTACCATCGTGATCTTTTACAAGTTTAAGCAGGTTGAAATCATCAAAGGTATATTTTGTATTCCTCAAATTAGGATCGGTAGCCTGATTAACTCCAACCAATGGTTTATGGACATAACTAGTTTGATGTTGATACGTTCCGGCATTCTGAATTAAGGATGTCAGCAATGAACTGTTATAACCCCAGGTATAGGTTCGTTGAATACCGTCTTCTCCGGTTTCTGTTAATGGATTACCGAAAGTATCGTAGGAGTTAATGCTTCCTACGAGTTTAAAATTGCTTTCATTTGTCCACGAAAAAATGTTGCTTCCATTTATGGTTGACCATGGATAAGTTGTAAAACTGCTTCCAATACCCGCTTTCAGCTTATAGTTTTCCCATAAAAAAACTTTTCCGGTGTAAAACTCTTTGAACTTGGACAACGATGCACCAAGCAAATACTTAACAGTGGTACCTCCATTAGATTTCTCAAGGTAGCTCATTGATTCAATAGGCACACTTTCAATCTTCTTAGACTTTAGTAACGAGATGCTAATGGCATCAGAACCTGTTGGTGAGCCTGTAAATATGTAGTCACCAGGAAACTTTGTTTCGGTTATTGATTTTTCTCCGGTAGGCAGGGTAATAGAGACTTTTCGAGCGAGCAGATCGGAAACCGGGATTGATTCCCCGGGGCGGTAATAGTGATAGTGAGTGGTGGTAATTGCACTCTTGTTCTCATTTCCGGGATCGGCTTGATCATAAAGCTTACTTTCTACATTGTCAAGGTAGACCCAGTCAGTTTTATAGTGGTAGAAGGCAGCTGTAACTATGGGAAATCCATCAAATACGTATTTCCCCGGTTTTAGTCCGTAAACTATTTTTGGAATATACCCCGAAGGATTGATGCTGTAGTTGTAAGTATCGGATTTTAGCGTGTTCCCTGCCTGATTCTTTACCGTGACTTTCTTTAAGAGGCCACGCTGGTAATCGACATTATTCTTCGGGGCGTAAGGGAAGCAATCACAGGTATTTAATTGAATGGCAGTTCCATTAGCGGAATTATAAACATCATAACGCAGGTAGTCAGTATTGGGGTTACTTCCAGGGTTGGAGAATTCAAATATTTCTTTTCCTAATCCGGTTCGTACTTTTTCAATCGTTCCATAACCAACAAACCCACCTTTGGTTTTGTTGAGCGATTGGCTAACTGGCACAGAACTTGAATAAATGGAGGTTCTCGTTGCGCCACCGTTTATGGTTTTGGTCGGGAAAACATTTGAAAACTTTGCGTCAAAACCTGCCGGTTGCGGATTGTTGTACACATAGTTAATGTCTTCGGAAGATGCAACATTTTTATCAGGGAAATATGAAATTTTTGAAACCCTCAAGCCTTGATTATGCCCATATTCAATCGAAATCTTAGAGCCATTTCGATTAAAGATATTCTTAAGTACTCCAGCCTTAGCTTTTTCAGTTACGCTATTGTGATTTGTTCCGGTTGGTCGCATGTAGAGTGCTTGATTCACTGTATAGAGTGATGCAAATACAACCGGCAGGGGTACGGAGGTTTGCCAGCTATCTAAATAAGTGATATTACGCAGGGTATGCCCTGCGAAATTGTCATTATAATAGCCATAATAGTCTTGCTTTGCAGAAAGTCTGGCAGGAAGTATGTAATCCGTATTGTATTCAAAAGAAACAAGATCTCTTGTAGTACCACCAAAAAAGGTTTCCGTGATACCCGAGAGAAACATTCTGTAGTGATCGGCTGTCATCATAGCCAACCAATCTCCTTCGAACGGTACAGCCCAATATATATAGTTCCAATAGTTATTGGTAGTTCCACTATTCCCCATAAATTCATGAGGATATAAAAATCCGCCCGTAGTGAGCACCTTGAACTCATAGCGATATTGTTCTTCTTCAGAAATAGATAGGTCATAATTGAAGTTGTATGTTTTGATCCATTCATTACTGGAATTTAATACAGTTATTGATTCCAATCGCTTTGCCCCAACCAAATCAGGTCTAACTGTGGTACTTTGAAAAGTTGCTTTTTCACCTGATGCCGCTGTAATCGAAAGGAGTTTTTTGCTGTTTATTGTTGACTTAGACGTTGTAATTGTAAAGCGCTGTCCTTGATACTTGTGTCCGGTTGCGCTTATGGCAGGAGGAACATCGTTATAGTAGTCTGTGCTAAATATATATGTTTCCCCATTAAAAAATCGATCAAGGTTCAACTGGGAGACATCGTGAGTTTTGCCCGTGAGGTATTTAATGTCTTCATTTTTATATTCAAGGTTTATAAAATCTCCATTTGGAGATTCGACTTTCGTCAAATACCAGCTTGAAGTGAATGTCTGTTTATTCTCTACCTGGTCTATTCCATAGTTAGCCACTCCATTGTCTAATAGTAAGGCTGGTGTTGTAGCAAATAGATTGAGGTAGATTGGTGGTGTTACTTCCGTGTACCAGCCGTTTCCTGAAAAGTAATAGGCAAGTTGAAACCATTTTGAATACATCGAGTACTTTGTAACTTCTATTGCTGTCATTTGAGCTTTTGACGTTGGGTTTACGTTACCAAAAGTGTACTTAATACCCCGGTCATCGGTTATCTGAAAGGAAGTAATCATAGAGACACCAGCCTCATTTGACGCATACAAATTGTTTGTGATGATCTTAGTGATAAGTAAATTCTGATGTGGTACTATTTGAATAGCCCCATTTTTGTCAAAAACAAACTTTCCAGAATAACGATCGAAATTGAAATAAAACTCATCGGGCTCCGTATCCCACACTTTTGGGTTCGATCCTAACGACACATAATCTCCTGTTCTATTCGAAAATTCTACAATTCTCTTACGATCATCAACCGACCTGCTGGCTGAAATGAAATAATCCTTATCAGAATAGTCACCGACATTAGCATCTAAAAAACCCTTTGCTGGGACTTCGGGTTGGCATCCTGCGCCTGTGCAACCTAATTGAATTGTGTAGGGCCCATCGAATTCATCGGGCAACCCTCTCATTACTCTTCCGATTACGCCTCCTGCATTTATTTGCCAACCAAGTCCTACATCACTGGCCAAATCGTCTACTTTTACTCCATCTGTTGAGTACTGTACAGAAATTGGAATCTCTAATTCACGCGATTTCACTACATGTAGCGGAATTGTATAATTAAGTCGACCAGTATACAGATCAACGTCTGCTTTTCCATCATTCAAAGCATTCCAGGTATTGGGAGATGGCAGTACCACATGCGATCCCCCTGTTGTAAGTGATTGTGCCCGGGTGGCAGATGAAAAAGTAAGTGTAAAGCCTGCTAGCAAGAGCAAAGGAACTTGTAGCAAATTAGTTTTCATCTTTCTTTCCGTTTGATGTATGAATTTTCGTCCATGATCCTTCGGGAGTCTTTATTAAGAGAATTGAGTGTGTAGGCTGAATTTTAATCGAATCATTTTTACTCACCGTTGTGCCATCCTTTGAGTTAATATTTAATCTCTTTGATGTTTGGGATTCGTTATATGTATCATGTACAAGTCTAACAGAATCTGATCTGACTACAGATACTTGATTGTTCCCGTTTGTTTTTGTTGGAGGTAGTTTATCTCTAAAAGTTATCGTATAAGAGTTACTATTCGGTTTATCAGTTAAGCTACTTTGCGCTTGCAAACTAGTATGAGTGAGGATGACTATGGTAAGTGCCAGATAAGTAATTAGCCCGCTCTTGGAGGTCATAGGTTTGATTTTTAAGAATTCTAGATTTATAATCAGCGACTATTCCATCTTTCTTGACGTCCAAGTCACTTCTGTTAATCGATAAACGAAAATAACAAAAGGACTAGGAAATGATACCCTTCATAGTAAAATAATCTTACATGCATGGTCGTCAGGCAAAAGAGTCACAAACCACTTAGAGCCGTGATTTTCAATTAAAAGAAAGGCTAAAAAATTGATAATTTCTAAAAAACTTACAATCGATTTGCCTGCGATAAAAAATTTACTATCTTGAAAAATACGAGGGTAAATTTCTGTGCCATCCGTGCCTCTCGAAACGCAAAAAACAAGTAGGCTCTCGTGACTTTAAAATCTGAGGCCCAGTAGTGGGTTTTTAGATCATCCAAATTTTGCAGCATCTGAATCCTTCTATCCGAAGCCATACCTGAAGTCAGATATAGTTCTGGCTGACGTGTACGGGTCAGATCGGTTTATTTTTTCCTTTGACCCTGGTGCTGCATTTGCCGTCTTTTTGCCGTCCGGTGCTTTTACTTCCCCTAAGCTTTTCTTTTGCTTCCTGCGATCTTATCGTTGGTTTTTTTGGCAGGATGAGCCGTGTTACATTTCGCATGTGAATACCATAGACTTTCTCATCGAAAAACTGGAGAGTTTACAAATCGCTGCACAAGCAGATGGGTTGGAAAAGGGTATGTTTGGCTCTCAACGATTTCATTCGTATCTCCCCTATCTGCGAAAAGACAACAACATATTTTTTCCGGCCTCCATCGCCTATGTGCTTCAGAACCTGAGACATCATCTGGAACTCCGTCAACGTGAAAAAGTTGACCGGATAACGGAAGGCATCCAAAACAACTATCATCTGTATGCCAGCACGGGTTGTGATTATGTTTATAATTTTTATCAGACAAAGCCGAACATGCATTACCCCTATGGTTGGGTGCTATCGCGGTTAAAGCATTTTGCGCTGGCGGAAGATGCCGATGATACCGTCATCCTATGGATGACATCGAACCATCTCACTGCTGAACGAGCAGAACAGGTGAAAGAAAAACTGGTACCCTTTGCCAACTTGTCACAAAAGAAGATCAAAGGAATGGACTCCACCTATGCGGAGTTGCCCTTCTATGGGACCTGGCTTGGCTCCGGGAAAATGCCCATCGAATTAGAAATTTGTGTTTTATGTAACATCCTGACATTCACTTTCCGCCAGAGCCTCACGCTCAATCAGCAGGACCGAGCCAGTTTAGAAGTCATCAAGAGAGCCATTGACAATCGTGATCTGATGACCAACAGCTTTACCATCAGCGGAATGTACCCCAACGCTTCTGTGATTCTATACCACATTGCGCGGTTATGTGCGGTCATGCGTCAACCGGACAGCTATTTTGATACTGAAAAATTAATTCAGATGATGACATCCCGGCTTACCACCCGGTCGGTCCTTGAAAAAATTATTCTTTCCATCTCTTTAATGAATCTGGGGCAGCCTTGTGAACCGGTCGTTTGGGACTTTAACGACCCCGCGTTGAAAAGGGACTTCCGCCATTTTCCCTTCTTCATCGCTCCGATGCTTTCAGGCATGTCTAACAATATTCTATTTCGATTAAAGAAGTATAGGCTATTTCATATTCTCTTTCGTTGCGATGCTTTTTATGTGACGCTGCTGCTCGAATATGAGGTGAAGAAGAACTTGCCAACGGATCGCTGATTACCATCGAACATACGGGCAAGATCCTGTTCTCGCAGAGATCCCCGAGGCGGGAGACGCTGCGGGGAATTAAAAAAAAACGACTAAGCCGCATCCGAGGTTCAAGTCTTTGAAAAAAAAATCAAACAATTCTGTAATAAATCAACCTGACTTGTATCTGAGTATAAAAAACGTAACCATTTATGAAAAAGATCCTTCTACTTTTGGCGCTTGTCATCGCTGTCAATCATGCCTTTGCGCAGATGTCAGCCGTTCGTATTACTAAATCAGGTCAGGGTAACCCTATACTCTTTCTACCCGGATTTATCACCCCGGGTACGGTTTGGAACGAAACGGTTACTCATCTGCACGGGAAATATGAATCACACCTGGTATCCTATGCGGGCTTCAACGGCATTGATCCTATTCCCATGCCGTGGTATGATGCCATCAAGCAAGAACTTTTGGCCTATATTAAAACAAATAAGCTGGCACCACTCACGTTGATTGGGCATAGTATGGGCGGCAACCTGGCCGTGGATTTGGCGGCTGAATTAGGCTCTGCCATTGATAAGGTTGTTATTGTAGACGCCCTTGCATGTATGCGCGAGGTGATGATGCCCGGAGTGCCGGTAGAAGCATTAAAATATGAAAGTCCTTACAACAAACAGATGCTCGAAATGGATGAGGAGGCTTTCAAAAATTCTGCTACGATGATGGCTCAAGGCATGACCACGGTTGCCGAAAAACAAGAACTTATCAAATCGTGGATGCTACAAGCCGATCGTAAAACCTATGTGTACGGATATACGGATTTATTAAAACTGGATCTACGGCCAGCATTGGCACTGATTAAAGTGCCCGTACTTATTCTGGGCGCTCCCTTTCCCACCAAAGAAATGGTATTGCCCAATTACGAGAAACAATATGCCAATCTCGGTAACAAAAAACTTGAAATTGCTCCTGCGGGCCGGCACTTTATTATGTTCGACCAACCCGAATGGATGTATGCTCAAATCAATAGTTTCATAAAAAAATAGTCGTGGTCAATTTGCAGATGATATTTCTTGAGTTACTTCCTTGAAAGCCGCTATGAATCCGGATGACCAAGCTTTATACGAAAAATTATATCTACAGTATTATGGCATGGTATTAACCCTTAGTCGCGGTTTTATGAAGGGAGATACGGATACGGCTTACGATCTGGCACAAGATGTTTTTGTTAATGTGTGGAATGCTTTGTCTGGCTATCGGGCAGAGGCCTCCTACAAAACCTGGATTTATCGCATTACAGTAAATACTTGTCTGTTGCAGATTCGAAAGGATAAAAACAAAATAAAGGAGCCCCTGGAAGCCGCTGTCCCCGCTGAAACAGACACCCGCGAATCGTTTGAAGATGAAAACATGCTTTATCGCGCCATCGGCCAATTAGAGGAAGTAGATCGGCTCACAATTATGATGGTACTGGAAGAAGTTGACTATGCAGAGATCGCGCAAGTTTTGGGGATCACGGAAAATAATTTGCGTGTAAAAATTCACCGGATCAAATCAAAATTAAAATTACTGATAGACGATGAAAGACGAAAAACTTACTGATGTGACCGCTCTTTGGCAGAAAGCCAAAACCAGCCACCAGGGACAACCGAAAGCTAACATCCACGAACTTATGGCCTCAGCTCAAGCCCGCAAAAAGAATGCTCTTTCCGCGCATTATGGAAATGCCGTGGTGCTTTCCATCACCGTATTGGTATTAATGTTTTACTTCTATTACCTCTACCATTTCCAGGATGTGTTGAGCAAAATTGGTTATCACCTGATGATCGGTGGATTGATCATCCGAATCTCAATTGAGTTTTTCAGTGTTTGGCGTTCGAAACAAGTACATATCTCTGATACCACAGCCCGTTCCTTGCAGCAGGCCGTTGCTTTTCATAATTTCCGAAAACGCATTCATGGGCCTATAACCATGATCATCTTTGTCGTTTACTTTATTGGTTTTTACATGCTCACTCCGGAGTTCCACAAGCACATTTCTTTAGCCTGGCTGATCTTCATGGACATTTCCGCTCTGATCATTGCCGTTGTATTGGCTTACATTATCCGTAAAGGTATCCGGCAAGAACTGGTGGAGCTGGAAAAGCTGGTGGAGCTACAACGTAGTCTTGTTAGCCGGGAGTAGCCATGTGTAAATGACCGATACTCTTTCTCAAGTTATTGATTCAAAACAACAACCGTAGTTACAGAGTCCCATAGGTGGGAGACTCTGCGAGGAATTAAAATTAATGAAGACAGCGCGCACAGGTGAATGTAATAAAGTATACCCCATCTTTCTCCGCTATTTTTCTCCTTACACTCATTTCATATTATCTGCTCGTTCATATATACGCTTTGCTGCGCGCCCTTGTGCATCAGAGTCCTTCTCCCTTTTCTCGCAGAGTCCCCGAGGCGGGAGACTCTGCGAGGAATTAAAAATTAAAAAAATCAATCTCTGGATACAATTAATTCTCTTCTTTTGGGCAGGAAGTAATTCATTCCTTTTTTCTTAAAACGAAACTCAACTTCCATCCTATACATGTCACCTTTTTTTACGAATGGCGGAGGAATAAACTCAAGAATTTTAATCTCTTCACGACACACATTCTCAATACTTGGCCCAAAGTCACTTTTTATCAATTTTATTTCCTTGATCTTACCGCTATCATTCAATATCAAAAAATACTTGACTTTGCCACGTTTCTCGACTGATAGCTTGCCGACAGGGGAATTCAAAAAGTCATGGTATTTCATTCCCAGGGCAATCTCCAGACCATTATACTGGGCGAAGATTTCACCCCCACTCAGGGTAATAAGGGTGATAAAAAAAATTACAAATTTCATCTGAAAAATGATCCTCTATTAAATTTAAGACGTACTGACTTTAGTTTTACATGAACATATTCTTTCTTTCCCCTCAGAGTCTCCCGCCCCGGGGACTCTGAGGCTAACTTACTGCAGGACATTACCTCGTACCAAACCACTCCGTTTTCTTTAGGGAAATTATAAAATAGTTGCCAATAGTCAAGCACCTGCCTTTTCCATTCCGTTTGTAAGAATATTGGAATATTTTCCTACCTTCACTGAATGCCAGCCCTTGCCGCAGATGCTAAAATATGTTTTGAGTGTGGAGAACCCCTCAAAGGCCGGCCCGACAAAAAGTTTTGCAGCGACCAGTGTCGGGTTAGTTTTAACAATCGCCTCAACAGCGATGAAACCAATTATGTTCGCAATGTCAACAACGCCTTGCGAAAAAACCGCAGAATCCTGGCCAGTCTGAACCCTGCCGGAAAAACAAGGGTGCCCATGAGCAAGCTGACCGAACTTGGGTTTGACCTCCGTTACCACACCGATCTGTACAAAACCAAAGACGGGGCAACCTACTTTTATTGCTATGAACACGGCTACCTTCCTATTGAAAAAGGCTATGTCTTGCTGGTGGTAAAGGCAGAATACAATAAGTAAGGATGTCTTGAGAACCTCACCATGACCATCCACCAGGATCGATTCAAGCCAGAAATTGAGAGAGTTTACGTTTGACCGGTAGTCATGTAGACCCGGCCAACATCCGGTGGGGTATTCTGATATTTTGTTTCGGGTAAAAACTTTATCACTTTTAAGTTACAGGTTATCATCTGTAGATGTATGAATTGGTCATTGGCAAACAAAAAAGCACTCGTTACCGGTGGCACCAAGGGCATCGGAAAGGCGACTGCTCAGGAACTGTTGGATTTAGGAGCCGAAGTACTGGTGGTAGCCCGCGACACAAAGATGCTGGAGGGCAAACTGAAACACTCCGCCCGGCTGTTTGTGATGTCAGGCGATATCACGCAGCCAGAGTTTCGCAAAAACCTGATCCGAAAAGTGGACGAGAATTGGGGCAAGCTGGATATCCTGGTGAATAACGTGGGCAGCAATGTCCGCAAAAAGTTTATTGACTACAGCGAAGAAGAATATCGTCAGCTCTTTGAACTGAATCTGTTCAGCATGACGGAATTAACAAGGCTGGCGTTTCCCCTCTTGAAAAACTCCGGTCAGGCCAGTGTCATCAATCTGGCTTCGGTGGCTGGCCAGTTGGATGTGCTCAGCGGACCGCCCTACGGGATGACCAAAGCAGCTATCATTCAATTGTCGCGCCACCTGGCGGCCGAGTGGGCCGAGTTTAACATTCGTGTAAATGCCGTTTCACCCTGGTATATTGAAACACCGCTGACTGAAGCCGTTCTTTCACAACCCGACCGGATGGAAAAAATTATCGCTCGCACACCCCTTGCCCGGGTGGGGCAACCCGAAGAGGTGGCAGCGGCTATCGCTTTTCTGGCCATGGACAAAGCCAGCTATATCACCGGACAGAACATTCTGGTAGACGGAGGGATGAGCATCAAAGGCCTTTAATGATCGACAAAAGAATGGTATATGAAAAAGAGACAAATACTTTTCCTGACACTGGTGGCAGCATGCCTGATGCACGAAACATCCGCCCAATCCGTACGCGTACTTTTGCCTGGAAAGCCAGAGGAGAACGGTGTATCTTCTGTGCGATTACAACGCGTGGATGAACTGATCAATACCCATGTTACGAATCAGTGGATACCGGGAGCAGTGGTACTGATTGCCCGAAATGGTAAAATCATCCATCTCAAATCGTACGGCTATCGCCAGACCGAAACCAAAACTCCTCTCAAAACAAACGACATCTTTCGCATTGCATCACAAACCAAAGCGATTACCAGTCTGGCGGTGATGATGCTTTGGGAAGAAGGAAAATTTTTATTGGATGAACCTGTTTCCAAATACATTCCGGAGTTTAAACAACCCAAAGTGCTCGCGAGTGTTAACTGGTCAGATACCAGCTACGCCACCCTTCCAGCCAAAAGTGAAATTACCATTCGTCACCTGCTCACCCACACCTCAGGAATTGACTATGCCGGCATTGGCAGTCAGGAGTTCAAAGCTGTTTATGCCAAAGCGGGGGTACCCAGTGGCATTGGAAACGATCAGATGGTGCTGGCTGATAAAATGAAGATTCTTGGTTCGTTGCCGTTGAAACATCATCCCGGTGAACAGTATACCTATGGATTGAATACGGATGTGCTAGGCTACCTGGTCGAAGTGGTTTCCGGGCTGTCGCTGGATCAATTTTTTCGCACCCGTATTTTTCAACCCCTCGGCATGAACGATACATACTTCTATTTGCCAAAAGAAAAACATGCACGGTTAGTGACGCTGTATCAAAGTAAAAATGGCTTGGTGGCACCCGTCAGCACTACCGCTTATGACAATGTCAATCCAAACTATCCCAACCTGGCTGGTAAGTACTTTTCGGGGGGCGCGGGACTAAGTTCCACGGTAGAAGATTATGCCCGATTTCTTCAACTTTTTTTAAACAAGGGCGAATACAATGGCGTCCGGTTGGTGAGTCGCAAAACGGTTGAACTGATGCTGACCGATCAACTGCCCAAAACGATGTCGAATGCTTTTGGATTGGGTTTTGGATTGGAAACGGAGAAAAACGATGGGCAATCGGTTCTGAGTTTAGGAAGTTTTAGCTGGGGAGGTGCTTTTAACACACACTATTGGGCCGACCCTCAGGAGAAACTGGTAGCCTTGATTTTCACAAACATGTACAATACCCCTTATTGGAACATCGGTGACAAATTCAAAGTACTGACGTATCAGGCAATCGCGGACTAAACAATCATGGGTAAAAGTTTTTAGCTTTGCTGCAGATACATACCTCATGCAAAACGTACAAAAGAAAATAGCAGCCATTCTTATCGATAAACTAGGGATTCCGGAATCGGAAATTACTCCGGATGCCAGTTTTGTCCGAGATCTGGGCATTGACTCGCTGGATTATGCCGAACTGGTGATGGAATTTGAACAGACCTTTGATATTAAGATTCCTGACAATGATGCTGAAAAAATGCAAACGATCGGTCAGGCAGCAGAATATATCAGTTCTAAAATCAAGAAGTAGTTCTTTACCATCGGATGGAAGGTTCATGCTTTCCAAGCCATGAACAGATGGTGTTTCTGAAAGAGAGACCTGTCTGTAAAAATCCCGCCCCGGCCTTTGGCCGGGGCGGGATTGAAAACACCAAAAGCAATATTTTCTATGAAGCCCAGGCTTTACCCACCTCGGCCAGTGGTGCACAACCGGTATAGCGACCCGGAACTGCTTCATATTGCAATACTTGCGTTGCCCCCGGCTCGCTGGTAAAAAACCCTAACAGCGTCAATTCTTTTACCATCAATACAAATGGCTTGGGTTCCGATGGCTTCGCCCGGGCAGCCTCTACAGCGGCATCGTGATGTTTTTGAAAGGCTTGTGTTTGTTTCTCCGCATCCAGGTAAACAAATGTATCACCAAAGGAAGCTTTCATATCGGCTTCAAATTCCGTCAATCCGGTCATGAAACGTTGTTGATCTTCCGTGGTAAAACACTCCTGAAGGATCTGATCAATAAAGCCGGGTACCCCTGCTTCTTTCGCTCCGGGAGTATCCGTTTTTGGAATGATTAATTGTGCTAATTCACTGACCGTCTCGGCTTGTTCTTTGGTAAAAAAAGACGGAGTGTAAGTCAACTCAGGGGCGGCTTTACATCCATTCATGATACCCATCAGGGCGGGGCCGCTGATGGCGTAACCCAATACCAGGGCGGTGCGTTGCAATGCTTCTCTCCTGTTCATACCATTAAATGTTTTGTTTTTTTAATTCCTGTACGGCATAGTCTACTGCGCGGGCGGTGAAGGCCATGTAGGTCAACGATGGGTTTACACATGACGCGGAAGTCATAAAAGAGCCATCGGTCACAAATACGTTTTTGCAGGCGTGCACCTGATTGTACTTATTCAACACCGATGTTTTCGGATCTTTTCCCATCCTGGCCGTACCCATTTCATGAATTCCTAATCCTAATCCTGTAGGATTATCGAACGTGTAGATGTTCTTGATACCAGCGGCTTCGAGCATTTCTGCGGCATCGGCCTTCATGTCTTTACGCATGTTTAATTCATTTTCATGAAACTCCGTATCAAACGAAAGTGTGGGCAAGCCATACTTATCTTTTTTGTCGTAGTTCATTTCTACAAAGTTTCGGTGGTCGGGCAGCACCTCTCCAAAACCCATGATTCCCATGGTCCATTTGCCGGGTCTCGTTACCGCCTCTTTCAATCCAACTCCAAAACTTGCTTCTGCCACCATCCGGCTCCATCCTTGCCGGCTGGCTCCTCCCTGATATCCAAAGCCCCGCAGATAGTCACGTTTGTCTTTGCCTATGTTTCGGTACCGTGGGATGTACACGCCATTGGCTCTCCGACCGGCATAGTACATGTCATCAAATCCATCATATTCTCCACCAGCTCCAACACCCAGTTGGTGATCCATGATGTTGTGACCCAATTCACCACTATCATTGCCAAGGCCATTGGGGAATCGGGAAGATTTTGAATTCATGAGGATGTACGTAGAGCCCATAGTAGAGGCACACAGGAAAATTACCTTTGCATAAAACTCCAGTTGCTCACCGGTTTCGGCATCCAATACTTTTACTCCGGTGGCTTTCCCAAGTTTTTCGTCATAAATCAATTCATGGACGATCGAATTGGGGCGAAGAGTCATATTGCTAGTCTTGGCGGCAGCGGGAAGCGTAGAAGAGTTACTGCTAAAGTAGGCTCCATACGGACAACCCCGGCTACATAAGTTGCGATACTGGCAATTGCCTCGTTGCCCGCTTTCATTGTGTGATAAGGGACCGGTGATATGGGCCACCCGACCGATGGTGAGCATGCGGCCAAACTTATCCATCATGCTTTTCTTTAATTCCTTTTCCACGCAGTTGAGTTCCATGGGTGGAAGGAAAACACTATCTGGTAGCTGTGGAAGATTTTCCGGTTGGCCACTGATGCCAACAAATTTTTCAACATACTCATACCACGGTGCGATCTCGTTATAACTCACCGGCCAGGGAATGGCAACACCTTCTTTGGCATTGGCTTCAAAATCCATCGGAGACCAGCGGTAACTTTGACGACCCCACATGATGGATCGGCCCCCTACGTGATAGCCCCGCATCCAGTCAAACCGCTTTCCTTCCTTTTCTGTGTATGGATTTTCAAGATCGTTGACAAACCAATGTTTGGTGGACTGACGAATGGTATAGCCGGTTCGGTTTTGAACGCCCTGTTGTTTCAAATCTTCCTGCGTAGGCCGATCGGCATTTTCAAATTCCCAAATGTCTTTGGTAGCTGTCGGGTAATTGGGATGTTCTACATTTCTGCCTCGCTCCAGAACAAGCGTTTTCAGGCCTTTCTCCGTCAGCTCTTTGGCTGCCCAGCCTCCGCTGATCCCGGTACCCACAACGATCGCATCATACGTCAATTCATTTTCTGCATCAATATTCAGATTCATTGCAATAACTGGTTATATAAAAAATGATAAATAGCCTTTAAGAGCTTAAAAGGTAGAAGATTTTTTTCTGAATTTCCTAACCTCTTCTGGAAAAGTCATAAAAATCAATACGAGGATGTGAGGTGCCGGCACATGAACCTTTATTGAACCTCCTCATGAACAACTTCCAACCTTCAAAGGGACTATGGGGTTTGGTATTAATACGATGAGCACATCATGCCGATGGGTTGCCCCGGAGGAGGCGCTAACAGGTTTTCAGTCTTAAACTCTTCCGGTGACTCCTGGCTTCGGGTGATTTGACCGGCCAGAAAAGTATAATGGGCCTTCCAGTTTTCGTCTGCGGTGAGGCGCGCCTTTTCCGTGAGCCAATTTTGTAACTGTCTGACTTTGGCTTGTGTGATGGCTTTTGTTTGAGCGGAGGCGCCAGCATGATGAGCTAATTTCAAAAGATTCGTGACCCAGGCATGATTAACGCTTTGCTGAATGGCTCCATCCATCCCGGTCTTGCTTGTGCTTTTAATGGTATTCATCGATACTTTTTCAAGAATACTTTCCAACGAAGGTTGAGAAGCTTCACGTGCCTGATACTCCACCAACCGATTGGCACGGGCCGGATGAAGTAACAAACCAAACGTAACATCGGCTGCTGTTTCGGCAGTCGCCAATGCATCAAATGTTAATTCAGTTTTGATCTTAACTAACTCGCGGTGACGCTGGTAACCCAATGGCCGCGGGGGGATTGACTTTAGCAAAGATTCGGGCAATCGCAAAGTTTCAGGTTTTACAGTTTTAAGCAAAGCGTCTAACGCTGCCTGTTGTTTGGCTGGTGGAACAAATTCCGTTATGGGTTGTCCATCTCCCCGAAGGGCGTAACGGTAATTCAATCCCCCAATCATTTTCACGGCAGCCTCAGTTTGATAACGATGAAAAAAATAAATCGGTACCAATGCTTCCTCCAGCAAGGCCATGGGCATACCCGGTTTAATGGTATTCTCTCCAAAGTTCTTCAACGCGATGGATCGCACATCCAACACCCGATTTAACTCTTCTGCAGCATCGGCTCCATTATCCCATAGATGCGCATACGGATGCGCGCTTCCAGTTGGACGGGCATCCTGATCTGACAAAAACGTCATTCCTGCCTTTAATGAATTTTGAATGATGGTTTCCAGCGCCTGTTTTTCATCCGGGCTTTGTGATAGGTCGGCATAGCCATATGTAATGGACACTTTATCAAAAGCACCAATCTTGTTGTCATACGCCTGTTGGATGTTAATCTTACCTCCCATAATTCGCGCCATGGGGTGCGGATAGTCCATCACTGAAGCCAGGTTTTCAGAACTGGAAGAATAGGCATGCGCCAAGCCAATCGTATGACCGACTTCATGAGCAGCCAATTGTTTCAGTCGATCCAACGCCAGTTTTTCCATATCCGGAGAAACCGGCTTACCGGTTTCATACGGTGACAGCAAACCTTCGGCAATTAAAAAATCCTGACGCACCCGAAGCGAACCCAACGTTACATGACCTTTAATGATTTCTCCCGTGCGTGGATCGGTTACGCTGGCACCATACGACCAGCCACGGGTAGATCGGTGAACCCAGTTGATGACATTGTAACGCACATCCATCGGGTCGGCACCCTCCGGAAGCAATTCTACCCGAAACGCATCTTTATAGCCAGCAGCTTCAAAGGCCTGGTTCCACCATCGAGCTCCTTCCATCAAAGCACTGCGGATGGGTTCGGGAGCTCCCGGATCCATGTAATAAATGATGGGCTCTACCGGCTCGCTCATGGCTGCCCCTGGATTTTTCTTCTCTAACCGATGTCGCGTGATAAATCTTTTTTCCAGTGGTTCAGAGATGGGTGTGGCATAGTCGTAATACGAAATACTAAAATATCCGGCCCGAGGATCAAAAACCCGAGGCTTGTAATTATTATCCGGCAGTTTTACAAAGGAATGATGTTCACGAACGGTAACACTGCCGGGAGTAGGTGTTACACTTCGGATAAAGCCACCTGTCGCTTGTCCGGTAAACGTCAGTGTCACCTCCACTTCCGTGTTTTCAGGAAAGTTTTTGGTTCGGGGTAGATAAAATGCTGATCGGGTTTTATCCAGAGCATAGGTTCCTTGTTGGGCGCTGCGCAAGGTACCGATCACATCGTGCACATCCTGCATAAAAAAATCGGTAGCATCTACCAGTACTTTTCCGTTTTCCTCGGCCAGTACAGTAAATCCAAACAAAACTGATTGTGCAAAAGCCTCTTCTACCGCTTTGCGTTCAGCCGGATTGGAGCTGACAGCCCGGTATTGTTGGTTCGGTTCTATCAGCAAAACTTTCGGACCTATTCGCTCAAACTTCACGATCCGGTCTCGCCCCAGTTGATTGCGATCTAATCCAATGTCGTTGGAACCGATGCCCGCGGTCAGAGATTCCACATATAAAAACTCGGTGGATAGTTTATCGATCAGCAACAACATTTTGTCTTGCCTTTCATCGTAATACAATTCAAAATAACCCGGTAATTTTTTAAGGCCGGCCGTCTTACCAACTATAGGCGAAGCTGCCGGAACTTCCACAGGAGCCATGTTTTTCTTTTGAGCCAACCCGGAAAAGGCTAGCATACACAAATAAAGGAGAATCAGTTGGCGCATAGGTCAGGAGAATTAGAGGTGAAAAAGTAAGCTATTCCTGACGTGATCACAAGTCTAAACCACAGGAACGGATATTTCCACGCGGATGAATATCGTTAACCCATATGAATTGCCCGGATATCGGGTTTGTGACTTTCATCAAAGCAACGCATTATTGTTGTGTAAAACCCTTGCATGACCGAGCAGGAAATCCGTGAAGAGGAAGTATGGATTGAGCGATCTAAAAAAGATAAGCGTCATTTTGGGGTATTATACGAACGGTATTTTGATCGGATCTTTAATTATCTGATGCGCCATACAGATGACGAAGAGATGGCAGCCGATTTGTGCTCGCAGACTTTTGTCAATGCGCTGAATGCATTACCGAAATACGAAGCCCGGGGCGTACCGTTTGCCGCGTGGCTCTACAAAATAGCCGGAAATGAAATCAATAAGTACTACCGCAAAAACAAAGGAAAAAAAGTTTTTAGTATTGAAGAACTCAAAGTAAAACAACTCGTTGAACAAACCGAGGAGCCCTGGGAAGAAGAGTCTATTCAGCGATTATTAAACTACATGAACGATTTGCCAACAGACATGCTGCAGGTTTTGGAGCTTCGCTTTTTTGAAGACAAGGACTTTAAGGAAATTGCCTTTATTTTAGATATGACCGAGAGCGGGGCAAAAATGCGAACCTATCGCGCATTGGATAAGCTTCGGGAACGCTTTCATCTCAAGATCCGCTATCATGGGTAAACACGAAATACGCTTGCGCAGACAACGGATGACGGCCAGTGGGGCTGACCGGTTTCGGAATTACCGGGCGGTATTGGAGCGCCATGAGCAAGATCAAAAGATGAAAAAGATCTTTCGCTTCTTTACATACTTCCTCGCAGTGGTGGTGATCCTGTTGTTGATCTTCTTTCTCAATCGATGGGAAAAGAGTTCGGGAACAACTCCCGCAAATCAAAAAATCGAAAGACCAAACGAGCAAGGGAAATAGATTTTATGAGAAGTCATCTCAAAAATACGGAATACTGTCAGCCTGACACCCGGGGAGGTATTTTTGAGATGGCTTCCAGGTAATGTGTCTTTATTCGTCTATCGGGATTATCAACATAAACCCGATCTGCTATGGAAACCAAGAAACATGTTTCAAAAGATTTAAGTCGCAAGCAGCCGCTATTTTTTACCATCGGCCTGAGCGTTAGTGTAATCATGGTGATCACCGCCTTTGAATGGCAAAGCACGATTACCCCTCATCCTCCGCGCATACCGGATTTTGAGAAAGAGGAACTGCTGGTCATCCCAATAACACCTGTTGAAGAGCCAGCCAAGCAACCGGTTACAAGCATTCTACCAAAATCCAAGTCTCCTGTGATGGAACTTGTCGAAGCCAAGAACGATCCAATGATAGACGACAACCCACAACCTCCTGATATGGGCGATCCAAACCCGGACATAGAGATGGGAGGAATTGAAATACCGGAAGACACCGCCAGCAGTCTCACTTCTTTTCCGGAAAAACATGCCGAGCCTGTGGGGGGATATGAAGCATTTTACAAACAACTTCAAAAGACGCTGGTCTATCCGAAGCGCGCCAGGCAAAATCAGGTAGAAGGAAAGGTGTTTGTCGAGTTTATCGTTAATAAAAACGGTGAGCCATCCAATTTCCAGGTGTTGCGTGGCATCGGGGCCGGTTGCGATGAAGAAGCCGTTCGCGCGATTAGTAAAACTAAATGGAACCCTGGTAAGCAACGAGGCAAGCCTGTCCGCGTAAAAATGGTACTACCCATTCAGTTTAAACTGGGCTAGTTCTTGCTTTCCTACAGCTATTAGGTTGTTAGAAAACCAACCTTGTTTAACAAATAAAAGGACTACACATGTGTAGTCCTTTTCCTAAACCTGAAAATGACCAACCAGTAATCACGGTCATTTAAGTAAAGGTCACCATACGATCATTACCCACCTATCCCTCAAAAAAGGGATTTTTCTGGTGTGTGAAGTTCAAATCTGTATCTTCACCCCTGCCAATGAAACCCGTCCATCACCCCATCACCCGTTGGTTAAGTACCACCAGCACGTTCTGGTTCAGTTTATACACGGCAATGACCGCCTTTTGTCTATACACCTGCATCTTTGCTTTGCGCAAAGCATTTGGGGTAGCCACTTACGAAGGGATGGTTTGGGCAGGCGCTTCTTTTAAAGTGTGGATGGTGATTTCACAAATGCTTGGCTACATGCTTTCTAAATTTATCGGCATCAAAGTTGTTTCTGAACTGGGGGCGCATGGCCGGGCAAAAGGAATTTTACTAATGGTAAGCATCGCTACCGTAGCCTGGCTCTTATTTGCCCTAACCCCTTCTCCTTATAGCTTGATCTTTATTTTCTTAAACGGACTTCCGCTTGGAATGGTCTGGGGGATGGTCTTTGGCTATCTGGAAGGCAGAAAAACGACAGAGGTATTGGGAGCCAGTTTATCGGTCAGCTTTATCTTTTCGGATGGTTTTGCCAAAACGATTGGTGGCTGGACAATGAGTGCCTGGGGTACTTCTGAACTTTGGATGCCCTTTGTTACCGCATCTCTGTTTTTTTTGCCACTGCTTGTTTTTCTTTTTTTGTTGGATAAAATTCCATTGCCCTCTGCCGAAGACGAAGCTTTGCGCACCAAGCGACTACCGATGACCGGTCGTGATCGCTTGAAGTTTACCTTCCTGTTTCTTCCCGGCCTGGTTTTTTTGGTTCTCACGTATATGATGCTGACGATCTTTCGGGATTTTCGAAGTAACTTCTCAGCGGATATCTTCAAGCTTATCGGAGAAACGGACACCAGCATCTTTATCCGGACTGAGTCATTGGTATCGTTGATCGTTTTGATTGTCATTGCCAGTCTGATGGTGATTAAGAATAACTTTTACGCCATGATGATCAACCATGGCATCGTATTACTGGGACTACTCATGGTAGGATTGGGCATGTGGCTATTCCAGCACCATTTTATCAATCCCACTTCCTGGATGGTGATGATTGGAATGGGTTTGTATTTTGGATATATCCAATTCAACAGCATCTTCTTTGATCGTCTGATCGCTACCTTTAGAATTGTGAGCACCGTTGGCTTTTTGATTTACCTGGCTGACTCGGTGGGGTACCTGGGAAGTATGAGTGTGGTACTTTTCAAGGAATTTGGTTCAGAACTTAACTGGCTCGACTTCTTTATATCTGCTGGATATGTAGTCTCTCTGGCAGGCAGCCTGCTGATTACCGGGAGCTTTATTTATTTTCGAAAAAAATACGCTGGCTGGCCTAAAAATTGAAATTACGAGCATTTGAGGGGCATCAATATTTCACTACATTTGCACACCTTTTTAAGGAAGGGCTCGTAGCTTAATTGAATAGAGCATCTGACTACGGATCAGAAGGTTGGGGGTTTGACTCCCTCCGAGCCCACAAAAAATCCTAACCCGGCTTCTGTGGGTTAGGGTTTTTATTTTGAAGGAAAATATAGAAATGAGCAGCACGTTATACCTGTTGAATTTTCATCGCATGAAAAAATATTTACTTGGCGTAGTCATGGTTTTGGTCGCTCTTACGGCACAAGCCCAGTCCGATCTGGTCAAAACAAAAAAGAAACTTAAGCCAAACATTCCGGGTACTTTTGTGGTAGACTTAGGTGTGAACCGAGCCTTGAGCGCGCCTAATACCTGGAATCAAGGATTTTGGGGTTCACGGGCACTCAATGTGTACTATCAATACCCCATGCGCTTTGGGAAATCCAAGTTTAGCTTTAACCCGGGGGTCGGCATCAGTCTGGAACGTTGGAAGTTTACCAATGGTGCTACCCTGATAGATACCGTTGAGTTAGTGAGTTTCCCCAATGGCGCTGCCTCTCCGGACCAAACGGAGGAGTATAATTTGTTAAGTCCCACCCGCCTGGGATTACCCTTGCTTAATAAATCCATGCTGGTTGCTAATTATTTTGAAATTCCCGTAGAGTTTAGATTTGATAGTAAGCCAGAGGATATTTCACGAAGCATCAATGTAGCGGTGGGAGGCCGGGTAGGTGTGTTATTCGATGCCTTTACCAAAGTTAAATTCAGCGAAAACGGAGAAAAACAAACGATTAAAAACAAGTTCAACCACGGCCTTAACCCGATCCGCTATGGGGTCTATACCCGTTTTGGTATCGGCAGCTTTAACTGGTTTATGTACTATAACCTTTCGGAAATGTTTGAAAGCAACAAAGGGCCAAAGGGCACTACCATGAATACGTTTACGGCTGGTATTTCGATCAGCGGTTTTTAGTTTCAATTTTTCGTGTACCTTGTCTCAGGCTTTAACCTGACATACCCTTGAGATTTTTCCGTTTCATCTTCCTGTCTGTACTGCTGGGCAGTTGCGCCCAGGCGTATTTGCCCAATGTTAGAAACACTCCTCAATTTCGCGAGGCCGGAGAGTTTCAATTAGGTGCCTATGTGGGTACTGGTGTGGATGCCCAAATCGCGTATTCCATCACTGACCATCTGGGCATGATGGCCAATGGATCGTTTGTTACAAAAAAGGAAGCGGAATACACCCGTCAACAGCAGTTCGGGGAAATCGGCATCGGATATTTTAATGCTAACCGGAACATGCGCATCGAATTGTTTGGTGGATATGGTTTGGGTAAGTCCACGCATTCATCCCAGTACTATTTTTTCTTCCCGCAATTTGGACAGCAGCAACTGGTCACCACCGGAGAGTATCAGCGTATTTTTATTCAACCGGGTATCGGCACCAATAATCGAAGATTTAACATGTCTGTGAGTATGCGGTTTTCCTCTGTCGATTTTAAGAGATTTCGTGCCGAAGGATTCGAAGTGGAGCCAGATGAAACTCCCCAATTATTTATTGAGCCTGCCCTGACCGGACGTTTCCCGCTGCGCGGAAATATTTATGGACTATTTCAATTAGGGGTGGGTCTCTCTTCTGATGCCGAATCCTATTTTAAAACCACACCTCTGCAGGCGTCCTTTGGTATTCAAATCAATACCACCAGTTTGCGTACCAGCGTTTATTGATCCGGGTCGACTTCTGTCGTTCGGATTATTTATCTACCCGTGAAAGAAGGCTTGCGTTTTTCCAAAAAGGCTGTTACGCCTTCCTTATAATCTTCGGATTGCCCCGCGATTTCCTGACAGTAGGCTTCATATTCAAGCATATCCTCAAGCGTAGCGGTAGAGGATCTGTTTAGCATCTTTTTGATTAATCCAACCGATTTGGTAGGCGCAGTTGCAAAGTAGGAAGTGAATCCTTGCACCGTATGATCCAGTTGATCGGAAGGACAAACCTTATTCACCAATCCCATGGTGAACGCTTCTGCTGCTTTTACCCGCTGGCCCATAGCACATAATTCAAAAGCCCTCGCGGTGCCAATCAACCGGGGTAAGAAGTAGGATGAACCAGAGTCCGGCACCAATCCGATATTAATAAAGATTTCAATAAGTGATGCCTCTTCACTGGCAACAATGATATCACACGCCAACGCAAGGGATGCCCCGGCACCGGCCGCTACACCATTCAGGCGACAGATAATAGGTTTCGGTAGGGAACGCATCGCCCGGATGATGGGGTTGTATCTTTTTTGAAGCGAATCCTGAAACGAACGCTTCTGCTGACCGGAGGCCGCCTTCAAATCCTGACCCGAACAAAATGCTTTTCCTGCGCCTGTGAGTACCACTACTCTAACCGCTTCGTCTTTGGCAACAGCTTTCAGCGCATCTTGTAATTCAAATGTGATTTCGTCATTCAAGGCGTTATAAACTTCGGGGCGATTTAACGTGATGGTGGCGACACCCCCTGTTACTTCATACGTTAAAAATGAAAATGAACTAGCCATAAAAAATCAGAATAGAATATTCATTAATAAAAAACTACATCCAAAACCTACTGCGGCCCCGTATAAGATTTCGCGCGGAGTATGCGCCTGTAAATAAAGACGGGATGACATGATGAAACCGGCAATAACTATGACCACAGCCGTGGGTAGTACTAATTGACCCACCGTCAGCTTATTCAACGGTAACAATATTCCGATGACCCCCCACACCGCCAGTGCATGAACACTGATTTTGAAAAAAAAGGTAATGAGTGTTGCTGCTACTACTAACGAAGACACAATCATCAGCAGTTTAGTAAAATTCGGACTAACCTTCTGCATCGTATAAAAAATGATCGTAGCAGCCACATAAAACACAGAGATCAAGATGAAAGGAACATATCGATCCTGACGGGTAGTCATGGTCAGAGACTTGATGTTGCCAAAAAACTTCAGAATCAGCAAATTGACAGTCGGCAAAACAGACGTAATGATTGCCACTACCATTGCAAACAGGGGGATCTGTGATGTTTGTAACCGGAGCATCTCCGGCATCAAATATCCCAGAACAAGTACCAGGTAGGTGGTTAACAACAGTGGATGAAAGATGACGGAAATGCCTTTGGCGAGGGTATTCATACACTACATTTCTTTTCTCAAACGAGCCACCGGAATATTGAGTTGCTCCCGGTACTTAGCTACGGTACGTCTGGCAATATTATACCCCTTCTCGTTTAACAGGTCCTCCAACTTGTCATCGGAGTAAGGTTTGTTTTTATCTTCTGCTTCAATCAAATCCTTAATGATTTGTTTGACTTCCCGGCTGCTTACTTCTTCACCCGAATCGGTTGAAATACCTTCGCTAAAAAAGTATTTTAACGGGAAGGTGCCGAAATCAGTCTGTACGGTTTTGCTACTGGCCACCCGGCTGACGGTGGAGATATCCATGTTGATCATTTGAGCAATGTCTTTCAGGATCATGGGTTTCAACTTGGTCTCATCTCCCTCCAAAAAATAGTCATATTGAAAATCAACAATGGAACGCATCGTTCTTAGCAAGGTTTGTTGTCGTTGCTTGATCGCATCGATAAACCATTTGGCCGCATCGAGTTTTTGCTTCACAAACGTAACCGCTTCTTTCAATTTCTTGTCTTTCTTATCGCCCTTGTCATACGCCTGAAACATATCCGTGTATGATCGGCTGATGCGAAGCTCGGGAGCATTGCGGGAGTTTAAAGCGAGTTCGAGTTTACCGTTATTGTTTGTTAAAATAAAATCAGGGATGATGAATTGATTTTTGACCATTCCGGAGGCTGACTCTCCGCCCGGTTTGGGGTTCAGCCGAACAATCAGCTCGATGGCATCTTTGATGTATTCCTCATCGTCTAAATCCAGTTTTTTCTGAATTTTGAGATAGTGTTTTTTGGTAAATTCATCGTAGCACTCAGAAATAATTCGTTTGGCGACAATGACATCGACATCCTGACCATCATCCATGCGTTCCAGTTGTAGCAGCAAACATTCCTGCAGGTTGCGTGCAGCAATGCCAGCCGGGTCAAAGGATTGAATTTTTTTTAGTAACTCTTCCACCTCTGGCAAAGAGGTGTCGATGGTTTGTGAAAAAGCGAGATCATTCACGATGGACTCCAGTTCTCTGCGAATATAACCGTCACTTTCAATGCTTCCGATCAACTGTCTGCCAATGATATTCTGACGTTCAGGTAAGCCCAGAAATCCCAACTGAGTTAGAAGAGTTTCGTGAAGGGAAGTGGACATTGGGATAGGCATCTCCCGATCTTCATCGTCTTCTCCGCTTTCATTATAAGTCTTGTAACCGGCATAATCATCATCCCGCAGGTAGTCCTTAATGTCAATTTCGTCCTGCCCGATTGGTTCCGTTTCCTCTTCGTTTTGCTCTTGTTCATCCGCATAGGTCTCTTCCGGCTCTTCCGTTTCTCCCTCCTCCAGCGCAGGATTCAGCTCAATTTCTTCTTCTATTCGATTTTCCAGTTCAGCGGTGGGTACCTGTAACAGCTTAATAAACTGAATCTGTTGGGGAGACAGTTTCTGTTGAAGGCTTTGGCTGAGACCGAGTTTTTGCATAGGTATTAATCTAGGCAAAAATACCAATTCGATACCGGAGTAAAAAGGTCAAACAGGGATTCTGGCCGATGGAATGATCTTTATTCATATCCTTGGACAGTTCCGCAGATACTTGATTTACCGACTTTGATTAAACTTTCAAAATGTCGTTTTTTGCCCTCCGATTTTTAACTACTAAAATAGCCGTTTGAACATGGCATACCCTCCGTGGGAATATGTCAAATTCATCGGATAGCAATAAAAACAGAGTAACGGATGCCATGCATATGAGCCAGGATGTACCCAACAAGATGTCAAAACATGTACTGATTACAGGGGATGAGTCTTCTTTTGCGAATTTCCCCCAAAAGCGCGGGACAGGCATGCGGCCGCTAAAAAAACGTAATGAATAAATGAAACGAATCAAAATCAAAGAGTTATTGGCTAGCACTCCTTCCTCTCAAACGGTGTGTGTACAGGGATGGGTACGTACTTTTCGCAACAATCAATTTATCTCCATCAATGATGGCTCCACTATTCAGAATGTGCAGGCAGTGGTGGCATTAAATTCGTTGGACGAGGCTACCCTCAAACGAATTACCACAGGAGCCTGCCTTTCCGTGGTTGGGAAATTGATTCCCTCGCTCGGCAAAGGTCAGGCGGTGGAGGTGAAAGTGGATACCCTGGAGATTTTAGGCGACTGCGATGCTGAACAATATCCGTTGCAACTCAAAAACAAACCAAGTTTAGAATACCTTCGTGAAATCGCGCACTTGCGCATCCGAACAAACACTTTTGGAGCGGTCATGCGTATTCGTCATGCGATGGCATTTGCCGTGCATCAATTTTTTCATGAGCGAGGCTTTGTTTACGTACACACGCCTGTCATTACAGGTTCGGATGCCGAAGGAGCCGGAGCCATGTTTCGGGTAACTACCCTAGATGCGGCTAATCCACCCCGAAATGAACAGGGGAAGGTAAATCACCACGAAGATTTTTTTGGCCGAGAAACGAATCTGACCGTATCGGGTCAATTGGAAGGGGAAACATATGCGCTTTCGCTGAGCGAGATCTATACGTTCGGTCCTACTTTCCGGGCGGAAAATTCTAATACCACACGCCACCTGGCTGAATTTTGGATGATTGAACCGGAGATGGCCTTTTATGACATTTCCGACAATATGCAGTTGGCTACCGAAATGTTACAATATCTGGTAAGATATGCCCTCACTCATTGCAAAGAAGATCTTGAATTCCTGAACAAGCGGGCTCACGAGGAAGAAGCCTCCAAGCCGCAAGATCAGCGAAGTGAGCTGAGTCTTTTGGAGCGACTAACCTTTGTTACGGAAAATGACTTTGTGCGGTTGAGCTATACCGAAGCGATCGAGATCCTGAAAAATTCAACTCCAAACAAAAAGAAAAAATTCCAGTACATCATTGACCAATGGGGCACTGACTTACAATCTGAGCACGAACGGTATCTGGTAGAGAAGCATTTTAAAAAACCGGTCATCTTATATAACTATCCGGCTGCGATCAAGTCGTTTTACATGCGTCAGAATGATGATGGCCAAACGGTAGCCGCCATGGATGTATTGTTTCCGGGCATTGGTGAAATTATTGGCGGTTCTCAACGGGAAGAACGCTACGACCGGTTGATGAAACGGATTCAGGAATTACATCTGCCGGAGAAAGACCTGTGGTGGTATCTTGAGTTACGGAAATTCGGTTCAGCACCACATAGTGGATTCGGATTGGGATTTGAACGACTGATGTTATTTGTGACCGGGATGACAAACATACGTGATGTAATCCCTTATCCGCGTTTTCCAGGGAACGCAGAGTTTTGATCATAAGAGGGATGAATCACTTCATCCCTTCTTTTTTCCGCTGAGTCTTCACAAACGTTTCTCCAAAGGATAACTTTTTGTTCAAGGCCGAGGCAGGATCAACCACCCTCCAAAAGGGCGTGATCCTGCCGATGGTTTTACCTGCCTTCCATTGTTCATGTGCTGCCTCTGAAACAATCCGGAGGAAAATTCCAGTAGTGACCGGACAGGTATATTCCGCATGGAATTCCAACGCCAGATCCTGTCGCATGGTGAGTAAACTTACACTTTTCCCTTTCGGAATCTGACGAACATAGGTATCAATAATTTTAGGAGTGGCGATCAACATCTTCCCTCCAGCTGGTATATCGGCAAAGGGTTTATCTGTTTTTTTTACCACGGCCTCTTTGGATGGGTCATTCATTTTCTCCGTCCAGGTCTTACCCGCCCGTGCTTTTTTGGTTGATTTCGGAGATACCGGTTTTGTAGGTTTTTTCATAGAATTAAAAAATGTTTAAGCTGACACGATCGCTTGTTGTCATCCTTTAATTAAACACAACTTCTATTCCAATTCACAACAGGAAAAGCCATGCTCTTCTAAAATTTTAATGGCCGCCTGGGGCTTCATGCTGTCCGAAACTATTCTCAAGATCCTGTCGCAATCATCGAGAGCAAAATTCCAACAGCCGTCACCCGCCAGCCCATCCAACCACGGACGAAGTTGGGAAATCTGATCGGTTGAATCAACAGAAGTCTTAAAAACAATCACATTCATCAGATGACTTCTTATCGGAGGTGAATACATAGGTGGTGACCTGCGTTTAGCTTCATCGTGGTGGACGAGGGTGTTTGCGCATGTGAGCGAATGATTCGTAAACAAAGCAGGCACACAACTATACCCACCAGAATCAAAATTCTTTTCATCCGATACTTGTTTGGGTCTGTCACGTTGGATCAAGGTTAAAGAACGGAGGAATGGATTCCCATCTGTATTTCAGTCACGTTTGCATCGCCTTGTTGAAAATCGGCATTGATGTACAGTTCCCGATTGATTCCTGAAGGTTGTAAACGGTGATCCACCACATATTGCATTAACTTACCATAGCTCTGAGGTATTTCCTGCCAGCTTCCTTCATGCATCAGAGAAAGGCATGTATATAGGTCTGTGCGTTTGAAATGAAAAGGGCCATCGTATTCGGAAACCAGGGCGGCCACCGGCAAAGCAATTTCCAGTTGAAAAGGCTGAGATTCATCACCCATAAAACCAAAGTAGTGCCAGTGCACAGGGCCAGTGACGTGCAAATCATGCTTCACAGCTTCGGCAAACAACTTTCTGGCCATGGGGATCTGATTGACCAAATCAGCAATGGTTACCTGAGCCCGGTGAAATAAAAAATTGATGGGTTTTACCGTTTTTAACATAGGTTGGTGGATTGCATTCATAGGTGTTGATTTTTATGTAAATCAACGAGGCTTGAATGACAGCCCTATGTCAGGATCAAATGCTTATGATAAATTTTTTTTGCTTCTTTTCTAAAAGCACTGACAACCCTATGTCAGGAGAGCTGGGGCTACTCCCGGTGTCGGGATAGAATGGTCTTTAAAAGAACACCGGACTCTCATTTCCTGAGCGGAGGAAAAAATTAAGATTTACACTATTATACCACCTTCAAATAATGCTCCTGTAATTCCAGCACTAGTTGGTTCAATACCGATCTCAATTCATCCGATTGTTCCACCTCCACTCCGTTTCCATAAGATAACAGCCAGCGGGCAAACATCTGCAGATCGGCTGTCAGGAAGTTCATCCGCACGCCTCCGTCCTTCTCTTCTTCAGACACAAATCCGAAATAATGACGCGAATTAATGACATACTGGGCTTCGCGTTTATCAAAAATGACAGACACGTTTTTCATTTCAACATTGGCCTGTTGCAGACTATTGAAATACTCCTGCATGGTTGAAATGTGGCGAGGCTTAAAGATTTCATTGGTGAATTTGAGTGCCTGAATGCGGTCACACCGAAAATCCCGTAGCCCGTTCCGTAAACGGCACCAGGCAATTAAATGCCACGCAGCGCTGTAGTAAAATAACCCGATCGGTTCAACCTCCCGGTGGGTTAGCTCACTTTGATTGCTCTGATATTGCAGATGAACGACCTCCTTCCGGACAACGGATTTTTGCAGGTCGGTCAAAAAATTACCTGCCTGAGCTGGTACTATTGTTCTTGGTTTAAAGACTTCGATATGATCTTGTAAAATCTGTAAATGGTCTTTTTGAGCCTCGTTTAGCACAGATTTAATTTTATAGAGTGCTCCATCAAAGGATAGCCTTACCGATTGATCAGTCATCTGCTCTACGAGTTTACCAGCCATCATCATGGCGCCTGCCTCCTCCTGGGTAAACATGACCGGGGGTAAATGAAATCCGTCAACGATAAAATAGCCTTTCCCTGCCTCTGATCCGATGGGGACTCCTGCTTCCATCAATGCTTTCACATCGCGGTACACGGTGCGTAAGCTAATCTCAAAACGATCGGCAATCTCTGATGCCAATACAATCTTTTTGGATTGCAGTTGAATCAGGATAGCCGTAAGTCGGTCGATTCTATTCATTTGTTTTCACCATCCAGTCCAACCTGACCAACATTTTACAAACCTTCTTGTATTAATCTCCAAAACTAATGCCCAGCCCTTTGGCTGCTTTTACCAGGTAAGAATCGCGGTTCAGGAAATTGTACTGTTGAGTGGCTTCCTCCAGGGTGACCGAAGTAATTTCATTATTGCGAAGGGCAACCATTCTGCCAAAAGCTTTTTCCAACACTAACTCAAATGCCTTGACTCCAAACAAAGAAGCCAACACCCGATCAAAAGCTACCGGACTACCACCTCGTTGTACATGACCTAAAACGGTCTCTCTGATTTCGGCTTTGCACCCAGCCTCTTTTAACTGTTGCGAAAGTTGATAGGCTACCCCTCCCAAACGCACATGTTCCGAGCCTTTTTCGCCCTTGCGCGAGACTAGAATACCCTCCTTGGCTTTGGCACCTTCGGCAATCACGATGTGCGCAAAGCCTCTTCCGTTTTTGTACCGTAACTCAATACGCTTTAAGACTTTGTTGATGTCGTACGGAATTTCAGGTATCAGACAAATCTCAGAGCCTCCGGCTATAGCCGTATGTAAAGCAATCCAACCGGCATCCCGTCCCATCACCTCCATGATCATCACCCGGTGATGACTTTCGGCTGTAGTCACCAGCTTATCAAAACTATCCGTTGCGATCTGTACGGCTGTTTGAAACCCGAATGTCACATCCGTGGCTGACAAGTCATTATCGATGGTTTTGGGCACTCCAATCATTGGAATTCCTTTGTCAAACAGCGCTTTGGAAATCTTCTGTGAGCCATCTCCTCCAATATTGATGACAGCATCAAAATTTAATTCTTTCAACTTGCGTACCAGTTCATCCGAACGGTCCTCGAAGCGAACCGATCCATCCGGCTGTTCCACCGGATACTTAATGGGATTGGCCTTATTGGTAGTTTTAAGAATAGTGCCTCCTCTGACGTGAATACCTGCAGTTAGTTTACTGGTCATTTTCAGAATTTCCTGAGGCGTATTTAAAACACCATTGAAGGCTTCCACACTTCCATAAACTTCCCAATCCTTTTCTTTGCGAGCCCGCTTGGCGATACCCCGGATGACGGCATTCAGACCGGGGCAATCTCCGCCTCCTGTCAAGATCAATACTTTCTTTTTTGTCATGAGAATAATGTAAAAAACAAATATAGAAGTTCTGTTGGCAATCTGATAAATGACCAAGCCTGGGCAACACTTCCGTTAACGATGGGAGGCGCGTCTTAACCGGTCGTTGATAGCCCGACCGATCCCGCGATTGGGAACTGTTTCTGCCCAAATAAGGGATACATCCATCTGATCAAATTGGCGAAGTGCAGCAAACAAATGTTGAGCCGCCTCCTCTATCCGGCCTTCGGGAGATAAAATGATTTGATTGGATGATGGAACCTGAGCCACCGGATTACTAAAAGCCAACACACCTACTTTTTCCGGAGGATAGGTTGTGAGCACTTCGTTCAATGCTCCTAATAGCACTTGTTTGCCGGGAGCATAATGACTACTCAATTGTCCGGGGGCTTTCGGGTTGGAAGAAAAATTTGTTTGAGTACTTACTGGCCCCACCGCATCTTCAATAGTTTCAATATCCATTCCTCCGAGGCGATAAACGATTACTCTGTTTTGTTCAAAACCTACAATGGTCGATTCTACACCTACCCTACATGGGCCTCCATCTAGAATATAAGGAAGTTGCTCACCCAATTGCTTTTGCACATGGTCAGCGGTGGTAGGACTTACGTAACCAAAAGGATTAGCACTGGGTGCTGCCAGCGGAAAATCCAGTGAGCGTAAGAGTGATAAAGTTACCGGATGATTGGGGCAACGCACTCCAACAGTATCAAGTCCTGAGGTAACTAAGTCCGGAACCCGTTCAATCTTGGGAAGTACCAACGTCAACGGGCCCGGCCAGAATTTTGTGGCCAACACTTCAGCAGCCGATGGCCATGCGCGGGTAATACTTCTTGCCTGCTCCAATGATCCTACGTGTACAATCAATGGATCAAATGCTGGCCGGTTTTTGGCGAGAAATATCTTAGTAACCGCACGGACGTCCATGGCATTGGCTGCCAGACCATAAACCGTCTCCGTTGGAATGGCCACCAGTTCACCGTCTGTAAGTAACTGCTTTGCAAGACGTATATCGGTTCCTATGGCTGCCATCGTCATGGGGATACTTAATAGATGTTCTTTTGCAATAAAGATTTAGTAATCAACATGAAGCATCATTACATCCGTTCGGGCACCTGAATTCCTAAAACGGCCATCGATTTTTTCAAAACATCCGCCACCACGCGAGAAAAAGCAATCCTGAATTTAAGTTTAGCCTGATCGGTTTCCTGAAAGATGGGAATGGCCTGATAGAACTGGTTATAATCTTTGGCTAATTCGTATGCATAATTGGCAAGGATAGCCGGTGAGTATTCCCGTCCGGCTTCTATCAGCTTAGTGATATATTGATTCACTTTAAATATTACTTCACGCTCCGTTGGCTCTAAATTGAAAACCGTTGAAAAGGTAGTTGCATCCGGCTGAATTGATAATTGTTCTGCTTTCCGCAAAATTGATTTGATCCGCGCGTGGGTATATTGAATAAATGGCCCGGTATGTCCCTGTAATTGAATCGACTCGTTGGGGTCAAATAGCATCCTCTTTTTGGGGTCTACTTTGAGTAAGAAGAATTTCAACGCACCCAAACCAACCATTTCGGCCAGGGCTTTCACTTCAGCAGGATCCATTTCGGTGACCTTGCCCAACTCCTGTGTTTGTTTCGCAGCTTCTTCCACCATCTCCTCCATGAGGTCATCGGCATCAACTACTGTACCTTCCCGACTTTTCATTTTTCCGGAAGGGAGATCGACCATGCCATATGACAAGTGATAACATTTCTCCGCCCAGGAGTATCCCAGTTTTTTTAAGATCAAGAACAAAACCTTAAAGTGATACTCCTGCTCATTCCCCACAGTATACACCTGACCCTCAATTTTAGGAAAATCCCGAAACCGCAATATGGCTGTGCCGATGTCCTGAGTCATGTAAACGGAAGTGCCATCGGAACGAAGCAGTAACTTTTGATCCAATCCATCCGCTGTCAGATCTACCCACACCGACCCATCCGCCTTTTGAAAAAATACTCCCTGCTCCACTCCTCTCATCACTTCTTCTTTCCCAAGCAAGTAAGTATTCGATTCATAATATAATTTTTCAAAATCCACCCCCATTCGTTGATAAGTGGCATCAAAACCTTCGTATACCCAACCATTCATTTGTTTCCACAACGCCACCGTAGAGGGGTCATTTGCTTCCCATTTTTGCAACAGTGTCACTGCCGACTTCATGATGGGTGCCTGCTTTTCGGCTTCTTCTTTCGGCATGCCGGAAGCCTCCAAAGCAGCGATCTCGGATTTAAATTGTTTATCAAACTCTACATAATATTTACCCACTAGTTTATCCCCTTTTACACCCTGGCTATGAGGCGTTTCTCCGTTTCCAAATTGCTGCCAGGCGGCCATGCTTTTGCAAATATGAATACCCCGATCATTGATGATCTGAACTTTATGAACCCGGTAGCCCAGCGCTTCAAAAATCCCGGCTACCGCATATCCCAAAAAATTATTCCGCAAATGACCCAGGTGTAAAGGTTTATTGGTGTTGGGAGAAGAATATTCTACCATGATCTCCTTCCCGGAAGGGGGCATCTTACCATACGAAGGCTGCGAATAAACGGATTGGAGTATCTGAATCCATACCGCATCACTAATCACTAAATTCAAAAAACCTTTGACCACATTAAACCGAGTAATGATACCTGAATGTGTCTGGAGATGTTCACCGATCATTCGGGCTGTTTCCTCGGGGCCTCTTTTGGAAAGTTTAGTCAACGGAAAGCAAACCAACGTATGAGTTCCTTCAAACTCAGCATTGGTAGGCTGCATCTGCACTTGTTCTACCGATTGATGAAACAATTCCTGAATAGAATGTTGGATGGATGAGCGTAACTGATGGTCAAGATTCATATGGTACTCCTGGAGGGTTGCCAAACAGGCGGCAAGTTACCAAAGCAAAAACGAAAGGAGAAAATAAATCAACAATCACCCGTAACAACATCACAGCCTTCCCCGGTCACGGTTTCTTGGCTGGATTCGATTTCAGCAAACACTTTTGAAAACACTTCCGGAGGCTGGGCCCCGGAAAGTCCATAGTGTTGGTTAATAATGTAGAAAGGAACACCCCGGATTCCCCGCTGGTGGTTACGATTTTCTTCTTCGACTACCTGATCGTAAAAAAGATTCTCCGATAGTACTTTCCGAGAGGCACTTGATGGTAAACCGGCCGTCAGAGCGATATCAATCAGATTTTCGGTTTTGGATAAATCGATCCCCCTTTCAAAATAAGCGCTGAGGAAGGCTTCTTTCAACTTCGCCTGCTTTCCTTCCGTAACGGCAAAAGCAAGTAGCTGATGGGCTTTCCGGGTATTGGGAGATATGTGCTGATTGGCAAAATCAAATCTCAACCCCTCCCTCGCAGCCACCTGAGTGACATGATCCACGACTTGGTTATATGCTTCCAGGCTTCCAAATTTCTGAACCAGGTGCTGCTTTAAACGAATCCCTTCGATGGGTAAGTCTGGATTTAATTCAAACGGTTCATATCGTACCACAAATTCAAAACGATCTTTATTCCATTCCATCGCTTTCTCCAACCTGCGTTTTCCAATATAACACCATGGACAAACCACGTCTGAAACGATGGTAATATGAATAATTGATTTTCTCATACGTCCTTTACATCATTAATCCGCTTTATGCCTTTTTGTTCAGCTATCGGAGTTAAATCATGTGAAAAAAGATGAAAATTTCCTGTATTCAAACAGGAAATGGTTTGCGGAGAAGAAAGATCAGAATAATGAAACGGAAGGTGCTGATGATGACGGTTTTATCAAGCTTTATTGTATTTTTGTGCGAAATTTTGAAAACCACTAAACATGATAGCTGAAAAGACCAATTACAAGGTAAAAGACATGTCCCTGGCTGCCTGGGGCCGTAAAGAAATAACATTAGCGGAAGCTGAAATGCCCGGGTTGATGGCCTTACGTGAAGAATTTGGTAAACAGAAACCATTAAAAGATGCACGTATTGCCGGTTGTTTACATATGACGATCCAAACTGCGGTGTTGATTGAAACATTGGTGGAACTGGGGGCTGATGTAACCTGGTCTTCCTGCAACATTTTCTCTACACAAGATCATGCTGCCGCAGCCATTGCTGCCGCAGGCGTTCCTGTTTTCGCTTGGAAAGGAATGAATGAGCAAGAATTTGATTGGTGTATCGAGCAAACCTTGTTCGCTTTTAAAGGCGGCAAGCCGCTGAATATGATCCTGGATGATGGAGGTGATTTAACCAATATGGTGTTGGATCGTTTTCCCGAATTAGTACCAGGTATCCGGGGCATTTCAGAGGAAACTACTACCGGTGTACACCGTCTGGTTGAGCGTATGAATCATGGAAAGCTTCCTTTGCCGGCCATTAACATCAACGACTCTGTTACAAAATCCAAATTTGACAATAAGTACGGATGCAAGGAGTCTTGTGTTGATGCCATCCGAAGAGCTACCGATGTGATGATTGCTGGTAAAATTGCTGTCGTAGCCGGATACGGTGACGTAGGAAAGGGGTCGGCAGCTTCTTTGAGAGGAGCCGGAGCGCGGGTGATTGTCACCGAGATTGATCCGATCTGTGCACTGCAGGCAGCCATGGATGGGTTTGCTGTCAAGAAAATGGATGATGCGGTAAAAGAAGCCGACATTATCGTGACCGCTACCGGAAATTTTGGTATTGTAAAAGACCGCCATTTCCTTCGGATGAAAGACAAAGCGATCGTGTGTAACATCGGTCACTTTGACAATGAGATTGATGTGGCGTGGTTAAAAAATAATGGTCAACGGGATGAAGTAAAGCCACAAGTGGATATTTATACACTGGAAAACGGTCGTCAGATCATCTTACTGGCGGAAGGTCGGCTGGTGAATTTAGGATGCGCGACAGGTCATCCTTCCTTTGTGATGAGTAACTCCTTTACCAATCAAACATTGGCGCAATTAGAGTTGTGGAATAACCATGGAAAGTATGAAAATAAAGTATACATGCTTCCCAAACATCTGGACGAAAAAGTAGCGCGACTGCATCTCAAGAAAATCGGTGTGGAATTGGAAGAATTAAGTGGTGACCAGGCCAAATATATTGGTGTAGATGTCAAAGGTCCTTTTAAACCGGATTACTATCGCTATTAAGATCAACTCTCTGCTTGCTAAACTGAGAGGCCCCGGGAAGTTCCCGGGGTTTTTTATTTAGCTGGAACATTAGATTTGTGGTGAAATCAACTGTTTCGTATGTTTCCGTTCGTGAAAGAATATTAAATTCTATGGAAGGCGAAATCCGACTGAGTCAACTGCTGAAATCCCTAAATCCTGTTCTTCAACCTGGTGAGTATGTTTTTTGCTTAGTTGTTGATCTCTCTCAATTACATGGCGAAGAAGCAATCCTTGTGTTTAAAGAAGCGGAAGGATTAACAGTCATTCTGGAAAAACAGGTGGCCGATCGCCTTCAACTAAGGTATTCTCTCATGACTGCCTGGATTACATTAACGGTACATTCTTCTTTGGCAGCTATTGGGTTGACTGCTGCGTTTACTCAGGCATTGGCGGCCGAAGGAAATAGTTGCAACGTAGTGGCCGCATTTTATCATGACCACATCTTTGTTCCGGTGAAGGACTCCAAAAAAGCCATCGAAACGCTTATCCATCTTTCCAAAAAGAGATAATCGTTTATCAATAAAAAGCCCCACGTTTTGCGTGAGGCTTTTTAACTTAGAATCAGACTTCAAGATTACTCTAGCCCTATCATCATAAAAGCGCCCCAGTAAATCGGATCCGGGTATTCGGCTCTCAATTCCTTCTTTGCATCAATAAAGCTTTGACGCTGATTGCCTGTGGTAATCCATTTGCGGTAAAAACTACTGATCAGCTTTTGTGTCGCTTCATCATCCACTTTGAACATACTCATGATTAATACCTTGGCGCCCGCCACCAGGAAAGCCCGCTGCAGACCATATACCCCTTCTCCATTGGTGATTTCACCCAATCCCGTTTCGCAGGCACTCAATACCACCAAATCTGTTTTATCAAGATTCAAACTCATAGCCTCGTGTGCTGTGAGTATGCCGTTATCAAGATTATAATTGAACTTGGTTTTATTGAGTATATCTCCCGCCCCGGTCAACAATAAACCTGTTTTCAACAAGGGGTTTTGAGTCATTTCTGCTTCGTTCTCCGTCAATTCACCCAAGACATCTCCTGCTACTGTAGGGGAATAAAATCCATGGGTAGCAATGTGCAAAATGCTGGGACTGTCCAAATTTTTGATTTTCTCTTCGCTGGCCGATTGTTCCACATACTCCGTGGTTTTCCATCCATTTTGTTTTAATAACCGTTGCAACTCCATGACTTCTTTCTCTGTGCCCGGTAATTGATCCACATCTCCCCCTTTTGAACTCACATAAAAAATCGGATTACCAAACATGGAGGCCGAGTTTGATTTAACTCCGGGCTTCGATTTTAATTTCTTTAAATACAAGTCTTTGGTGTTATTCACCAAAACAATGTTGGAGTTATCAATGATAAATTTGCCTTCTGAGCCCGGAATAGGTATGGCTTCCAGATTGATTTGATTATATACCCCATCTGGAGAAAGGTACAGGGTGGTATACTGACCCACACCCTTCTCAATGGGTTCCCAGAATGTTTTATAGGAACGCTCATCCTCAATTTTACTAATGATGCAATTGCGGTAATATTTAAATGAATTGCTTTCCATTCGATGACCTTGCGGAAACTCAATCACTTTGGGACGCGCCCCATCGTTCCGTACATACATGGCTACATAAATAATGGAGTCGGTAAAGGAATGATCAAAATGGCGATACCTTACCATTTCTACCGCAACCTCATTTTTGGCAAGAGATTTTTGAACATTCTCGTAGGTGATTCTTTTGTTTTCAAAACTCTGCCCAAATAATTCAGATTTTTCACTTAGCTCTTTTTCCAAGCGGTCGATCTCATTATTCAAAGCAGCCATGTCAATACCATTTTCAGCCAGTTGCTGGGCGCTCATGGACTGTGCCTTCGTGGCAAACTCTTTGTCACGCAACCATTTGGTAAAAGCATCAATCAATGGCTGATTTTTACTGTTCAGGATACGTTCGCGAATTTTGATGGATGAACTGAGGAGTAGCGCTTTCGTAAGTAACTGGTAGTTATATACTTTACCAGTCAAATCTTTAAAGTCATCCAATTGACTAAATGCCAAGGTGTTGTAGAATTCAAAATCGGGGCGGATGGTATTCCAGTATTTGGCCTTCTCCCGTTCGCTGAGAGCTGGGAAATATTGTTTGATAAAGGCTTCGTAGCTATTCAAGGCCTGCTCAATGTTTCGCTTGGCACGCTTAAAGTCTTTCTGCATATAGTCCACCTTGGCTTCTTTCGAAAGAATCTTTACATATTCAGGGTGTGTATCGCTAAAGTATTTTTCATAAATTTCTTTGGCCTGTACGTAAAACTTCTCTGCATTGCTGTAGTTTTTGATCTGATAATAGACATCACCCGTTAACGTAAAAATGGCGGCTGTATTGATGTTGTTTTTGCTACCGGTTTTAGAGCGCCAGATAGCTTCGGCCTGAGTTAAGACGCCAAACGCCTCGTTGTATCTCTTTTGAGAAATGTATAACACCGCCAAGTTTTTTAATATCTCCGCGTAGGTAGGATTATCGGTACCTAACCGGTCACCAATGGTTTTGCGAGACTCCGTCATAATTTTCTCCACTTCCTTCTTATCATCGCCCTTATAAAACTTAATCAACGAAAGTTGGGAGAGTGATCGCGCGGTTTCCACGTGCTGTCGGCCAAACTGACCTTCCTGCGCTCTGACAGCCTTTAAAATGTTTCGTTCTGCATTGTCATAGTCGCCAATGATATAATCGATGTCACTGATCAGTTTTTGGGTGGGAGCTGTCTTGGTGGAAGTTTCTTTATAGACACTTAAGGCTATCTGATTAGCCCGTTGCGCCAGACGCTCCGCCTGTGTATAATCTCCCTTGGCCAACGCCAACCGTCCCTTATTGACTAATGGCTCAACCAGCCGGAGAGAATTTTTCCCATACAGTTTCTCGTATTCCGCCACCAGATTATCCAAAAGATCTTCTGTTTGAGCGTAACGACCTAATTGAATGAATAAACTGGAGAGCTCCTTAGCCGTAGATAGTTGGTCAATACCTATCAATTTATCGGATTTCCGGATGATGCGCTCGGAACGATCAAGTTCATCTTCCGCCTCACTAAACTGGCCTTTGATCCCGTAAAGAACGGCCTGCGTTTCAATGATGCCAATGATCACTTCCTTAAACTCGCTGTTCTTCTTTAACTCCATCACTTTTCGTGCCTGTATGAGTTTCTCCTCAGCTTTTTCATATTCGCCAAGTTTGAGTAACAAGCGAGCGTTGTTGGTTAGTTCTTCAGCAAATAAACGGTCTTCATTATCGTACTTTTCCCGGGCTACATTTTCTGCGCGTTCCAATACTTTACTTGCTTCTTTGAAATTATCTGTTATCTCATAAAGAGCGGCCATGTGATTCAGAATGTTCAGATGGTCGTTTTGCCAGGATCCTATTTCATTGGCTAGTACCTGTAGATAGCTACTTTCATAAATTTTGGTCGCTTCAGGGATTTTATTAGTATAGTCAAGGTAAAAGTTTGCCAGGAGTGTTCTCGATAAATGTGTCATCGGAGCCTCCTCCCCGTACAAATTCTTCTTAATCTCCAATACATCATTCAAGTATTTTTCGGCATTGGTGTAGTTCTTGTTATATATTGATAAACCGTACAGAAAATCCAGCACCTGAATGGTAATCGGATTATTTCGCGGTAAGCCGGGAGAACTCAGCAAGGCAATTGCCTGACCTTCGAGGTTCTTTGTTTTGGCCCGATCCAACCGGGAATCAAATTCAGCAGCCTTTAAACGGATCCGGTGAATACTGTTTTCTTTAAAAGCTCCTTTAACTATTTTTTCAAATTCCAGTTTTACATTTTGATACTTGGCGGAACTGGCATCTTCCCGGATCAGTTGCTTCATGTAACCATTATACACATCCATTCCTAAAACATGAGAAGCTTTGTGTCGAATCTTTAAACTGTTAAGCAGTTTTCCATAATCGGTATCACGTGCATTAGATACCCCATACTCCACTAATGTATTGGCCAGCAGCAGTCGGTTACGAATTGCTGCGGTACTGGAACTACCCAGATTCTTTTCAATCCAGTCATTGGCACGACCAAAATACTCATCTGATTTCCGTTGATCCCCTTGATCACCCAGAGTTTTCCCCAAAAGCGTAAGTAAGCGTGCATATTCATTGAATCGCTGTATCTGTTCCGGTTCAGATAATCTGCGGCTTTTTAAAGCGCCCTTATCATCTACGTAGCTTTCTTGCTTCACCGCTCTTCGGACAAAGTAGTCCTCTCTTGAATTCAAGAGTTCCAGTGCCTCCTTGTAATACCCCTGACCTGATCGAATCTCAGCCCGATCCACGTCATATCTGGCTTTTAATTCTTCCGTAGCCAGGGCATTCGCATCCATGATTTTTTTTGCATTCTCCAGGTGTTCCAGCGCTTGTTGGAAAGACTGTGTTTGTGCATAAAGATTAGCCACATCCATCAGTAAGATAACATGCTTGGGACTGGCCTCTTTGTTAACGGCCAAACTGCTGGAAATGGCTTGTTGAACATAGGCCTCAAATTCCTGAATATAGCCCGAGGCCAGATGATACTTTGCCTGGTAAAGAAAGTAGGTTGGCGTATACGCATTTTGCTGACCTAGTTTTTTGAAGGCTTTCTTTTTCCATTTTTCAAGAGCCTTGATGGCCCCGGCATAGTCACCGTTTGTATATTTCTCTTCTATACCGATCAGTGCTTTATCGTTCTTGCTTTGCGCTACCAATGAAGTAACGGATGTCCCTATGAGCAACATCAGTAAACCAATGACTTTCATAACTTTAATATGATTTGAGGATGCTAAAAGTAAGGATTCTTCGGGACAAACCCGTGGGAGAAATATCGGACCGCCCGCTATAGAAATCTAACGAAGGCCTTGGGCTCATCACTAAGGCGGAAATTTACCATCCCAAAAACCTATTGCATCCGCTGAATAAGCTTAAGTAGGATCGTTTTGGCGGAAGCTGTCACCGGAGTGCCGGGACCAAAAATGTCTGTTACTCCGGCCTTCCATAAAAATTCATAATCCGGACGAGGGATGACCCCACCGGTCACGACCATAATGTCCGGACGTCCAATAGTTTTCAATTCGTTTATCAGTTCGGGAATAAGGGTTTTATGCCCTCCCGCCAAACTAGATGCACCGATGACGTGCACATCGTTTTCAATAGCTTGCTGCGCCACCTCAGCCGGTGTCTGAAACAACGGACCAATGTCAACATCAAAACCCAGATCAGCAAAACCGGTGGCGATCACTTTTGCGCCACGATCATGACCATCCTGCCCCATCTTGGCAATAAGAATGCGGGGTCTTCGACCGTCTAGTGCTGCAAACTGATTTGACAGTTTGCGTACTTCATCTACTTCCTGAGGGTGCTTCATGGCTCCCGAATATACGCCTGAAATGGATTTAATGGTAGCCTGATACCTTCCAAACGCTTTTTCGAGAGCTTCTGAAATTTCACCCAATGTGGCCCGAGCCCTTGCTGCCTCTACTGCTAAAGCCAGCAGATTTCCAGATCCATCCTTAGCCCCCTTTGTCAAAGCCTCTAATGTACGGGTCACCGCCTCTGGATTTCTTTCTTCTTTCAATTTGGTCAACCGATTAAGTTGCTCCTGACGAACCGCTGCATTATCTACTTCCAGCAATTCCAGCTTGGTTTCTTCTGCTGTGATGTATCGATTTACTCCAACAATGACATCTTCGTGGGAGTCAATTCGAGCCTGTTTAGCCGCTGCCGCTTCCTCAATTCGCATTTTTGGAAGGCCACTTTCAATGGCCCGTGTCATACCACCCAGCGCTTCCACCTCCGCTATGAGTTTTCGGGCTTGTTCAATTAGCTTTTGGGTCAGGTATTCTACATAATAAGAACCCCCGAGGGGATCCACCACCGAAGTCACGCCTGTTTCTTTTTGTAAATACAACTGAGTGTTGCGGGCAATGCGTGCCGAGTAATCGGTTGGCAAGGCAATGGCCTCATCCAGCGAGTTGGTATGAAGGGATTGCGTCCCACCCATAACCGCAGCCAGTGCTTCAATACATGTGCGCATGACATTGTTATAAGGGTCTTGCTCTGTTAAGCTCCAGCCAGAAGTCTGGCTATGGGTACGCAAGGCCAAAGATTTATGGCTGTTGGGGTTGAATCTTGAAACCAGTTCAGACCATAACACCCGTCCTGCCCGCATCTTGGCAACTTCCATATAAAAGTTCATTCCCACCCCCCAGAAAAATGACAGTCGTGGCGCAAAATCATCAATGGGTATGCCCGCTGCCACCCCCGCTTTGAGATATTCCAAACCATCCGCCAGGGTGTAAGCCAATTCAAGGTGGGCTGGTGCCCCGGCCTCATGCATATGATAGCCACTAATGCTGATGCTGTTAAATCGGGGCATGTGTTGAGAACAGTATGCAAAAATGTCGGCTACGATTTTCATAGACGGAGCCGGAGGATAGATATAGGTATTGCGTACCATAAATTCTTTCAGAATATCATTCTGAATCGTGCCACTAAGTTGTTGCGTGCTCACGCCCTGCTCTTCTGCTGCTACAATATAAAAAGCCATAATCGGGATCACCGCCCCATTCATGGTCATGGATACCGACATCTGATCCAGTGGAATCTGGTCGAATAAAATTTTCATATCCAGGACCGAGTCAATAGCCACCCCGGCCTTACCCACATCGCCTATCACCCGTGGATGATCCGAATCATACCCCCGATGGGTAGCCAAATCAAAAGCTACTGATAGGCCTTTTTGACCCGCGGCCAGATTACGTCTGTAAAATGCATTGGAGTCCCGCGCTGTCGAGAATCCTGCGTACTGACGAATGGTCCATGGGCGAATGGTATACATCGTGGCATAAGGTCCGCGTAAAAAAGGAGGGACACCCGCAATAAATGTTTCAAGTAAATGATCCCGTTGCGTTATCACGGAAGGAATCTCTATTCCTTCAGCCGATTTCCAGACAGAAACGGAAGCGGGTGCTTGTAACTTTCTGGAAGCAGCCCGGAATGGAATCTGAGATTGAATCTGATGGCTCAACTGATCCATCAGTGATTCGATCAGATACGAGCCGGCTAACGGATCAGCCACGCGATGCAAATTCGACTCTTCCCGCAATAAAAGAGAAGTGTTGATGGCCATTCTGGCTTCCAATGGGCTTTCACCAGCCGGTTGAATGGTGAGTGCATCACAACCACCGCTGATGGCGGCCAAAGCCGCGGTGGTGCCTTTTAATAAATTCCCGTGTGGTTCAAACGAGGGATGAATCCACGCAGGAGAATAAACATGGATCACACATGAGGTTGATTCCCGACCAGCTAATGCGTCAGCATAACACTGCCATACCTGACGAAGGGTCTTGACACGGGTAATGGTGGTGAAAAATTGCGTGTCTGCTTCGAGAGAAAAGGCTAAAGACGGCAATAACTCTTCTTTTTGTGGCTGCGAAAGAGACCTGATGGATTCTATTAATTTTGAAAACAACTCCGTGATGGCCGTGACAAAAGGTTTTTGAGACGATACAAAAACACCCAACGAGCGAAAGAAAGGATATGCAGCAAACAGGCTCGATACGGAAACAATAGAATCCGGTAATACCTTCCAGAAAATTCCTCCGGTGATTTGACTTCCGGTGTAGCCGCATTGTCGTAAATACTGGTGTAGTTTCTCAGCGAAGTTTTTACTACCGGCCGAAATTGAAAAATACAATGCACAATGGGGCCATTGAATCCCTTGCAACAAGTCCGAAACCTCACAATCTGCCTCTACTAAAAAAAAAATACCATCAGCTCCCGTTTGAAGAAAATGAAGCGCTTGCTGATTCGCTTGCCGCACATCCATAATCTTTACTTCCGGTACATTGTACCAGGTGCGAGGGCCTAAAAACGGTTGAGAGGAAGGCGGTAAGAAGGAATTTTTCAGGTGGTGAACGTCAGAAGCATCATAAAACGGATGTATTTGTACTCCATCCCACTCAAATTCAAGAGATTTCAAATCTTTTCCGGCACCTAACTCCTGTTGGGCCGCCTTTTCCCACTGTTCTTTCAGGTTAACCGTAACGCTCACCTCGTTTTTATTATAAGGATTTTAGAAAACGTTTTAAATACCGGTTTCAAGATGACAAAAACTTAGGGCTCAGGCAACAAAAGTGGCGTTTATAGCAGAAAGTTCTTGTTTGTTTTAGTCTTACGGAAGAAATGTCTGTTGTGAAGCGGATGTACAGATTTTTTGAAAAGAAATACACTTTTTTAACTCATTTTAAAATAAAAAAAAGGAGAAAATATTTTTTTTAAAATTTCGGGAGTATTCTGTCCTTTTTTATTCGTGATTTTTTACACCTTTGTCTCCCCCTAAAAAATTATAGCGGGAAAAAACTCTACTTAGCTCCCTTTTATAGAATGGATGTGAATGCTACCACGATTTGGAACAATTGTCTGGATGTAATCCGCCAAAACGTTGACGAACAAAATTTTATCACCTGGTTTAAGCCTATTACTCCACTGCGGACTGAAGGTGAGGTCTTGACCATTCAGGTACCTTCTCAGTTTTTTTACGAATGGCTGGAAGAACACTATGTGCCCGTATTGAAAAAATCCATCCACCAGGTATTGGGCGAAAACGGACGGCTGGAGTATTCAGTCATCGTGGACAGCGGAAACCACCGCAATCCACCCCTGATGGTCAACTATCCGAATGGAAACGGTTTCAAGAGCAACAATTTGCAACAGGTCGCTGGTAAATCCCAGGATGAATACTCGCCCTTTTCATTTAAAGCGCTTAATCCATTGACGGTCAATTCGCGGTTAAATGCGACTTATCGCTTTGACAATTTCGTAGAGGGTGATTGTAACCGGCTGGCGCGCTCAGCAGGTGTGGCGGTGGCAAAAAAGCCAGGCGTTACCTCCTTTAACCCGCTCATGCTATATGGAGGGGTGGGCGTAGGCAAAACACATTTGGTGCAAGCCATCGGAAATGAGATTAAGAAGAACCTCCCGGAGAAAATAGTTTTGTATGTCGATCAAAATGATTTTACCAGCCAGTTTTTGAATGCTTTGCAAAATCACAAGATTCAGGAGTTTCAGAATTATTATCTGCAGGTTGACTTATTGATCTTAGATGATGTTCAATTTCTGGCAGGTCGTGAAAAAACTCAGGAAATGTTCTTTCACATCTTCAACCAATTGCATCAATCGGGCAAGCAGATTATCATGACCAGTGACTGTCCACCTCGTGATCTGAAAGGATTTCAGGAACGTCTGTTGTCCAGGTTCAAGTGGGGTTTGACTGCCGACTTACAAGAGCCGGACTTTGAAACCAAGTTGGCCATCATTCATAATAAAATGAAATCCGATGGCATTGAAATCCCCACCGATGTGGCCGAGTACCTGGCATTAAGTGTGGATACGAATCTACGGGACATGGAGGGTGTTTTAAATTCATTGATTTTTCACGCCACCTTGCTAAAAAAGGAAATTGATCTGGATTTGGCTAAAGAAGTATTGAAGAATATTGTCAAAGAAATACAATCAGACGTCAGCGTTGATTTCATTCAAAAGACCGTAGCCGACTTCTTCAAAGTAGAATTAGAGGCAATGAAAGGCAAGATCAAAAAACGCGAAATAGTCATTCCCAGACAGGTAGCGATGTATTTCTGCAAACGCTACACACAATTGACTCTTGCTTTGATCGGTTCTAATTTCGGTGGGCGCGACCACAGCACCGTCATTCATGCGTTGGAGTCCGTGGAAGACATGATGAAAACCGATCCCAATTTTAAAAACTCGGTTGAAGAGTTAACCAAGAAGTTAAAACTACGCGTGGCAGGGTAAAGAGAACTTGGTTGAAAAGCCATCACCTTCTTTGCCGGATTCCCTCGTACAAGAATGTAGTTTTTTACTGAGGAATCAATAGAGTATTTAATTATTGTCCGTTTGACTCATTTTTGCTGAGGAATAGAAATTCGTTAGCTCTAAAGTAAGTTTGCTCACATCTTTTTTATGGGTCTTGAGTTTATCCTCCAGTAAGACCGTTTTCAAAGGAAAGATCTCATAGGCAATGGTATAATACTGAGATAATAATCTGGCCGCATCGTCAGCGGATAACTCCGCTTCTTCCACTGACTTACGGATGCTTTTGTCGATGGTTAGGATTGCCTGATAAATGCGTTTTTTCTCAATGGTTTCTATGTCTACGGCATAGGCTCCTGTTCCTTTTGATTTAACGACATAGCGGCTCTCGAATTTAAGTTTTGCTTTAGCAACCGATTGGCCAAACTCATCGTACGGTTGCAAATCTGTTCCTTCCACCTGTTCGCTTTTGGGATCTAAAAAATAATAAATCCCATTGGAGGATGTAAAGGACGCTTGGGCAAAAACGCTAAGACTCATCAGTGTTAGCAAATACAACAAGACAATTTTCATTGAAAACTACTGAATTATGATTTTACTACTTTTACTATACTTTCCGCTCACATAGTTGATCAAATACATTCCATTAACCGGATGAGTGATTTCGACATCGATATTGTGTTTTCCGTTTATACGGTATGAAAAATCAATTGGCGTACCCGCAGAATTAAAAATTCGAATTTCAAAGACTTCGGTCTCGCTGTGAAATGAAAATTTGCCTTTTGATGGATTCGGGTAAACTTCCGCGTCAAGATCAACCACATTTTCCAGATCATCAACAGAGGTAACTATCTCCTCGATTTCGAGAGTGTCCGAAATAAATCGGCAGAAATTATCAAAGACAAGCACATTGTATTTCCCAGGGCGGGTATCAAGCAACACATTTGTTGTTTGACCTTCCAACACGGCTCCATCACGTTGCCATACGAAGTTGGGGGAAAAACCGATCACCCGAATGAGGTCACCGTCTCTTCGTAGAGAAGGTTTTCGGAGGGTGCTTCCCGTGTTGACAATCGCAAATTTCGTGCGGTTGGAATGTGTGTCTCCATTCTTTGATACCGTCAGAAAGGCCTCATATTCACCCAACGGCAAGCTCAGATAATTGATTGGCTGATCAAATGTTTTACTTGTTGGATTCACCAGCCAAACAAACTGATCTGGCGAGCCTGAACTGCGGCTTTCAATTGACGTCAATCCATTCGGGCACGGATACTTAACTTCAATATCTGCAAACAATACATCATCACATGCTTTGAATATCCAGCCTGATGCATCAGATGCCGTACTGTTTACGCCAGCATTAAAAATGGCCTGACCTCCCACATCAACACCTGATATCTCCAAATAATCCAGACAATGTTTCGCGTTGATTGGAGAGGTTAAGCGAGCACCATCACCTGCAAGGATAATCTGTTGCGAGGGCGCTCCGGTGGCTGTAATACTCTGTCCGATTTCACCGTGATTAGAACCTAGATCTATGGTGGAAGAAGGCAAGATTAACCATCGTTTAGAAGATAGATCGCTAGTAATATCAATATCTCCTGATAACTGAACTACGTTCGCCTCTATTTCAGCCATCAACGTTACCTTGCCAATTAAATGAAGCGTGTCCAATGGCAACACCCCACCCGATGTGGTCACTTTTGCCTGAGAGATATCGCTATCAACTTTGATGGTAAGTCCGTCAGTTTTTGCAAGGGCTCCTTCTAATATGACGTCTCCGCGACTAAGTAGAACTGAACGATTTGCTGTAAACCTACTCAGAGCATCCAAACGAAAATAGTTTGCCTGCCAGGTAGCCCGGTTAAGATCAATAGTAGAGCTTAACGACAAGACAGAATCTGCATTCAAAACGGTATTTGAAAATCGCCATCGACCGCCATTGAAAGTCATGCTTTTCGTTACTTTGATTCTCCCTTCAACGATACTGGATACTGGCTTTCCTTCAACCAAAAGATGGGGTACCTGAAATTCAATAAGGCCCGATCTGATAACTATATCCTCTCGGATTCGAAGCGTATCCTCTGATCGGATACGAAGCTGCCCACTCCCTGTAACATACACGCCTCTGCAATCTATGTGCCTACCCGTTAATTCAAGGTTAGAGGAAGTTTCAATGGAGACATATGTATTTTCGTCTGGCGGAAGCGATGAACGTACCCCTGACTCAACCACCGTCCAATTATTTGGGTCATTGAAATCCGTGCTGGATGATTCGGAACGCCACCGCAGAGAGACAGGTGGATTCACGCTCCCAATCTTGGTGACAAAGAGTGTGAAGTTCTGGCGCTGATTACGAAGTGTACCCAGGTGTGATATAGAGACCAGATGACTCCCGGTTGTCGAAGCTATAAACTCAACAACTTCAATGTTATCCCTTGTGTTGATTCCTTGAGTGGCTGCCTTCGAGGGATTGGAAGGCTCCAGAACCCACGGGAAAAACGTATTGCCCACATCATCCTGAACAACCAGATTTAAGTCATTCACCAGCTTAACTTCAGTTGGATCAAGAGATATGGGTGAAACCTCCCCAGCCGGGTCAGTCCAGATTATGGTAACCTTAGCTTTTTGTCCGGAAGTCAGATGGATAGGTATTTGTAATTTCTGACCTTGTGCTAATGTGCGCGTGAGAAGAATGTTATTAACACTATCTACCCCTTTAATAAAACGAGCAGCTCCGTCAATGTTGGCCAGCCCCCAACCAAACTGATAATCGGGGCCATTACTTGTTCCTGCTTCCCGCGCAGTATGCAACACAAGTCCCTTAAGCGTAGCGGCATCCATATACTTACCGTGAAGCCGATGATACATTTGCTGCAAAAGCACCAATGAGCCCGAAACATTTGGTGTAGACATAGAAGTACCGCTGAGAACACCATACCCATTGTTCTGCGAGAATGTGGAGAGAACGTTTACACCCATGGCAACAATGTCGGGTTTGATGCGCCCATCATCCGTTGGACCCCAACTGCTAAAATCGGACATCCTTACATCTGAAGGGCCGACATAGCGGGACGAAAGACCCGAAACCGCCCCCACGGCTAGAATATTTTTTGCGGTAGCCACATCCGAAACGCAATCGTAAGGTCCATCGGATGGTCGGCCGGGACCCGAATCTCCTCGGTCATTTCCAGCAGACTTGCATATCAGCAATTGCGGATTATCAAAAATGATCTGATCCCATATTCGCGTCTCAGCTGTATAGAAACCAAATTTCCAATCTTCGTTAGGGCTAATTGCAGCATCTCCATACCAGGTTCCTCCATCCCATCCGGAGAGCACACCATAGGAATGACTGGATATCAACAACCCTTTCTGGGCTGCATTGAGCAATTCAGAGTCATCATTGGCCGCATCATAGGAGTCCACCTGCACCCGGCTACTCATACCTTTGGCCGATGGGTTAAGGCCAGCTGCCGCAATGGTACCAATAACATGCGTGGCATGATCTCCTTGCGTAAAAACAGGATTATCACGCTGAGAAACTCTTCTGCCAAACTCATCATGCGAACTATTAGGAACGTCCGCTTCCCACACCCCGATTAGCATCCCCTCGCCTTCGAGTTCGTAGAAAGATCCGCCTTCTTCTTTCAAAAAATCAGCACCCACCGTAAAGGCTGCTTGCAGATTGGAGTGGCTCTTTTTATAAATAGGCGTACCAAAAGGTGATACATCCACTAATAGGCGCCCCCCTTCGATAATCTTTTGATTAGGATGTAGCGAAAGAAAAGCATTTATCCTTTGCTGTCTTTCTATTGAAAATTTTTCCAACTCCCGGGTTAACTCTTGCGTATGACCACGGTTCAGAAAACAAACGACCATCACGGCTACACACCCCATTCGAATCAAACCCATACTGCGCATATCTCCATACATTTTAAAAAGATGGACAAGCCCTTTTAGCTCGTCCATCTTTCTAATGATCGTAATAAAAATTAATTATTGCCGACAGGGCTTAGGTAATAAACCACTTCACCTGGGCCTCCTAAAGCTCCGGCAAAAGGAGCTCCGTTGAAGCTATATACAATACGTGAGGCCTCCAATCGCTCAAGTCTGCCAGAAGTAAAATTATTCAAGCCGTAAATGGTATAGTAAACACTATACAATCGATCCGTTGCTGAAAAAACCAATGCGGCAGTGCGGGAATTAAGTACGAATGTACCCTCGGAGGTAATCTCAGGATCAGAGGTATCTGCCTTTGTAGGCCCCTCAATCTCCTTGAATCGAAGACCATCTTTTTCAAAAACCAACAAATTGTCAGCCTCAAATTCCTCCAGGAAAGCTAACGTCAAATCCTCTTCTGCTCCGTCTTCCTCGTCAAAATAACGATAGGTAATTGAGTCCAATTTCCAGGTTCTTGACGAGCCCCCTGTGAGAATATCAGAAATGGTTCGTGGTTGTATTTCTTTCTCATCGGTGCAACTGACTATTACCAATAGACTAAGAAATGTAAAATATAGTAAATGTCTCATGGGATGATCATTGTTTAACGTAAGTAGCCTGGCACAACGTACGGTTAGCACCAGTATTATCGATAATATAAAAATTGAGTGTGAAGGAAGGTCCACAGGTGCTTATCAATCCAGGAGCCAAATCCCTTGTGCCGACATCTCGCGGAAGACCTGCGGCATTGGTATAGGCAAATTGACGTGCGACACTGGTTGCCAACGCAGCAGGAGTTACCGAAATAGTTATACCCTGATCAAGATTCAGAAAATTAGCATCGATTAAAGTATTTGGATCGGTACCCACAGATAAAGAAGTTGTCCACGTGTTGCCACATCCTGCCGCGAGTAAAAATTGCACGGATGAACAAACAGTAACATCATAGTTGCCCGCCAGGGCATTCAAACTAAACGGGCAATCATCGTCCTGAATAACTAATGAGAATCGTTTGCCCACTTCGCCAATACCCACCTGAAATCCTGAGGCATCCGTCAGGGTGAACGTAATCGTTTTTAAACCCGATTCTGAAACGTCTGAGTTATCAATAGGACGTACTGAAAGCAAAGCAAATAATTCACCTTTGGGAATAGTAACATTTACAGTCCCTGCTGCTGCTGACAGGGCATACTTGTCATCGGCATCTATGACAAAATCTGTCCCCACCTGACCCCCTGACAATGAAAACGTCAACCGAACATCATTGGTTTGAAGGGGTGCGGCCAAATGTAGAGATACCGTTTCATCAACATCGTCATCCGCCTCTGATAGAGTCAAACCAGGTGCTGTAAAACGAGCATGATACGGCCCTTCAAAAATCTTACGCTCTTCTTCGCATGCCAGAAGCACCGCGAATAAAGCTATACATAGTGTAACTTTTAATTTCAACATATAGTTTAAATTTTAATAGCCTGGGTTTTGATCAGATGGTGTGATCAGTGGATTGTACAAGAGCTCATTTTGAGGGATGGGGTATAACAGATCGGTGGTTGTCCAATTGGGCAACGACCCGAGCACATCTGTTGCTGTACTTGTACGTTTCAAGTCATACCACCGATGTCCTTCAAAGGCAAGCTCAGCTCTACGTTCGTTAGCAATAGCTTGTCGTAACGCATCCTGCGTGTTGAGGGTCAGGTTAACTGTAAAGCCTCGATTTGACCGAAGTGTATTTAGATCCGCGAGTGCTCCGGCAAGGTTACTGCGTTCTGCACGCGCCTCTGCACGGATCAGGTACATTTCCGCTAACCTGATAACCAAGATATTGGATCCGTTTTCCGCATATTTCAGCAGCGTATATCCATTATCCCGGTCACCAACCGATGATGCGTCAAACTCGATCAATACATCTTCCCTGTCGCCACCAAAGTTTTGAACAAACGAGACAAATTCATCGGAGGGAATGATCTCTCTTCGCGCAGTAAATAGATTCCACAAGCCAAAACTTGCGCTCGTGCCTGGGTTATCAACGTTATCATAAAAAACTTCCAGAATCGACTCACTGCCTTCTTCTTCTAACGCTTCTTCATAAGAAGAACCTAACGCATAGGATCCGGTCCCTACACCTGTAATGACCTGATTCGCAAAATCTTCTGCCTTCACAAAGTCTCCCTGGTAAAGATAAAAGCGTGCGAGTAAAGCCTTCACTGCCCCATTGGTAAGCAGATACGAAGCTTCGCTGGTGGTCTCTGGCAATTTGTCCAATGCGCTGAGTAAATCGGTTTCGATTTGAGGTAACACTGCACTAACAGGTGAACGTGCAATGGAACGATTATTGGCAACTGATGAACTGGTGGTATACGGAAGTGCGCCAAAACAGTTAACACCAACGAAGTAGGCATAAGCTCGTAGAACACGTGCCTGTGCTTCAATTTGTTCACGCTCAGCCGTAGTAAGATCTGTTAACTCAGGCACTTTCTCCAAAATAAAATTGCTGATATAGACGACCAGGTACAACTGATCCCAGGTAGCCAGAGCCTGTCCATTGGCACTTGATAATGTTTTGTTATCAAGCTCATTAAATTGTGTAAATGTACCGTTGTGCTTTAGGTTATCGGCCATAAAGTCTCCAGCGATAACATTGGCTGCTGCCAGTGCTGTAAATTGCCGATAAAGTCCTGAAAGAGCACCTCTGGCACCCCGGGCATCTGAGATGACAATTTGATCGCTTAATTGATCTACTGGCTGGGGTGTGAGATAATCCTCACACGAAGCAAGTAAAACACCTGCCAGACATATTATTAAAAACTTATTCTTCATAAAACAATTTTTTTATAGGCCAATATTGATACCAATAAGATAGGTTTTTACCTGTGGAAAGGTATAGTAGTCTAAACCTGCTTGGGTGGTTGATCCATCCAATGAATTGACCTCCGGATCGGCACCTGAATAACGGGTAAATGTCAGGATATTACTTCCTGTGGCAAACAGACGCACACTACGAACTCCTTTGTTAGCCAGCCATTTGGTTGGCAATGTGTAGCCGATGGTCAAATTTTTTAATCTGACATAAGAAGCATCTTCCACATAGAACGAGCTAAACGCACTATTGGCTGAACTACCAGACACATACCGCGGAACATCGGTAATATCCCCTGGCTTCTGCCATCTGCGCAGGGCAGCAACGCTTTGATTATCTACTAAATTTGAACCGGTATTGATCAATCCCTCATTTGTGTAATTGATTATTTCATTGCCCAAGGAATATTGGAAAAACACATTCACGTCAAATCCCTTATAGTTAATCGTATTGGTGATCCCGCCAAAAAAGTCAGGTTGCGCATTGCCGATTACCATTGCATCATCTGCATTGATAATCTCGTTTCCATCTCTATCCTCATAAATAGCATCTCCTGTGGCAGGGTCTACTCCCAGATAGTTGAGGCCATAAAACGATCCCAGTGGCTGGCCTACGGTAATAATGTGGGTTGCACCGACTACGTTTGTCTGATACCCTACCAATTGCGGTTCATCAGTTGAAAGTGTTTCTACCTTGTTTCGATTCTGAGAGAGATTAAAATTAGTTGTCCATTTTAACGCCTTATCAATATTAACGGTGGTAAGTCCAAATTCAAATCCTTTGTTGCTTAGTGAACCAACATTGTTAGTTAAATTGTTAAATCCGGTAGTTCTGGGCAACTGCTCACTCAGCAAAAGGTCATTCGTTTTATTGCTGTAGAAATCGGCCGCCAGACTCAACCGACCGTTCCAAACAGAAACATCAAATCCCACGTTGAATTCAGTTGATTCTTCCCATTTTAGCAGAGGGTTAGCAATATTTGAAGGTAATACGGCCGGGCTACCAGCATATGAAAAAGCCGCTGCTTCCCATGTTCCTAAGAATTGAAAATCGTCAAAACGATCATTACCCGTCTTTCCCCACGAAGCACGAATTTTCAAATCGGTAATAAAGGAGATATCCTTCATAAAAGCTTCTTCACTGATTCGGTATCCTGCAGATACGGATGGAAAGAAACCATACCGGTTGCCTTCACCAAAACGGGAAGAGCCGTCTCGTCTGGCGGTCAATCCTAAGTAATATTTTTCAGCGTAGTTATATTTCAACTCACCAAAAAAAGATGTCAAACCATATTTCAACAAAAAGGAACCTCCATCGGACTTTAAGCCAGCCGAATTAATGTAGTTAAGATTGTCATTGGGGTAGTCTTGCCCTTCAATAAAATTCTCCCTGCGCACGGTTTGCAAGACTTCGCTTCCCAATAGTGCCGATACATTGTGGCTATCACCAAATTTAGTAGCATAGGAAATGGTAGTAGAATTGACATAAGTTGAAAGTTCAGTGGTAAAATCAAGACCGTATCCGGCATCAAATAAAAATCCACCAATAGCCGTTTGGGTTGACTCAAACTGATCTTCTTTGACATAATTCCAATCCACATTGAATTTGCTCCGGATAATCAGGTTTTTGACAGGTTCGTATTGTCCGTAGAATCCGGCAATTGCTTTGGTTGTATATACTTTAAATCGAGGAAGCAATGCCTGTGCAACAGGATTAAAATTTGGAAAGCCGCCATAGAGCGGGCCTCCGTTGGTTGGACTATACAGTCGCCCACGTTCGTCATAAGGCTGTAAATACGGAAGTGACTTCAATGCACCTGAATAGACGCCATCTAAAAAATTATCGTTTTTCACACGGTCATTTTCCGTTCTGGAAACGGTCAAATTAGTCCCAAACATGATTTTGTCTGTTGCCTTATGATCCAGATTGACCGTGCCCGTGTATCGTTGAAAACGGTTATTTAGCTGAACGCCTTCTTCATCGCGGTAAGCACCACTAACATAAAAGGTCGTTTTGTCGGTGCCACCGCTTGCTGACAATTGATAGTTTTCAAAAATGGCCTGTCTGAATATCTCATCCAGCCAGTCTGTATTGACCGCATCTGTGACACCTGGTATACCTGCATCATTTGGATTACCTCCGGCATTGGTGACAGCCTCGCGTTGTAACTCCAATAACTGGGTAGAATTCAATAAATCCAGTTTATTGGTAGGCTGGGAAACCCCGCGTTGAATATCTGCACTAATACGGGTACGTTGGTTGTTTTTTCCTTTTTTGGTGGTGATCAGCACAACCCCGTTGGATGCACGTGAACCATAAATAGCCTTGGCAGCCGCATCTTTGAGTACTTCATATGACTCAATATCTTGTGGATTCAGGTTAGCGAGGATGTTATCGTCCTGCCCACCAAATTGACGTTGGCTGATTGTTCCGTTGGCCACCGGAACGCCATCAACAATGAACAGCGGGCGGTTAGAGGCATTGATTGAATTTGAGCCCCGAATACGGATCATCACACCCCCACCGGGTTGACCGCTGGAAGAAGTAACCATAACCCCTGGAGCATTGCCTTGTAGTGCCTGGTCCAAACTGGTGGCGGGCAAGTCCTTGATACGCTCAGAAGTCACATTCGTGATTGCTGATACAACATTTCTCCGTTCCACTTGCCCGTATCCCGTTACCACAACTTCTCCTAATTGAGTAACATCCGAAACCAATCGAACATCCACTGTTGCCAGGTCAGCGGCAGCAACCTCTTGCGTCCGAAAACCAACAAACGAAAACACCAAAACAGCTCCAGAAGATGGAACATTCAGCGTGTAATCGCCATTTATGTCAGTTACGGTTCCGGTGGTGGTTCCTTTCACCACCACATTGACGCCCGGAATCGTTGTGCCATCCTCAGCAGAGGTGACTTTGCCCTTAATCGTCCGCTCTTGTCCGTAGCCTTTATGCACAAACAACAGCAGCCCGAAACAAATCAAAATACATTGTAGTTTTCTTACCATAGTAGTTGTTTTGAGTTATAAACTCAAAAGTGAGAAGAGAACGAGAGTGAGCAGTACCTCAAAAAGAAGGATATTGGTGATTGGATTATAGTGCAAATTGAGGTATCATAATAAGGCTTTTGGCCATATGAATGGTCGTTAAATCGTTATGTATCAAAAAAAGAGGCTTAAACGTATACGATCAATACCTCATAATGAGTGAAAATAGAGAGTTGATTTGTAACCATATTTGCGTGAATTGAGATGATTACTTTTTTGTTGAACGAGTTGCCAATACCACTGCTTGTTTTCCGAGAGGAGAAAAGTAGAAGAAATTCATTAAGCCCGACTTTCAAGCAGTTGTTAAGTAAGTCTAATAATGGTTTTGCGTGCGCACGATACATTTTATTAATTGCCTTATTCCTTTTGGTCACTGGTTCGTTTGGTCAAAAGTATTCCTCCATTAGCTACACTCAAAAAGATGGACTACCAGTATCACAGGTTCAGGCCATTGCTCAAGATAAATCAGGTTATCTATGGGTTGCTACGGGGGATGTGGGCCTTTCAAAATTTGATGGCCTTACGTTTCAAAATTTTCAGGTGAGTCAGGGATTAAATTCATCCACCATCACCGCACTAAAGTACTCCCGGGATACGCTATGGATAGGCACTACGCGTGGACTTAACTTTTTGGTTAATGACTCTATCTACAATGACTCACGATTAGGTGAACCAAAGGTTATTACTATGATTGAGAGCGGAGCTGGTGAAGAGATTTTCATTGCCACACAGGATTCGGGTGTATTTTATTCTTCCGCCAAACATAGAATAAAACGATATACCCAAACAAACGGCTTTAGTAATGAAGCCATATCCGATATCGAGTATGATGATAAAGACAGGGCATGGTTGATGACTTCCATTGGGGATATTTTTATGTTTCAGGATGGCATATTCACCAAAGAACTCTCTATACAAGCCAACGCATTAAGCCTCTACTACCTTAAAGATACATTACTTATTGGCACGGAAAATAAACTTCAATACCATACAAAACAGAATGGCCAATGGAAATTGGTGAAAGAAAAGGACATTAAATCTGAAGTTTTTGACATTCAGGCACATGATGAAGAGCTATGGTTGTCCATACGTGATGGCTTACTTTGGCAAAAAAATGATTCATTTCTATGGTTAGGTGATCAAAATGGATTAACCAATACACCCATCCTCTCGCTGTACAAAGACCGGGAGGGAATATTGTGGGCAGGAACACTTGTTCAAGGGCTTTATAAAATCCTGCGTGAGCCCTTTAAGCAGATTCAAATAGCCCCACTTTCCTATAACGATGTCATGAGAGACATCCAACAGGTTGATGAAAATACAACCATTATCTCAACTTTGGGAAAAGGAGCTTTTGTGGTCGATCAAAAGCTTCAGGCTAAAAAGCTTGGTCTTCCGTCAGAACTTAGGAACATTTATGGCGTTCGTCAAACCAGAAATGGTCTTATGATTCTATCATACGAGGGTGGTTTAGGTTATTTCGATAGTGGACAATACCAGAAAACTCTAGTTTCATCATCTATTATGGTGGGTGAAAATGAGAAACCTATTCTTTCATCGGAGAGAGATGTCTTTTTGTCAAACAGACAATCCTTGTTAATTTATCGGAATGGGCAAATCCGAGAGCACAAACTGACAACAAAATCACCCGTGATCTGCAAACTCTCACTTGACTCAGGAGAACTCCTCGGAACCACTCGGGGTTTAGCGTTCCTACAAAAAGATTCGCTAACAATTTTAAAAACTAATACTGCTTTGGATCACGTTCTTATCGAGTGCATCACTCGGGATAGGCATTCAAATATTTTTATTGGAACGAGTGGTCATGGACTTTGGATTCTACCACAGGGCAATTCAGCGCGGATGCAAAGAATGAGTGACTTTCCGGTGGACATCGTTCGGGCTATCTTAGTTGATGGAGACAAAGTATACTGCGGTACGCATCAGGGTTTATATGTACTAACCATGGATGATAGAAGTAAAATCAATGATGTTGTTTGGATGAATCGGGATAACGGCTTTATGGGTATTGAATGTATGCGAAATGGTATTCGCAAAAACACAGATGGCCGGATCTGGATTGGTACCATCAATGGTACTTTTGTATTTGATCCAACTACCCCCCAAAGGGTGAGTGCCCGACCCAAAATCATTATTTCACACATAAAAAATGTAAAAACTCGTCAAACATATTTTAAGAATTCACCACCTCCCGTTTTTGAGCACAATCAGGCTGACCTTGCCATCAGTTTTCAGGGAATCAGCTTGCTCAATCCGCATACATTCCGCTATCAATACAGGCTTATTGGGCTATCGGCTCAGTGGTCTATTCCGTCTACTCAGACACAAGTCCAATTTACCAATCTATCACCCGGTGATTATACATTTGAAGTCCGGATTATTGATCTTTTAAATCGTGAGATACAACAAACCGAGGCTGCTTTTTCGGTAGCAGCACCTTTTTGGAAAAAAGCATGGTTTATTGTGGTGATATTCGTTCTGTTTATAGGGTTCATTTATTCGGTTCTTCAGTTTCGCATACGAAGGGCGTTGAAACTCCAGTTGGAAGTAAATAACATTAATCGGGAGTTGCGTAGAGAATTGGCCAGGGATTTTCATGATGAACTCGGAAATCACCTTGCTTCGATCTTAAATCTGCTCCAAGTCCTGAAATTACGAACACCCAACCTCCCATCCAATGTTAAGCACCACGTTGCGTTGCTTGAAAAAAAAGCTCAGGATCTTTTTTTTGGCACGAAAGATTTTATCTACTCTGTCGACCCCGAAAATGAAACATTGGAATGGACAATCTTATACCTCAAAGATTTTGGAGAGCAGTTGTTTGGTACCACCGAGACACGTTTCGAAACTGAGCCCATTCGTGAGTGGCAAAAATCCATCACAATAAAGTCATACTACGCCCGTGGGATCATTATGATTTTTAAAGAGAGCATGACAAATATTATTAAACATGCCCAAGCCAATCAAGTTACATTCGAGATCACCCGGAAAGGCAAACTTCTCCGCTTTGTGTTGCGTGACGATGGAATAGGAATCGATCAGGATAAAATTGAAACTTCAGAAGGCGGCCTACGTAACATACGAGAGCGGGCTGTGAAACTAGGCGCCAGTCTTCTTATACAATCAAACAAATTCGCAACCACCATTACTCTGGAGATAGAAAACTATGCATATTGGTCAAAATAAATTGAGAATCGTTATCATTGAAGATAATGACATTGTTCGGGAAGGGTTCAGTTTTCTGGTATCATCTCACCCCAGATTTGTTGTGATTAACGCTTACCGCACCGCTGAAAATGCGCTTCGTAATCTGTCAGCCGACAATCCGGGAGTGGTTCTTATGGATATCGAACTTCCGGGGATGAATGGCATTCAGGCCATTACTGAAATAAAGAAACAGAATAATGCAGTTCAGATTCTGGTGATTTCGATACATGAATCAAGTGAAATGGTATTCAAAGCTCTTTGTGCTGGTGCAGTGGGCTATCTTACCAAAACATCTAACTATGACCGGCTCATTACCTCGCTGGAAGATGTAATCAACGGTGGCTCTCCCATGAGTTCGCAAATTGCCCGCATGGTGGTCACCTCCTTCAACAAAAATCATAAATCGCCCTTATCCTTGCGTGAGACTGAAATACTAACTCACCTCGCATCCGGAAAAAGCCATACTCGCATTGCTGATGAACTTTTTCTCAGCAAAGACACCATCCGATCACATATTCGGAACATCTATAGTAAACTTCATGTCAATTCAAAAGCAGATGCTATTGCCTTTGCCAGATCAGAAAAATTGATTTGATCAAATTCATGCAGACTGGGTGATGTATCCTCTGCTTCGGCAACCTATGTTTGCCTCATGTCAAAATTAATCATCATCGACCAGTGTCCAAGAAAACAAAAATGGATTTCTGTACTCTTTCAAACTAATCAATTGGCCGATTCGGTATTTACATTTGAAGATTTAACCCGTTGTGTCGGAAACTTAAAAAAAATTCGTCCTGATTATCTGGTTCTTGGTGAAACGGCTGAAGAGTATAATCTTTTTACCCTGCTGCATCTAAAAAAATCACAGCCGCATTGTAAACTCATCGCCCTCATCGACCACATGGATGTTTCAGGCAGCAAGTTCTTTCTAAGATCTGGTGTTCATGCTTTAGTTGAGAAAGACAGTCCGGCAAAGGATTGGAACCTTTGTTTGCAAGACCTCAAACAACACGGTAGTCATATCCCGACAGAAATAGCAAATCAATTGCACAAAGAAATGGAGTTGTCATGGATTACAGATCTAACTACCAAAGAATATCATGTCCTGCTAGGATTAGCTAAAGGGAACACCTATCAACAACTTTGCGCAGATCTACACATCACCAGAGGTACCCTCACGTCCCATATCTTCAGGCTGTATCGGAAGCTGGGGGTTAAAAATAAAGCGGAGGCTATTCACCGGGTAAGTCAACAAAGTCTTCCTCTACCAATGCTGGAAGACAGCAGCAAACTTATGACCGTCCGAAATTAAAACGTGTCTGCCATCCAAAGCATCCGTATTCCAAAAAGCATCAGACCTGCCCCGACCACTCTATTCATGATGCGCAGCAGTTGAGGAGTAATCAGACGGTTAAGTTTGCCTGACAAATAAGCTTTTAGAACATCGGTGCCAAAAACAGTTAGTAAAAGAGAGGTAAAAAAAACAAAAAACTCATAGCCTCTGGTATAGCCTAAGTCAATGGAGGCCACACTCAATGTTCCTATCCAAAAGATAAGAACCATCGGACTAAGTCCGTTAATCACAAAACCTTTTACGACATATCTCCAGTCACTGGTAGCACTGGCTGCCTGATAGGATCGAGTTGCCCGCTGACGGCCTTTGACAAACAAATGATACAATCCAAAACCAACAAGTATGGCTCCACCCCCATAGGCCATCCACTCGCGAAGTTGCGGTTGATTCATAAACTGCACCAATCCAAAATAGCAGATAGCCACATACATGACATCGCTGGCCGAAACACCGACAGCTACCAACACCCCTTTCCCAAATCCGCGTTCTACGCTGGTTTGAATCAATGTAAAAAAAACCGGGCCGATTAAAAAAGCCAGAATGATGCCCAGCTTAACACCGCTAAAAACAATATCCATTATCTGGTGGATATAAAGGTTTCCCATTCTTCGCGCTGAGTGGTTTTCAGCACCCGCGGAAATTTGTTTTGTCCTCCTACCTTCCCTTTGGCTTCCATGTAATCATAAAATGTTTGTACGGGTAAGACATCCACGAATACTTCTTGCAAAGCTGCTTTTCGTTCTACCGCGTAGTCATCATTCAGGTCTTTCAGGTGTTGATCGAGGCGTTCTTTTAATATCTTTTTTTCAACCTTTTCATCCGTGCCAATGTACCAATGATGAGCAAACAAACTTCCGTGGGGAATTCCGGCCACGGTAAATTCACGAATGGTAATGTTCAACTCATTGGCAACCAATTCTACTGCCTTATTCATATTGTCAACCGACAGATGTTCGCCACACAAGCTTAAAAAATGTTTGGTTCGTCCTGTAATGATAATTTCTGACTCTTCCACCGAAGTAAACTTGATAACATCTCCTATCAGGTACCTCCAGGCACCGGCACAGGTAGATAAAAGGATGGCATACTCTTTCCCCTCTTCCACCTCATCAATCATAACCGCTTCGGCATCCGGGTTTATTTCTCCGGAGGGAGAAAAATTTTTATTATCAAAAGGTACAAACTCATAAAAAATCCCATTATTCAACACCAATTTCATAGACCGCTTCATGGGCTGCATCTGGTAGGCAATAAATCCTTCGGAGGCCAGATAAGTTTCAATGTAGTTGATGGGGCGGGCCAGAAGTTTTTCAAAACCTTTGCGGTAAGGATCAAACGATACCCCGCCATGGACGTACACCGCCAAGTTGGGCCAGATATCATGAATGTTTTTCAGATGGTGATAGGCAATGATTTTCTCCAGTAAAATCTGTATCCATGCCGGCACACCGACAATGATGCCGATGTCCCAGTCTTTGGCCTTTTCTGTGATCTCATTAAGCTTAGCCTCCCAATTCCGGGTTTTCGCTATCCGCTTTCCTGGTTTATAAAAATGTTGAAACCAGAAAGGGAGATTTGCAGCCTGAATACCACTTAGGTCGCCTTCAAAATAATTACCCTTTTTATTTAAATGAGTGCTTCCACCAATCATGAGAATACCCGCAGCAAATACTTCTGGTGGAAGATCGTATTTATCCAGGGTAAGAATTTGTCGCACACTCGTTTTACGAATAGCTTTCGTCATCTCCTTAGTCACCGGAATGTACTTGGAGGATGCCTCGGATGTTCCTGAACTTAACGCGAAATACTTGATCTTACCAGGCCAGCAAATATTCTTAGCTCCCTTCAAGGCCAATTGCCACCAGTCTTTGTACATTTTATTGTAGTCATGGATCGGTACTTTTTTCTTAAAGTAGCGATAGTAGTGACGTGGCCCCTTGCGAAATTCCATCAGATTGTTCCTAAACTCATAAAATCTTCCGAATTCCGTTTCGGCTGACTCAATCATGAGTTTTTTTAGTTCATTTTTCTGCAGTTCTGATGGCGAACTGTATTCCTGCTCTAAACTTTCGCGTAGTTTAATGCCTTTCTTGAGCAAGGTTCCGAGGATAGCCATACCTTTGTTCTGATTTTTGAATGGAGGCCAAGATACTCAAATGACCATAAAAAATAACATCTCGGAAATTGAACGGGCAATCGGCCATCCAAGTTGCCGGCTCATTGCAGTCAGCAAGACTCAGCCGCTGGCTAAAATCAGAGAGGCCTATGATGCCGGTCATCGGTTGTTTGGTGAAAACAAAGTACAGGAAATGATCGACAAGCATGCTGCTCTCCCTCCGGACATAGAATGGCATCTCATCGGTCATTTGCAAACCAACAAGGTTAAATACATCGCTCCGTTCGTATCATTGATTCACTCCGTTGACAGCGATAAATTGCTTACAGAAATAAACAAGCAAGGCGCCAAAATCAACCGGATAATCCCCTGCCTGCTACAAGTTCATATTGCCCGGGAGGAAACCAAATTTGGAACGGATGAATCCACCATTTTTCAGTGGCTAACAGATGGTCTGTTTGAAAAACTTCCGTTTGTTCAGGTAGTGGGTCTGATGGGGATGGCTTCAAATACCTCTGATCACGATCAGATTCGTCACGAGTTTCAGACACTACGTCAATTGTTCGAACGGTTAAAGTTACAAAACACATCTTCCCGGCTGATCATGAAAGAGCTATCAATGGGAATGAGTTCTGATTATCCGCTGGCTGTGCAGGAAGGGAGTACCATGATTCGGGTGGGGACAGCCATTTTTGGAGAAAGAGATTATCCAGCGGAAACTAAAATCTAAAATTTTGAAAATGATGTCACAACGAGTCACACTCATGGCAGGAGCCGGACTAGGTCTGGCGGCCGTTCTGCTGGGTGCTTTTGGTGCGCACGCACTCGAGCCCATTCTGGTAAAAAACGGTTCGGTTGAAACCTTTGAATTGGCTGTTCGCTATCAGTTTTATCATGCTATCGTTCTGTTAGTTGTAGGACTTTTACGATTTCATCTTCCTTCTAAACTATGGTCTTGGATAGCCATCCTGTGGGTAGCAGGGGTGGTGTGCTTCAGCGGAAGCTTATATACGTTGGCATTTGAAAGAGAGATAACCTTGTGGTGGGTAACTCCCCTCGGGGGTCTATTTTTAGTAGCTGGTTGGATTGCCCTGTTTGCAGCGGTGGCTCGGAAAATCAGTTAGGCAGAGATTTTTTTTCAGTTATCATTGCCTCCAACGTAACCTGGTTGTTGGCATTCGTTGCGTTGGAAATCACGCGTATTACTTTTACCACTTTGCCCAGTTTTCCGGCCGAGTTAAAGGATATTGTAAACTCACCATCACCACCGGGTGGGATGGGGTCTCGTGGCCAGCCTTTCGGTGTTGTACATCCGCAGGTAACCTCAATATTAGTGATAATTAAAGGCTCCCGACCAGTGTTAGTAAACTTAAAAATATGATCCACCTTATCGCCCGCTAAGATTTCCCCAAAATTATGTGTCTGTGCCTCCCAACCGATAAAGGCGCCACTGTTCTGGCCAAAGCCTGAAAAACTAATGATCACAAACAAGCAAAATATCCATCCATTTTTCATACCCCTACTTTCTTTATCTGACTCAAAATCTTCTGTGAGAAATAATTATTTCGAATTTACTGATCTATTACGTAATTAACGAACAAATGGAGCATCCCGTTCATCATTTTTACGGAAATCGTTTACGACTGCGGGTTTGTGGCATCTGTATCTTCGAGGGTCAGATGGTGATGATTGAACATGCCATGCCAGAAGGTTCGCTCTGGGCACCACCCGGTGGAGGGGTAGAATATGGTGAACATGCAAAGGACGCCCTGAACCGGGAATTTCGGGAAGAAACCGGATTGGCTGTTGAGGTTTGTGACTTTTTGTTTGTCTGTGAATTAATAAAGCCACCTCTTCATGCAATTGAGTTGTTTTTTGAGGTAAAATATGTGGGGGGATCTTTAAAAAAAGGATATGATCCGGAAATACCTAACCATCAGATAATTAATCAGGTACGGTGGCTCTCAGAACCGGAAATCCGAAAAATGAATCCTCAACACGTGCATCAAATATTCAGATGGGTGGACGACCCTCTGAAAATAGCTTTGCTCAGAGGCTATTTTAGGCTTCCTCTGGTTGCAGAAAACAAGGTAAAATAAGTATTATTGCAAGCTAAATCTTTAAACCCGATGAATCTAAACCGAATTCTCACTATTGTTCTGATGTTGGCCAGTTTGGCCCTATTCTATATGCTCGTCCGAAGCGTGAATGGAACCATCGAAGAACGTGAATCCATCAGCACCAAAGAAGACGCCATCATTGAGCGCCTCAAGTTGATTCGGGAAGCTGAAACATTGTTTCAGGAAGTCTATGGTCGCTATACCTCTAACTGGGATTCGCTAGCCGATTTTATTGAAAACGGAAAAGTGGCCATTGTGGAAAAGAAAGAAGTAATTGAGCAACAGGCTTATGGAGCGGAAAAAATCACGATTACCTATGATACCCTGGGGTTCGTAGCTGCCAAAGAACGTATTTTCAAAAAGACCTTTACTGTGAATGCTTCGGATAACGGCATTTTCCAAGGTTTTAAAGTAAAAGTCGGAGACCAACTGATCAAAAATCAGCGGGCCTATGTGATAAAGGTGGGTGATAAAATTAATGAGCCTCCCATGTCAGATGATGGAACGGTTATCGGTTTTGCGGATGTAAAAGAAGGAGATAACCTAAAAAAAGGTCAGGTCCTGATCAATATGTGGCGGTATCAGTACAATCCGAATGTGGACATTCGTCAGATTGGTTTTATTCCTGGTCGTGAAAATCAGAAATTTGAAATTTATGTAGGACAGGTAGATAAATCAGGATTGAAAGTGGATGTGATTGAGGTAAAAGACCCCACTCCTGATGATCCTAACAGAAAAGAAAGCAACGAGGCTAAAAACAGGAAACCCCTGCATTTTGGCAGTAAGGTTGATGTTTCTACCTCCGGGAATTGGGAATAATAACATATTTTGCAGCCAACCGCCAGCTATAAACTTGTCAAAAAGATCAAAGACGATCGATTTGATGAAGAGGCTCTTCATCAGTATCGGTTAATTATCCAGTTTGGGGTCAGGGATTTTCAAGTCACCATTCTTGAAGAAGAAGATCATCGGGTTCTTTTTTTTGAAGATTATGTCTTGAGTGATTTATCCTCTTATGCTGAGCAGTTAGGCGTTGTCAGGCAATTATTTGAATCTCACGAAGTTCTGGGAGCTGGCTTCTGGAAAGGGGTCACCGTCTCCATCAAAAATAATAAGTTTGTTCAGGTGCCCGCAGGCCTCTTTCATGAGGCGTCTGCGGGTGAGTATCTGGCCTTCAATGCTTCTGTGAATATCGAGCAAGAAGAAGTGTTGTATACCCGTCATGCTACCCACGAGGTGGTTACTGTATTTGCTGTTCAAAAACCTTTGATCCAATGGCTTCAGCAAATCTATCAAAATACGCACCTGACATTCACCCATCAATCGGCTGCTCTCACGGAAGGTGTGGCCGCTTATGCCTCCACCGTTACCGGAGTACCTCTGTATATCTACGTTGATCGTTTTAAACTTCATATCTTGTCAATTGCTGATGGTAAATTGGTTTACTACAATCAATTTCCGATCAAACAGTTTTCAGACTACGTCAAGTACATCATGTTGGTATTAAATGCCCTGCACATGGATCAAAAGACCAGCCAGATTATTCTTTGGGGCTACATTGGCAAGAACTCTCCGCACTATCAGGAGTTTTATAAATACATTCAAAATGTATCATTTGGCGAACGGCCTGCGGCTCTGAAGTTTGGTTATATGTTTGATGAAATTCAGGAACATCATTTTTTTGATCTATTCTCAATACCCTTACTCTCGCCTACCCTTCAACAATCATGAAGCGCATAGCGTTGTTCCCAGGTTCATTTGATCCTTTTACCAAAGGACATGAAGATATTGTTTTGCGAGGTCTCCGCCTATTTGATGAAATCATCATCTCTGTGGGATACAACAGTGGCAAAAGCCAACGATATTTTAAAATTGACTTCATGATGGATCGTATCCGTCAGACATTTGAACACCTCCCGGCAATCAAAGTCATTACCTATTCAGAACTAACCGCTGAACTGGCCAAGCGCGAAGGAGCCAACTATTTGTTACGGGGATTGCGTAACACTACTGACTTTGAGTATGAAAACAGCATCGCTCAGATTAACCGTAAACTTAACTCCAATCTGGAATCTGTCTTTCTGATAACTTCGCCTGAACTGGCAGCACTCAGTTCCTCCATTATCCGTGAGGTTCATCGGTATGGGGGGGATGTTTCAGATTTATTGCCGTATAAACTGGATGTTTGAACCGGTGTTTACCTGAGGTTAGTCTACATTCCGATAAAATTCTTCAAATACAAACCGAATCGACCGATAGGAGTTTTCCAAGGCGTGGTATACCTCTTTTTGTGTCATCCATCGTAACTCTTCAATGTCCTCTTCCAGGCTAGGCTTCATTTTGCTATCATCAACCAGATCCATCTCATACCACCGTGTCTTTTTGAGCATGCTGTTTTTATTCATGGTATAGGTGTGCCAGGTAGTACATATTTTTTTTCCCAGTTTCACCTCCACCTGACATTCTTCCCCGATTTCGCGAACAGCCGTTTCTTTGTATTTCTCACCTGTTTCCTTTTTGCCTTTGGGTAAATCCCACTTCTTCATACGATAAATCATCAGAAATTTATCTTTTTTCCGAACGAGTCCTCCGGCAGCTTTTACGACTTTAAATTTTTGTTTGAAAAACTCTTTCGTTCCGTCATAATCCATCACGGTCACAAACAAGGACAGCAGATTGGTAGGTACCTTTGAGTTAATCAAGTCCAGTATTACGTCCAGATCCTGAGTAGTTGCATGATCGATCCAAACATGGTGGATGAGTTTGGCTTTGGTAATGGGCTCAACCGTTGCATCTAATGCGTGGTTGACATGCCCGCTTTCTGGCTTTTGTCCCGGTGGCAATATCTTCACCGGAATATCATTTACGAACAAATTCATGTGTGGACGATAAGTCTGCGCACTCATGCAAAAAGAACAAATATTTGCGATGTCGCAACATCTTTGCCCAGTTATTTTGCCTGTCCGCTATTTAAAAACATCCCGTGTACACGATATGCCGGTTTTTTTCCAAAATCCAGATCCAGAATGTATTGCCTTTCGGTTTCTATCCTCACACAACCTATTTTAAAATGACTTGAGTGTTTCAGTTGGCACCCCAAAAAAAATAGAAGTAACTTGCCCTCATGGAATACGTACAGACCTATGCTTCCACCGGATCAACGATTGCTTCTGAACTTCTGAAAATAGAGGCCATCAAACTAAATCACGAAAAACCATTTACCTGGGCTTCCGGTTGGAAGTCTCCGATTTATTGCGACAATCGCCTGTCGCTGTCTTATCCGGCTCTGCGAACAGCTATACGGGATGGATTGAGCGAAGTGGTAAAAAGGTACTTCCCGGATGTTGAATGTATTGCTGGAGTGGCTACTGCTGGAGTTGCCCAGGGAGCCCTCGTGGCCGAACAATTGAATTTACCTTATGTCTATGTTCGCCCAAAGCCCAAAGATCACGGCATGGGTAATCTTATTGAGGGCAAAGTCAGAAAAGGGCAGAAAGCTGTCCTGATCGAAGACCTGGTTTCCACCGGAGGTAGCTCGCTCAAAGCGGCCGAGGCCATGAAAGATGCGGGTTTCGAAGTTCTGGGTATGGCAGCTATCTTTACCTATGGATTTGACGTAGCTCGTGCCAACTTTGAAAAGGCTAAGATACCATTGGTGTGTCTGAGCGACTTCACTTTCCTGCTGACAGAGGCCGTCAACCAAAAGTATCTCACAGAAGAGCAACTTATATATGTTAAATCCTGGCGGTTGGATCCTGCCCACTGGAAATAACTGTCATTTTTCGCTTAGAACATTTACGGTTAAGAGAAACTCATTGTAGATAAACCAGTCTTTGGCCGATCCGCGTTTACCGGAAGCTCCATATTCAATTCCAAAAGCCGTCCGATCTACCTGAACATTGGCATGTAACCGATATCGATGATTTTCTTTTGTCACACTAGCAGGAAAGGTGATGGGAAGTGTTATCCCCTTGATTGTCATATCACCGGTAACCAAATATTCCTGATCACGAGTCAATTTAACATCGGTGATTTTAAAGGTGGCGGTCGGGAACTTACTGACTTCAAAAAAGTCTTCGGTAGAAATATGTCCAATAAAATCCTTCACTCCTTGAGGATCTTTGATATCCTCTACCGTAATAGAGTTCATGTCCACTTCAAAGTTTCCACCGGATAGCCGTCCGTTTTGAAACATGAGATTTACCTTTGAAAACTTGACTTTGCCCGTATGGGTATCTGAAACACTTTTGCCTGCCCAACCCACTTCGCTCCGGGATGTATCAATGATTGGTAGAACCACCCGGTACTTATTATAACCAACCCAAAAAATAACTCCACTAAGAATTAATCCCACCAGCACCAGAACATGTCTTTTTTTCATTTTCTTTTTCTTTTTTTAGCAAAGAAAATAAGTAGACTGCTTTGCCTTTGTTAATGAGTTCCCAACCCGATGTTAACAGGCTGTTAAAAAATCCTATGACCAATCCGGTTAAGACTTTTTACTTCCAATCGGTTATCATCTTTCGTACACGATCTTCGATCCGTTCAGTAGATAACTTCTCGCGCATCCGATCCACCATGATGGGAAAGGCAAAAGGAGTAGGTTTGTCAGGCTCCCGAATAACTATTTTTTGATGAGCGATCCTTTGCAAGGCTGATCTCAACCGGGCTTCCTCCAACTGAAAGTCCATCACCTCCTCCATGGCCTGTAGTAATAAAAGATTATTTGACTCATGTTCATGAAATACATTGAAGAATAACTGAGAACTGGACTGCAGGTGCCGGTCTTTAATTGGTTTTCCTGGCATTCCTTTAAATACCAGACCAGAAATGGCTGCGATGTCCCGAAACTTTCGTTTAGCCATTTCCGTGCTGTTAATACTGGTTTGAATATCCCGCCACAGGTTATCGGAATTAAGAACATTGGTTTCAATGGCCTCGTAAATAGGTATCTCCTGATCACATAGCAACTCAAATCCGTAATCGTTCATAGCTATAGAGAAGGAAAGCGGTTTGATTTGGGCTAACCGATGTGCCAGCAAAGCCCCCATGCCTTCGTGCACTTGTCTGCCTTCAAAAGGATACATCACCACATGATAGCCTTCCGTTGTTTGAAAATATTCAATCAGAAACTCATCGCGTCTGGGAATGTAGGATCGAACTCTTTGTAACTCCATCAGTGGCTTTAAAAAAAAGATCTCGGGATCTTTTTCAGTACCGGTAGCGGCCTCATGTATTTTTTGCCTAAGCAGTTCGCTCATCTGCGATGATAGAGGCATTCTTCCGCCTTGCCAGGAAGGCACCCGTCCCGTTTTCCGTTGGCTGTTACGCACCTGCACCTCCATGTCTTTAATCCGAATTAACTCCAGGCTACGGCCTGCAAACCAAAACACATCTCCCGGCTTTAAACTGGCAATAAAATACTCCTCAATGGTGCCCAGATATTTTCCACTGATGTATTTTATGTACAGTGAATTATCGCCTACAATGGTGCCAATGGAAAGTCGGTGACGCAAGGCCACCCGCCTGTCTTCAACTTTGTAAATTCCGTTCGTTATGATCACTTTTCGGTATTCATCATAGGCTGTCAGAGCTGCGCCACCGGTGGTGACAAAATTTAAAACCCACCACCACTCTTCGTCTGTGATGGAAGCATAGCTAAACGTACTCCTGATTTCCGGCAGAAGGCGGATGGGATCAAACCCTTCTCCAACGGCTAGTGTGAGTACATATTGAATCAAGACATCAAACGACCGGACATAAGCAAGTCGGTCTTCCACAACGTTCTGGTCAATGGCTTCGCGAAGAGCTGCTGCTTCGGTTAATTCCAATGAATGAGTCGGTAAAAAAAAAATCCGGCTGATGGCCCCGGGCTGATGACCACTCCGACCTGCCCGTTGCAGAAAACGAGCGACACCTTTGGGGCTTCCTACCTGAATAATCGTTTCTACCGGACGAAAATCAACACCCAAATCCAAACTGGAGGTACACACCACTGCTTTTAGCTTCCCCTCATGCAACTGATCTTCTACCCAACTGCGCAATTCCTGGCTAATGGAACTATGATGCATGGCGATCAGACCGGCCAGTTCAGGAGCATGATCCAGCATTCGCTGATACCAGATTTCAGCAAACGATCTTGTGTTGGTAAAAATGAGGGTGCTGGTACTTTTTTTGATGATTGGAATGATCTTTTCCAACAGATGGATACCTAAATGACCTGCCCAAGGCATCTGCTCCACTTCGTCCGGCAAAATTGATTCAATGACAATTTTCTTTTGAAGGTTCGAGCGGATCAGTTGGGTTTGTCCTTCCGGGAACGAGTTGCCCAACAATATTTCTTTGGCTTGCTCCAAATTGCCAATGGTGGCGGAAATACCCCAGATTTTTAAAGCTGGCAACAAATGCTTTAATCGCGAAAGAGCCAATTCCATTTGAACACCACGTTTTGATCCCAGAAGTTCATGCCACTCATCCACAACAATGGCGTTTACACCCCTAAACACATCCGGATACCCTTTTTGAGCCAGGAGCAGATGCAAACTTTCAGGAGTGGTGATCAGTATATCCGGTGGTTGTTCCTTTTGCCTTGCTCGTTCGCGGGTAGATGTATCGCCTGTGCGAACCCCGACTTTCCAGGTTAAACCCAATCCCTGGATGGCCCGTTGACTGCTTAACTCGATCTCTTTCGCCAGCGCGCGAATGGGAGTAATCCAAATAGCTTTGATTCCGGGTTGAGGTTGATTCATGCCCTCCAGCAAAATGGGTATCAGCAAAGAATAGGTTTTTCCACTTCCGGTTGGCGCATTTACTAAACCACTCAATCCCTGAAAATAAGCTTCCCAGGATTGGGTTTGGAAATCAAACGGGCTCCAGCCCAAGGTTTGAAACCATGCAAAAGCGGGCTGAAAAGAGGGTGGAGACTTCACTGGTGCTAAAATCCAAAATAGAAGTTAAACAAAACAAGACTACAACGGTTTTATCTGGAAGGTTTTATCAATTCCAAAAGAAAATAGTTATGGGAAAATATTCGATCAAAGAATTAGAACAGCTTTCGGGAATAAAAGCGCATACCCTGCGAATCTGGGAAAAGCGTCATAAATTGATTGAACCCGCCCGGACTCAAACCAATATCCGCTATTATTCTGATGAGGATTTGAAGAAAATCATCAATGTCTCCGTGCTGAATAACAATGGAATAAAAATTTCCAAGATTGTTGGACTCAGCTACGATGAGATCACACGGAAAGTGGCAGAGTTAAGCCGGGATGTAAGTAATTCAGACGTTTTCATTGACCAGTTAGTCGTGGCGATGATTGATATGGAAGAGGATTTATTTGAAAAGATTATTTCAGATCTTACCCTCAAATTTGGTTTTGAACGCACCGTCATCGAGATTATTTACCCATTTCTGGAAAAAATAGGAGTGTTGTGGCAAACGGGTAACATATCTCCTGCGCAAGAACATTTCATTACACATTTGATCCGTCAAAAGATCATTGTGGCCATTGATGCTTTGCCCCTGCCCCCCAAGACAGCCAGGCGTGTGATCCTGTATCTACCGGAAAGCGAATTGCATGAATTAGGATTACTGTTCTATCACTACGTGATCAAACGAGACGGCTATAGAACCTATTATTTAGGACAAACGGTTCCGTATGTGGATGTAAAGGCTGTTTCTGAAGTCCATCGACCAGATTTTATCATAACCTCATTTACGTCCACGCCCACCCCACAAGCGATGCAAGGATACGTTGATAGGCTTTGTCAGGAACTCTATCCCGCTAAGATTCTTGCCTCTGGATATGCCTTAAAAAAGGCTACTATAGCTAAGCCCTCAAATATGTTTATTTTCTATAATGCATTGGGGCTCAGGGATTTAATAAAAACCCTTCACTAACTGTCATTTTTGTCTAATTTTTATTTAAAAAAGTTAATCAAAAATTTGCTTGGGATTCTCGATTAGGTACATTTGTTCAAGTTTTAAAACAAAAAATTGAACAATATGACAGCGGTAGAGTTCGACAAAGAAGTGGCAAGCTTAAGAAGCACCTTGAGACTTTTTACCCGGAGATTTACCAGCGACCGGGATGAATCTTTAGACTTAGTACAGGATACTATGTTGAAGGCGCTGACATACCGGGATAAGTTTCGGGAGGACACCAACCTCAAAGGTTGGCTGTTTACGATTATGAGAAACACCTTCATCAACAATTACCGGAAAGCTCAACGGGCAAAAACTTCGCATGATGACACCAAAGAACTCTATTACCTGAATGTAGAAGACAACCACACATTTAATCGGCCAGAAAGCAGTGTAGAATTTAAGGAGGTCTGGAGAAATGTAAATGACATCAAGGATGAATTGTTGATTCCTTTTAAAATGCATACCACCGGCTATAAGTATCATGAAATTGCCGAGCATTTAAGCATTCCGATTGGCACGGTGAAGAATAGAATTTTTCATGCCCGAAAAGAAATTCAGAAAAAACTGACCGGATACAACTAAAAACGTCATCTGAAAAAACATCCCCTTACCTTTCAGGTTTATACCCTGAAAGGTTTTTATTTTTATATACTTGAGCGATGAAAAAAATTGCCGTTATCGGTTCCGGATTCTCCGGTCTATCAGCTGCTTCTTTTTTGGCTAAAGATGGATACGAGGTGACCATCTTTGAAAAAAATGAATCTCCCGGAGGGCGAGCCCGTAAGTTTGAAGCTCATGGATTTGTTTTCGATATGGGGCCCAGTTGGTATTGGATGCCTGATGTCTTTGAGAAATACTTTAGCGAATTCAATCGAAAACCTTCAGACTTTTATGAATTGGTCCGGCTGGATCCTTCTTACCGGGTTGTCTTTGATAAAGATGATATTCTCAACATCCCTGCCGGGCTTGATAAGCTTAAAATCATGTTTGAACAGTTGGAGCCCGGCTCATCTGCTTATCTGGATCAATTTATAGAAGAAGGAAAATACAAATACGAAATTGGCATTAATGAATTGGTATACAAACCTGGTTTGCATGTGAGCGAACTGATGGACTGGAAATTGATAACGGGAGCCTTGCGATTGCATGTGTTTCAATCATTGTCTACGTATGTCCGTAAGTTTTTTAAAAATCCCAAGCTTATCCAACTGCTTGAATTTCCTGTTTTGTTTCTGGGGGCTTCTCCTCAAAAAACACCTGCTCTTTACAGCCTGATGAATTATGCTGATATGGCTCTGGGTACCTGGTATCCGATGGGAGGCATGCATAAAATTATTGAAGCAATGGTACAGGTGGCTCAGGAACAGGGGGTAAAAATAAGATGCCAGGCAGTCGTAGAGGCCATTACCATGAAAGGAAACCAGGCGAGTGGAGTAAAAGTCAATGGCATCGAAGAACCATTTGATTACGTAGTCGCCAGCGCTGATTATCATCATGTAGAACAGACTCTTTTGCCAGAACCCTTCCGGAAATACACACAAGCCTATTGGCAGCAACGAACCCTTGCGCCCAGCAGTTTGATTTTCTATCTCGGGATCAATAAACGAATCAGTGGTTTACTCCATCACCAGTTGTACTTTGATCAGGATTTTCCACAACATGCCAAGGAAATTTATGAAACTCCGCAATGGCCCACTGCACCTCAGTTTTATGTGTCGGCTCCTTCAATTACCGACCCCTCGGTAGCCCCCCCTGGATGTGAAAATATTTTCATACTGATACCGGTGGCTCCTGATCTTCAGGATACAGAAGAAATTCGAGAGAGATATTTTTCCATGGTGATGGACCGGTTTGAAAGAATGCTGGGACAATCCGTCCGTCCTTATATTGTTTTCAAAAGGAGCTATGCACATAAAGATTTTATCAGTGACTATAATTCTTTTAAAGGAAATGCATACGGGCTGGCCAATACTCTTCTGCAGACCGCCAATTTAAAGCCCTCAATCATCAACAAAAAGGTTTCCAATCTGTTCTACACGGGTCAACTAACTGTTCCTGGTCCGGGAGTTCCTCCCTCGCTTATTTCCGGGCAGGTAGTGGCAAAGGAACTAGCGAAACGAGATAAAAAGAAATAAAACACTTATCTTAGCAATTCGTCATGACTGGAAAAGCATTATTTGATACCGTCTCCGTCCGTTGTAGTCGTATTACTACACGCGCCTACAGCACTTCTTTTTCCTTGGGTATTCTTTGCCTGCAAAAAGAACTTCGCGACCCCATCTATTCACTTTATGGCTTCGTTCGTTTTGCGGATGAAATTGTGGATACGCTTCACGATTTTGATAAAGCAACCTTGCTGGCTCGTTTTAAAGAAGAAACCCACCGGGCGGTAAACGAAAAGATTAGCCTGAATCCGATTTTGAACAGTTTTCAAAAAACGGTAAACACCTACCATATTGAATTTGAGTTGATCGATTGCTTTTTGCGAAGTATGGAATGGGATCTTTCACGAACACAGTACGATGAGCAGGGAATGAAAGATTATATTTTGGGATCCGCTGAAGTCGTGGGTCTGATGAGCTTACGCATCTTTTGTAATGGAGACGATGTGTTGTATCAAAAGCTTAAACCCTCTGCCATGAGCTTAGGCTCTGCCTTCCAAAAAGTGAATTTTCTCAGGGATCTAAAGGCCGATTTTAGCATGGGTCGGGTCTATTTTCCGAATATCTCCTTGAACGAAATCAATGAAAAAAGTAAAAAAGAAATTATCGATAGCATTAAAAGTGATTTTGATCACGCCTTGATTGGCATTAAAGGATTACCCAAAAAAGCGCGATTTGGCGTGTACGTAGCTTACGTCTATTACCTGGCCCTCTTTAAAAAGATTATCAACACACCTTCGGATGTCATTTTAGAAAGTCGTGTACGCATCCGGAATCGTCATAAGTTCCGCTTGCTGGCAATTTCTTACGTCAAACACCAGTTTAACCTGATTTAATGACGTGGATGGATCAGGTTATTTTGGTAGACGAATTTGACAATGCCCGGGGTTCAATGGATAAAATGGAAGCCCATCAAAAAGGAATTCTGCATAGGGCTTTCTCGATACAATTGATAAATTCCCGAGGAGAGCTGTTGTTACAAAAACGTGCGCACAGCAAATATCACAGTGGTGGATTGTGGACCAATACCTGCTGTAGCCATCAACACCCCCAACAACCGCCTGAACAAACCATTCAGCAAAGGTTAATGGATGAAATGGGAATAAATACACCCTTGACGTTTGCTTATAAATTTATTTATAAAACCGATCTCGACCACCAACTGATTGAATATGAATGGGATCATGTTTATATCGGATATTTTGATGGAATTCCAGTACTCAATCGGGAGGAAGCGGAGGATTGGAAACTAGTCCGTCTGGATCAATTGATACTTGATATTAATAGCGATCCGCAGCAATATACTTTTTGGTTTAAGTTAATTGCCCAACATCCGATGATTCATGAATTTGCCCGTCAAGTACATTAGGAATACTTGTTTAGGGGAAAACCTGAATGGTTTTTGATCGTTTATCCGAATATGCTTTCCCTTCAAAAGGTTTCCAAAAGATATCAGACAGAAACGGTGTTATCCATTGACCAATTTCAATTTGAAAAAGGACTGTATTGGATCAAGGGCGTTAACGGAGCTGGAAAAACCACCCTTTTCAAGGTCATGTCGGGTATCCTTTCTTTTGAAGGGGACGTCAGCTTTGAAAATGTATCACTCAAAAATAATCCGGTTGATTTCAGGCAAAGAGTAAGTTACGCACCTGCTGAACCCATCTACCCAACTTATCTGACAGGATTCCAACTACTTCGGTTTATGCAACGTATCAGAAGCGCAAACCATCAACAGATCAACGAGTTTCAGGAATTATTTAATACCAACGAGTATTCCAATCAGCCAATCGGGACATACTCCAGCGGTATGCTAAAGAAGATATCTCTGATCATGGCCTTCCTTGGAAACTGTCCGATCCTTTTATTGGATGAACCCTTTATCACCCTGGATGTCACCTCCGTCAGGCATCTCTATTCACTCATTTCCGATCGGTTACAGACTGGGGCCACTATTTTAGTTTCCACACACCAACCCCTGGAATCGGTGGAAAATTTTCCCTGTCGTACGATCGGCATTCAAGAAAAAACACTTGTTTACCTATGACTGGTATTCTGTTTCGCTCTCTGGCCAGACCCTTTTATGAACGTCATATAGGTTTACTTGCTTTTGTCTGCTTCTTTATGTTTGGCATCGTAGAACCATCACAAATTATCTATTATCATTTGTCGCTGATTCTTGCTGCGCTTCAGTCACCCGTGTTTTTAGGATTGATTATGCTTGCCTGGCTACTCTATACCCTTAAATCAATTTCATTTACCCGGCAGTTGCTATCGGAACCATCTCATGAATTTATCTATTCCTTAGCAGCACTACCGCGGCTTCAGCAACTTAAGCTTTTCATTATTTATCAAGTGGTCGTTCAAGAACCTGTCTTGATCTATGCGTTGATGATGACAGGAGTAGCCATTTATCATCAATGGTGGCTAACAGGGTTAGCAATTTTAATCACTCAGATTGTACTCCTGGCCTTTGCCGCCTGGCAGTATTATCTGACAATACAGGCACGCCAGCCGCGCTGGGGTCTAGTCTTTCCAGGTGTGCAACTACCTGCGTTCTATCCTTTGTTTTATATCCAAAAGATTTTCGCTGACTTAAAACTGGTCCTGTTAGCTACCAAGATTTTTGGATGGTGTGCCATCGTGGGTTTTATGCAGATAGAAAGTGCTACTAGTGATGTTAGGATACCTCTTTTAGGCTTCGCATTTGCCCTGCTCGGGCACCTGACTCTTATTTTTGAATTCCGAAAAACAGAAGATACCCAGTTGGATTGGACACGCGCTCTTCCATGGTCGGTTGGATATCGCTGGGTATTGTTGCTACTTACGTACTCCCTGATTCTGCTGCCCGAAATACTTGTGATTTCGGTACGCTTCCCTGAGTGGTACGCAGGGCCAGTTGCCTGGTGGTCAGGCACAGCATTTTGTATGCTTCTGCATAGCCTCCTGTATCGTCAAACATGGTCGATGGATCAGCTAATCCGACAGGGTTTTGTGCTGTTTTTACTATTCTTTGGAATGGCAACTGCCCGATTCTACCTGTGGGGTGCCGGAATAACCATGGGCCTGTCATGGATACTTATGAATCGTAATTTTCTACGAATTGACCCCTCGGCACCCAAAACATAGTGGTAGATTCTGTGTTAGTTAAGACAAGTAAACACTATACCCACCATGTTTTCTTTTCTTAAAAAAGATCCTATTAAGTCGCTCGAAGAAAAACGTAAAAAACTACTGGAAGAGGCCATGCACATCCAGCGTTCGGGAGATTTGAAACTTTATGCGGTAAAAATGGAAGCCATCGATAAACTGGAGAAAGAACTTGAAAATCTTCAATCTGGAAAACGGTAAACGACTGATTGATTCCCATTCAGTCATTTTTTGGTTTCGAAGAGATTTACGTCTCCAAGACAACACAGGTTTGTATCATGCGCTCAAAAATCACCCAAATGTTGTCCCCATCTTTATCTTCGACACGCAGATTTTATCCAAACTGGAAGACAAACAAGATAAAAGAGTAGCCTTCATTCACCAGAGTCTTCAATCCCTGCAATCTGAACTGATCAGCCATCAAAGCAGTCTGGTAGTTTTTCATGGCGACCCTCTTGAAATTTTTCGGACCCTGTCACCTCAGGCGGTTTATACCAATCACGATTATGAGCCATATGCGATCAGACGAGATGAGGCCATTAAAAAAATTTTAGAAAAAAAAGATTGTGCTTTCCACACATTCAAAGACCAGGTGATCTTTGAAAAGTCGGAAGTGATGAAAGATGACGGCAAACCATACACCATCTTTACCCCTTATTCACGTAAATGGAAATCTCTCCTCCAACCGGATGCATTTAAGAGTTACCCATCAGAAAAGTTCCTGCATCAATTCAAAAAAACACTACCGATTGCCATTCCTACGTTGCCAGAAATAGGTTTTATCGAAACATCCCCAGATTTTCCGGAACGGGTGATCAAACAATCCATTATTGCCGAGTATGACAAACTCAGAAATTTTCCGGCCATCCGTGGCACCACACGGTTAAGTGTGCACCTTCGCTTTGGCACGGTGAGTATCCGAAAATTGACAGAGGTGGCGCAAAAGAAAAATGAGACCTGGCTAAACGAATTGATCTGGCGGGACTTTTATCATATGATTCTCTGGCATGCTCCCCATATTGTCACGAAATCATTTAAGCCAGCCTATGATAAAATTGAGTGGCGAAATAATGAAAAAGAGTTTGAGGCCTGGTGCGAAGGAAAAACAGGCTATCCGATTGTTGATGCAGGTATGCGCGAACTTAATACTACCGGTTTCATGCATAACCGGGTGCGTATGATTGTGGCCAGTTTTTTAACCAAACATTTATTGATTGATTGGAGATGGGGAGAAGCCTACTTTGCTAAAAAACTATTAGACTTTGATCTGGCAGCCAACAATGGGGGATGGCAATGGGCCGCCAGCAGCGGGTGCGATGCCGCTCCCTATTTTCGGGTGTTTAATCCGCTTCTTCAAACAGAAAAATTTGATCCAAAGCTGGAATACGTAAAGAAATGGGTTCCGGAATTAGGCACTCCATCGTATCCCACTCCCATAGTAGATCATAAGCAGGCACGAGCACGCGTATTAAAAGTATATAAGGAAGCACTCGGATAATTCACTATCCGTCACATCCATCCATTGTCACTATGAAAATATTACTAACCGGCTCCACAGGATACATCGGGCGAAGATTGCTTCCTGTTTTGATTGAGGAAGGGCATAACATTGTGTGTTTGGTTCGTGATCAAAGAAGATTTGATTGGGAGGACTTTTCCGATTCCTTTTTACAGAAAGTTAAGGTAATAGAGGCAGATCTAACCAATCCGGAATCAATGACCGATTTGCCCACAGATATTGACATCGCCTACTACCTCGTGCATTCCATGAGTTCGTCCCATGATGATTTTTCGTCTATGGAAGCTCAATCAGCCAGCCATTTTGTATCATACATCAGCCAAACCTCGGCTCGTCAAATTATTTATCTGAGCGGAATCGTAAATGCGCAGGATTTGTCGGATCACTTATTGTCACGCAAAAATGTAGAGTCCATTCTTCGGACTTCCCCTGTGCCGCTAACGGTATTGCGTTCTGCCATCATCATAGGATCTGGAAGTGCTTCGTTTGAAATTATCCGTGATTTGGTTGAAAAATTACCCATCATGATTGCTCCCAAATGGTTGAAAACGCGCTGTCAACCCATCGGGGTACGAAATGTTATTGAATATTTAAAAGGTGTGATCCTATTGCCTGAAGCATATGGTCAAACATTTGATATTGGAGGCAGTGATATCCTGACCTATAAACAAATGCTTCTCTCTTATGCAAAGGTTCGTCAATTGAAACGCTGGATCATTACCGTGCCGGTATTAACCCCTAAACTTTCATCTCTGTGGCTGGTCTTTGTGACCTCCACCACCTACTCCCTTGCGCGGAGTCTGGTGAGTAGCATGAAAAATGAAGTTGTTTGCAGCGATAGTCGCATTCGCGATCTGGTGCCGATTGCTGTTCTAAGTTATGAGGATACACTGCGGCTGGCATTTGACCGAATCAGTCAGAAAAATGTTGTTTCCAGTTGGAAAGATGCCATCGGGTTGGATACTCTTCCAAAAGACTTTATGGATAACATACAAGTACCGGGTCATGGCGTGTTTACGGATAAACGTTTAAGAGAGTTTGATCGACCAACCGGGCAAGTAATTGAAAACATCTGGTCCATTGGCGGAGAGCGAGGATGGTACTTTGGCAATTGGTTATGGCGTATCCGGGGAGTTCTGGATAAAATGGTTGGGGGTGTTGGTCTGCGCAGGGGTCGCAGGAGTCCACATGAACTTAAAACAGGTGATGCGCTTGACTTTTGGAGAGTTCTGGTAGCCGATAAGGAAAAGGGCCGTCTCTTGCTTTATGCTGAAATGAAACTACCGGGAGAAGCGTGGCTTGAGTTCAGAGTCAAAGAAAGCCCCGGTCGGAAAATACTGACGCAGACAGCAACTTTTCGTCCATTGGGAATTTGGGGTCGTATGTACTGGTATGCCGTACTTCCATTTCATGGATTAATTTTTCCAAAAATGGCAAAAAACATTGTCAGTCGATAGGTGTTTAACATAATATGAAAGTTTATCACCTCAAGCGAACTCAGTTTCTACCGATCGGTCTCTCCGAAGCCTGGGATTTTTTTTCAACTCCTCGCAATTTGTCCAAAATTACACCGGAACATATGGGCTTTAAAATCATTTATATCTCAGGGGGTGACAAGACTTACGCTGGTCAAATCATCCGGTATAAAGTCAGTATTCTTCCTATGATCACTGTCCATTGGATGACTGAAATTACACATGTTCAAAAGCCTCTTTACTTTGTAGATGAGCAGCGTTTTGGTCCATACGCATTATGGCATCACCAACATTCGTTTAAAGAAGTGGAAAACGGTGTAGAAATGACAGATGAAGTTAACTATGCCATCCCCCTGGGAATACTGGGGCGTTTGGCTCACTGGATTTTTGTGGGGCGAGAGGTAAATCGTATCTTTGATCATCGGTACGCAGTGCTTGAAAAATATTTCGATAAGGCTGCGGTGACCAAAAGTGCATAGCCGAAATTTGGAGTATGGAAGAAATCACTGGATGGGTAATTTTTTGGTGTTCGCTGATAGCGGTTGGTACTTTTTTAGTGTGGGAAGGAGTTGCCTGGGTAACACATAAGTATATCATGCATGGATTACTTTGGTCGTGGCATCAATCACACCATACCGTTCATGATCATGCCTTGGAAAAAAATGATTGGTTTGCGGTGGTCTTCAGCATACCCTCTATCGGACTATTTATTGTCTCTACTACGATTTATCCGAGCCCTTATTTGTTTGCCGTGGCTTTTGGAATTTTTTGTTATGGATTATTCTATCTGGTTTTTCACGATATCATCGTTCATCAACGAGTAAAATGGCGTCCCAAAAAAAGGACGCACTATCTCAACCGCATGATTCATGCTCACTATATACATCATGCCAGACACACAAAGGAAGGATGCGAAGCTTTTGGTTTTTTATATGCGCCCAAAAAATATGATAAGGACAATCTGGAATTGAAGAGGAGCCGGCAGGCTACGCAGTAGTTTATGAATTCCAAATACACCTACCTGCTTGTCAACAGTCTAAGTCTATTTTTTCCTCTCGTATTTTCGTTTCTTCCCCAAAACAAGTTTTATACCCAATGGAGGTACTTATGGCCAGCCATTGTCATTCCGGCTGTTTTTTTTATTGCCTGGGATATGTGGTTTACGGAAATGGGAGTTTGGGGGTTTAATGAAAAATATATTCTGGGCGTCTTTTTCTTTAATCTTCCGGTGGAAGAAACATTATTTTTTATCTGTATCCCTTATGCCTGCGCCTTTACCTATCATTCCATTAATATTCTTTCCGGTAAAGACCGTGTAACTCACCGAGCGAGTCAAATCATTACAGATATCCTATGCATTTTCCTGATGGTGACCGCTATTATTAATCTGGATAAATGGTACACCGCCTCTGCATTTATGGTATGTGCCATTTTATTGCTGTTACATCGCTGGGTTTGGAAAACCAGCTATCTTGGCCGATTTTACTTCGCTTTCGTTTTCATTCTTGTACCCTTTTTTATAGTCAATGGTATATTGACTGGTACTGGCATACCAGAGGAAGTTGTTTGGTATAATCCAAATGAGTTTATGGGATTCCGGATGGGGACCATACCTTTTGAGGATACATTTTATGGTATGGCGTTACTTCTTCTGAATGTAACGATCTATGAATATTTCCAAAAGATAGGCAATAAAAAAGAGGCTCATTAGCTGAGCCTCTTTTCTGAATTTTACTCCTTACGCCAAGGTTAATTTTTTCCGCCACCGATAGAAAATCCGATGCGTACTCCTAAGTAGCTATTTTTAAATTCTCCATCTCCGCCTTCCACTTCAGAAGCAGGGATCAGATTATAATCCAACGTCATATTAAAATGCCCATAGTCAAAGCCTACGCGTGGATAAAATCCAAACTTAGAACCTGAGTCTACAGCTGTCTGAGCCCCTTGGCCAGCAACATCGAATTCAATGGCTGCTAATGAATACAATCCAAATCCAGCTCCAACAAATGGTCTGAAAGAATTATTGTTAAAATAGTATTGTCCATTAAGAGTATAGGAACCAATACCAGCCACATCTAGATCAATCGATCCAATATCTTCAGAAAATCCACGGGTGATAATAGCACTTTCCAGCCGCAAGCCAATTGAAAAATTATCTTTGACACGATAAGCAGGTTCTGCATACACCAAAACCCCGCCTTTAGCTCCCTCGCCACCAGCCAAGGCATATCCGAGTCCCAGTCCTACTTTAAATTTTTTGAAATCTTGTGCGTTCGCAGCTAAGCCTGCCACAACTACGCAAAACGCTAAAAGGGTAACTTTTTTCATGTGTTTTAAATTTGGTTAGTGTAGACAAATTTAGGCAATACTAGTGGAAACAAAAATCAAGGGAAATTTTCATTAAAAAAGATAGCATTTAACTTCAGCGCAGACAATTAGTTTAAAGTATTGCAGCACCTACAAAAATCATCGAAGAAATATTCAACAAAAGTTAGATGCGAAAAATGCAATAGATATGATCTGATTAGATTTTAAAAAAGGATTGATATGAAATTAATGTACTTACTTTAATTTAAAACAATACATCGTTTTTTGTGTATAGGTTGACTGGGGCATGAGCACTGTACTCGGAAAATCCGGGTGATTGGGAGAATCCGGAAAGTGTTGAGTTTCAAGACACAGGGCCGATCTATACGTATAACTCTTACCATCCTTGCCTCGGTCCTTACCATCTAAAAAATTGCCCGAGTAAAATTGCAAACCCGGCTCGGTAGTCCACACTTCCATCGCTCTTCCACTACCAGGTTCCTCCACCAGTGCTGCCAAAGCAAATTCATGATCTTTTTTGTTCAACACCCAGTTGTGATCATACCCTTTGGCGAACTTCAATTGATCATGGCGCCAGTCAATTCTTTCCCCAATGCGCGCAGGCTGCCGAAAATCACAAGGTGTGTCGTGTACAGAAAGTAATCTTCCGCTGGGGATTAGACCTTCGCCAATTTCACAAAAACGATCAGCGTCTATCGTAAGTATATGGTTTTCAATCGATGGGTCTCCTTCTCCTGCCAGGTTAAAAAAGGAATGATGTGTAAGGTTAACAACGGTTGGAGCGTCCGTTGTGGCCTTATATGTTATCACGAGTTCATTTGCTTCCGTAAGTTCGTACCTAACTTCTGCCTTCAGATGACCGGGAAATCCACCATCGCCATCCGGGCTTTCATACCAGAGCCGAACCCCGTTAGTTTCCTCGCTCATGCTCCATAGTACCTGTTGAAATCCGGACGAACCGCTGTGTAGCGTATGCCGGTCGTTGTTTGCCTCCAGTTGATAAACTTTACCATTTAACGAAAAGGTGGCATTTGCAAGCCGGTTAGCGAAGCGGCCAATGGTAGCTCCAAAATAAAGATTGCCTGAGAAATACTCTTCGGGGGTGTCATACCCCAAAACAACGTCTTTAAACTGCCCTTTCCGATCAGGCACCCATAGCGACATTAGCCTGGCTCCGAAGTTAATAACGGTCATTTGCAAGCCGTTGGGATTTTGAATGGTTGCTTTCTTTAACTGGCCTGGCGAATGCACTTTGACAACTTTGATTAAGCTCTGGAAAGGCCTAAATTAACAATTATATCAAATCAAAACAGCTACCAAACTTTTTAGCCCGCTTTTGGGTTGTTATATTTGTATACTTAAAAAACTGAAATACTTATGGCATTTACACTTCCTGCACTCCCCTATGCATTTAATGCATTGGAGCCACATATTGACGCACGCACGATGGAAATACATCATGGTAAACATCACAATGCGTATGTGACTAACTTGAATACCGCTGTTGCCGGCAAACCGGAAGAACACCTGAGCATCGAGGAGATCTGTGCATCCATTTCAAAATATCCGGTGGCTGTCCGGAACAATGGGGGTGGGCATTATAACCACAGTTTGTTCTGGACCATCATGGGCCCCAATGCCGGGGGTGCCCCCAGCGGCAAACTGGCCGATGCCATTTCATCGGCTTTTGGCAGTTTTGATGAGTTCAAAACGAAGTTTAACGCTGCTGCTACCAGTCGCTTTGGATCTGGTTGGGCCTGGTTAATCAAGGACGTCAGTGGTAAACTGGCTATTACATCAACACCTAACCAGGATAACCCACTCATGGATGTGGCCGAAGTGAAAGGAACGCCCTTGTTGGGATTAGATGTATGGGAACATGCCTATTATCTCAACTACCAAAATCGTAGACCCGATTATTGCACGGCTTTCTGGAACGTTGTTAACTGGACTGAAGTAGCCAAGCGGTTCTAAAGTTTGTATGGTGAAGGCTGAGTAGTTGTTAATTTAAAGGTTTTGTGCCTTACAACTAGAAATTTGTTACGATTGCTAAAAATGAAATGGTTCAAAATACTGAACCATTTCATTTTTAGGTCTAGTACAATTTAAAATTGCTCCTCCATTAATTGAATAACAATGAAAAAAAATTAAAGGAATGAGAAATTAGAAACAAAACATAATTGTATTCAAAAAACACTCATTCTCAGTCCTTACATAAAAACACAAAGAGGTTGTAAGCTAAAAATATCATTCCATGGAAATATTAAACAACGCTAACTCTTTTTATATCGCATCGAAAAGGTGCTTTGAACAAAAAAAAATAAACGAAAGAGAAGTGGAAGTATTACTGTTTCCTGGTATTGTTAATATTGCATTTGCTACAGAATTATATTTTAAATATCTGCTTCAAAAGCAAAGTAATACACTGAAAGTACACAAGCTTTTAGATCTTTTCAATAGTCTCAATAATCAAACTAAAGAGATTATTGAGAAGGAGTATTCAAAAAAACGACTAGTCGAAATAGACTATTGGAAGAAAGTTGCACTTCCAGATGAATTCAAAGTAAATTTTTTGAAGAATACAAACACAGAATACAAAATAGACTTGAAAAAATACTCAAATGCCTTTACAAGTTGGAGGTATTTTCATGAAAATCCAGATTTTACGGCAACTGTAGATTCTGGCTTCTTTTTTATTACTTGTGACATTATTAGAAATAAACTACTATGAATAGTTTATTTAGATCTTGATTTAAAGTATATATGCTGTCTTGAAAACAAACTGATCTTTTAAGCAAAATAGAATCATCATCTTTACAACTTCATTAACTCACCCAAAAGTTTAATCCCCTTCCATGCCTTTTCATGGAAGGGCATCCCATAACTCAATCGAAAGTAGTTTCTGAACTGCTGGGAGGATGAAAAAATCTGGCCCGGGGCAATTCCGATTCCATGTTTAAGGGCTCGCTTGTGCAGTTTATATCCATCAATTTTTTTATTCATTTCTACCCATAAGACAAAGCCCCCTTGCGGTCGTGTCACTTTCGTATCCTCCGGAAAATACTCATTCATAGCTTGTAAGTAATTCAGACTCTGGGTATGAAGGGATTTACGAAGATTTCGGAGGTGCAACTCATACCGGCCTTTTTGCAAGAAGTGAGCAATAGAAGTCTGCGCCAACGTATTTGTTGAAATATTATTCATTCGTTTCAGGCTAATCACCCGGTCTTTGAACCGGCCTGGAATCACCCACCCTACCCGGTAGCCAGGGGCTAATGATTTTGAAAACGAACCACAATGTAGGACGAGTCCCTTCCTGTCAAACGATTTACATGTCTTAGGCCGGTTCTTGCCAAAGTACATTTCCCCATAGATATCGTCTTCGATGAGTGGTATCTCTTTCTTCGCCAGGAGCTGCACGAGCTGTTTCTTTTTATCGTCAGGAATGCAACTCCCTACCGGATTATTAAAATTGGGAACAAACAAACATGCCTTGATATCAAATTTAGGAATCGCCCGTTCGAGATAGTCCAGATCAATCCCTGTCACAGGATCGGTGGGTACCTCCACCACGTGTAACCCCAGACTTTCCATGACCCTGAAGATACCATAGTAGGTTGGGCTTTCAGTTGCTACAGCATCACCGGGTTGGGTAACCGCTTTGAGGCACAAGGCCATAGCCTCCATACATCCAGCCGTTATTACCACGTCCTGTTCGGTTAAAACGCCTGCCCAGTTAAAACCTAACCTCGCTATTTGTTTGCGCAACTCTTCGTTTCCTTGCACGTGTTCATACCCCAGACAGTGATCTTTTTCATGATTGAGGCAATGCACAACTGACTTCTTGAGCTTGGCCACCGGAAGCAAAGAAGGATCCGGAGCGCTCACCGAAAAGGAGGTGATTTTAGTAGAACGTAAATCGTTATAGACGCTGGTAATCATATCATCCAACGTCACCGGACTGACTTGATCGGTGGGTTCACAGCATGCTGGTATTTCAAATGTGTGCTGGGGTGAAAACTTTACATAGTATCCGGATTGAGGACGCGCCTCTATCAATCCCTTGCTTTCCAAATGATAGTACGCCTGAAACGCGGTACTCAGGCTGATCCCTTGCTCCTTGCTTAGGGCCCGAACGGAAAGAAGCTTATCTCCTACTTTGAGCGATTGACGTTCAATTAAGTGTTCAATCCGTTCAGCTACCTGATGATAAAGATGATCGGGTTTAATTTCTGTTTCCATGTCATTCGAATCTCTGACAAATGTACGAGAAATTCTGAACTGATATGCTCAAAATAGTTAAAACTGAAACTGTTATGAATCCGTTAAAACCCTCAATTTTGAATTACTTTTATTCCTCGCAAAAATTGAATGAACCGGCAAAGATTATACTTAACATGGGAGGATCATGGCAGCTATGAAAAATGAAAAAAAACTTCTGGCCTATCTGGCATTGGGTGCTGTTTGCATTATCTGGGGCACAACCTACCTGGCTCTCCGCATAGGCGTCACCCAATTTCCTCCGTTTTTGTTTTCATCCATCCGCTTTGCTTTTGCGGGTCCGCTGCTATTAACAGCCATGCTTACATTTGGAAAACAAAAATGGCCGGACAGCAAAACGCTTATGAATCAAGCTGTCTCCGGAATCTTTATGGTGACGTTGGGGATCAGTATGGTGGGATGGGCAGAAGTTTATATTTCCAGCGGAGTAGCCGCTATCATTTGTTCCATGATGCCTGTATGGACCGTTCTGATTAACGTAGCCGTTACCCGGGATGAAAAACCTAATGCATTAATCGTGCTGGGATTGGCCATCGGATTAAGTGGCATTGTTATGATCTTTGGAGAACATCTGAAAGAATTTTCAAACCCTAACTATTTACAAGGTATCGTATTGACCTTTCTGGCAAATCTGTGTTGGGCTATCGGAAGCATCTGGATCAAAAAGAAAAATCAGGAAACAAATCCTTTTTTAGGAGCAGGTCTGCAAATGACGTTTGGGGCTTTGGCCTTGATACCCCTAAGTCTTTTGCTGGACGATTATTCAGCTATCCAATGGACAGATCAGGTGGTGTACTCTCTGGTCTATATGATTCTGATTGGCTCAATTGCCGCTTATGCCTGCTATTCTTATGCAATCAAAAAACTACCGATGACACTAGTCTCCTTGTACGCTTATATCAATCCTATTGTCGCAGTCATCTTGGGCTGGCTTGTACTGGACGAGATTCTCAATCAATGGATTCTGCTAGCCATCTTCATCACGCTGGTAGGAATCTATGTTGTCAATCGTGGGTACCAATTAAAAGATTCCGGTAGTCAGGAAAGTTTGTGGTTTCGTTTGAGAAAATCGATAAAGATCAGATACGATGGCAGAAGTTAAAATAATCATCTATCAGGCGAGTCATCAAAAATATTTTGAGTCTTTGAATCGCTCCTGGATTGAAAAGTTTTTCTGGATGGAACCCATTGATGTGGCCGTTCTTCAAAACCCGCATACACACATTCTTCAAAAAGGCGGACAGATTTTTATGGCAGAATACGATGGTCAGGTGATTGGCACCGTAGCTTTAAAAGTAGTTTCGGAGAACATTTTTGAATTTACCAAGATGGCTGTGGATGAAAAGTTCCAAGGTATTAAAGCCGGAGAAAAACTGGCTTTAGCTGCTATTCAGTATTGTCTATCAAAAAAAGCCAGAGCCATCATTTTATACTCCAATACCAAACTCATTCCAGCAATTACCTTATACCGAAAGCTAGGATTTGCCGAAGTGCCGTTGGATGGGATTTATGAACGAAGTGATATTAAAATGGAATTAACGCTTGAAGAAGATGCTTAGTCAAACCATCCGGTCGTTACTTCTGCGCGACTTACAAAAGCTACAACATGAGATTTCTTCTTATCAACAGGAGGCGAACTTATGGAAAACCGATAAAAATATTACCAATTCGGCCGGTCATCTTTGCCTTCATCTGGTGGGTAACCTGAATACTTACATTGGAGCCGTTCTGGGAAACTCGGGGTACATACGTGATCGTGAGGCAGAATTTTCCAGGAAAAATGTTAGCCAAACGGAACTGGTAGAACAAATCATTTACACCCGTCAAATGATTGATCAAACGTTACATAAGATAGATGAAGCTCAACTGGAAAAAGATTATCCGCTCCTGGTGTTACAAGATCGAACCACCACCGGGTATTTTCTTGTGCATCTCGCAGGTCATTTGAATTATCATTTAGGTCAGATTAATTATCACCGCAGACTTTTGGATGTATGAATACAACACTTGCCCACGATCATCAGAACCTCCAAAACCTATTAGATCTTGCAGCCGCTGAAGCATGGCATCATATTCAGAAACAAGGTGATATAGCTCCCGGTCGGTACATAGCAACTCTGGAACATCCATCGCTCCCTACGACCGGTATGGGTGCAAAAGAAACACTGGCACTTTTTGCTGAGAAATTTGCGCCTGCCGTTAATGGAAGTGCCGGGCCTCGCTATTTTGGATTTGTAACCGGTGGATCAACGCCCGCAGCTCTCATGGCCGACTGGTTAGTAAGCGCCTACGATCAAAATGCGTGTGGAAGTAATGATTCTATTGCTCCTCAGATAGAACAACAAACCATCCATTTTTTTCGTGAGCTTTTCGAATTATCCGCTGATTACTTTGGGTCGTTTGTCACAGGAGCCACCGTCTCTAATGCGGTCAGTCTTTCACTGGCCCGACAATGGGTAGGAGAACAACATGGTATTGATGTAAGTCAATCAGGGCCTCGTAATTTGACCATAAGGGTGGTGAGTGGCACGGCTCATTCCAGTATTTATAAATCCCTGTCTTTTTTGGGAATCGGACGAAAAAATGTTGTGGTTATCGATTCTCTGCCCGAACGTGAAGCTGTTGATGTTCAAAAACTAGAGGCTTATTTACAATCCCTGGATGGGCAGCCCGCTGTTGTAGTGGCCAATGCAGGTACGGTCAACACAGTAGATTTTGATGATCTCGAATCTATTGGTGAGTTAAAAAATAGGTATCCATTTTGGCTTCATGTCGATGCGGCCTTTGGAGGTTTTGCCGTTTTATCCAAAAACCATCGCCACCTGGTTCAAGGTATGAACTATGCTGACAGTATCACGATAGATGCTCACAAATGGCTAAATGTGCCCTATGATGCCGCCATGCAATTTACCAGACATCAGTCCCTCCAATTAAAAGTATTCCAAAATAGCGCAGCCTATCTGGGCGACCCTGAGCAAAGTCCTGATTTCTTTCATTATACACCCGAAAACTCCAGACGGTGGCGGGCTCTTCCCTCCTGGTTTACACTGATGGCTTATGGAAAAGAGGGACATAGCGAAATTGTAGAACGAAACTGTACTTGCGCTTTCAAACTTGGCGAATGGATCCGATCATCCGATCATTACCAATTGTTGGCACCTGTCAGAATGAATGTGGTGTGTTTTGCGCCTACCGTAGAGGCTACTCTGGAAGACATTAAAGGATTGTTGGCTCGCATTCGTGATGACGGTCGGGTATTTTTTACGCCTACTGTCTATAAAGGTAAAGCTGCCATCCGGGCTGCCGTTTCTAATTGGCAAACAACGGAAAAAGATGTAGCGATTGCCATTCGTGTTTTATCTGACATTCATGTATAAACAGGAATCACATCGGAGAAGAAACATGGCATTCAGTTTATCTCCAACGATATAATTCGATCAAATTTTAAATATCTTTCGATTCAATAACCCATCGCCCCATGACTGTTCAAACTATTTCTGTACAACGAATCCAGCAATCTCGTCTGCAAGAGATTGACTTTACCAATCTGGGATTTGGCAATCACATTTCTGATCATATGTTTTTGGCTGATTATGCTGATGGAAAATGGGGACCTGGGGCAGTGATACCCTACGGTCCGCTGCCGATGACCCCGGCCATACTTTCACTTCATTATGGCCAGGCAGTGTTTGAAGGAATGAAAGCCTTTCGGATGAGCGATGGTAAGGTCACCATCTTCAGACCGCAACGACATAGCAAGCGCCTCAATCAATCGCTGGAAAGAATGTGTATGCCCTCTGTTCCGGAAGATTATTTTATTGAAGCTTTGAAAGCGGTTATCAAAACAGATGAAAAATGGATCCCCACCTCGGAAGGTTCGGCCTTGTATTTACGCCCGGTGGTGTTTGCCAGTGAATCACGTTTAGGCGTAAAAATCTCTGATGAATACAAGTTTGTTATTCTTACCAGTCCGGTTGGGCCTTACTTTACAAAACCGGTTCGTGTAAAAGTGGAGGAAACATATGTGCGGGCAGCCGAAGGTGGAACGGGCTTTGCCAAATGCGCTGGCAATTACGGAGGAGCTTTTTATCCAACCCAACTGGCCCGGCAGCAAGGGTTTGATCAGGTTTTATGGACAGATGCCAGAGATCATCAATACATTGATGAATCCGGGGCCATGAATGTAATGTTTGTTTTAAACGGAAAACTGGTGACTCCGAAGTTAACCTCTTCTTTGCTTGATGGCGTTACCCGCGATTCAATTTTAACACTTGCCAACGAATTGGGCATGGAAAAGGAAGAACGAAAAGTGAGTGTGGCCGAATTGAAGGAAGGTTTTGAAAAGGGAACATTGACAGAAGCTTTTGGCGTGGGTACTGCAGCGGTTGTCTCCACCATCGCAGTCATTAACATTCACGGCAAAGATTACACCTTACCGGAAGATCAACCCACCAGCTTTCAACAACGGGTGAAGAAAAAACTGAATAATATAAGGATGGGAACTGAACCGGATATGTACGGTTGGAACTACATCTTTTAAATTTAACATAGGCTGGTATGGACAAATTTCCGATAACTGATAAAACACAAATCACCCGATTGGCAAAGCGCGGGGCATATGATCGCGAAACGATATACGCCATTCTTGACGAAGCGTTGGTTTGCACAATAGCCTATTGCCAGGATGGCAAACCGTTTCAGATTCCAACAGGTTTTTGCCGGCTTGGAGATAAGCTCTATATCCATGGATCTGTCGGGAGTTTTTACATGCGGGAGTTAGCCCAGAAAAAATTGCCCGTTTGTATCAGCGCAACTTTGATTGATGCCATGGTATTGGCACGTTCTGCTTTTCACCACTCTGTTAATTACCGTTCAGTGGTTCTTTTTGGAACGGGTGAGGTGGTTTCGGATGAAGAAGAATTGTATCAGGCGTTGGAAGCATTCACCGAAAAAATGTGTCCGGGCCGGTGGGCGGATATCCGAAAACCAACAGCAGGCGAATGGAAAGCAACAATGGTTTTGTCTTTTCAACTACAGGAAGCTTCGGCCAAGGTGCGCACAGGTCCGCCCAAAGACGATGAGGAAGATTATGATTTACCAGTATGGGCGGGCGTTCAGCCCATCCAATTGGTGAGGCAGGCTGCACAGCCCGATCCGGCATTAAAATCAGGTATTCCACTCCCTGGCTATTTATCTTAACTCACTGTAAAGCAGGTATTTCCAAGGTATTTTTAAGGGTAAAATCCTGAAAATCAAATAGAAAACGTATCTTTGCCGGCCGGTTTATAAGCACCTGCCCACGAAAGGTGAACCAACTGGTCAGATAGTGAGTTTTTAAGATCAAGGAACATAATCAATTTACAATCATGGGAAGACCACCTGTATTACCAAAGAAGAAAAAGGACGGATTTTGGCTGGAAGTACGAAACAAAGGGGCCAAGTCAGGAACAATCCTGATCCGCGACAGTCATCAGGCGATGATGCAAGCAGCAAAAATGTATGAAACCACCAAAGATGTTCTGATCCTGGGTGAGCATAAAAATGGAAAAAGAGTAGAAGAAAAATCTACCAGAAAATCAAAAGGGGAGTAAATCCCCTTTTTTATTTATCTGCCGTTTCCTGCAATTCAAACCAACTACAAAATCGTTTCATTTTTTGTGCCATCGGCCTTACAAAAGGGTGCTGTGAATCGCGCTTCAATATGGGAGAGTACATCCACCCGTTTTTTTCATCATTCCAGAAAACCAGGTACTTGTCATAGTCGATCAGAAGCACATCCATTTCATAAATCTCATTCCCTTCTTTGTCTATCAATCCGGTAAATTGAAGTAGTATCTGATGATTTCTTATCTGATCTCCTTTTCCACAATCCACCGTACTCAGGCGCATCAATAACTTTGTTTCCGTATTCCAGGCTTTAAATTTTATCTTTCGGGATTTGAATTCGTCCATTGCATTATCTTTAGACTCCAGCCATGAGCGAAAATAAGAAGGTATTTTTCATTATCAATAAATACTCCGGTACGGGTTTCCAATCCGAAGTGGAAGGAAAAATCATAGACACCTGTGCACAGGCCGGAAAAGTCTGTGAGATCCAGTACACCCAACACCGCGGGCATGCCACCGAACTGGCGAAGGAAGCGGCCAAGGCCGGCTTTCCGGTTGTTTTTGCGATGGGCGGAGATGGTACAGTCAATGAAGTGGCCCAAGGCTTGGTTCATTCATCTACGGCCCTGGGTATTTTACCCAAAGGTTCAGGAAATGGTCTGGCACGTCACCTGGGAATCCCATTGGATTTCTCTCAGGCCATCGAATTGATCAGGTCTGGTGAAACCTATGCCATGGATACTTTTTTGGTGAATGGCCGTCTTTCTGTCAATGTTTCCGGAATCGGATTTGATGGCCATGTGGCAGGAATGTTTGGTCAAAAGAGCAAACGCGGATTACTGGGATATACAAAACTTGTCCTTCAGGAATTTCGATCCTTCCCGGAATTTACCGTAACAATCCAGCATGATCAGCAAACAACCATCCGCTCAGCCTTTGTCATTGCGCTGGCCAACTCCTCGCAGTTTGGAAATAACGCAAAAGTGGCTCCTCTGGCTTCCGTGCGTGATCAATTAATTGATATCTGTTTGATTCGAAAACTGCCGTTACGGGACGCCCCTCTTTTTCTGGCGCGCTTGTTTAGCGGAACCGCCCATGAGTCTATCTACACAGAAACGATTCAGGCCCAAACAGCCATCATTTCCACTCAGCAACCCATCGCTTATCATATTGATGGAGAGCCCTTTCCTCCCATTCAGCAATTGACCGTTGCGATCCAGCCTCTTTCCTTACATGTGGTGCTTCCGACCGCCCATAAAAAGAAGATATAATTTGAGCAGATCACCCATGATCCGAGTCTTCGGTTTTTACGTTTATACCTTTCTAAAATTATACGTATGAAAAAACAATTCTATCTGATGCTCTTGTCTACGCTGATGAGTTTTCAGGCGCTTGCACAGTCGATCACCCAGCCACCCAATGGTGACAATCAAAAATCGAGTGTTACGCAAATGATTGGCTTAGTCAAGGTAACCATCGACTACAGCAGTCCGGATGTGCATGGCCCTAACGGTGAAGACCGCACCGGAAAAATATGGGGTGAGGTGGTTCACTATGGATTTATCGATCAAGGCTTTGGCACTTCCAAAGCGGCCCCTTACCGGGCCGGTGCCAACGAAAATACGACCATTACCTTTTCGCATGATGTGCAAATTGAAGGTAAGGATTTAAAAGCAGGTACTTACGGCCTGTTTCTGGCATTAGCAAAAGAGGGTAGCTCTCAGTGGATTTTTTCCAGGAATAACAGTAGCTGGGGCAGTTATTTTTATGATGAAAAAGATGATGCCCTTCGTGTGAGTGCTACTCTTCAACCCGCACCGTATACCGAATGGCTTTCCTTTCATTTCGAAGACCGCCAACCCTCGTCCACAGTTGCCTATCTGCAATGGGAAAATAAACGTATCGGATTTAAAGTAAGCGTTCCGAACATTCATCAGTTATATGTTAACAAAATGCGGGACGAACTAAAAAACAGTACTGGATTTGACCATCGCAATTGGGTGTTTGCCGCACAATATTGTGTCGCGAATAATATTAATCTTGATGAAGCTTTGACCTGGGCGGATTATGGAATCAGCGGTGCCTTTATTGGTGAAGAAAATTTTCTGACCGTGAGTACAAAAGCGTTGGTGCTTCGGGCCTTGAAAAGAAACACGGAAGCTAACGCTCTCATGGATCAGGCGATTAAGTTACCGACAGCCACAGCCGATGATATCTATCAATATGGTCGCTCGTTGATAAACGAAGGGAAAAATGCCGAAGCATTAACCGTTTTTAAGTATAATCAACAGCGCTTCCCCAAAAGTACGTTTGTCACCACACTCGGTCTGGCGCGAGGGTACGCAGCCACCGGTGACAAGAAAAATGCCATCAAAAACTGGGAACTGGTAATGAAAAACATTCCTGATAACAGAAAACAGTTTAAGACACAATACGAAGAGGAGCTCCGGAAGCTGAAGGGTTAGCTATTTTATTTCAACAATAAAAAAGTCACACTACCGGTAGTGTGACTTTTTTATTGTTAAAAGAGAAATTCTATACAAGTAAATTGAACTGGTTGAAGTGATGGGTAAAATGTTTATTATGAAAAATTATCCATTCCTGATAATTTAACTGACCCATTGTTGGATTAATTGGCTTATCTAATGGATTGCTTTCAAAATGAAGATCAAAATCTTTTAACTCCATTCTCAAGCGATCCTTCGCACTACCCAAACTTGAGCATGCCAGAGGCAAAAGTCCTTCGGCAGGTAAAACCGGTGATTTGAAACCTATTGGCATTTCTTTGCTTGTTCCAATCACAAATTCCTTGATTTTCGCTTCCTTCTCACGAGAGTAATGTTGATGTTGTGGTTCTTTTCCGTTTGAAAATCTTACTGTTAAAATCAAATGCTCAACCATGTGCTGAGCTGTCATCGTTCCAAATATCGGCAAAGCAGCAGCCTTGAGTGGATTTAACATCTTAAAAATAGTATCTCGATCCAGAATATTAACCATGCTTCGTGCGTATGAGTTGTTGACGCCTTTTGCTCATATACTTGCAAAGAACTATCCTCCTGCTTTCTTTGCCTTGTAGCCTTCCTTTACCAAAAGGGCGATCACTTTTTCGCGTACATCACCCTGAATCAAAATCTCTCCGTCCTTACATGATCCCCCTACTCCACAACGGGTCTTTAGCATCTTCGTCAGCTTTTCAAGGTCATCGGCAGTGCCTTGGAATCCCGATACCAGCGTCACTTGTTTTCCGGCTCGCAGGC
>CAYTNM010000003.1:317283-425332 GCA_964439205.1 uncultured Ohtaekwangia sp.
ACATCAGCAAAGGTACAAAACTGAAGTTTCGGTAGAAGGTGGCGTATATTTCGGCAGTGCCTTGGAATCCCGATACCAGCGTCACTTGTTTTCCGGCTCGCAGGCTTCGATCTAAAAAAACTTTTAAGTTCTGCTGGTGGGCAGGAAGCGCGGATGATGGCTCACTCGGACTATTCTCAAATGAAAAATCAGGGTTGGTTGAATAGACAACTCCCTGGCGGTTTTTCCAGTCGTTTTTTTTGCTCATTGTTGAAAAAAGAAAAGGATCATCAAAAACAAAAGTAACATACCATTCACGATTCCCATGTTAAAGCGGGTTTCCACTTCTTTCGCTAAAAAAAGTCCAAACACACTAAACCCCAACATCAGCAAAGGTACAAAACTGAAGTTTCGGTAGAAGGTGGCGTATATTTCGGCCCGCTCCTTTGTTTGCTGGTTTTCAACTGCCAACGGTACCGAGAGAAGATAGCTCCGATAAACAATCACGTCACTTCCTAACCTGAATCTTCTCGCCAGCTTATGCGAAAGCTTGACGTTGGATCCATCATTCATATACAGTCTTCGTACATTGTCTACTTCCATTGACATATTCACTATTTCGTCAGTTGTCTGGCGGGGTGGCAACAGGTAATCCACTATCAGAAATCCACACACCAAAAAGGATACCAGCAGGATCTTGTTCGTATACGGAAGCGATTGCTGCATATACAAAAACATTCGTTGCTGCGCAGTGGGCACCTGACCTTTCCTGGGTTGTTTGCGATAACGAGGATCGCGATGAACCACCAGTGTTTGCTGAAAAATCTTTGAGTCATACTCCCTTCGGCTGGCAGGGTCGCTCAGCACTTCATAAGCAGCATTAATCTCTTTGAAGCGATCCTCCGCTTCTTTGGTCGGGTTCCGATCCGGGTGATACATCAAGGCCAATCTCCGATAAGCCTTCTTGATCGCATCGCCTCCGGCCGATACCGGTAATCCCAGAATGGAATAGTAGTTCTTCACGTACCTCAAAGGTAAAAAATAACCCCGCGAAATGCGGGGTTAGTAAGAAAGGTCGCCTAAAAAGGATTGCTCAATTAAGCATAATCTTTAAGATATCATGACGGGTAATGATGTGCGGTCGTTCGTGTTCATCCCGTACTAAGATAGCCTTGTTGCTTTTCGTGATCATGCTGGAAAGCACATCTACGGTGCTATCCAGAGCTACTACCTGCATAGGTTTATCCATCACCTCACCCACCGGTTTTCCTTTAATGGTGGGATCTTCAATTATTTTTTCGATAAGATTAGTGGTGGTTACGCTGCCGACAAATTCATCTCCCTCCGTTACCGGTATCTGATCCACCCCTTCACGATTCATGATCGTGATGGCCTCTCCAATGGTTGACTTCTTTGAAACAGTAAACAGATGATCGTGTCCGTTTCGCATTTTCAAAATGTCACGGGCCGTGGCAAAAGATCGTTCTTCGAGAAACCCATGGTCTTTCATCCATTGATCATTGTATACTTTGGCCAGGTAGCGGGTGCCATGATCGGGTAACAAAATTACCATGGTATCACTCTTGGTCATCTGTTCACGGGCATACTCCAGCGCTCCGTGAACAGCCGAGCCACAACTCCAGCCTACAAATAATCCCTCTTCTCGTGCCAGTCTGCGGGTCATAATGGCACCGTCCTTATCCGTTACTTTAATAAACTGATCAATCACATCAAAGTCTACGTTCTTGGGCAGAATGTCTTCTCCAAAGCCTTCGGTGAGGTATGGATAAATTTCATTCCGATCAAAAATCCCTGTCTCTTTATACTTTTTAAATACCGATCCATAGGTGTCAATACCGATCGCTTTCAGATTTTTATTCTGTTCTTTCAGGTAGGTGGCCGTTCCACACATGGAGCCTCCGGTGCCAACGGTAGCTGCGTAATGAGTTATTTTTCCTTCAGACTGTTGCCAGATTTCCGGGCCAGTAGTTTCATAGTGCGCTGCCCGATTGGAAAGATTATCATATTGATTGGGATAGAATGAATTCGGAATATCCTTGTTTAGTTTGCGAGCCACCGAATAGTAGGATCTGGGATCGTCTGGCTCTACGTTGGTGGGACACACAACCACCTCTGCCCCCACGGCTCTTAAAATGTTAATTTTCTCCTGAGATTGTTTATCCGCCATGGTAAAAATACACTTGTAGCCCTTCGCCACGGCTGCCAGTGCCAATCCCATTCCGGTGTTTCCGGAAGTTCCTTCAATGATGGTACCGCCTGGCTTTAATAGCCCGGCTTTTTCCGCATCCTCCACCATTTTTAAGGCCATCCGGTCTTTGGTTGAATTGCCCGGATTGAAGTACTCTACTTTGGCCAGATAGGTACCCGGCAACCCTTTAAATATCTTGTTGAGCCTGACCATGGGAGTGTTTCCAATGGTTTCTACAATTGAATTGTAAATCATGTGTTTGAAGTAAAACACAAAAGTACAAAATCCAAGTACCTAAATTCCAAGAATTTCCTTGAGCCGTGTGTAGCCGCTTTTACTCACGGGTAGCTGTTTTCCATTTCGTAAAATGGCCAAATGTGTTTCTTTCTGATACGGTTCGATACGTGTGATCTGTGCCACATGAACCAGATGGCTTCGATGAATTCTGACAAACTGCTGCGGGTCTAGTGTTTGCTCATAAAATTGCATCGTTTTATTTTTCAGATAGATTCCTTCTGCCGTCACAATGTTTACAAAGTCATCGTTGGCATCTATATGTTGAATGTCTTGCACCGGAATGATTTTGACCTTATTTCCGGTTTTCACCACGATGCGGCTTTGTTGAGCGCTGGTGGCTGACATGGTATTCAATACCTTCTCCATTTGATCTGGCAGCGTTGGGGCGGTCTGACTTTTCCATTTTAGAATGGCCTGATGGAATCGGTCTTCCGGCACCGGTTTTAAGAGATAGTCAACTGCATTTGCTTCAAAAGCTTTGATGGCATAGGAATCATAGGCCGTCACAAAAATCACGGCCGGACGCTGATCGACCAACTCAAGCATTTCAAAACCGTTAATCTTTGGCATTTGAATATCCAGGAATACCAGATCGGGCTGATGCTGCTGGATGGCCTTCACTCCTTCGAAACCATCATTGCACTCTTGTACAACTTCCATCTCTGGAAAAGCACGTAGATAGGCTTTGATGATTTCCCGACTCAACGGTTCATCATCAATTAAAATTACTTTTGTCATAATTTTTCCGGCAAGGTTAACTGAACCGTAAAATGATTGTCGATTACTTCTGTTTGTATCAAATCATTGCGGGCATATAAAAGATACAGCCTTCTGCGTAGCCCCTGAAGTCCAAACCCGCTACCCTCCTGCGGTTGCATATCTGAATCAAAAGGATTGGAAATGGTGATTTGGAGTGAGTTACCTACTCGTTGGGTAATCATTTGAATCACTACTTTCTCAGTGGTACCATACAACCCGAATTTAATGGCATTTTCCACGAGTGGCTGAAGAAGCAAAGGAGGTATCAGCCAGAGTTTAATTTGTTCATCGACCTCTGTCTGAACTTCCAACCGATGCCCAAACCTCACTTTTTCAATAGAAAGATACAGGTTCAGATAGTTTAACTCCTGCTCAAGAGTAATCCAGTGTTCATCGGCCCGTTTCAGGGTGGCTCGTAAAAAATCTGACAGTTGTTGTACCATCTCCCGCGCACGGGGTGGTTGAATAAGGATTAAGGCGTTGATAGAGTTGAGGCTGTTAAACAAAAAATGGGGTTGAAGCTGTAATTGTAATTTTTGTAGTTCAGCTTCGCGGATCATCGTAGCGGTATCACTTTCATGTTTGGTTTCCAATTGTTTTTCAAGAAACAACCCATACATCAGGCTGATGGCAGAAATACTAAGCAGGAAAATCACATAAAAGGCAAACCGGACCGGCATGGCGAGCGAAAGAAAATTCAGATAGGCAGCGTCACTGATGACCCTTGAAATGGCTTGCTGAAACACGTAGGTGATAAACGCTGCCAACACAACATTCAATCCTATGGCATAAAAAAATTTGCCCGACTGCGGAAAATAGTTTTGAAGTACACTGCGTGCTGCCACCATGGCTGTCAGCAATAAAAAAACAGAAAGCCCGGCATCCAGGGAAGCTATTTTCCAATCGAAGCCAAACCAATAATACAACAGGGCGAAGGTTCCCACCAAAGGAATCATGATCCCCACGACCATGATGGGCTTGGATACAATGACTGATTGATTGGAGTTCATCATAAAAATGCTAAAGTACTATTTCGGATGCTTAGTTGGGTTGATGCTCCTTCCTCTCATCACATTTTTTTTAGCGATCCGATAAAAGGAGAAGAATTGTATCATCCTGGCAGATTTACATTTCGTTGACAAAAGAATAGGAGTCGTTATTCGGTTTTACTGGCGACTGAGTAGCCAATCTTTCGCCATGACCGATTGGGTTTGAATTTTTTGAACAAATTCTTCACCATCCGCCATATGCCAGGTATCTGAAAATAGTTCGCCTCCATCCGCGAGTTCATGTAATGGGTACATATTGGTTATGCTTACAAATTTCCATTGAAGAGGCACGCTTTTTTCATTTATGATTCGGCACTCCCCCAGGCGGCCAAGTACATGTGCTTTCTCCCATGCCCAGGCCGGGTCATCCGCACGAACCAACCGTACTTGTTCATCAAACTGGTTCGTTTGCGAATGACCCTCGGGGATGATTTGATACAAAAATCTGGCAACGTACCATTTCATACTTCTGGCGTTTTGTTCTGGCAAAGCACTAGGTTTTAGTAACTTTTGATCTCTACTCCTCCAAAGAGTACAAATCCGGTGAGTACAATTTTCTTTTCAGGTGTGTAAGATGGTGGTACCATTCGTTTATCCTCTACCGAGCCTAAGATAGCGGTGACGTCTGATTTTAATTGCCAATTGGCAGGCATAATCAATTTGGCACCACCAAAGATCTGCACTACATCGATAATTACTGTGCCTTCGATATCTGCCTGGCTCAGATCAATCTCTGATCCACCAAAAATACATGTGGTCTGACCTCCCTTAAATGCCTTTGAAAAAATCTTTTGTTTGGTCCCTCCAAATACGGTGGTCATGTCAAAGTGATCTTCGCCTCCTTCGTCATTCATCACAAACCCGGCACCTTGATTGCCCCAGGCTTTCTGCTGAACTTCAGACTTGGGGCCCAAAAGTGCTCGCCCCAGCACAAACGCTCCCACAACAATTACTCCGATCGGGAAGGAATATCTTCTAAAATTGAAGGGCAAACTTTCGACATCATCCAGAATAAAAAATGTACCGATGGTTAATAAGATCAACCAACCGATGCCTTTGAACCGGCTTTGGGCTCCTATCAACAATCCAATGGCCACCAGAAGCGATCCAAAGGAGAATACCCAATCGGGAAAATCAACAATGTCAAGTTTCTTGATTAGCAAGAAACTACCGATACCGAGGATGATGATACCCACCCATACGCTGTTACTCAATTTGTTCTGTGCCATAATTTTTGTGATTTCTTATTCAAAGAAACGACACAAAAGTGGACAGGTAGAGTCAAAAAGGGCTATTGGAAGAAAATTGTCGGTGAAACCGGAGTTTTTGACCGGTGAAACCGGATTACTTCTTTAGTACGAGGGCATCGGCTGAGTACTTACCCGGGCCAGCGATCATTAATGTGAAATAGGGCAACAAGAATAGCAGGGCATGCTCTTTTTCCCCGAAAGGATCAGATCCATGGATAACGAATACCGCCACCAGCATACAGATGATCAGGGGTACAAGCGACAACCGTGTAAAGAGTCCTACAACCACCAGTAGGGAGCACACCAACTCAGCAAAAACAGTTAGGGCCAGTGATACGGGGGGTGTTACATGAAATGGGTCCGGCCATGTTTCGCTGCGTTCAGCAAAACCTTGAAATTTACCCCAACCATGAATAATCATCAGTCCACAGGAAAGTCGCAGAACTAACAAGGCGAGATCGGTACCCCACGAACGCGAAGAAAAAAGAGAACGTAAAAGTTTCATCTCAAAGTAATTTTAAGTGTAATGACAGACGGAACCTCTCTATTTTCATATCTGTGTCATTTTATTTTTTCAATAATGGTTTTGCTCAGCGGTTCAACCTTGGATCCAAAAAAACCAATGACATTTCCTTCCCGGTCAATGAGGTATTTTGAAAAATTCCACGAAGGAGTTTCGCCTGTCTTGGCTTCGAGCCATTGATACAGCGGATGCTTGTCACGTCCTTTCACAGACACCTTTTCAAACATCAGAAATGATACTCCATAGTTACGTTGACAAAAAGAGGCGATTTCATCATTGGTTCCGGGCTCCTGCCATAAAAAGTTATTGGCCGGAAATCCCAATACGGCTATTTTTTCACCCCACTGTTCATGAAGCTTTTGCAACTCAGCATACTGCGGTGTATAACCACATTTACTGGCAGTGTTCACGATCAGAATATTCTTTCCCTTGAACTGAGTGAAATCTATCTCTTTCCCCTCCAGTGTTTTGATTTTAAAATCATAAATCGTTCCACTCACATCTTTTTTCTGACCGGCAGAGAGTTTTTTTCCAAGTAATGCTGCTAATCCCATAATGCCTAAAGTTACTAGTATCCAAAATACTTTTTTCATTTCAACTCGCCCACAATGGCAGCATCCAGTGGATTGACTGATGAGGCAAAGAATTTAACTGTACCGTCTGGTTTAATCATGTATTTACAAAAATTCCAGGTGGGTTCCTTCCCTGTCTTTTCTTTGAGCCAGGCATAAAGTGGGTGCTGATCAGAACCTTTGACAGAAATCTTTTCGAACATCTGAAAAGATACTCCGTAGTTTGCTTTGCAAAATTCTGCGATCTGAAGATTTGTACCCGGTTCCTGTCCGCCAAAATTATTAGCCGGGAATCCCAAAATGGTCACTTTTGAACCATACTGATCATGCAGCTTTTGCAAGTCGCCATACTGCGGTGTGTATCCGCAATCACTGGCAGTGTTAACGATCAGCAAGGTTTTTCCCTGAAAGGCGCTAAAATCAATCTCCTGACCATCAATAGCCTTGATTTTGAACTCATAAATTGAATGGGATGAAATCATCATGCACCAAAGGAATAAAACAAGTTTCATAGATTGGTTTTAATTAATTAAACCCACGAGAGCGCAAAAGGTTATGGAAGCCGGGCTTGCAAGGCTTTTGCCTTATCCAGGGCTTCCTTGTGCGCTTCGATGCCATCATTCAATTGAGCCTGAGCGATCATCAAGAAGTTTCGGGTTTCTGCCTGATCCATGAGGGCCGGATTCGTGACCTGCTGGGTTTGATAATCAATGTAGGGACTCACAAAATCATGTAACTTAAAAAGCGCTGCCGTATATACCTCTTCAAATCGTTGAATGGATGTATACGTTGCATAGTACTCCGTCAGTTGCCCCACCAGCATCCGATCTCCGAGGGTACTCATCGCGTTTCCTTGCACAAGGGTCTGGTAGGTATTTGAATTCTCCGTAAACGTTTCCACGGACAAGACATTAAAAATAACTTTCCCCAGTGAATCTACCTCTTGGTTTTTGGATTGGAGATATTGACTGACGTGCTGGTGATCTCTTTCGAGACTTACCAGAATTTGAGAGCATTGCTCAATATCCTTGGCCACATCCGCCCGGAGTTGTTCCTGATAAAACCTGGCCAACGATTTTTGATCGCTATTCACCTTCCAGCTATTCAACTGAAAGGCAATGGTAACACCTACGATGACAATCGTCAGATCAAAAATTTTATTGATCAAAAGAGTCTTCCAGCGAATACCTGGTTTTTTCTTCTTTTTCCGGGACTTCTTTTTTTTCTTGGCTGGGTGAAACTCGGCAGGTTCGTCAATCATAGCACTTAAGTTGAATTTACGAAAGTGCAAAAATATTCGCGTTTTTAAAATCAGGTTATCGCGCGAGCACCAAACGGCCGGAGAATGTATAGGTTTTGCCTGCCTGCACCAGCATCAATCGGTAAATGTACATTCCATTAGACAAGTCATTTCCTTCATTGGAAACTCCGGCCCAGGAAAAACGGTTGGTTCCAACGTGTAACCGATCTCGCAGGGAAGACTGAAAAACCGGGCGACCATCGGATTGAAAAATTTCCAGCTTGCCATCGCTTGTTTCTGTGCCGAGAACAACCGCTTCAAAAAAGAACAAGGCAGAAGAAGGATTGGGTAATACCGACTGTAAGGAGACGACTTCCTCTGAAGAAACCACGAAGGAAATTTCGTACGGATCTGTACCGGAAGGATTACCGCTTGGATCCTGAGAATTAACTTGTAGGGTGTAAGAACCCGGTGTCAGATCAACGGGTGTAAATCTGACCTGAAAGGGGGAGGTTGCCGTAGCCGGATTCCATTGAATATCACTCCTGTTAAAATAAACTTGATAAAAGGGGCAATCATCCGTGTCGCAGGGAGATTTTAAAAGAATCGTGAACGCCAGCGTATCCGATTTCAGTAAAAAGGGGTTTTCATCCTGAAGTTCCATCTCAATCAGAGGATTAGCCGATACCCAGTCTCCGTTCATCAACGTTCGCCCATCAAAAGTTACCCTCAACACCGGAGGAGTTTTGTCACGTTGAATCGTTAAGTGCTCAGGGCGTGCCAGAACATTGTTTTCGTAATATAGTTCAGGTTGTACAAACGGGTTAACCATCACCGTCAGGTTGTTTACCCCTGCCAGACCAATGGTCGGAGAACCTACTTCAAAGGCTGTCTGCTGGCCGGGTGCCGGGGCTTTGATCTTCTTGTGAAACACAGCAGTGGTTCCTTTGGTTGTATTAAAAATTTCGGATCGCACCGTGAGCGAATCGGTAAATGAACGACTGGAAATATTTTCAAAAATCAACTGACTTTGCCACGATTCCCCCTCCTGTAGTGTCAATGAAGACTCTGCAGCGCCAGGTAATAAAATCCCTTCCGGCACTCCAATGTACGTAACGATCCAATGGTCAAGCATGGCCGGTGTCAGATTGATGTTGTCCGTCAATTCTATCTCTAATCGCAAGTAAGGATACACGTGTGCGTCAATGCCTGATAGATCCGTTGCTACCGATACATTGGAAAGAATAAGTGATTCTGTTCCGGTTAAACTGCTACCATAGATATTCACGCGAACCATATCTGATGGTTGTTTCCCACTGGACTTCCAACGTAACGATTGCCAGGTCATCGCAGGCCCTATGCGACTGGATCGCATCGTGCCGCTGGTATTACTGGCGGTAACGGATTCGCTCACAGCCAGAAGTTGTTGGTTGGCCGGTGACGTGGCCGAACGATAAACGGTAGCTGTTCCTGCCGGTGAATCTTTGCGTCCCATAATAACAACTGGCTCACCGTTCTGTAAGGACGAGATCGTGCTGCTACCAATTCCTAACTGAGCAAGTTTCGAAAGAAGAGTACCATTCCAGGAAGCGTATCCCGGATCTCCAATAGAAAATAGCATGACCGAATCACCTGCTTCAATATTATCGATGACAGCCGAAAGATCATTGCCCAGCCCTGTTTGTACTTCGCTCAAGCCAAAACTATTAATGACTTGTGGCTCTCTTCCGCAGGTCCGCGGATCCTGGAAATTAAATGGCAACCCCGGATATGGCACCAATGAAGTGCGTGAAAAAGCAATGATGTTAATCGTGTTGTCGCGGCATGGCTGACCTTGGGTGGCGAGATTATACTCAACTGAGTTGATTTGCACGGACACATTGGTCCGCGGAGTTGGATTGGCGCTGCCATAGGTGCGCACAAATAAATCTGCCGTTTTTTCTAAATACGAAAGTTGACGGGTCGTTTCATTTTTGACAAGACCACTCAATACATTATCGTACCATTGACCAAATTGTACTTGTCCCCATCCTTCATTGCTTCCTATTATGTAGACAAACGAATGTAACTCCCATTCCAGGCTCTCCTCGGGTTGAGGGTTGTTGATGCGGGTGCGCCAATAGTAAACAGTGGAGTCACGCGAAAGCAGCGTGAGTAAATGTTTGGCGATTACCTTCCCTGACACAGCATGGGATTGAAAAAACGGGCTGTTAAACTGAGCGGTTGTATCAATCTGTAAATCAAAGGATCGGGTATCCGCCAATGGATCGGTTATTTGCCACACCAGTTGAACTTGTGTTTGTTGAACAATCGCATGATCGGCCGGAAACAAGTTCTTGGTTCCGCTAAAGGGAAGAAAAAGATTGACGGAAGATTGGTTGTTCTCTTCACTCAGCTCTCCCAACAAGTTATCAGGATCCAGGATGGCCGTAAATCGGTTGGAACCAGAAGCAGTGATCAAATCATTATCAATCTTAAACACAACGGTATCTTGCAGCAAAACGGGATTAATCAATTGATGATAGACGAGCTGTTGATTGTTGTTCAGGGTTCGGATGAGCCGCAGATTGACCAGCCCCGGGCGAAAAGCACCCAGGTTTTGAACGACCACTTTCACCATCAGCGATTCACTGCGGGCTGTTAAAGGCTCGTTGTTGATTGATTCGATTTTGATGCTTCCTTCGGGCAGGGCATAATCCGGTTTATTGGTACCAAATAATGAAACTGCCGGATCACCCAACAGAACCATTTGTTGCACTTGAGAGATGCTGACCCGGTCGTTGGAGAACAATTGCAAATAGCGGGTGGCTACTTCTTTTTGAACGTCTCCCAAACCTTTGCGCAAAAAGACCGAATCGCCCAGGGCGATGGAATAAAACAAATCTGAATACGCCTTTAAGGTAGATGAAAAGCCAAATGAACTATGAGCGATAAAGGCACGAGCTCCTTTGTTGGGTGCTTGCATCCAATCTTCACCAAAGAGGGTTCCGGACGCAAAAAAGTTTCCGGCATTGCATCCGTTTACCAAAAACACCGGATACTTTCCAGGATTGTTATAGCCCAGAGTAGCATTGGAAACAAAACCAATATCAATATCAATGGTGGCACTGCTGGAATGTCCAAAAAATGTAACCAGGTTCACGCCTTCATTTACTTTGTCGGATACATTGACCAACTCTACCGGGTTCGCTTCTCGTTTGCCAATCGTGCTGATGTTACCTCCCCAAAATTCATTTTCAGCTATCCCTTTAAATCCATCCATAAACTGACGGAAAGCGACCAGTTCGCCCGACTCAATACCGCCACTCAGGTGCAGACCCTGCTTCCGCCAAAGTTGATTGAGCGATTGCGATTCATGCTCCTGAATTTTCGCCAGATACGAAAATACCTGTGCGCTGGTGGTGACCGAAAGTCTTCCGGTAGGAATAGCAGGTGCATGACCGCTGCCATTCAGGTTTGAACTAAAAAGCATGTCTGATGCCGGAATCCCGGCTGTGGGAACCATTTCCGGCAACTCACCAGGGTTTAATGTTTTTCTCCGATAGAAACCTGCACCCACATCTCTCCCTTTTCCGATAATGAAAAAATATCTGGGGCTACCCGTTCCTACCGCCCACCGGGCAAATTCGTACAAAGCCCTGCTGGACGACTCTCCGTAATTGAACTGGTTAAAAACTTCATCTATGTTTACCACCAGGGTATCATAGCCACCTCCGGCTGGGGTGGAACGATATCCTGCATAAGCCCGTGCACCATCGTTTAGTAACCGATGAGTGACAATGAGATAGTCTGCCGTTAATGTAGATAGATTTCTAAAACTTACTTTTTTAATGTTAGGAGTGTGGGTTAATGTGGCGTACCAAAGCCTGCGTGTAAAAGTGGTGTTGTTTACCATAGCCCGCAGGGTTGATCCCTGGGTAGTGGTGCCAATACGGGTGACGAAGTTTGCATCGGTGACATCCCACACACGCGCTCCTGCTGACGCATTTTCCCATTCCAGGTATGATTTGTTTGCCGAGTTTGGTGCTGTATGAAACGATTTCTCGGTGACAGAAGCAGACTCAAAATTTTGGGGATAGTTAATTTTAATATAAGACACACTCACCCGATCACGTCCGCCTCCTACTCCCTGGGCCACAACACGGATGGTAACTCGTCCATCGAAGGCAACATCGGATCCATTAAGCGCAAATACTATTTTATGTGTGTCGAAGTTTGAAAAGGTCTGAGTGCCGATCAATCGTAGAGAGGCACTCGAAGGCCCAGCCAGAATTTGTGTTTGGTGTGAAAGCTGATCTCGCCCCACCAGCATCACCTCCACCAACGGATTTCCGGAAGTGAAAACTGCGCCCGTCAGGTTGTCTATAACAAAGTCTTGCTGACCAGTGCATCCGGTATTACCAATACAAATGGTACTACCGGTCCAGCCCTCCCCTGTATCAAATGCCGATATGCGGATCACACCACTGATAGATGTTCCAAAAGAATATTCATTTGTATATACATTCAGTCGCTCATTCAGATGGTGCAGATCCTTAGGGGTTCCATTAACATTGACTTCTGAAAAAGTAGCCATTCTCTTCCCCGGCATGCCAAATGACCAGGTCAGAAAATAGGCCGCGGTATCACTGTATAAATTATAGTATGGGTGAGGCTGCTGATTCCCAGGATATAATGCCGCATCGTTAGTACCATCATTTCTTTTGCCAAAAAACTCCAAAAAATCTGCTGTGTTAAAAACGGCATCTTGTTCTCCTTCTACATAGATGGCCTGCTCCTCCCCGCGGTGAAAAAGCTGGAGGGTGCGAGGGTCAACAGTTGCCAGTGGAACACCCGCATTTACCAGATCGGCATGGGTCAGACGGTAAATGGCATCCCGGCCAACGGTTATTTTATAATAAGACTGCCCGGGGTTGATCCAATCGTTGGCATACTGAGCGAAAGAAACGTTGAACTGGAGGAGTGTCAACAGGCATAACAAACAGAAAATCAAATGTTTACTAAAAATCCCGCTACGCATCATCATTTCATTGACATCCCTGAATACAGCTCAAAAACGATAAAGTAAGTCGGCCACAGACTTGGAATAAGTTGAAAAATCAAAAATAATGTAAAATTTTTGCAAAGTACTTGGCCATACATAGTACCTTGTCCGTATATATGCCTAAAGTGATTCAAATGAGCCGCTATGAACCTTGAAAACACGCAGGTACAAATGAGAAAGGGCATTTTAGAATATTGCATCCTGCATATTATTTCGCGGGGCGAGGTATATGCATCAGACATGCTGGATGAATTAACGCAGGCCAGAATGATTGTGGTGGAAGGAACCTTGTATCCGCTCCTGACCCGGTTAAAAAACGCAGGACTTTTGGAATATAAATGGGTGGAGTCAAAAGCCGGACCTCCCCGCAAATATTATAAATTAACCGATGAAGGTCACCGTTTTTTAAACGGGCTCACCGATACCTGGAATGACCTCGTACATTCGACCGATATGATTACGAACCGATCTAAAACCGCCTTATAAATTACCAACCCACGTTCAATCTACGTTGTTATGAAGAAGAACATCAGCATCAACATCAGCGGCATCATCTTCCACATTGAAGAAGACGGCTACGAAGCGTTGCGCAGCTACCTGGATAGTATTCACAAATATTTTATTGCTTTTGACGACAGCACCGAAATCATCGCTGACATTGAAAGCCGGATGGCCGAAATATTTTTGGCGCGACTGAACGAAGGGAAGCAGGTAATTACGCTGGAAGATGTGCAGGCGCTACAGGTTACGATGGGTAGTGTCAATGATTTTAAGGCTGCGGAGGCCGAAGAAGCCGAAACAAAAACGGCCAGTGATCATTCCAAACAAACGAGCGAAAGCAATCCGGAAGGAAAAATTCCCATGCCCAAAAGCCTGTCACGCGATCAGCGTAGAAAGATACTGGGAGGCGTGTGCGCAGGCATAGCCAACTACTTTGGAATTGACAGCGTGTGGCCGCGCGTATTAACTGTATTACTTACCATTGCTTCCGGTGGTTTGTTTCTCGTGGCGTATGTAATCCTGTGGGCGATCCTGCCTCCTTCCTTTGACCTGGAAGAAACTTCAACGGACCGTAAAATGTATCGGAATCCGGACAATAAAGTATTGGGAGGCGTGGCCAGTGGATTGGCTTCTTTCTTTGGCATTGATACCAACCTGGCTCGCGTTCTGTTTGTCATTTCTGTATTTTTTGGAGGTTTTGGATTTTTGATCTACATCATCCTCTGGATAGCCCTACCCGAAGCTCATACCATTTCGGAAAAAATACAAATGCAGGGCGACCCGGTCACGCTCTCCAATATCGAATCAACGGTAAAAAAAAATTTAAACGAAACGCAGCCCGAGGAAAGTACGCTTACTAAAATCGTGCTGTTTCCCTTCCGCCTGCTGGGAACTATCTTCAGTGCTCTTGGCAGCGCGTTAGGTCCGTTGTTTACTGCCTTGCTGGAAGGTATCCGGATTTTTATCGGTTTGGTGATAACGCTACTTGGCTTAAGTATGGTCGTCTCTGTACTCCTGGGCTTTGGCGTATTGTTTGGCATGTTTAGCTGGGACACCGTCAGTAGTTGGTGGTGGGGCCATGAAGTTGACAGCCTCAGTTTCCCTTTTGAATCGATTCGTGCATCGTTTCCTACCTGGACGGCCCTGTTTGGTTTCATAGGAAGCTTGGTTCCAGGGGTTTTCATTCTACTGATTGGAATATCCATTATCGTCAAACGAATTGTTTTTAATCCTTTAGTGGGGTGGAGCTTGTTTGTACTCTTTATTGTCAGCGCAATCTTCCTGAGTTTAAGTATTCCGGGTATTATTTTATCGCTGGAAAAAGAAGGTGAAGTGAAAATAGAACAAACCTATTCGCTGGCGGGTACACCGGTGCTCCGGTTGCGTGAAGTCGGGCTTGATAACTACGATGTGACGGATATTCGCATCAATAGCTATGATGGCAATGATATTAAAATCATTCAGCGGTTTGAAGCTCAAGGGCCTACCCGGTTAAAGGCCGAAGAAAATGCCCGCACGGTGGACTATTCGATCACCCAAAGCGATAGCGTTCTTACGTTCGATTCCAACATCAGTTTCCGCAAAGACACACCTTTCCGTTTTCAACGATTGCGTGTGGATGTGTTGATGCCTGAAAACAGACCCTTTTATCTGGAAGATGATCTTTGGAGATTGATTGACAACTATTGGCGATACGACTTTTATCAAACCACCGGTGAAAAAGTTTACCGGTTTGAAGAAGGGATATTGAAATGTACTACGTGTGACGCTCCCGAAAAAGACAGAAACGGGATAGCCGAAGAAGATCAATTTGGGTTAAAGGATTTTAAGGAGATTGAAATGACGGGCGTATTCGATGTGGCTATCGTGCAAGGAGACGAATATTCTATTGAACTGGAAGGAAACGAGTCGCTGAAAAATCTTTACACGATCACCACCAGCAACGATGTATTAGAGATAACGTACCGGAAGTATAAAAAGAAGTTTTGGGAAGGCGTTTCAGCCGATCAACAAACGGTTTCCATCAAAATCACCTTACCGGAATTAGAAAAATTGAAAGCCACAGGAGCCGGCCGGGTTCGCTTGCGCGGATTTGATCAGGGGACACTTGACCTGGCATTTACCGGAGCCATGAGTGTAGACGGGCGCTTTAGAAATCTGGAGAACCTTTATCTCATAGCCGAAGGTCCAATGAACATTGATCTGGAAGGAAATGTAGACATGCTGGACGCTTCTATTACAGGTGCGACTCAATTAATGGCTAATCAGCTAACCGTAGCCAATGCCCGGATCGAAGCCAAGGGACTCGCGAACGCCAAGCTCAATGTGACACAGAGCATCCAAATGGATAAGGACATTACCAGTACCGTGAAATACACCGGAACACCGGAAGTCATTCAGCGGGATTAGGAGAAAACTACTTGGGGGGGCAAAGCAAAAGAAGGATCTGAAAAGAGTTTGATGATCTAGCGGGTAGATATATGCAATATTACACCGTCCTACACCCTATTTTATTCAAATACTACTTTCCGTTACTTTCTTACAAAAACATGATACTCTCCAGACACACTTACAGAGAAACCCATGCCTGTTAAAAGCGTTATAATTGGTTGGGTACTGCCGGGAAAAATCTGTTCATGAAATTCAACGATGATCATTTTTGTTCGGGCAACCCATGATTCAGAATTGCGGGCAAACAACTCGCACTCGGCTCCTTCAATATCAATTTTTACTATATCCAAGTAATCTAATTGAAAATCAGTCATCAGATCGGTTATTGATTTTGCGGCAAAAGAGTTGGGTGTCCCTTCCGGGACCTCCATCACCTGATATGCCCAGGACTGACCGAGGTCAACTACTTTCAATGATTTGCCAGAGCTCCAAACGGCAGATTGAAGTACCTGTACGCCTGAATAACTTCTTGTATTCTTCTTTAATTGTTCAAAGTTCTCCGATGCCGGCTCCAGAGCAATAATTTTGCTTCGGGGAAGCGGTTGGCAAAATAAACGGAGGCATACCCCACGTTAGCGCCTAAATCCAAAATGACCTTGGGAGTTCCTTCAAACGGAACTTCGTATTCTCTTCGAAAGAAAATAGCTTTAAAAGTCGGAATATCAGTCGTGCCCCACCTGAGAAAGATAGGTTGTTTTAAACTGCCCCAGCGAACACTACCTGGTTCAAACTTCATGTGCAGATAGGCCTTAATGCCTCCCCACCCAAGCGTTTTCCAAATCTGAATAAAATTAGTTAGCTTCATATTGATTACAATACTCTCATGGTCAAAGGTAAAGCAAATCATGTTAACTCGTGTTTCTTCACACTACACTGTTGACCAACATTTAAGCATTGTAGATATAATGTTTTTAAAATTATTCAAGGATCCTTATGGCGGATTATTCTTCGACACTCAAAAATAGAAAGACAGGAATAAAATATTTTATTGAAACTTAGTTATATCATTCTATATTGGGCAACAAAGTGGCCAACTTATATTCATACACATTTTCCGGTCTCTCTCTTTGTTTCGTATAATATTGCCCAAACCCTCCGCTAAGCAATCTTTTTCTGTTGAACTGGTAACATTAACGGTGTATAAAACTGAAAATTTTAAAAAGAAGCCAAAGCATGCCTTTCAACTTCAGGGTTCTAGGACAACCAATTGTCAAGTTTTGCTATATTTGATGCAATCGTTTTCCCATCGAAATTCTCATGAAAGTAACCGGTTTCACCATTGCGAGAAATGTAATCAAATATGACTATCCTGTACAAGAAGCTATACTTTCTATTTTGCCCTTATGTGATGAAGTAGTAGTGGCCGTGGGGAAATCGGAAGACAATACTCTTCAGTTAATCCAATCAATTGATTCTGCCAAAATTCGAATTATCGAGACCGAATGGGATGACTCTTTAAGGAAAGGGGGGCGTACATTTGCTATCGAAACGGACAAAGCATTTCAAACTATTGGATCAGATACAACCTGGTGTTTTTATATTCAGGCAGATGAAGTAATTCATGAGAAATATCTGCCCGTTATCAAAGAAGCCATGATTCGGTATCAAAACGAACTGCATGTAGACGGATTACTCTTTCATTACAAGCACTTTTACGGATCCTATGACTATTTTGGAGAATCGTGGCGTTGGTATCGGAGAGAAATACGTGTAGTACGTAACAACAAAAATATTTTTTCCTATAAAGATGCCCAAGGTTTTCGCAAGAAGCCAAATCAAAAGTTACAAGTCAAAATCATTGACGCTTTTGTCTACCATTATGGGTGGGTTAAAGATCCTCGCACCATGCAGGCAAAACGGGAAGGTTGGCACCGATTCTACTTTGATGATCAATGGATGGCTAACCATATGCCAAAGGTGGAGGAATTTGACTACTCTCAGGTTGACTCGTTGCAAAGATTTTCAGAAACACATCCTTCGGTCATGAAAGACCGCATTGAAAGAAAAAACTGGGTCTTTAATCACGACCTCTCCATGAATAAGTACTCACAAAAAGAAAAATGGAAGCGATTTATCAGTAAGTTGATTGGATATCGGATTGGTGAATATAAAAACTACAAAATTATTTAAGTACCATTAAGGTCAGATGACAACATTTAGAAGGCATTTCAGATTACGTTTCATATATAGACTTCTTTGCTCAAAGTTTTATGTTTAATATTTTCAAAAAAAAAGAAAGAGTTCTCAGAATATGGTTATACAATCTATTCTGTAAGCCTTCCAAGCCTTAAAGCGGCAGAAGTTGTACAATGGTAAATTTCTGTTTAACTGTTTGATATAAGATTTTCTCCCAGTGACGATTTTCCCAATTTTTTGATGCCACATACTAACTGATTATCCATGAACATAACCCTACAATTTTTAGGAGCTGCGAAGAGTGTTACCGGATCGAAGTATCTTTTAGAAATGGACCGTTATCGAGTGATGATCGATGGAGGACTATTTCAAGGCCTGAAGGAACTACGGTTGCGCAACTGGCAAAAATTGCCGGTTGATCCTGAAACCATCGATCATATTGTCATAACCCACGCACATATTGATCATATCGGCTACCTGCCTCGTTTGGTGAAAGATGGATTTCATGGAACCATCCTTTGTACTCATGCCACCAAAGATCTGATGAAAATCATGTTGAAAGATGCCGCGAAACTACAAGAGGAAGAAGCTCTCTTTGCGTTCAAACGAGGATATTCCAAACACGAAAAACCAGAGCCATTATTTTCCACCGAAGATGCTGAGGAAGTAATAAAGTTGGTGAAAAGCTTTCCATTTGAAAACCGTATTCCGATCAATAGCGTTAGCTCCGTTTGTTTTTATAACTCCGGTCATATTCTCGGATCAGCCATTGCGGAAATCACCATTCAAGGTAATCACCAGGAAAAGAAAATTGTTTTTTCAGGAGATCTGGGCCGGTATGATGATCCCATCATGTACGAGCCACAGGCCATTCACGAAGCGGATGTATTAATTGTTGAGTCCACGTATGGCGACCGGAACAATCCCATGGAAGATGTGGAAAAAAATCTTTCTCAGATTGTCAATGAAGTATATCCTCAGGAAGGAGCCATCGTCATTCCTGCCTTTGCCGTGGGGCGAACCCAAACATTAATTTATTATCTGCTTAAAGCGATGGCTTCCAAGCGCATACCTATCCTCCCCATCTATATTGACAGTCCCATGGCCATCAACGTCACCGATTTATATGAGCGTCATAGTACCCACCACAAGATTAAGGTGACTCCCCAAGGTCATGAACTGATGAGCATTTTTGACACCAGTAATGTGCACTTTTGTCGTACCAAAGAACAATCACAGGCGTTAAACCATATCAAAAAATCGTGTGTCATCATTTCTGCCAGCGGTATGGCTACCGGAGGCCGGATTTTGCATCACCTCTTCCACCGTCTTGGAAGGGAAGAGGACACCATTTTGTTTGCCGGTTATCAGGGAGAAGGCACCCGCGGGCGTGACATCTTAGATGGAGAATCCACTGTACGCATTTTTGGTGAAGACGTGCCCGTTCGTTGTCAGGTTCGACAAATTCATGGACTATCGGCTCATGCGGATCAGGAAGAATTATTGAGATGGCTCCATGGATTTAAAAATGAGCCTAAACGTGTTTTCATCACGCATGGTGAGGAACCTGTAGCCAATACATTTCGTGGTTTAATTGAAAAGGAATTGGGTTGGCATGCTACTGTACCCAACTATCTGGAATCTGTTTCACTCTTTGAAGGGATTTAAAAAAAAGCGTCAGGCAATTTATTGACCTGACCGAAGGTACTCCTTCTCCTGGCCTTTGAGTCGGAGTGTTCGGATGGCTCCTTTGCGGGTGGGCCAATAAATAGCACCAAGCATAAGTATCAAAAGATAGAACACCGGCACAGATGAGGTATTTAAGAAAAGCTGGATGAAGGACGCTATCATGGAGAGGTTCAGCAAAAAACTATAGCGCCAAAGAGTCTTAAACCGGTAACCTTCCAGTCGGTCACCCAATGAAATTTTGGTCAGGTACTTTCGTGTCAGAGTTTGATTAACTCTCCAATGAAGAATCACCATTCCAAAAATCAACAAAGTCACTAAGCCCATGAGTATCCACAGCTCTTGTAACCAAAAAAGTGTCCCACTAAAGGTTTGAAAGTACAGCGGTGCCATAAAAGAAGCTGCAAACAGAATGACTATTGCCAGCATCATCCATAGGCAGAGAACAACTAGTCTGTAAAAAAATTCTCGGAGGGAACTGTACACCATTAGCTCTAAAGGTAGTAACAATTCATATGGCTACAAAGCAGATGCCTTTTACATAGCGATTGGCTTTACCCATTAACTTACAATTATTCTATAGGTTCAAGTAATAAAAAATATCCTGACACTTCGGGAGTATCAGGATATTTATAATTCTAATAAAAGATACCTAGTATTTAACGGTTTTTACCTTGCCACTTTGGTCTGTAACTTCAAATGTAGGAGAACCTTTTATATGGGTCAGGTTGTACACCAGGCCAAAATTACCTGAAACGGTAAGATTCTTGTCAAGAATCATGGTGTCCTCACCATCATAGATTTTTACATTTAATTTGTCAGATCCCGGATGTACAATCGCCAACAGGTATTTCCCTGCCTCTGAAGTTTTGGCAATATGCACCCTATCGGCTATGCTAGGATAAGCTATGGACCTGTTGTTCACCGGAAAATGATACGTAATGGTATGCTCTTGCTTCCCGTTTTTGTCGGTAAGCTCTATTGTATAGTTACCATCCAACATGCCCGAAAAATTAATAGGTCTGCTAAATCCTTTTTCGCTTCGGATAACTTCGGAATACACTTCCAGACCGGCTTCATTAATGATGCGGAGGTTTACGCGTTCAGAAATTCCGCCCTCGTAAATCACCTTGAACACTCCTGGCTTCTGGCTTACGACCACCATCTGAGGTTTACCCGGCTTTCCAGCAAAAGCTGCTAGTGACATCATCATGGCCAACACCATCATTGCTACGTTTTTTGCTTTCATAGTTTTTCGTTTTTTGTTTCGATACAAATGTACGGGTGTCTCTGACGAAAGGACGATCGTTGTAAGTAAACTTGATTTTTAGAACAAAATAACGTTTGCATAAGCGAATCAATCTCTATCAAAAAGATAGGCTATTTGATGATGGGCGTACCGGGTCAAAAAAGCCGTTGCCAGTAAAACGATTTACTGGCAACGATTGCATAAAAGCTTATTACTTTAATCTTTCCATCCGGATAAGTCGCAAAAATCCTTTCGACTATAGGTCGAATAAGTATCCACAATTGTGTAGTCCAGATTTATGTGATCCGCTTGCCAATATCCCGTTCCTTCGATGGCAAATCCATTAACTACTTGATAGGGTATTTCAATCGTTGTGCCATATACGGATGCCTCCACCGATAGCCCTTCATCATACACATTATTAATCCGAATACAATGACTATGATTTGAACGAGAAAGCCAGATGGAGTATTGATAATAGTTTTGGTACTTCCGGCTATACTCGTCTACGCGATACGTGCCTGTCAATCTGAATATGTTGTCTGTGCCCGTATCTTCAACGTAGATAAATTCACATGCAGTCATGATGCTGGTGAATGTCAGAAAAAACAAAAGCTTTTTCATAAGATGATTGATTTAGTTCATCAATCATATGCAACGGGCAGGCCAGGTTATTCCCAAGAAAGATGGTAGTTCTGCCAATCGCTTAAATCCCTTTCAAAAAGGGACAAAAAAAACCGGATGCATCTGCACCCGGTTTCTATAAATTGGCATTCCGGTACCGGAAAAAAATATTTACCACCAACAACCACTACGAATGGAGTAAAACCAGTCGCACCGGAAATGCCAAGGCTATTAATCTACATTGTCATGTAGAAACTTATTATTTCCCAGTAAAGAGTTATCATCATTGAGATTGTAGCGTGAAATGAAAGACTCAGATGAGTGTGGTACGCCATTGTCCATTTTTACACCTCGCCTCAGATAAGCCGGAAGCGTCCACTTTTCACTAAACTCGTCTTTTGTCATCTCGGGTTTGGCTGATTTTGTGCGCAAACGTTCACGTCTTTCTTTGGCCTGCTGCTCCAGACGGGCTTTGGTTTTGCGGTATTCCATCATTCCTTCGTCATTAATGATTTGATCGGCACTGACTTCTTTACCTACCATAAACTCATCATCTTCGGTAAACAGACCGTCTTCCCCCTCCTCTTCTGCCGTATCATTTTTACGGAAAAGTTCAAACGTGTAACTCCGCTCTTCTTCTTTTTTATCTTCTTTCGGAGTGTTCTTCTCTTCCGAAAACAAAGGAATCTCTGTATCTTTTAAAACCGGTTTATCTTTATCCGTTACCACCGGAGTTTTTAGTTCGATCTCCTGCGTACGCTGGTTAACGGAGTTATCCACCGGGCCTCCGAATAGAGGTATTTGTGATTTGTCAAGTTCATGAACCTTTTTCTCTTCCTGCTTGCGCATCATGCGGCCTTCGGTTACAAAACCTGTGGCAATGACAGTCACACGAATACAATCACCCAGGCTGCTATCCACACCATGACCAAAAATCACTTCCGCTTCTTCACCGGCCTGTACCTGGATATACTCGGTAATGGTACTCAATTCGTCCATTTGCAATTCTGCTTCGTCTCCGGAAATGATGGAAAGAAGAATTTTCTTGGCTCCCATAATATCATGGCTATCCAACAGAGGAGAGGCTAATGCATTTTGAGCAGCCAACAATGCCCGGTTTTCGCCTCGCGTTTCAGCCGATCCCATCACAGCAGCACCTGCATTCAGCATTACGGTACGCACATCTTGAAAATCCACATTAACATACCCTGCTTGTGTAATAATTTCAGCAATTCCTTTCGCTGCAGTTGTTAATACGTTGTCCGCCTCGGCCCATGCCTGTCCTACGCCAAGATTACCATAAATTTCACGAAGCTTATCATTGAGTATCACCAGTACGGTATCGCAACTGGCGCGCATGGCTTCAATACCTAGTTGCGCCTGCGATTGTTTCTTTTTTCCTTCAAAGGCGAACGGAACGGTCACAATACCTACCGTTAAGATGTCCATATCTTTGGCAATCTTGGCGATGACCGGTGCAGCTCCTGTGCCGGTGCCGCCACCCATACCAGCGGTCACAAAAACCATTTTTGTGCCAGCCAGCATCTCACGCACCTGTTCTTTGCTTTCGATGGCCGCGGCTCGTCCTACCTCAGGATTAGCTCCGCATCCCAGTCCTTCCGTCAGGTTAACACCTAATTGAAGTTTATTGGGCACCGGGCTGCTGTTGAGCGCCTGTAAATCTGTGTTCGCCACTACAAACTCGACATCCTTGATGCCTTGTTTGTACATATGGTTCACCGCATTACTTCCGCCACCACCTACTCCAATCACTTTAATGATGGATTTATGGTGTTTGGGAAGTTCAAATTTGTATGATCCTGCTTCAAACATGACTTAAATTATTTAGTGGTTGTAGTTGTTCATTAATATTCATTTTTTCCATCCAGATCATCTATAAGAAGGCCTTTGGTCTTGTTCAGGATGTTGGTGAAGAAATCGCTTGTTAAAACCGGTTTTTTAACTTTTACTGTTGGTTTCGCCATTACTTTGGCTTCGCGGTAGCGTTCTTCACGCTCATCCAACGAGCGGAATCCTGCCAGGACCAACCCTACGGCTGTAGCATACATTGGACTCTTTACGATTTCCAATTTGCTTTTCCCGAGATGTTCATTCGGATAGCCAATGCGAGTATCCATCCCGGTCATATATTCTACCAGTTGTTTAAGATTCGCCAATTGCGACCCACCTCCAGTGATGACGATTCCGCCTGCTAAGCGATTTTCAAAACCGGAACTGATGATTTCCGTATGCGCCATCTCTATAATCTCTTCCATCCGAGCCTGAATGATATTTGCCAGATTTTTCACAGATATTTCTTTGGCAGTACGATTCCGGATTCCAGGTATCGACACTACTTCATTCGGGCTTGCCTCTTCCGCAATTGCCTTACCAAAACGTGTCTTTAACTGTTCCGCTTGTTTACCCATCACTTGCAAACCATTCTGAATATCCTTTGTCAGGATTTCTCCTCCAAAGGGAATCACGGCTGTGTGCCGGATAATGTTATCGTAAAAAATAGCTATGTCGGTGGTACCTCCACCAATGTCGATCAGACACACACCGGCCTCTTTTTCCTCTTCGCTTAATACTGCCAGACTGGATGCCAGTGGCTCAAGAATTAAATCATCAATTTCAATATTTGTTCTTCGAACGCATTTGTTGATGTTATTTATAGCGCTGGTTTGCGCAGTAATCACATGAAAATCAGCTTCCAGTTTTACCCCACTCATGCCCACAGGATCTTTGATTCCTTCTTCGTAGTCAACCGCATAGTCTTGTGGCATGACGTGAATGATCTCGCTGCCGGAGGGCACAACCATCCGATACATGTCATCCGTCAACCTGCTGACATCTTCAATGGTAATTTCTCCTTCTTTTGAATCACGTAGCATGCTGTTATGATGAATAGAACTACGGATATGCTGGCCGGCAATACCTACGTTTACGACACCAATGTCAATACCCGACATTTCACTGGCCTCTTTCACGGCCTTTTCAATCGCCAGTACCGTCTTATCGATGTTGACAACGATTCCTTTAATGACACCCTCCGATTCTGCTTTTCCCATGCCCAGCACCTCGAGTTTGCCAAATTCATTTTTACGTCCTACAATGGCACAGATCTTCGTTGTGCCAATGTCAAGCCCTACAATTATTTTCTCATTTTCCATAGTTCTGCTTTTATTAGTGGTTGTTTAGTGCTTTCGTTTATTCTGCTATAACTTGTCCGTCATATTCCAGATTTACACGCTCGTAGGTGGTCCATCCTCGTTGCGGTAGAATTTCCTTATAAAATACCATGAGCTTTTTAAACTTACTTTCAATGTTTTCCATTTTTCCGAACTCTACCTGCTGACCTGTTACTTGAGGATAAATGATCACTTTCCCCTGGCTATCAATATCTAGTTGTGCAATTTGCGCCTGCCAAAATCTATCTTCATTTATATATCTGATCATATCCATTAATTGCCTTCCTTCTTCCAGTGTGGTTAAATCTTCTGCTTTCAGAAGTTGTTTAACAAATGCTCCACTGATCAGCATTACACGTGAGGTGTAATCTGCCGACACTCCCATCATGACTCCATCTTCTGCGATGTAAGCATCGGGCGCATCTTCCTGAACAATACGGGCCATCGGTCTGCGTAACTTTACTTGTACAATCAGATTACCTTTTAAGTCTCCAAACAACTCAGCATCATCAATATGTTTATCATACTTAATCTTATTTTCGATGGCTTTTAAATCAATCCGATCAATGCCTACTCCTTTGACCGGTTGGCCAGCCCGTTCGACCAATCGCAGGATGTCTGTTTCGTTCATGAAGTGGTTTTCATGTACATTTTCCAACTCAATTACAATTTGCTGACAAACTGATCCTCCCTGTTTGCGCTCACTAAAGGCAATCAAAAACGACAAGGCACCGATCGCAGCCGCCACTTTTAGCTCTTTTCGTATATTAAGTTTCCATTTCATAAATACCTCTGAATCAACATTTCCTTAATGGGATTTACCAATGTGTCAATATCACCGGCACCGATGGTTGCCAACACTTCTATCTCCAGATCTTCCAGTTTCTGAACCACATCTTTTTTACTGCATCGTATCTTGACCGGGCTGGTGATGGATCCCATAAGCATGTCTGATGTTACTCCTTCAATGGGTTCTTCACGTGCCGGATAGATATCCATCAACAATACTTCATCTGCCATACTTAGACTTTGAGAGAATCCTGCCGCAAAATCACGTGTGCGAGTAAATAGGTGCGGCTGAAAGATGATGGTGAGCTTCTTTCCGGCATACATTGACTTTAATGATCTAAGGAACGCTTCAATCTCTGCCGGATGATGGGCGTAGTCATCAATATAGGTAACGCGATCCGTCTTAATAACAAATTCAAATCTACGTTTCACTCCCCGAAAAGAAGCCAGCGCTCTTTTGATGACGTCATCTGCGATGTTTAAGCGCTTCGCTACCAACGTGGCAGCGATGGCATTTTCCATGTTATGAAAACCAGGGACACCGAGCTGAATTTTTTCAATTGTCAAGGCTGAGCCCTTCAAATCGAATTCAAAAAATCCGCCCTTGGCGGTTATACGGCCGGCAAAAAATTGTCCCTGGCTCATGCCATAGGTTTCTTGAGATACATGAGTTACTCCGTCTGTCAGGAAAGCCACAGACTCATGAATAATCAGAGTACCTTTTGTATTTATTTGTTTGATAAAGTCCTGAAACGAAATAATCATCGCAGCGTGATCACCATAAATGTCCAAATGATCAGCATCTGCCGATGTGACCACCGCTATTTGCGGAAACAGCCGAAGAAAAGAGCGATCAAACTCATCTGCTTCTGCTACGATCCACGTGTTCTCATTGACTACTCCGTTCATCACTAAGTTACTTTCGTAATTTGTAGTGATGCCGCCTAAAAAGGCAACCATGTTGACGTTAGCTTCCTTGAGAATATGAGCAATCAAAGAAGAGGTAGTTGTCTTTCCGTGCGTTCCGGCTACCGCTATGGTGGGATAGTTTTTAGTTAAAAGCCCCAAAACCTCTGATCGCTTGATGATCGAAAAACCATTTTCTTTCAAATAGGCATGCTCCACATGGTTTTTAGGAATGGCCGGAGTAAATACCACCAACGTGCGCTCAGGTGTGATATATCCCGGGATCATTTCAATTCTATCTTCAAAATGAATCTCCATTCCTTCTTCTATCAGTTCATGCGTGAGCGCTGTGGCTGTGCGATCATATCCGGCCACTCGCCAGCCTTTATGCTTAAACCACCGGGCCAGAGCGCTCATACCGATACCTCCAATACCGAGAAAATAAATGCTATTGTATTTCTCTAAATTCACCATCATTTCTCACCGATCAGTTTTTCTATTTCCCGGACAATATCTGTTGTGGCGTTTGGACGTGCGAGCCGACTCATGTTGTGCTGTAGTTTGCCGCAGGTAGTCTTGTCATGGAGAAGTGATAATGACTGATCAACCAATGAGTTTTTTGCCTCCTGATCTTTCACCATCAAAGCTGCTTCTTCCTTTACCAATGCCATCGCATTCTTGGTTTGATGATCCTCCGCCACATTGGGAGAAGGCACCAGAATGGAGGGCTTCTGTGCCACACACAATTCTGAAATGGAGAGAGCCCCAGCACGGGATATGACCACGTCTGCTGCTGCATAAGCTAAGTCCATCTGTTTTAAAAAATCAAAAATTCTGACGTTACGTATGTCTTTATCTGCTACCTGAGCTTTCACACTCTCAAAATACATTTTACCGGTCTGCCAGATAACCTGTACCTGTGCATCGATCAACTTATCAATACCTTCTGCTAAACTTTCATTGATCGTACGAGCCCCTAAGCTTCCTCCCAGCACTAAAAGTGTTTGCCGATGATCATCCAAACCCAACTGTGTAAGCGCATACGAGCGCTTATTCTCTAATTGAGTAATATCTTTTCTGACAGGATTGCCTGTGAAAACTATTTTTTTGCTTGGGAAATATTTTTCCATGCCCTCATATGCCACACAAACCCTGGAAACTTTTGAGGCCAATTGCTTATTGGTAAGACCGGCATAGGAGTTTTGCTCCTGAATCAGTGTGGGGATTTTACAAGAAGTGGCTGCCATCATAATGGGTCCGCTGGCATATCCGCCTGTACCGATCACTACGTCTGGCTTAAATTCACGAATGATTCTCTTTGCTACAATGTAACTGGAAATCAATTTGAATGGAAAAGCGAGATTTGACCAGGTTAGCTTTCGCTGAATGCCACTGATCCACAATCCCTGAATTTTATATCCTGCCTCCGGAACACGTGTCATCTCCATCCGACCTTTGGCCCCCACAAACAAAATCTCAGCCTGAGGATGTCTCTCACGAAAGGCATTCGCAATGGCCAATGCCGGAAAAATATGTCCTCCGGTACCACCTCCGCTAATAATTAACCGATATGGCGGTTTAACATTCATTATGCTGCCTTGGCTGTTACTGTTTTAGATTCTTTTATTTCAGCACTTTGTTGATTCCAACTTTCGTCTTGCTCGCCCCTACTAACACTCAGTATGATTCCTACCGACAATCCTGTGAATACCATAGCCGTACCACCCATACTAATCAAGGGAAGAGGCTGACCGGTAATGGGGCCCAGCCCGACTACAACACCCATGTTCACCATGGCTTGACAGACCAGGTCAAAACTCAATCCGGCCGATAACAAACCACCAAAAGCACGTTCACTATTATATGCTGCTTTCATCCCCCGGTGAAGAAGGATGAGATACAACACCAATACCATGATGCCACCAATCAGACCATACTCTTCAATCACGATGGCGTATACAAAATCAGAATAAGGATGAGGAAGTATGTTTCGTTGCTCACTGTTGCCCGGACCTTTGCCCAGGATACCTCCGGTAGACACGGCTATAAATCCATGAGTCGCCTGAAAGGAATGTTTGCCATTGACAAAAGCGTCCCAACGGCTTTTTACTGTTTCCCATCTATTTCCGAAGTGAATAGCGGCTGCGCCTGCTAATACTCCCACAAGAACCAACATAGCCAGGTACTTAACCGGGACACGACCAATAAACATAATCAACATGCACGTGGCAAAAAGCAATACAGCCGTGGATACATTTGACAAACCAATTAAACCACATATTACTCCACACCAGATTAACATGGGTATCAATGATTCTTTGATATCATCAATATTCTGTTGCTTTTTAGATAGCATGCTCGCCAGATTGATGATCAACGCCAGGCTGGCAAAATCAGAAGGTTGAAAAGAAGTGTTGATGATCGGAATCGTCAACCACCGTGAGGCGTCATTAATGGTATCCCCAAACTTAAAAGTATATAACAAGAGTGGAACACTGATCCACAATGCGAAGCGGGATAATTTAGAGTAGTACCGGTAATCAATTTTATGCGCGATCCACATCGCCCCCAAACCTAAAAAAACCATAAAGGTGTGTTTAATCAGATAGGATTCAGGACTCATCGTGCGTTTATACGCCAATGTGCCAATGGAGCTATATACCACCAGAATACTCACCAGTGATAAGGCAAAAACCACCGCCCAGATGACCGGGTCACCTTGCAGGTTTTTATCAGCCCATGTTTTCACTTTTGTGATCATACCTTTGCTTCTTGTGTTTGATTTTTTAATGCCAGAACAGCCGCCCTAAATTGTGTACCACGGTCTTCGTAGTTTTTGAATAAATCAAAGCTGGCACATGCCGGTGATAATAATACTACGTCTCCAGCCTGTCCCACGGATAATGCTATCTTCACCAACTCCTGTATGGATTGGGTTTCATAAATAACTGGAATAATGTCTGCAAAGAACTTCTTCAGTTTTTCATTTTCTTTACCCAAACAAATAAGAACTTTTACTTTCTCTGAAACTGCTTTTTTAATCAAGTGGTAGTCATTTCCTTTGTCAACACCACCCGCTATCCAGATCAACGGCTGCTGATAGCTTCCCAAAGCATATATGACAGAGTCAACATTTGTTGCTTTAGAATCATTGACAAATTCAATCCCCGCAATACTGGCAATGGACTCCAGGCGATGAGGGGCATTCTTGAAAGTCCTTAATCCCAGCCGGATGGCTTCTTCAGATGCACCCGCCAGCACTGCGGCTGTAACCGCTGACATTGTATTGATCAGATTGTGCGGTCCTTTCAGAGTAGTCTCTGATTGTTTGATAAAAAAGCTACCCGAGGACATTTTGAACACCATTTGCTTACCATCAAAATGAACATTGGTGCTGGCCTGTTTTAACGAAATTGGGATTGTCTTGGGAACCATCACCCTTTTCTCAACTTCCCTTCCGGTAACTTCATCGTCCGCATAGTAAATGAACTTACCCGAAGGTTTCATGTGTTCAATCAGTCTAAACTTCGAATGGACATAGTTTTCCATTTTATACTCGTACCGATCCAGATGATCAGGAGTAATATTAAGAAGGATACCAATTTCTGGCTGGAAGCTGGTGATGCCATCCAATTGAAAACTACTGATCTCAATGACGTACCAATCGTATAGACCATACGCTACTTTGCGCGCCAGACTTTCCCCTACGTTACCTGCCAGAGCTACGTTGAATCCGGCTTCTTTTAACAAATGATATGTCAACAAAGTGGTAGTTGTCTTTCCATTCGTGCCGGTGATCGCAATTACTTTCCCTTGAAGGAATCGAAAACCAAATTCTATCTCGTCAATGATTTCAATTCCCTTCTCTTTTGCCTTCTTTATGACTTCTGCCTGTGGTGAAATGCCAGGACTTTTGATAATCAAATCCGCCTCCAGTATCCTACCCAACGTATGCATTCCTTCTTCGAAAGGAATTTCTTCACGGATCAGTTCCTGCCTATACTTATCTTTGATTTGTGCCTGATCCGAAACAAAAACAGAAAACCCTTTGACTTTCGCCAAGAGTGCCGCGCCCGTTCCGCTTTCTCCCGATCCCAATATGGTTATGCGCTTACTCATCGTAACTTCAGCGTAGCTAAACTTAAAATCGCCAATAATATTCCTACAATCCAGAAGCGGGCCACGATTTTTGCTTCATGAATATTTTTCTTCTGGTAATGGTGATGCAAGGGTGACATTAATAAAATACGCCTCCCTTCGCCAAATTTCTTTTTGGTATACTTGAAATAAGATACCTGAAGAATAACGGAAAGATTCTCAATCAGAAAAATGCCGCACAATAATGGTATCATTAATTCTTTCCGCACCGCCAGGGCCAACACTGCAATAATGCCACCCAGTGAAAGAGAACCTGTATCTCCCATAAATACCTGAGCCGGGTAGGCATTATACCAAAGAAATCCAAGGCATGCACCCACAAAAGCGGTACAAAAAATCACCAACTCACTCAAATTGGGAATGTACATGATGTTGAGATATCCACTAAAATCAACACGTCCTGATAGATAAGCAAAGATGGCAAGGGTTAATCCTATGATGGCCGACACTCCTGCTGCCAGGCCATCAATACCATCTGTGATATTGGCTCCGTTAGACACCGCAGTTATGATCACGATAACAAACAAAGTATAAACAATCCAGGTATAGTTTTTATCCAGAAAGGGAAGTATGGCATTGTAGTCAAATTCGTTGTTTTTAAAGAACGGAACGGTAGTCTTAGTAGAATGAACATCTTCATATTGTGCCACGGCTACCACTGTTGTGTCCTCCACACTAATGGCTTTAGGCTGGCGAATCACCACATGGTCGTTAAAGGAAAGGGTCAATCCCACAATTAATCCAATCGTTACTTGCCCGATTATTTTAAAACGCCCGGCTAATCCTTCTTTGTTCTTACGAAAGACTTTGATATAATCATCTAAAAATCCGATCAACCCCAACCAAAGTGTTGTAATAACCAGCAATAAAACATATACATTATCCAGGCGCGCCAGTAAAAGCGTGGGCACCAGAATGGCGGCTATGATAATGATTCCTCCCATGGTGGGAGTTCCCCTCTTTTGTAACTGGCCTTCCAGACCCAGATCCCGGATATCTTCGCCCACCTGTTTTCTTCGTAACAACAAGATCAGGCTTTTACCAAAAGAGATGGTGATGATGAGTGACAGCAGCGCAGCCATACCAGCCCGAAAAGAGATATACTGAAACAGTCCCGCTCCGGGGAAATCAAAATTCTGTTCGATATAGTCGAAAAAATAATAAAGCATCAGCTGGCAAACATTTTCATCATTCGTTCCAATACTTCATGATCATCAAATGCATGTTTCACACCCTTAATCTCCTGATAGGTTTCATGGCCCTTTCCTGCTACCAGGATAATGTCTTTGTCTTTGGCTAGCATGCATGCGGTTTTGATTGCTTCCTCACGATCTACCATCACCAATGTCTTACGTACATCTGAAGGACTCACTCCCGTCTGCATCTCCCGGATGATCTCCATCGGATCTTCATCTCGTGGGTTGTCTGATGTGAAAATGATTTTATTCGAATACTTGCAGGCAATGGCAGCCATCAATGGGCGTTTGGTTTTATCCCGATTCCCACCACACCCCACCACGGCTATCACCTGCTCATTTCCCGAACGAAAATGTTCGATGGTCTCCAAAACATTTTTTAATGCATCGGGGGTATGGGCATAATCAACAATAGCTGTAAACCGGGAGCCAGGTAATACCAATTCAAAGCGGCCCGAGGCTCCAGTCAATGCCGACAGTTTCATCAAGATGGTTTCAGAATCTTCGCCCAGTAAACAGGCTGCGCCATACACCGTTAGCAGATTGTAGGCATTAAAATCACCAATCAACTTAAACCAAACATGCCGTTCACCTATTTCCAATTCCAACCCTTCAATAGAGTTGGTAATAATTTTCCCTTTAAAATCAGCTGGTTTCTTTAAACCGAAAGTATACTTCTTTGCTTTTGTATTCTGAAGCATTACCATGCCACGCTTATCATCTACGTTTACAAGGGCAAAGGCTCCTGATGACAATCCATCAAAAAATCCCTTTTTAGCACGTATGTAGCTTTCAAACGTACGGTGATAGTCCAAATGATCGTGCGTAATATTGGTAAATAATGCTCCTGAAAAATTCAGCCCTTCGATACGACCCTGGTCTACTGCATGGGAACTTACTTCCATAAAGCAATGCGTACAACCTGCTTCCAACATTTGAACCAACAACTGATTAATCTGAAGAGGATCAGGCGTGGTGTGGGTAGCCGGAATATCTCTATCCACAATTCTATTCACAACTGTGGATAACATTCCGCACCGAAAGCCCATGGAAGAGTACAGTTTATACAACAATGTAGCTACGGTGGTTTTTCCATTGGTTCCTGTCACTCCCACCAATTTCAATTTAGCTGATGGGTTACCATAAAAGTTACTCGCGATAATACCTAACGAGTGTGCGCTATTTTTGACCGTAACATAAGTTACCCGTTCTGAAATATCCTCTGGAAGCTTTTCGCAAACAATAACGGTTGCCCCCAGGTTGATTGCCTGACCAATGAACTGATGCCCATCTGATTGTAATCCCTTGATGGCAATAAACATGGACTGTGGTTTTCCCTTTCGGGAATCAAAGAAAATACTGCTCACTTCCACATTCATGTCACCGGAAGTGGAAGTAATATGTACTTTATATAGTATATCTCTCAGAGCAGTCATTAACTTAACTTTACATAAATGGTGCTACCTTTCGAAAATCGGACACCTGGACTAATGGATTGCTCAGACACGCGTCCTTTACCGTGGTATACCACACGCAACCCTGCTTTCTCCAACACATATAAGGCATCCCGGAAAGTCATTCCCGAAACATCAGGCACCAACCCACGAATGATTTCAATTTTTTTAAGTGTAACCGATCCACCTGTTTTCACTGCTTTCACATATTCTTCTTCGGTAGCGGAGTGAGTAGAAACACCTAGTTCGTTCGTCAACAATACGAGATCCTCCTGCCGGCCCGCACGGATCACTGGAAATACAGTAGGATCTAACACCGTCTTTTTCTCCATGGCCGTGTGCAAATTCAAGTCACGGGCATAAATGTTGTCAGCGATTTCTTTAAATACCGGACCAGCCACATTGTTACCATACTGTTGCCATCCTTTAGGGTTTTTTACCACAACGATCGCGCTGTATTTGGGGGCATGAGCCGGAAAGTAACCAACAAAAGATGTTATGTACTTTTTTGTGTAACGACCATCTTCCAGGATCTGTGCCGTGCCTGTTTTGCCGGCAATCCGGTAATGAGCATCCTTTAAATTTTTAGCCGTACCATTATCTACAACTCCTTCCAGAAGTAAACGAAGTTTGTTCAAGGTTTTAGTAGAGCATATCTTACCATTCAACGTTTCGGTTTCAAAAGTCTTTATAACCTTATCCGCTTTTAGCACAGAGGTTACAAAAACAGGCTTGATCATTTCTCCATCATTCGCTACCGCATTATATAAGGTCAGCGTATGCAAGGGTGACATCTCCAAGCCATATCCATAAGACATCCACGGAAGTGAAATGCCACTCCAGGCCTTTTCACCCGGCCGAGGAACTTTAGGGAATACCTCCCCGGTAATTTGTAACCCCAGTGGCTTGGTTAATTTTAACCGGTCGAGATATCCAATAAATTTATCTGGCTTCAGGCCAAAATGTTTATCAATCAATTTCGCCATGGCCACATTGGATGATAATTCAAATGACTGTTGGATGCTGACTGTGCCGTAACCGCCTTCGTGATGATCTTTCACCAGACGGTTGTAAAAAGCATACGTACCATTACCTGTTTTGATGCTATCGGTTAACTCGATATTGGTATCCTCTAGTAAAGCCATCATGGTTACCAGTTTTAAAGTTGATCCAGGTTCCAACGATCCTCCTACCGCATGATTGAATTTCTCGTCATAGCTTCCTCCACTACCCCGTGTCAGATTCGAAATGGCCTTAATGTGCCCGGTTTTAACCTCCATGACTACTACCGTTCCTTCATCGGCATCGTGCCGTTGCATATGACGGTAAAGCGAGGTCTCTGCTACATCCTGCAGATTAATGTCAATCGTTGTTTGAATATCCATACCATCAACGGCTTTGACACTGTTGGCATCAAATACCGGCTTCCAGGTACTACCGGCAATTTTTTGGAACAAGGCTTCACCGTTCTGACCTCCCAATGCCTCGTTAAAACTGTATTCTAGACCGGCTCCTTTGTCATCTTCGTTTACATAACCAATGGTTCTGCGACTAAGATTTGAAAAGGGGCGATAACGCACATCCATTTTCTGAAAAATGACACCACCTTTGTACCGACCCTCACGGAAGATGGGCCAACTTGTCATTTCTTTCTTGGTCTGGTAATTGATCTGTTTGCGATTGAGGACGATATACTGCTTACCTGTGGCACGCGCATCGATCAGCATTTCTTTATAATCCTGTCTGGACTTGTCCTTAAAGTAACGAGACAACATCCACGCCAATGAGTCTACACCTTTATCGAAAATTTCTTTTTTAGCCAAGGTAGGATCCATGGCTACCTTGTAAAAAGGAAGGGAAGTAGCTAACAAACTGCCGTTATCGGAGTAAATATTCCCGCGAGTAGCTTTCACCGTTCGATAGTCAAACATGATTTCTTCGGCCATCTTCGCCCACTTCTCACCTTCCACAACCTGAATGTGTCCGATTTTAGCAGCCACACAAATAGCAAAAAGCATGACCCCTAAAAAGGCCATGCGTACCCGAATCAATATCGACTTCTTAATATTCATTAATAGTCATCCAAATCTTTTACCACCACCTTGAAAGGAGGCCGGAGGCTTTCCTTCAATCCTAACTCCTTTACCCTACGCGCCACCTCACTTTGTTTGCTGGCAAACATCACATCCGATTTTAGGGTGGTGTAATCCGCCCGTAAATCTTCTACTTCGCTTTGTGCCCGACTGATGGCCCGGGTCGCCTTTTCGGCATGATGCGTATTGCTGATGTACAATAACCCCAATACCAGTACAAACAATACTTTCGGCAGATACTGTACGGGAAATCCCTCTTCGAAATAGCTCTCTAGTTTTAATTTCTTTTCCAAGCCTGAAAATATGCTACTCCCATTTCCCTGCGGGGGTTTGATACGAGCTTCATTGTTTCGCTCCGGTTCAATTTTAAACTTGTTATCTGCCATCATTTATTTCTTTTGACTTACTTCGATGGTCTCCGTGAGACCATGGAAGTCATTATATCTTTTCTGCGATCCGTAGCTTAGCACTGCGGGCGCGTTTGTTTTGTTCTATTTCTTCTGTCGAAGCCTCTATCGGTTTGCGATGGATGGCACGAAGGGGTTTTATCTGATTCCCATAAAAATCCTTCTCCACCTCGCCATACACTTTTCCGGTGTTGATATAGTTCTTTACCATCCGGTCTTCCAGGGAATGATAACTCATGACGACCAACCGGCCACCGGGCATCAGCACTTCGCCACATTGGTGCAAAAAATCTTCAAGTGCCTGCATCTCCTGATTTACTTCGATGCGAAGCGCCTGAAACACCTGGGCGAAATATTTATACTCCTTTCCTCGGGGAGCTTTTGGTTTCAACACAGCGATCAGATCACTGGTTTGGCTAAAGGGTTGAGAGGCGCGTTGCTGAACGATAGCCTGAGCTATGGTTTTTGCATTTTTTATTTCACCATACATCCCCAGAATCTTGTGCAGTTCACGCTCTTCGTAGGTATTGAGCACCACAGCGGCACTCAAGGTATTCTGCGCGTTCATTCGCATATCCAGCGGACCTTCAAAACGCGTAGAAAATCCCCGCGCGGGCGAATCTATCTGATGGGAGGATATCCCCAGATCGGCTAACACCCCATGAACGTGCGTCACCCCGTTTAACTTCAGGTATTTTTTTAAATACCGGAAATTGGCTTGACAAAATGTAAAAGAACGACTGTGAATCAACTCCGCTTGCTGCCGGGCATCTTCATCCTGATCAAAGGCAATCAATCTTCCTTCTTTCAGTTGTTCCAGTATTTTCATACTGTGGCTCCCGCCTCCAAACGTTGCATCCACATAGATGCCGGCCGGATCAATTCTTAATCCTTCCAGGCACTCAGAAAGCATTACTGGTTGATGATAGCCCGATGCTGGTTTCGTGATTCTGGTATCTTCGTTCATCTTTCCAGTATCAGTTTCCAGCTTCGGAACTTATTGTTCCAAATGCTTCTGCGCCAGTTTTGACAACTCACTAGGGTCTTGGATCAGGTGCTTCTCATAGGTAGATGGATTCCAGATTTCCACTTTATTACCGGTACCTACCAGCATGGCATCTTTATCAATCTGCGCATAGGTAAGCATGGCTTTTGGAATCAGGAACCGTCCATTGGAGTCCAATTCAACCGTCACCACACCCGACAAAAAATTGCGTTGCAGTTTTCGGTACTCTTCATTGAACTCATTCAGTCCGGAAATTTTTGAGAAGACCTTTTTAAACTCAACCAGCGGGTATACGATCAGGCAAGGCTCGAACCCTCTGCGGATAATCAATTCCTGGCTATCCCCTTCGGGTAGCTGGGATTTGATACGCGCAGGCAGTGCCATCCGGCCCTTGGCATCGAGTTTACATTCGTATTCGCTGGTGAAGAAAGTCATGACGTAGTGGTTGTCTATCTCTCCAAAGCAAACGTAGTAAAATTATCCCACTTTACACCACTTTCTCCCACTTTTTTGCACTCTTAGCCCATTTCTCGTTATTTTTCAGCCGAAAAGGCCTAAAAAGGCGCATTTCAGGCGATCATCAAAACGAATTGATTCGTCATAAGTGAGTAAAAAAGAAAGATTATTGAATTTCCAGGCTGCTTTGGAAACAACTTTAACAGGGTTGTAAAAGATGATTTTTTACAACGTTTGAAAACTTTGAAAAAAGCGGTAGTGTATCTGAGAATCCTCAAAAAAAGACGTAAGTCAGGTTAAATCATGGTCGAATTCCGGAATTATACATTCACACCAAAGATGTAACCAACAAAGGCAGACAGCCCCATGGCAATCGTTCCCCAGATGGTGATTCGGAAAACCGCCTTCTTAATACTGGAACCACCTGTTTTGGCTGCGATTGATCCTAAGGTCATGAGAAATAGTATCGTAAAAGTATACAACCAATATTCTATGCCCTTCATGGGTGCAAAAAGAACTGCGAACAGAGGCATGAGACCTCCAACGGTGAACGCTGCACCCGATGCCAGGGCGGCTTGTATAGGATTGGCCTGACTTACTTCATTAATACCTAATTCATCTCTGACGTGTGCAGCCAGCGCGTCTTTTTCGGTAAGTTCCTGGGCTACTCGTAAGGCCGTTTCTTTTTTTAGCCCCCTTTTCTCATAGATCTGTGCCAGGATGGCCAGTTCTTCCTCAGGCATTTCCTTCAGCTCAATAGCCTCCCGTTCGATATCTGCCTTTTCTGTATCCATTTGAGAACTTACCGAGACATATTCTCCAGCAGCCATGGATAATGCCCCCGCCACCAGTCCGGCCACGGTTGCCAATACAATCGGCTCCCGGCTGGAACTTGCCGCAGCAATACCAATCGCCAGACTGGAGACCGAAATGATCCCATCGTTTGCACCTAAAACAGCTGCTCGTAACCAGTTACTTCTATGGATGTAATGGCTGTCCAGATAGTTATCAAGTGTGACCATACCGTAATTAACGTTTATTGTTCCTAAAGTTACAACAAACGTTCATTCCAATAAGTTATATTGATTTACCGCAAAAAGACGAATCCAAAAAAGCTATTACTGATTACAGTTCCGTCATCGCTGGGACCAATTGTGTTCGCTGCAGGGATGTTTGGGACAACTCTTTAAATCCACCCCGGATATTGACAATATCTTTAAATCCATACTTTTTCAGGATAGAACTGAGGATCACTGATCGATAACCTCCGGCACAGTGAATAAAATATTTCTGCTCCCGATCAAGGGTTGCCTGATTTTGATGAACAAAATCCAATGGAAAATTTTCGGCTCCAATCAAATGCTCGGAATCGTATTCACTTTTTCTCCGGGCATCCAGCAGGTGTACATTTTTTTGAATAAAGATTTCTGAAAATTCGGGAGCGCTTGCTTCGCTGATAGAATCTGTTTTTCGGCCTGACTGAATCCACGCTTCCAATCCGCCTTTTAAAAAACCCAAGGCCTGATCATATCCTACTCTGGCCAATCGGGTAATTACTTCGGTCTCACGACCGGTATCTGTTACCAGCAGTAAGGGTCGCTTTAAATCTGAGATGAGTGTTCCTACCCAAGGCGCAAAGGAATCATCAATACCAATAAAAACAGACCCTGGAATAAATGCCTGAACAAATGATTCCTTAGCTCGCGTATCTAAAATCCACGCACCGGTTGTTTTTTGTACCGACTCAAACGCTTCCGGAGACAAGGGCACATTTCCACGCGCCAGTACCTGATCTATGGTATCTACGTCACCGGTCACATTCATCACTACATTGAATGGAAAGTATTGCGGAGGCTCCGTCAATCCATCGGTAATTGCTGTGATGAATTCCTCTTTGCTCATGTCTGCCCGCAGAGCATAGTTGTATTTCTTTTGATGCCCCACCGTAGATACTGTTTCTTTGTCCATTTTTTTTCCACACGCACTTCCGGCTCCATGACCCGGATAGACCATCACGTCATCGGGCAAAGTCATTATTTTAGTCCGCAAGGAATCAAATAAAAGGCCGGCCAAATACTGGGGAGTAATTTCAGCCTTTACTTTCTGTACCAGATCAGGTCTGCCTACGTCTCCGATAAACAGGGTGTCCCCTGTGAAAATAGCGTGCTCTTTTCCGTTTTCGTCTATCAACAGATACGTAGTTGACTCCAGTGTATGCCCAGGCGTGTGAAGTACTTTGATGGTGATGTTTCCTACGCTGAGGGATTCACCATCATGAGCTATGTAAGCGGGATATCCAGGCTTTGCGGTCGGGCCAAAAACGATGGTAGCTCCTGATTTTTTGCCTAGATCAACATGCCCGGATACAAAATCGGCATGAAAGTGCGTTTCTAAAATGTATTTGATCCGTGCACCGTCCTTTTGAGCTCGCTTGATATATGGCTCCGTTTCACGAAGTGGATCAATGATAACCGCCTCACCGTTACTTTCGATGTAGTAGGCTGCCTCTGCCAGACAGCCTGTGTATATCTGTTCAATTTTCATACCGTTTGCTTTTCTTTTGATGAAGCAAAGGTCGGGGATTTATTGAACCCCTCTGGTGACATTTATCACCTAAGAAATATGATTTTTATCAGGAAATACTCAGGAAAAAATACGAAGCAGTGTGCCGTTGAACTCTGTATTATATCTGCGCAAGGCACGCGTTGCCGGACCTTTTGTGACCGCTCCGGTGGATGAAAATTGGCTTCCATGATTGGGGCATAGGAAGTCAGAAGAGGCTGGACGAAAATCGATCAAAGTCCCTTGATGTGTACAGGCCCGGTCAACTGCTGTAAAATCTGTGCTGCTCAAACGGGCAATGATTATACCATTGGTTGACAAGGACCCTCCCACGTTTGTGAGCGCACTATTCGGGGCGAGGGAAAGATCCAAAGTAAAATCGACCGGATTGTTGTTGCTGCCAGGTGAAGGATCATCACTGCTGGAGCAGGAAACTAAACTACACCCCGCACAAGCGAGGAGGGTGCCCGTACCCATCAATTGCAAAAATTCAGACCGGTTCATGATTCTTTTTTTTGAAGTTAGAGTGGTTTGTGAAATAACAAATAAACATCACTTTGGTTTTGCTGGTTGGAAAATCACAGTGGTTGATTCATTCACGATCTCTGTCTTGTTCCAATACATGGTTCGGAACTTGCCCGCGGCAAATAATTCTGCCTGATCGTCATAAAAGCGACTCATCACATTCCCTGACTGTCCGGTGGGCGAAATCGTCACACCATGAGCAGGGTCAGCCAAGTCCACTATTTTGCGCAAGGCAGGCCCGCCCGTTACGGGGTAGTAGCCTGTGGTGTCCCAGGCAAATTGAAGATTATTAATAACCTCGCTGCCGCCATCCACCGGAAAGGGACCTACGTTAAAAATTTTATCCAGCGGCTTCACGGCCGCGAGCGGATGAGCATGGGTCAACGTATGAATTTTTCCCCAGGTCCATTCGGTTGCTGAACCCCCGGATGATTTTTTTAATAGCTCAACTGTGCGTAAGGCAGCGGTTTCAAAAATTTGCTTTCTGGTTTCTGTTTCCGGTGTGGAAACATTATCCCACCAACGCGAGGAGTCGTTTAACAGCAAAGGTCTGATCGCACTTTTGATTTCGCTGGTGGTTCTCAAAACCTGGAAAGCATCCGTGCCCAGTTCATCTTCCATCGCCAGGGGAAGAATATGGGTAAGCATGTGATAGTATACCGAGGGGGCAACCATCTCCTTTCGGTGATCACCTTCCCAGGAAGATAAAACAGACCCTACGGTATGTGCATCATCATAGCTACTGTTTTGTAAAACCTTGGCCATTTCATGAGCTATGTCGCGATGTTCATTCGAGCTAACATCCAAAATGACTTTTTTGACATCTTCTACACTCCACTTCTTGTCTTCGCTGATCAACTCCACAATCCTCCCAGCTCTGCTTTTCGGAAAATAGTATCCAGGGAATAATACTCCATTGACGGTATCGGGTTGATTGTTGGCGGAGTAGACAAATCCCCAAGGAGGATTAAGGGCCTGCGGATTTTCATTAAATGAATAATATTCTTTTGGGATTTGATCTGTAGCGGCATTCAAAAAAAACTTGGGATTTTGACCGACAGGTCGTTTAGGCAATTTTGCCACCGCCCACCAGGCAATGTTACCATCGGTATCTCCGTACATGAGATTTAACCCGGGTGCTGAAAAAAGGGAAGCCGCTTCTTCAGCATCCTGAAAATTTTGAGCATGGTTAAGTCTATAAGAAGCCTGTAGCGATTCGTTGGCCGTGTGCATCAAAGCCCACCAAAGTGATACGGAATGCTTCTTTTCATTGGTTGTAAATTCGATAACATCATTGATCACCGGGCCACGGTCAGTAACGGTTACCTGAATGGTAACATCGGGTTCTCCTTTGACATGAATGACCTCCTCACGTAAACGGGCACTTTTGATGGTTTCCTGATTCTCGTAGTAAAAATCTGTGTCGTCATTCTCAAACATCGTCAAGCCCCAGGCACAAAATTCGTTTTGCCCCAATAAGCCAAAAGGCATTCCTGCCAAATGGTGGCCATAAAACTTATAGCCGGGATATTCGAGGTACGCCTCATACCACACGGCCGGCTGCGAAAATCCAATATGCGTATCGTTGGCCAAAATAGGTTTCCCGGACAGTGTACGTTCTCCACTCATCACCCATGCATTGCTGCCAGACCACAGCGCCACGGGAAGTTGATCAAGCGCATCTCCGAGAAACGATATCAATGAATCCATTTCCCGATGGGGTGTACCCCTAAAACTTTGAATTCGTTCTTCGTACTTTGATAAAATGGCTAGGTCTTTCAAATAATCCTGGTCGAGTTCATTTTTTATTTTCTCCATGATAGGATCGGTACGAAGTCCTTCGGCAAAACCAAATGACATAAAGCCAATGGCATGATATACATCTTCTACCGTGAACGGTGTTTTGGGGATTCCAATGATCGTAAACTCCAGTGGTGTTTTCCCGGTGCGAATGTATTCGTTGATTCCTTTTTGATAGGCCCATGTGGCTCGTTGGTAAGGTTCATTGCCTCCAGACAGGTATTTTTTTGCTTGTGTTTTGGCAAATTCATTAATTCCCAGGGTGCGAAACAATTTATCCACTTTTAGGGTTTTTGCCCCCAGCACCTCTGAAAGTCTACCGCTGGCCGCACGTCTTAACATTTCCATTTGAAACAAGCGATCCTGCGCATGTACATATCCCAAGGCCATGTATGCATCGTCAGGATTCTGCGCGTAAATGTGAGGCACACCATAACGATCGTACAAAACAGTCACTTCTTTCTGAAGACCTTCTATGATTAAAGTACCATCATAGACGGGCTTGGCATTTTGCAAATAAAAATATCCCGTGATCGTGAATACTAAAATCAACACCAGTACACCCAAAAGAATACGCTTGATAAGTTTCATGATCGAAAGTTAAAAATTTCTACCTTGGGAAGAATCTAAATTTCAGAACTTCCTCAAGGTATGAGATTTCTTAAAGCCGGTAATGTCTGGGTAAGCATTTTCATGTTGTCGGTTTCCGCAGGACTTTTCGCACAGGAGCGGTCTGCCTATGGGTTGCTCGTTTATCGCTTAGAGTCTTATCAAAAATCAGTAAAAGCCGACTCCAGAAAACTACTTGTCGACCTGGAGCAGGCCATTCCATCACTCACCTTTGATATCCGATATGCCACCGCTAACAACTTTATGGGTAAACGGATGTATTCTCTCGCAAAGGCTTACGCCCGAAAACCTGTGGCAGAAGCGTTGGCAAAGATTCAGGCTGACTTAAACAAGCAGGGACTCGGGCTAAAAATCTTTGATGCCTATCGACCCTACCAGGTGACTGTTACGTTTTATGAATCCTATAAAGACACTACGTACGTAGCTTCTCCGTATCGAGGCTCGCGTCATAACCGTGGGTGCGCTTTGGACTTGACGTTGATTGATTTAACCACTGGAAAAGAGTTACCTATGCCCACGGAGTTTGATTCGTTTCAAAAAGAAGCCTGGCCTTCTACACCCGTGGCTGATCCCGTCATTCGAAAAAATCGGGCTACTTTAATTACCGCTATGGAAAAACATGGATTCAAAGTAAATTCGTCTGAGTGGTGGCACTTTGACTTTATCGGCTATCAACAGTATGAGGTTTTGGATGTAAGTTTCGAGGAATTGGAAAAACTTAAAAGCAAACAGGCACATGACCATTGAACAAGCCCAACATGAAGTTGACACCTGGATTAAAACGTATGGTGTACGTTATTTCAGCGAACTAACCAATATGGCTATTCTCACCGAAGAGGTGGGTGAGCTGGCACGGGTAATGGCCCGCCAGTATGGAGACCAGTCTGAAAAAGAATCCGATCAGCATAAAGATTTAGGTGATGAGATGGCAGATGTGTTATGGGTATTGATGTGCCTGGCCAACCAAACCGGCATAAACCTCACGGAGGCCTTTCAAAAAAATCTGGTTAAAAAGACACTTCGCGATAAAGATCGGCACAAAATGAACCCTAAACTTTCTTCCTAGACCACCAAGACCCCATTTTTAAGTTTGGGTAAAACCCGGTATTCATCGTGTTTGAGACAGAATTCAAAATCACGATAGATATTTAACCGATTTAACCGTTTGACATGCGATGATTCGGAAAGGAAACCAGCCATGTTATCTTTTGCCAAATTGTATAAATGGCGAGCCGCCAACGGAGCATCACAATCCGGACCCAGATGATCTTTTAACTTGTCTACAATGGCTCCGGCAAAAAGTGTATCCTCCAGATTGACACGACCTTTCCAACCGGCACACACAACCAAAACACTGTTCTCGCCCAATAGCAGATACTTGGCAACGGACGACAGATTTAAAAATGAACCAATGATTACTTCTTTGGCATAACGCGCCTTCTCTATTGCCTGCGTGCCATTGGTGGTTGTAAAAGCAATGCGTTGTCCCTTAATTTCATCGCTCATGTACTCAAAGGGGCTGTTTCCTTTATCAAAACCAGGCACTTTTTCACCATTTCGTTCACCCGAGGTAATAAATCCTTTCTCATGCATCATCCGACACTCTTCCAGAGCAGCAAAGGGTACTATGCTTTGAGCACCGTGAGCAAAGGCTGTTACCATACAAGAGGTAGCTCGTAAAACATCTACCACTACCACGGTGCGATCTTTCACGTCATATAAATGCATGAGTTCCGGACTCAGACAAACGTCAATTGTTTTCATTTTCTTTAAACTGGTTAAAGAGCTGTTAAATCAGTGGCAGCTTACTAACGACTGCTTTTAATGCCTTGCCTCTCACTGAAATAAAAATCTCCGCGCCAGGTTTGCTGTGAGATATGGTTACATAGCCCAACCCTATGCCCTGGCTCAGCATGGGTGATTGAGTTCCGGAGGTGACCTTTCCTATTTTTCGTCCTTCAACATCCAAAATTTCATAATCATGACGTGGGATACCTTTATCGATCATTTTGAATCCTACGAGTTTGCGTTGCACCCCCGCTTCTTTTTGTTTAAGCAATTCTTCTGAATGCGTGAACGACTTGGTAAACTTAGTAATCCATCCTAATCCGGCCTCCAGAGGAGAAGTGGTGTCATCAATATCATTTCCATACAAACAAAAACCCATCTCTAGCCTCAGGGTATCCCTGGCACCCAAACCGATCGGTTTGATCCCCTCCTCCTGGCCGGCTTTAAATAATGCATGCCACACTTTCTCAGCAGAGCCATGATCAACATACAATTCAAAACCTCCGGCACCGGTATAACCTGTATTGCTGATGATTACTTCCTTTACTCCAGCCAACTCACCAATGGCGAAATGATAATAGGCAATGGAAGATAAATCAACGGATGTAAGTTTTTGAACAACGGCTGTCGCTTTAGGCCCTTGCACTGCAAATAGACAAATCCGGTCAGATACATTTTTCATCACGGCTCCCTGGGTATTGAATTTTGAAATCCAATTCCAGTCCTTTTCGATATTGGAGGCATTCACGACCAGCAGATAGTCATTGTCTTTTAATTTATAGACGATTAAATCATCCACTATTCCTCCGGAATTATTTGGCAGGCAACTATACTGGGCTTGGCCATTCACCAATTTAGAGGCATCATTGCTTGTTACTCGCTGAATCAGTTCAAGGGCTTGGGGGCCTTCAATCTTAAACTCTCCCATATGTGACACATCAAATACACCTACCGCCTGCCGTACGGCCATGTGTTCTTCAATATCGGACGAATAACGGACAGGCATGTTATACCCTGCAAAGGCAACCATTTTACCTCCTATTTTTTCGTGTAGATCGTTTAGCGGAATTTTTTTTACGTCCATATTTTGTGTGTTTTATTTTTATTGATCAAACAAGGCCGGATAGGAGTTGATAAATCTTCGCAGGTCGGTCTCGGGCAGCAATATCGAAAGCGTATTCAGCGTTTGCTGAGCTTCTTCAGTATATCCCAGTTGAGCAGCCTTTAGAGTATATGCTTTCAGCACCTTAACAGATTGCGGCCTCGCCAACAATCCCTCCGTTAGAACGGATAACGGTTTGAGTGACGTGGAGTCCCTTTGTTCAAAAAAACGGGACGCTTCAATAATCGCGTCCTCAAGATACGGATTATGATCAACCACATATTGAAAGTTTGCTTCAGCCACTCGCATTTCCTTATTCTCCCAAGCCAGCGATGCTTCTGCATACCTATAGGCTGAATGATGCGACCGGTTTTTCAGCACTTCCATGAGTTGAATGACAACCGGCCATTGCTTTTGTTGGGTAAAGAATACGAGACTAAAGACCCTGATCTCCTCCCGAAGTGTTTCATCCGTGATCTCCATATCGTTGAGCATTTGCACAAATGCCAAACAATTTGAAGCCTGCTCCGCACTAAAATACGCTTGGCATCGGATCAATATGGCCCGGGCTTTTACATGATCATCTTTTATAGATTCTAAAACTCGCAAAAAAACTTCTTGTTCATTCATCGGCACGATGTAGGTCAGGTAATACAATTTCTGTTGATCACTCCAGGAGTCTTTTACATTCGATGATAACACCTCATGTATTTCCTTGGCCATAGTAGCGATTGAGCCATTGGCATGAGTCTGCAAACTATCCCAGGCCATTCTTGCCTCTGGCAACTTGCCCTCCTCCAACATGAGCATTGCTTGAATCATCGGTGCTTGTCCATGTCCGTCCCGCTCCGCTTCTTTAGCTGCCGCCATGGCACCCTCCGTATTGTTGGCTTGTGCCAACCATAACGCAAGCAGGTAATTATACTCTCCCTTCCGATTGCGATAGTTAAGTTCCTGTACCAAACTAATGGCATCCCGGATCATTCCTCTTTTATAGTAACCATGAGCGATGGCCGCTATCAGAGACTCTTCGTAAAAATGGTTGGACGGTTTACGGGCCAGGGTCAGAATTTTCTGAAGATCGGTTGTGTCTGCTGCATGGACCTGATTGATCACCTGATTCACCAACCGGATAGTATTATACAAGTTAAGGACTGTATCTGTGGGTACCGCGAGTGGCAAGGATAAAGTCAGGCGTTGATGGTTTGCTAAAGCCAACGTGTTTGCCAGAGCACCTTCCCGGGAGGTGGAAGTCATTAACAATAACGAATCGGCCGGCACCGATACCATAAACCGGGCAGATGCAGCGAGAAAATTAGTTTGAGACAAGTCTGAAGTCACTCCCTGATCAGCGAGTGAAAAATAATAAAACGCAGAATCAGCTGATCGCAACTGTGTATGAATCAATCCTAATGCCAAAGAAACATAGCCATTGCCGGGGAACCGCTCTTTAGCCACGTACATCGTCTGCAAAGCCTGGAGAGGTTCGCCCATTTCCAGATAAAGTTCACTGGCATTTAGATAGCCCCAAACATACTCTCCCGACATGGCTGCCTTCTCATATGCTTCTCTGGATGCCTTCGGTTGTTGTTTCAGGTAGTGAAGGTTAGCCATGGCATATTGGCTGTGATGAGTATAGGTCTTATAAAGCGCAGCCTGCGTTAAGTTAGCCTCTGCTTCGCTAACATTTTCGTTAAGAATATTCCAATCGGCCAAGGCAATCAGATAACCGGAAGTTGCCCGATACACAGAAGTTGTCCAGATGGTATAGGAGAAAAAAGCGATGGTAGTAATTATTCCAGCGATACGAAAAGTAAAAAAGGGCATCACTTTGGGTTGATAGAGAACCTTATAGACGGCTGCATTATCGGCCAATAATGAAATAAAGTTGATGATTATATAAAGTAAAAAAATAATTCCAAATCCAAGGTGACAATGAAGAATGATACGCTGCATCAACTCCAGCAGTGGATCGTTGTCGGTAGAAATGAAAAATGCCAGGGAACCGACTACCACCAATGATAAAGCCGCATAGAAAAATGTCGCAAATGGATCAGGATTAAAAATAGTTTCGTATTGAGGCGATTGTCTCCGAAAACCCCAAAGCCCGATCGTCAATGTCATCAGTAACAAAACATAGACATAAATCTTATTAATATCCCAATGAATCAAATAAATGGAGTCTGCATATAAGACAAATACGTTTATCAAATAGATCACTGCAATGATTAAAAAATGCCGGAGGCTTTTTTGTTGTTTCCCCTGTCCCACGATCCAGATAAACGAAGCAAGGATTTCATGAGCGACTAGCATCATGGTCAGCAAGGCAATAAAAATAGACCCGGGAATAAAATTGACAGCCAGCAATCCTATGGGATTTTTTACCTGGGAACCCCATCCGATCAGCGCTCCTATCAAAAGGGTCAACCCTGTAAACACAGCCAAGCGGATCAGAAAATTGGCATCTCTTTTAAAAAAATAGAAATAGATGACCGGGATAGCATAGATCACCGTGATTCCTGCCACCGACCATTGACCAGGTATATTGAAAATCAAAAACGAGGATAACTGTAAACTAACCAGCCAAACGATAAAAATGCCAAATCCGGCAAAAAACCAAAATCGCGAAAGTGTGGTGACGATGGAAATCAGAAGAATAACTGCGATGGCAACCACCCCCACAAAAAAATAGGCAGCGTTGCGATTGGGTTTTAACAGGCTCCCCTTTACAGATTCAAAGACCAGGTAGTTGGTGGCTGGCTCTTGTACTTCAAAGGCACCGATGTGTAAGGAACCAACGGTTACCTGTTGACTGACCCGTTGCTGCAAAAACTCGGGTTGAATAACCGGTGCCGGACTGCGTTCGTAAGCATACATCACGTACACCACAAAAAAAACGAACAAACATGCAAACCCTGCCAACAAACGTTGATAGATCGGTAACCAGGATTTCCAAAAGGCAAGCTGATACATGAGGGAGCGTTACTCAATAACTTTAGGCACACGAAAGTATTGATGATCCTTGACAGGAGCATTTACGAGAGCCTGCTCCCGTGACAATTCGTTGAGAACGATGTCTTCTCGCATTTGATTGACTTCGTGAGTCATGGAGGTCAGCGGTAGCACCCCTTCTGTATTTACTTCCTGTAGTTTTTCCACAAAAGCTAACATACCACTTAAATCGCCCAACATTTTTTGCTCGTCTTCGGGTTTTACCTCCAATCGTGCCAAATGGGCTAACTTATGCAACGTTTCCTGATCAATACTCATATTTTGGAATCGGAGTACAAAAATGCAACTTTATCAGCAGAAAATGGCAGGTTCATATACTTGTCGAGACACTGAATTGGATGATCTTTTCAAATTTAAAAGTAGTTGAACTTGCTTCGGTTCTGGCCGGGCCAAGTGTTGGGCAGTTTTTTGCCGAACTGGGGGCCGAAGTGATCAAAATTGAAAACAAGACTACCGGGGGTGATGTCACGCGCACCTGGAAATCTTCCGGAGAAGCGACAGACGACCGCTCCGCTTATTTTTGCTCGGTCAATTGGGGTAAAAAATCCGTTGTTTTGGATTTATACCAAACTAACGACCAGGAATGTTTGCATCGGATTTTACAAAAGGCGGACATCGTTATTGCCAGTTATAAGCCAGGCGATGCTGAAAAGCTGAATGTCGACTATACGACTGTCAGCCGATTCAATCCGGCCATGATCTATGGTAATCTGACGGGATATGGCAAGGACAACGACCGGGTTGGCTATGACGCGTTAATTCAGGCTGAAAGTGGATTCATGGACTTAAACGGTGAAAAGAACGGCCCTCCCCTGAAGATGCCCGTGGCGTTGATTGATATTCTGGCGGCTCATCAATTAAAGGAAGGATTACTGGTGGCGCTTTTACAACGGGAAAAAAGCGGTAAGGGTAGCTATGTAGAAGTATCGCTGATCCAAACAGCTCTGGCTTCGTTGGCAAACCAGGCTTCCAACTATTTGATTTCAGGAATCACTCCTTCCCGGCAGGGGTCGTTGCACCCCAACATAGCTCCTTACGGAGAAGTATTTCTTACATCAGACGGAAAGAAAATACTCCTGGCCATTGGCAGTGATAAACAGTTTGAAAATCTGTTATCGGTGTTGCACATTTCCATGGATTCACCTCAAAAGACACTATTCGACAATAACGAAAAGCGGGTCAAAAACCGGGAAGCTCTTGCCCACTTGCTTAAGACTTCCTTTGCCAAAAGACCATCCACGGAATTGATGCCTTTGCTCCATCAACAAAAAATACCCGTTGGAATCATTCAAACGGTGCCGGAAGCCATGAGACTACCCGAGGCACAGGCATTACTACTTGAGCAAAATGGTCTTCGTGGGATCAGAACTTTTATCGCTCACCGGGAAGGTGAAAAAAATCACACACTTCTTCCGCCTCCGCATTTGGGTGAACACACCCATGAATTCAAACAGGAATAGTTTAGTTGCTTGCCAATAGTCCTAACCCGAAAAGCACGACAAACAACAAGGTAGTCAAGGCCATCCGTTTCAGGTACGGATCTAACTCAACGGATGGTTTATCCAAAACAGATTTTCCGATAGGAATAAATGCAAAAGCCGTGGTCAGAAAAAGTAACTGCCAGGGAGATTTCCAATGCAAGTAGGTAAAGATACCTGCACACACCAATCCTCCGAGTATTAAAAAGATATGATAGTAAGCCGCTTTTTGCTTGCCGATACGCACGGGGATGGAATACTTACCGGCTGCCTGGTCCGATTCGATGTCTCTTATATTGTTGATGTTCAAAACGCCAACGGCAAAAAACCCGCAGCTGGTGGCCGGCAGCAAAATGGTCCACTCGATCTGTTGAGCAAAAAGGTAATACGATCCCATGACACCTACCCATCCAAAGAAAATCAAAACAGAAATATCCCCCAGACCTACATATCCATACGGCTTTTTTCCAACCGTATATCCAATAGCCGCTAAAATGCTCAACACACCCAATCCCAAAAAGAAAAAAAAGGCTGTTCCGTTCCAACCGACCGAGAGATCAATCAATACGATTCCCGAGACCAGGCTCAGCAAGGAAAAAACAATCACGGCTATTTTCATGTGGAGTAAAGATATGGTTCCCGACTGCACAGCCCGTGCAGGGCCTTTTCGCCCGGCATGATCCGCTCCATGAACGGAATCTCCATAATCATTGGCCAGATTGGATAAAATCTGAAGAAAGATGGTGGTCACCACACAACCGATAAAAATGGAAAATCGGAAGACGTTGGCTGAGGCCGCTAAAAAGCCGGCCATTCCAATAGAAGCCAACGCCAGAGGTAGTGTTCGTAACCGAAATGCCTGTAGCCAGGATTTAATAGACATAGCTCAAAATTAACATCTATTGCCTAAAAAACCTCTGCTTTCATGCCGTCACTTTGCCTATGTTGAAGATTACATTTAACTCTTACGCTTACGAAGCCCTGTATTGCCACACTAAGTAAACATTATTCTTACTTTTCGCCAGGCTATAATTTCCTTTGGCTTAAGTTTGTGAACTGCGCCCAATGGTTTGTTTCTCTGCAATGGTGCCTTGGGTATCCTTTATATTCCAATAAAATGAAACTATTGCTGAAATAATTGTCACAACAGTCATCTCGTTTAGCTCAAGATAGTAGCTTTCCGAAAAAGCATAGACTATCATATATGAACTAATTCCATTAAGGATAATTAGGATTGCAAGTCCGATAATGAAATTAATTAGATTGTATTTTGTCCGAAGAAGTCTAATCAGTCCAGCACAAATAAGACCTACTGTCAGTATTAACAATATTCGATAAAACATATTTACCTCATTAATAAACTCTGCTCCGTTTATTGTTGAAATTATATTGGCGGAAATCTGTGTGTCCGACATATCACCTTGGATTTCGCCAGACCTACCGTACCAGTCATTCATCGGTGTCACTAAGCTGTCTCGCAGAAATCCTATAAGGATAGTCTTATCCTTGATAATTTCGGGAGATATATTCTCAATCTTACTTAAAGGGAGTTGATAATACATGTCTACTCCTCTGAAATTGATTCTCTCTTTGTCATTTCCTCTTTTCTTGAGTTCGTGCGATTTGTTGGAAAGTCGTAATTCAAAATAAGACTCATTATTTGTTCGGAAATGGGTTACTACATTCTTGGGAGTCGTTATTCTACTTGTCCCCTTATTCGTATTGGCGTTACAGTCACAGGTGATTATGTTTTTGCTTTGGCTTAGATACATATCAAGCAGTTTGCTCTTGTCCTTGATATTGCAAAGATTGACGCCTATAGATTTTGGTTCATATGATTCCAATAACTCAATAAAAGTCTTCACTGTGTCGAGGTGTACGTATCCAATATCCAACACGACAATCTCCGTCTCAACTTCTGGGGAATACCTCAAATTATTAAATAGTGCAGAGCTAACTCTACGAGGTAAATCTATTGTAAATAAATTAATGTCAATAAACTGATAGAGAATTATAATCGTTAGCGTAAACGCTGTCGATATAACAAGTCGTTTCATTCTCAATTGTTAATCGTAACTTTTTATAACACTTCACATAATTTTTTGCAGCCTAGCGAAGAATCGGACTTCAAAGTACTAAACTATCTGCTCGCATTGAACGCAATATGGAGTCCAAAACTTCAATTAAGGATTGAATCCGCTTTTTTTAATTTTTTTTAGAGGCAGCTAGCTATTCGGTGCGATTTGTTTTATTGAAGACTCAATTAGATTTAGATTTTTATAATCGGGGAAACTTTTTTGTATATCCTCATCTTTGCTCATGGGTAAAATCTGAACTCCTTTATCAATTAGTTCTGCCACAGTTGAAATTGAAAGCTTAAGTCGTTCAATGGTTTCAGGTTCGGCATGATTATATTGCTCATTCGCAATTGCCGTGGCTTCTGCTTCAAGTATATTTTTTATTTGAACTTTTTGAGCTTCTACGAAAACTGACATAGCTTCATTTTTTAACTCCAATGTTTTAGCATGTTGTTCAAAAATATCGGCCTCTGCCCTCTTTTTTTTTATTACTGCGGCAGCCCAACATATTCCTGCAATTAGCTTTACGGCTGCAATAGTGCCTAGAGAAATATAAAGTATAACAGAACCTTCATCAGCACTTAATATTGTCACATTACCTTTTATACTTTCATCAAGAACTGGAATCTCGATTGATTTCTTGAAATCACCAGCATACTTTTGCAAATTATCAAAAGAGTGAATTTCAGAAATCCTTACTAATATAGTGTCCGAGCTGTTAAAAAGTTTTGACCTCTCGGCAATTTCCTTAAAAGTTAAAAGTTTTATTCGAAGTGCTTCGATTAGCATTGAAATCTCTGAATGCTGAATCGATTTAATCTTTTGTTCATCGGATATAGACTGAAAAAGCCATGAGGCTCTGATGCCATTGATTTCAGTTTCAATGTATGGTAGATCTTCAACAACGATTATTGAACTTCTCAGTCTCTTAAGCTCTTTAGCTTGAAATTCAAAGTCCTGATTGCCTGAAAGATAACTTACTGAAAGTCTTAATCCTGGAAGACTTTTCTCAATTGTACTATGATACTCAATAAAATTCATGTTGTGCCTCGGATGTTGTTTCTTTTGTTAATTACCGTTAACGCTGGATATCGGAAACTCAATCAGGCTTTTTGCGAAGTTTTGTTCCAAACACAGGAACCGATATTCGCACCATGGTATAAAAACTCCTGCCCTCGAGTCCCGGACGATAGCCCATTTCGGCTCCATACCCCCAACCCCACTTACGGTTAAACTTACCATCCAGGCCGGCCCGAAAACCAATGGATTGAATCGATAACGGATCCACTGAATATGTTTCGCCCTGATAACGGATGTCGTCTACTTTAAATGATGGCGCGTACATCAGATCAAAAAAATAGGTAATGATTCCATCGTCTGCCGCATTCTCAAATCCTTCAAAACTATAGGCTACATTTCTTATCCGGGTAAGCGAACCTCCGATGTACACATTGGTGCTAAAAACATTGCTGTAAATGCTCATGGCTTGTGTGACATTGTTCGCATCCTGAAATTCCTGTGGCAGCGGTGTTCCAGTGGATGTTTGAAGATCCGCGGGTAATAAATTCTGAGCCGCTAACGCCCGGCTGATGTCTGTGGTGCTGTTCCAAAGGATGGCCCCCACGCGCGCGCCAATAATTTGACGGACTTTTGCCGGCACCACTTTCTGTTCAGGGATTTTGGACGCCCATTTATTTCCCTTTTCAGAACTTTTGTACTTGATCATTTTGGTCGTGCTGGTGATCTCCTTATCAATAATATGATAGGTGCCGCCCAATTCATAATAATTAAACACTTCTACATCATTGTCGACCGAACTATTATCTGCCGCAGCGGCCCGGGCCATGTCAAAAAAACGCTGGCTATAAGTTTTGCGTAACTGAAATTTGACGTCAAACTTTTGGGCGTGAAAATAGCTAACATCCAAACCGAACCCTGCATTTACGTTTGTCACAAACAACTCTCCATATAGCGGTTGAAAGCCAATGAACAACCGGTTAATCGAATACGGCTCATCATACAACTCCTCGTATCCCGGATTTTCTTCATCCGTTTGTGCCTTGAGCGCAACTGCCGCCATGCTTAACAGGATCAACCAGAAAAATCGGATCATAGCTAAAATTATTTTACGAAAATAACCAAAACCAATGGTATCGGACGGTCGGTGTAAGATAATCCTTTAAAATCACTTAAAATCGGATGATGACTGAGTGGCAAGGACGGGTTCCCCATTTCTAAAGACTAAAAAAGGAACGTGTCCATTGTCCGAGGTGGCCTGTAACTGAAATCCGTTCATGACGGATCCTTCGATCTTTTGCCCCAGAATAAACGGCTTAAAATGATCCCCATATTGATACAGTGCCTGTCCCATGATCCACATAAACTCATATCCGATCTTGGCATAGTTGGCAGGCAGGACACCATGAGCCGACCAATACTTTTTTCGAAAGGTGGCCAACGCGGGATTGCTGAATATTGTAAAGTTAGGAGCGGCCAACGCAGTCCAGACTTTTTCAAATTTGCGAAAATCCATGGAGGTACCTTCTAACCAGCTTTCGTCTCCGATTACTAAAATGGAATCGCCCCGGGCCTCTACCGCATTAATTATCTTTGTATAGTACAGGGGATCATCGGTGGCCGCAAAAATAGTTCCGATGCTGTCACGCTTCAGTTTAAAAACTTTCGGGTTTCTCCACTCATCGTATTCCGTGGCAGCTGTCAGTACCGAAAGAATGGTTCCTGAATTTTCGAGCGTCAAGCCTTGCGCAAAAACAACTTTTAGTCCCAGGCTATCGGCTTTTTTGATAAAGTGTTTAGCCATCAACGAGTCCCGGGAATTACTACCATAATAAATCAAACAGTACTTGTTTTTTGCATTTGCGGAAGCAAACTCGGCTGCCCTTCTGGCGATCGTTGGATAGCTCGGCTGAAACAACAGAGCGGAAGGATTGTCCTTCACAAAATCCGGATTTCCTGAAATAGGATTGATTACCAGCGCTATCTCCTGTTCCTTCGCAAAAGCACTGACCAGTTTGCCTTCCTCCGGGAAAAGTGGACCTACCAGCAAATCCATTGCTTTCATTTCATCTCTCCCTAACAGTTTGCGCGTGGCCTCTGCACTTTTTTCATTGTCGTAAGCCAGCAAATCGATTCGGATACCATTTTTGTTCAAACTATCCACCGCCATACGCATACCTGTGTACAGGTCCAGGATATTCTGATTTTTCTTTTTATTGGGGGATGGGTCTAAGGTTGTTGCTAAAAAAGGCATGATCACACCTACCTGATATTTTTCTTTTTTATTAGATAAAAAGGCTGCCGGGGTAGGATAGTCTTCCGGTAAGAATCCAAATCGCTGAATTACGGAATCAACGGTATGCGCTTCCCTATGTAGGGGATTTTTGGTCAGGTGCTTCAAAAAAGCATCGGCCACTTCCCGGTCGTACGGGTTCTCTTCCAATAACATCCGAAGAGTTTCCGTATCGTTCACCTTAGCGAGGTAATGCTTTTTCATATTTTGCACATCCACGGCATACGCTTTGGAAATTTCCTGCGTAGCCACCATCGCCTGAAAATACTCGCGTTGCTCAAAGAATAAATGTGCCAGCCAATAGTTCACTTCTGGTATTTGTTCCCACCTCGGATAAAGTTTTTTGATTTGAAAAAACTGATCGCGTGCAATGGAAAAAAATCCAAGCTTAAAGGCCGATACTGCATAATAAAAAGACGCATATTCCGGATACGGATTTTTGCGGTCGTAAATCGTCAGCGGCATAAAGGCATCCATCGCCTTGCTGTACTGGCCGGAACTAAAAAGTTGTTTGGCCCTGGTAAAGTCTTCCTTAAAATCCTGTGCATGCCCTCCCACGACCATCCCCAGGCACAAGAAAAAAACGCAATACCAACGTCCGGAATTATCTTTCATGTCTATTCCCATTCAATCGTAGCGGGCGGTTTGGAACTAATATCGTAGACCACCCGGTTTACTCCTTTTACTTTATTAATGATATCAGAAGACACTTCGCTCAAAAAATCATGAGGTAAATGAGCCCAGTCGGCCGTCATGCCATCTACGCTAATGACTGCCCGTAACGCTACTACCCTTTCATAGGTTCGTTCATCACCCATAACTCCTACCGTGTACACCGGTAATAAAACGGCTCCGGCCTGCCACACTTTTTCATACAGTCCATGTTTTCGTAAGGCTCCGATAAACACATGATCTACGTTCTGCAATATTCGTACCTTTTCTTCGGTAATGTCACCGAGAATCCGGATACCCAGTCCAGGTCCGGGAAAGGGATGTCGTCCCAGAATAAGCGGATCAATTCCTAATGTTTTTCCTACCTGCCGGACTTCGTCCTTAAACAACGTGTTGAGCGGCTCCACTACCTTAAGCTTCATTTTGGCCGGCAACCCTCCCACATTGTGATGTGATTTGATGGTAGCCGAAGGCCCCTTGACGGAAACGGATTCAATCACATCGGGATAAATCGTTCCCTGCCCCAACCACTTGACATCGCTGATCAGATGCGACTCCTGATCAAAAACATCAATAAATGTTTTTCCAATTGCCTTTCGTTTTGCTTCGGGTTCCGTCAAGCCAGCCAACGCAGAATAAAACTGCGCCCTGGCATCTACCCCTTTGATGTTTAACCCCATATGTTTATAAGAGGTCAACACCTGTTCAAACTCATCTTTGCGGAGTAAGCCGTTGTCAACAAAAATGCAATAGAGATTTTTTCCAATCGCCTGGTGGATGAGGGTAGCGGCTACGGTAGAATCAACTCCACCCGAAAGCGCCATCACTACTTTGTCGTTCCCCAGTTGCTTTTTTAGATCGGCTATGGTTGCCTCTACAAACTGATCGGGTGTCCAGTCTTGAGCACAGCCGCAAATGTGTACAACAAAATTGCGAAGCAGGTTTTTGCCTTCCAGCGAATGGGTTACCTCCGGATGAAACTGAATACCATAGATAGGGGCATTTTTCTTCTTAAAGGCAGCCACCTTTACGGTTGAGGTGCTGGCAATAATATCAAACTGATCGGATAGGGATGCTATGGTATCCGAGTGTGACATCCATACCTGAGAATCGAGAGATATCTCTTTCAGAAGATCGATATGATGATCTACTGCGGTAAGTTTTGCCCGACCATACTCACGGATTTGAGAGGGCAAGACAGACCCTCCGCTTTTATGAGCCATCAACTGCGCCCCATAACACACGCCCAACACCGGTAACTGACCAAACTGGTTGAGATCAATATCAGGTGACCCTGCCTCGCGTACGCTGCAAGGACTGCCAGAGAGAATAACCCCTTTGATCTGCGAAGAAAGGGCCGGGATGTGGTTAAATGGGTGAATTTCACAATAAACATTCAGTTCGCGGATTCTCCTGGCGATTAACTGGGTATACTGCGAACCGAAGTCGAGAATGAGGATTTGCTCTGGCATGTGCAAAAATAAGGGGTTGTGGATACAGAACAAGGTACCCCGATATCAAAACATGGGAAACTGAGTCCCTGAAAAATCGCATGACCAAACAAAATGCAATTGCCTGAGGAGACGAATCTTAATCCTCCAGGTTCCAACAATATTGTTGAAGGTAGTCTCCTGCTTCATCAATGCCAGCCACAAAAGCTTTTCCCAGGCAACTGCAGCCTTCCTTTTCACGCTTGAGTTCGATCAAAGAAATGCCCTTATAAAACTGAATACTTGGGTTTTGTGGGTCAATTCGCTGACCCAGTTTCAGGTATTGCAAAGCTTGTTCGTAACGCTCTTCCTGCAAGGAAAACGTAGCGCCATACAAATACACGGATAAGTTCGTTGCATTTAACTCGATGCTCCGGTTGATCGACAGGAAAGCACTATCGGGTTTATTGGTATTAAAATAAGCCATCCCGAGATTCATTTCGACTTCCGGATCATCCCCAAACTGTCGAACAATTAACAAATCATGCTTGGCCGAGTCATATTCTTCCCTTTGAAGATACAAACCTCCTCGCCAACGCAATAAGTTCGGATTGTTTCCCTGTAACTGAATGGCTGCATTTACATCCTTTAGTTGTCCGTCCGGATTCTCCAGTGCCTGATAAATCAATCCCCGTAAAATCCTTCCCTGAAAACTGGACGGGTTGGCTTGAACAAAAACATTTAAATCTGCTTCTGCCTTGTCAAACTGCTCTGTACTAAAATAACAAACGCCTCGTTTGTAAAGAACGGTGTAGGGAATCTCCTCTCCTTTTTTACGGGCTTCTGACAGGATTTTTGAGTACCAAATTTCTGCTTCGCCAAATTTCTCTGACTTGTACAAGGTATCGGCTTTTGCTTCCCATGAACTGATGGTGGGAGATTGTGCCTGACTAACAGTCGCATAAAATCCTAACCAGACAATAAAAAGCTTTCTTGCTACTTTCTTCATGCTCCGTGGCACTGTCATTAAAAACCCTGCGACAGGCAGGGCTCTTAAAAGTACAAAAATTTATTCAGGACACTTTTCCAACCATTATACCACACTGGACATGGATTTGTTACGCTCCCGTTTGCGGTCCGTTTCGTTTAAATAGATTTTGCGCAACCGGATAGACTTCGGTGTTACCTCCACATATTCATCTGACTGAATATATTCGAGGGCTTCTTCCAGAGAAAATTTAATCGGAGGCGCTATACGCATTTTCTCATCGGCACCACTGGCCCGCATATTGGTCAGCTTCTTGGTTTTGGTTACGTTGATGACCAAATCCCCGCTGCGACTATGTTCTCCAATAACCTGACCTTCGTACACCGGTTGCCCGGAGTCGATAAAGAATTTTCCACGGTCTTGCAAGTTGTGCAAGCTGTAAGCGATAGCCTCTCCTTGCTCCATCACGATCAAAGAACCGTTGATCCGTCCAGGAATTTCACCTTTGTAAGGTTGATATTCCTTAAACCGGTGGGTGACGACCGCTTCACCAGCAGTTACGTTCATCAGATAATTTCGCAATCCGATGATTCCTCTGGAGGGAATCATGAACTTTAAAATCATCCGGTCTGCCTTGGGTTCCATATTGGTCATTTCCCCTTTTCTGGTGGAGACCGTCTCAATGGCCTTGCCCGCATCCGACTCTGGTAAGTCGATGGTTAATTCTTCCATGGGTTCACACTTGACGCCATCAATTTCGCGGAAGATCACCTGTGGCTGACCAATTTGCAGTTCATACCCTTCCCTGCGCATGGTTTCAATCAGTACCGACAAGTGAAGAACGCCACGACCAAATACCATGAAGCTATCGGCAGATCCCGTTTCACCTACCCGAAGGGCCAGGTTTTTTTCCAACTCCTTATCCAAACGTTCTTTAATGTGGCGGGAAGTAACAAACTTACCTTCTTTACCATAGAAAGGTGAGTTGTTAATCGTAAACAACATACTCATGGTTGGCTCATCAATGGCGATGGATTTCAAGGCCTCTGGTTTCTCAATATCAGAAACGGTATCACCAATCTCAAATCCCTCTAAGCCCACCAGTGCGCAAATTTCACCGGCTTTTACCTCTTCTGCTTTTTTCTTTTCAAATCCTTCAAATACATATACTTCCTTCACACGGGTTTTTACGATCGCTCCGGTATCTCGCTTGACTAAAGCAATTTGCTGTCCGGCCTTCACGGATCCGCGTTGAATCCGGCCAATGGCAATCCGTCCGATAAAGGAAGAATACTCTAAGGAAGTGATGAGCAATTGTGTAGCTCCTTCATCTACCTTCGGAGCCGGGATAAATTCAATAATGCCCTCAATCAATGACGTAATATCGGTGGTTGGTTTTTTCCAGTCCGCGCTCATCCAGCCTTGTTTGGCCGAACCATAAAAGGTTGGAAAATTCAATTGATCTTCGGAAGCATCCAAAGAAAACATCAGATCAAAAACCTGCTCATGCACTTCGTCTGGTGTGCAATTCTTTTTATCCACTTTATTGATCACCACGATTGGCTTCAACCCTAGTTGCAAGGCTTTTTGCAATACAAACCGGGTTTGTGGCATCGGACCTTCAAAGGCATCCACCAATAACAAGCAACCATCGGCCATGTTTAAGACGCGCTCCACCTCTCCCCCAAAGTCGCTGTGACCAGGAGTATCTATTACATTGATTTTATAGTCTTTGTATCGTACAGATACGTTTTTTGCCAAAATGGTGATCCCTCGCTCACGCTCCAGATCGTTGCTGTCCATGATCAATTCACCCGGGTTTTCATGGTCTTTAAAAAGGTGTCCGGCATGCAAAAGTTTATCTACCAGAGTAGTCTTTCCATGGTCAACGTGGGCAATAATTGCGATGTTTCTGATTTTACTTACTTCCATAAATCCCTCTAAAACGGCTATTTTAACGAATTAGGCCGCAAAGATAACCTTATTTACCCACTTGGCAGTGATGCCTGTGTGAAATTGTTGGCGCCAAACAATGATGGTCTTACTAAAAAAATCCTGCCAATTTAACATTCATTGCTTTCGGGTCTCAAAAAACAAATGAAGCGCCTCCATGATTTCGTCAGGATCGGTATAGTATTGAACTGAAACATGCGATTGATTAAATGCTTCAATGACGGCATAATATTGCTGATCTGTGAGATGATACGTTTCTTTCATGATGGCTTTCACATCGGGGTCGGTGATAACCTGAATATAGGTCTGAGCCTGATTAAACTCCTGGATGATGTGAGCTAGTTTTCGTTTCTCTCGCTCTATCCGTGAAAAATATGTAAGTGGAGAAGCCGCCCCTTCGAGCGCATCCATTCGCCTGGGTTCGGCTTTAGTCCGGTCTTCGATGGTATTCGGATAAAGACGTTTGGCTTTGATGGTTACTGCTTCCAGCAAGCGTGTGTTTTCTTTTAGCAAAACCATCACTGCGTCTTCCTGAAATATCAAGGGCAATTCTGCCGGCAAATAACCCAGACAGGTGAATAACAACGTATCTGTTGGCTGTGCATACAATAGAAAACTTCCGAGCGCATTGGTGGTTGTGCCTTTGCCGGTACCTTTGATAGAGACATGTACATCCGGAAGGTTGACCAATGAGGAGGAATCAGCAACGATGCCCCGAAAGGGCTGCTGACCAAAGACCGCCAGGGAACATCCCAACCAAAAAAAGAAAAAAACAAATTTTATCACGTCAGATGCCGTCTCAACAGGATGCTATAGATCACAGAAAAGTTTTACGAGCGAAATCGCAGAAAGGTACCCATCGGCAAATCTTTTCCCGTTTTGGACTTCAAAAAGAATTCACCAAACTCCGGAGAAGCGTTGGCAAAGTGACTTTTTACCACATTTAATCCGATCAGGGGAGAAAGCCCTGCGGCATACATGGAAAGAATGAAAAAATGGTTTTGGGGTTGCAGCAACTGACTGCTTAATGAAATCAACTCATTAAGTTTCTCTTGCAATGTCCACTTCTCTCCTTCGGGCCCTCGACCATAAGGAGGTGGATCCATGATGATGCCGTTGTACGTATTTCCGCGTTTTGCTTCGCGCTTGACAAACTTTAATGCATCCTCATATACCCATCGGATATCTGTTAATTGATTCAATTGCATATTCTGATTGGCCCAGTTCAAACCGGGACGAGAAGCGTCCACATGAGTTACCTCAGCCCCCGCTGCCCGGGCTACCACGGATGCCGCCCCTGTATATGCAAAAAGATTAAGCACTTTGGGTTTCGTCCATTTCCCTTGCCGGATGGTTTCGTCAATAAAATTCCAGTTATTTCCCTGCTCCGGAAAAATACCTACATGGCCAAAACTGGTGAGGGCCAGGCGCAACACCAACTGAACAGTGTCAGATGCATACGCAATGGTCCAGTGATCAGGAATTGGCTTTAGCTTCTTCCAGCCTCCTTTGATCTCATCTCCAAACCGGTAATTCTCTTTTTGCTCGCGGGTAAAATGTGCGTGAGCTTGCTGCAGCCACTTTTCGTAAGGCAGGGCACGGGGCCAGATAGCTTGTGGTTCCGGCCGGATTAAGACAACGCTTCCAAATCTTTCCAGTTTTTCAAAATCACCAGAGTCTAGTAATTCATATTCTTTCCAGGAGGAAGGATGGCGCAGTTCGAGAGTCACGTGTAATTTAAAATTTCATAAAAGTAAGTTCAAAAGCAGTGACTTCATAGTTTGAAGAAATAACCAAAACTACGTGTCGAACACCTCGAACGAGAATCAATGATTATCTTGCTATCGAAATGAAACCCGGCACGGTCATTACCAGTACTCAAAACCCAAAGATTAAGGGATTGTTGGCTTTGGAAAAACCCCGCGAACGGAGAAAACAACAACTTTTTTTAATTGAAGGTAAGCGTGAAATTCAATGGGCTTTGGAAGCCGGATATAAAATCGGAAACCTATTCTACTGTGAAGAAATCATTTCTTTAGCTGCACTGGGGAGAAATATGACTGAAGGGCGCATGGTCATACCCGTTACCCCGGAAGTCTTTGAGAAGATTGCCGTCCGGGAAAGTTCCGGAGGGGTGGTGGCTGTTGCCGAAATGAAGATGCATCTTCTTTCGGATCTCCGTTTGCCTGAAAAACCTCTCATTCTGATCATTGAAGCTGTCGAAAAACCCGGAAATCTTGGCGCCATTCTTCGCACAGCGGATGCTGCCGGTATCGATGCGGTGATCATCTGCGATCCACTTACCGATTTTTATAATCCCAATGTTATCCGGTCCAGTGTGGGTTGCGTATTCACGGTGCCCATTGTTGCCGCCACCAGCGAAGATACAATCGCGTGGTTACGCGCCCAGCGAATTCATATTTATTGCACCTATTTGCAGGCAGCGCAGCCATATACCCAAATAGACTACACAGCACCTTCAGCTATTGTGCTGGGGACTGAATCCACCGGATTATCACCAGTCTGGATTCAAAACAGCGATGCAAACATCATCATTCCGATGCACGGGAAAATTGACTCCATGAATGTTTCCAATGCTGCCGCAGTAATTGCTTTTGAAGCCAGACGTCAACGAAATTCTTGACTGCATCTCCCTTGAAATAATCCAGCCTCACATGACGTATTGCGTTTATTCATCCCGCAAGGCCTTTACCGGGTTTGCGGAAGTGGCGCGCATGACATGAAAGCCCACCGTCATAAACGTGATCAGAAACGCTGTAAAAGCCGATAACAAAAATGTCGACCACTGATGGTTAAGCTCTATCCGATAAGCAAAACTCTGGAGCCAATTATCGGTAAAATACCAGGCTAACGGAAAAGCGAGAACCGTACCGATCGCTACCAGTAAGAAAAATTCTTTTGACACCAGGTACACCAACTGGCCTGGCGAGGCGCCAATCACTTTGCGAACGCCAATCTCTTTGGTTCGTTGCTGCGTGGTAAAAGCAGAAAGCCCCAACAATCCGAGACACGCAATAAAAATGGTCAACCCTGAAAAGGCCGTGAATATCTGGCTGCGTTTCTCGTCTGCCCGGTACTGTGAGTTGAAATCCTGATCAAGAAATGTGTACATGAACGGATAGCCCGGATTTACTTCATTCCATGTGCGTTCGATAGATGCCAGTGATTCCCTGACATCACCTTCGGCTGTTCGTATAAAAAGACTTCCATTGTTTGAGCTAAGAACGATCATCAACGGTTCTATGGCATCGTACAACGAGTTTTGGTGATAGTCTTTAAGTACACCTACCACTCGTTTTTCTACATCGGTATTGTTGGGGCCCGCTCCTTTGGCGATAAATTTTTTACCGATTGGTTGATCCCAACTCATACGTTTGACCATCGCCTCGTTTACCAAAACGGCATACACCGTATCGGAAGAAATTTCGCGTGAAAAATCACGGCCCTGAACAATCGTCATCCCCATGGTTTTTACAAAATCATGGTCGGCATTAAACAAATCCACTCCCCGCTCCGAAAGCTTGCCCTCGTTATCTTCGATCTGCAATAACAGCTTACCAATGTTTTCACCAGGACCGGAAAAGGAGGTCGCAGCAGATATTACGCCTTCCGCCTGCTTCATTCGCTCCGAAAGCGTTCCTGATTTGCGAATCATTTCATCCGTAGAAAGATCCAACCGGATCAACCGCTCCTTGACAAACCCCAAATCTTTGGAGCGCATAAACTGCAATTGGTTATACACAATAAATGTGCTGATGAGCATGAAGATCGAAATGGAAAACTGAACGATCACCAGTGATTTTCGAAACAAGGCGCTTCCCCCGCGGGTGGCCAGTTTACCCTTGAGCACGCTCACCGGATTAAATCCGGAAAGATAAAAGGCAGGATAGCTTCCACCCACCACCCCTACAAAGACAACAATGCCCAACAGCGACAGAAATACGGGTAGCTGAAGGATGTAACTAAAAGGCAATTCTTTATTGGCTAATTGATTGAACAGCGGCAGAAAAGCATAAATCAGCAAAACACTGATAAGCAATGCCATCAATGATAGAACAACCGATTCGGTGATAAACTGCGCAATCAAATAGCTGCGTTGCGAGCCCATGACCTTACGTATGCCTACTTCTTTGGCCCGATTGGCCGAGCGGGCGGTGGCCAGATTCATATAGTTGATACTGGCAATGATCAACATGAAGATAGCGATGGCTCCAAAAATGTAAATGATGGTGATATCGCCTCCTTCTTCTGCCTCGTCCTGAATTTTGGAATGAAGGTGGATGGCAGTTATGGGTTGAAGTTCATATTGAATCGTAATTCCATACTGTGTAAAAATGGGTTCCACCTTTTCTTTGAGAATCTTCGCAAAGTGGGTTTGCATTTGATCGGGGCTGTAGCCATCGGGCAACAGAAGATAGGTAAATACCCCAAAGCCTCCCCAGCTATCAGCCGGTGGTTGATTCACCCGTGATACCAGCGCATCAAAGCGAAAATGAGAGTTGAGCGGCACATCGCGAATAACGCCTGTGATCTGAAAGTTATCTCCCTGTTTGACTTGCAATGTTTGACCCACCACATCTGTTTTGGAAAAATATTTAAGTGCAATTTTCTCCGTAATCACAATGGCGTTTGGTTTGTCCAGCGCAGTAGAAGGATCGCCATGCAAGAATGAATAATTAAACACGTCAAATACCGTAGAATCAGCCTGAAAGAAATCTTCTTCGTAAAACTCCTGGGTGCCCTGAACGATCAACTGACGTCCCATCCCAAAAAAGCGAACCGCATTTTCTACATCCGAGTAATTAGTCCGAAGTTCTTCCGCCAAGGGCACTTGTGCCACCGCCCATGTAAAAGCGTTGTCTGGTTCCTTGATGTTGGATACTACCCGATAAATACGATCCGCTTTATCGTGATACCGATCAAAACTCAGTTCATCCAGAATGTATAGCAATAAAAAAACACTGCAAGTAATACCGATGGTCAACCCAGCGACATTCAGGAAACTGTATGTCTTGTCTTTGCGGATGTTGCGAAAGGCGATGAGGAGTAAATTTTTGAGCATACGTGTGAGGAGGAATATTTAGAAATACTCGGGTAATGATGAAAGGTTACGTACAAATGATGAAAATGGATAGCCGAAAGTCTTATTTTTTCGGACAAATAGTTGCTTATTTTTTAAAAGCTTGTTTTTTATGTTCACATGCGACCGGAATGTTCATAAACGATCATGTGCTTATCCGCCTATAAAAGCTAAACCCTCCGTCAGAGGAGGGTTTAGCTTTTCACGATTACGTTGTTGATTTAATTCTTACTCACCCCCGGCTCCCGATTTAAAAACTCATCGTAAAGCTCTATTTGGCGGCTGGTCATAGGTATTTGCCAGCCATCAATAAACACCTGTTTCACCTGGGTTCGGGTTTCAAAAGGATCCCCATCGCAGACAAATAACGTGGCGCTTTTTCCGACTTCAAGAGATCCCAATTGCTTATTGACTCCAAAAATTTCAGCGGGCACAATGGTGATGGCCCGAAGAGCGTCCTCTTTACTCATCCCACCATAGGCCGCTGCGTAGCCGGCATGATACGGCAGATTGCGGACATTTTCGGTTTGAAGCGTTCGCAGGGCGACTTTTACGCCTGCCTTTTTCATCATTCCTGCATTGGCATACGCCTGATCGTAACGATCATAGTCGCGTGTGGGTATGGAAATGACTGGCCCCGTGACTACCGGAATGTTAGCCTTCACAATATCGGATGCGACACGCCAGCCTTCCGATACTCCGCTAAAAATTACTCTCTTTATTTTGCGTTCACTTACCCATTTCAAAGCTGCCAGAATATCTTTTGCTGCATTAACTTCCACCATCAACGCTTTTTCGCCCCGCACCACAGGTACCAATGATTGTAATTCCGGATAATAGCTAACCCCTTTTCCACGCGTGGCCGAATCCAGTTTGTGGTATTGCGTGGCTTTATCCCATACATCGTTTAGTAGCTTAAGCGCTTTTTCGGAGTCACGCTTTACTTCCTCATCGGTGCGTCTATCAAAAAAACCACGTTTGCCTGAACTGGGAAAATTTAATACCACCGCTTCAAAACCGGTAAACATTTGATCCGGTGTGTAGCCATGCAAATTGATTAAGGCAGCCTGGCCAGGAAATAATCCACCGTCCGGAGCCGTGATCACGGTAGTGACTCCACTCACTCGGGTAACGGGGATCACCACCGAATTGGGATTCACGGCACTTAATGCCTTCATTTGAGGAATCACATCGCCCGTTTCGCGCTGGTCTGTTGCCTGGGGGATTTGACCTATTTCCAACAAGCCAATACGAGTGCCCCCGTCAATCATGCCCGGATAAATCTGTAAGCCTTTGCAATCAATTATTACTGCCCCGGAAGGTACGGTGACATTGGTGCCTACCGCTTGAATTTTTCCGTTAGTGATGACCAGCGTACCATCCGTAATGGTTCCCTGCGTGATGGTTTCTATGGTGGCATGCGTCAACGCGAACACCCCGGTTTTAGCTTTCAAACCCTGCGCCAGCATCTCTGAAGACACTGACATTACCAATAAAATATAGATGATCTTTTTCATTCGAATCGTTGGTTATTACCGGTTCAGTCCAAACATTTTTACATTTAATAACCACTCCATGTTTTGCATACAGTTTTCATGGTTATGAGTAGTTGCCTGATGGATGGTGGGAATATCTACTGTTTCCTTGGGATCCACCATGATTCTCATATCGGCTGCATCTTTTTCCCGATCAAAACGAACGACCCCATCGACCAGGGTCATCTGTGGTACTCCATAAATGGAAAGCGGATGATTTTTAAAAATAGCCACATCTCCATCTTTACCTACTTCCAGCGAGCCGACCCGGTTTTCAATTCCCAATTGTTTGGCTGCATTGATGGTGATCATGGACAATGCTTCGTCATCGCTCAGATTTCCGTATTTCTGCGTTTTGCCTGCTTCGTGATATAGATGCCGGATCAAATCGGGTGAATCCGAATTAATAGACGTCACCACTCCATTTCGGGCCAGGATAGCCGCGTTATAAGCAGTTGAATAATACACTTCCAGTTTATAGGCCCACCAATCCGCGAAGACGGAAGCCATCGCACCAAATTTGGCGAGTTCAGGGGCTACTTTAAATCCTTCATTGGTATGTTGAAATACTACTTTCTTAATTCCAAAATCGCGGCAAACGTTCATTAACATATTGATTTCATCGGCCCGGTAACTATGACAATGAATAATGATGTTCCCTTTTAAGATATCCGCCAGGGTCTCCAGCCGAAGAGAATAAACGGGGGGCGCTCCGCGGAATCCTTTCACTGACTTTTGTTTGTTATAGGAGTTCCACGCTTCCATATATTCCTTTCCTTCCGAAAAGGCCTCCCGGATAACAAACTCAACACCCATCCGGGTTTGAGGCTGTACCCCATCTCTGCGGCCATGACCGGTCGGATTCTCACCTAACGCAAACTTAATGGTACGGGCAGCCCCTTCCATCTTCAATTGTTCGCCATCATACACTCCATAGCGGTGTTTGATGGTCTGACATTGGCCTCCAATGGAATTAGCCGAGCCATGCATGGCATGTGACACGGTACACCCTCCCGCCAAGGCCCGATAAATATCAACCTCAAACGGATTGATGGCATCGGCCACGTGAACTTCCGGAGTGATGGCATTGGTGCCTTCATTGATCGCATCCAGTGCGATGTGTGAGTGAGCATCAATGATCCCCGGCATCACAAACAAGCCAGTAGCATCTATCACCCGCACACCAGCCGGAGCGATGATCCCCTTGGCGATCTGACTGATCTTACCTTCTTTAATCAACACATCGGTATTCTCCAAAGTACCTTTGGTGACGGTTAACACCGTTCCTCCCTTGATTAAAATCGTTCCTCGATCCTGAGCCTGAAGCGTGCCGATGGCCCCCATCAGGAAAACTAATATGATCATCTTTTTCATCTTACTTGGGATTTTTTGAACCTTCTATCGGAAAACTGCCAAACGTACCCACGCTTGTATTTCCCTTAAACGAGTCTCCTTCTATCGTTACCTGGGTCTCGACCTCGACCGAGCGACCGCCAAAGGAAAGCGTGTATTTGTAAGACAATGTATTCCCCTCCAGGGTAATGTCTTTCAACGCCATCGTCTCCTGATTCATGCTGCTGCTGATGTTGCCGCTATAACCACCTCCTTCTTTTTTAAAAACTACTTTTCCGGTAGTCGTTCCCTGAGGGCTTTGAGTAGTGGTATTCCAGGTTCCTTCAATTTCTGACTTGACAGACGCATCTGTTTTCTTATTTTCTTTCGCCTCCAGTTTGGTTAGCACACCATCCACAAAAACATAGCGGATTTTTGCCTTTTCGGAAAAGAATGGCTTATCGGAAACTACCAGATTAGCCATCTTACCCGGATCAATGGTTCCTACCCGATCGCTCATACCAAGCAACTGAGCCGGGGAGGTCGTCAATGCCGCCAGCGCAGCATCTTCTGATAATCCAGCCGAAATCATCCTTCGAAGATTGGTGTGAACATCTTTGGGCTTAGTATTCAGTAAAGAAAAACCAAAAACAATCCCCGCCTTTTGAAAGGTTGCGGCCTGCGCAGTATAACTGGCAATGGCTTCATTCCTTCGTTTTTCCAATTGTTCTTTTTCTATTTCGCCTGGCGTTTTAGGCTTTTCTTCTGTCTTCTGGTCGTTCTTCTTTTCTTCTTTCTTTATTTCTTCCGGCAGATCTAATGACAAGAAAACTTTTGAACCGGTGGCTTTGATTTTAGGAATGGCGTGCCACCCCTCTTTTACTTCGGCCAGTATCAACGGAAATCTTAAATCATTTTTTAATGTCAGTACCCGTTGAACATCCAATAGTTTTTCGGCTTTAAAGATCACTGGAATTTTCTGATCAATCACCGGAAAAAAGGGTTCATAAACCCGATCGCTCATGGGACGTTCCAGTCCGTTGCGATTAGAAGCATACAACGCCTCGTAATTTTTGCTATTGACTGCCTTGCGGTATAGATCACGCCATTTAGCCATCACCCCAATGACCGTGTTGGGATACACGCCACTGGCTCCTGTTAATTCAGAATATAGTCCGGTGTTCGTTTGCATCACCAGGTCATCAGCGGTACGACCCGATAATAGAATCAATGCGGCCTGGCCGGGAAGCATTCCTCCATACGGCACCACGTTAGCCAGTGTAAATCCGGCACCGCGCCAATCTTCTATGGCTTTATCCGATGGGTTGAGAAGGTTGCGGACATCAGTGTTTGGAGTAATTCCTGCACGTTCGTTGGACGGATTGCCCGGATCTTTGGGACGCTCCCGGTTAGTTTCTTCCTTCGGACGAGTTACACCGGTGCGTGACAGTCCATCAATGAACCCAGCATAAACATACATGGAGTCTGCCCGGATGATCATGGCTTCCGGAGGAATCGAAACATTTTTTCCAACGGAAATGATCAATCCGTCTTTTACCAACACGGTGCCCAGATCAATTTTTCGACCGGGCGCCTGCACGATGTTTACATTCGTTAAAGCATAGGTGCGTGTCACAGGTTCCAGTTCACTTTGCCCATACATACCGATGGGCAAAACCAGCATCCATAGCAATATCCAATACCGACCGGATCGGTTGGGGGAGATTCTTTTCATTACAATTTCAGGTTAGTGGATTTTAATCAATCTGATAAAGTAAGGGTATTTTACTCAGGCAAGAGGCTTGGCTTTACAAGAAAGGCTCACCTGCGGTTTTAGCGGAAGTGCGCTTACTTTTGGAGCCCAAATGCGTACGTTTGTTATCCTAAACCAAAAATCACATGCGGACCTCCACGGCCTTGCGTAATTCTATTGTAGCCGCTCTGGGCGGATTTCTGTTTGGTTTTGATACCGCAGTCATTTCCGGGGTAGAAAAAACCATTCAACAGCTTTGGGGATTAGATAATGTAGCTCATGGATTTACCGTGGCTTCTGCCTTGTTTGGAACGGTGCTGGGAGCAGCACTGGCGGGCATACCTGCAGAAAAGTACGGACGCAAAAAAATATTACAAGCTATTGGATTGTTGTATCTGGTCACCTCGCTGGTTACCGCCTTAACCGACAGTTGGATGTTGTTTGTCATCTTTCGTTTTCTGGGAGGTGTGGGTGTGGGAGCTTCCTCGGTAGTCGGACCGATGTATATTTCTGAAATAGCGCCTGCCCATCAACGTGGGCGTCTGGTGGCATTGTTTCAATTCAATGTCGTAAGTGGTATTCTGGTAGCGTTCTTTTCCAACTATCTTTTATCATCGGTGGGTGAAGACGCCTGGCGTTGGATGTTGGGAGTACAAGCCATTCCTTCCCTCCTTTATTTCGCCATGGTATTTACGGTGCCTGAAAGCCCACGGTGGCTGATCCGGCAAAAGCGTTCAACCGAAGCTGAAGCGGTATTAGGTTCAATTGGAGAACCCATGCCCAAAGCCGCTATCCAACGAATTGAACAGTCGCTTCAACAGGCAGACCATGGAGCAAAAGCTGATTCCCTATTTTCCCGTGCCTATCGCAGACCTGTTTTTCTGGCAGTCACCTTGGCCTTGTTCAATCAACTGGCCGGTATTAACGCCATTATGTACTATGCCCCCCGCATTTTTGAACTCACCGGTCTGGCAAAAGATACCGCCTTGTTGCAGTCCGTTTCGATTGGAGTCACCAATATGGTATTTACGTTGTTGGCGCTATCGATGATCGATCGGTTTGGCCGCAAGACATTGTTGATGATCGGATCGGTCGGGATGATCGTTTTCCTGGGACTCACTGCGCTTGCTTTCTTCCAAAATGATTTTGATGGTATTTCCATCATGCTTTATCTGATTGGATTCATCGCCTGTTTTGCCTTCTCACAAGGCGCAGTTATCTGGGTGTTCATTTCTGAAATTTTTCCTAACTCGGTTCGCTCGGGAGGACAGTCGCTGGGGAGTTTTACCCATTGGGTGATGGCGGCCATTGTTTCCATGTTGTTTCCTGTGATAGCCGGGATGGAAAAAGGAGGTGCCTATGCCTTTGCCTTCTTTGCCTCCATGATGGTGTTACAATTATTTTTTGCCTGGAAAATATTACCGGAAACAAAAGGTAAGTCACTTGAGCAAATACAAGACGTGATCATTCATTAAAGAAATTACAAAAAGTTTTCTGAGTTCATAGCCTGCCCCTGGTTATCAGCAGCCACAGAGTGTTACCTTTGTGAGCGAGTCATGAAATTTGAATTAGAATCTATTGATCGGGGAAGTCGCGCGCGGGCAGGAATGTTACATACCGATCATGGAAGTATTCCTACCCCCATCTTTATGCCGGTGGGTACGGCAGGATCGGTCAAAGCGGTACATCAGCGTGAATTGGAAACCGATATCGATGCCAAAATCATCCTGGGAAATACCTATCATCTGTATCTGCGGCCGGGGATTGAACTCCTGGAACAAGTGGGAGGACTTCACCAATTTAATGGGTGGAAGCGTCCGATACTTACCGATAGCGGGGGCTATCAGGTATATTCATTGGCTGCCAACCGAAAAATCAAAGAAGAAGGAGTAACCTTCAAATCTCATATTGATGGTTCCAACCATTTCTTTAGCCCCGAGCGCGTAATGGATATTGAGCGGAGTATCGGAGCCGATATCATCATGGCCTTTGATGAGTGTACGCCTTATCCCTGCGAGTACAGTTATGCTAAGAAATCCATGGAACTTACCCATCGCTGGTTACAACGGTGTGTCAACCGGGTGAACGAAACGCAACCTAAGTATGGGTATGAACAGGCGTTGTTTCCCATTGTACAAGGAAGTGTGTATAAAGATTTACGCCAACAATCCGCAGAAGTCATCGCCAGTCAGAACCAACCTGGAAATGCCATTGGCGGTCTCTCCGTAGGCGAACCTCACGAACTCATGTATGAAATGACCGAATGGGTTTGTGGAATCTTACCGGAGAACAAACCCCGTTACCTCATGGGCGTGGGAACCCCCGAAAATATTCTGGAGTGCATTGCGCTGGGCATTGATATGTTTGATTGCGTCATGCCAACCCGAAATGCGCGAAATGGGATGTTGTTCACCACCCAGGGAATCATAAACATTCGTAATGAAAAATGGAAAAACGATACCAGTGCGATTGATGAAATGCTCGGAGGGTATTCCAGTACTTTCTATTCAAAAGCTTATCTCCGCCACCTGATTATCAACAAGGAAATTTTAGGCGCGCAAATTGCTTCTATCCATAACCTGACATTCTATCTTTGGTTGGTTCGTCAGGCGCGCGAACAAATTCAGGCAGGCACCTTTGCCGATTGGAAAACTACCATGGTAAAGAAAGTATCCCAGCGATTATAACCATCTATGCGGGTAGCGTTTAATTCATGAAGATTCTTGACAAATACATCATCAAAAAAGTTCTCACCACATTTATCTATGTGGTGTTGATTCTGGTGGCCATTATTGCCATCATTGATGTTACTGAAAAGATCGACAAGTTTGCCCGAAACAGCCTGGGCCCGGCCCAAATCCTGGGATATTATCTTGATTTCATTCCATGGATAGCCGGATTAATTACACCCATTACTGTTTTCATAGCCATCGTATATGTAACGTCCCGGATGGCAGGCCATACCGAAATCATCGCCATCCTCAGCAGCGGTGTTAGTTTCCGCAGACTTTTGGTTCCTTATTTTATGGCGGCCTTCATTGTCGCAGTGGTTAGCTTCTATCTCAACGGCTGGGTTATTCCCAAATCCAATCGGGAGCGACTGAATTTTGAGTTAACGTATTTTCAAAACAAAAAATACTTTGAAGAACGCAATGTACACATGCAGGTTCAGCCCAACGTATATTTGTTTCTTCAGAACTATAACAACATCTCCAATACCGGCTATCAGTTTACCCTGGAACGATTCGAAGATAATCGGTTGATGGAAAAACTGACCGCAGATCACATTCAATGGGACACCACCAAACAAAAATGGGTGCTGAAATACTGGAAGTTTAAAAAAGTGGATACGCTTTTTACTACGCCAGCCGAACCCAAAAAACGTATGGGAGTGGAATCCAGTCTTACGACAACGGATACCCTCACCCTTCCCCAACTGAAACGTAAACGTGTATTGCGCGATACTTCCGTAGGTACCCCGAAGAGCGTTCTTTCCAATCAGATATCCGACCAGCAAGGATCGGAGATGGATACTACCCTTGCCATTACGCCCAAAGACTTTGAGAATAACACCCGGTCATATGATGGTATGACCATTCCTGAATTGCGCGCCCACATCAAAAAATTAAATTTCCGGGGAAGCACCGGTGTGCAGGTGTTTCAAACAGAAGAACAAATCCGATATGCCTCTCCGTTTACTATTTTTGTTCTGGTGTTTATGGGTGTCATTGTCTCTTCCCGAAAAAGCAGAGGCGGTACAGGGTTTCAAATTGCCCTTGGCTTTCTCCTCTCCTTTATATTTATCCTGTTTTTTACCATGACACGAACATTTGGCGAAACAGGTTCCATGCCTCCGATCTTGGCTGCTTGGTTGCCAACACTGGTTTTTGGTGTCATCGCAGCCGGGATGTATAAATATGTACCCCGATGACGCTTACCGCCACGCGAACTGATTATTTCAAACTTCACTTTATTGTATTGCTCTGGGGCTTTACTGCCATCGGTGCCAAACTGATTTCCATCCCTGCGGTAGAAATGGTTTTTTATCGCACGCTATTAGCAGCCATTGGCATGGGTGTGGTAATCCTATTCAACAAAGGAGTCTTTGCCGTCAGTACAGGTGATTTGGTAAAGATTTTTTTTACCGGTTTTATTGTAGGCATTCATTGGCTCACGTTTTTCCGTTCAGGTCAGGTCTCTAATCCTTCTACCAGCCTGGTTGGCTTTGCTACCTGTTCGTTGTGGGCTGCCTTGCTGGAACCCATCGCCAACCGTAAAAAAATTGATATTCTTGAAATCGGGCTGGGATTGGGAGTGGTGTTGGGGCTGGCACTTATTTTTTCTTTCAACTTCCAATACAAAACCGGATTGATTCTGGGGATCATTTCAGGTCTGACGGCAGCTATGTTTTCCGTCATCAATGCAAAAATAGCGGTGCGTGTATCTGCACACACCATTACTTTTTATGAGATGATCGGGGCATTTATCAGTGTTTGTTTGTTTTTGCCTTACTATCAGCAGCACTTCACCGAGGATGGTCAATTGCACCTCACACCGGTAGGAACCGATTGGCTATACATTGCTATTCTGGCGTGGGCATGCTCTGTATATGCCTATTCCGTGGCTATCAATCTCACTAAAAAAATGAGCGTATTTTTTATCCAGTTAACGCTGAACCTGGAACCTGTATATGGCATCATCATGGCTATCATCATTTTTGGCCAACAGGAAATCATGGGCTGGAATTTTTATGCGGGTACGTTGGTCATTTTAGGTGCAGTGGTTATTTACCCATACTTAAAAAAGAAAAAAGAAGCCTATTCCAGTCGTGGTGAAATTACTTAACCACAAACACAAATTCGCTTCCTTGTTTGTCAGAGCCAAATCTGCCAGACTGGGGAGCAGTTTTTAATCGCTCAACAAATGTCGTCAACTCACTGAGCGTTAATCGAACAAATTTTGTTTTGTGCCACCACAAGAGCATACTGTCAACAGCAGAAGCAAACAACTTCCAAAATTTCTTATCTTTGAACTCATTATAGTTCAATAATTGAATAGCTAAATCAAATTGCAAATGGCTATCGGAGAACAAAAACGAAACAAGAAAGCCACCCCAAATAAACGCTTATCAAAACGAAATATAAAAACAGGAATGAGCCGAAAAAGAAAGAACGCCATCGAAAAGGCTCTTACTTTTTGGAAAGCACATGCCATTGACCTGACACGTTTTACGTTTAACCGCGAGGAAGCCAATGCCCGATAGTTGTTTTGCAGACAGTAACGTGCTCTTATATACCCTTTCCAAAGAAACAATAAAACAAGAAATTGCCTTTGGGATATGGCGCCAGGGCGTAGTAATCAGTACCCAGGTTATTATGGAATTTACCAATGTGTGTTTAAAGAAATTTAAGTTAAGCAAACAAGTGGCCTTTGAAAGTGCAATAAACCTCATGGAGGGCTCCTTAGTAAAGCCCGTAACACAAAATACAGTTCGAATGGCACTTGACGTCTCACGAAAATTTAATGTGAGCCACTGGGACAGTCTTATTATTGCGTCAGCCCTGGAGGCGCGTTGCAGCACCTTATATACCGAAGACCTTAGCCATGGCCAGGTAATTAACGGGAAACTAAAGATTATAAATCCCTTCATGGCTTAGGTTCTTTTTTAGCTATCTCTGATAGTTTATGACCCCTGATATACCACATCGGATATGCGGCTATTGTTTCTATGATTGTCAGGCAATAGCCATGATGCATAATCGGTTAGTTATTTCTTTAAAATACTAAATTTTTTAGTATTCTTGCTTCGGTATGACCTCCCGAAGTATTATTCACATGGACCTGGACGCCTTTTTTGTGGCTGTTGAGTGCAAAAAAGAGCCAAAATTGAGGGGATTGCCACTAATTGTCGGAGGCAGTAGCCGCAGGGGGGTAGTAGCAGCCTGTAGTTACGAAGCACGAAAATTTGGGGTACACTCCGCTATGCCGATGTATCTGGCCCTTCAGCTTTGTCCGGATGCCAAAGTGATTTCAGGTGATATGGAAGCCTACAGCCAGAATTCACATTTAATTACTGAGATCATTGCCGACAAGGCTCCTGCATTTGAAAAATCATCCATTGATGAGTTTTACATTGATGCCAGTGGCATGGATCGTTTTTTTGGTGCCTTCAAATGGGCTGTGGAGTTGCGCCAAAAGATTATTAAAGAATCAAACCTGCCCATTTCCATGGCGCTATCCGTCAATAAACTGGTTTCAAAAGTGGCTACGGCCGAGTTTAAACCTAATGCTGAGAAACAAATAGCAGCCGGTGAAGAAAAAGATTTTCTGGCCCCGCTGAGCATTGAAAAACTTCCCATGGTAGGAAAAAAAACTGCTGCCTTTTTATACGATATGGGCGTACGCACCGTGGCCACCCTGCGAGAAATGCCTGTGCCATTCCTCATAAGCGCCTTTGGTAAAAACGGGATCAGTCTATGGAACAAAGCACAAGGGATCGATGACTCTCCCATCGTATCGTACAGTGAACAAAAGTCCATATCTACCGAATCCACCTTTGAGGAAGATACGATTGATGTTAAACGGCTCAAATCCATTCTGATTGCAATGGTCGAAAAGGTAGCTTTTCAATTACGCGAACAAAAAAAACTGGCTTCGTGCATCACCGTAAAAATCCGGTATTCCAATTTTGATACCGAAACCAGGCAAGTGCATATCCCCTATACTTCTTCTGATCATATCATCCTGAAGGTGGTTCAGGAATTGTTTGACAAACTGTATAACCGCAGAATGCTGATTCGTCTGGTGGGGGTGCGGTTGAGTCATCTGGTCCACGGCAACCAGCAGATCAACTTATTTGATGACACGGAAGAAGATATCAGCCTGTATGAGGCCATGGATTACATCAAACATAAACATGGCACCGAAAAACTGATACGCGCCACCACACTTGACGTGGGTAAACGCGTACGCATGGAAATGAATATGTTTAAGGGATCCGTCCGAAAAAACACGATCCCGTAGGATCAGAACCTGACAGCCAAAAATGTACATCAATTGCCACACCGGTTATAGCTTTAATTACGGAACGATGCCCGTACAAATGCTCTTTCAGGAAGCCAAAAGATGTGGGGTTTCTAAACTGGCACTCACCGAAATCAATAACGTGGCCTCGTATCTCGACATGCTACGTATCTGTGATGAAAACAAACCTCAGCCCAACGGACGCACCCGATATGATCAGGAACCTTTTACTTTAAATCTGGCCGTAGGAGTAGAATTCAGAAATGAAAAAGAATCAGGCACCTTTGAATTTATTGCTCTGGCCAGAAACAATGAAGGGTTTGAAGAGATCACCCGCTTTTTGTCATATCATAACCGCGAAGCCAAACGATTTCCAGCCCGGGCACCTTTCTTCCGGCAGGTATTTGTCATCTATCCGTTTGGAAAATTTGAACCTGACCGGCTTCTGGCCCACGAGTACATTGGTGTGAAAAAGACAGGACTTCCGGCCTTGATGCTCCACCCGCTTCGCGAAAGTCATGCCTCCAAATTTATCGCTCATCACCCGGTCACTTTGTTGCCCCCTGAAAAAGTCAGAGATGTCACGACCAAAAAAGAAAAACTCAGCCACCGCGATCACAATATCCATCGGCTGCTTCGTTGCATCGCCCGCAATACACTATTGAGCAAATTGCCCGAACACGAGCAGGCCAGTCGCGATGAATATATGCTTCCCCCTCATCTATTAACAGCCGAATTTGGATCCTTCTCCCAACTGGTCACACAAACCCAACAGTTGCTCGATCAATGTTCGATCGAATGCGCCCCGGGAGAAGACAAAAATAAAAAGTCATTTACGGCCAGCCCGGATGAGGATTCAGCGTTCCTTCGATCGGAAACGGAGAAAGGATATGCCAAACGCTACGGTACCGATCGCAGCATCTGGAATTCCCATATTGAAAAAGAGTTGACCATTATTCACAAAAAACGGTTCACCGCCTACTACCTGATCGCCTACGATCTGATTCAGTTCGCTCAAAAGCAGGGATATGATTTTGTCGGACGCGGCAGCGGAGCCAACAGTACGGTCGCCTATTGTTTAGGGATTACCAACGTTGATCCGATTGAACTGGATCTGTATTTTGAACGATTTCTAAACGAAGAACGAGTATCCCCTCCTGATTTTGACATTGATTTCTCCTGGGATAATCGCGATGCCGTGTATGACTATCTTTTTCATCGGTATGGACATGACCACGTGTGTTTGCTGGGAACCCATGTCACCTATCAGGCAAAATCCATTTTACGCGAATTGGGAAAAGTCTTTGGCTTACCCAAAGAAGAGATTGATTCGCTGGTGGAAAATCGAAAGGAAAAACCGGAGCGCGACCATTTGACCACACAAATCACACACTATGCGCAGTACATCCTGGACCGCGAACTACCCGCTCATATTTCCATTCATGCCGGAGGCGTTTTGATCACCGAAAAAAGTATCTATGCATATACCGCCACGGAACTTCCGCCCAAAGGATTGCCGGTGTCACAATTTGAAATGCATGCAGCCGAAGATTTTGGCATTTATAAATTTGACATTCTCAGCCAGCGCGGTCTGGGTCATATCAAAGAAACAGTCAAACACGTCAAACGAAATCAGGGCGTGGATGTAGACATCTATCAATTCAAAAAATTTAAAGAAGACGAAAAGATCAAAGACCTGATGCGTCACAGCCGGGCGATGGGTTGCTTTTATGTAGAATCTCCCGCCATGCGGATGTTGTTGGGTAAGCTACGGTGCTCTGATTATCTGACGTTGGTGGCGGCCAGTTCCATCATCCGGCCAGGGGTGGCCAGTTCAGGGATGATGAAAGCCTACATCGAACGCTTCCATATGCATCACCAAAACATCGCATATGAATCGATCCACCCGAAGATGGATGAACTCATGGCCGATACGTATGGCGTGATGGTGTATCAGGAAGATGTGATCAAAGTGGCACATCACTTTGGCGGACTTACCTTAACCGAAGCCGATGTTTTGCGCAGGGCCATGTCGGGTAAATATCGTTCGCGCGCTGAGTTTCAACGGGTGCGCGATCAGTTTTTTCATAACTGCCATCAACGGGGGTACGAACCCCGCGTCATCCACCGGGTGTGGGAAGAGATTGAAAGTTTTGCCGGGTATTCCTTTGCCAAAGGACACTCAGCCAGTTATGCCGTAGAGAGTTACCAAAGTCTTTTTTTAAAAGCGCACTATCCGCTGGAGTTTATGGTGGGCGTGATCAACAATTTTGGCGGATTTTATCGTACCGAATTTTACTTCCACGAAGCCCGCATGAACGGAGCCGCCATTGAAGCTCCTTGTATCAACCACAGTCATTACCTGACTACGATTGAAGGCAAAACCATCTACATCGGATTTGTTCATTTGAAAAGTCTGGAAAGTAAAATCGGAAACAGAATTGAAGAAGAGCGAAAGAAAAACGGCCCGTATTTGAGTCTTGACCATTTCATGAGACGTTTGCCAGGTATCGGGCTGGAACAAATTCGGATACTGATTCGGGTGGGTGGGTTTCGGTTCACCCAAAAAAGTAAACAACAACTGCTGTGGGAGGCCATGCTGTTTTCAAGTAACCACCGCGCCAGACCTACGACTACGGCTCATTTGTTTGATACAGAACCCGCGCACTTTCCATTACCACAACTTTCGCGCAACCGGCAGGAAGATGCCTTTGACGAACTGGAGTTATTAGGATTTCCGTTATGTCATCCTTTTGACTTGCTTGCGACACGGGATTATGGCAATAGTTGTGCGCAGGATCTGAATAAGCATCGTGCTAAAAGTATACGCATAGTCGGATACCTGATTACTACCAAAGATACCCGCACTAAAACCGGTCATCCCATGGCCTTTGGTACATTTTACGATGTGCAGGGCCAGGCTTTTGACACGGTTCATTTTCCGGAGGTATCACTCCGCTACCCCTTTCGTGGTCGGGGATTTTATGAAATTCATGGCAAAGTAACGGAAGACTTTGGGGTATATATGATTGAAGTCACCCGCATGACCAAGTTGCCGATGATCAGCAAACGTGCAGAAGTAACCTTTCAGGAATCAAACCCGGCCTAGTGCTATGTTCAATCTGAATTGACGTTAGTACTTTATTAATTGACAATTGACAATGCTCTGACCCAACCAAAAATACTTTGTCAATTGAGTGTTTGCGACTTTCAACTTAAAACCCCGCATTATACTTAACCTGGCACTGGTTACAATTCTCCCGACCAAAAGGAAGGTGCCTGTATCCATGATGGGAGATCGGTTTTCGTTTCAAAAATTCCAAATACCGAGGACCCCGAACCACTCATCGAAGCATACATGGCTCCCGCTGCATACAAGTCATTTTTCAACTGAAGTAAGGACGGGTGTTTTTTAAAAACCGATGCTTCAAAATCATTGACCAATGTTTCTTTCCATCGGCCGATCGGTTGTTTCAATATTTCCGGAATGGATAGCCGATCCTCCTTAGGTACCACCTGGGCATAGGCGTCTGCTGTTGACACATGAATCAAAGGCTTACTAACAGACAGATATTTTCCCTGGAGAACCGGTGGAATCGGAGATAGTATTTCACCTCTGCCCTGCCCCAGCTTCGGCTCATCGGTAATAAAAAAAGCACAGTCACTTCCCAACCGGGTTGCATAGTCCTGTAAACGGGTGGTAGACAAGTTTAATTCAAACAAATTGTTTAACAGGCGGAGTGCGTGTGCCGCATCGGCCGATCCGCCTCCTAAGCCTGCTCCGGTAGGTATGACTTTATGCAGATAGATATGGACCGGAGGTATGTTAAAATCCTTTTTCAGCAGATGATACGCCCTGACACAAAGATTATCGGATGCTTCTCCGGGAATCATTTGTCCGCTGCTCCTGAATTGAAACTTCTCTGATGGGATGATCTCCAATACATCCGTCCATGGAACCGGGTAAAATGCTGTCTCGAGATCATGATACCCATCAGCCCGTTTGCGCAAAATGTGTAATCCCAGGTTTATTTTACACGGGGGAAAACTGATCATACCATTAAAGTCAAGTCGCCTGGAAGTCGGGCATGCGCCTCCATCATCTTTTTTACTTGCTTAGCCGTTCGATCAGACTTTCGGTAATACCGCTGCTGGAGAACCCACCATCATGCATCAGGTTTTGCATGGTCACCATGCGGGTAAAATCAGAGAACATGACGGTAATGTAGTTAGCACAATCTTCTGCAGAGGCATTGCCCAACGGGGACATCAAATCAGCAAAATCAAAAAACACATCAAAGCCGGAAATGCCGGCCCCTGCGGTGGTTTTGGTGGGCGATTGCGAAATGGTATTGACACGTACTTTCTTTTTACTTCCGTAACGTTGACCATAACTGCGCGCAATGGATTCCAACATGGCTTTTGCCTGAGCCATATCTGTGTAATCGGGATAGGCGCGCTGGGCGGCAATGTAGCTCAAGGCAACAATGGAGCCCCATTCATTCATGGCATCTAATTTCTCGGATGTTTGCAATACTTTATGAAAAGAAAGAGCCGAAATATCAAGGGTCTTTAAATACCACTCATAATTCATATCGCCATACTCCTTGCCTTTGCGAATGTTTGGACTCATTCCAATCGAGTGCAGCACAAAATCAAGCTTGCCACCCAATACTTCCACCGATTTGGCAAACAGGTTGTTCAGATCCGCTTCGGATGTGGCATCTGCTGGAATCACCTCTGCCTGACAGGCTTTCGCCAGTTCATTGATTTTCCCCATGCGCATAGCTATAGGGGCATTGGTCAGGGTAAAAGAACCACCTTCTTCCTTCACTTTCAATGCTGTTTTCCAGGCGATTGAATTTTCATCCAGTGCCCCGAAGATAATTCCTCTTTTTCCTTTTAAAAGATTGTAAGCCATGCAAATTAGTTGTTACGTGAAGGTACAATATTACGAAATGCGTTTGGCATTTTTGACGAGCGTTGCGGATCGGTGTATTTCAATTTTTCACGCTTGACCTTACCCCATTCCAACAAGTGGTTTTTCTGGTGATTCATTGTTCCTTCTCCCAAGGAAGCCGACAATTGGAAAGGTTCCTTTAACCGATGCCAAACTTATCCGTAGCTTGCACTGATTTTTTAAGTACATGACATCCGCTACCCAACCCATTGGTATTTTTGATAGTGGTATTGGTGGTCTCACGGTGGCCCACGCCATCCGCCAGGCACTTCCCCACGAAAGCATCATTTACTTTGGTGATACTGCCCATTTGCCTTACGGTGATAAATCGGAAGCTGCCATTCAGGCCTACTCGATTAAAATTGCGGACATCCTTTTGCGTCATCAATGTAAGGTGATTGTGATTGCCTGTCACTCTGCCAGTTCGGCTGCCTATGAGCTCTTGACCGAATATGTGAACAAAAAAGCTCATATCATTAACGTGATTGATCCCATGGTGGAGCGACTCAACCATGAATTTCTTGGAAAAACCATCGGCTTGATCGGCACCAAGCGTACCGTACAGTCAGGCGTATACGCCCGCAAACTTGATTCATCCATCCAACTCAAGGCGCTGGCCACTCCGCTGTTGGCACCGATGATTGAAGAAGGGTTTTTTAATAATCAGATCAGTCACGATATCATTGCCAAATATCTGAGCGATGAAACGCTCCATTCCATCAGCAGCCTGATCCTCGCTTGCACACACTACCCGTTGATCAAAAAAGAAATTAATGCGTACTATCAAGGGAAGGTCACACTGCTCGATTCTTCAGAGATTGCTGCTCAGGCATTAGCCAACCATTTACGCTCTCATCAGTTATTAACCTCAGACCCGAATCCCTCCGAACAATTTTTTGTTTCTGATTATACCGATGCCTTTGAAGCATCTACCCGTCTGTTTTTTCAGCGGGCTGTCCACTTACAAAGGCATGCCCTTTGGGATTAGAATTACTTGATCTTAACCTGCATTTACCCTAAAACAAAGACAGATGTAGGATTTTCATCGAAATTTTACATTTCCATCCATCCCAATTGAGGATTTTTGCCTAATTAACGTATTATTATATACTGATCTGTGAGTTCGACCTTACTTTTTATACTCCCCTTTCTCGTGGCTTATACCATTTTGGTGGTTTATGCCGAGCGAAAGCTATCGGCATTCATGCAGGATAGGCTGGGGCCTATGGAAGTGGGGCCCTATGGGCTTTTACAGACCATAGCAGATTTGCTTAAACTTCTTCAGAAAGAAGACCTGACGCCCGCTGGAGCCGAAAAGTGGTTGTTCAAGGCGGCTCCTATCCTCATTTTTCTGGCGGTTTTTGCTGGGTTTTCTTTCCTTCCACTTTCACCGCAATGGCAGGGCTCATCTCTTTCCTCCGGGGTATTCCTTTTGCTTGCCATTATCTCGCTGGATGTGATCGGAATTGTGATGGCCGGCTGGTCCAGTAACAATAAGTATAGTATGATGGGCACTGTTCGTTCTGCTGCCCAGATCATATCCTATGAAGTGCCTTTGGGGTTATCCGTTGTGTGTGTCTGCCTGTGGGCAGGAACATTGGATTTACAAACCATTTCTATTCAACAAGGTGTCTGGTCTGCCCGCATACCTGGTTTTGAATCCCATCACTCGTATCTGTTGGGCGTTCGTTCGTGGGATATGACTAACATCGGTGGATTTTTATCGTGGAATGTAGTGACCATGCCCGTTCTGTTTTTTGTCTGGATCATCTTTTTTATAAGTTCATTGGCCGAGAGTAATCGGGCTCCTTTTGATTTACCGGAAGCAGAATCAGAATTGGTAGCGGGTTACCAGACGGAATACTCCGGATTTCGCTGGGCGGTCATTATGCTGGCTGAATATGCGATGATGCTTTTGGTGAGTATGGTGGGTGTCATCTTGTTTTTTGGAAGCTGGAATACCCCTCTCCCAAATATTGGCGGTATGCGATTGGCTGACTGGACCACCGGAAGTGCAGGTATGCCGGTGGTGATTTGGGCACTATTTTGGTTGATCGGTAAAACAGTGCTGATGGTCTCTTTGCAGATCTGGATTCGTTGGACATTTCCGCGGGTGCGGATGGATCAATTGGTTTCGCTATGTTGGAAATACCTGACTCCGGCCGCTTTGGTTTGTTTATTAATTATCAGTGTTTGGAAACTTTTATGAAGAACTTTTTAATTGTTGTCTTGCTTTTGTTGATACCGTCCATCTCGGTTTTTTCACAATTGTCCCTGGATAGTCTGGAACGAAAATTACCGGAAATTACGAATGACTCACTCCGTCACCGGGCGCTCACCCAACTGGCCGAGGGGTTTCAATATACCAACTTCAAAAAAGCGGAATCATTTATAGAACAAGCGCTGGCACTGGCGGAAACGCGTCAATGGGATTGGGCCCTGGCACAAACTTATAAACGCATTGGGTTCCTCGCTACCATTACTGGCGACTATGCCCGTGCAATCCGCTATGACAATATGAATCTGGAATTAGCTACTAAAAACAATGATAGTACGGCCATTTCCGAATCGTTAAATTTTATTGGAAACGACTACAGCGATTTGGGTCAGTACGATCAGGCGTACTATTTCTTTTCCCAGTCCTATCGCATCGGTCGCTTGATTAACGACTCGATTCGAATTACCATCGCTCTTCATAATCTTGGTGGTGTATTCCGGCAGTTGGAACAGCATGAGCTTGCCTTAAACTACTTTGATTTAAGCAAAAAAATCAGTGAAAAGATAAATGACCTGGATGGTATCCCTTATTCGCTGGAAGCCATTGGAACTGTTTACGCCCGCAAAAAAGAATTTTCAAAGGCAAAGGATGCTTACGATCGGGCACTGAAGCTCATCCGTGAGCGAAAGATTACCGTGATTGAGCCCAGAGTCTTGACGCGCCTCGGAGAGTTGTCTGCTGATCAAAATGACTACACCCAAGCGCTCGCCTATTTTGATTCCGCCAGTCTTCTACACACCAACACCGCGAACGAATTTGGCCTGGCAGAAGTGGACTATGGCAAGGCCATGGTTTTTATTGCTCAGAAAAAGTATGCAGAAGCAACGGCATTAATCAACTCAAGCATGTCTACCGCCCGGTCGCTCAATGCCGTCAAACTCTACATGGAATGCCTTCAGACCTTGGGTCAGGTGGAGGAGCTAAAAAAGAATTATGCCGGAGCTCTTTCTTTTTTCAAGCAACACAAAGTGATGCGCGACAGTCTGTTCAATTCAGGTATGATGGAAAAAGTGTATCGTGAGCAAGTCCGGTACGCCACCGAAAACAAAGACGAGCAAATTGCCGAGCTAAGCAAAGTAAAAGAACAACGGGAGAAAGAATTGAGTGAGCAAAAAGAACTGGTCCAGCGCCAGTCTTTTGTCCGGAATATTCTGGTGGTGGTGATGGCCCTCACCGGAATTTTGCTATTCACGGTGTATCGGAGCGGACAACGAAGAATCCGGATCAACAAACTACTGATTGAACACCAGGAAGAAATTAAAAAGCGAAGTTTTGAACTGGAACAGTTAAACAAAGTAAAAGATAAATTCTTTTCAATTATTTCACATGATCTGCGGTCACCGATCAATGCGCTTTCCAGCATTTTGGATCTGGTAGATCGCAAACAAATAACTACCGAAGAATTTACCAAAGTGGCCCATGAATTAAGGCTTCGGGTGAACAATACCAAAACACTTATCAATAATTTACTGGATTGGGCGCTGCTTCAAATGGATAACTTAAAAATTCAAATGGAGCGAATTGACTTACATGCCATTGTACAGGAGAATATCACCACCGTTTCATCGTTACAATTAAAAGAAGTATCGGTAGAAAACCGAATCGATGCGAAAACATATGCCTTGGGTGATCCAAACATGATTAATCTGGTGTTTCGTAACCTGATCATGAACGGCATGAAATTTACCGAGGCTGGTGGACGGATAGTAGTGGAGAGTAAAGACGAAGGCAACTACTATCGTATTTCCGTTACTGACAACGGGGTAGGCATCGCACCCGAAATTCAAAAGATTCTCTTCGACAAAACAGCCGGATACAGTACCCGTGGCACAGCCAATGAAAAAGGAACCGGCCTGGGGCTCATTCTCTGCAAAGAGTTTATTGAACGAAATGGTGGTAAAATCTGGATGGAAAGCGAACCAGGTAAGGGAAGCACATTCTACTTTACTTTGCGCAAAGCCTGATCCGTCCTTTCGCACACCGGTGATATAGGTTCAACATAAGTTGACGCCTTTGATTTTATAGGTTAATTTTGAGAATGTCTTCTCCATCATCAACCTATTGGAAAAACATCGGAGTAGCCTTTCGTACCCTCGCGGGTGGATTGGGGCTTACCTGGAAACATTTGGTGGCGGCCCGTCATAAACAACAGTCTGTCAATATTGCTGCCCCCAACTATTTTGATCATCAAAGTGGGATTGCCACCGTGCAGTATCCGCACGAACAAATTCCCGTGCCGGACCACGGACGATATCAGCTTCACAATGAAATGGATGACTGTATTGTCTGTGATAAATGTGCCAAGATTTGCCCGGTGGATTGTATTACCATTGAACCTATTAAATCAACGGAAGAGTTTGGCCGGACTTCCGATGGCACACCCAAACGGATTTATGCTGCCAGATTTGATATCGACATGTCCAAGTGTTGCTTTTGTGGTTTGTGCACAACCGTTTGCCCCACCGAGTGCCTGACGATGACCAAAGAATACGATTTTAGTGTATTCGACATCCGGCAACATAACTTCCCTTTTGGAAACATGACCTCCGAAGATATTCAGGTGAAGAAGAATGAATGGAACGAACATCAAAAAGCCAAGCAAGCCGCTGCCGTCTTGACGCCTCCACCCGTGACACCAGCCGCGCCTGGCGTTTCCAAACCTGTCTTTAAACCCCGCATCAAACCCACCGGTGACGCATGAGTGCTTTTGCCTTTTATGGTTTTGCCGGAATAATACTGGTGTGCTTGTTCGTGATGGTGATCACCCGGAAAGTAATGCATGCAGCCTTGGCGTTATTGGGTTGCCTGGTTTCAGTTGCTGGAATTTTTGCTGTACTTTCAGCCGAGGTCATGGCCGTGATCCAATTGATGGTTTATGCCGGTGGCATTTTAATCCTGATCCTTTTTGGCATCATGCTGACGGGCCGGTTATCAAACAAGCCTTTGCAGGTGCAATCGCATAACGTGTGGGTAGGAGTGCTCGCAGGTGTGCTGATGCTGTTTCTGTTCATTCCCCTGGCGGATTCTTTTCCCGTACAAACCAGGCCACTGGAAGATGCCTCGATTCAGGCATTTGGGATTACTCTTTTTTCAACTTATGCTTTTGCTTTTGAGTTGTCTGGTTTGTTACTACTTGTTTCACTGATCGCTGCAGCCGTGGCTGCTTCTTCGCGCCCTTCATGATACCAGTCGAGCACATTTTTTATGTAAGTGTCTCCCTTTTGGTGACCGGGGTGGTATTGATCCTGACAAAACGAAATGCCCTGATGATGCTGATGGGGCTTGAGCTAATCCTGAATGCCGCCAATCTTAATATGATTGCGTTTAATCAGCTTCACAAACCCGCCTGGGATGGCCAGATGGCCGGGTTGTTTATCGTGATCATAGCTGTGTGCGAGGCTGCGGTGGGTATTGCGATCATCCTACAGGCGTACCGCTACTATTTCTCTTCTGTACCGGATCAGATCAGTGACTTAAAAGATCCATGGTGAGCACCCTCGTTTTTGATCCTTCTCTCGTTGCGCTCACACTTGCTGTTATCTTGACTCCATTGGGGTCTGCCCTGATTTGTTTTTTTGTTCGTGGAAATCGAAGGTTTATTCCGGTGCTCGCGTGTCTATTCATAGGGATGGCAGGAGTCGGTAGTGGGGTGTTGATGGCTCGTATTTTCCCATCCGTTGCTGTAGCTACGATTCCCTGGTTTTCGGCAGGAGCAGATACTATTCAAGTGGGTTTGTTACTCAATCCCTACTCAACCGTCATGCTTTCAGTAGTACTCATCATTTCCACGCTCGTTCATGTTTATTCCATCGGATATCTGGCGGGGGATCCCCATACGCATCGCTATTTTTCCTGGCTGGGCTTTTTCACGTTCGCCATGATCGGTTTCGTAGTGAGTTCGAATCTTTTAGTGACTTTTTGCTTTTGGGAATTGATCGGTTTGAGTTCTTATCGATTGATCGGGCACTGGCAAGAAAAGAAAGTGGCAGCCAGGGCCGCTACCAAAGCCTTTATGGTTAACCGGGTCGGGGATTTAGGTTTTTTGCTTGCGCTGATGATCCTCTGGTCTCATGCCGGAACATTAAATATTCAGGAATTATCGCAAATCAGTTTATCTTCTCCGGTATCAACGATGGTGGGTTTGTGTCTCCTGCTTGCCGTCACTGGTAAGTCAGCACAATTCCCATTTTTTCATTGGTTGCCAGATGCCATGGCCGGCCCCACTCCGGTCTCTGCCTTGATTCACGCAGCCACCATGGTAGCGGCCGGTGTTTTTTTACTGATTCAATTATCGTTTTTGTTTTCACCCATGGCTTTGCTGGTGACCTCCGGGATTGGATTGTTAACCCTGTTGATAGGGGCATGGGGTGCCTTCACTCAGTTTGATCTGAAAAAAATCCTTGCCTATTCTACCATCTCACAATTAGGGCTTATGGTTGCGGCCGTAGGCATGGGTAATCAAACGGGAGCATTTTTTCATTTGATGACACATGCCTTTTTCAAAGCAGGATTGTTCCTGATGGCCGGCATCCTCATCCATCAGTTCAGCCAGCCCGGCAGTGAACCTGTACAAGATATTCGACACATGAGTGGATGGAGTAACTCAAACCGGCTGCTAGCCCTTTGTTTGCTGATCCTGGGGGCATCCCTGATAGGAGTTCCGTTGACCAGCGGTTTTTTATCCAAGGAGCTTATGCTCTCCCATGCATTGGAAAATGCCTCTGACTCCCTCGAATGGGGTCAAGTGATTATTTTGATTTTGGGGTCTGTGCTGACAACTGCTTATACTTTCCGGATGCTCTTTTATCTACTCTCTCCTTCTCCCGCTCATCTGGTCCATAAGGCTCCTGTGGTCCTGATGGTACCGGTGATTCTGTTAACCTTCTTATCCTTGTTTATGGTCGTTTCGAATTCTCCATGGGCCATTTCCGGATGGGCTGGAGCTTTTGAACCTGTGACGCCTGCGCTCTCCACCTTGTTCATCTCAGTCGCCACCGTCATCACAGGAATAGTCTTTTCATGGTTGCTGTATAAAGAAAAACCCACCGCTGATTTTTCTCCCCGTCAGGTACCTCAATTCTTTCCTGACTGGATGCAACAGCACATCTTTGTAAAGTTTACGTTGGCGATGGCTGAGGGTTCTCGTCAGTTGGATCTTAAATGGATCGATGGAATTCTTCATACCATAACGTACGTATACGTTACCTTTTCGTTTGTGGTGGGTTGGTTCGATCGTACCATCGTGGACGGAACGGTTAGTTTCGCCACCCATATCGTAGCGGGGGTGGGGAGGTTATTCAGAGGATTGATGAATGGAAAAATTCAATCGTACATTGCATGGGGATTATTAGCGATTCTGAGTTTGATGGTTTGGATATTGTATTAACCGGTAGGCTGTGATTTCATATCTTATATTTATACCCATCGTTTCTGCCCTGATCTTGTTGACATGGCCCGTGCATCATGTTAAACTCATCCGGTGGTGGGTTTTGGGAGTGAGTTTGGCCCAGATTGTTGTTTTGAGTGGTATCCTCATTCATTATGATCCCCATGATTCGTGGCAATACCTGGAAAAAACATCCTGGTTTTCGTTGAGTCTGGGAACGTGGGGGCAGTTGCAAGCGGAGTATCTGGTAGCGCTCGATGGGTTAAGTTTGCCTTTGGTCGCCTTGTCCGTTTTTATTTTACTGATAGCGGTAATTTCCTCCTGGAACACCGGGGAAAATGAAAAGGGGTATTGGATCCTTTTTCTGATTTTAAATGGAAGTATCATCGGAACATTTTGTGCGCTCGATTTACTTCTGTTCTATGTCTTTTTTGAGTTCATGCTCATTCCCATGTACTTTCTCATAGGCATGTGGGGTGGGCCCAGACGTGAATATGCTTCCATAAAATTCTTTCTATACACTTTGTTGGGGTCAATCTTTATTCTGATAGGCATCATTGTATTGTACCTTTCCTATCAAGACCCTACGCAGCCGGGGCTGGCACATACCTTTAACATCATCCATCTATCCAACCCGGCCAATGTGATCCCGGAAAGTTGGTTGGATGGATCTCAAACGGATCATCGCGTGATTCTTTTTAGTATCCTCTTCATCGGCTTTGCGATTAAGTTACCTGCCGTTCCGCTACACACCTGGCTACCCGATGCCCATGTGGAGGCGCCTACCGCCATCTCCGTTGTTCTGGCAGCTCTCCTTTTAAAGATGGGTGGCTATGGACTTATTCGATTTGTCTACCCTGCCCTGCCCGATGCTGCCCTTGCCATGAATTATACAGTAGCTGTCGTGGGCGTCATTTCAATTCTGTATGGAGCCATCAATGCATTGGCCTCCAAGGATCTCAAACGGTTGGTGGCCTATTCTTCCGTATCACACATGGGGTTTGTATTACTCGGATTGGCGAGCGGCACCTCCGAAGGGGTTTCAGGAGCTATTTATCAAATGATTAGTCATGGATTGATATCCGCCATGTTGTTTGTACTGGTGGGGGTTTTATACGATCGTACCCATGACCGAGATATCAATCACTATTCCGGATTGAGCAACCGGATGAAGCCTTTTACCGGATTTGTCCTCCTGGCTTTTTTTGCTTCGATGGGACTTCCCGGATTTTCCGGATTTATCGGAGAGGTGTTGGTATTTCTCGGAGCCTTCCGTTCCAGTACCCTGGGAACATTAGACGCCTGGATAGCTATCCTGGCTACCGTAGGGTTAGTTTTGGGAGCGGGCTATTATTTATGGACTCTTCAACGAATGTTTTTTGGACCGTTTTCGTCCCACACATCAGCGGAAAACCTGACAGATCTGACAACCCGTGAATATGTGATGTTGGTGCCGCTGGCCGGAACCATTCTTCTGTTGGGCATCCTTCCACAGGTGCTCATGCAATACATCAATCCGTTTGTTCAGCAATTTATGATGCTCCTGACGCAGGTTACGTTTTGACTATGAATGTTTCCGAATCGCTTCAATGGAATACCGATAGCCTTTTCTTTTTGGCAAGCGAAGGGGTCGTCCTGATCGGATTTCTATTGATTTTGATTGCTGGATTAATCCCATCCTTGTCAGGATTTCGATTTTTAAAAACCATTTTTTTGGTGACCATGGTGGTGGCCACGTTTACTACTTTTTACTCCTGGCCGGTGGATCCCATAACACTCTTCGGAGGACTGTTGCGGACGGATGATTTCGGATCATTTTTCAAAATTATTTTTTACGCGGGAGCATTTATCACTGGGTGGATGACCTCGCCTTCGCAAAAGCGATATCATGAGTATTTTCTTTTAGTGATGGCTGCCGTGATGGGAAGTGGCTGGTTAGTCATGAGCTTTAATCTGATCACGCTCATTCTGTCGTTGGAAATTGTATCTATTTGTGGATATGTCCTGACCGGATTTTTATTTACCAAATCAGGAGCTGAGGGAAGTTTAAAATATTTTCTGATGGGTTCCGCCTTTACGGCCCTGATGATTTACGGGGCCTCCCTTTTATATGGCTACACAGGAACATTTGACTTCTCCTCCGAATCTTTTTTTCATCAAATAACCACGGGCCCCGAACGTCTGGTGTTGATCGGAGGATTTTTAGTGCTGGGAGGAATGATCATAAAAATAGCCGCTGCCCCTCTTCACTTTTGGGCTCCCGATGCTTACGAAGGTGCCCCCACACCCGTGGTCGCATTTTTCTCCGTGGTACCCAAACTGGCCGGCTTTGCCATTTTATGTCGGTTCACCCTGGCACTCCATTCGTTTGGACAATCCCCCGTCTCCTGGCAAGCGATATTGGTGGGGTTAGCCATCGCTTCCATGGGGATTGGCAATTTTGCAGCCTTGGCTCAAAAAAAACCCAAACGACTATTGGCCTATTCTTCCGTTGCTCAAACAGGGTTTATGCTACTGGCCCTTGCCTGTCTCCGCCTGGAAAGCATTCATGCCTTGCTCTTTTATGCCATCGTATTTGCGATCGGAAATTTCCTCGTGTTTCTGGCCCTCCAGACCTGGGAAGATGAACACGGATGTACCGATATTTCATCGTTTGCCGGAAAAGGTAAACATGCCCTCGTTTTGTCAGTGGGTATCTCCATAGGTTTACTTTCGCTGACGGGTCTTCCACCCCTGGCCGGTTTTACCGCTAAACTTTTTCTCTTTACACAGGTGTGGGGAGTAGCCGATCAAACCCAAGATAACCTATTATATCTCGCCTTCGGTTTTGGCCTACTCAACACCGTGATATCTCTGTTTTTCTATTTGCGTATCCCTTTCTTCCTTTTTTTCCGTTCGCAGGGTTCGGAACCGATCGGGTCACCCGGGACCAAGCTATCTACCTCACTTCTCGTAGCCCTTCTGGCGATCGCGCTGATCGCCCTGTTCCTTCGTCCGGATGCTTTGACGGGTTGGATTAATAGGGTTACCTTTGTACTTTAACAGCCGCCCCGTTACTTTATGAGCGATACACTTCATCATGAGTGTGGAATAGCACTCATCCGATTGCGAAAGCCCCTTTCCTATTATATCGAAAAGTATGGCACTACCTATGGCATGAACAAGATGTATGTGCTGATGGAAAAGCAAAGCAACCGGGGGCAGGACGGTGCCGGAATCGCCAACATTAAAATTGATCAGGAACCGGGGCATCGGTACATCAGCCGCTTCCGCTCCATGAAAACACAACCGGTGGCGCACCTATTCCGGAAGATTGGCAAAAGATTAAAGAAAGCGCAGAAAGAGGGAAAAGATAAGTTCCGGAACGAAGCCTGGCTAAAGAAACATGTGCCTTTCACAGGGGAACTTTGGCTCGGACATCTTCGCTACGGAACCCATGGGTTTAATAGCATCGAAAATGTACATCCCTTTCTTCGTCAGAATAACTGGCGAAGCCGAAATCTGGTAATGGCCGGAAACTTTAACATGACCAATGTGGATGAACTCTTCGACATATTGGTAGACCTCGGACAGCACCCCAAAGAAAAAGTAGATACCGTTACGGTGATGGAAAAAATTGGCCACTTCCTGGATGAAGAAGTGCAAAGTCAGTTTAACAAATACAAAGGCCAATATTCCAATAAAGAGATTTCGGATATCATCGAAAATGAAATTGACCTGCAGCGCGTGTTAAAACGGGCGTGCAAAGATTTTGACGGGGGATATACCATGGCCGGACTCACCGGATCAGGTTCTGCCTTTGTGATGCGTGATCCCTCTGGCATCAGGCCTGCGTACTTTTATGCCGATGAAGAAGTGGTGGTCGTTGCTTCAGAAAAGCCGGCCATTAAATCAGCGTTCAATATTGACTATAGCCAGATTGAAGAAATTAATCCCGGTCATGCATTGATCATCACCAAATCGGGCGAAGTAGCGCAGCACAATGTGCTACCACCCTTTGAAAAGAAGTCCTGCAGCTTTGAGCGGATTTATTTTTCACGAGGCACCGATCCGGAAATTTATCAGGAACGCAAAAAGCTTGGAAAACTATTGGTGCCCCAGGTACTCAAAAGCATCAATTTCGATCTGAAGAATACCATCTTCTCTTATATCCCCAACACGGCCGAGACTGCCTTTATGGGAATGATGGAAGGTATCGAACATTATCTGATCAGCAAACAAAAAGACGTCATCCTCGATGGCAAACCTTCGGTAGATTCGCTGGATGAAATTTTGTCTTTCCGTCCCCGAATTGAAAAAATTGTCGTCAAAGACGCCAAACTGCGTACGTTCATTACCGATGATGACCACCGGGATGAAATGGTGGCCCAGGTGTATGACACGACCTACGAAGTCGTGAATAAAGGGAAAGATACCCTGGTCGTCATTGACGATTCCATCGTTCGTGGTACCACGCTGGAAAAAAGCATCCTGAAAATGCTGGACCGACTGCAACCCAAGAAAATTGTGGTGGTGTCTTCCGCTCCTCAAATACGCTTTCCTGATTGTTATGGAATTGACATGAGCCGCATGGGCGATTTTGTGGCCTTCCGCGCCATGATTCAACTGATCAAGGAACAAGGAAAAGATTATTTACTGGGCGAAGTATATGAACAATGTCAGTTGGCCCGGGAAGATGCCCGTCCGGTAAACCATGTACAGAAATTGTACGATCAGTTTTCGTACGAAGAACTATCGGATAAAATTACAGACATCGTGCGCCCCTCCGATATGAAAGCCGAATTGCAAGTAGTTTTTCAGACGGTTGAAAATCTGCACAAGGCCATACCTACCCATCTGGGTGACTGGTACTTCACCGGAAATTATCCGACTGCCGGAGGTATTCATGTAGCAAATAAAGCATACATCAATTATATGGATGGAAAGCTGGTTCGCGCATACTAGAATATTAAAAATACGAGTACCTCAAGGCCGACAGGCGTCATGTATTTTTTGAGAAGAGTTCTCGTAGTCCCGACTTGAAATTGCTCCGATAAAAAAACCCACGAAATAGCGTTGGTTTTTTTATCGGAGCAAAGATCAAAACTCAATCTTTCTTAATCGGCTGATACTCCTTGAATGGGTTAATCACCACTTTCTCCATCAAAGCCCGGTAAGCAGGCCATTGACCCAAATAGAATGCGTTTACTTTCACAACCACTTCATTAATTTTATCTTCTGCGTGTTTGTACACTCTCCGGTCGGTATCGGTCATCGGTTCGCGCGAACGAGCTACATACGCCTGGGCGGTGCCGATATATGAATAGCGGCTGGGCTCAGGGCTTCGCACAATCCCCTGGCGTTTATCTTCTTTGCCAAGAATGTAATCAAACAAAGCATTGACCGAATCTTTCATGGCTTTGGATTTGTCCATGGCTTCTTTCAAGTCGGTGCGTTTGGAATCTTTCATCCGTTTTTCATAGTCTTCAATCAACTCCTTGGATTCGCGCAACCGATCCGTTGCCTGCGAAGCCAGCTTGGTCAGCTTTTGTAAGTCTTGAGCCATTTTGTAACGAGCTTCAATCACATCCGGAGATGCATCCAGGCGGGGATCGGCTTTCACCGTTACCATCGTAGAATCTTTGGCATCGCCAAAAGTCAATCGAAGTTTATATGTTCCCGGCAAGACCGTTAACCCGCCAAAACCTCGGAATCCTCCACCACCACCTTCGCGGGGCTTTTCCCGGGAGGGCGCGCGTTCACCCTGGTGATTCAACCCCCAACTCATCCGATGCATGCCGTTTTCTTCGGGTGCCTTTTGACGAATGGTATTCACCAGCTCATTTTTCGCGTTAAAGATTTCAATTTTAACTGAATCATACTTGATCACCTTTTCGGGCTTCTTCTCTTCCGGTTTGGCAGTGGTTTCCTTGGCTCCTTTGGTGGAGGCTTTCGCATCCACGACCGGTTTCTCTTCTTTTTTGATTTCCGGCTTGGTGATCAGGTAGGTTATCCTCGCTCCGGTCGGTCGGTTAGTCGCTTCATAAATAGCATCTGCATTAAACCGGGGGCCGGATGGTTGCTGCAAGGAAGCCAGATAGGCATCGGGAGCCGAGAAAATTTTTGCTTTGGCTGATAGAATACCGGTTCCTGCCTTTGTCAGGTCGCGTAAAGGCTTGATGTCATCCAGCACCCAAATCGCACGACCAAAAGTTCCGATCACCAGATCATGTTCACGGGGATGAATAACCAAATCCATGACCGGCACGGCAGCAGGAAATTCGTTCGTCCAGCGTGTCCAGTTTTTTCCTTCATCAATCGTTACCCATAAACCATTTTCAGTACCTAAGAAAAGTAATCGTGATTCTACCGGATCTTGCACCACACAAAGGGTAAAATTGCTTTCTCCAACTTGCGCGGAAGTGACGATGGATTCCCAGGTCTTACCAAAATCTCTGGTTCGGAACAAATAAGGTTTATAGTCAAACTGACGATAGTTATTCAACACAACAAAAGCCTCTCCGGCAGAATACTTGCTCGCCTGAATTTGAGGTATCCATCCGTTTTTGGGAGCACCCGTCATGGATGCAGAAACATTTGTCCAGGTTTTGCCACCGTCCTGGGTGAGTTGTACCTGTCCATCGTCCGTACCTACCCAGATCACCCCCTCTTTCACTGCACTGGGTGCGATGGCTAAAATCGTACAATGATTTTCCGCTCCGGTTGCATCCAGGGTAATGCCCCCGCTTTCACTTTGCTTTTGTTTGTCCGGATTGTTGGTGGTTAAATCTCCGGAGATTATTTCCCAAGTATTTCCTTTGTTGGTTGATTTATGCACAAACTGGCTCCCGTAATAAATCGTTGAATTCTTAAAAGGATCCTGCGCCAAGGCCGCATTCCAGTTGTATCGCAATTTCATATCGGGGTTCGGATGGGTAGGTCGGATAAACTGCGTGTATCCGGTTTCAAGATCAAAGCGCCCCAGGTTGCCACCCTGAGACATGGCATAACCATAGCGGCTGTTGTCCGGATCAGGTGCCACATCAAATCCATCTCCAAAGAATACTTCCTGCCAATATGAATTGCGGATTCCGCTGCTGCGCCAGACATAGGCCGGCCCCACATAGGAACCGTTATCCTGTAACCCACCATACACCTGGTAAGGCTGGCTCATATCGACATTGATATGATAAAACTGCCCCACCGGAATATTCTCTGCATAGAACCAGGTCTTTCCCATATCGCGGGTGATATTGACCCCACCGTCATTTCCATCAATCATGAACGATGGATCTTCCGGGTGAATCCACCAGGCATGATGATCCGGATGCACGCCCGAATAAGGTAACAACGAACGGAAGGATTTACCACCATCTTCGCTGACATTGACTACCGAGAAAATGGTGTACAACCGATTTTCATTTTTGGTGTCAACATAAATCTCGCTGTAATAGAAAGGCCGATCACCGATTTCTTCCTTTTCATTCACCTTGGTCCACTTCTCTCCGCCATCGTCTGAACGATAGAGGGCATTCTTTTTTGATTCGACTAAGGCATAAACAACTTCTGGCTTACTGCGTGAAATGGCCAGACCAATCCGGCCCAGTTCACCCTCCGGAAGGCCTTCTTTATTGGTTATCTTTTTCCAGGTCTTGCCGCCATCGTAGGTAACATGCAATCCAGAGCCCGGGCCTCCTGATTTAAAAGTCCACGGATGTCTGCGATGCTCCCACATGGCAGCGATCAGTTTATTGGGGTTAGAAGGATCCATCACCAGATCTGCACATCCGGTTTTGGAATCTACGGTCAGCACCTGAGACCAGGTAGCACCGCCATCCGTTGTTTTATATACTCCCCGCTCCGGATGTTCACCCCAGGGCGAACCAATGGCTCCCACATAAACGGTATTGGGATTTTTGGGATCAATGATTATCCGGTGAATATGACGGGTTTTTTCTAAACCCAGTTTTTTCCAGGTCTTACCGGCATCCAACGACTTAAAAATACCATCCCCTCCGTTTAAGCTGTTTCTCGGATTTCCTTCACCGGTTCCTACCCATACGACCGATGGATTATCTTGTTGAATGGCGATGGCACCAATTCCCTGAGTAGACTCTTTATCGAAAACCGGCTCCCAGGTTATTCCTCCGCTGGTTGTTTTCCACACACCCCCCGAGGCCGCTCCTGCATAAATGATATCGGGCTGACTCACCACGGCATCGATGGCTGTAATCCGGCCGCTCATGGCCGCAGGGCCAATGCTGCGTGGCTTCATCCCCTTTAACTTATCCATATCTATTTTCTGTGCTTCGCCTGCCACTGCCATCCCTAGCAGAATCAGCAGGGTAGCTACATGTACCTTACATTTTTTAGTCATAGTAAAAAAGTTAGGAGGTAAAGGTAAATCCTTTGACGAGGCGAAAAGTGCGTACTTTGATGGTTTGCCTGGAGGCCGGATAACTTGTCGGAAACGGGTATAGGCGGCAAGTTTTACAATTTGTTACAATCACATGTCCGGATAATACGTTCCTTTACTCAAACAACTTCCCGATCCATGTTGCTCAATTATCTATTACTGGCCTTTCGCAACTTGAAAAAGCAGCGTGGGTATGCAACTATCAATATTCTGGGATTGGCCATCGGCCTGGCCTCCGCACTCTTCATTTTTTTATACGTAAAAGACGAACTCACCTTTGATACACAACACCCCCGCGCACATCAAACCTACCGGTTGGGCTATCGGATTGACTACCCCAACGGTGATCATGAGGCATACCCGGCCGCACCGGCTGGGTGGGATAATTACATCAAAGAAACATACCCCGGCATTGAAGCCATCACCAGCTTTACCATCACGGGCATGCCAACCAGCATTGCCTATGAGGAAAAAGACAAAATTGTATTAACAGAAGACATCGCCTGGGCGGAATCCAACTATCAGGAAGTTTTGTATCTGCCCATCATCAAAGGAGATCCTGCCCGTGCCTTATCGGAAATGAACAGCGTGGTCATCAGCGAAAGTTCGGCTATCGAATTATTTGGCGAAGAAGACCCGATCAATAAATTCGTAGTCGTCAGCCACCAATGGATGACGCAAGGAAAAAAAATCCAGATGATGGTCAGTGGCGTGTATCGCGATTTCCCGGCCAACACACACCTGCGCCCCAAATACATTTGCAATATTTTATCCTTAAAGGAAGTCATGCCGGGCATCGACAACCTGCTCAACACCGCCATGGGCGATGGCGATGATGGATACTGGACACAGTCATTTTTTGTTTGCTCCGATGAAAGCAAGATTGCCGGAATCCAGGATGATCTGCAAAAAAGAGCCAATGCGATTGTCGAAAAATATAAACTTGATTTTAAGTTTCGCCCACTGGTCAGAAAAATCACGGAGGTTCATTTTGATCAGGACATCGACTGGTCCGTTTCTCATAAATCGGCCGATAAAAAATACATCTACGTCTTTATTACCATCGCCTTCCTCGTCTTATTGGTGGCCTGTATAAACTACATCAATCTGGCAACGGCCAAATCGGCTACCCGTGCCCGGGAAATCGGTCTGCGCAAAACGTTCGGAGGCATCCGGTCACAATTGTTTGTCCAGTTTATGTCTGAGTCGTTGGTGCTGGTTCTGATCTCCACCCTGGTTGCTATTCTGCTGGTCATGCTGTTCATGCCTTCCTTCAATCACATGACCGGCAAAACATTTACCCCGGCCTACCTACTGGATCCACTCATGTTATTGATTTTAGCAGGAATCATCGTGTTCGTAACCCTGTTGGCCGGCAGTTATCCGGCTTTGTTTGTAGCCGGCTTTGAACCCGCCCATGTATTAAAAGGCAAATTCTCTTTTCGCAAAGGAAGTACGTTGTTTCGTCAATTTCTCACCGCCCTTCAGTTTGCGGTAGCCGTGACCCTGCTCACAGGCGCCATCATCGTGGTCCGGCAAATGAATCTGATGCGCAACTCCAAACTCAACGAAGCCGGAAAACAGATTGTGTCGATTCGCTATGGCGGATTTATGGGGCCCGCAACCGATCAAAAATATCAGAGCTTTAAAGACCGGATTTCACAAGATCCTGAAATAGTAGCCGTGACCCTGGCCAATCACCTGCCACGCCTCGACTACTTTGGTCCGATCAACATGCAAATGCAATTCCCGGATATCAGTGAAGAGAAACATGATTGGTTTCAGCTAAACGGGGACTACGATTTCCCTAAAACATTCAACATGAAAATCATGGCCGGCCGTGATTTTGATGCAGCAAACCTGCGCGACAGCTCTGCCGTTTTGCTAAACGAAGCGGCCGTGAAAGCATTAAAAACCACTCCCGAGGAAATCATTGGTAAGGTCGTCATCCGTCCGGCTTATGTGATGGGCTATTCGCGACCGGACAGCACCCAACAACCGGTTTCGGGTGTAGTCATTGGGGTGGTGGAAGATTTTCCATACCGATCGATGCATAAAAAAATTGAACCGCTGGCCGTCTCTCCCAAACCCCATTCGGATGACCGCATCATTCACGTGCGCGTGGCCTCCGGAAAAATGGCAGAAAAGATTGCCTTTATGGAACAGGAGTGGAAAAAAGTGTTCCCCGACTTTGGGTTTGATCATTGGTTTGTGGACGATGAATTCGGCCGGATGTATGAAAACGAAACGCAGGTAGCACAACTGACCGAAAAATTTTCGGCCCTGGCTATACTGATCACATGCGTGGGTCTGTATGGATTGGCCGCTTTTCTATCCGAACAGCGAACCAAAGAAATTGGCATACGCAAATCGATGGGTGCCAGCAATATGCAGGTGTTACTCCTATTGCTTTCCGTCTTTGGCAAGCTTTTATTGATCGGCTGTGTCGTGGGCATACCCACGGCTTATCTGGTCGCCAGCCAATGGCTCAAGAACTTTGTCTACCAGACACCCCTTTCGGTGATGTTGTTTAGCAGCGTAGTTGCAGTCATCGCCTTGATTACGTTTCTGAGTGTGGGGTATGAGTCATTGAAGGCATCGCTATCCAATCCGGTGAAGGCATTAAAACACGAATGATCCATGACCTTCGGATTTCGGATGATGCGAGTCTCCTTCCTGATTCGAAAAAGTTGGAACGAATGTCACGCAACGTTCATCAAATAAATGGCAGGAAGTTCCCGAAGCCGATTCCATAGGCAAATCCCGCTTCAATCAAGTTATAAGTTAAATCACTATCTTTGATGCACCAGCGGTAAAGGCAACGGTGTCTCTCCTGCTCGCCTTCACCCATATGAGTAAATCGAAAGAAACCTACAACAAAAAAGAAATTGAGAAGCGAAAGCTTCAAAAGAAAAAAGAAAAACAGCTACGCGCAGATGATCGCAAGGCCAATGCCAAAAAAGGAAACAGCCTGGAAGATATGCTGGCCTACGTAGATGAAAACGGGAACCTCTCCTCCACCCCTCCCGATCCGACCAAACGCAAACAAATCAAAGAAGATGATATCTTGTTGGGGGCCCGCAAACCCGAAGTGATTGATCCGGCCGATCTGATCCGTCAGGGTCGGGTTACGTTTTTCAATACCTCCAAAGGATATGGGTTTATCAAAGATTTAAAATCGCAGGAAAGTATTTTTGTACACAGCAACGGGCTGCTGCACCCCATCAAGGATAATGACAAAGTTACCTTTGAAACCGAACGCGGGCCGAAAGGACTAAACGCGATAAAGGTCAAGATCGCACAGTAGACTACGCGGCTGTGGTCTCGGGTCTTTCGCGCTTTGTTCCGGTATACAATTCATATTTTAACAACCGACAGTCAATCTTCGCATTGTAGAATTCGATTCTGCGACTCGCTTTCAGTCCGATTTTTTTGGCCAGCTCCAGGTTGCCGGTGAAAACAAAACCCGTGTAGCCCTGGCACCGCTGTTTGAGAAAATCTCCGATGCGCGCATACGTTTCTTCCAGCGCGGTGAGATCGCCTAATCGTTCACCATATTCGGGATTGAGAAAAACCACTCCCGGAGTTTGAGGAACAGCCGTAGAAGCAAAATCACAGCGCTGAAACTGAATCATTTTTTCAACACCCGCGGCCGCAGCATTGACCTTAGAAATGTCAATGGCGTCCTGAACAAGATCAGAAGCGATGATGGTGACCGGCACTTCCTTCACCTGACGTTGAATGGCAGCGAGCGCTGATTCATACATGCTTTTCTCATAACCCAACCAATGCATGAACGAGTAGTTGTTTCGGTACAACCCCGGTTTGCGGTGGGTAGCCAACAGCGCGGCTTCAATGGCCAGGGTACCTGACCCACACATCGGGTTTACAAAAGGACTGGTTTGATCCCATCCGCTGGCCATCACGGTGGCGGTGGCCAGGGCTTCCAGCATCGGTGCTTTGCCCGGTATTTTGCGATAGCCATGCTTGGCCAGCGTAGGCCCGCTGGTATCCATAAAAATTTCGGCCTCATCGTCTTTCCAGTAAATGTGCACCACGGCCCGGTCCAGCTCTGATCCACTATTGGGCCGCACGCCCACTTCCCTGCGGAAGCGATCCGCTATCCCATCTTTCACCTTCACATTCAGAAACATGGTGTTGTTGACCGTAAACTGATCCACATTACTGGTCACCGAAAAGTATCCATCCCTGGGAAGCCATGTTTCCCACGGCATCCGAATAACTTTTTCATAGACATCATCCGGGTGAACCGCCCGAAACGACTGTAACGAAAACAAGACCTGGCTCGCGCAGCGCAGATTCAGATTTAATTCAATACAATCTTTGAGAGTGCCCTTCAATACAATTCCCGTAGCAAAGACCTCATCGGGTGTAAAGGCCATCGCCTCCACTTCCTGTTGTAAGAAAGGGGTCAGCCGCTTGTTACAGGTAATAATGATCCGTGACGTGCGGGAGAATAAATCATTCATCACGCAAGGTATCGTATCTCCTTGAGCCTAAAAAATGAAGTGCCGTGAGCCGTCTGAAGTTGCAAACGTCCTTCCGGATCTACTCCCTGAATCGTGCCTTCGGTGAGTTGCTCCTGCACCAGAAATTGATGACTCTCTCCCTTCCAATACAAATGCTCCAGGTAATGCTGCCGGAGTAATTCCTGTTGATGCTGACGCAACTGCAGGTACCGATGCTCCAGCGCTTCCAGCAAATGCTCCAGCACCTCGGCTGATACAAACGTGTGATGGGATTCCAGTGCCAGCGAACTGGCCAGGGGCGATGAAAAATGGCGCTGATGGATATTCAGACCGATGCCAACGATGGACTTCGAAAGCCGGTTACCCTGCACCTGATTTTCAATCAAAATGCCGCAGATCTTCCGATCGTTAACCATGATGTCGTTAGGCCATTTAATCCTGACGGGAAGATACCTCCCCACCACATCGGCCACAGCCAGCGAAACCACCCGCGTCAGATCAAATTGATGAGTCACCTCCACAAACGTGGGGGTGAACAAAACAGAAAAGGTAAGATTCATGCCTCTCCCGGATTCCCAGCTGTTCCCCCGCTGGCCACGTCCTGCGGTCTGAAAGTCGCTCACCACCACCGTCCCTTCCGGCAAGGGTTGCCGCGGAAGCATATCACTCATCAAGGTGTTGGTGGAATGACATTCTGGCACGTAAATCAGGTTTTGGCCTGTGAAAAGGGTTTTGGCAGGGATTTTATACAAGGTATTTTACTTAGCTTTGCAGATTGTGTCTTTTAAAAATCCGAAGATAGTTTAATGGCGAAAAAAAGAAAGGTAGATCAGACTGAAAAACTTGCCCAATTGGTCGTCAAGGGCATGCAAGAAAAAAAAGCGGTAGACATTGTGGTGTTAGACTTGCGAAAAGTGAAAAATGCAGTCGCTGACTTTTTTGTGATCTGTTCCGGAACTTCGGATAAACACATAAGTGCCATTGCTGACTCGGTAGACGAGGAAGTATATAAAGGGACCAAAGAAAACCCCTGGCATGTGGAAGGCAAAAGCAATAAAGAGTGGATGCTGCTCGACTATATATCTGTAGTGACTCACATCTTCCGCAAAGACAAACGCGATTTTTTTGCGTTAGAGCGTCTGTGGGGCGATGCCGAGATCACCGAGATCGGGGAATAAGCCCGGAATCGGCCACTGCGAACTAAAAACAAAACCTGACGTTATTAATTTGAATTTCAACTGACATGGCAGATAGACCTAGAGAAAATAAGATTTTACCACCCAAAGGACCGCGTTCCAATTTTCAATTGTGGATCATTCTGGCATTGGTAGGCGCAATTGTGATCATCACCATTGTCCAGCAGATGAATTCGCTCATCAGCATCACCGATGCGCGCTTCCGCAACATGATCGATAGCAAAGACATCAAACGCGTGGTCCTGGTGAAGAATGAAGAGATCGTGTACATCACGCTCAAATCAGAAGCCCTGAACAACGCCAAATACAAACAGGAACTGGAAGGCCAGGGAGCCCTGGGAACAGGCAAAGGCGGGCCGCATTACCGGATGGAAATTCCTTCCGTAGATAACTTTGTCGAACGCTTCCAGAACGATCTTCAAAAGCAAGGCATCGAATTCACCAGCGAAAAAGGCGGTGACTACAATGGCTGGCTCAGTTGGGGATTCCTCTTCCTGCTGGTGTTTGGCTTCTGGATGCTCATGCGCAGAATGACCGGTGGCGGAGGTCCCGGGGGTCAGATATTTAACATCGGCAAATCGCGCGCAGCGTTGTTTGATGCCGAGAACAAAGTAAAGATTACGTTTGAAGACGTGGCCGGCTTAGACGAAGCCAAAGAAGAAGTAAAAGAGATTGTCGACTTTTTGAAGAACCCCGCCAAGTTTACCAAACTGGGTGGAAAAATTCCGAAAGGTGCCCTGTTGGTAGGCCCTCCCGGCACCGGTAAAACCTTGCTGGCAAAGGCCGTAGCCGGAGAAGCTGCCGTACCCTTTTTCTCGCTTTCCGGTTCAGACTTTGTCGAAATGTTTGTAGGCGTGGGCGCAGCCCGCGTGCGCGACTTGTTTAAGCAAGCCAAAGAGAAAGCCCCCTGCATTGTGTTCATTGATGAAATCGATGCCATCGGCCGCTCCCGCGGAAGAGGTTCATTGCCCGGAGCCAACGATGAACGCGAGAATACCCTGAACTCATTACTGGTAGAGATGGACGGATTTGCCACCGATAGCGGAGTAATCATTCTGGCCGCCACCAACCGCCCCGATGTGTTAGACTCTGCGTTGATGCGTCCCGGTCGCTTTGACCGGCAGATCAGCATCGACAAGCCAGACATCAATGGCCGGGAGCATATCTTCAAAGTACATTTGAAACCCATCAAGATTTCCAAAGAACTGGATATCAAAAAACTCGCGGCTCAAACACCCGGGTTTGCCGGAGCAGAAATTGCCAACGTCTGTAACGAAGCCGCCTTGATAGCCGCGCGCAGAGATAAGACAGAAGTAGACATGCAGGACTTCCAGGATGCCATCGACCGCGTGATCGGTGGTCTGGAGAAGAAAACAAAAATCATTTCTCCGGAAGAAAAGAGAATTGTGGCCTACCACGAGGCTGGCCATGCCGTAGCCGGCTGGTTTTTGGAACATGCAGACCCGCTCGTAAAAGTGAGCATCGTGCCCAGAGGTGTGGCAGCTTTAGGATACGCTCAGTATTTGCCCAAAGAGCAGTTCCTCTATCAGACCGAGCAATTGCTCGATGAAATGAGCATGACCTTTGGCGGACGGGCCGCAGAAGAAATTGTGTTTGGAAAAATTTCCACAGGCGCCCTGAGCGATCTGGAACGCATCACCAAAATGGCCTACAGCATGGTGACCATCTATGGCATGAATCCGCAAATCGGAAACATGTCCTACTATGACAGCAAACAATCGGAGTATAACTTCAACAAGCCCTACTCCGAAGCCATGGCCGAAAAAATTGACCATGAAGTAAAAGGAATCATCGACACCGCCTACGAACGAACCAAAAAACTGCTCATCCAATACCGCGATAAACTGGAGATCATCGCCAAAGAATTACTCGAAAAAGAAATTCTCTTCCAGAGTGATTTGGAAAGACTCATCGGCAAGCGCCCGTTTAACACGCAAACTACCTATGAGAAATTTACCAATGGTGTCCATCCTCCGGTCGTCACCCCGATAGAACCGGCCCCGGCCACACCCGAACCCGAAGTCAAGTAAGGGCCAGCGAACATTTGTGAATATAAAACCCGGTGAAGAGCCGGGTTTTTTTGTTGACACGGCACCCACCATAGAAAAGTGTAATTTTGAGATGCAAAAGTCCGCCAGCGTGAACATTCAGGTATCTGATTCCAAAAAAATTTATTTCGCTTCTGATTTTCATTTAGGGGTGCCCGATGCAGCCCAAAGCCTCGCGCGCGAAAAGCGGATCATCCGCTGGCTGGAGTCGATTGAAAAAGAGGCGGCTGCCATCTTCCTGCTGGGCGACATCTTTGATTTCTGGTTTGAATACAGCCACGCCATCCCCCGGGGGTTCATCCACTTTCAGGGCAAGCTCGCAGCCCTGCGCGAAAAAGGAATACCCATCTACTTCTTCACCGGCAATCACGACATGTGGATGTTTGACTACTTCCCCACCGAACTGGGCATCCCCGTGTACCGGCAGCCCCTCGAACTAACCCTCGGCCAGCACACCTTTCTCATCGGTCATGGCGATGGCCTCGGCCCCGGTGACCGCACCTACAAACTTTTGAAAGCATTTTTCAACAGCCGGATATGCCAGTGGCTGTTTGCCCGCATTCATCCCAACCTGGGCATTCGCATCGCTCAGTTCTGGAGCCGCCAAAGTCGCATCAGCAACAACAAACAACAAGAGAAATTTGCCGGTGAAGACCGCGAGTTTCTGCTCACCTATTGCAAAGAAGTGGAGCAAACCTCCCATCACGATTTTTATATCTTCGGCCATCGCCACCTCCCGCTGGATTTACCCGTTGGCGCCAACAGCCGCTACATCAATTTGGGCGAATGGGTGAACTTCAACACCTACGCCAGCTACGATGGAAAAAATGTGTCGTTAATGCCCTTTGAAGGATGATCCGGTTAGTCGTATTTTTTCTTTGCCTCATCACCCAACTCGCCTATGCCCAGCGGTCCGGAAAACTGATCAAAAACATACGCGTCAAGTCGCCCGTGCAGGCAAGCGTAGACCGGCTCGGAAACTTTTATGTGCTGCAGGCCAATGGCATCACCAAAAAAATCAGCCCCGAGGGGATTCTCCTAAAACAACACAAAGGACAACACGTGCCCGAGTTGTTTGAGCCCTGGAACCCCCTGCGCATCTTTAGCTATTACCGTTCCGGCCAGCGGTTGGAATTCTGGAACTACGAACTTAAAACAACCGGCACCGAACCGCTGGATCCCTCCATTGCCATCGAACCCATACTCGTCTGCCCCACTCCCGAAAATAATGTATGGGTCATCGATCAGGCCGATCGATCCGTCAAAAAAATCAATCAGCAAACCCATCTGGTAGAGATCGAGTTCAGGCTAAGCAGCGAAGCCGGAGTGCCCCTGGCCATGCGCGAATATCAAAACCTGCTGATCATCCGCGATGATAAAAATCAGATCGAAATCTATACCTCCGTAGGCAACCGCATTAAATTTATCCGCGGAACACACATCAAAAATGTGAACGTAGCCGGAGAAGACATCTACTACCTCGATGGCGACACGATTCATTTTTATCATCTCTTCACCGAAGAAAAAAATCAATTGAAACTTTCCTCCGAAGCACTCTTTGCCATCGTCACAGACGAACGCCTGCTCATAGTCAGAAAAAACAAAGCCGATATCTTCTCTTTCTCTTTTTGAAGATTAAGTTCCATCATTCCCCTCTCCCCCGGAGAGGGGCGCAGAAAGCATGGCCCCTCGCAGTTACAAAGAAGGGGTGAGGCAAAACACACTCTGTCAGGCTGATCTCGCTCTAAGCGAGATCAAAGCCGATTTGAAAACCATAGGCACAGAGATCTGATCAAAGTCGTATCTGGGAAGTCATGGTTCGAGTACCTCACCATGACAAGTCATCTTATGAGATATCCTTTAGCAAGATCCCCTCTCCCCCGGAGAGGGGCGCAGAAAGCATGGCCCCTCGCAGTTACAAACAAGGGGTGAGGCAAAACACACCTCCGTCAGGCTGATCTCGCTCTAAGCGAGATCG
>CAYTNM010000004.1:0-349114 GCA_964439205.1 uncultured Ohtaekwangia sp.
GACATAAGTCAACAGATTTACAGTCTGTCCTCGTTGGCCGCTTGAGTATCTCCCCCTGTGGTATCCAAAATAAATTGAAGAACGATTAAAAAAGCCCGCTTTCAGGGCTTTTTCCCGCTTTTTGAATAAATCCAAAAAACAGGAGCGCAAAATTATACGGTTTTTCGGTTTAGACAAACGGATTCTGTGATAATTCCGCGGATAAGTCAGTTACATGAAAACAATTTCTGCCACGGAATCAGCGCCAAATTCCTGATGAATAGCCTGGAGCATCTGCTTTTTATGCAAGCTCAGATCGTTTTTCATGCCCGGAGAATCCAATTCTACAAAGAGGACCTTGTTCTTTAAAAAAATTCTCCGCGTATGCCGGGCCACCGGTTTGCCAAACAGGCGTTCCCAGGAGGCGACCACGGCTGCAGCATCAAACTTACTGTCCAGATGATAGGTTTTCAGCAACTGCCGGATGGCGTCTCCCACATGTTTACTGTTGCTATCATCAAAACTTCTGGACATATCTAAAAAATTAACCTGGTCAAATCAGCCTCTGTGCCCGGAATGAAGGATCGAGACAATCTTTTCAAATCTAGCCAAAACTGGTCGGCTCACGAAATCCGGGATGCCATACGGATAACATTGGCCGAAAGCCGGGCGGAGGAAAGCAATTGCTCAGTACGTTCGGGCCGCGCATCGGTGATAAAAAGTTGTCCAAAATGATCATTGGCGATCAGACTTAGCAGTTTCTCAATGCGTTCGTCATCCAGTTTATCAAAAATGTCATCCAGCAAAAGAATAGGTTTAACCCCTAAAGCCTGTGTGAGACTATCAAATTCCGCCAGTTTCAGCCCGATTAAAAAGGATTTCTGCTGGCCTTGCGATCCAAATCTTTTGAGTGCCTCCCCGTCTAACATAAATTGAAAATCATCGCGGTGAATGCCCACGGTTGTGCGCCCCAACGCAAGATCTTTTTGTAAAGACTTTCGAAGGGCTTCTGCCAGAGAGTCATGGCTCTTGGACTCATACACAATGGTGACGTTTTCAAAAGCCGTATGAATCAACTGCCGATAGTGGGCCTGAAACTTCTCCGTATAGTTTTTCAGCAAGTCCTTTCGCACGTCAGTGATGTATTCACCGGCTGTCACAAGCTCGTCATTATAACGTGCCAGTAATTCTTCATCCACTAATTGCCGTTCCTGAAAAATCCGTAACGCTCCATTCCGTTGTTTTAAAAAGTGGTGGTAGCGTATCAGATGCTCCAGGTACTTTTTGTCCATTTGCGAAAGCAGACTATCGAAAAAAGATCTGCGCTTTTCCGAGCCGCCCCAGATCAGTTCAATATCCTGTGGGGTTACCAAAACCAACGGATATTTCCCGATGTGATCTGAAAATTTTTTACATTCTGTACCGTCTTCCAGAATACTTTTCTTCGCGCCCGTCTGATAAGACGCCACCACAGATCGTTTACTCCCTGCCCGGTCAAAATCGCCCTTCACGATAAAGTTCTTTTGAAGCGTACGGATATTCTGATGGTCGGCCGGATTTAGAAAACTGCGTGTCATGGACAGATAATGGATGGCATCCAGCAGATTGGTTTTACCGCTGCCATTCAACCCCACCAGACAGTTGATCTCCGGGCTAAATGCGAACGAAGCTTCCTCGTAATTTTTGAAGTTAAACAGATAAAGCCCTGACAGATACACGCGCCACCTTAAAATTTAAAGATTTTGAAATACAAACAGCCGTTTGGCGATTGTATGATCCTACCGTATTTTCGCAACTCTTAATCTGTAAAATTAGCAATATGGCCACCAGCACCCAAGCCAAATCAAAAGCCGCTAAAGGCAGCTACCCGAAAGAAACCTATATGTATTGGTTTGAGAGCATGTATCTCATGCGCAGGTTTGAAGAAAAAGCGGGGCAGTTGTATGGAATGCAGAAAATAAGGGGTTTCTGCCACCTGTACATTGGTCAGGAGGCCTGTGCCGCAGGGGCCGTATCGGCTTTAACCAAAGATGATAAATGGATCACCGCTTATCGCGATCATGGCCACCCCTTAGCACTGGGCACTTCTCCGAATGCTGTCATGGCCGAGTTATATGGTAAGGAAACAGGTACCACCAAAGGCAAAGGAGGTTCCATGCACATTTTTGACAAGGAGCGTAATTTTTTGGGAGGACATGGCATCGTAGGGGGCCAGGTTCCGCTTGGAGCCGGTATTGCTTTCGCAGAAAAGTATAATGGCACCAAGAATCTTTGCATGTGCTATATGGGTGACGGTGCCGTGCGGCAGGGGGCATTTCACGAAGCGCTAAACCTGGCCATGCTCTGGAAATTGCCGGTCATATTTGTGATCGAAAATAATGGATATGCGATGGGCACAGCCGTCCATCGAAGTTCAAATGTAACCGAACTATATACCCTTGGCGAGTCCTATGATATGCCCAGCGAACCGGTAGACGGCATGAACGTAGAAGCAGTGCATGAAGCTGTGACACGCGCAGCCGAGCGTGCCCGGGCCGGGGAAGGACCTACCCTGCTGGAATTCAGAACCTATCGCTACAAAGGTCATTCCATGAGTGATCCTCAAAAATATCGCACCAAAGAAGAAGTGGAGGAGTATAAGCACCGCGATCCGGTGGAACAGGTAAGGCAAACAATCCTGGAAAAGAAGCTTGCCACCGCAGCCGAGTTGCAGGCCATCGAAGAAAAGGTAAATGCGCAGGTAGAAGAAAGTGTACGATTTGCCGAAGAATCCAACTATCCGGATGCCAGTGAAGCCCTGACAGATATCTATGCGGAACCCAACTACCCCTTTGTGCTGGACTAGCGGTTCGTTCCGGCTTTGTTTAATAGCCTTGATTGATTAATTTTGCAGCCCCGAATTACGGGGCTCATTTTTTATGGCAAAGAAGAAAGAAGAAAAAGCATCCGCTGTGGAAAGCGCTGAAGTGCTTCAGGATAAATTGGTGGGAGTTGAGCATTGGGCGGAAGAAAACCCTAAGATTGTGTTGGGCATTGTTGCATTCCTGATTTTAGCGGTGGGCGGATATTTTGGTTTTAACTACTGGAAAGGTCAGCGCAATGACGAAGGTCAAAAAGAGATGTTTCAGGCCATCCGGTATTTTGAGTCGGACAGTTTAAATCTGGCTTTGAATGGCGATGGCAACAACCTCGGTTTTTTGCAGATCATTGACGACTACAGCATGACTGATGCCGCCAACCTGGCAAATTTCTATACGGGTGCCATCTATTTGAAACAAGGCAAGTTTCCGTTGGCTGTTTTCCATTTGGAAGATTTCAGTGCGAGTGATTTGCTGGTGCAAGCCCGCGCCTACAGCCTCATTGGAGATGCCTACATGGAACAGGATAAATTTGATCAAGCTGCCAGCTATTATTCCAAAGCTGCTAACTATAAGCCAACGAAGGAATTTACGCCCATGTACCTGATGAAGGCTGCCGTAGCCTACGAAAAACTGGATAAAAAGGATAAAGCATTGGATGCGTATCGAACCATTGTAGAGAAATTCTGGGATTCAAGTGAAGCGGCTAACGCTAAGAAAGAAAAAGCGAGATTAGAGTCGAACTCATAATCCATAAGGAAGATTTATTTAAAGAAAGGGTAGCCGTGGCTACCCTTTCTTTTTTCCTTCGGTTGATGATTTCCGTAACGACCGGTTGCAAACTGTATCATAATTTATTGTCAGTCCCGGTTATATCGTTTGGTTTCGTTCATAGTCTTGTCGAACTTGGTGACCGGAAATAACCCATCTCATCATACTATGGCCGGTACACTTAGCTCTTTGACAGGAAAAGAAAAAGCAGACATTCACAAAAAGAAGTTTGTCATTGTCGTGGCCGAATGGAATGAGGAAATTACAGGAGCCCTTTACCAGAGTGCTTTGGATACGCTCCTTCAACTGGGAGCCAAAAAATCCAACATTATCAAAGCCTCGGTACCGGGTAGTTTTGAATTGCCCCTGAAAGCGCAACAGTATGCCGAAAAAAAAGAAATTGATGCGGTGATCTGTTTAGGATGTGTGATCCAGGGCGAAACCGCTCATTTTGATTATATCTGTCAGGCAGTTGCTTACGGCATCATGAAAGTGACACTTAAAACCAACAAGCCGGTGGCATTTGGTGTGCTGACCACGCTGACCAAACAACAAGCGGAAGACCGGGCTGGTGGCCAATACGGAAACAAAGGGGAAGAGGCCGCACTTACGGTGGTGAAGATGCTCGCATAATTGTCAGGGGTCGATTAATCCTTTACGGATATCCCTCAAAATACCTCAGCAAATAGAAGGCTTTATTGTATTCATCATAGCTAAACTTGTCATCACCCCATTGCTTTTCGCCTTCCTGCAGAAGTTGCTTGAGTTGCTGAACGGCCTGAGCTTTTTGTCCACGATGCAAGGTTAACTTAACCTGTTCCAATTGATATTTGATTTGTTGAGAAGGGTCTTCCTTCATCACCTCGCGGAGGTAGTACGCGGCCGAATCATATGATCCGCTAAGCCGATGATAGTGGTACAACTGATACAATCCTTCGGTTGCATCCATGGCTTTTAGGGTACTTAGTCCGGCCCGGGTTTCGGAGGCTTCCTCGTTCAGGTAAAACGCTGCCCATGATATTATTTTTTGAGCCTCTTTATCTTCCCCTCTCAGGAGTGTAAAAGAAGTGCGCGCCCGTTCGTAATCCTGGAGATCGCGGTGATAAATATGGAGCAGGCTTAGCATTAAATCGATGGAATCGCGTGAGCGTTTGCTTCGGGCGATGGAAATACCCTTATTGAGATAGTCGATTCGCTCGCGCGCTGAATACACATGGATGGCTTTGGCAATGCCCTGATAAGTTTGATACCAGGAGGAGTCAATGGACAGGCTTCTGCTAAAATAGTATTTGATCCGCTCTTCCACATTAGGAAAGGCTGATTGAAACCGGGTTCGGCTGTCACCCCCAAGTTTCTCCGAAAGATCCAGATAGTGTGATAAAAACTCCGCTGACCGCTCAGTGGCCTTGAAGAAGTTTTCTCTGAGCTGAACCGCTGTATCCAGATAAGCAATGGCTAACAGGTTAATGGTGTCCAGATTTCGGTTGTATTGATTACGGCCACGGTAGTAATAAATGGCTCCATGGCCAGGCTCTTTTAGAGAAGCCGTTTTATAAAACTGCTCCGCACTGTCAATCCACAGTTGATCCTGTGGATGGTTCCGGCTTCGTTCCTTACGGCCACGCTCGGTCATTAAAATCCCCTTCCCCAGATATCCCAGGTAGCTATCCGGATAGTCCGCCATCAGTCCATCAAAAATCATACGGGCGCTGTCATAACAAGAGACACTGTCCAGTTGGTCATACTTTTCAAAGCAACGCATACCTTCGAAAAATCTGCGCGTAGGTTCTTCTTGCGCCAGCGAACTAAGACTATCAAACAATTCCGGTGGATAAGTAAAGCCACGATAATATTCCCACAGCAATTGTTCCTCCGCTTCCTTCTCCTGGCGACAAGACCAAAACAATCCTGAAAGACACACCACCATCAGCAACGATAGCTTCATTGGAGAATCTGGCTTATGAGTGAAACACTGAATACACTTAACAAAAACCATCCGACCAATCCTTCAATCACACAAAAATACCGGGCAATACCTTTGGCTTCAATTTCCCCATACCCCAGGGTAACAAACGCATTCAGACTCAACGTGAATCCATTGATCAGACGCATAATCAATCCCCACAATAAGAAACCGACAAAATTAATACTCACCACCACAGAGGTTTTAAAGCGTCCCATCGCGTTCAGATCGGTCCAGTCCTGGTAGATGTTAAAGCGCACCATGCTGCGGAGACGATGTCTGATAAAGGCAAAAAAGTACGAGACATAGTAAAAGGGCATCCCCAGAAAAGAAACCACCGGAGGAAGTTTCTCAATGTTCATACGAAGTTGTTGCTTCATTGCCTTGCCAGCCTCCAGATCTCTCTGATAAAGTTCATCGGTAGTTAAAAATTGTTTTTGCTGTTCAGCAAAATGAGCGACATAACGATAAACGGCTGTCTGAATATTATGGAAACGAAGATTATCCTCCTCACTCGGAAACACAATATAGATCAGCGCAAAAGCACAGATCACCAAAAAAGAGTTGAAAAGTGATAGCACAGGGTCCGTTCCGTAGGCACTGAATTTCTCCAGGAAAATGTCCATTTTCCACCGAAACCAGTCAATAAACTTTTGTTGGGTTTCCCACCGGACTTTGGAAGCTGTCTTTTCAATACGCTTCATCTGACGAAAGCACAGATTATACGATTCAATGTCGGAGGAGGCATTGAACACTGAAAGCAGTTTACTGTAAACTGGTATGATTTGTTTTTCAGGGGTTGTATCTATCCAGGGGCGCACCTGATCTTTACCATACTCCCAATCGCTGTCATAGCGGTAAAATAGAAACATTTCATTGGGAAGTTCTTTGATGATTCCGATTTTAATACCCAGCGAATCAGGGGTTGTCCTTCGTTTGGGCGAAACGGTGACCAGGTCGGCAAATGAAAAAACAGAATTTTCGGTGGGGATGTTGGGTGCCTGTTCAAAAGCCACCTTTTGATAATAGCGATTACTCTTAAAAACAAACGATTTTTCGATGGCAAAATCACCAAACACAATGGAACAATCAAAGATTGAGTGCGACACATGAAAATGATCTGCATCAAAAGTTTTTAGAGACAAAAGGTTATTTTGATGGATCAAACTATCACTGGCTACCTGCTGAGAGGCTTTTGATTGATCCAGAAACTCGCACTTATAAATGAGAAAGTCGTAAAATTGATTACGGTTGACGAAGTTCAACCCAAAGGCCACTGAATTATCATTTCGGACAAATTCGCATTGGGTCAGCTTCAACTGAGTTATCTCATCATCGTTGAATCCAAAGGAGTGATAAAACTGACAATTGATCAATTCCAGGTAGCGAAACTTCACATCGGTGGTAACAATCCCATCCCAAAAAACACAACGACTGAATTGAAGTCCATAGCCGGTACTGTTGTCAAGGGTTAATTGTCCTTTAAAATAAATATTGGAAAACTCCACCGCCCGGTTATCGGCTGCATTAAAGGAGCATTCCCTAAAATTTACTTCGGCATTAATGATTGGCTTGGGGATATAACTCTGATATCCATTGGAGCTTTCGAAATCCGTATAGTCATCCATGGCAAAGCGATAGTCATCCTCGCGTTCGCCATACGTAATCGCACACTCCTGAAACGTGATGGATTCATAATTTCTGTACTGATCCAATAATTGGTAGACTTCTACGGCTGTGAGCGACTTGCGGGAGATGGTCACCCCTGGCTGCGCACCCACCTGGTGACTGAGGACTATTGCTAAACAGGGAAAGATGGCTTTTGTAAGCCAGGTACTGCCTTTCATGATCAGGTTTCGGGAATTCAGGTAGTTAGCTTAACAGGTTGGAAAGGTAGAAAAAAGGTGAGGAATCCTGAAAATAGTTTTTACCACGGCTACTTACTTGTAAACAATCATGTAAAAAATCAGCCATAGCCCGAACACGAGAACATAACTACACGTTACAATCCACCAGGCATTTTTTTTCTCGCGTTTAGCAAAAAAGTGAACGCCATTGACCATGACTAGTATATAAATCATTTCAAAGACATTGAGGGATCGCAGCGGATAGGCATAGCGCGGGTCTAAAACGGAATAATCACCCACCAGATTAATCATCGAGAGGGGGTAGAAGGCGCTAATGTCAGAAAGACTCGGATCTGTCCGAACGGTCAGAAACCATACAATCTTTATTAATTCCGGGCCGATAAAGACAAACTCAGAGATCATCACGATCCCCCAACACTGGAGATAAGAGATCCGAAAGCCAAAAAGAAAACAACCCATCCAAAGAACAAAGCCGATGACCGTGAATTTAACGGCATAAATGAGTGGAATAGAAACAAACTGTAACGTGCTCAGCAGCCGGAGGATGGCTCCCTCTGGTCGATCCTGTAAGAATTCAAACGCTGCTGTCTCATATTCAATAAAGTTTTTTTTAACGAATAAGAGTAAAAAAGAAACCATGCAGAGCAATACAAAGGCAAGTGGCCGACTGGTTTCAAAAATAGAAGACTGTTTGGGTTCATTCATTCGGCTGCCAAGGTAGGATTTTGTTTATTTGGGTTTAAATCCAATGCTTAGAAATTGCGTTTTCGTGGTAAGTCTGGCGGTGTGTCTGACGGGGAAAGCTCAAACCCGAAAAGACACCACCTTGATTTTGATTGCTGACATCAACGTACAGTTAGAGGCCACACAAGCCCTTAACGACATGTACAATTTTAAGTTTGAGCAGGCCGAGCGCCAGTTTCGGTATTTTAAGGAAAAGTACCGGTGGCATCCGTTGCCTTACTTTTTGCTGGGGTTAAGCGAGTGGTGGAAGATTATGCCCAATACACGCGACCAGTCGCATGATGAACGGTTTTTGGCATACATGGATAGCACCATTTCCATCTCCGAAGTGCTCCGGAAAAAGTACCCTGAATACAAACTGGAATCATCCTTTTTTTTGGCAGCCGCCTACGGATTTAAAGGGCGTTTGTATTCAGATGAAGAGCGGAAAGCCTGGAGAAAGGCGGCATCAGCCGGAAAAACGGCTTTAAACTATATGGAAGAATGTAAAGAGCTAAACTACCTCAGCCCGGAATTGCTGTTTGGAGATGCGCTATACAATTATTTCTCTGTTTGGGTGCCAGAAAACTATCCCGCCCTTAAGCCAATCCTCTGGTTTTTTCGCAAAGGCGATAAACAACTCGGACTCCAACAATTAAAGGAAGTATCCTACAACGCCTTTTACACCCGAACCGAGGCTATGGTATGGCTCATGCGCATTCTGAATAGTTATGAAAATGACCAGAACCGCGCGTATGAAATCTCGAAATATCTCTATGAAACGTATCCCGACAATCCTTATTTTCACCGGTACTACGCGCGCATGCTATACGCCAAAGGAGCCCTCACGGAAGTAGAGAAACAATCGAAAAGAATTTTGGAACGAATCGATAGTGCTCATGTAGGGTATGAAGCTACCAGCGGCCGATATGCTTCCTTTTTTCTAGGACAAGTGAACGAAGTGCGTAGAAATTATGCCGAGGCTCGTAAATATTATGAACTGGCCATCACCTATGCGGAAGAAATTGGCGCCACAGAATCTGGGTATTACCTATTTTCGTTGATTGCCTTGGGTGAAATCTGTGAAAAGCAAGGTGATAAAAAGGCAGCCCGGGCTTATTTTTCGCTTGCGAAGAAAAAGGCTGGTCGAAAAGATGAAGCCTTTAAAGACGCCAAAAAACGACTAAAGAACTTAGAAAAAGGTGACTAATAACCCGACTGGAACTCTCTATCAAAAGTAACTTTATCGATTGGAACTACACGATTTTATAGTAACTCCCTTGCTGCTGATTATTGTATGCGTAGCAGCTTTTATGGTGCGATCGTTTGTGACGGACTCCATCACCCGCAGGTATTTTTATCCGGCCCTCGCCTTAAAAGTAATGGGTGCACTGGCCTTGGGATTTATCTACCAGTTCTACTATTCGGGAGGAGATACATTCAACTACCATACCTATGGCAGCCGCATCATCTGGGAGGCCTTTACCGATGATTTTACCAAGGGACTCCGACTGCTTTTTAATACTCCCGGAAGTGATCCAGATTTGCTAAGCTATCACTCAAGAATAATGTTTTATTACGATCCCCACTCCTATTTTGTGGTGAGGATTGCTGCCTTCTTTGATCTGTTTACCTGGTCAAGCTATGCTGCTACAGCCGTGCTTTTCTCGTTATTCAGTTTTGCGGGGTCGTGGGCGCTGTTTGTTACTTTTTACCGCGAATTTCCGTCCATCCATCGATGGATCGCTGCGGCTACTTTGTTTGTTCCTTCCGTCATCTTCTGGGGGTCAGGAATTCTGAAAGACACCATTACATTGGGCTCGTTAGGATTCCTTACGTATGCCATTCACCAGATTTTTATTTTAAAAAAAACCAAGTTTCTCCCCCTGCTCATCCTGGTCGTGAGCATTTATCTTATCTTCCAGATCAAGCTATACATCCTCATGTGTTTTGTTCCTGCCGTATTGTTCTGGGTGTATTCCAAGTATTTTTTTGCTATCCGGTCAAACATGCTGAAAATTATTCTGGTACCGGTGTTTACAGGATTGGCGCTGGTCTCTATCTACTTTGGGATTACGGTGATCGGAGAAAACAGCAGTCGCTACTCCGTTGATAACCTGGCTCGCACCGCCCGAATGACTGCTTACGACATCCGGTACTATTCCGGGCGTGATGCCGGCAGTGGTTATTCGCTGGGCGAATTGGATGGCACTTTTCTGGGGATGCTAAAGTTGGCTCCTGCCGGCATCAATGTGACCTTATTCCGGCCCTATTTATGGGAAGTAAAGAATCCGCTGATGCTGCTCTCCGCCATCGAGAGTTTGTTTTTTTTCGGGTTCACAGTTTTTCTGTTGTTTCGAAGTCCACGATCCTTTTTATATGCTTTCTCAAATGCTCATGTTCTTTTTTGCCTGATCTTTAGTCTGACGTTTGCCTTTGGTGTTGGAGTGTCTACTTACAATTTTGGAACGCTGACCCGTTACAAAATACCGGTGTTACCCTTTTACCTGCTGGGCTTGGCCCTGATTTACTTTATCTCAAAAAGCGAGAGAAACAAAGGAGTATTGGACACCACCGAATAACTTTCTTCGACCCGTTGGCGCCCTCTTTGGCCCATTTGTTCGCGCAACATTTTATTGGTGATTAGCAGGGTGAGGTAGTTTTCCCAATCGGCTTCGGTGCTTGCCAGAAAGCCATTTACCCCCGGTTGAATGATGGAGGTGTTCACTCCCACCGGTGAAGCCACCGTAGCCTTTTGAAGCGCCATATACTGGAGTGCTTTAAACCCGCATTTTCCGTTGGCCCATTCATCATCCGGCAAAGGCATGATGCCAATATCTATATTTACCAAGGCTTGTATCTCTGTTTCTTTGCTCCACGGAACAAACTGCATCCGCGGAATTTCAATTTCAGGTGGACGATCCGCTACGCAGACAAACGTTAACGAATCAAACCGAAGCATCAGTCGATGTAAAACGGGTTCCACTTGCTTCAGGTACTTCAAGGTGGAGTGCGAGCCTGTCCAGCCGATGGTAATCCGGGTGGGGTCTACGTTTCGGGCAAAGAGGGCCGGATTGTGAAGATGCTCGGTATCGATCGTGGTGGGGTTATAAAAAACATGGCTGTTGAAACGTCTGGCATATTCACACAGATATTCATTCCCTGCGCTAATGGCAAAACTCCAACGGCAGATTGATTGTACTTTGGAACGCCATTTCAACCATTCAAATAACACTGACTCCTGAGGATTATCTTTTAACCAGATGGCATCGTCAAAATCATAAATGATTTTCTTTCGAAAAATATGACGGATGATCCACTCAATGACGGGCGGCCCTAGCGGAGCAGCCTCCCGATGAATGAAAACAAATTTGTATGAAGAGATAGAAAAAAGGACAAAAAACCTACGGGTGTATCCCCGGAGCATACTTAAAATCTTATGGACCGTTTTACCTTTGATAAATAGGCCTTGCCACGACCGAAGGCTCCAAAAACTCTCCATCGTCCATTCATACTGCGTGGAATTCAATGCCGGAAGATATTGCTCCAGCCGAAACCTCTGGGAAGGGGACCAGCCGTGGGGGTAGGGAACCAGAAAAAGTATTTTCGTTTTCAAATAAGGACTTTTATTTTTCTAAATATCAAATTTATCCCAGCGTAATTAAGCGATATTTGTGGTCTTTACCTTATGGGAATCTCTGGAATTATTCAGCATTTGGATCGTGATGGATGGCGCTGGCTGGCAGCCACAGCGGTTTTCATCGCCTACCGTCTCAAAGGAGAAAAAATTCAATCAGTCAGATTTAACCCCATGAGCCGATTGTGGGAATATCGGATTGATGGTTCGTTCTTTATTACCAAAGAAGCTTCCTGGTTCAGCTCCCAAAAATACTACCTGGATACCCTCCAACGCTACTCTTGTTTTCAATATTTACCCAATCCGAATGATACGGTCATTGACGTGGGGGCGGGTGTAGGAGAAGAAGTTATTCCGCTGGCGGCCTGTGTGGGTACGGGTGGCAAAGTATATGCCCTGGAAGCAAATCCCAGAACCTATGACATCTTGAGTGACGTGGTGAAACAAAATAATTTCGGGAATACAAATCTGTTTTTATTAGCTATTTCTGAAAGTAAGGGAGTGGTATTCATTGAAGATGATGGAGGCTATGGAGTGTCCAACTCGATTCAAACGAAAACCACCAATAACACCTTTGAGATTCCGAGCATAAGTATTGATGATTTTATAGAAGAACAAGCCATTGATCGTGTCGATTTACTGAAAGTAAACATTGAAGGTGCCGAACGATTTTTGGTTCGTGGGATGAACCAATCCATCCGAAAAATCAGAAACATTGCCATCTCCTGCCATGACTTCCGCTATCATGGTGGCGAATCGGAATTTTTTAAAACTAAAGAAGAAGTAATTTCTTTCCTGGAACCAAATTTCAGACTCACCTTTCAGCAGAGTGGCGATCCGGTCCGGGATAGTTATGTATATGGGGTAAATAAGTTATTGTCCAATTGAATTGGTCATGATTCTTACGCGCGATATTCTCAGGAGCATCTGGTATTCCATAAAAAGAAACGGGCTATTGGCCACCCTTTCTATTCTCCGGCACTATCTTGTGTTGAAAAGATCGCATGATATCTACATTCTACCCACAAGTCTATTGCCTGCTCCTGTTTACCTGCGACCGGGGAATTCAGATTTTTCGGTATTCCGGCAGATTTTTATGAATGGAGAATATGATATAGCGGTGCCTTTTTCACCCAGGATCATTGTAGATGCCGGAGCCAATATCGGGTTGGCGTCTCTTTACTTTTCACATCAATTTCCCCAGGCAATGATTTATTCGTTAGAGCCCGATCCGGATAATTTTCAGATGCTATCCCGGCATGCCCAACAGCATCCGCAATGGAAGACGTTTCGATTGGCTTTATGGGATCAGTGTACTTCACTCGCTTTTACCAATACCGAAGCAGAAGCGTGGAGCAAACAAGTTGGTCAATCAGTGAAAGCATCTGACTCACTGGTCCCTGCGATGGATCTGACTTCCTTTATGCTAAACAACGGTATCGAGATCATTGATCTTTTGAAAATAGATATTGAAGGAGCTGAATTTGAGGTATTTCAGCACAACTACGAATATTGGATCAAACGAACCCGCATGATTATTGTTGAGCTACATGAAAACTTACGCCCCGGAGTAGAAAAGATTTTCTCCCATGCGCTGCAAAGTATTCGCTATCAACGAAAAATTTCAGGTGAAAACATTGTGATCGTTAATCAGGATTTATTGTGAAGATATTGGTTGTCAATCTGGAGCAATCCACTGATCGAAAGATTTTCATGAAAGCACAGTTGGACAAACTGGGCTTACCGCATGAGTTTTTTCCTGCCGTAGATGGTCGAAAACTAACACCCACCCAACTGGAGGAAATGTGCAACATGGAGGTGGTGAGGAAATGGTCAGAGTTGCTCACCCCCGGCATGATTGGTTGCTCGCTCAGTCACTATCATGTCTATCAAAAAATGATTGCCGAGCAAATCCCCTATGCTTTGATCCTGGAAGATGATGTGTGGCTTTCTTCCAGAGTACCCCGCGTACTCCAATGGGTGGAAGAGAAGTTTGAGGATGGCTCGTTGCCAAAAGACGAACCCTTGTTGCTTTATTATCAAAGTAAGGAAATCGTTGATTTTACTACTTCTGAAAAAATAGCGATGGATGATCGCACCGGAATCTATCGACCTATTGAAATATGGCGGCCCATCACGACCGCTGCGTACATCCTATCCTTAGCCTGCGCTCAACGACTCGTTAAGCTTATTTACCCCATTCGATATTCTCCCGATAGCTGGGCAGTGTATCATCGGGAAGGAGCCATAGCCGGTTTACGTTGCGTCTTACCGTTACCCATTGAAAGCGGTTTTTTTAAAAGCGATATCGGGTATGAGCATAACAAACCTTTCAATAACCTGGTTAAGTTTTTGGAGTCTAAAAAAATATTCCCGGTACCACTGTTGCTAAAATGGAGACGAAGAAAGCGAGCGAAACTTCAAAATCGGTTTCGATTAGTTAATTCCCCTACCCTTTGGAATTTAGGTTCGCGTTTTTAATACAAGAAACCGTGAGTTCTCTCCAGCCCCTAAAAGAAAAAACGATTGCCGGACTCCAATGGAATCTGATTGGGCAAATCGGGATGTATGTAGTTACCCTGGGTGGCACAGTAGCTTTAAGTCGGATACTTAGTCCGGCTGAGTTTGGTTTATTTGGGATGCTTACCGTGTTGTCCAGTCTGGCCAGTCTGGTGGTAGGATTAGGGTTGGCACATGCCATCGTACAAAATCAGGATCTTGAACCAACGGACTTCTCATCAATCTTTTGGCTTAATCTAATGTTGGGTGTGGTGGTAGGCACCATCTTCTTCTTTGGTGCAGACTACATCGCAGCATTTTACCGGCAGCCAGAGCTAGCGACCGTTACCCGCATCTTCAGTTTTATCTTTTTAATCTATGGCTGTAGTTCCGTACCGCTGGGCTTACTAAGCAAAAGGTTGGCTTTTAAGGAACTTGTTTTTTCGCAATTAGTAGCTGCCACCATTTCTTACGGAACCAGCATCGCGATGGCTTTCTATGGTTGGGGCGTCTGGAGTTTAGTCGCACAAGCCATCATCAATCATCTGGTGTATGTATGCATCAATTTATATTTATGTCATTGGTCTCCATCGATAAGCTTCTCCAAAAGCGCGGTTAGAAAAATTGCCCGCTTTTCCCGCAATTTTTTACCCAGCCAAACGCTTGATTTCTTCTCGCAAAATCTGGACATGTTACTGATCGGAAAATTTTTTGGTAAAACGGAACTTGGATATTATGGTCGTGCGTCTGCTCTGGTGCAACTACCGGTTAACTCTATTGGAAATGTTTTCAATAAAACATTTTTTGCCGTTTTTGCCGCCTTGCAACCTCACCCGGAGGCTTTAAATCAAAATTATCTCCGGGCTGTTAAATATTTATCTCTTTGCTTAATGCCCATACTGGTTTTAACGGCTGTCGCGTCCGATCAGGTAATTCTTTTTTTATTCGGATCTGCCTGGGTTGAAATGGCTCCCTTCGCATCTTTTCTGGCCATCAGTGCTGCTATTTCGTCTTATAATAATTTCAATGACAGTGTTATCACCTCTCAAGGAAGAACCGATTTGCTTCTAAGAATTAATGTTGCCGAAAAACTGATTTTGATCATCAGCATCGTTATTGGTTTACAATACGGTTTGACAGGCATTGTGTATGCAAAAATAGGTTCATCCATCGTTACCTTTATCCCCAAACTGTTGGTATTGTCCCACGTCATCAAACTGCCCGCTAAAAAATGGTTTGGAGATCAGCGATGGATTTTTGTGTCGTTGGCCGTTTGCGGGATATGCGGTTATTGGACATCCCGCCTGTTTGATTACACCCTGTTGAACCTGATGACTTTAACCACTTGTGGGCTGCTGGGGATGCTAAGTGTTTTGCTTTTGGTACGTGAACACAGTGTGATGGAAGGCTGGACTTGGTTGAAAAACTTTTTGAAACAAAAGAAGAACTCCTGATGAAACATCCCATGGAGGCCTGCCTACCCGTGATGACCAGGGCAATATGAATATTTCAAGGAACGCTTATAAACCATGATCCGCACGTGAATATTCTGTTCTATACCGTAGCGAATAAACGCTCTCGCGATATCGAAAGCCAGGCTCTTGCATTTGCCAGCGAAGGGAACCGGATTTTTCTTTTGACCCAGTCCCCTCACTCCATCTTACATGATTTCTTTCAAGCGAATGGTTTCACAGCTCAGTCCCGCACGCCAACACCCCGATGGTTTCCCATTCACGTAATGACAGAAGTATGGGCGCTCATCCGCTACTGCCATCAAAACAATATTGATATCATTCATTCTCATTTAGATCCCTGTAATCTGATCGCGGTTCTCGCTCAGTATTTTATGCGAGCTAAAGTGGTGGTGACCCGACATCATGCTGACGCCTTGGTTTTTGAAGCCAGCCCAAAAGCCCAGCGCACCAGTCGCTTAATTTATCAGGGAGCCAGGCACATCGTGGCTGTTTCGGAGAATGCCAAAGACTACATGGTGAACGTAGAGAAAATCAATCCTGAAAAAATTCAGGTCATCCCACTTTCATTCAACTTTCAACTCTACACACTTCCAGAGCCGGAATCGGTATTCCGCATACGTCATGACTACCCTGCTCAATTGCTGCTGATCTGTGTCGGTAGGCTTTCACCATTAAAACGCATGGATCAGGTCATCGATTTAACTCATCAGCTTTTCCGTCAGGGAATAGATGTCAAACTTCTGCTGCTAGGTCAGGGACCCGAAGAGGAAAAGCTAAAACATCAGGCAAATGCTCTGGGAATGAAAGACCGGATTGTTTTTATTGGTTTTACCCATAATGTACTGGATTATCTGGCCGCCAGTGATATTTATGTTCATTTATCCGTTACAGAGGCCAGTTGCACGACTGTGAAGGAAGCGGCATTGACCCGGACTCCCGTAATCGTCTGTCGGGGGGTTGGTGATTTTAATTCTTATGTCCAACACGGTGAAAATGGCGTTTTGGTTAGTCGTGAAGAAGCCGTTGCTCAGGCGGCTGAATATCTGCTTCAGCACTGGCAAGACAAACCCCACTGGAAGAACATGGGTGAAAATTTATTTACCACCGTCACCCAACATTTTAATATTAGCCATGCATTACCTTTGTATGATCAACTTCACCTTAAGATCAAAGGTTAAATTATGTTTTGGCTAAAAACTCCAATCTCTTTCTGGTTAGTCGTTTTTAGCTATTTGATCAGACGCATCCTGAGGCTGCCAGTTCCTGCCATCTTAGGTAATTGGGTTTACTTGTTAAGACTTACCCTCCCTCTGAATTATCAAATTTTAAAGACAGGTGATCGTGTGACAGTGATAGCTCCTCATCAACGGCAACGCATCAGCCTTCGGTTTAATAGCAGTGACGTGTTGGTGTATCTACAGGTTTTTTTTAAAGGGGAATATCATCTGTTGAATGATCTTGTTCTTCCATCCAAGCCGTGCATTATGGATCTCGGGGCTAATGTTGGTCTTTTTTCACTCCTGTGTCAATCCAGGTGGCCCGAGGCCCGAATCATTGCCATCGAACCTGACCCGGAAAATTTTCAGCAATTAACTTTTCAATTTCAACAAAATAATCTTCTGCTGGCGGATGCGATCTCTGGAGGCATTTGGACCCGCAATCAGAAATTATCCATAACCAAAACCAACGATTTGCTGGCCTGGAGTTTTCAGGTAAAAGAAGACCCCGCAGGAACCATTCACGGGATTTCGATCAGAAGCCTCCTGGAGTCAAAGAACTTACAGCGCATCGACTTACTCAAAATGGATATTGAAGGAACGGAAGTCCTCTTATTCAAAGATTCGGATTTTTTAGAGGTTCTGGAAAAACGAATAGCGGTCATCATTCTGGAGACGCACCATCCGCGTGAGCAAAAAGAAATCGCGGAAACTCTTGCGGTGACAGGCTTTGACGTATGTTGGGATCGGGAATTGTTGATGGCCAAAAATAAAGGGATGTATTCATGAATCCATTGGTCAGTGTCGTGATACCAGCGTTTAACGCAGAAAAGTACATTGTTGAATGTATTGAGAGTATTTGCCATCAAACCTACCCGTCTCTGGAGCTACTCGTGATCGATGATGCCAGTACCGATGGCACCTGTGAACTACTCAAACAAATTCATGATTCCCGGATACATATCATCAGAAACCCTATCAATAGAGGATTGGCCGCCTCTGTTAATCAGGCCATCCGAATAGCGAAAGGCCACTACATTGCTCGCATGGATGCCGATGATATTGCCTTACCCACCCGCATCGAAAAGCAAGTTAACTTTCTGGAGACGACACCGGAGATATCCATCGTGGGGACAGCCATGAAAAGTATAGGCTTCGGAAACTTCATTCACCGGTTCCCGCTTAGTCATGATGCCTGTAAGGCTCAACTTCTATTCAACGTTTGTTTTGGTCACCCCACGGTCATGATTCGAAAAAACGTTTTTGACAGTCCTGAAAACTTTTACCGCGAAGAACTGCAGCAATACAGCGAAGAGTACGAACTCTGGTGTCGTTTGGTGAACCGTTTTCGTTTTGCCAATCTTCCCGAAGTACTGCTTCATTACCGCACGTTTCCTCCTTCGCTCAAAAGCGAAGCAGAACAAAAACGAAAGATTAACTCTTTTGCCATTCGTCAGAATTTTATCATGCAGGAGTTGGGAGTTCCCGCTTCTTCCGCTTTTGAACAGCATGACCAGGCGGCCAACGTGGTGAAAGTCTCCACACAGGAAGAAGTTGACAAAACCATGGAATGGTTGATGTATTTGAAAATGCAAAATCAGGAAACCCATGCATTCGATCCGGATGCGCTCGATTATGAGCTATCCAAGCGGGTCTTTGAATGCCGATACCACAACAGACATTTGGGAGTCCCCAATCTTTGGGCCTGGTATCAGCAGCGAATGCTGAAGGGATATTCCCCAACGCTCTCCCAACACCTAAAATTCATCGGTCGAACCCTGACAGGTATGTAAAGATGAAACAGTTGCTGAAAAAGATATTCCCGATTCTATGGCTGAAAAAACTATTTCTAATAGTAAACAAGGTAAAAGCCAAAACATGGGATCGTCTTTTCTTTTCCAGCTACGATCCTGCTCCGCACGAAGTAATTCTATATGAACAGAAAAATCCCTTTCTGGAATTATCTATTGATTTGAGCCCCTTTCCAGAGTCGATACGTAAGGGTTTCTCCCGATGGACAAATCCTGAATGGACCCAAAATCAATACATCATTGATATTCAATCCGACCAACTATTTATAGAGGGCAAAACCGGTTGGGGAATGATCGGAAAACGTCAGTTAATCTATTTATCGTTAGGCTTTGGTTATGCCCCTTACGTTCATAAACCTTCGGTGGCAGAATCGATTTTTTCTAACAGAAGAGTAGTAAGATTAGATCATATTATTTCGCTGCGCGACACGGGAGAAGAAAATTATTTTCATTTCTATAACGATATCCTGCCAAAAATCTATTTGTTACAAGATCATGGTCGGTTTGATGAACAAACAACACTGGTCGTGAGCGATCGCCTATGGGCTAAAAAGTATTTTCAACAATTCCTCTCACTAGCCGGACTTACACATCTACGATGGCACGTACAAGGAAGTGAATGGATAAAAGCGAACCGGGCTACCTTTTGCAAGCCTTACACACACACGTATACGTATTTCGTCCGGTCAGCACATGTATTGTTGGGCACCTCCATTCCTCAGCCACCCGTGCGAATATTCCTGATACGTACCTCGGGTAGTCATCGTTTTCTGGAAAACGAAGATGAGGTGTTCAACGCGCTCAGTCCATACAAATTTATCAAAGTAGATGCCGCCAGTCTTACTCTCGATCAGCAGGTAAAGTTGTTTCAATCTGCTACAGATGTAGTGGCTGTTCATGGGGCAGGCATCACCAATGTCATCTTTCGGAAAGATCAGCCACTACGGATACTGGAGCTGTTTCACGCACACGAATATCTGCCCTTTCACTACATCATGCTCGCACATTTATTTGGCTTTCATTATCAGGCTCTTCAGGGTATGGCAGGTAAAAAGTCTGGACACGGAGGTTTTTATTTGGAGCCACGTCTGGTAAAACAATATTGTGAGTCTATCTTTACGAGTTGATGGACGGCAACAAAAAGACAGTTTTACTCATCATCCCCAACCTGAATCCGGGAGGCGCACAAAACGTGTTTCGTCAGCATCTGGAATTTCTGTCGGAGAGCTATTCCGTTCATGGTTGTGTATTCAACTGGGACGGGGCTCTTTCAGAGCAATGGCCTTTTCCTGTGCATAGTTTGCAAATCCCTGCCGGCAATAATCTTCTAACCAAAGTCTATTATTTTCTGAAACGGGTTGTGGGACTTCGGGCACTTAAAAAAAAAATTCAGCCACATATATCCATCAGTCATTTAGAAGGGGCTGACTACGTCAACATCCTTTCCAGGCAAACGGATAAAATTGTTTTGTGGATTCATGGTACAAAGCAGCATGATGCCAATATCCATGGCGCAGTGGGCTGGTTTCGCAAACAGGTGTTGATGACCTGGCTTTATAAAAAAGCGAATAAAATTGTTTGTGTTAGCCAGGCCCTCCAAAACGAATTGAAGGAATATTATCCGGCTACAAGCGAAAAGCTATTGACCATTTATAACGGGTTTGATCTGGATCGAATAAAAAGACTATCCAGCGAGCCTGTGGAAAGCGATTTTATCAAGCTTTGCCAGGAACACTTTGTGATTATTACGCACTGTCGCTTAGCTCTTCAGAAAAATCTTACCGCCCTTATTCAACTGGCCGCATTGCTCAAACAACATTCATCCATCAAATGGGTAATCATAGGTGATGGAGAAGAACGGGCACACTTATTAAAACAATGTTCAGAGCTAAAGCTCCGCACTTATGAACGGTGGGAAAGTCACCAGTGGAACCCAGATGATCAGCTTTTTTTTCTTGGCTATCACCAAAATCCGTACGCCTTTCTCAGGCATGCAAGCTTGTACTTAATGACTAGTGGCTGGGAAGGGTTTCCATTGGCCCTGTGTGAAGCCCTGGCATGTGGGCTACCAGCCATGGCTACCGATTGTCCTACCGGGCCTCGAGAGATTCTTACCTCAGGTGCAACCGGTCGTACTCTTTCTCCTGGGGTTGTTGAATTTGGTATGCTCTTACCTCTGTTAAATCATCCTTCATCCATTCAGGAAAGTTCTCGCTTCATTGAAGAGGTTTACAAGCAACCTTCATTGTTGAATACGTATCGGGACATCGGACCTATTCGTGTACAAGCCTTTACCATTAGCCAGACTCATCGTGAAATCGCTCACTTGATGAAATCTCTGATATGAAGAAACCGGTCGTTCTCATTATCGAAAATAGTACCCACATAACGGGAGCACTAAAGTCCATTCTTCGGACATCAGAAGATTTAAACGAGTATTACCAATTTGTTTTTGTTCTCCCCCGGCATTCACACGCACGTGTCGAAGTAGAAAGTAGGGGGTTTCATGTCCATGAGTTACCCCTGAAAGAATTGAGCCGAAGACCTCTCTCAGTTCTGATCTATTTTCCTATGCTCCTCTGGAATGCTTTTCGTTTGCGGAAAATTATTCGAAAAGAACAAGTACGTATTATCCATAACAATGACCTATATAACTTGTTACCAGTTATCCTGATTTTTATGGGGATGAAAATCCCCTACCTCAACCACATCCGGTTTCTACCTGAAAAATTTCCCGCGTGGCTCTTTGGTTATTGGCTTCGTCTACACATTAAAAATGCGCATGCCATCATCTGCGTTTCCGAGCACTTGAAAAAGCAATTGCCAGCTCACGACAAGATAAAAATGATCTATAATGAATTACCCGTAGTAGAAAAACTTGAAAAGTCTTTACCTACTGGCAACACAATCCTTTACCTGTCCAATGTTATCCGTGGAAAAGGTCAAAACTTTGCCATTGAGGCCTTTGCAAAAATAGCCCGCCTGTATCCTCAATGGAAACTGAGATTTGTTGGCGGAGACATGGGGATGGAAAAAAACAAAAAGTTTAAAGAGGAGCTCGTGGCCGCCATTCGGCATTATGAAATTGAGTCTCAAATTGAATGGTCAGATTTCTCAAACGATGTAGAATCCGAGTATAAAAAAGCTGCTTTTGCTATCAATTTTTCGGAATCTGAGTCATTTTCCATTACTTGTCTGGAAGCTCAATATTTTGGATGCCCGATCATAGCCACACGCTGCGGTGGACCCGCAGAAATAATTGTGGACGGGCAAACCGGTTTCCTTGTGCCTGTGGGCGATATTAAGACTATGGCCGAAGCCATGCAGAAACTGATAGATGATCAACCGTTGAGAGTTACCTTTGCGGCTCATGGAAGAGTACATGTCCGGGAAAAATTCAGTATACAAAATACTTCCTATCAACTCAAGACTCAATACGATCTGATCAAAGATTCATTATTCCATGATTAACCCATGATGTTTAGAAGAATACGTACAAATATTCCAATAAAATTTTTCAGTGCTGCCCAAAAACGGGTGAGGACGGTAGGCATTCTCCTCGTTCTTCTTTTTGCTACAGCCTGGAGAGTGATGGGCCAACCTGTTTCAGACTTTGTTGCTCCATCTGTCGCCTGTCTGAATCAATCGATCCAACTTACTAATCAATCCACTGGTGCAACGTCTTGCTTTTGGGATTTCAATCAGGGAGATCTGTTATTAACACCCACCGCACAATCTTTGGGAAATCTGGGAGGTAATATCCCGTATGGAGTGGAGACAGCATTTGATGGCAATCAATGGTTTGGTTTTATTGCCAGCCGGGGAAACAACACACTCATCCGGTTGGACTTTGGAAACAGTTTGAGCAACACTCCGGTGGCTACCGAACTGAGTGGAATTACAGGCTCCATTGCTCCCAATGATATTGAAATTGTTTTTGCTGAAAACGAATGGTTTGCCTTTGTTTCGGGAGTTAATCAGGTGGTTACCCGTTTTGACTTCGGAAACTCCCTCACAAACACGCCCACAACCACGACTGTCATTCCAGGTGGCGGTGGAAGTGATAGCGGACTTGATCTGACCTATGATGGATTGCATTGGTATATTGCCTACTCCATTGGTACACCTTCACAAGTAGGTGTGGCGAGGTTAAATACCATTCGCTCCATTCCGGGAGTGGCAGATAAATCACTGCATCCGGTCAACGGTGGTACGCAAGTGATCGGTGATATCAAGTTGATATTTTCACAAGGCCATTGGTTTGGATATACGGTTTCCTATTCGGGTGGCAACCAGCTACTCAGGTTAAGTTACGGCAATGATCCATTAAGCAGTCCATCGGTTGCCAATATCAGCGGAACGTCTCTATCGGGTGTTTCTCCTTTTGGAGTGGATGTATTGCCCGACAATGGAAATCACGTGGCTTTTGTATCTACTGACCAGGGAAATTTATTTCGAATTAATCTGGGGAATGATCTTAACCAAACGCCAACTGTGATCAGTGATCTGGGACGATTATCCACCCTTTCCAACACGCTCAAGATAAAGTTCCAAAAACAAGAATCGCGCTGGTTTGGATTCGCGGTTAGCTGGGCTGCCAACACTGTTTTTCGTATCAGTTTTCCAGAAGCCAACGTTCCGGTAAGCATTCCTTTCTCCACCAATGCCAGTCCGGCTATTTCATACACAGGAAGTGGAAACTATGGAATTTCGCTTGTGAGCCGAGCGGGTGCCAGCGCCAGCGAAAAGCACATGAGTATTCTGGTGGAAAATAAACCAGCGCCTACCATTGATTTTAATCTGGATGGAATCTGTCAACCTCACCCGATTACATTTTCATCTTCCAGCAACCAAACCCTGATTTCTTCCGTGTGGAACTTTGGCGATGGAAACTCCAGTTCTGCCGTTCAACCCCTTCACACGTATGCCAGTACCGGAACCTATGAGCCCGTCCTGCAAATTCAGGCAAGTAATAATTGCTTTAACCAGTTAAAAAAAACAATCAGCATAGTTGCGCCACCGGTGGCCAGCTTTACTCTTCCGGCAGCCAGCCCTTTCTGTACCAATGAAACTTATTTGTTTACGAACACCTCCGGTTTTGATACTGCCTTTACACCTGCCTGGCAGTGGGAAGTCAATGGCATGACTATCTCGTCCAGTCAAAATTTATCGATTGCCTTTGCTACCACAGCCAGCCAGAACATTAATCTGATCGCCTCCGTCCCTGGTTGTACCAGCAACTTCCAACAGACGATAGCCTCCTTGCAATCAGGTCCCAATGCTAATTTTTCCTTTTCGGGAATTTGCGAAGACGCTCAAACCATGTTTACTAACACCACCAGTGGAAGCGCTGATTCCTATTCATGGGATTTTGGTGATGGAAATTTCTCCTCAGATGTTCATCCGGTGCATGTATATTCTTTGCCGGGCACTTATCTCACAACGTTGAGCGCATCCAGCGCCAATGGTTGCGTCAATACAAAAACATCTTCCGTAACCATTCGCTCCGTACCACAGTCCAATTTTACACTTGACCTCCCACCCTTTTCGTGCAGCGGTTCACCTTCTCAATTTCGCGATGCTACCCCGCCCCTCTCCGATAGCAATATCACCAGCTGGCTCTGGCAATTCGGGGATGCGGCCAACGGAACCGGAACAGGATCTCAACCACTGTATACCTATACACAAGCTGGAAATTATACTGTTCAGCTGACCACCATCACTAATTTTGGGTGTACATCTTCCGTACAAAAAAATATTGCTATTCTGCCTTCCCCCACGGTTGATTTCTCATCTACACCCGCCTGTGTCAATCAACTCACGACCTTTACAGACAATACCTCTCCCACTGCCACCGCCTGGCAATGGACCATCGGATCAAGTTTTTATTCGGTCAAAAATCCTGTGCACACGTTTAATGTGCCGGGAACGTATTCTGTTCAATTGAGGGCTACCGCCTCCAATCAATGTATGGGAACCCGAACCCAAACAATAGTTGTCCCCGTACTCCCGTTACTTGACTTCACGGTATCCAATAATTGTGTCAATCGTTCTACCCTTTTTCAGGAATCAAATCCGGGAGGAACCGATCCAGCTACCGCATGGTCCTGGACGTTTGGCGACTCTGGTATTGGAAGTGGTTCACCCGTGACGCACACCTATGCCAGCACAGGAAATTATAATGTCAGTATGAATGTCACCCGGCAATCGGGGTGTCAATATTCGTTTAGCAAAGTTGTTTCAGTAACCTCAGGACCGGCTGCCTCTTTTCAGGCAAGCCCCACCATTGGGCCACCTCCGTTGGTTGTCACGTTCACGAACACTTCTCAACAAGCGACCTCCTACGTTTGGCGCTTCAATGACCTCGCCAACAGCACCACTACACAAGAATCTCCTTTATTTACTTTTTCAGAATCTGGAATTTTTCCGGTGGAGTTGACAGCCATCGATGATAATGGATGTGCCTCCACAGCTACCCAGTCTGTATTTGCTGTGCTGCCCCAGCCGGATGCCGCAGCCCTGCATGCCAGACTGGTACCGGGGAACTCCCCTTTGACCAGACGATTGGAAGTAACCATACGCAACCATGGGAATATTCCTTTATCCAATCCTTTCGTACTGATAAGTCTGGCTGGTGGAAGTCAGGTAAGGGAAGTAGTACCTGCTATACTATTTCCTTCAGATGAAGTAACCACCACGCTGATCAGCGAATTGATCCCTGGATCAGATTTCATTTGTGCCGAGTTACAATTGGCGGGAGATGTGAACCTTTTCAACAATCGGGTCTGTGTAAATCTGGAAAGTACTTCCCGGTTTTTTGATCCCTATCCGAGTCCGGCTGCTGAGTATGTTTTTGTGGATTGGATCTCTTTGGCTGGAGAGCCGATTCAGATTCAGTTGTATAATACCCAGGGGCAAACATCGACTCTCCTCTCATTGACCTCTGAGGAGGGGTTAAACCGTCTGAAAATAGATGTTGCCGGACTTTCCCCCGGAATTTACTTTTTACAATGGAGTGACCGGAAACAGCAGATTACCAGGCGGATTAGCATTCAACGCTGATTTTTATACCGGAATTTCGGTTATTTTTACTCGTTCAAATACCTGACTATGGTCCGGTTGAATTAATTTTTCTTGTAACTGATCCTCTAACGAAATCATACTACGCGTGAAACCCGTAAAATTAGACGCTACCGACCGCAAAATCCTGGAGATTCTGCAAACGAACTCCAATATTACCAATGCTCAATTGGCAACTGAAATTGGATTGTCACCGGCTCCTACACTGGAGCGGGTAAAGAAACTGGAAAATGCCGGGGTTATTAAAAGTTACCATGCCGTTATTGATATGGCCAGTGTGGGTGTAGGCGTTTGCACGTTTGTGACGGCTTCGCTGAAAGGGCACAATAAGGATAACATTGAAAAATTTATCAGTGCCATCCGTAAAATTGAAGAGGTGGTGGAATGTCATCATGTAACGGGTCAGGCGGATTTTATTCTAAAGATTGTCTGCACCGATATTCCCGCTTATCAAAAGCTCATGCTTGAAAAAGTATCCAATATTGAGGTTGTGGACAATCTCCATTCCACTGTGATTCTATCTACTTTTAAAGACAGCAAGGTTGTACCTATTCCATCATGACGCTTCCTTCCAAAACATTAGTACTCACGGCTCCGCAAGTGCATCAAAAGATCAAACGCATAGCCTATGAGATGCTGGAAAATAATTTTTCAGAAAAAGAGTTGGTGCTGGCAGGAGTTGAAGGACAGGGATACCACCTGGCCGAACTGTTAAAAAAGGAACTGGAAAATGTGGGAACCCTGTCAGTTCAATTAGTGAAACTGACGGTAGATAAATCTGCCACCTCCCAGCCGGAGATTCAGGTCAGTGGAGATTTAAAAAAACTAAGAAAAAAATGCGTGGTGCTGGTGGATGATGTTTTGAATACCGGGCGAACCTTGGCCTATAGCCTACACCCTTTCTTAAAAATCGAAATGAAAAAACTTCAGGTGGCTGTTTTAATTAATCGCAGCCATTCACAATACCCCATTCAGCCTACCTTTACCGGTTTTGAGTTATCGACCACTCTCAAGGATCACGTAGAAGTTGTCTTAGGAAAACAGGCAGCCGTTTATCTAAAGTAATTTCATTCCTACATCACATGTCTGTTTATAAAAAGCAAGAAGTAAAAAAGATCACCACGCATCAACTTCAGGAGATGAAGAATCGGGGTGAAAAAATTGCGATGCTGACAGCTTATGATTATAGCATGGCTAAAATCATTGATGGTGCCGGGATGGATGTAATTCTGGTGGGTGATTCGGCCAGTAACGTAATGGCAGGAAATGAAACCACCTTACCTATTACACTTGATCAGATGATCTATCATGCCAGCTCTGTTGTAAGGGCTGTCAGGCGGGCCTTGGTGATCGTAGACATTCCCTTTGGCTACTATCAGGGAAGTTCGGGCGAGGCGCTTCGGTCTTCCATCCGCATCATGAAAGAATCGGGTGCTCATGCCGTGAAATTGGAAGGCGGAAGTGAGGTAAAAGATTCAGTTCTTCGGATTCTAAGTGCCGGGGTACCTGTGATGGGACACTTAGGATTAACGCCTCAATCAATCTATAAGTTTGGCACCTACACTGTTCGGGCGAAAGAAGAGATAGAAGCCAACAAGCTAATGGAGGATGCTTTGATGCTTCAGGAGTGTGGCTGTTTTGGTCTGGTGCTGGAGAAAATTCCGGCTGAACTTGCACAAAAAGTTTCCGCAGCCTTGACCATCCCCGTCATTGGTATCGGAGCAGGTGCCGATGTGGACGGACAGGTTTTAGTGATGCAGGATATGCTCGGCATCACCAAAGAGTTTAAACCGCGGTTCTTAAGACGATATGCCGATTTACATGCCATGATTACGGGAGCTGTGGGCCATTACATCGAAGATGTCAAAAAGAAAGATTTTCCGAATCAGGATGAAAAATACTAGAGTTCATCTCAAAAATAGATTCTGAAGGAATTTCTGAGAGGAGCTCTACATCTGCCTTTAACTTAAGTCCTTGTTAAGGATGGCAATAGATGTTTCCTGGCAATTGATTAACTTTCCAGACTATTTTGTCCAAACCCGTATAAATTTATTACCACATGAGTGATCAAAAAATCAGTATCAGTCAAGGAAAATTGAATGTTCCTGACAACCCCACCATCCCCTTTATTGAAGGTGACGGAACAGGTGTTGACATCTGGCCTGTTTCTCAACAGGTTTTTGATGCTGCTGTAGCAAAAGCCTATGGCGGCAAGCGTAAAATTAACTGGAAAGAAGTTTTAGCTGGAGAAAAAGCGTTTCATAAAACCGGTAACTGGATGCCCGATGAAACCCTGGACATCTTTCGAAGCTATCTCATAGGAATTAAGGGCCCGCTCTCAACACCCGTAGGAGGCGGCATTCGTTCGTTAAACGTAGCCCTTCGCCAGGAACTGGATTTGTATGTCTGCCTTCGTCCGGTGCGTTGGTTCAAAGGTGTTCCGTCACCGGTTCGCGAACCTCAAAAATCAGATATGGTTATCTTCCGTGAAAACACAGAAGATATTTATGCTGGTATTGAGTTTCAACAAGGAACGGATGAAAACAAGAAGTTCATGAACTTCCTGAAAGAGACATTTCCCAAACAATATAAAAAGATAAGATTCCCCGAAACATCCGGTATTGGTATCAAACCCATTTCTGTTGAGGGTACTGAACGCCTCACCCGGGCTGCGATACAATATGCGATCGATCATAAAAAACCTAACGTAACCATCGTACATAAGGGGAACATTATGAAGTTTACGTCAGGCGGTTTCCGCGATTGGAGTTATGCGTTGGCCAAACGCGAGTTTGGTGCCGTGGATCTGGATGGTGGTCCCTGGCAGGTCATCGAAAAGGATGGTCATCGAATCATTATTAAAGATGCCATTGCGGATGCGTTTCTGCAGCAAATTTTACTGCGCCCGGATGAATACTCGGTGGTGGCTACCGCGAATTTAAATGGAGACTATATCTCTGATGCTGCAGCAGCCATTGTGGGAGGTATTGGCATTGCTCCTGGTGGAAATATCAATTACGTCACCGGTCACGCTATTTTCGAGGCTACCCATGGCACCGCGCCAAAATATGCTGGTCAGGATAAAGTAAATCCCGGATCGGTTATTCTTTCCGGTGCTATGATGTTTGAATACATGGGTTGGAATGAAGTCGCTAACCTTATTTACAAAGGACTGGACAAAACCATCATCTCCAAACGGGTGACCTATGATTTCCATCGTCTGATGGAAGGTGCCACTCTTTTGAAATGTTCTGAATTTGGCCAGGAGATTGTCAAAAATATGTAGAGTCCGTAAAAAAAGTAAAAAGGCTGTTTCCATATGAATGGGACAGCCTTTTTTTATTCTTTATAAAATGCTGAGACTTGATCTGTTATGTAATGAACATCCGAGGAAGACAAACCTGGATAAAGTGGGAGGCTGATCACAGTTTGTGCCAGCCGCTCCGCAATCGGTAAGCTTCCCTTCGGAAGTTGCAAAGCGGCACAGGATTTTTGAAGATGATTGGCTACCGGATAGTGAATGGATGTGCTGACGCCCTTGTTGCGGAGAAACATCTGCAATTCATCTCTTCGATTTGTCTGAATCACAAATAAATGATACACCGGTTTTCGAAAAGCATCGGCTTTCGGTGGCAACGTAATCTCTTTGATCCCAGATAAATTCCCATGATACAATTGAGCCAGCTTCTGACGCTCTTCATTCCATTCATCTAACTTCTGAAGTTTTACCCGTAGAACGGCTGCCTGCAACTCATCCAGCCGTGTGTTCAGGCCTTCCGTTACATGAATGTCTTTTTGGATGGCTCCGTAGTTGCGTCCCTGACGCAGGAAAGAGTTTACCTCCTCCAACGTGGTCGTGACAGCACCACCATCACCCAGGGCCCCCAGATTTTTGGTAGGATAAAAACTGGTTGCATTGGCATGTCCCCAACTTCCGGTTTTACGTTGCTGGATACTTGCCCCATGCGCCTGAGCATTATCCTCCACCACCCATAACGAATGCCGGAGGGCAATTTCCATGATCCTGGGCATATCGCAAGGATATCCATACAAGTGAACAGGTATGACCGCCTTGGTTTGTTGGCGTATCTTTTCTGCTAACCTTGAAGGATCCATGGTATACGTATCATCTACTTCTACCGGCACTGGCAAAGCACCTGTCCGCATGACCGCCAGCCACGTAGCGTAGCAGGTATGAGAAGGAACCAAAACCTCATCTCCCCTTCCGATGTTGCCTGCCCGAAGACATAAATAAATTGCATCTAATCCGTTTCCTACCCCGATCGAATAGGGCACCTGATGATATGAGGCAAACGCTTGTTCAAACGCCTGCACCTCTGTTCCCAGAATAAAGTTATTTGCCTGTAAAACGCGCCTCCAAACCTGATCCAGGTCTGCCCGAATGGCGGTATGCTGTGCCTCCAGCGACAAAAAAGGAATGATTCTCATGAATGGTTAAAAGTACGTAGTGTAAGTGGGTGGTACAAAATAGCTTAAAGGCGTATCCCAAGGGTTTAAAATACCGTTCATGCCTGATACGATTACCATAAAACAGGGCGGCTTTTGGCCTTAATTTAGTTATTTTCGCCCCTTTAATTTTAGATCGCACGCATCGCATGAACTATCAGAGAATCAATACCATTACGGGCTGGGTTGTATTTGCCATCTCACTACTCACGTACTGGCTCACCATGGAAGAAACGGCCAGCTATTGGGATTGCGGTGAGTTTATCGCGGTTTCCTATAAACTGGAGGTCTCTCATCCTCCCGGAGCACCCTTATTTATGCTCATGGGGCGGATGTTCTCTTTTCTGGCGCTTGGTGATGTAACGCAGGTTGGGTATTGGATCAACTTTATGAGCATTCTGGCCAGCGCATTTACCATTTTGTTTTTGTTTTGGTCCATTACCCTGGTAGGACGTAAGATGATCACTCTTAAAAGCGATCAGGATCTGGAGAACCACACATGGGTGTTGATGGGGGCGGGTGTCGTTGGAGCGCTGGCGTATACTTTCTCGGACTCGTTTTGGTTTTCGGCTGTAGAAGCAGAAGTGTATGCGATGTCATCTTTCTTTACAGCTTTTGTGGTATGGGCCATGCTCAAATGGGATTTGATCTCTGATGAATCCAAAGCCAATCGATGGATTATTCTGATTGCCTACATGATGGGACTTTCCATTGGGGTACACTTGCTCAATCTGGTGGCCATGCCGGCATTGGCCTTGGTTTTCTATTTCAAAAAATACAAACCCACCCTCTGGGGGATTATAGCGACTCTCGGCATCAGTGGCGCTTTGGTATTGTTTATCAGCGAACTGATTATTCCTGGGTTACCGACTCTGGCTGGGCATTTTGAGATATTCTTTGTGAATACCTTGGGGATGTTTTTTGGTTCGGGAGTTCTGGTTTTTGTTCTATTACTGATTGCCGGAGTGGTGTACGCCATCTATTATACCCACACAAAAAATCATCCCATCTGGAACACGTTTGTCCTGTCTACAGCTTTTATTTTAATCGGATATGCCTCCTACGCAATCATTGTGATCCGTTCCAATTACGATCCTCCAATTAATGAGAATGCCCCAAAAGACGTGATGAGTTTTATCCGTTATCTGAAACGCGAACAATATGGCAGCCGGCCTTTACTCACCGGAAATTATTTTACTTCAGGATCGCCCATCGACATAAAACTGTCAGACCCCATTTATACCAAGGGTAAAAGCAAATATGAAATTACCGACCGGAAGTATGAGTTGGTGTATGCTCCGGAACATAAAACTATTCTGCCCCGTGCCTGGAATCCTGACCATAAAGCCACCTATCAACGATTGATGGGATTGGAAGAAGGAGAAATTCCATCGTTTGCCCAAAATCTTGGATTTATGTTCCGGCATCAGATCGGTCATATGTACGTGCGCTATTTTATGTTCAATTTTTCAGGCCGGGAAAGCGATGAGCAAGGAGCCTATGAACTTAATTTGTTGAGCAGCAACAAAAATCTGCCGGAGACCTTGGCCAACAATAAAGGGCGCAATAATTTCTATATGATTCCTTTTCTGTTGGGATTAGCAGGCATGTTCTTTCAGTTGGTAAAGGACAGTAAAAGTTTTGCCATTGTAGGATTATTGTTTGTCATGCTGGGGGTAGCGATCGTGATTTATCTCAACTCGCCACCCACCGAACCCCGGGAACGTGACTATATCTATGCCGGATCTTATTACGCTTTTTGCTTTTGGATCGGGTTGGCCGTGATTGGGTTGGCTGAATTGCTCAACGGTATGTTTAAAAACATGAAAACTTCTGCCATCGCAGCTACCGTGATAGGCCTCACAGCCCCGGCCATCATGGCACAGCAAGGATGGGATGATCACAATCGTTCGGACCGTTTTTTCTCCGTTGACTCTGCCAAAAACTATCTCAACTCGTGTGCCCCGAATGCCATTCTTTTTACCGGTGGCGACAATGATACGTTCCCTCTTTGGTATGCTCAGGAAGTAGAAGGCGTACGCACCGATGTGCGGGTAGTGGTGTTAAGCTATTTCAATACCGATTGGTATATTGATCAAATGACCCGGAAAGCCTATGAATCGGAACCTTTCCCGTTTACGCTATCTTTAAAAAACTACCAGCAAGGTGGGCCCAACGATTATCTTCCGTTTACGGATTACAAACTCAAAGCCATTGACGCAAAAGAGTACATCGGATTGTTGGCTAAAGACTTCCAGCAATTACGCAACGGAGACCGTAATGTAGTCCCCAGTAAAATCCTGAGTTTAAGTGTAGACACTGCTGCCGTGCGCGCCAAAGGTGTGATACCAGCCAGCATGGATAGCCTGATTGTGGATCAAATGGCTTTTCGCCTCGTGCGGGGAGGCCTCGAAAAAAAGGATCTCGCAATTTTGGATATCTTAACAACCAACAACTGGGAGCGGCCCATCTATTTTAACCCTACCTCCCTGGATCAGGTAAACTTTGATTTAGGGCCTTACGCCATCCAGGAAGGTAATGCCTACCGTATTCTGCCAGTCAGAAATACGAACCAAAGTCGCGAATATCTGGTCAACACCGATGTGGCTTATGAAAATATGATCCAGAAATTCAGCTACCGCGGGTTGGACAATGAAAAACTTTACTTTAATGAAGACTATCGGGGATTTGTATTGAATCATCGTGCTTCCTTTAATGCCCTGGTGCAGGCTCTCATTGATGAGAAAAAATTGGAGAAGGCCAATGAAGCCATGCAGTTTTCGCTCAAGAAAATGCCCGATAAGGTGGTCTACTATGATCAAACGGCTCCTACCACCGTGGATCTGTTGTTTCAATTAGGTCAAAAAGAGCAAGCGCTGGAAATGGCACAAACTGTTGGCAGACGGGCCGATGAAATGCTGACTTACCTGATTGACCAAAATGCTGGCTTTAGCAATGAGTTGCGAAGTAATATGTATATTCTAAACGCGCTTCAGACCATTCTGTATGAAAATGGCGAAACGGAGTTAGCCCAGAAATGGGAAGAGGCCTACAACAAACATATCGAAAGTCTTCAGATTAGCGGAGCACTGCCACGAAGAGATTTGTAGCAAACGTTCGAGGGTTAGAAACTTACTTACAAACCGGAAGTCACTTTTTTGGGTGACTTCCTTATTTCTGCACCATTAAAAACAAGTCCAGCGCGGTATCTGCCTGGTCTGTTAGCAGGTAATCCTCTTGCCGGATGTCTGACACCAGTTGATCCGACTTCTTTTTCAATCTATTCCGGTTCAACCGGTTCATAAATTCATATGGTGCCCGAAGCATCCAGGCCGGCAAACGGTACTGAAGATTCAGGATATCCCACCGCATCAATCGCTGCACGGAAGTCCGGTTTTGTTCATGGTATCGCATCACTTTTTCGTTACCAGTGATTCCCTTCATCTCCACCTGAGAAAAATATTTTTGTGCCAGTTGGGTAAGCTCACCAGCGGTGTATTCACGTATGTGCCAGGGGTTCCGGGAAAGTGACATCGGTCGGTTGGGGGTGGTCAGGTACGCCTGCCCTCCGGGCTTAAGCACACGATTGATTTCTTTTAAAAAAGTATGATCGTCCTGAATATGCTCAATGACCTGAAAACTGACTACGCAATCAAATGTATTATCCGAATAGGCACGTAGCGGAGGAATGTTTCCGCTGAGCAAGGCTGCTTGCGGATATTGTTTTTTCAATTGCTCGATCACCGGGGCAATTTTATCAATGGCACTATACGACCGTACTCTGGGCAACATATGCGCAATCCCTCTCCCCTCGCCACAACCCACTTCCAGCAAGTCACCCGTCACCTTTTCCGCGATGATGATGTACGGGCGCAGTAACCGCTGGTGGATGGGGTTATCGGAAGGCAGATGATCCGAAGTAATTTCTGTGGTATATACTGTTGACATGGAGTTCGGGCAAAAATAAGGGTTTATTGGTAGTTATGCCGATCGGCCACTTATTTCATTTTTTAGCCAAATTGCTCACACGAGAATATGTAATTTTGGATGATTCCAGCGTTGAATTAATAACAATAACCGCACTTAGTTTATGCGTTTGTATTTAGTATTGGGTTGGTTGATTTTTTCTGCGACAGCCCTGGCGCAGCCCCTCACCGGATTAAATTTTAATTACTGGTATGACCCTCAAAGTGAAATCAGCGCCTTCGGACGCGTGGTCAACGAAGAAGGACGGATATCCCTTTATTTTGAATTTGAAAACAAAAGCACCACCTCCTCCATCAGTCAATACCAGTTGTTGGGTGAACAGCGGGAATCGTACACCCAACGCCAGGGAATTCCGTTGACCATTGACACCCTTCAATTCATTCAAACCGGAGAAAAACGTTCCCTCCATTTTTCGTTTGACATTCCCACAAAACCTTGGTTGGCCGTTTTTAAAATCAAACATAAAGTCACCCAGAAAAGCTGGACTTATTTTTATCCCATCGAGGCCATCTACCCGGTGGATGGTTGGCTGGAAGAGAGCGAAGGAAGACCCGTCACGCAGCGTTTTCTTAGTCTGGGCAATAGTTATCGGCTAAAAAATAAGTCTAATAAAAAGGTAACCGTCAGCTACTATCAAAATGAATTTAAACCAGCTTATCCTCCCTTTGCGGAAAACGGAAAATCCGATCAATTTCTGTTTTATGATTCTGTGTTTACTCTGGAAAGTGAGGATATTTTTAAACCTGTCAGAGAAGGGTTGTATTTGTTTCAGACCGATACCAGCTCGGCTAAAGGATTTAGCTATGTGGCCAAAGACAAGGCCTATCCACGCTATAACCGTCTGCAGCAGTTAAAAGATCCGATGGTTTTTGTGACCACACAAGACGAGTTTAATCAACTGCAAAGTGCTGCGGAAGACAAAGCCCGGTTTGACAAAGTGATTCTTGATTTCACCCGGGACAAAGAGCGCGCTAAAATTTTTATGCGGAACTATTTTCGGAGAGTGGAGTTGGCCAATTCTTATTTTTCATCTTATAAAGAAGGCTGGAAAACCGACCGTGGAATGATTTATATGATCTTTGGTTTGCCCGATGAAGTCAGTCGAAACGGTGGCAACGAAGTATGGTATTACCGGGCGTTGAGCACGCGATTTACCTTTGTCAAGAACGGCAGTGTCTACGATCCATATAACTACGTCCTCTTACGTGATAATCGCTTCGCGGAAAGCTGGTACTCAACCATTGATCTCTGGCGGAAAAGCCGGTTTTAGTCAAACCTTCCCTGCTCACCCGTAGAAACAATTAGTCACACCAAAATCCTTGTCATTCTGGCATTTTTCGCCTTTTGGCAAAATTGTTGTCTCTTTGCCTGCGAGTAAAGAGCAGATGCATGGAAAATCAGATTCATACAGATCAAAACCCGGAAAACGGGATAGAAAACCAGGAAAAAACCGAATTTAAGTCGACTGAGGTTCCCCCTTCTCCCAAGGAAGGACAACCCACCGATGATTACAAAAAACTCCAGGACGAATTGGCAGAATCAAAAGACAAGTATGTGAGGCTGTATGCCGAATTTGACAATTTCAGAAGGCGGACAGCCAAAGAGAGATTAGAATTGATCCAGACGGCCAACGAAAAGCTTTTGATCGACTTTTTATCCGTTGCTGATGATATGAGCCGGGCAGAAAAGTCCTTTCGGGAAAAAAATGATAAGGAATTGGAGGGTTTCTTTCTGATTCAGACCAAGTTCAAAAAAGTACTGGAACAAAATGGGATCAAGCCCATGGCCGATAACAAGGAAGGAGACTTTAATCCAGACTTACACGAAGCCATCACCCAGATGCCGGCACCTACCGAAGCTCTCAAAGGAAAAATTATAGAGGTAGTGGAGCCAGGTTATTATCTGCATGACAAAGTAGTTCGCTTTGCCAAGGTAGTGGTGGGCAGCTAGGTAACTACCTCATTCCTTTAAACCAATCAGGAAAAAAATTCAAAACCGTTTGAAATGGCAAAACGAGATTACTACGAGATTTTAGGTGTTTCCAAGACTGCATCTGCGGAAGAAATTAAAAAAGCTTACCGCAAGGTGGCCATTCAGTTTCACCCTGATAAAAATCCAGGAAATAAAGAAGCCGAAGAAAAATTTAAAGAAGCAGCCGAAGCCTATGAAGTATTAAGCAATTCTGAAAAGAAAGCTCAATACGATCGCTTTGGTCATTCCCGACCCGGTAATGGAGGAGGTTATGGCGGGAATATGAACATGGATGACATCTTCAGTCAATTTGGAGATATTTTCGGGGGAGGAAGTCCGTTTGATAGTTTTTTCGGAGGAGGCGGTGGTGGCCGATCCCGGCAGCGGAAGGGTTCCAATCTTCGCATCAAACTCAAACTTTCGCTGGACGAGATTGCCAACGGGGTTGAAAAAAAGATCAAAGTAAACCGGCTGGTGCAGGCTGACGGGGTGAGTTACAAAACTTGTAGCACCTGCCAGGGTACAGGTCAGGTAAGAAAGGTGGTAAACACCATGTTAGGCCAAATGGTCAGTACCAGCACATGTCCGACTTGTGGAGGAGCCGGTCAAATATTAGATAAGCGACCTCCGGGAGTAGACAGTTCAGGTCTGATCAGCAAGGAAGACATGATCACCGTAAAAATACCTGCGGGTGTCAGTGAAGGCATGCAATTAGCCATGTCTGGCAAAGGAAACGATGCGCCCGGGGGCGGAGTTCCAGGCGATCTGCTGATTCTGATCGAAGAGCAGGAAGATAAGTTCCTCAAGCGCGATGGAAACAATTTGATTTATGACTTACACATCAGCTTCATCGATGCTGCCATCGGTACCCAGGTGGAAGTTCCCTCCATTGGTGGCAAAGTCCGCGTCAAAATTGATCCGGGAACACAAAGCGGTAAGATTCTTCGTCTGAGAGGAAAAGGAGTGCGCGATGTAAATGGGTATGGCAACGGTGATCAACTTATTTATGTGAATGTGTGGACACCCCGAAAACTCAGCCCGGAAGAAAGAGCAAAACTCGAATCGTTACGCAACAGCACCAACTTTCAGCCTCATCCGGATGAAAATGAGAAAGGCTTCTTTGAACGCATGAAAGAGTACTTTAGCTGATCCGGGATGCTTCTGGATTAATCTCTTGTATTCTAGCTTGCCAGCTACTAGCTTGTAGCGTGCCACACGACTCTATTGTTTCGCTTAAAAAATTAGTTGCCGAAGGGGAAGGTTGGAAATTGGAATTTAAGCGCAAGGCTGCTCATCCTGAAAAGATCGTGCGGGAAATGATTGCTTTTGCCAACACACAGGGAGGCACGCTTCTGATTGGGGTGGACGATGACGGCTCCTTGCCGGGGGTAAAATTTCCGCGTGAAGAAATACATGTCATTCAGGAAGCCCTGAAAAAATATGTGCGACCTGCTCTCCGCTTTTCAGAAACCACTGTGGCTGTTTCCGGTACACACGTGGTGGTTCGATTAGAAATTCCCATCAGTGACAAACGGCCGCATTATTTTAAACAATCACCTGCCGAGCAGGAAAGCTATGTCCGACACAAGGACATGAGTGTAAAAGCTAGTGCAGAGATGTGCGAGATTATCCGAAGAAAGCGGCTAAACAAAGATATCCGGTTTAATTTTGGTGAGCCCGAAAAAGCGTTGATGGTATACCTCGAACAGCACGGCACGATTACCCTGGCTGGCTTTCGAAAACTTGCCAAACTGAATCGTTTCCAGGCAGCCCGTAAACTCATTTTACTGGTGTTGGGCGATGTACTTACCATCACACCTACGGAAAAAGGAGATTTATATTCAAGACGTTAGCTGCCAAGGCTTCAACCGACACGTGATTTGATAACGAAAAGATTAAGGTCAAACGTTGCATTTTATCAATTTCCTTTAGTAAGTTTCGATAACGTTACGAATGTCGCGAAGCAACGATTCATACTTACAGGTTTTTTTACACCCATGTGAGAATCGTGTCTTCGCGATTTTTTTTATACAATCCCCCGGTTATGTCAAAAAAGGAAAAGAAAGAAAAAAAGATTTTTGTACTCGACACTTCCGTCATCATCTACGAACATAATAGTATCTTAAATTTTGATGAACATGACATAGGCATACCGATTACGGTGCTGGAAGAGTTAGATAATTTCAAAAAAGGAAACGACACTAAAAATTTCGAAGCCCGCGAGTTTATCCGCCTCATCGACAAGCTGGCGAAAGACCAGATGCTTCATCAGTGGAATCCAATTAACGGGAAGGGCAAAGGGAATTTTAAAGTTTTGATGGATACGGGTGGCACTGAACGGGTAGATGCCAACAAAGTGTTTAATGAAGACAAAGCAGATCATCGAATTCTCAATTCAGCGTTGTTGCTTCAAAAAGAAGAAAAAGGCCGAAAAGTAATACTCGTTTCCAAAGACATTAACCTCCGACTCAAAGCGAAAGCCCTCGGCTTGCAGGCCGAGGACTATACCACTGGCAAAATTCAAAACATCAGTTCTCTTCATACGGGCCGAACGATCATTGACGATGTCGCTCCCGATTTAATCAATCTGATCTACGAAAAAGGATATTGCCCACCCGGAGACGTCCTGGGCAAAGAGAAACCCACCAAGAATCACTATTACATATTACGAAGTGGAAAGAAGTCCGTTCTGGCATTTTACAATTCGGCCAACGGCATGGTGGAACAGGTGGAAAAAAAGAATGCCTATGGAATTAAACCCAGAAATGCCGAGCAGGCTTTTGCTATTCATGCGGTGTTAAAACCAGAAATAAAACTGGTCAGCATGCAGGGAGTGGCCGGTACCGGTAAGACATTGATTGCCCTGGCTGCAGCCCTGGAGCAGAAACGTGAGTATAAGCAAATCTATCTGGCCCGACCGATTGTTCCCTTGAGCAACAAGGATATTGGCTACCTGCCGGGGGATATCAAATCAAAATTGAATCCGTACATGGAGCCCCTGTGGGACAACCTAAAGTTTATCCAGAATCAATACAGCGAATCGGACAAGGAGTATTCAAAGATCACCGAAATGGTGCAAAATGAGAAGCTGGTGATAACGCCCCTGGCCTATATTCGTGGACGAAGCCTATCCAACATTTGTTTTATTGTTGACGAAGCGCAAAACCTGACTCCACACGAGGTGAAGACCATCATCACCCGGGCAGGCGAAAACACCAAAATTATTTTCACCGGTGATATTCATCAGATCGATACGCCTTATCTCGATTCACAAAGCAACGGACTTTCGTACCTGATTGATCGGTTAAAAGACCATGAGTTATATGCACATATTACCCTGGAAAAAGGAGAGCGCTCGGAGTTAGCCAATCTGGCAAACGAACTGCTTTGATGGGCATCCACCAAATGAAAAAAGCCTGCGGTCAATGCCGCAGGCTTTTTTCGTCAAGCAATTTTTCAAGCTATTTCTTGAGAGCTTTCAGCATGGTCTCACCAATCAAAGCTGGTGACTCCACCACATGAATGCCGCATTCGTTCATGATCTTCATTTTAGCCGCTGCGGTATCATCGGCTCCTCCAATAATCGCTCCCGCATGCCCCATTCTTCGTCCGGGGGGCGCTGTTTGACCTGCAATAAATCCTACCACCGGCTTTTTGTTACCGTTTTCTTTAATCCATCGGGCGGCCACCGGTTCATAATTACCACCAATCTCGCCTATCATAACGATGGCATCTGTTTCCGGATCATTCATCAATAATTCCACGGCATCTTTGGTAGGTGTACCAATAATCGGATCGCCACCAATACCAATGGCCGTAGAAACACCTAGCCCCGCTTTCACAATCTGGTCGGCAGCTTCGTAGGTAAGTGTACCTGATTTTGATACGATTCCTATTCTTCCTTTTTTGAAAACAAAGCCTGGCATGATGCCCACTTTTGCTTCCCCAGGGGTAATCACCCCCGGACAATTGGGGCCTACCAACGTAATTTTTTTGTTTTTAATGTATTGTTTGGCAATCATCATGTCCTTTACCGGAATACCCTCGGTGATGGCCACAATCACCTGAATGCCTCCATCAGCGGCCTCCATAATGGAATCAGCCGCAAAAGCCGGTGGAACAAAAATGATGGATACGTCCGCTCCTGTCTTCTCTACAGCTTCCTTTACGGTATTAAATACCGGTCTGCCTAAATGTACTTGTCCTCCTTTTCCGGGAGTTACACCACCTACCACATTGGTTCCATACTCAATCATTTGGCCGGCATGAAAAGTGCCTTCCGAGCCGGTGAACCCCTGGACTATTACGCGAGAATTCTTGTTTACTAATACACTCATGGATAGCAGAAAGTTAGAATGACAAAAATAGGGGATTAATGTTCTCCGGCAAACGTATTTACAAAAGCCTGCCTCATGAAAAAACCCCGCGGGCGGGGTTTTTTCATGAGTTAACCTCTTGCTTTTTGATGGTCACCTGGAATGACCTGAAGGACCAGGCCGTTGGGTGTAGCCATTCTGAAAAACTATTCCAGTACCAAAATTCCTATTTCTTTTCTTCCTTCTTAATGCCTTTGATCAACAAAAACTCCTGATAGGCGGTCTTGTAGTCCTGAACATCAGGGGCCGTTTTAATGGCATCCTGATAGGCGGTAATCGCATCCAGGATCAACCCGTTTTGTTCGTAAAAAAGAGCTAACACCATCTTGTCCATGGCCGATTCGCTTTCCGGATTTATACCTAAATCAGTAGCGAGTGCGTTTTTGATTTTTTCTCTGTTAGCGGTATTCAACCTTTTGATCACATGTCTTTCCGACACTGATTTAGAGTCTCCCTTTGCTTGAACTTCCACCAGCACAGCTGTTTGATTTTTAAACTTACCGTCACCCAGATTTACGGTAACCTGAGTATCAGTCGTTTCAGTGGTTAATAAAACATTATCCTCCATATCCATGATAGTGGTGACATATGTCAATCCTTCCCGGATCAAACCCTCCTCGTTTTTGGCAGGCTCCCAATTGATCACCATTTTGTCATTGTAAATTCCGGAATATTGGGCGGCCGGCATGTTGACTTTTATAGATGATAATCCACGCGTTACGGATCCTGTAGCTGCCATCCGGTTTTTCTTGCCTTCTTCCGAATTTGAACTAAGAATAAAATCGGTGTACTTGTTCACAACACTATTGCCCGACCCTAGTTTAGCTGCGAGATCTGCTATCTTGTAGCTTCCCGCCTGTTTTACTTCCATGGGTCTTCCACTTTTGTGAACTAGTCCCAGGTAAGCATTATCGGCTATCTTCAATTCATCGGATGAATTTAAACTGGCTCCTGTTTTAATAGGCACCCACGCATCAGCTGTTTTAACTTCATTGGCTCCTTTATTGGCCAATACTTTAAATACATACTCTTGCGCATGCCCAAAAGCGGCTGTCAGCAAAAGCATGACCATCAAAATGTTCTTTTTCATAAATATTTATTTTTCAGTTGAGTTTATTGCGAAATAAAAAATCCTTGTAGGCCTCTTTGAATTCCGGAACATCCGGTGCCAGTTTGATCACTTCGAGATAGTTTTTGTTGGCATCAATGATCAACATATTCTTTTCATAAAAACCAGCCATGATAAATTTATCTAACAGGTCTTCACTGGTGGCTGTATTCCCCATTTCTTTTAGCAACCCGCTGATACGCTTCTCATCGGCCGTAGGCAATTTCTTGATCGCAAAGGGGCCGGAGTTAACTGATGGATTACTCTTTTGCTGAACCTCCACCGAAATAATAGCCACATCGGCAAAGATGGCTTCCTGTGTGTTTAACACATACGAGTTCCCCTCGACATCATACCGGGCTAACTCAGTGTCTACCAAATCTTTCACTACCAAAACATAGGGCCCTGGTTTTGAATCATCCCAACTGATCAGCACGCCTGGATTAAGAAAAACGGCAGATTTTCCTTTAGGTAAGAAAATTTTTATTTCACCACCCCGGGTCACGGATCCGGTGGCGGCCATGCGGTTTTTACGGGCATCGGCTGTGTTGCTGCTGAGGATAAAGTCGGTGTATTTACTCACTACGCTGTTCCCCGGCCCCACTTTGGAAGCCAGATCGGCCACTTTGTAGGTTCCCTGCTCCTTTAACTGAAGGGGACTGCCACTTTTGTGAACCAAGGCCACGTAGGAGTTAGCCTCTATTTTTAGTTCGTCCTTGGGTTGAAGACTCAATCCGGTCTTGATGGGTTGCCACGAGGTGCCGGATTTGACCTGAGTGGTGCCCTTGACAGCCAAAATCTTAAATGCATAATCCTGACTGTAGCCATTAAAAGATGCCAAAAAGACAAAAAAAACAATAACAATTTTTCTCATGTAGAACGTTTACAACCGGTAAGTAAAGGAAAAATCATGCCAGATTCTCCTCTTTTTGTTGTTTTAATGCGTTTCTCCTGCGTTTGGTAATCCGGAAATTGATCTCGTTTTGCATACTTTTAAAAACATCATAGCACGGTCCTACCAGAGCAGTAGATGCCAGCGTAATTGTCAGATCGAGCTTAAAGCTACTCCAGGCGTACACTTCCATAATCAGCAAGGATAACAATATCAATTGTAAAATCTGAATCCCCACGGAAGCGGCATCAAACCAACGGGGAAAATTCTCATCGATATAGAGAAACAAAAGAACCGTGAGAAAACAGAGGACAATGGCAATCGAATATTTCTGCCATTCTTGCAATTCGTCCACATAATCCTGGCTTAGAATCATGGCGATGATATTGGCATGAACCACTACTCCAAACATATCCGGATTAGCCCTTCCGGCAACTTTCTTATTAAGTGGGGTAAAGTACTTATCCTCCCAGGCGGGATGACCAAAATAATTACCCAAATACCCCAATAATACAATCGAGTTGGTAAACAATTCACCCAGCACTTCCCCACGGGCCAGTTGATCTACATCTACCGCATAGAAATAAACGGGATAATTGGTGGTCGAGGTCTTCTTTGACTTATCGAGGGTTGCTCTTGTATCCTGGATTTCAATATTGCCGCGATAATTAATCAATTCTTCCCTCTTTTTCCGGTTCAAAAACTTCTGCGTTAATGTGGAATCATATAGCATCGCAAGCTGGGTGGCAAAAGCATAATGTGTTTGATCGCCTATCTGATAAGAGGGCATGTAGGAGCGACAAAGCTTAACATCATCCTGATAATCAGCATCTGTTACCAGGTTAGCATAAGCATTATATGCATAATCCTTGAAAATCTCGTCCGAATATTGAACTGAATCCAGTAAATCATATTTACCATCCTTAATGGTTTGTTTCTTTTGCAAGAGTTCAGAAACAATGACTACGTTGCCTGCCTCCTGGATAGCGTTACTCAGTAAAAGATTGCCAAGCGTATCCAGTAAAGCCGGGCAATTGATCGAATCCCGAAGCCCCCCTTCGCAACCAACATATACATCCAATCCGATAGCTTTGGGTTTGTATTGGCTGATCGTGCTAATCTGCTGGGCTATTCCCGCCCTGTTTAATGTACCAATGTTAACGACCACAATCCGTTGGTCTACCAGTGGATCCGGACGCAAATTGGAAAAGGCGTAATCGGTTAATTCAAAATCTGACAACGCCTGTGAGATCGGATCAAACGCATTAAAAAGTTTTAAGTCTGTAATCTTGGATACAACCCACATCATTCCAAACACAAACACAGTAATGGCAGCCGCCTGAAGGATATTCTTTCGCATACAAGTATTTCCAGAATGAGTAAATTTAGAAATTTGTACATGCAAACCCATAACCCTGTGTCTGGCCGCCTGTCGGTGGAGGAGTATCGACAAGGCATTTTGGCCGCCAACCGGAGGGTGTTGGGTCGCGCCATTACGTTAGCCGAAAGCACGCTTCCCCAGGATCGCTTGCTGACAGAAGATTTGATTGAATCTATTCTGCCCCAAACGGGGCGATCCATCCGTATCGGAATTACCGGGGTTCCCGGTGTAGGGAAGAGTACGTTTATTGAGTCCTTTGGAAATCACCTGATCCAACAAGGAAAAAAAATTGCGATTCTTACCATTGATCCTTCGAGCCAACGAACCTATGGTAGTATTTTAGGTGACAAAACCCGGATGGAAACGCTTTCTAAAAATTCGCAGGCATTCATCCGCCCAAGCGCCTCGGGTGATGCCTTTACGGGGGTGGCTACCGGTACTCGGGAGGCCATGTTGTTATGTGAAGCAGCCGGGTTTGAGATCATCATCATCGAAACGGTGGGCATTGGTCAATTGGAAGCGGGGATACGCAACATGGTTGATTTTTTCATGCTTTTGTTATTGGCTGGTGCCGGAGATGAACTTCAAGGAATCAAAAAGGGTATTCTGGAAATGGCCGATGGTTTTGTGCTGACGAAAGCGGACGGTGATAACATTAGCCGGGTGCACCAGGCCCGCACAGATTTGCTTCATGCCATCCATTTATTTCCATCTTCTGAATCTTCCTGGAAAGTGCCGGTCATCACCACTTCTTCCATCACTCAAACGGGAATTGCGGAAGTTTGGGAATCGGTTCAATCATACATTCAAACTACGCAAGCCAACGGGCATTTTGATGTCCAACGGCAGCGGCAACAGCAGGCCTGGTTTACCGAAACATTTCAACGCCTGATTCAGGAAAAAATCAATGATGAACCCGGATTGCAACAGCAGCAGACTGAAATGTTTCAAAAAGTAAGCAACCAGAAAGTAAGTGCCCTGAAAGCCGCACGTTTACTGGTGAACGAGTTTTCCTTGTCCGGATCATCAAAAAAGAATGAGCAGCCATGAAATTACGGGAAGCTACCTTCAGGAAACAGATTTCCTTTTGCCCGATGCCGGGTAGAATTTTTGTGCGATGGCTTGAAGTGATGGGTGTGGTGATTTTGATGAATGCCTGCACTGATCAAAAATCCACCCAGCCTCCAACCTCATCAGAAGCGATTACTTATGCCAAGGGTTTTACCGTTCAGCCAGTCGGAGAGGCCACACTGGTAACAGTCGCTTACCCTTTCCAGGGAGCTACCAACGGTTTTCAATATCTTTTGGTGAAGAGAGGGAATCCGATTCCTGCCGTTGATGCCCAAACGATGGTCATTGAAGTTCCCATCCAAACCATCGTATGCACATCCACTACCCACATTCCCTTGCTTGACTATCTGGGGGAGACCCATGCACTGGTAGGTTTCCCAACGACTGATTACATCAGCTCGGAAAAAATGCGAAAACGAATTGATGGCGGATTAGTGGCAGAACTCGGAATCGATAAAGGAATGAATCTTGAAAAGCTTTTTTCATTAGCCCCTCATGTGGCCATGGGGTACACCATGAGCAGCGATCTGGGCCAGTTAAAAAAGATTCAGGAGTTGGGCATTCCGGTGGTGATTAATGCTGAATATCTGGAAACTCATCCCCTTGGACGAGCCGAGTGGATCAAACTGATGGGGTTATTGTTTGACAAGTGGCAAATGGCTGATTCTGTTTTCCGCCAAATCGAAAAGGAATATCTCGACACTCAGGCACGGGTAGTTCAATCCGAAAAGCCCACCGTCCTTAGCGGCATTGTCTATGGCGATGGTTGGTTTTTACCCGGTGGTCAAAACTATGCGGCCCGTTTGTTGAAAGATGCCGGCTACCGCTACCTCTGGGAAAATGATTCTACTCAGGGCTTTCAGGAACTCTCGTTTGAATCGGTCTACACAAAAGCTGCCTTGGCTGATTATTGGATTGGTGTGGCATCCTACACCTCGTTGGCAGAGATGGAAACCGCTGAAAGACGGTATGCTTTATTTCAGGCTTTTCAAAAAAAACACGTGTATTCCTATAACGCACGCAAAGGAGCCAAAGGTGGAAGTGAATTTCTGGAACTGGGATATCTGCGTCCGGATTTGATCCTGAAAGACCTGGTAAAAATTAGTCACCCCGATTTGCTACCGGACTATGAACTCTTCTTTCATCGCCAGTTGGAGTGACATGAATACCCCTGCATTGCTTTCTACAAAACAATTAAGTGTCGGCTATGGAAAAGGCCTTACCCAAAAAAAGATTTTGGGCAACCTGAACTTAACCCTGTTTGCAGGGGAACTCGTTTGTTTTATGGGCCCCAATGGCATTGGAAAATCTACCCTGCTGCGCACATTGGCCGGATTACAAGTTCCGCTAGAAGGGGAAGTTCTTTTGAACAAATCTGTTGACATCGGAAAGGCCATAGCTGTGGTTCTGACTGATCGTGTGCAAGCCTATCACATGACCGCACGCGAGTTGATTACCTATGGCCGTTATCCGTATCTCAACTGGTCGCTCTCGGAAAAAAAAGAAGACCTTGAAAAAATTGAACATGCCATCGATCAACTTCACCTCCGGCCGTTAGCAGATCAATCCATTTCATCGCTCAGTGACGGACAACTTCAGATGGTCATGATCGCACGGGCAGTGGCGCAGGATACACCCATTCTTTTATTGGATGAACCTACGGCTCACCTGGATCTGAATAACCGGGTGGAGATTATGACCGTCCTTCGCCAGCTGGCCCGCGATTTAAACAAATCAATTTTATTGGCTACCCATGAATTGGATCTGGCTTTGCAGATGGCTGACCGGATTTGGCTAATTACCAAGAATGGAACCATCGCTACCGGCTTGCCGGAAGACCTGGTTTTGAATGGCACCTTTGATCAGGTTTTTGAACTCAAAGGCTTTGATCTACGTACCGGTAAAGTTGCCCACCATCCTCACCAAAACAAAAAAATAAAACTGAACGGTGAAGGATATGTGTATCTATGGACCAAAAATGCATTGGAGAGAAACGGCTATGAAGTGACTGAAGATTCTGGAGAGCATATCCAATTCATAGATCAGAAATGGATGTACCGGGGCGCTACCCATGATTCTCTTTTTACATTATTACAAGCATTGGATCAATCTTAATGTGATCAGGCCAATGAAACGCCCAGTCCGGGTTGATCAGAGCAATACATGACACCATCTTTCAGAATAAATCCACCGATAACAGCATCCTTCACTAAATCCAGGCTTCCATCCAGATCAATATATTTGGTGTGAGCACATGAAAATGCGGCATGAAGGGCAGCTGTAATGCTGACAATACTTTCATCATTGCAACCCCAGAATAAATCTACTCCGGCCTGTTTACCGATATCTGCAATTTTTAAAGCCTGACTCACCCCTCCGCACTTCATTAACTTGATGTTAAAAATACCGGAAGCACGAGGGGCCATCACCAGTTCCAGCGCCTGCTGGGGGGTAATAAGGGATTCGTCTGCGGCAATTTTTTCGCGGATGATCTCGGGAAGTTGCTTCATCTCCTCCACCGCCTTTGCCGGCAGCGGCTGTTCAATCAATTCAATATCCAGCGATTTTGTCCGATGGAAAAAATCAATTGTCTGTTGAGTCGTGTATCCCTGGTTGGCATCGATTCGGATGACAAATTTTTTCCCAAACACTTCACGCAATTTCACCAGACGTTCAATATCTTCTTCCAGGTCCTTTCCCAGCTTTACCTTGAGTATGGTAAACCCTCTTTCGCCATATTCTTTTGCTTCTTTCAGAGTTTCCTCCACGTTTTTTATCCCAATCGTGTTGGAGGTAGGCATTGACTTGATTTTCTGACCCAGGTATTTCACCAGGGGTATATCAAGGTATTTGGTAAACGCATCGTACAGAGCAATATCCAAAGCAGCCCGAGCTGCCGGATTGGCCGGAAATCTTGTCCACACTTCATAGGTCAGTTGGTGTAACTCCCGAATGTCCCGGCCCACCAAAAACTGGAGATGCTCTTCCTTTAATGCGGCTGCACATTGATCAAAGCTTTCGCCCGTCACATAGACACTCGGATTTCCTGCTCCCAATCCGGTCGTTCCGTTGTCTAACGTGATCTGCACAAATGCATTTAACACTTCATCCACCGTTTTGAAAGCAATAGTGTATGGTTTGCTGTTGCCAAGGTCTGCCGACCACGTTTTGATATGTTTAATTTTCATAAGCTGAATTAGGTTTTGCTCCGTTCAATCCATTGTTTAAACACCGGTACCAATCGATCAACCCCATCTTCCAGCGGTAAGATAACCGGTATACCCAATTCTTTCTCTTTGGCTGAAGCATACGCCCGCGCATCTGACTCAGCCATTTTTGCTGAGTTAATCGTCAGCGCCACGGTGGGAGCGCCATAAATTTTTATCAGATCAATTTCATCTTTGATTTCAGGCAAATAGGCCGGATAAAATTCGAGGTCTTTATATTGCTTACGCCCGGGATTGTGCTGCAATACCACCGCATCAGCTGCTGCTGAAACAATCCACTCTGCTCCGGCAGGTCCGCTTGGGTTGCGCAAAGATGATTGCCCTTCTATAAAGATAATATCGGGCTTTGATTCGTCCCAGCATTGAACAATGGCATGCTCCATTTCACCCGAAATAAAGTCGTTAAGGGTAGAGTCGAATATGAAGCCGTACTTCGCGCCCTGCATCCAACCGGTTTGTCCGGTATAAATCATTTCTGCTTTACATCCTGCCTGATTCATGGCCTCCACCAGAAAACGAGTGGTTGTCCGTTTGCCCAAAGCACAATCCGTACCCAACACAGCCACTTTCGGACATTTTACTTTTTGAATATCTCCTGACCAGAAATGAAGATCTTTAAATTTCTTGGGTTTGCGAACGTCAATGATCTGTAACCCTTTCGCTTTGGCCAGATCGGCCAACTCAGCATGATCACTTACATAGTCGTGTAGCCCGTTCACCAGATGATACCCACGTTCCAGTGCTTCTTTGAGTAAAACCCGGAGCGAATCAGGAATCACTCCGCCTTTGGTCGCCACCCCAATGATACAGTAATCTGCTTGTTTACCTGTCTTTGAAAATTCTTCCAGCGTGGCGTAGACGGGAATGTTACGCGTTCGTCCATCTAATACTTCACCGGCATCTTTTCCCGGATGTTTGGTGTCGATCACTCCCACAATGGAAAAGCGATCCGTTCCCCGGATAAGACCATGAGCTGTTTTTCCGCTGCTGGAGTCAAGATACCCGGCTGTTAAGATAATGGCTGTCGCCCGTTGCATACTTTAAAAATTAAAAGCTCGAAAAATGAGGGTTTGTTCAGGAATTTCAAACTGATTGACTAAACTTATTTGATCAACCATTACCGATCGTAAGTTAGTTTAAACTCCGAAAGATCGGGTAAGTATTCCCGCTTCCGCGAAAGCTCATACTGATATAACAGCTGTCCCAGGTCTTTAAAAAAAGGAAATCCTAATGTGGTGTATTCATACTTTCCATCATTGTACACACCATCCGTGTTGGTATTGATCACTGCGGTAACCATAAATTCAACGTTGTTTTTAAAATCCACGATGTATGCGTTATCCAGTAAAAATCCATAGGCATCTCCTACCTTATTAAAAATGCGAATGTGTTCGGGGATGGGTTGTTTGTCTTCTCCAAACATAAAAAACTTACAATACGCGTCATACAATAAAGTGTCCTGATCGTACGCAGGATAGCTGGATTCGTCCGGTAGTTGCGACATATACCGCAGTACCATGGTTCGCTCCTCTGCTGAAATCCGGAATCGCTGTTCGGATGCGACTGATGAAGGGAAAATCAATGCCCGCAGCAAACGCTGTTGGGTTGTTAACGGATAAAAATTTTTATATGTAAAGTCAAAAGGTTCTGAGATCAGTTGATCCTGACGGACAAACCCAATTCCCTTTTTCACAATGTGATCCGGGCGGATGGAATCAGCATTGACTAACATCTTTTGTGAATAGATCACCTGATCTCCGCTGACAAACCGAACCGCCTCCGTGTGACGGTTTTCATCGGGCGTGAGGGGCCGTTCTAAGCGATGCAAAATCCGGCTCCGGTAACCCCGCTGGTTAAGAGATTCATGAACTGCTTTTTGTCCAACAAATTCATATAGTCGATTGCTGGCATCATTGTCACTCACGATCAGTATTTTTTTGGCATAATGATCAATCGTAGGTAACCCTGAGGCTGAGGTGGTGTCGCGTAAAGCTGAAAGCTGACCCTGATAAACACTGTCGTGAAACATGGGAGTAAAGCGATTCAACCCTTCGATGTTCAGGTCATGCAGTTTTTCCAACGCCAGCAATACCATAGGCAATTTGATGGTGGAGGCTGGGTAAAAATACCGGTTGGAATCCAGGTGAAAATAAAAAGTCTTAAATGAAGGAATGTTCTTTGCATCGCGGTTAATCTGTGTGTAAATGATTTGTATCTCCAAGGTATCCCGTTCCTGGAGAATACGCGAAAACTGCTCTGGCCTCGTTTTCATGAGGTTCTCCACAAAATTTTCATCTTCTTTTATGACGTGCTTGCATCCGACTAACATTCCCGCGACCAGAAAAACAGCAAAAAGTGGTTTCATTTTTGTTCAGTTACCCTTATACATTCGTAAATTTATCAAAACAGACTAGACTATGAGAACTTTCCTCTTGGCAACCCTGACCACGCTGATCATCACCACCTCTGGTTTTACCCAATCAGGCTCCATTACAGGCACCTGGCAAATCACGGAAGAAAAAACCTGTTTTCTGGAACAGGTTCAAAGTGAAGAAAGTGATACCGAAAAGGAGCTGTTACAAGGTTTTGGACAAACCCGCACATCGGTGGCGCGCATCATCCGCTTCAAAAGCAATGGCACCGGAGAAGAGAGCATTTTCAACACCGACCGCAGAAGAGGAGAAAAACTGCGGGAGTTCAAGTACAGCCTGACGGGGGATCAATTGCTTCTGCTGGATAAAAAATCAGGCTTGATGACTCAAAAACTGATTATCGAGGAACTGTCTGCCGGCACCCTCCGGTTTCATATTGACGGCAAGGAGTGTGAGATCAAGTCGTTAACAAAAATCAGGTAATCATCACCCGATAAAGAGTTACCTTTGCGGCTATGATCAGCACCGTGGCCAAGCGCGACATCCGGAAACTTTCGCTGGAAGAACTCAAATCTTTTTTTATTGAAAAGGGGGATAAGCCTTTTCGAGCGCAGCAGGTGTATGAATGGTTATGGAAAAAATCGGTGAAGGACTTTGAGCAAATGACCAACCTTTCTCTTCCTACCCGGGAAATGTTGCGTGAACATTTTGTAATCAACCACATTGAAGTAGACCAGATGCAGCGCAGCCTGGATGGCACCATCAAGAACGCAGTAAAACTACACGATGGATTGATTGTTGAATCGGTGCTCATCCCCAAAGAAAAACGAATCACGGCCTGCGTATCCTCCCAGGTGGGGTGTAGTCTTGACTGTAAGTTTTGCGCCACCGCACGCCTGAAGCGTATGCGCAACCTGAATGCCGATGAGATCTACGATCAGGTAGTAGCCATTAAACAGCAGAGTGAGTTGTTTTTTAACCGACCCCTGACCAATATTGTCTTTATGGGCATGGGTGAGCCCTTGCTCAACTATGCCAATGTGATGGAGGCTATTGACAAAATCACTTCTCCCAAAGGGTTAAACATGGCTCCCAGGCGCATCACCGTTTCTACGGTTGGGATTGCTAAAATGATCCGAAAGATGGCCGATGATGAAGTGAAATTTAACCTGGCGGTTTCCTTGCATGATGCGATCAATGAGACCCGATCATCCATTATGCCCATCAACGAAACCAATTCATTGGAAGAACTGGCCGATGCTTTAAAATACTGGTATGCCAAACGGAAGCGAAAGGTAACGTATGAATATGTGGTCTGGAAGGGGATCAATGATACACGTGAGCATGCGGAGGCGCTTCTGAAATATTGTCAACATGTACCCAGTAAAGTAAACCTGATTGAGTACAATCCCATTGACGAGGGTCAGTTTCAACAAGCTTCTGACGAGGCGCTGACTATGTATCAACAATTGCTGGAAAGTCATGGCATTACCACCCGCATTCGTAAAAGCCGGGGCAAAGATATTGACGCTGCCTGTGGGCAATTGGCCAATAAGATTTAGCTATTTTTTACTGGCATTAAAAAGCTTTTCCTTCTCTTCTTTGGAAAGGCTCTCATAACCTTTATCGGAAATTTTATCGAGAATCATATCGATCTCTTCCTGAGTCGCTTTGGTAAAAGTGGGTTTGGTCTTGGGCATAGCCTGAGATGTCGTATCTGTTTTTCGATAACTCACTTTCACTTTCGGAGAAGGTTTAAACAACCCTTTGAACCAATCCAGCGTCACGGTAATCCAACCACCCCAATTAACGCCTACCTGAAGTTGTTTGATATAGATATATCCTATTAGAGCACCACCTAAATGAGCAAGGTTACCACCAGCATTTGCTCCTACTGCACCTAACAGTGAAATAACGATGTATACAAGAGCTATGTACTTTATTCGGACAGGACCAAGGAACAAAAGGAAAAATGTATAATCAGGCAAAAGAGTAGCAGTGGCCACCAGCACCGCATAAACGGCTGCTGAAGCACCCACCATTCCTCCCAAGGGTACCCGCTCCTGATAAAAAGGAATGGTATTATAAAACAATAAGTAAAAGAGCCCTCCAGCAATGGCACCGAGCACGTAGAGGGCTGTTAGTTTATCACTCCCCAGATATTCAACAAACAATTTACCAAACCAATAAAAGGCCAGCATATTGAAAAGAATGTGAAAAATACCTGACAGGTCATGAACAAAAGCATAAGTAACAATGGTCCACGGCTTGGTGAAGAAAGTAACGATAGGCGCGGGGATGGCTAGTTGCTGATGAAACGCTTCAAAGATTTCCGGGAATCCGGAGGCTGTGGCAAAAACATAAAACACTGCCAATACCAAAAACACGACAACATTGATGATAATCAATTGAACGTGGGCATTGTTGTGCCGTTGAAAAGCATTTTTAAATTCGTCAAACACCGGTTTCGATCGTTTCTATGTCTTTAACCTCAAATTACCACTTTCGGTTCTGACCTTGATATCGCCAAAGGGATATTAATAAAAAGGCCACGAACGCCCCTCCAAAATGAGCCAGATGCGCCACGGTACCGCTGCGATCCATCACATACGTGATGAGCCCCATCACAAATACCATATACTTCGCCTTGAGCGGAATCGGTGGAAACAACAGCATGATTTCCATGTTCGGAAACACTAACCCGAAGGCCATTAAAATTCCATACAAGGCACCCGAAGCGCCCAACATGCTCCCGGCCGTATTGGGAAAGAAAAGATAATTCACGGCAAAGTAAATCACTCCGGCACCAATGCCACAGGCCAGGTAGAAAAAGAGAAATTTCTTTTCACCCCAATAGTTTTCCAAAATCGGGGCAAACGATGCCAGCGCCAGCATGTTAAACATCACGTGAAAAAAACTGGAGGGTGAATGGGCAAACATGTAGGTAAAGAACTGATAGGGCTGGAAAAAGCCAGAGTTCTTGTCAAACAAGGCAAGGTAGTAGGTCAATGCCGGCACCATTAACTGTCCTAAATAAATAACAACATTGATGATGATGAGGTTGCGGACAACCGGGGTCAGATTAAACATGCAATCGGATTATCGGGTAAAATAGCTCTCTATCTTAGACGTATCAAATGTAAAAAATGTTGGGGTGCCATCAGGAGAAAAGTTAGGGTGGGTACATGACCAGAGGCTGGCCACCAGTGATTTCATCTCCTCGGGTTGTAAAACCTGTCCTGAACGGATGCCAATCCGTCTGGCCAGCGCCCGCGCCAGATTCTCCTGGACGGGCAGTTGCCATTCGCTCTGATTGATTTTGAACTGCTCCAGCAGTCCTTCGATCAACTCGCGCTCACTGATGGTGCTGCCGGCAGGCGTGCCCTGAATCAAAACAGTGTTTTTTCCAAAAATCTCTAACCGGAAACCCATCGCGGCCAGTTCCTGGTTCATTTCCATTAACAATGTGTAGTCAGCGGCACTCAGGGTAATGCTTTGCGGAAACAAGCTTTGCTGGCTGGCCCCGGGACTGCCCTTCATTTGGAGGAGGTATTTCTCATACAGCACCCGTTCATGCGCCAATTGCTGGTCAATGATCATCAACCCACTTTTGACCGAACATAATATATATCGACCATGCAATTGAAAAAAGGAATCGCTGGTTTTTGCAACCGGCAAAGACGATTCGTCCTGATTGATTCTGCTCTCAAAAAAAACAGCTTCCCTGGTGTTGGCAGGTTGGCCCGAGGCTGGCGATGGAAAATTTACATGCTTTCCTTCAAACAGCTTGTCCCAATTCTTTTGGTTGGATTGATTCAGGGAGCCAAAACGTTCATCAAAGTAATGTTCGGTAGGAGAGGATGAGTTCTGAAGTTTAGAGATCAGATTCACATCAGAAGAGAAGTCAATTACCGGTGCCAGGCTGTGCTTACCGAGTGCCTGTCGCACGGCCGCCAGAAGGATCGTATACACAGCCCGCTCATCATCAAACTTGATTTCCGTTTTGGTGGGGTGAACATTGACATCAATATGCCGTGGATCGATTTCTATCAGCAACACATAAAAGGGAAAGTTGCCTTCCGGAAGAAGACCGTCAAAGGCCGTCATCACCGCATGATGCAGATAGTTACTCTTGATAAAGCGATGGTTCACAAAGAAAAACTGCTCGCCCCGGGTCTTTTTCGCAGCCTCTGGCCGGCCAATGTAGCCCGTGATCTTGATCCGTTCGGTTTCTTCCAGGCAAGGGGCTAATTGTGGTTGAAATCCTTTTCCAAATAGTCCTACAATCCTCTGGCTGAGTTTGGCTGCCGCCAGATCAAAGATCACTTCATCGCCATGGATCATCATAAACGCGATGTGAGGATGAGCCAGCGCCAGTCGTTGAAATTCTTCGATGATATGTCTTAACTCAACCGGATTTGATTTCAAAAAATTTCTGCGGGCCGGGATATTATAAAACAAGTTCCGGATGGTGATGCTCGTTCCTTTTTCGCAGGCCACTGGTTCCTGTTTTTTTACTTCCGATGCCTCCACCAGCAACAGCGATCCTAACTCGTCTGTTTCCTGACGGGTTTTGATCTCCACCTGTGAAACGGCAGCAATGGATGCCAGGGCTTCTCCGCGAAAACCCATGCTCCGTAGTGTAAACAAATCTTCTGCCTTGCGAATTTTGGAAGTAGCATGTCGTTCCAGGCTCATGCGGGCATCGGTGGCACTCATGCCAGTGCCGTTATCCATGACTTGAATAAATGATTTTCCTCCCTCCTTTACGATCAGTTTGATTTCGGTGCTTCGGGCATCAATGGCGTTTTCCATCAATTCCTTGACTGCCGAGGCAGGTCGTTGTACTACCTCACCGGCTGCAATCTGGTTGGCAATAGAATCCGGCAGGAGTTGAATGATATCAGGCATGACGGGAGAAACAGCTTACGATTTAAATCGCATCCACAAATAAATCGGAATGATCCCTATGAGCAAATACAGGGCTTGATTACCCCAGGTCATAAAGGCCATGATGATCAACGTTAAAAACAAAAGAATGGCCAGCCGCACGATCACCACCTGACCTCCCTTTTTTGAATTTCGCTTGCGGGCGGCCTGCATGGCTCCCACCATCCGCGACCGGTAATCGGAAGGGTTGTCGGTCGTTTCCGCTACTTCTCCTCTCTCTTTGGCCAATTGATTTTTGATCCGTTCCACCCGATTATCCAATTCTTCCTTTTGCGGGTCAAAGTAACGCGGTTGAAACTGAAAACGCTGGTGAGCGGGCGTTTTAGCAAATAAGGATAGAAAAGGTTTTTTCTTCATATCAAAACTGTTTTAACGGTATGGCGACTGCCCCTCCTGGTTTGTACTTTTGCCTGTTCGTAAAACTCTGCAAGTTACAAAACCAAACGGCCTTCGGTTGAAAAAAGTTTATCTCTGTCTTCTGTTATCCATTTCTGTCTTTCCCGCGCAAGGACAATCCGAAAAATCTGTTTGGGTAGACAGCGTATTCCGATCGTTGAACATCCGTAAGAAGGTTGCGCAGTTACTGATGATTCCTGTTCATTCCGGCCACCCACTGACATCCTTCAACACGCCTGGGAAAGATTTCACCCCGGGTTTTTTATATATAACCGGGGGCAGCCTGGTTAGTCACATAAATCTGTTAAATGACCTGCAACAAAAAACGCCACTTCCTTACCTGGTGGGTATGGATGCTGAAGGGGGGCCTGGACAAATCCTCGACAGTTTAGCCGGGTTTCCGTCTCCATTGATGCTAAGTGCCACTGGTTCTGATAGCTTAGTTTTTTTGATGGGGTCGGTGGTGGCACGCCAACTACAGGCCATTGGAATTCATATCAATTTTGCCCCGCAAGCAGATATTGATCTTACTTCAGAAAATCAGGCTCAGGCGTTGCATTATTTTAGCAATGACCGAAAGCGTGCGGCTCAAACGGCTGTCACTTTTATGAATGGCCAACAAGCGCATGGCCTGATGACGGTGGCCAAACATTTTCCGATGATTGCGCCAGACACCGATGCTACCAAAGAACCTGTGCAGCAAATTGATCCCCTGGATACCATCGGGTTTTATCCTTTTCAGGAATTGATCCGGAATGGAGTAAAAGGGGTATTGACGACACATATCCACCTGAACGATCCGGAAAAAAAGAAACACGTGCCAGCCGGTATTTCTGCCATGTTGATCAATGATGTTTTAAAAGCCAGACTCCATTTTCAAGGACTCACCTTTGCCCATCTCCCTACCTTAAAAAAGACAACGCAAAAATTCCGGGCGGGTGAAACGGCACTATTGGCGTTTGAAGCCGGTCATGATGTGCTGATCCATCCGGACGATCCCTCATCGTCTATCAAAAAAATCGTAAAGGTTGTCAACCGAAACAAACGGCTTCGGGCACAACTGGATGCCTCTGTCCGAAAGATCCTGGAGCTGAAGTACGAACAACGACTCTATAAAAAACCGTTCATCGATGCGGAGTCTGCTATCCGTCAAATCCATCGCCCGGAAAGTATGGCTGTCATGGAAAGTATTTATGACCGCGCTGTAACACTGGTTCGCGATGAGAAAAATCTGCTGCCGGTGACCTATCTGGAAAACACATCTTTTGTGTCCATTGGAATGGGTACCCCCGCTGAGTCCGGTGTATTGGAGAAGTACCTCAACAAGTATGTTCCTTTTCGATCGATGACCATGGCGAGTCTATCCGATTCAAGCTCAGTCATGTCTGCGTTGGATAAAAATTCCTTTATCGTTTGTACAGTTTACCCATCTAACCTCATACCGGTATCCCAGGTAACTGCTTTTATCTCACAGCTTCAAAAAAAACACCGCGTAGTTGTGTGCAGCTTTGGTCAGATTTTTCAGTTGGCATCATTAGCCGTGGCTACCTCTGTTATGGAAGCCTATCAATTGAACAACTTTACCGCTAAAGCTACTGCCCAAATAATTTTTGGCGCTCTTCCTGCCCGTGGCCAGTTACCTGTTTTCATAAATGACAGTTTACGTTTGGGTACGGGAGTAGTAACGCAACCCTTGCAGCGACTAGGCTATGCTTTCCCGGAGTCTGTTGGAATGGATAGCAGGGTGTTATCAGCTATTGATAGTGTGGCCGAAGAGGCCATTCGCATCGGAGCCACACCCGGTTGTCATGTACTGGTGGCGCGCAAAGGCAAAGTGATTTTGGAGAAATCCTATGGATGGCTGACCTATGAAAAACGCATCCCGGTCAGCGATCAAACCATTTACGATCTGGCTTCCGTCACCAAAGTATCAGCCACTCTTCAAACGGTCATGTTTATGCATGAACGCGGGTTGATCGATATCTATAAAAAAGCCTCTGTCTATCTGCCTGAGCTGAAAGAATCCAATAAAAAAGATTTTACCATTAAAGACATTCTCACGCATCAGGCAGGGTTGTGGCCTTTTCTTCCGTTCTGGGCACAAACCATGAAAGACACGCTTCACCAGTTTTATTATCAATCTGAAAAATCAGAAGCCTTCCCGTTTCCGGTAGCAAAAGACCTGTACGCTTCCAAGAGCATGAAAGATAGCCTGTGGAGTTGGATTGTTCAGGCGCGCATTCGCGAAAAGCCTGATCGCACACCACCGGATTACCGGTATAGCGATATGGGATTCTACATCCTCCAACACCTCGCAGAAAAATTACTGAATCAGCCGATGGAAGATTTTTTAACCCAAAATCTTTACGAACCGTTGGGAGCCTCTTCCCTGGGGTATCTTCCACTCACCCGTTTTCCCGAACGGCTGATTGCTCCCACTGAAAAAGATACGCTTTTCCGTCAGTCGCTGCTGATCGGATATGTTCATGACCAGGGAGCAGCTATGCACGGAGGTATCGCAGGTCATGCGGGTTTATTTGGCAATGCCAATGACCTGGCAAAACTGGGTCAGATGCTTTTGCAGCGCGGCACCTATGGCGGGCAATCTTACTTTAAGCCTCCAACCATCGATTTTTTCACTCAAAAACAATATGCGAAAAGCAGACGAGGTCTGGGGTGGGACAAACCCATGCCTGGAGATAAATCGAACCCTACCTCTGAAATGGCATCGCCCCTTACCTTTGGACATACCGGGTTTACAGGCACGTGCATCTGGGTAGATCCGGAATATGAACTGGTCTACATTTTTCTTTCCAACCGGGTGTATCCCGACATGAACAATACCAGGTTGCTAACAGCGAACATCCGGCCCCGCATTCAGGATATCATTTACCAGTCCATCCAAAAACAATAAAAAAACTGATTTTTCGACCCTTTATCTGAAACCAAAGCTTTCAAAGTAGGGTTAAACCGGATGAAACGGTAACTTGAAGGCTCCTTTTACACACATGAAAATCGGTATTGTTTGTTATCCAACCTTTGGTGGTAGTGGCGTAGTAGCTACTGAATTGGGAAAAGCGCTCGCCCAAAAGGGTCATCAGGTCCACTTTATTACCTACAGCCAACCCAGTCGTCTGGATTTTCTAAACGAAAATCTTTTTTATCATGAGGTTGAGTTTCATTCCTACCCGTTATTTGAATATCCACCCTATGAACTCGCCCTGGCCAGTAAGATGGTCAGTGTGGTTCGAAATGAAAGGCTGGATTTGCTCCATGTACATTATGCCATTCCTCACGCTTCCGCTGCGTACATGGCCAAACAAATTTTGAAAACTCACGGCATTTTTATTCCGGTAGTGACCACCCTTCACGGCACGGACATTACGCTGGTGGGCAAAGATGCCTCCTACGAGCCCGTGGTGACGTTTAGCATCAATCAGTCGGATGGGGTGACCGCGGTTTCCAACGACTTGCGAAAGCAAACCTATGAATCCTTCAAAATCACGAATGAGATTGAAGTTATCCCGAACTTTATAGACCTCGCCAAATTCAAAAAACAAAAGAAAGATCACTTTAAAAAAGCCATTTGTCCGAACGGGGAAATGTTGGTGGTCCATATTTCGAACTTCAGAAAAGTGAAGCGCATTGGTGATGTGGTAACCGTATTTTCAAATATCCATAAAGAAATACCGGCCAAGCTCCTGATGATTGGTGATGGCCCGGAGCGCACCAAAGCAGAAAAACAATGCAAAGAATTAGGCATCTGCGATGACATTCGCTTTTTAGGAAAACTGGAAGCGGTGGAGGAAGTACTGTCGGTGGCCGATCTGTTTCTGTTGCCCTCGGAAAAAGAGAGTTTTGGATTAGCGGCTCTGGAAGCCATGGCTTGCGAAGTACCTGTGATTTCCTCCAATTCCGGTGGTATTCCCGAATTGAACATTCAGGGAGTGACCGGTTTTTTAAGCCCGGTCGGTGATGTGGAAGATATGACCCGAAAAGCCTTGTTTGTACTGGACAAAGACAACTTGCCGCGCTTTAAAGAAAACGCACTCAAGCGGGCGAAAGAATTTGATATTACAAACATCCTCCCGCTGTATGAATCGTACTATAGTAAAGTGATTGAAAAAACGATTGCCCAAATAGGGGTCTAATCGTTTTCAAGTGTTTTAAAAATGACCTGATCCACCTAAACCCGTTACACTTTTTTCAGAAACCATTCAAACTAAAAATTGATTCTCAATGGAAGCCATGTACACTGCCGACATTAAGCCTCAAAACAAGGGAACCAGACAGCTTTTTCAAAACCCGATTCTGGAGAAACTCAGCCGCACCCACATTTCAGTGCCCCTCATCATCTTTAGCCTTTTCTCTTCCATCTTATTGTATTGGAGCATCACCCATACTTCTCTGACCCCGGCTGTCACCATGGGTATGTTTGTGCTGGGGTTTGTGATCTTCACATGGGTAGAATACATGACTCATCGCCATGTGTTCCATATGAAAATTTACACGGAGACCCGAAAAAAAATTCAATACCTGATTCACGGGGTGCATCATGAATTCCCCCGGGATAAAGAACGGTTAGCGATGCCTCCGTTGGTAAGCATTACCATCGCCACTTTGCTGCTCCTGATTTTCCGGGTGTTCATGGGCGATTTTGTTTTCTCATTTTTACCTGGGTTTCTGACCGGGTATGCCTTTTATCTATCCATTCATTACATGGTGCATGCTTATCAGCCGCCTAAAAATTTTATGAAAACCCTGTGGATCAATCACAGTGTTCATCATTATAAAAACGGAGAAGTGATTTTTGGTGTTTCCTCGCCCTTTTGGGATTATCTATATGGCACCATGAAATCTAAGGATGGTTCAAGCCGTCCGCATCTTCATCACCCTTAGGAGTGACTTAGCACATCAACGCTGAATCGATTTGTTTTGATTCTCAAATCCGCTTTTGGGTGGATGGCGTAGGTGCTTTGGAGTAGGTGGGGCACATGTAACTCGTGCAGGCCTGCAAGCTTAACAGTCCTATGAGTAAGAAGCCGATCACTAATTTCTTCATGCTATTTTTTTGTTTGTCGGTCGATTTATCGTTAATAAAATCAAGGCCACTTCGCAAAGTAAGACGTAACCCAGGTCATTTTTATTGTGTAACCAGCCCAACAACCGATGTCGTAAGATCAATGAACACTATTTCCGGTAAGTTTGAACAGAATCCGTAAATAATTGGTTAAGTAAATGTTCGAAACTGTATCTTTAACCAATGCTGGGTCATCGTTTTGCCAAGTACACGCCTCCACCCGAATCCGATCAATCTGACTTTGATCGGCTGTTGAAGATTTTTATGCAACTCATCCTCATCACCTCTGGCAATGTGTCTGAGGCGTTGCAGTGGTTGACGGAAGTTGATAAACAATACAAATTAACCACGCCCAACTATGGCATGGGCGATTTTATTGAAGACCTGAAACAAAAAGGGTACATCTCAGACCAGGGACCGGACGGTGAATTTAAACTCAATCCTAAAACCGAACAGAATTTACGGCAATCTGCCCTGGAAGAAATCTTTGGCAAGCTAAAAAAAACGAAGGGTGGCGAACACCGAACCCCTCACCATGGCCAGGGCGATGAACCAACTACAGACCGGAGAGATTATCAATTTGGAGATACCCTCGAAAGTATTGCCATGACCGACTCGCTTCGAAATGCGCAAATCAACCATGGCCTCGAAGATTTTCGCATGACCGAAGACGATCTGGAAGTCATTGAGCGTGAGTTCAAAACACAAACGTCTACTGTGCTTATGATTGACATTTCGCACAGCATGATCTTGTATGGCGAAGATAGAATTACCCCTGCCAAAAAAGTGGCTATGGCGTTGGCGGAATTGATCACAAAAAAGTATCCAAAAGATACACTGGACATCCTGGTTTTTGGCGATGATGCCTGGCAAATTGAAATCAAAGATCTTCCTTATCTGCAAGTAGGTCCTTATCATACCAACACGGTTGCTGGCCTGGAATTGGCCATGGATATTCTTCGCAAACGAAAAAATGCCAACAAACAGGTCTTTATGATCACCGATGGTAAACCCACCTGCATCAAACAAGGCATTCGATATTATAAAAACAGCTTTGGCCTTGATCAGAAAATACTGAATCAAACCCTGAATCTGGCCGGGCAACTCCGTAAACTCAAAATCCCGGTCACCACCTTCATGATCGCCACCGATCCTTACCTCAAAGCCTTTGTCCGGGAGTTTACCAAAGCCAACAACGGCAACGCTTATTACAGCAGCTTACAAGGACTGGGCCATCTGGTATTTGAAGATTTCAAAAAAAACAGACGGAAAAATTTCTGAGCCCGTTATCCCTCTGTAAAAAATTTTAACGAAAAGATTATACCGATTCATGAATACATCAATCAAAACACTGGGTGAATTAAAAAAGAGTGGTTACCAAAGCCGCAGCATCCGAGAAGAGTTGCGTAGCAACCTCATCGCGCGACTGCGCAAAAAAGAAAGTGCATTTGAGGGCATCTGGGGCTACGAGGAAACGGTAATTCCTGATTTGGAACGCGCGCTGTTGGCCGGTCATGACATTAACCTGCTGGGGTTGCGAGGTCAGGCTAAGACACGGTTGGCGCGCATGATGGTAAATCTGTTAGATGAATACATTCCTTTTATTGAAGGCTCGGAGCTGAATGACGATCCCTTACGTCCGATGTCCCGGTATGGAAAAGATACGACTGCCCAACTCGGAGACCAGACTCCCATCTCCTGGTTGCATCGGGATGACCGGTACACGGAAAAGCTGGCCACTCCGGATGTGTCTATTGCCGATTTGATCGGAGATGTGGATCCCATCAAGGCGGCAGCATTGAAATTGCCGTACTCCGATGAGCGAGTGATTCATTTTGGACTAATCCCCCGCTCACACCGCTGCATCTTTGTCATTAATGAGTTGCCTGATCTGCAGGCGCGTATTCAGGTAGCTCTTTTCAACATTTTGCAGGAAGGGGACATTCAGATTCGAGGGTTTAAGCTTCGCCTGCCGTTGGAGATTCAATTTGTCTTCACGGCCAATCCGGAAGATTATACGAATCGCGGGAGCATTGTTACCCCTTTAAAGGACCGGATCGACAGTCAGATTATCACCCACTATCCAAAAACGCTGGAAATCGGTAAAAAAATTACGCAGCAAGAGGCCCGTATCCACGAAGAGCAGAAAAAAACAATTCAATCCAACGAAATTGCTAAAGACCTGGTCGAGCAAATTGCATTTGAGGCACGCAAAAGTGAATTTGTAGATGCCAAGAGCGGTGTTTCCGCACGTCTTACTATTTCTGCGTATGAAAATTTGATGGCTGCTGCCGAACGAAGAAGCCTCATCAATAACGAAAAGTCAACGGCCGTGCGCGTTGCTGATTTTGTGGGAGTAATTCCCTCCATCACCGGCAAAGTAGAATTGGTCTATGAAGGCGAGCAAGAAGGCCCGGGTATTGTCGCTCAAAATTTGCTGGGCAAGGCCATCCGTTCCCAGTTTGTCAACTACTTCCCCGATCCAGACAAATTTCGAAAGCAAAAAGAGAAAAGTCCTTACAAAAAAATAACCGCCTGGTTTGGCGATGGTCATACGATTGACTTGCTCCATGATATGCCCAATGACGTCTACGAGAAGCAATTAAAGGCTGTTCCGGGTCTGGCCGAACTGGTGAATGAGTTTCACAAAGGACAAGAAGGTGCCACTAAAAATTTTCTGATGGAATTTGCCCTGCACGGACTGGCTGAATTTAGTTTGATCAGCAAACACCACCTGACTTCCGGTTTGCAATTCAAAGATTTGCTGAGCAGCATGTTTTCGATGCCTTCACCAGACGATGATCTGGATGAAGATGATTTGGAAGATGAAAATCCTCGCAGAAAAGAAAAATAGCCTGAAATGCTCCCCAGGCACACATTCTTTCCGCTTCCGCTGATAGTTCATCCGGAAGACTTTAGCCTCTGGAGGTCCGTTGGAAACATTGTTTAGGTTTTAGTACCCTATTGGCTCAGGAAACCTTCTAAGATTCAACAAGTTAATTTTCGGATCGGGCAAGCAACCTTCCAGTCCAGATTCCCGTTTATCTTCCTTACGGGTAATTTTTTTAACGGTTTTTTAACTTTTAATTCATCCAGCCAACGAAAGAAGGCCGATTGACGTAAAAAACAGCATGAGAAGAGTCCTTCTTTTAATTAGCTTAGTCGGAGTGGGTGTGCCTTTGGCCTATGCTCAGTTAAAAAAGCAATTCACGGTTGAAAATCGTGAGGACTGCAAAACTGTGCAACTGGTGCTCAAATCGAAGACCGGCAATTGTTTTATCCGCCCCAGCCAACACACAGAGCTCCTGAACGTGTACAGCAATCAGGATCTGGAAGCCTACGGCCATTCCTTTAGCAATGAGATTGTAGACGGAAAGTGCGCCATCCGGCTGGCCATGCAACAGAGCAATGAAAAAGGAGTGGGACAGAAAATATCTTACCAAATGCTTGGTTCGGATGACCGTGTAACAGAAGAAAAATTCTGGAAAGTATATCTGACAGGCGAAAAGCCCTATTCGCTGGATTTTGATTATGGTATTGGCAGTGCCAATATTGATCTTTCAGGACTTTCCGTTCAAAAGCTAAAAATCAACACCGGTAGCGCGGACGTCAGTGTTTCGTATGCCTCGGGTGTTCAAAATCAGGTAGAGATGGATACCTTTTTTGTGAAGGTAGATTTAGGCTCCCTGCGGGCGCGTCAAATGAATCTGTCCCGTTCCAAAGTTGTTCTGCTCGATGTTGGTTTTGGAAATATGTATTTGGATTTCAGCGATAAGCCCACGGTCTATAATCGTATTCGCGGCAGCGTGGGAGCCGGAAATCTGATTATTCAATTGCCCGGAGAAGAAGTACCGGTGTTGGTAAAAATTACGGACTCCTGGCTGTGCAGCATTAACCTGAGCCGTAGCCTGAAAAAAATTGGCGAGAATACGTACGCCAACGCTTCTTATACAAAAGCCTCCAAAGATGTGCTCACGTTTGATTTGGATGTGTCTATGGGAAAAATCGTGTTCAAAGAACGAGCACGTTAAAAATTCACTCTCCTTTTGTTCAACCTCATGGATGGCAGGTGTGTCTCGTTGTAATTCTATTTATACCTTTGTTACTTATTCACTAAAATTAACCTAATTCATTTGTGGAGGCATTAATCGCACGGGGCATTACCAAAAAGTATACAGCCCACATCGCTCTTGACAATGTTGACATTACCATCCCTGAAAAGACCATTTATGGTTTGCTGGGGCCCAACGGAGCCGGTAAAACAACGTTTATCCGTATCATCAATCAAATCATCAATCGCGACAGTGGGGAGATCCGGATTTTTGGAGAGCCGCTACAGGAAAAGCATGTAGGCACCATCGGCTACCTGCCTGAAGAGCGTGGATTGTATAAAAAAATGAAAGTGGGTGAGCAATTGGTCTACCTTGCCCAACTTAAAGGGTTAAGCCGCAAGGAAGCTGTTGATCGCAGTAAAAAGTGGCTAAAGAAATTTGAAATCACTGACTGGTGGAATAAGAAAGTAGAAGACCTGTCAAAAGGGATGGCGCAAAAAGTGCAGTTTATCAGCACCGTTTTGCACGAACCCCGGTTGATCATTCTGGACGAACCTTTTTCCGGATTTGATCCCGTAAATGCCCAGCTCATTACTGAAAAGATTCTGGAATTGAAAGAAAACGGCAGCACCATCATCTTCTCCACTCACCGCATGGAAACCGTGGAGTCATTGTGTGACCATCTGGCGATGATCAACAAATCCAGAAAAGTGCTGGAAGGCTCTAAAAAGGAAATAAAAGATAGCTATCGCTCCAATACTTTTATTGTTGAACATAAAGGCGCCTTTACACTTACGGGCACAGCCTTTCAAATGGGGCAGCAAAAGGAAGTGGAGAATGGATATTTTGAGACGTTGATTTCTGCCAACGGTATAGGTTCTCCCAATCAACTTTTACAGGAACTGGTGAACCGGACCGAGGTGTACCGTTTTGAACAAAAGACCGCCACCATGAGCGAAATCTTTATCAGCCTGGTCAAAGGTGAAGGAGATGAGGCACTACTCAAACATTTACAGGAAGCTTAAAAGATAATTTGATATGAATAAGATCTGGTTAATTATACAACGGGAGTTTTTAATACGCGTACAAAAACGATCTTTTTTGATAGCCACCATATTGGTGCCTTTGATTTTTCCAGCCATCATCGGGTTGCTGGCCTACATTGCTATTAAAGATGAACAAAGCGCCAAACCGAAAATTCTATATGTGCTGGATGAAAGCGGAAAATTTGTTTTTGAAAACACCGCTCGCTTTAGTATCGTAAAAGAACAAGCCCCGCTGGACAGTGCAAAAAAACGCTTCCAGAAAACGGACGATTTTGCCCTGCTTTACATCCCCAATATTGACATCGATCAACCCAAAGGAATCGTTGTTTATACAAAAGAAAATGAAAGCATCGAACGGATCGGTAGTTTGGAAAAGATGATCACCGATCAGTTAAAAGATTTTAAGATGGAGCGGTATAATGTAGATAAAGATGCTTTGAAAGACATCCGCACCACCAGTATTGAGTTAAAAACCATCAACCTTTCTGATACGGGCGAGGAAAAATCCAGTAACAGCGCCATCCTGTATGGCCTCGGATTCGGGCTTGGAATTTTGATTTACATGTTTGTCCTGGTTTATGGTATCCAGATCATGCAGGGCGTAATCGATGAAAAAACTTCTAAAATTGTGGAAGTCATTGTGTCCTCGGTAAAGCCTTTTCAATTGATGTTGGGTAAAATTCTGGGCATTGCTTCCGTGGGACTTTTACAATTTTTTATCTGGATTGTGTTGATTACTACGCTGAGTACAGCTACCCTTTCATACTTCGGACTCAAAATGCCCCAACAGCAAATGATGGAGCAGATGACCCAAAATGCTGATGAAGAAGTAAAAGAGGCGATTCAGCAACAAGGAGTTGGCAAAGCCCAGGAAGTTTTGAATAACATGGGCGAAATTCCGTTTGCAAAGATTGCCTTTGTGTTTGTGTTTTATTTTCTGGGTGGCTATTTGTTGTATGGTGCTTTGTTTGCCGCGGTGGGTTCAGCAGTAGAATCCCTTCAGGAATCGCAGCAGTTTCAGTTTCCGGTTACCTTGCCACTGCTGATTGGCTATCTGGGCTTGTTTATGTTTGTGCTTCGTGACCCCAATGGCACCGTTAGCTTTTGGTTGTCGATCATTCCATTTACCTCACCGGTGGCCATGGTGGGTAGGGTAGCCTTTGATGTTCCCACCTGGCAGTTGTTACTTTCCATGGGATTGCTGGTCGCTGGCTTTATTTTCACCACCTGGCTGGCGGGTAGGATTTACCGGGTAGGAATTTTAATGACTGGCACCAAAGTAAACTACAAAGTATTAGCGAAGTGGTTTATGCAAAAAAATTAGAACCATTTAAGCGGGCAAAGATGCCAGTCTCAAAAAGACTGGCATCTTTTTTTTTATTCAGCATCCAAAATAGCATGGATAGCCCATGGGAAGCCGGAAAGGGGGGGTGAGATAGTACTGAGATGCCTTTTGGTTTTCGGTAGTAATTTCTTGAATTTGGAAAGTCGAATGTGATATGGCTAAAACACCTCTTTTACCATCCATGGAGTTTTATAAGGATAATGCCAATCTGAAGTGGGTGATCCTGTTGGTTTCCATCATCATCAGTGTCGGCTCGATTTATTACACCAACCGGTTGGTTAATCAGCTCAAAGAACGCGAACGAAATCAGGTGAGTCTGTATGCCAAGGCGCTGGAGTATACGGCCAATGAGGTCGATGACAATAGTTTGTTTATTTCGGAAGAGATCATCCATAAGAATAACTCCGTGCCCACCATTCTGCTGGACACCGATGGCAACATTATGGATTACAGCAATATTGAGATCAACAAAGATTGGAGCGAAGAACGAATCAACAAAATCCTGCAGAAAGAGCTGGCCGAAATGAAACTGGCCTACCCTCCCATTGATATTTTTCTGCGGGACGAAGCCACGGGAGAGGTTTTTGGCAAACAGCAAGTGTATTATCACAACTCCTTTCTTCTGTCGCAGTTGACGGCTTTTCCATACATCCAGATTTTTGTGATAGCCATTTTTGGGTTCATCTCCTACCTGGCCTTTAACTATTCAAAAACGTCCGAGCAAAACCGGGTGTGGGTAGGGCTGGCCAAAGAAACAGCACATCAACTGGGTACTCCGTTGTCATCATTAATGGCTTGGATAGAAGTCCTGCGCGATGATCCTGAAATCAAAGACAAGGGGATTGTAGACGAACTGGAAAAAGATGTCAGGAAATTGCGGATTGTGACGGAACGTTTTTCCAGCATAGGTTCCACACCAACCCTTCGTGAGGAGAATATTTTGCAGTTAGTCAACCATGTGGTTGGGTACTTGCAGCCTCGGGTGTCTTCTAAAATAGGTTTTGAAGTGTACACGCTTTCCGAAACCATTCTGGTAAAGGCGCATGCTCCCTTATTGGAGTGGGTGGTTGAAAACCTATGCAAAAACGCAGTAGATGCCATGGGGCCTTCCGGCACCATCGCTATCAAAATCCTTCGCGGAAGTGAAGGGAAGGTTTTTATAGATATATCCGATACTGGTAAGGGCATCCCCAAAGGAATTGTGACCAATGTCTTTAAAGCGGGCTTTACAACCAAAAAACGAGGCTGGGGACTGGGGCTTACGTTGGCCAAACGCATCATTGAAATTTATCATCAGGGAAAAATTTTTGTAAAAGCCTCGGAAGAAAACCGCGGAACAACATTTAGGATTGAGCTTCAAAGCGCTTAAAATACTTACTATCAAATACTTATGATATTTTGAGGGTTCTATGTTTCCCTCATGGATTTTCTAAAACCATCCTTGCAAAGAGGCGATAAAACCCTACTTTTGCGGTCGGATTTTCAAAGGGGAAAACCTTCAAATCCCAACCTAAAGTCTACTCAGAATAACCACTTAAAAATCAATAGATTCCATGGCTAATTATGGCAAAATCACTCAGGTCATTGGTCCCGTAGTTGACGTTTCATTTGACGAACCCGGAACCAAATTGCCCAACATCCTTGATTCCTTAGAAGTAACGAAAGCTGACGGAACCCGTGTGGTGCTCGAATGCCAGCAGCACTTAGGAGAAGATCGTGTACGCACCATTGCCATGGATGGAACCGAGGGGCTTGTCAGAGGAATGAAGGTAACGGATACAGGTCGCCCGATTGCCATGCCTATCGGAGAGGACATCAAGGGTCGTTTGTTCAACGTTATTGGCGAAGCCATTGACGGGATCAAGCAACCCAAAGGAGATAAGTCCCTGCCGATTCACCGGGCAGCTCCCTTGTATGAAAATCTTTCCACTTCACAAGAAGTACTTTTTACAGGGATCAAAGTTATTGACCTGATTGAGCCCTATTCAAAAGGTGGAAAAATCGGATTGTTCGGAGGTGCCGGAGTAGGTAAAACCGTATTGATTCAGGAATTGATTAACAACATTGCGAAAGCCTATTCTGGTCTTTCGGTATTTGCCGGTGTGGGTGAGCGCACGCGCGAAGGAAACGACTTATTGCGCGAGATGATTGAAGCCGGTATTGTCAACTATGGTGAAGAGTTTATGAAGTCTCTCCATGCAGGTGGATGGGATTTATCCAAAGTAGACACCGAGAAATTAAAAGATTCCAAAGCAACCTTCGTGTTTGGGCAAATGAATGAACCTCCCGGAGCACGTGCCCGGGTAGCCCTATCAGGATTAACCGTAGCTGAATATTTCCGCGATGGCGATGGCACCGGTAAAGGCCGCGATATTCTTTTCTTTGTGGATAACATCTTCCGGTTTACTCAGGCCGGTTCTGAAGTGTCGGCTCTTTTGGGCCGGATGCCTTCCGCGGTAGGTTACCAGCCCACGCTTGCTTCTGAAATGGGTTTGATGCAGGAGCGTATCACTTCCACCAAGAATGGTTCCATCACTTCGGTACAGGCCGTTTATGTACCAGCCGATGATTTGACTGACCCTGCTCCGGCCACCACGTTTGCGCACTTGGATGCAACCACCGTATTAAGCCGTAAGATTGCCGAATTAGGAATCTATCCTGCGGTGGATCCATTGGATTCAACATCGCGGATTTTACGGGCTGACATTGTGGGCGAAGAACATTATAACTGCGCCCAGCGGGTGAAGAACATTCTTCAGCGCTACAAAGAATTACAAGACATCATCGCCATCCTGGGGATGGATGAATTGAGCGATGAAGATAAGCAGGTAGTACACCGCGCCAGACGTGTACAGCGTTTCTTATCGCAACCGTTCCACGTGGCCGAGGCATTCACCGGTTTGAAAGGTGAGCTGGTAGACATCAAGGATACCATCAAAGGCTTTAACATGATCATGGATGGCGAACTGGATCATTTGCCCGAGGGGGCTTTTAACCTGGTAGGAAATATCGATCAAGCCATTGCCAAGGGCGAGAAGATGATGGCAGAGGCGAAATAGGAATTCAAAATTTAGAATTCAACAGTCAGCTATGCACTTAGAAATTATAACACCAGAAAAAAAGGTATTTGAGGGTGAGGTTTCCTCTGCCACGTTTCCAGGAGCCGATGGCTCGTTTCAGATACTCCATCAACACGCCCCTTTGGTAAGTTTGTTAAAGCAAGGAGTAGTCGAGTATAAAGGAAAAGATACGCAGGCGCAGCTCACCATTACCGGAGGTGTGGTGGAAGTATTGCACAACAAGGTGATTTTGCTGGCAGACGGTGTGATCTAGGAACATCGCTCATTCCTAAAAAAAGGCTGGCAGCAATGCCGGCCTTTTTTATGGTAAATTCCGGTTGTTAAAAAAACCCTGAAATGTTCTGCCTATTTTTGTCTGCCTGACTTCTTATTATGGACATCAAAGCTGTGGTCATTGATGATGAACGCCCGGATCGGGAGCTTATAAAATCACTCCTGACTACCTATTGTCCATCGTTTACCATCGTGGCAGAGGCGCCATCGGTAGCCGAAGGAAAAATATGTATTGATAAATTTTTACCCGAGGTGGTATTTCTGGATATCGAAATGCCCACCCAAAACGGATTTCAACTCTTTGACTTGTTTCCCGAGAGGAAATTTCTGACCGTGATGACCACTGGCTATGATCAATACGGGATTAAAGCCCTCAAAGCCGGAGCTTTTGACTATCTGCTCAAACCTATTGATGTCGATGAATTGATTGAAACGGAACAAAAGCTTATCAAGGCCTGGGCCGCCCGCACCAACGAATTGACCGCCAGTGTTTATCATCAAGGTGAGCAACACATCATCAAGCTTCGGGAGGTGGCCGTGATACAGGCGCAGGGAAGTTATACATTGGTACAATTGGTGTCTGGAGTGTCTCTGCTCACTGCCAAAAACATGGCCAGTCTGCTGGGTGATTTCAACTATCCTAAACTCAAGCGCGTTCATCGGTCATATGCCATTAATACTGATCATTTGATATCCTTTAAGCCTGATGGCAATGAAGCGTGGGTAACGCTGACAGGACATCATCAGGCTCCCGTGAGTCGTTCCCATAAGGCTTGGGTCAAGCAGTTGCTCCCGTGAAGAAAATAATTTTTAGTTTACTCTTATTGGCTTGTCCCATTTTACGCGGAATTGGTCAATCATTCCCGTTAGTCAAGTACACTACGCGGGAGGGGCTTGGCAACTCCATTGTGTATCGGGTCTATCAGGATAAAAAAGGATTGCTCTGGCTATCGACTGACAACGGACTCACTCGTTATGACGGGCAACACTTCAAAAACTTTACCACGCGGGATGGGTTGCGCGCCAGCTATATTTTTGGCTTGACCGAAAGTGACACCAGTATGCTTATCTCCACCTTTGGCGGAGGCATCCAGTTTTCAGATGGTTCTGTCATAGACTCGGCTGCTTCTCTTTCCCCGGAAATTGAATATCCGATCAGTCTGCTATACCATGATGATGCTGTTTGGACCATTGACCGAAATCTGAGATTATTTCGGATCACCGCTGAAGGGAAAGAACAACTCAGTGGAACTACGTATGAAACCGCCAAAAGCGTGAACTCAGTTGGCGTATCGCGTTTAGGTATTACTGCATGCTCTTACGGCTTGTTTGTATATGACACCACCCAGCAGCGGTTAAGAAAACTGGATTTTGACTGGGGTCTTTCAGACAATGTTTATGTTCAATGGTTTCTGGAGATATCCCCCGACAAGTGGTTGGTGAGTGCGAACGACTTGTACATCGTGGATATGATCACCAGAAAAGCTCGTATTATTTTACGGGGTAATTTTTTATATGGATCGCGTAACCTGTTGGCATGTCGCGATGGAAGTTATCTGGCAGCCGAAAACACCGGAACCCTGTGGCGGTTCAACGCAGATTTCACTCATCATGAAAAAATTCTGGAGGGGGTCGTGATTAACGATATGTATGAAGATACCGCAGGAGGCATCTGGTTAGGGACACATGGTCAGGGGCTGTGGCATATACCCACGCTTCACGCCCGTCATTTCCCTCTGGATGGGCTTTTATCGCCTTCCATAACCTATAGTCAAAGATACAAAGGAGCCGTGATAACCAGTTTAAATAAGCCCATCATTCTGGCAGATCCCATCCGAACAACTAATCTTCGGAACACAAACATCCCAACAAAGTTACAACCGGGCATTACCGTGTACCTCGAATCTGAAAAGGATGAAACCATACTGGGTACGCTGCATGGATTGGTACGCGTCTATGAAGATCGGGCAGATAGTCTTTCGTTTGGGTTCCCGCAAAGTGCGATCCTCCAAAACACAGATGGATCACTTTGGTCAGGCGCTCGTACAGGTTTATACAAAATCAGTCGGCTCATGACTGATTATACAGCGATTTCTTTCTTTAAAGATAAAATTGTTCGCGCACTGGCGCATAATGGATTAGCTCAAGTCTGGGTTGGTACCAATTCCGGTTTGTTTGTGCTGCAGCCGGAATCATCATCGGAAGACATGCCCTTTCAAACCTTTTTTCATGGAATTGATGTAACGGCTTTGTATTTTGATGCGGGTCGAAACATGATTTGGGTAGGTACGCATGATGGCCTGTTTCAGATCGACAGTTCCTATCGGATCAAATCTGTATATCCGGAGGTGCGTGTACAAAGTATTCTTTGTGACAAGCGAAATCATCTGTGGGCCGGTACCTCCAGCGGTGAGATTTATTATGACGACAACAGATACGAGCTGTTTGCAGAAAAAGAAGGCATCCCTAGCAATTTATTGCGCCATGCATACGACCCGGAAAAAGATATGTTGTATGTACTCTCGTCTTCGGGAGTGAGTACGTTGAAGCTGGATCACTTTCTCAACAAGCGTTCACAATTGCAACCTGTTTTGTTTATCACCGATCAAATCATCGATGGGAAGCGAAGGAATGGCGTAAACGTTCTTCAAAATTTACCGGCCAGCACCCAGGCGATCTCATTAGCATTTGCCAATTCTTATTTCCAGAATACCGAACTCTGGAATTTATATTACCGCATCCTTCCACAGCCCTGGGTGAACGCAGGTAAAACACGCGAACTTCGGTTTTTTGAATTGCCACCGGGAGAGGGCCGGATTGAAATCAAATTGCGCGATGATATCAACGGACGCGAATCTGCAGTGTTGGCTTTGCCCTACATCATCGATATTCCTCTTTTTCAAAAAACATGGTTTGTATGGGGTCTCGCCTTGGCATGCTCATGGGTGGGCGTTGGATTGACAGTGGTGCTGATGCGTGCTGCCACCCAACGCAAACAACGAAAGTTGCTGGCCAGACAACGAAAAATAGAACTTGAGCAAAAGGTGTTACACAACATGCTCAATCCTCATTTTCTGAATAATGCTGTTAATTCCATTCAGGTGTTTGTCACACGCAACGATCAACGAAAAACCCTGGGCTATCTGGCCAAGTTTGCCAGACTCATGCGTGTCAACATTGAGTTACTGGAAAAAAGTATGATCACACTGGAAAAAGAAATTCATAACATTGAATTATACCTGACCTTTGAGCAACTTAGGCTAGATGGCAAATTGGAATATGAGATTAACCTGGCCAAAGACATTCATCCCATGCAAGTACAGGTGCCTTCACTGGTGCTTCAACCTTTCGTGGAAAACGCCATCTGGCATGGCATTCTACCAAAGGAGTCAAGTGGCAAGGTAACTATAGCCGTCCGATGGGAAGGCCCGTTGCTATTGGTAGAAATTGACGATAATGGCATTGGCCTGGATTCCTCTCTTGCCCAGCCCAAATCCAATCCTGATAAAGTTTCGAAAGGAGTCTCATTGATTCGCGAGCGCTTCGAACTGCTCAACCAGCAAAACCGGGGATATTCGTTTACCATTGAAGACAAAAAAAATCAGCATCCCCCTGGCCAGGGTACACTCGTGCGCATCCACCTACCTGTGGTCGTCTGACCAAAGTCGTCAACCCTGCCTTCCACGTACGGCATCACCGTTCACAAAGTAAACCACGTCATCTGCAAAGTGCAGCGGTTACACACCTGCCGCCCAAAGTACTTTTGTACAAAACAATTTAACTTACCTATGAAGAATTTTTTATCGCTTGTAGGATCGCTGATGGCGATCTCACTTTTGGTCTCTTGTGGCGGTGGAGACGATGCCCCGGAGCCGGCACCCACCATCGCGGCTCCTACCGTAGCGGGGCTGTTTCAGCCCGAAGGTGAAATAGATGTTACCTTTACCATTACGGGCACCTTCCAGACCGGTAATAGCTTTACTGCACAACTGAGTGACGGCACGGGCAATTTTTCAAATCCCACCGTGATCGGAACGTTAGCGTCAACTACAGCCGGCACCATTGAAGCCACTTTGCCAGCCAGTGTAGCCACCGGTAATGCGTATCGCATTCGTGTGGTTGCCACCACTCCTGCCACCATCAGCCCGGATAATGGTTCTAATTTAAGCATAGCCGCCCCTACCATTGCTATTACAAATATCAGCAATAACAGTAACCTTAGCCCAGGTGGCTCCAGCAGCATCAGTTTTACCACCACAGGTACTTTTACTACAGGCAATATTTTTACCGCTCAACTCAGTAATTCCACGGGCAGTTTCTCAAACCCTACATCTATTGGTACACTGAATTCATCAACCGCAGGAACGATCGAAGCTACTTTGCCTGCCAATACGCCCGATGGAACGTCTTATCGGATTAGAATTGTTGCCAGTGCCCCTGCCATCACAAGTCCTGACAATGGTACTAACTTAACCATTGCCACGCCTACGATTACAATTTCTTCTTTTGCTACTTCGCCAGCCAACCGGACTTATGTTGCTGGCCGTGATGTTGTCTTGAACATTACTACAACGGGTACGTTTGCGAGCGATAACCAGTTTACGATAGAAGTTAGTAATGAGGCTGGCACATTTAATAGTTCACTTGGGTCAATAACAGCATCTGCTTTGACATCCAGAACGGTGACGTTGCCAGCTAACATTCCGACTGGTTCCGGATTCCGATTCAGGGTTAAAGCAAGCAAACCGGCTGTTAACAGTGCTTTCTCAAGCACGTTTAATGTGGTGGCGCTAGCTATTAATGGATTTCAAATTGGGGCTAATCCGAACTACGTGGCAGGTGGGAATATAACAGCCTCGTTTTTCGCTACGAATGGCCCGTTCCTTTCAAACAATCAATTCATATTTCAATTAAGTGATGCTACAGGCAGTTTTGCAAACCCGGTGACATTGGGTACTACGTCATCTACTGAGTCTATTCCTTTCTTCATTTCCACGATACCCGTAACAACCCCTGCGGGTTCAGGTTATCGTATGCGCGTGGTTTCTACTGCACCGGTGCTTACCAGCACAGTCACGTCAGCTATCAGTATTGGTGCACTTCCTACGCTCACACTAGAACCTGGCACCCCTACATTTACAAAACTATACTCTGGCTTTCTTTTTGGCACCAATTATACCATGCGTATCACACGAACCGGAACCATCAATCCGGGAACTACCTTCAGACTCCAGAGAATCAATGCGGCAACAGGGGTAATTACGGAAGTGCTGCTATCCACTACCCAGGCGAATGAACTTATTACCAGCGGTTCAACCACTACTACTGTAACCTTGGTCAATACAGGAAACACAGCATTGACATACACTTTACTCGCCAATGGTCATGCCATTGCAAGCAATCAGTTACAATTGAACGCGACACAAACGGGATTGAGTAGTCTCAGTGCAAATATTGACACTCAACCCTTCAACTTTTCAACTAATCGATCCGTGTTTTTCGCCAACTCTCCTACCGGCATCAACAATCAAGATTTACTGATCTCGTCAGATGAGCCTACTACCGTGTTTGGAGCGGCTTCTGTTCGCATGTTTATTGGGATACCCCTGGTAAATGAAAATGTGCCTACCGGAACGGTCACCGGAAGATTGATTGTACATTACCTCAATGCTTCCGGTGGGCAGATAGCGATTTACAATAATGGGAATGTCAGCTTAAATATTTCAGGAAGTCCCACTGCCTATACCCTTTCGGCCAACGGACCGTTCACGCTTACCCGTACATCCGGGACAGCCGGTAACAGCACGATCAGCTTACAATTTGTCTCCGCTTCGTTTAAAATGCAGTAATCGCTTATTCATTTTAGAATCTAAAAAAAACCCGGCTTTGTCAGCCGGGTTTTTTTTGGGTAAGTTCAGTACTGACCGTTGACCAACCATAACCTACATTTGCTTCTGACCGAATGTCTCCATCTCTTTCAGCCATCTATTTCGTTGCCCCGGAGTAGAGTTTTTGATCGGACCCACGTAGGTCACCTTTACAGGTTTTACCCCACAAAACTCCAGCGTAGTTCTTTTTAATTGATTCACGCTCGGCCGGCCAAAGGCAAGCCAATAGTACCAACCGGTTGGTCAAGAGTGGTAATGATATGAGCGGTTTTACCGGTGAGTAGCCGATCCCACCAAAGGGAATTTTCCCGTGGTTGAAAAGCAAAACCCGGCAAAAAAAGTCGATCAATAAATCCTTTGGTGATGGCTGGCAGCCCACCCCACCAGACGGGATGAACCCAAACCAAATGTTGAGCCCATTTGATTTTTTCCCACACATCTAATAAATCAGGCTCCAATTCGGTTCTTTTTTGATACCCAAATTGCAAGTTGGGATTAAACACCAAATCCCGGATGACAATTTCCTTTACATCCGCCTCGGAACGTAGGGCGCCATTTTTATAGGCGTTTGCCAGCCCGGCATTAAAACTTTCGGCATGGGGATGCCCGTTTATGATCAGGATATTCTTCATTTGATTAACTTCTGGTCAACATCATCTTATATTCCGGGTTACTTCAAAACCACTTCAATAACATCATTCTCATTCTTGATTTCCACCAACTGTTCCAGTCGGTAATTCTTTGTCTCTGTAAATCGTTGTTTTTCATAAAACCGGGTTCCATACGAATTGGTCCCCACCTCTACATCCTGCGAATAACTTTGTCGGGTGGTCATGATGGCGTGTAAAAAATATCTTCCTGGTTTCATTTTTTCAAATGTAAATCGACCGTAGTCATCGGACGTAACTTCCAACCGATATCGGTTAGCCTCATCTGAAATAAACACTTTTGTCTTTTTATTCTCCCGAGTCTTCCGAAGTTCAAAAAACTCCATCAGGTAGGGGGTTACCGGGTATAAGATAATTCTAACATTTGCTCCATATACCTTCCCACCTACCAATGCCAGTTTATTGGTCTTTTTGTAGATAAGTCCTTTGATACCAGCCGAGCCGTATGTCAGCATTTGCTTGGCGCTGACAGAGTCAAATGCCTGCGTAGGATAAATGGTCTTCACCGCATGTCGTGCGGCTCTGTTATCAGCTTGCCTGACCGGACTACAGGAATAAATAACCAATCCACCTATTAAACAAAAACTGCCCGGAAGGATAAATCTCCACATTGTTGTATTCATTATTATTAAACTTTAGTTTACTTCAATTTTATCAATTACCGGAAGCTCCTTCTCCAGGTTTGTTGTTGATCCATTGCTGGTACGCCAAAAAACCTATCCAGATGGCCACGATACTGATCACAGCATAACCTTCATCTGACAGATCGAACCATTTTCCAAAAACAATACTAAAACTGCCCACCACCCAAAGTGCGTCAAGAATAATGATGATATACACGAGATAGGTGTTACGAGCGTGTTTATAGGAAACATAGCCAACAAACACGGCAAAAATCAGCAGATTCAATCCTATCACCGGGAAGATGTAGACCCACTGGAGGTGAAACAATTGATTCATCTGGTGGGAAAAGACTACCATGATCAGACCACTGATGGCTGAAAACAAACTATTAATCGCCAGATATCCTGTAAGCTTACTCATGCGCGCTGGGCTTTTATTTTTCTTGGATGAGGCATCCCATTTTCAACATAAAAAGCAAAGTCTTCTACCAGATGGGTTCCCATCCTTGACATTTGCCATTTCAGGATTGGCTCCAGCCACAATACCCAAAAACCCTTGAGCCGGATATCCATCCTCATGTGAAGCTTACATTGATCTGGCTTGAGTTCGGTCAGAGTCCATTGGTTAGTGGCGGACGTCACCATGGGAGGTGTTCCTTCCACTACTTCATAGGATAGAGCGTACTTCTCGCTGGAAAACGTGAGCAATTTCTCCCTGATGCTGCCCATGGTGGTGGCACAGCCTCTTTCCGAACAGGCAGACCCATGTATGGCGTTGCCCCCACCCTCCGAATGATTGACAGCCGATGCCCACCGCGATGGATTGGCGAAATCTACCCCGAGGACATTCCATGCATTCTGAATGCTTTTGTTAATAATGATTTCTTTCTCTACGATCATTGTTTTCTTTGCTTGATGAACAGGCAAAGTTGGTCAGAACAGACCGATCAGGATTTGACGAAAAAGCTCAACTAGTTATCCGTTAAGCTCAACCGATATTCGCGTGGAGTCTTTCCAAACTGTTTTTTAAAAACACGATCAAAGGTTGACAGGTTTTCAAAACCACATTCATAGGCAATTTCAGAAACGGGCTTTGACTTATATGCCAGAAGTTGAACTGATTTTTCTAACTTTTTGGTCTGGATATACCGGGCCGGGGTTTGATCATAGAATTCGGAAAATTTTCGTTTGAAGGTAGCCACACTCATGTTGCAAAGACGTGCCCATTCATCCATGGAAAGATTTGCATAAAGATTTTGCCGGATAATTTCCCCAAAATTGTATTCGTGGGCCACAAAGAGTGAATGAACAAATGTACTGACCGAATCTGCCTTTTCACTCTTGCTTAAAAGCAACAACAACTCTTTCAGTTTGGTAGTAATTAGATTTTCGTCAGCCAGGGTCGGGTTGTCCAGTAAATAATTGATACTATCCATAAATGACCTCATCAACGGCTCGATGTCAATTTTGACCGTATCAAACGTTTTTTGGAAGGCGCGAATAGACAAATCTGTTTGAAAAAAGTGTTTCACGACAGCTGGATAAAAAAATGCGCCTACCACAGAGATGACCTCATGCCCGGACTCCTCATTAATGGCAATATTTTCAATAAAATAATTACCACATTTAGACAGCATCCCATCGCCTTCCTGAAAGATGAGAAGATTGGTAGGTGTCCGGAAACGAAAGGCTCCTTTCGTCAGAAAAAGAAAACAGGCCTCGTCTTCCACAAAAAGTTTGGGCACACGCTTAAATTTGGAAGACATCACGAGTCGCTCAAAAATCACCTTCCCTTGATACCGTAGTTCTGCATGCTCAACAATCATAGCCTTACCAGACGGAAAATCAGCAGAATAGGTTACAATGGTAGAAACCTAAAATCATTTCTTCTCACGTTCACGAGCATCATCCGGCAGAAGCATGATGCTGGCACCCACTACTTTTAGCGAATGATCAAATCGTTTCCAAACCCGCAGATATTTGAATTTTCCATTCAATGGCTTTCCCATCATTTTTCCTTTGGCCGTCATGGTCACCACAGTCAGGGCGGTATCATCCATGATTCTGATTTCATCGATTTCTGTGAAAGCGTCTTCGATCACCATCATCTTTGCGCGGTGGGCACTCAGATCCATTTCTTTGGTCATGATCTGGCCGGTAGGCACCACCGCCACCAGTTCATCATGGAGTAACTGATCCAGCTCGTTTACATCACTGAGCCTCTGGGCTGCCCAAAGTCTGGTTTCCACCTGGGTAATTTCTTCTCTGGTAATCATGAGGTTATGCATTCATTAATCCTTGTTCGCCTGTATGAAACAAGTGTTGCAAGCTAATAAAGGTTGAATCATCCCCGAAACACAAAGAGATAATTTATCACTGACCATATTCTGCCAGTATTTTATAGTGCGCGATATTACCGGATTCAAGGTTTTGCATACAACTAAAATAATTTTCACACGCCTTGCTCTGCATGGATTGTTCGATTGCCCGGTCGGCATTTTCCTTGCTGTCCCAAACAACAATGTCTACGTATTCTTTATCAGATGTTTTAACGAGCGTGCGCCTGATGAAGCCCTATTGTTTTATCAAAAAGTCGCTTTGAAGTACAGCGGATAAGGTTAAGAGCGTTTCTTCCGTCACGCTGTCTTTTAAAATGATCGGGGCGTACTCCATAATTTCCCCTTTAGCAAAAGTGGAATTCGTTTTTGGGGTTTGGCAGCCTAAGAGTCCCAAAATTGCCAACCAGGTCAGTGTACACAAACTAATTTTCATAGGGTTTATTTTTTTCTACAAAGTATGCGCTGTCGACTGTCAACCCTATGTCAGCAGATTCTGATTTAAAGAACATTTTTTTGGATTCTGCTGTTTGAACTCAAACCCATATTCGATGCATCTAATTTCATGGCTTTGCCGCTAGCATACTTACTGAAATGAACGACTTCACTGCGTGACTTGTAAAATCGCTATCATGGCTGACAATATGACCAGCCAATGAATAATAATATTTACCGTTAGCTTCTTTAGCAATAGAAAAAGTATGCCAAAAACAATACCCCAGATTAAAAACCACCAGAATTGGTCAATCGACTTTAAGCCATGTTGAAAGACAAAAGGAATGGCAGCTATCAGAACAGCAAGCCACTTGTTTATCTGATTGCTTTCTAAAGCCTTAATGGCAAATCCTCTGTAAACAATTTCCTCTGCTAACCCTGCTGTCAAGCCCATCATAATAAATATTATCCTGGCCCCGGTTGTCCGTGGCGTCAACGAAGAAATGCTGTTCATTTTTTCCGGATCTATTATTGCATTGGCTAAAACGAATTCAACAAAAACAAGCAAACCAAACGCTACAAATAAATAGCCACCTATAAAATAAAATGCTTTCTTCTTTGAAAAAGAAAATCCAATGTCTGCCCATTTCCAACCAGATGAACGAAGAATTCTTGAAACAAGATAAATTTGAGTTAAATACCAACCAATAATGATTATCCAAAAGGTATTAAAGAAATCAAGTCCAAAATTTGTAATCAACGAACGATTTAACAGCAATAAGGAAATGAGTGTAGCAATTATTGGAAAGCCAACAAGAACTAGTATGGTTTTTGACAAAGGTATTGGATGGTGTGTGGCTTTCATCTGCTTGATTATATTCCTTTCGTGTTAATTAGTCTATGTCCGTATCTCTGATTTGACTCAATGAACACATTTTCCAAAAGCTCGGATAGTTAGGCTATCGAAAATCTTTGAACTCATGGCTCACTTGAATCCAAATGCAAAAAAACAGGACTTTTCCGTCAAAATAGTTACCATTTGGTAAGTCTCACCTTTTTTCTGCCCGTATTCTACTCAAACTTTGGGGGGTAATACCAAGATAGGATGCGAGATATTTTAATTGAGTTCTCCTGATACCTTTTTTATGGGCTAAAAGTTCCAGGTACCGTTCCTTGGCAGTCTTTGTTAGTAAGTCAATTTGTTGCTGTTGTTTCTCAATAAAGGTCATTTCAGCAGCAAGTCTGGTTATCTTCTCAGCATACTTACCCGCGAACAAAACTTTTTGAAAATTTTGATGAGAGATTTGAAAAATCGTTGAGTCTTCAAAAAGTCTGACTTCGATGGGTGTCGCTCTTTGTAAAGTAAATGACATATAGTCATTTAAAAAATCATTTTCAAAAACGATGTCAATACAGACAAAACCACTATCATTCCATAGTAAATTGCCACCACTCCCCTGAAGGATAAAGTTTAAGTGTCTTTCAACCGTATTCGCTTTTTTTAAAATGGTTTCTTTGGGGAAGCTCGCTGTTACCCCCAGTTTTTCAAAATTCTTCCACACTTGCAGGTCGAGGCAAATAAAAGGGTCGAAAAGTTTCTTTAATCGTTCAGCTATCATTGATGACATGGCATTTCTGGCTTCAAATCGGCTTCGATCTCGATTTGATCGAGATCAGCCTGACAGAGGGCGGTATTTCTAGTTGCTAACTAACATCTCATACAGTTCCACCTCATAATTCTCTTGTAAAATCCGATCAGCCATTTCCTTTGCTTTTAACTTATATGACTTGTTTTCCCATAAATCATAAATCAGTGGCGTTAAGTTTTCTTCCGTGATTTTATTGATCGCAAGTCCTTTGGGCCCTAGCCCTGTCTTCGCAATCAAATTATTCCAGCCAAATTGATCAAAGATATGAGGTAAAATCATCGAAACGCAACCATACTTTATGCCACTGTGAGTTGTTCCCGAACCCCCATGATGGATAATCCCGTAACATTTCGCTAACACCCAATCGTAGGGGATTTGTGTGGTGAAATGAAATAAGCTGTTTTCCTTAAACTCTTTCCGTTCGACAAGCCCACCCGCAGCAACGTTAATGATGGCCGGAACTTTCAGTTGGGTGAGTACCCGTAAGATCGTTTGTGTGGTCTTATTGGGATTTGAGTTAATCATGCTCCCAAATGTCAAAAACAATATTTTCGGATGCGCTTGAGTAAACTCCATAATCTTCTCATCCGGCAACCAATTCGTTTTCTTTTCTCGCTCGTGGTATCCTAAAACATGAGTATTTGAACCCCAATTCGATGGTTTGGTAAATAAGGAAGGCGATATCATATATATCAACTTTTCCGAAAACACTTTCTCCCGGATGATGCTTTTGGGCACGGTAGTACCGGTGGACGGTAGTACTTGTTGTGCGTCAAAAATGGTTTTGACAAGTCCAAAGTTTGCGATTCGATAGGTTAATTTGTTGATAAACTCGCCATAATAAAAACCAAACCCTGTATGACCAAACCCTTTTACATAGTGGATGAAATATGGAATAGGGCTTATCAAAACTATTTTCTTACCGGTAGATACGTGCCACAACAAAGGGTAATTACATTTTCCATTATGGATGATTAAATCAGGTTCTTCACTTTGTACCAGATTGAATTGCTCCTGTACCAAAATATTATTGACCGTCATTCCTTCCTTGTAAAGCCTCAGAATGGCTTTCAGTTTGTTTATACCCATCGCACCATCCATGACCATTTTTCCATCTTCTCCTTCGATCAGGTTTAAAAACCTGGAAGTAAAAGCATACTTCTTATCACTTTCAGGTACCAGATGACAGTATTGTTCCGGGAACCCATACACGATGCGGTGTCCCTTTTTAGATAAAATTTCTCCAAGGGTCAAAAAAGGTTCAATGTCTCCACGAGTTCCAATGGACATTACTACTATTTTCATTCTTCGGTGTTGTTTTTTAGCGTTGGTTATGCCGCTTGGCAGATTAGCAAGGTGGGGGGTGTAGCGCACTAAACTATCCAGGCACCCCTATAAGTTTCAGCAGCCCGAAAGTTCAAACTATCCGTGAATCCACCCATGGGCCGTGATGGACTGGTTTCATTCCTTCATGATTCTTATAATGTGTAGAATCTAATCCTATACTTAAAAAATAAATGCCTTTGGGCAAGCTTGTCGCATCAACATTGTTTTGGTAACAATGTTCGCTGTGGCTGGTGTCAAGATCTGTGCTAATCACATGATGGAAGACAAAAAGTACTTTAAACATGTTAGCGTGATTCACTTCTTATTCTAATAATTTCTTAATAACATTCTCAGACTCGTATCCCTTCACCTTTTTTTCTTTTTCACTACGAGAGTCAAAGCTATTAAAAAGATGCCGATTCCCGTCAAAAATCCATAAATCCATACGGCCTGTTGTTCATAAACGATCATCGTTGTTTCGTCCAAATATCGTCCTTCTTCGTTATAGGTTAATGTCAGGCGAGTGAAAAAAGTCCAGGCCAGCCAGGATGTCAGTAAAATCAACATGATCAGCCATGGTATAAGTAGTATCCTTTTCATTTCGAGATTTTTGACTGATCATGCCGATGCCGCGATTCTTCAGGCATTGATGATCGGTGAAGAAGCGTATTCAGCAGAACCAATCCTGGTGGTTGTCATTAATTTGATTTAACCGTTATTAAAAGTTTGCTGTCAAAAATAGAAGCGGGTGAAATGACTGCTTCGTTCATTGGAATTTTGTCACCATAACGCTCTTTCAGTTTTTTCTTCACTACTTCGCTGGTCAGGTCAAAGTCGCTGAGCTTTTCAAGATTCCCGATTTCAAGACCGGTCGCTCGTTGATAAATCTTCCAAATAAGTTCGGAGCAGTAGATTTTATCATCGCTCCACTCAAAAGTCAGGTCATAATCCTTACCTTTAAAATTCTCGCCTTCCTTTTTCATACTGCGAAGGGTCTCCGCTGTCAAAACCTGGTCAGCATTTTTTAGTCGTTTGACTACAAAATGACCCTTTTCACCACGCGCTATCCACTGATCGAGAGGAGTTGTTTTCACTGGTTGAACTGCTTCCAAAACGTAAAACTGTCCCTTTTCGTTATAGATTATTCCGCAATGAGAATATCTGGAATTGGTTGCCTGTTGAATGGCTTTGCTTTGCGCTGAACGTGAAGTTTGAAAAATCAGGTCTCCATCTTTTACTTCTGTAATATCGGCTAGTTGCCTTACCTCTGCTTTCGTTCCGTCAAATTGGCTATTCCGGGTATATTTTCGTTTGGCATAAAACGCGCCAAAAATTATCAACCCAGAAAGTCCGAATATGAATATTCCTTTTTTCATTTTCGATATCGTTACTTGGATCTGTTACGATACTAATGTTCGTGTTTATGCCGTGCGGGGAATAGGAGGGTTAAAAATGAAGAACTAGATTACACAATCCAAATTTTAATTTCATACCAAACCACATTTGTTATGGGGCATGCGGTTTATTTCGTGTTTACTATTTGAACCATCATTTTAGTCCCCAGGGTGTCCCACATAAAAGCAATTGATTGTTCAATTTTAAGCTTCTTCCAATACTCTCCAGAGTAACATACAAAATTTTTATCAAATGAGTCTTTTACATGTTGTGGAACTTCTGTTGAGGTTTGTAGTTGTCCCATTTTGTAGGAGTATGTTAAATAGCTATCACCGAAATTGCTTTTCTTTATATAACTATCTATCGTTAGTTTAGATGAATCCATTCTCCAGGTAGTCGGCATTAAATCAATAACTCTCTTAAGTTTCATTTTATAGTTTTCAAATTCACCAGGTTCAAGTGAATCCATATCGGCAAGTGCAATCTGCAATCCAGTATTTTCAATCTTTCTTTTTAGGTCATTCAATTGCTGTTCTGTCATTTGAGTCAATACTTCATTCTGTCCGCAGGAACTGACTAAATAAATTGTTAGAATTAAAATCGTTACCTTGTTTATCATTGGTTATATCTATTTAAGGTCTTCTCTGTTCGGGCCGTATTAATCACAACGACCTGTATTTATGACGGCTGCGGATTTCGAAGCTGCGTCTTGTCCCACGTGCCGAAACGAAATATAAAAACTAAACTTCAATTTAACACGTCACCCGCAGCTGGCATAAACACATTGTTGGCAGCTGGCCATTTCGTCCACCGTGACGGAATGGTCAGTCCGTGTCAGTAACCTATTAATGTCAAACTGTAAGGAAGTCTAAATCTAGTATGACTGTAAATTGTGTCGATAAGATTTTTAGCATTCTCGTAGTCTTTACTTATTAGTGGTTTTCCGTTTGAATTATACTTGTATGTCTGAGGAACAGCTAATATTAAATGTTCAAGTTCTGCCATTACCATACTCTGAACTAAGTCCCTGTACACCGCATTTCCCATCCATGCTCTCCCAGCTTCGATTTCAAGTCCACATTTCCATTCTCTATGAAAAGCGTCAATCTCGTAACTGACAGTTGGTTCTCCGTTGTCCCCGAAGAAAACAGGTCGGTGGATTTTATCAATTCGTTTTTTACTTCTCTCAACTTCAAATCCAATTTTCTCAAGGTCAACTCTTAATGTTTCAAGGACCTCGTCACTTTCAAGTCCTTTTTTTAAGTCAATCGTTGATATCTTAGAGTAGTGTTTCTTAAAAATAGTCGCAACGTTTACAGAAAAGTCCTTGGGTCTTTCAGTCTTTGGAAATGAACAGAATATTATATCACTCATTATTTATGCCGTCTAAGTTCATGGTTGTCAACTGTCGGTGAGCTTTGGCTTGCTGCCAACTTAGTTATACGCGAAACTCCATCTAAATTCCCGGCTGCCTTTTACGAAGATACTCCCCTTTTCCTAAACTTAAAAACGCGTTTTTAGCTCATTTCTGGGTTTTATCCGTTGACAAACGGTTACAAGTGAGTATAACCGAAAGTAACCGATTAATACACGGATACGCCTTTTTCCCTCCCCCACCTTTGCAGCGGCATCGGTCAAAAAACCCGGTGGCCTTTTAAACACTCGTATGTTCAACTAAAACCAAATACAACTATGAAAAGTCTGAGAAACAGCGTGCAATTGATCGGTCGGTTAGGCAAAGACCCGGAAGTGAAAACCTTTGGTAAAGACAACCAGAAGAAAGCGTCTCTGTCCATCGCCACCACGGATTCGTACAAGAACGCCAAAGGCGAAAAGGTGGAAGACACGCAATGGCACAACCTGATCATCTGGGGCAAACTGGCCGAGGTGGCGGGCAAGTACTTAAAGAAAGGATCGGAAGTATGTGTGGAGGGCAAACTCGTTCACCGCGTATATGAAACCGACAAGGGCGAGAAACGCTACATCACCGAAATCAATGTGAATGACCTAGTGATGCTGGGCAAACCACAGGCATAACTCTCCTGGTCTGTTTCAACTCCGGCCCCGGGGGTTCCATCCGTGCGATGCGAATCTCCGGGGCTTTTTATTTTTAACGTCACCCGAAACCTATTCCTGCCAGCGGCCGCCAGATCCGCACACACGCAGCTGAATTCACCCTTCTTAGAAGCGAGCCTGACGAGAGATTTATCTGCGACTACTTACCTCTTGAAATATTCCCCACACACGACAATCTTAGAATTGAGTACTTTGCACTTCGCAATAATCCATTATCCTATGAACCTACGGGTCGCATTTTTATGCATCGCTTTCACCTCCGGCAGCAGCCTGGTAGCCCAGACACTCGAAACGGTTATCCAGAAAGGACATGAACTGGCCGTCTTATGTGTGGCGGTAAGCGCTGACAGCAACTTTGTAGTGACGGGCAGCCGCGATAAAAGTGCGAAGCTTTGGGAAACCGCTACCGGGCGGGAGGTTCGCAGTTTTCTGGGACACGAAGCATCCGTCACAGCGGTGGCGCTCAGTCGGGATAATCAATGGCTCCTGACGGGCAGCAATGATCAAAGCATTCGTCTGTGGGATGTGCACAACGGAAAAAGTGTCTTTGAAAAAAAGACCATCAACTATATTACCGATGTGGCCATCGACCCGCTCCAGCGTTTCTTTGCCGTAGCCGGGTATAATCGTTCCGGGTATGGCGACAGTGTCTTGATCTTTGAAATGAAGACCCAGCGCTTGATGACGAAGATTCCGGCTGATCCCGATAAGGGAAATGCCAGAGGAGTGGATGTTGCCTTCAGTCCCGATGGGCAATGGTTAATGCTGGGAGAAGATAACTATACCACGCGTTTGTTTCACACCTCTGATTGGCAGGAAAAACGAAATTACCGGGACGAGGAAGGAAGTTGTGGCGGATGTGGCTCCCGAAGTGTTTTTAGCCTGGATAGCAAGTTTGTTTATCTGATTTCAGAAGGCGGCACCTTTCGGAAGTATCCGGTAGGCGAAGGCGCTTTTTTGCGCGAATATGAAAAAGACCCGGACGATCTGGAGGGTCTGAGTTTAAGCAGCGATGGAAAGATGATTGCCCGCAGCACTGAAAAAGAAGTTAAAATCTGGGAGGAGGCCACGGGCCAGCTTCTATCGACACTCGCTGCGGAAGGCGATCTCACGTTTCATGAAATAGAGTTTACCAACCATCCACAACATCTGCTGATCAGCTATGATAACAACACCGCGTTTGTGTGGGATGTGCGGGAACAAAAAAAAGTGATGGAGTTTACCGGATTTTTAAATCAACGTGACAAGGGAGGCATTACGTATGACCCGAATTCCTATTGGGAATCCAACATTGCCAAGTATGTACGGTTTAAAAACAAACTATTGCTGAGCCGCGATGGAAAATCGTTGCTGAAAGGAAAGTTTGGTACCCTGATCAAAAAATGGGATCTGGCCACCGGCCAAACCAGGACCGAATTTCACGGACATGAAAAAGCGGCTTTGTGCTACGCGCTCTCAAAAGACGGCACCCGGCTGCTGAGCGGAGGAGGCGATGGCAAAATCATTCTGTGGAATGCCATCACCGGAGATTCCCTTCAGGTGTTGACGGTTTATCGGCATCCGGTTTTTGATGTTCAATTCATAGACGATGAAACCCATGTAGTTTCTTCCAGTTGGGATGGCACCCTTCGCATTCACGATTTAAAAACCGGGAAGATGGTTCACTATCAGGAAATGGATCAGCAATCAGTTTACAATCTACTCCCCCACCCCAACCATCAATATGTTTTTACGGCCAACTTAGATAATTCCCTTCGACTGGTGGAGCGTGACACCAAATCAACGGTGCGCACCTTTGTCGGGCATACGGATGTCGTTTCTTCCCTTCAACTAAGCACCAACAACCAAAAGCTCTTAAGTTCCAGTTGGGATGGCAGCATCCGCCTGTGGGATGTGGGCACCGGTTTACTGGATCGCAAATTCAAAGGGCATGTGGGTCCGGTACACATCGCTTTGTTTAGTCAGGATGGGAACACCTTTTTTTCGGGAGGTGCCGACCGGGTCATTCATCAATGGGATATCAGCGGAAAGATCATCCGATCGTTCAACGGGCATCAGGCAGAAGTCACCAGCATCATTCAAAGCCCGGATGGAAAAATGCTGATTACGCATAGTTTGGATGGCGCCACCAAATTCTGGGATCTGAACAGCGGACTTGAATTTTTTGAACACATTCATCTGGGCAGTCGTGACTGGTTGGTTAAAAATCCGGAAGGCTACTTTAGCGGTACCACCGGTGCCCGTCAATATGTGCACTTTGTGAGCGCGAATAAAACGTATCGGGTGGAGCAATTTTTTGATGAGTACTATCGCCCCGATCTGCTGCCTCGTATTTTTAAAAATCGTGGAGTCAGCGATGAGAAAAAAACCATTCAGGGGAAACTCCAGAAATCGCCACCGCCTTCTGTCAAACTCTCGCTGCTGCCGATGCCAGCCACCAACGAAGCTGAACTAGTGGTCCAAATGAAATGCAACGGTGCTCCGGTAGAAAGTTTTCGGTTGTTTCACAATGGAAAGAGTCTGTTGATTCATCAGGATGATCTGGTGCTCCCTACCCGGCCGGGAGAGTCCACCACGTACGCACACACCGTGTCACTCATCGCTGGTGAAAATTCATTTTCGGCCGTGCTGAGAGACAAAGACAAAATTGAATCAGACGTGAGTACCGCTACGGTTGAATCTGCACAGCCTACTAAAAATTCGACCTGCTATATTTTAGCGGTGGGGATCAACAGCTATAAAAATCCCAAACTTACGCTCAGCTACGCCCGGCCCGATGCGGAGTCATTTGTGCAGACCATGAAAGTCAATCAACAGCTTTTCAAAGAAATTGAATTGGTGACGCTGTATGACGAAGAGGCCTCTCGCATCAACATCCTGAAGCAACTGGAAATGATTGCTTCCCGGGCGAAACCGGAAGATGTTTTTGTTTTTTATTATGCCGGTCATGGCAGCATGGTCGAAAATGAATTCTTCTTTATCCCCAGTGAGAGCATTCGACTGTACGAACTCATGGCTCTTCGCAAAGAAGCGCTGGAGGCGGCCACCCTTCAGGAAAAATTCAAAAACATCAAGGCATTGAAGCAACTGATTGTCATGGACGCCTGTCAATCCGGGGGGTCGGTGGAACTGCTGGCCAATCGCGGGGCCGCAGAAGAAAAAGCCATTGCTCAACTATCGCGAAGTGCAGGAATACATGTCATGGCTTCTGCCGGAAGCGATCAATTTGCCACTGAATTTGCGGAACTGGGTCATGGATTGTTTACGTATGTGTTGATCAAAGCCCTGCAGGGCGATGCCGATGGTGCTCCGAAAGATGGTAAGGTTACGATCTATGAGCTAAAATCTTTTCTGGATGACCAGGTACCGGAGCTCACCCGAAAAATGAAAGGCAAACCACAATATCCATATACTTTTTCCAGAGGTCAGGATTTTCCTGTGCGCGTGGATAACTAAGATTGTTAACCGGACCACAGCCCCTCTTGTCTTCACGTGCTTCTCCCGGCAAATGCTCTTGCGTCAGCCATCCGGATTTAAACTCTTTCAACCTGTCTTCCTGAACAAGGATAGATTACGATGTTTGATCCCGCTGGTTGGTTACTTGTATTCTCCTGAAGTTATTTACATTTGTTAGGATATTCCTGTTCCGGTAAATGAAAGAAGCAAGTCTTATCAAATTCTATCTGGCCCGTTACTTTTTTTTAGGCATCGCCATCTTACAAAGTCTGGCCGCTACGTTGCTTTTAACTCAATGGCCTGACAACGCCAAGAACAGATTTGTAGTGTTCCTGATTGCGACCCTGGCGTTGGTTTTTTTATCCCTTCACCTCGTGATTGCCAACCGCATCAAACGCGTGGCCATCAGCAAAAAGAAAATTGCCATCGTGGAATACAATAAAGTAAAGATTTATCAATGGTCAGATGTAAAATATCTGACGTTTATTCGTTTCCTGAATTTTTATTGCCTGAAGATTAAAGGCAAGCGGGGCAAAATTTATTTTTTACCTACGCGCTCCACCGCTCCGGTGTATGGGATGGCCACCCAGGTGGAGAACATCTTCCTCAAGAAGTAGTTTTTCAGCGCTTACTTGAGCACTCCCAGCTTTTTACCTACTTCAGTAAATGCCGCGATTGCACGATCCAGGTGATGCTGCTCATGGGCAGCCGATAGTTGTACACGAATTCGGGCTTTGCCTTTGGCTACTACCGGATAGAAAAACCCAATGACATAAATTCCACGTGTTAACAATTCATCAGCAAATTTTTGTGCCAGTGGCGCTTCATACAACATGATGGGGACAATCGGGTGCTCTCCCGGTTTGATGTCAAAGCCCGCTTCCGTCATTTTTTTCCGGAAATATCGGGTGTTGTATTCTAGCTTATCACGTAACACGGTGGTCTCCGACAACATATCCAATACTTTGATGGAGGCACCGACAATGGATGGTGCCAGTGTGTTGGAGAATAAATAAGGCCGTGATCGCTGACGAAGCATCTCAATAATCTCCTTGCGCCCAGAGGTAAAGCCACCTGAGGCTCCGCCTAAAGCTTTGCCTAAAGTGCCTGTAATAATGTCCACCCGATGAGTGACGCCACAGTACTCTGGTACCCCGCGACCAGTCTTACCAATAAACCCACTGGAATGACACTCATCTGTCATGACTAATGCCTGGTACCGATCAGCCAGATCACAAATTTTATCCAGTTGGGCAATGGTTCCGTCCATGGAAAATGCTCCATCCGTAACGATGATGATTTGCCTGGCGTCCGCCTGACGTGCCGCCTGCAATTGCACCTCCAGATCGGCCATGTCATTGTGTTTATATCGGTAGCGCATGGCTTTGCATAGCCGCACCCCATCTATGATGGATGCATGATTTAATTCATCCGAAATAATGGCGTCTTCTGCTCCAAACAAGGGTTCAAAAACACCACCATTCGCATCAAAGGCCGCTGCATACAAAATGGTATCTTCCGTACTGAGAAACTGTGAGATCTTTTTTTCCAACTCTTTATGAATATCCTGGGTTCCGCAAATAAAGCGGACGGATGACATCCCAAAGCCGTGTGTGTCAATTGCCCGCTTGGCTGCTTCAATGACATCCGGATGAGAGGATAACCCCAGATAGTTATTCGCACAAAAATTGATAACCCCTGTACCATCGGCTGTTTTGATATCAGCCCCCTGAGGAGTAGTGATGACACGCTCCCGCTTAAACAAGCCAGCCTCGCGGATGGACTGAAGTTCTTTTTCCAATACAGGTTTCAGTGTGGTATACATAGTTTCAAGTGATTTTGGGTTTGGGTCGCATCACCGGTCGGGAGGGTGTGGGTTCCTGAGCCGGCAACACCGCTGGCATATCTTTTTTCCAATACTTGCGTCTGAGCGGATTGATCAAATAAAGTTTTTGGGCCGTGAAACTGGCTGGGTGCATCTGGTCAAATGCCACCTTCAACGCGTCATACAGGGCCGGTTCTGCCTGTTGAAAAGCCAGGCCATCAATTTTCTTTTCGGTCAGATAATCCTGAAAGGACATGCCTGCAAAACTATGAAATTTATACGGCTGACGTCCTGGTCCACCAACTTAACTTTTAAAGGAGCTCTTCGCTTGATCGCATTCAAAATCGGTGGCGCAAGAGGTCAAAAGGAAGTATTCCTTTCCCATAAATCTGTCGTTTTCGATTTTGTGAAATTCCTATCTTCGCGCCCACGAATCTACCCCCATGAAGCAAACCAGAATTCTATTGATCGGAGCAGGCGGACAGTTGGGCTCTGAATTGACGCAAGGGCTTTGGTCTATTTATGGAAAGGATAATGTCATTGCCAGTGACATTAAGGATGCTTCGGGTATTCTTCGGGAAGGCCGGTATGAAAAGTTTGATGTCATGCAGCGGGACAAACTTTTTGAACTCATCAAAAAAAATGAGATCACCCAGATTTACCATTTGGCAGCGTTGCTCTCCGCCACGGGCGAGAAAGATCCCCGGTGGGCATGGAAGCTCAACATGGAGAGCCTCCTCTTTGTGCTGGAAGCTGCCCAGGAATTAAAACTGCATAAAGTCTATTGGCCCAGTTCCATCGCTGCCTTTGGCCCTACCACTCCCAAGATCAATACTCCGCAGGATACGATCATGGACCCTACCACAGTGTATGGCATTACCAAATTGGCAGGAGAGTTATGGTGCGAATATTATTTCCGAAGATACGGGGTAGATGTCCGTAGCCTTCGCTATCCGGGTCTTATTGGCTATAAGACACCGCCCGGAGGTGGCACCACGGATTACGCGGTGGATATCTATTTCAAAGCCATCCGTGAAAAAAAGTATGAGTGCTTTTTGGCAGCCGATACTTATTTGCCCATGATGTATATGGACGATGCGGTGAAAGCTACCCTTGACCTTATGGAAGCACCCGCAGAAAAAGTAAAGGTTCGTACCAGTTATAACATCGGCTCCATGAGTTTCTGTCCGGCACAGGTAGCCTCCACCATTAAAAAATTTATTCCGGAATTTTCCATTTCCTACCAACCGGATTTCCGGCAAGCCATTGCTGACTCATGGCCCAAATCCATTGATGATTTGGCGGCCCGACAAGATTGGGGATGGCAACACCAATTTGGCCTGGAAGAAATGACCCGGGATATTTTAGAAAACCTGCAGAAGCATCCGGAGTATTTACATGCCGGAGGTTAACGGATGATAATCCGAACCATCCTGACAAACTCTTTTCCTGAAATTCGCAACACATAAGTTCCGGTCTGGAGGGGTACGGCCAGTTCTGAAAAAGAATCCACCAGTTCAAATCTGCTCACAACTATACCATGAACATCGGTGATAGTCGCTTCCATGGATTCATCATCACTAAAGTTAAATTGTATCATCAGTTTCTGATTGACCACCGGATTCGGAAATACTTTGACCTCGCGCGGCTGCTCAAACACCACCAAAAGTACCGGAAACATTTCTGTGTAGCCATCCACATCCACTGATGTCAGGCGGTAGTAGGACTTACCTATCCATGGTTCAGCATCTTCAAAAGAATAGTTAGTTAACTGGTTGTGGGTACCTTGCCCCTGAATGCGCGCATGCTCTGTAAAGACGATTCCATCCTTCGAACGCTCCAGCCGGAAATAATCAAAGTTGATTTCAGATGCAGTAGCCCATGTTAATACCACTGTGTTTACAACTTCAGCCTTAAAATAAAGCAAGGTTACCGGCAAGGGGCTGTTGGGCTGAGTAGCTACCCAATTAAAAAAATCCGGATTGGTGCTCTGCAATACGTTTTCATCTCCCAGGTTGGTCGTACTGGATGAACCTCCACCCGTGTTGGAAATGGTACCTCCTACATACAAGCCAAAAGGACTTGTGCTGTTATTGTTAGAAATATTACTTCCCCCTCCGGTGAACGAGATATTTCCATTCACGAACGCCTGACCACCATTGTTGATGGTTAATATCGTGCCCCCACCGGTGGCGCTGATGTTGCCAAACACGGCCAATCGTCCGTTTCTATGCACGGTAACATCACCACTATTGGTGGAAACCAGATTCTGATTAATCACCATATCTGCATATGGGGGAGGCGCCACAGATGTACCCACGTTTAAATAGTTGGAGTTGGTAACCGTTACGCTTCCGCCAACCACTACACGGGCACCGGGGTGAACAATAAAATTGGAAGAAAGTGTCACACTGCCTGAAATGTTGAGTGTGCCATACACGTTGACCAATGCACCACTGGTTACGGAGAATGTTCCGTTGATTTGCAGGGTTTTTCCTGCCCCGATGTTTAACTGCCCTGCCCGAAAACTATAGTTTGCGTTCAACGTGAGGTTGTGCTGCATGGTGATGGTGCCCGAGGTATGGCTTCCATCGGTGGCAGGTCCGGCATTTCCAAAGCCAGAGGTATTGCTCCAGTTGGCATTGGTTGTCCATAATCCATCATTGACAGATGAGTAGTTCTGAGCCCATCCGGGAAGGGCGATGACTATCAAAAAGGTGACCAGCAAGATGTTTCTTAAAAACGACTGTTTCATGCTCCTGCTTAGTCAATTCACGTACCACACAATCACATCGAAATAATATTTTGCTATAGCCCGGTATGTAGTCTTATTATATTAACAATTTCTCAAATACAAACTAAAATTCTGACACCACCTACCTTCCAAATCAATTCATTACCAAATTGGGAAAGTATTGTCTAAGTTTGAGAAGATGTCAAAACTCAAACAGCTGGCTGGTGACACGGTACTTTATGGTTTAGGGAGTATCGTGCCGCGCGCACTCAACTTTTTACTCTTACCCCTCCAGACAAAAAACATGTTTACGCCTGCCGAGTATGGCGTAGTCACCAACTTGTTTGCGTGGGCGGCCTTTCTGAACATCGTTTTTCTCTTTGGGATGGAGACCGCTTTTTTCCGGTTTGCCTCCAAACCGGAAGCCGATCAAAAGAAGATTTTCCATCTCACCATCACATGTGTGCTTTTGGTCAGCCTACCTATTTCCATAAGCCTGATATTGTTTAGCTCTTCCGTAGCTGCGTATGCGGGCATAGGTAATCATCCGGAGTTTGTTACCTGGCTTACAATTTTACTATTGATGGATGCCATTGTTGCGATCCCTTTTGCCCGTTTGCGAATCCAACGCAGACCTTTTCTGTTCGCCACCGCCAAGATTAGTAATGTGCTGATCGTGCTCGCCTTGAATTATTATTTTCTGAAGCTGAACTATAATCCTGAGATTGGAGTGGGATACGTCTTTCTGGCTAATCTGATTGCCAACAGTCTCTATCTGTTCTTTTTTATCAGGTCGTTGGCAGCGTGGCGGCCAACCTTTGATGCAAAGCTTACGCCTCAACTCCTTCGTTATGCTTATCCGGTCATGCTTACTGGCATAGCCGGGATGATTAATGAAATGGGATCACGCATTTCCATGGAGTACTTACTACCGAAAGACTATCCTGGTGGCAAATCGGCAAATGACGCTACGGGTATCCTCGGTGTGGCATACAAATTTGCTGTTTTGATGAATCTGGCTGTTCAATCGTTTCGCTTTGCTGCCGAACCATTTTTCTTTTCGCAGGCATCCGATAAAAATTCCCCTGAACTTTTTGCCCGCGTCAATCATTTTTTTGTCATCACCTGTTGTTTCCTATTGTTGACGATTGGTGTTAACCTCGATCTGTTAAAATCATTAACAGGCGAAGCTTTTTATGAGGGTCTGTTTCTGGTACCCACGCTGTTGCTCTCTTATCTATTATTAGGGGTTTATTATAACGTGAGTGTCTGGTTCAAACTGACAGACAAAACCTATTACGGTACCTGGATCACCGTTGGCGGTGCCTTGATTACGATCATCGCCAATATGGTGCTGGTCCCTTACTGGGGATATGCCGGTAGTGCTTATGCTTCGGTACTTTGTTATTTGTTTATGTTGATCGTTTGCTACCTGGCCGGACAACGACACTATCCCATTCCGTACCGGATTGGGGTAGACGTTTCCTATATTGTTGTTACGATGGGATTAGTGGTGCTGATCAACTCCCTGCGGTGGGAGAATATCCTCATCACCAGCCTGGTGAATAATTTTTGTGTGGCGGCCTGGCTACTGATGGTTTATCTACGGGAACGAAAAGAACTGATCAACGCTTTCCGATCCGGAAACTAACTTTACTTGACAGGGGCTGTTGGAAAAGAAAGAGTGTAAATAACCGTCTCCACTTCCCTTATCAACTCACGAAGGTCGCGACTCGGTCCGTAAATAAAACCTTCCACATAGTACAGGTACTTTTTTTCCGGATCAAGAACAACCAGAGATATAAACGGCCCCCCCATTCCGTAATTGTTGTTTCTCCAAAGACCTTGCATCTCATGACCATAATTACCTGCGTGCGTGACAGGGCGGGTCAGGACCGGCTTAAATGACACGGCCGTTTCCGTGAGCAGATAAGTATCTGCCTTCTCTGGATCTTCAAAGAGATATTTACGGCATATTTTATCACGCAGGGCAATCAGGCTATCTTTTTGAAATTGTTCTGGTTTCCGGTATTCGGTACGGTAGATAAACACATTGCGATCATCTTTAGGATTAAACTGACGCACCCAAAAAAATTCAGGATTATTCATCACCAGACGGTAGCCAAACGGGATTTTAATATCACACCCTAAATCTTTGCGGATCACCTCTCTGATTCCTTTTTGCGGATCTCCGGCAAAAAGGGTAGTTGTTAATCGCTCCCGCTCTGTTTTGTTAAAAAACTCGATAATACGAGTGCCATTTTTTCTGATCTTTTTAACCAAATCCGCTTCCTTATTACCAAACAGATACATGACCTGCTGTCGCTTGGCATACACATCGGGGGTTGTTCGGATATATAAGGAAGTATCACGTTCTAATTCGGCTACGGCCTTATCGGTATACATTCCTTTGAGCATGGCCGCCCCACTTCCTCGCTGATCAAATGTTACTGCAAAAATCAGATTTCTACGTTGCTTCAAAACCGGATTAAGTTTTTTAGGATTTATCCACCAGATCTTAAAAATAGGTTCCGGACGAGGCAATGTTTGTACTTCCTGCGAAAGAATGGAATCCAACACCGCACCCAACTCTCCTTTCCATTGAGCCGAATCCATAATGATATACATATCTCCGGACACTCCTGAGGCAGGTGGCAGGTTCTTACCGTTGTCACTTGAGCATGTCCAAAGTAAAAAACCCAACAAGAAAAGGTATAGACAGCTTTTAATAAATGATTGAATCATATAAGATTTGGCGATCAACAGAGACTACGTCAGGTTTATAATGCGTAAAAGGTCAAATCGTCACAGAAACTAACCTAAAATCAATTTTTGCCCGGGTTGTAGCTTGTTACTTTTCAGGTTATTCAACGCCTTTAGCCGCTCGATGGTAAGTCCGGGTTTCAAACGGGAAATATCCCACAGCGTGTCACCGGGTTGAACGACATAGGTGGTAGCCTCCGGGGAAATACTGACCGGTGTCTTTTTACTACTGGCGGAAATGACATTTGCCGAAGCTTTTGAGGAGGGCGACCAGACGATCAATCGCTGCCCCGGATGGATGAGGTTACTTCGCAAGTTATTCCAATGACGGATGTCATCCACTTTTACTCCATTGCGTTGTGCGATAGAGCCGAGTACATCACCTGAGCGCACGGTATAAATCGTCATGTTCCGACCATAGGTGCTTCCGGCCATGGTTTTACTCATGGATGCTATTTCCTTTTTACCAACTACTGCGATGGAATCCATCCAACGTTTCCGATTCGTTTGTAGGTTCTCCTTTGCTTGCTGAGGGATCTTGATGACATAGGTTCTCCCATTGTCAGGAAGGGCTCCGAATTGGACCGAAGGGTTAAGCTTTTGTAAATCTTCCTGACAGGTTCCGGTGAGTTTGGCCAGTGTTCCAAAATGCATCACCTGCCGGACATGCAAGGTATCGTAGGGGGGTAATTCTTCCTGAGCCGTTTCGATCAGATTGTGTTCGGCTGTGTAGTTCATGGCATACGTGATCGCAATAAACTGAGGAACATACGCCCGGGTTTCTCTTGGCAAAAAGGGGTATACCTCCCAAAATGATTTTTTGTATCCCGATCTGCGAATAGCCTTGCGGACGGTACCCGGTCCCGAGTTATAGGCAGCCAGGGCAAGTTGCCAATCTCCAAAAAGTGAATACAGTTGTTTGAGATACAGACAGGCGGCCTCCGTTGATTTTTCCGGATCCATCCGGTCATCGGTGTAGCCATCACTTCGCAATCCAAAATACCTACCGGTGCCTGACATAAATTGCCAAAGCCCGACAGCCCGGGCGCGCGAAATAGCCCTTGGGTTGAGTCCTGACTCAATAATTGATAAATATTTTAACTCATCTGGTAACTGATGCTTGTCCAGGTATTTTTCAAACATAGGAAAATACAAGTTCTTTCTGCGTTGAACCATCCGGGTATACTCACGATCGCGAATGGTAAAATAATTGATAAATGCATGTACTTTATCATTGTAGGTGAGCGGAATGATTTGTTCAATGCATCCCAACCGGTCTTTCAAAAGAGCGGGTGTTTCATCTGCCGGTATGTAATCAATGGATGCCGGAACCAGAACAAAAGGAATCGTGTCCAGCAAGGGAACTTCGGTGGCAGCAATGGCCAGTGAGTCTTCGGCCACCGTCAGTGAATCTGGCGATGTTTGTGCTCCTGCCGCAGTGGCACATAACCACATCAAACCCACGAATAGTCGTTTTTTCATTGCTTTATTCATGCAAATTCAAAGCCAAGTTAGCAAATTGAAGCAGTTGTTCTTCCTGAAAGTCATCCGCCACCACTTGCATCCCAATCGGGAGTTTGTTTTCGTCTTCACCACAAGGGATGGAAATAGCCGGGACTCCAGCTACATTCGCTTGTACTGAAAATAAATCAGCCAGATACATCTGCACCGGATTACTGGTATGTGCTCCTAATTTAAAAGCCGTGGTCGGTGTGGTGGGCATGATGAGGACGTCATATGTTTCAAATACTTTTTTGATCTCTTCCCGTATCATCCTTCGAACTTGTTGTGCTTTTGTGTAGTAGGCCTGATAATAACTCGCAGACAGAACAAAAGTGCCCAATAGAATTCTTCGTTGCACTTCCTTCCCAAATCCTTCGGCTCGCGTTCGTTTATATAACGATAACACATCGGTGGTATTATTACTTCGATAGCCATAACGAACCCCATCGTACCTAGACAAATTGCTACTTGCCTCGGCTGTAGCCAGAATATAGTAGGTGGGCAACACATATTGGTTCATTGGCAATTCGATCGGCTCCACCACGTGCCCCCGTTTTTTTAACCAGGAAAGGCGAAGGCTTATCTGATCCCGTATTTCCGGTTGAAGTCCGGAGGTGTCAAAGGCCTCCTTTAAAAAAGCAATCCGGTATTTTTTTTTATCAGCCGTTATGTTGTTGGCATAGCGTGGCACCGGTTGATGCGAAACGGTAGAATCAAATTCATCCGGGCCTGCCATGATTTCCAGCACCTGCGCAACGTCATGAATGCTTTTTGAAAAAATACCGATGCAATCAAAGGAAGATCCATAGGCCATTAAGCCATGTCTGGAAATACGGGTATAAGTTGGTTTTAAACCCACCACTCCGCAAAAAGCTGCCGGTTGGCGCACTGAACCTCCGGTATCCGAGCCTATTGACACCCGGCACATATCGGCCATGACCGCTACGGCCGAACCACCCGAAGAACCGCCTGGTACTCTGGAGGGATCCATCGCATGCCGCACCGGGCCAAAGGCAGAGTTTTCATTGCTGGAGCCCATGGCAAATTCGTCACAATTCTGCCGCCCGATGACGATGGCGTCTTCATCCAGCAGACGCTGAACAGCAGTACCTGTAAACTGGGAAACAAAACCTTCCAGAATTTTTGATCCGCCCTGCAGCCGGTGCCCCTGGTGACAAAGCACATCTTTCAGGCCGATGACCAGCCCCGCCAACTTACCCGCAGTATTATTTTTGATTTTCTGATCGATTACCGAAGCTCGTTCAAGAGCTTCCTCTCGATATACTTCTACGAAAGCATTCAGATGACGATGACTTTCGATGGCTTTCAGATGGAGGGCTACCTGTGCTACACAAGTAGTCTCTCCCTGAAACAAATCTTGTTGGAGTTCGCTAAAATGAGCGTATTTTTTCAACTCTTACTTTCGGTCTTCGATGCGTGCTTGCTTGCTGGCATCGTCCACTTCAGTTTTTACGTCTTTTACCGCATCTTTAAATTCGCGGATACCTTTTCCAAGGCCTTTCGCAAACTCAGGTATTTTCTTCGCTCCGAAAAGAATCAATACGAATATACCGATCACCACCCACTCGCCCATTCCGGGCATTCCAAACAAAAGGATTGCGTTCATAAGCATTCAGTTAAGTGTGTAAAGATAGTGTTTCTTGCCATAACCTAAAAAGACTATCCATCTATCTGATTATCAGGGATTAGAATAAGGATTAAACGATGGATCTGTCGCTTAATCGAATGGTTCTCCCAACCAAAAAGGGGTTGCACTTTTAAGAATCACCTGGCCATCTTGTTTGACTAAACCTTCCCGAGTAAGATTTACCACTTCTGAAAAAGCAATGCTGGAAGGATAAAAAATCAGTCGGCTTTTTTGCGGAAGCCATTTCCGGAATTCGAGATTGTTTCGATACATCCACCGAGCGACTGGCGTGTAAAAGATGGTGTGGATCGAACCGTCATTTAACTGATGCATCCGATCATCGTGAATGGAAAAAACGGATACGTTGCTTTGCCGCTTCTGCTGAAGATACGCAAAGGCGGTGCTGATTTCCGAATCCTGTACCGGAAGCAACATTACCGATGCTTGAGGAAGGTAATGGGCAGCATCCTCTGGTGTCTTATCAGCCGGAAGTAAAACGGCATCTACTTTAAAATTAACATGAGTCAAAGTCGTTAATACTCCGTAAGAAAGAATGACCATGGGACTCCATTCCAGCAGTTGTTCAACGATGGCTTGATGAGAAGGAATCCAGTCAAGGATAAGCAGGGCTGGTTCCTGATTTTCGCGAATGATGTGATGACTGGACACGCGTCCTTTTTAAGGTTCAAAGAAACAGACCGAGCCACCCACCCAGGTCTTATCCTTGTTGAATTTCACACCGATCATTTCACCCCGGCTGAGGCGCGCCAGGTTGGTCAGTAATACAGGTCTCGATTCACCTTCCGGCCATAAAAACAATAACCGTATTTCTGCTTTTACCATACCCTCCAACGCCTGCACCACTGGCTCATATTGTACTTTGCGCTGCAACAGGTACTGATTTCGTTCCTCTGGCAGTATGCGATCAATGTCCGCACGGGTCACATGAAAAATGACGCCACTTCCCGAAAATGAGAAAAGCGGCTTTAACACATAGTTTTCCAAATCTGGAGGAATATCTTTTATCTCCGACAGAAAATGGCATTCGGGTATAAATTCGGATTTGATTAACGGCATGGTATACTTACTGATCCGAAAAAACCAATTCGGATGTCCGGCCCATTCCACTTCTATTTCTTCCGTCAGGTTAAACGAAAGCTGTAAATCATTTCGTTTGACCAACTCATCAAAAATCACACGGTTATAAATTCGCTGAATTGGAATTTTTTTTCCGTGATGATGGTAAAAAAGTTTTTTTCCTTCACGAATGACATCTCCTATGTGAACAGGTCTGATGCCCGTCAGTTTTTCTGTGATCACAAAATCAATGGCCGTATTTTGTTGCCAGGGATCAATCTCCAGTAATATCACATTCTCTGGTGCATGCTTCCCGAGCAATGCCTGTCGGAGCATCGCCCGGTACTGATCGACCGAACGTACAAAATGATTATTGAAATTTTCGGGGACGTTAAAATGCTCGCGGTACTTCCCTCCTACAAAATCCTGAAAGCCAAAGAGGGAAGGAAACCCCTGCATTTCGATTAACCTGGGGGTGTAGGATCCATCCTCATCTTTAACAATCGCATAGTCCAGAGCCAGAAACAGGGTATGATCTGTTTCGTTGGGGACGTTGAGTGATGGTGGAATGGCTTTAGCTGTCAGCGTCTTAAAATCCGGACGAGTGATAAAATCAATAATCTGATTCGAGGCCGTTAGTAGTTTATCACGAAAATAACGAGGCACAAACAGAGGGGTTTCCGCCACCCGAAATTTAATCGGGAAATGATACGAGGCATCCAGATCACGCAAAAAGTGCTGGTACTTTTCCTCTGAAAAAGATTGATTAAAAGCTTGACGGGCGTAGTCAATCATCGCTGTGCATTAAGAGCCATTCGTAAAAAAGCGGGGATCACATTTTTATAAGTGTGCTTCAGTTTATCCGGCTCATTTACATTCTTTAACATTTCTTCATACTTGCGCGATCCATACTTTTCAAGAACCAATTTTTTCTTGTCGTCACGCATCAGATACATATACATACTATCTACGTCTGCTTCGGGATGAAATTGAGTGCCGATGAAAGCTTCGTTGAAACGGATGGCCATGACCGCGCGCTCCAACAGAACCAGGGGGCGATGTTTTTCCAGACAAAGAACATTGCCTCCACCAGACCAAATTTTGGCTTCGTTGGGTTCCAGAATCTGGTAGTCGCGTGAATCCACCGCATAGAAAGGCTCTTCCAGATTGCGGAAGAGGGGCTCTTGCAGCCCGTCCTTTGTCTTATGAATCGGCATGACTCCAAACGCTGTGCTTTTACGTTTCGTCACTTTTGCGTATCCATAGTAGCGGCAAAAAATCTGAAAACTATGACAGATCAAAAACACATGCTTTCGCTGAAACGGATGAGTCCGGTTATACAAAAGAATGGCATCCATGAGTCCAAAATAGTTTTGTTCCCACGAAGAGCCAGCACTATCGATCGGGCTGCCCGGGCCGCCTGAGGAAATGTACACATCAAAATTCAGATCTGCTATCTGGTTATGTTGACGCACATCAAATATCTCGTATTTAACCGGTACTCCAGCCACCCGGTTGAAATCATCCACCAATTGCTTAATGCACCGCATTCCTTCATTGGTTTCACCTTCGTACAAATCTAAAATAGCTACCCGCATGTACTTGTTTCCTGCTTTACTTTTATATCCCTGACTTGGTTTGAGAAACGATATAGTCTACTACGCTTTCCAATTTCCCCGTCTGTTGATACACAGCCAATTGACGATCCGCTCCGGTGCCGTTTTTTAAGATTTCATGTACATAATTAATGGCTTGACGGCTTCCCAGGTCATCTACGACATCGTCAATGAAATCCAGCAATTCCAAAATTAACACACGGGTTTCAAATTCAGCCTGTTTACCAAAGTCGATAAGCTTTCCATCAATACCATAGCGACACGCCCGCCATTTATTTTCATTGATCAGCGCTTTGGTATAGACAATAAAGCTCATGTTTTGCAAACGCAACTTATACAACTTGGCTACCAGGGCCTGAAAAACTGCCGCGATGGCGATGGTTTCGTTTAGGTGCATGGGCACATCACAGATACGAAACTCAATGGTATCATAAAACGGATGAACGCGCACATCCCACCAGATTTTCTTGGCATTATCAATACAACCTGTTTTGATTAACAGATTCACATAGTTTTTGAAATCATCCCAATCATTAAAAGTATCGGGTAAGCCGGTACGTGGAAATTTATCAAACACTTTGGTCCGAAAGGATTTGAACCCTGTATTTCTTCCTTCCCAAAAAGGTGAGTTGCACGAAAGCGCATAGACATGAGGGAGAAAATAGCGAATGGTATTCATGATATGAATGGCCATATTCTTATCGGCAATTCCCACATGCACGTGTAATCCAAAGATTAAATTGGATCGGGCAGCCTCCTGCATTTCGTTGACAATCTCGGCATAGCGGGGATTGGGTGTAATCAGTTGTGTGCTCCAATGAGAGAAGGGATGCGTGCCGGCTGCGCCAATTTGCAAACCCAGGCTGCCGGCCACCTCTGTTACCACTTTCCGAAGCCTGCGGATATCTGCCCGGGCTTCTTCTACGTTTTGGCAAATGCCTGTTCCCACCTCCACTACTGCCTGATGCATTTCGGCTTTGACACTGTCTTTCACTACCTGATGGGCCAACTCTACAATCTTCTGGTCATGAGAGGTGAGTTCCCGCGTACGCGGATCAATGACCATGTATTCTTCTTCTACACCCAGCGTAAATTTTTCCATAGACAAACAGTTAGGACATCCTTGCTACTTCTTTGGTGTTTTGGATTTGGGTTCTTTTTTGGCAGAAGCTTTCGGTGAAGCTTCTTTGGCCGAAGCTTTCAAAAATGATTGCGCTCCGTTGGTTACAAAGGTACCCCAGGTGAGATTATCGGCTCCCGGTTTGGCGGCTTGCGCGCGCTCGACTGCCATCTTGGAGGCGTGTTCCACCACCCAATCAAAATTTTCCTGGCCTACCGAGGCCACATCAGCATCGGGTGCCGGATTACAAAAGTCGATAGCGTAAGGAATGCCATCGCGAACGGCCATTTCAACAGTATTGAAATCGTATCCTAACGCTTCGTTGAGCTGTAATACGTAATCATGAACCTTCTTCAAGAGTTTTTCGGATGCCGGTCCGGTATTGACGACATAGCGTAAATGGTGGGGATTTCGGGGTTCGTATTGCATGATTTTTACATACTTGCGCCCCAAACAATAGCAGCGAAAATATTCCTCAAATACGATCTCTTCCTGCAACAGCATGACCAGTTGGCCCGTCTCTTTAAACTTGTCAAAAAAATCATTTGCATCTTTTAGCTTGTAGACGCTTTTCCAACCACCTCCGGAATGAGGTTTCATGTAGGCTGGCCATCCGATGTAGTCAAATATCTTTTCCCAACTCAACGGAAATTTAAGATTACTGAACGATGCTTCCGAGGTATCATTTGGGCGGTCATGCGAAGGGAGAATAACGGTCTTGGGAACGGGTACACCCAGTTTAACAGCCAGCGCATTGTTAAAGAACTTTTCATCGGCACTCCACCAAAACGGATTATTAATGACGGCCGTGCCACTGATGGCGGCATTTTTTAAATAGGCGCGATAAAAAGGAACATCCTGAGATATCCGGTCTATAATCACAGCATAGTCGGTAGGGGCTCCCTGCTCAACAATATCCACAGAAACAGATTCTGCCTGAATATCTTTTAAGCCCATCTTATTAATTCGTTGCACAAATGCGTCTGGAAATGAGCGTTCCATACCGTGAAGTATTCCAATTTTTTTCATAGGTAAAATGTTTGGGTCCAAAGAAAGCTTGGAAGTGAAGGTATGGGACTTTTTATGCAATGCCAAGTAAATGCCTGGTTTTTGACAAATGTTTCAGGGGTGTCCAAAAACAAAAAATCCCCTCTGAGTTCAGAGAGGACTTTTTTTAAATATCCTGCTGGTATTAACCCAATTTAAAAATAATAGGGATGACCATTTTTTGTTTCACGGGCTTGCCGCGCTGCTTTCCTGGGGTCCACGAAGGCGCACTTTGCAAAACGCGAACAGCTTCTTCATCACAACCGCCACCAATACCTCTCACGGCTTTTACATCTGATATCGATCCATCTTTTCCTACGATGAACTCAACGAAAACTCTACCTTCTGTTCCCATTCTGCGGGCCTGAGCAGGGTATTTCATTTTTTCACTCACATATTTATAAAACGCGGCCATTCCGCCTTTGGGTGCGGCTGACTCTTCCACCACGGTAAAAATCTGATCTGTTTCTTCCTCTTCAACTTTCGCTTCCACGATCACGGTTTCCGGTCTGGTTTCTTCGTTCACCTCCACATCCAGATTGATCTTCAAATCCTCTTTGATTTCTTCTTCATCAGGCACCTCAATAATCTGTGGCTGTTGAATGATCGGAGCAGCCGGAGGTGGGATATCTGTTGGTGGCACTTCCACTACTTCCTCAAAGGTGTTCGTGCTTCGGGCCAGTTCATCTACTTTATTATCATCTGTTTGTGTGCTTTCAAATGCCCACAGAACCAACGCCATCGTGATCAGCAATCCAATGCTAAAAAAAAGACCTGATTTTTTTGTCAAATCAGCTTTTTCCGTCTTTTTAACTTCCATAGTTTTTCAGTTTTAGGATTTCAAATATAGCCATAGAATGCAATCCTGACAGAAGAGTCACAAAAAAAAGTGATGATTTCAGGACTATTTCCGGGTTCCGTAGAAGAGGGTGATAAAAACGGTGGGGAAAACAGCCGAATTTTTGGCTCCTGCCAACAATTCTATTTCCCTGACATAGGCATCGGCCAAAAAACCCACCTCAAAACCCGAAACAGAATTTTTGGAAAGACCCAGCTCAAAATTCAGAGCAGCTTTTACATTCCCTCCGATACGAATCTGAGATTGGCCCACTCCCTGAAACAAGTTACCGGCTCCCAAGATATTGCTAAAGCCATGTTCCGGATTTTTTGGATCGTAGGGTTCGTTCTTGGTAATAAAGGCATTATTATCGATCGCCCGTTCGATAAAATAGGGAGCCTGAAGCCCAATGGAGGGGCCAGCAGCAAACACCGCTTTTACCTCCACCCCTTGCTGAGGAGCCTTTTTAAAAAGCACGATATCTCTGCCGTACTGAAGACGAAAAGTATAGAGGTAATTCAGCTTCCCGAAAATAAAAAAGTTACCAATAACGGAACTTCTCCGCACTTCCTGAGGGTGCTTCACATTCATCACTTCCAGCCCAAATGTTTCGAAAATCCGCTCCGATCTTCTTCGAGCCTTCTTAAAGGCAAAACCGCCAATCAGGCCTCCCGAAGAATTTTTGTTGACTCCCCAGGTAAACTCGGAGTTGTAGTCATAACTGTCCTGGGTTTGCGAAAACGTCTCCCCGGAAAGAATCACCCACCCTAGCGTCACCAGCAAAAATTTCCTGACATTCATTTATACAACAATATTAAAACTAATTTTAGACTTTAGATTCTTAACGAAAAAATACTTATCCTGTTATGTCAGCCCCGATGATCGCACACGGAAACTATCTTGGAGACCTTCGCACCACCCTGATGCATCTAAAATCCAATCAGCTCATAACCACCGATGCTCCGGTGGATAATAATGGGAAAGGTGAGGCATTTAGCCCAACTGACCTTGTTTCGGCAGCCCTCAGCAGTTGCATGATGACCATTATGGGTATCGTTGCTACCCGTGAAGGGATCGATCTTTCGGGATTAACTTCGACTATCTCTAAAATGATGGCCTCTAACCCCCGAAGGATTGCAGAAATTCAGATCTCGTTTTCCCACCCGGATTTGAAGGCTACGGAAATCCAAAAACAGAAACTGAAGCACGCAGCGCTGACATGTCCGGTAGCCCTTAGTTTACATGAAAGTCTGAAACAAACCGTCAGTTTTGATTTTTGATGGCCTCACCCTTCGGCAAATAGCGATCATTACTTTTTTTTAGTTCTGAATAACTGATGGCATAGTGGGATTCATGGTAGATGACCTTTCCGTTTTTTACCATCAAAACCTGAGGAGATTCATGTGATATCCCAAAAACGTGAGCAATCTTGTTTGAAACACTCCGGTACGAAAGCAAATCCAAAAAATAGGTTTTAACCCCGGGCATTTCATCCGGCTTCCAACTACGCTCCAACCGGTCCAGAGCCATCCGGCTGATGCTGCAACTTGTGCTGTGTTTAAAAATGATGGCCACCGGCTGTTCGGACGGGGTTGCCAACTCCTCTGCCTGTCGTTCGGTAGTGAGATGAATCCAGTTCATAAATGTGTTTAATGATACAGCGCTTTCCAGATCTCTTTTTCGCGCTTATCATACCTGGGCTTACGCTCTTTTTCTTTCACGGTATTGGGTTGCACGGCTTGTTTCCGGAATAGCTTTGCCCAGAATAACCGAAATTGAGTCATGGTAGTTCGTTTTCCATCTTCATTGTACACCCGGCCATGTGCAAACTGTGCATCCGGGTGAAATTTTTTTCCAGTCACGCGATTGACCCGGATATTGCCGCGGTAATCTCCTATCCGCATATAGTCCTTTCCAGGATAAATTACTTTTAATGCCTTTTTACTGCTATTTGGGTTGTGGCGGTAGGCATGTGCGAGTCTGGTGCTTCCAGTATAAGCGGCTGCCCGTTGGAGGGAAGAAGAAGGCTCTTTTCCTGGGAGTGCTTTTTTAGCACTCAACGGATTTCTCCCAATGCCTCTCAGACGCATGTTGCCGGCATACTCTCCAGCTTTGACAAGTGCAGAGGAGGGTTCTTTTCCAGGCAAAGCCTTTTTAGAACTCAACGGATTTCTTCCTATGCCCCGCAGGCGAATATTGCCGGCATATTCTCCTGCTTTGCGCAATGTTTCGGAAGGTTTGATTCCTGGCATCGCATTTTTGGGCGCTCTTGGTTTCCGGCCATAGTCGCGTTGCTTGATAGCTACCTGCAGACCATCGGTTTCAAATACAGATCGGCTGGGACTTTTCTTCTTTAGCGCACTTTCATGACTATAAGGTGTTTGCTTATAGTCTTTCTTCCAACGGGATAACCGGGTATATCCGGTAAATGTTGCTCCATGATCTTTCCATGATGGCTTGAGTTCAAACAATTCCCAGCTTCCTTTCCAGTTGGATAAGCGGGTAGCAGCACGTCTGTCTATTTTGGTCACTTTCCGGTCACCCGTGTAGTTCAATCCCTGTCTTCCAATACCATATTGTTGATTCCAGCTAATGTTGCCCCGATAGTTACTGATTCTTTTGTCTGGCCCCTGAGACGATCCACGCAGCCTTACATTTCCCGAATACAAACCCACCCGGGGAGAGTTATACATTTTTTGAGGTAACCGGTCGTTTGATCTTTTGGCATCGCTGATGCTGCCTCCTCCTTTCGGTGGTCTTGCAGCGCGGTAGTTGCCACTGTATAGCCCAACTTTCGGGGTATTGTAAATCTTTTGCGGAAGTTTGACATTGGTTCTGACCTGATTACTGATACTACCTCCGCCTCCAACTTTTGGCCGCTTTGCCCGCACGTTGCCGGAATAATTTAATCCCTGAGCGCCAATTCCTGTAAACGACAGATTTCTGCTTCCCCGGTAGTTACTGATGCGGGCCGATGATGCCGATGGCCGATCACTTCTTCGGGCTTTGATGTTCCCTGCATAGTTTAATCCTTGCGCTCCTCTACCTGTCAAATCTTTCATGCGCAGATTCCCGCGGTAATTGAGGCCTTGCGTTCCGCGGCCCCGCACATCTTTTTGACGGATATTTCCGGAATAATTCAGACCCTGAGAGCCTCTGCCTGTCAACTGGCTTTTTCTCATGCTGCCCTGGTACCGGCCAATGCGTTCTGAGCCTGCCGCACCCGTTCGAACGGGTAATGGCGCATTAAAACGTGCCGATCTTCTGCCACTGATGCTGCCTCCACCACCCTTCACAGGTCTGGTGCCTTTGTATTTTCCTAAAGCTTTCTCAAGAGCACGGGCTCCCATGCCAGGAGGCTTTCCGGGAATAGGCCCGCCTCCGGCCCGAACCGGCCGTGAACTTGTTCTGAACCCTGAGCCTGGTAATGGTCGTTGGCGCTGTTGCCCCGAAACAGAAAGATTTCTTTTAAAATAAAATTTGCCTGCCTGTACTTTTCTGGAGGAGCGATTTTCACGAAGCGGTCGACCTGCCACATCACCCCGCCAGGCCCGTTGGGTGCGGGGTGTGGACGAGTTGTAACCTGATTTGAACGTGCCACTATAACCGCCTTCCTTCTTGACCTTTCGCCCGACATACGGGTTGGGTGCAGCCAAAATCTGACCTCGGGTACTTCGGGCATCCCGGGTACGAAGTGTGCGACCGGCAATGTCCCTTCCCGATCCGCGAATAGGACGTTGACTTCGTCCGACATAAACGTTTCGTTTGCTTCGAACAGTAAACGATCCTGAACCGGTGCGGGGGGATATGCGAGCGTTTACCTTCGGTTTGGGTTTGAAACTTGGACTTCCAAACCTGGCTACCTGATCACGATTAGAGTACGTTCTTGAATATCGTTTAGGTGTGCGAGAAGTATTATTGACATAGGGGCCACGGGCCGGATAAATACGCGACCGCGACTGTGACACATTTGGCCTGACAGAGACGCGTGACCGCTGGTTGCTCTGCTTCCATGTGCGGGTGCTGGAGGAGCGAACCGCGGATGCGCGCGAAGCTGACCTTGGGGTTTGGCTTCGCACTTTCTTTCCCGAGTAAGACTGTGGCACCGCATAAACGGCTCTGCGCGCAGAAGACTGATCCCGTGTCCTGAGTTTTCTTCCGGCTATGTCTTTCCCCGTTGCCTGATTTCCACGACCAGTTGATTTTCGGGTTTGCACACGCTGGGCGAAGGCATCTGCTGACAGCAACAGAAGCACCAGCATAACCATATATACAAGGCTATTTTTTTTACCTGAAAAAGGTGCCCTTCGATACATTCTAACAAACGAAAATTTAATAAAGGTAGGAATTTCAGACAAATGGAGCACAAAAAGCATAAGCACAGGTATAATAGCTATGCTTACCTAGTTTGATCGTTCCTTTTCAACTTTATTGACAATCGTATGTCAGGGTAACACTGGTCGCAGGATCATCGCCATACTTTTCAGTCACCATGGTGGGATAGCCTTGGGCATTGTATTGGTATGAATAAACGACAACGTAAGAATTTTCTATTACACTGGTGTGATTTTCACGTGTCACATTATTCTCACCCAGAAATCCTAAAACAGCCGCAAATACAGGTGAGCTGCTTGCCACGCTTTTTTTATCGTCATATTCAAATTCGCTTGTTCCCGTCTCAAACGCTGTTTCTCCATCATAGGAAAACTCTGTCACACTTTGGGGGTTTCGTGAGGCCGCACTAGAATATACGTAAGTGGAGTATTCCTCTTTAACAAAGGGCTCTGAATCAACTCGGCTGGAAGACTCGACCTTGATTACTTGACCGTTTGAATTGTACTGAAATTCTGTTCGTTCCGTAAATTCATCCTCATCTATGAAATCCACTCTGGTAATTCTATCGTTGCCATCATAAGTAAATGCAAATACTTGCAGATTCCCCGGTAAGGCTAATTTTGTTAAATTGTTTCCGGTATAGGTAGCTGTGTAAATAGCTGTTATCTCAAATCCATTGTCTTCGAGGGTTATCGCCACCGAACTTAATTTTTCATCCGATCCGTAGTTCAACTTAAAATTTACACCTCCATCATCAAAACCATTCAAACTTGTCAACTTGCATACGTTGGTCGTATTTCCGTCATCGTCTCCACAACCCGCCAGAAACATAAATCCAGTCAAAACTGTGAAGTATAAAATTTTTTTCATGTTGATCTCTTTTGCTTTTCCAGTTTAAAAAAAACGTCAATACCTAACCAACCTCTCAATAGCTGATTTAATCCTCCCCACCGGTAGAAAATTCCGCTCCAACGTAGGCGCAAAGGGAATGGCTGTGTCCAGGCTGGCCACCCGGAGGACGGGTGCATCCAGGTATTGAAAACAATGTTCACTGATCCAGGCACTGATTTCTCCGCCAATCCCGCCCATTAATGTATCTTCATGAAGAATCAATACGCGATTGGTCTTTTCAACGGTGTGACGGACTGCTGCCTGATCCCAGGGAAGAAGCGTACGAAGATCAAGTATATCAGCAGACAACTCAGGCATAGAACTCATTACTTCTTTTGCCCAATGAACACCCATGCCATAGGTGATAATTGATAAATCTTTGCCTTCGCTAACAAGGTTGGCTTTTCCAACTTCAACGGTATAGTACTCATCCGGAATTTCTTCTTTGATGGAACGATACAGCAGCTTATGTTCAAAATACAAATAAGGGTTGGGATCTTCGATGGCGGCTGCCAGAAGACCTTTCGCATCATATGGGTTGGATGGATAGACAATCTTTAACCCCGGAGTATGAAAAAACCAGGCTTCATTACTTTGCGAGTGAAAGGGCCCCGCAGCGGTGCCTGCACCGGTGGGCATGCGCACCACCACGTCTGCTGCCTGACCCCATCGCCAATGAGCTTTTGCCAGATTATTGACAATTTGATTAAAGCCCTCGGTCACAAAGTCAGCAAATTGCATCTCCACCATGGCCTTCATGCCTTTGATGGATAAACCAAGACCTGCTCCGACAATTGCTGATTCACAAATCGGGGTGTTTCGGACACGCTCCTTCCCAAATTTTTCAACAAATCCTTCGGTGATTTTAAACACTCCTCCATACTCGGCAATATCCTGCCCCATTAACACCAGGTTAGAATGTTTTTCCATGCTTTGACGCAAGCCGTCACTGATGGCGTCAATAAATCGTTTTTCCGTTTTTTGACCTATCGTTGGAATAGTCGGCTTCTGGTTATAGGGCGCGTACACATCCGCTAGTTCCTGATGGGTCTCGGCTTCCGGGTAGGTTTCCGCAAAGGCGATCGCCAGGCCGTCCTCGATTTTCTTTTTTACTTTTTTCCGAACCTCATCGATTTTTTTCTGATCAATCACTTTCTCTTTCAACAGAAAATCCTCGTAGTTGGTTAGCGGGTCTTTTTTGGCCCACGCGTCCATCAATTTTTGAGGTACATACTTCGTGCCACTAGCCTCTTCATGACCCCGCATGCGAAAAGTGATACATTCCAGTAGAACAGGTCGTGGTTTTTTGCGCAGGGTTTCTGCCAATGTTTTCACTGTATCATACACCTCCAGCACATTGTTCCCATCTACCTGCACACCTTCCATACCATAGCCAATAGCTTTATCAATAAATTGCTTACATCGGAATTGCTCCTGGCTGGGGGTAGATAACCCATATCCATTGTTTTCAATCACAAAAATGACAGGCAAATCCCAAACGGCAGCGACATTCAACGCCTCGTGAAAATCTCCTTCGCTGGTGCCACCATCTCCATTAAATACGGCTGTGACTTTTTTTTCTCCCTTTAGCTTAGATGCCAGCCCGATACCATCGGCCACCCCGTTCTGCGGTCCTAAGTGAGAGATCATTCCAACAATATGATGTTCATTGCTGCCAAAGTGAAACGATCGGTCGCGACCTTTCGTGTACCCGCGGGGCGTTCCCTGCCATTGAGCAAAAAGTCTGTCAAACGGCATTTTCCTTCCGGTAAAAACGCCCAGATTTCGGTGCATCGGCAGGATATATTCATCTTGATCAAGCGCTTGTGTCAGGCCCACCGAAATGGCCTCCTGACCGATCCCGCTAAACCATTTGCTGATTTTATTCTGACGCAACAGAATTAACATTTTTTCTTCGATCAGACGCGGTTCTACCAAAGCCTCATATAATTGAAGAAGAGTTTCGTTGGTATATTTTTTCCGAAGGAATTTCATAGCGCTTAAATGACCCCGCGAAGGTAATGCTAAAATGTGATTCAGCTAAAGTGATCATACACACCAGGCAAAACCCCATCAAATCTTTAGCTATTTTTGTTCGCTTTAAGTTATGATAGGCTTTTCCGAATTTTCACTTCCCAATGGTTTACGGGTCATTGTGCATGAAGACCCCACCGTACAAGTAGCAGTACTCAACCTATTATATGATGTAGGCTCCCGGGATGAGCACCCTGATAAAACGGGCTTTGCCCACTTATTTGAACATCTGATGTTTGGAGGATCCAGAAATATCCCCAGCTATGATGAGCCTCTCCAGCTGGTGGGGGGTGAAAACAATGCCTTTACCAGTACCGATATTACCAATTACTACCTGAGTGTTCCCGCTTCCAATATTGAAACAGGTTTCTGGCTGGAAAGCGATCGGATGCTCGGACTTTCGTTTGATCCTGAGGTATTGGAAGTACAGCGAAAGGTGGTGATTGAAGAGTTTAAGCAGCGTTACCTGAATCAGCCGTATGGGGATGTATGGCTGAAACTAAGACCCCTGGCCTATCAGACGCATCCGTACCAGTGGGCAACCATTGGCAAGGAAATCAGTCACATCGAAAATGCTACCCTGGCCGATGTCAAAGATTTTTTCTTCAAACATTATATCCCAAACAATGCAGTGTTGGTGGTGGCTGGACATGTTACGGTCTCACAAGTAAGGGAATTGGCCGAGAAATGGTTTGGCCCCATTCCCCAGGGTACGCATCTGCCACGAAGGCTTCCGGTCGAGCCTAAACAGACGGCCAGGCGTATCTTACATACCGAAGCCCGCGTTCCTGCCAATGCCCTCTACAAAACATGGCATATGCCCGGGCGATTCCATGAAGATTACTACGCGGTTGATTTGTTAAGTGATGTGCTTAGTCGCGGTCATTCCAGTCGTCTTCATCAACAATTAGTGAAAGAAAAGGAGTTATTCACCTCGATCTCTTCTTTTGTGACAGGTACCATAGATCCGGGCATGCTTATCGTCAGTGGTCGTCTCAAAGAAGGCGTATCGCTGGAGCATGCCGAGCAGGAAGTGGATCGTGTTTTGGCTGATGTTATGCAAAAACCTATTCCCTCGGATGAACTCGAAAAAGTAAAAAATCAGGCAGAGGCGAATCTTGTCTTTGGTGAAGTAGACGTTTTGAATCGGGCGATGAATCTTGCTTTTGCCAAGTTATCCGGTGATGTCGGACTCGTCAATCGGGAGGCCGATCATATCCGATCGGTTACGGCATCCGATCTGCATCGGCTGGCCAACGAACTGTTATCTCCTGAAAAGGCCAGTGTCCTCTACTATCACTCCAGCAAAGGTTGATCCGGAATAGAAAAGGTAAAGGTTGATCCACCGTTAACTTTGGAGGTAACAGAGATATCTCCGCCTAATTTCTGAAGTGTTTCTTTGACAATATACAAGCCCAAGCCGGAGCCTTCGGAATTTTCAGAGGCGCGGTAGAACATATCAAATATCCGATGAACGTGTTCCTGACCGATGCCTTTGCCATTATCTTCTATGCTGACAAAAACCGTAGCTTCTTTCCGAAAAGCATTCAATCGTATGTACCGATCTGTCTTTTCGTGGTCGTGATACTTATAGGCGTTTGAAATCAAATTATTTAAAATCACCTTGAGACGACTCAAATCTGACGTTACCCAAAGCTCATCTTCGACCTGATACAATATCCTCACTTTCCTCTGATCGACTGAAAAGGCCAATCCGCGGGCAATTTCTTCCAATAGAGGACGCAACATCACTTTGGTGACAGTTAGCCCCAATCGGGTATTTCGGGAGTAGTCCGTTACCTCTTTGATAAAACCTTCCATGGTTTTGATGCGTTCCTTCATCATATCCATGTACAAGTGCAATTCCTGCGGGGCGTCTGTCTTTTCACTCAAATGAATAAGTCCCAGAAGCGATGACAACGGGGCCCGCATGTCATGACTGGCGCTGTAGACAAATCGATCCAACTCTTCATTGGTTTTGGCCAGTTGTAGATTTTTCAGGTTAATCTCAGCCTCGGCTTGCTTGCGTTCATGTATGTCAATGATGGATCCCACAATGACACGCACTTCACTATTTTCATTAAGTTTGACCACACCACTATCCAAAAACCATTTGTACGCTCCCGACTTGGTCTTTAACTGCAATTCATACTGGTAGGGCGATTTTAATAAAAGTGGGTTACCCATCTCACGGGTCAGCCGATCCGCATCCATCGGATGAATCATGTCCTTCAGATAGGTTTTAATAGACAAATCCTGAAGTTCATCTTCCGAGTATCCCAGAAGGTTTTTATAGGTGGGCGAAACAAAAATTTCCTGCGTTTGAAATTGCCATTCATAGATACCGGCACGCGTACCTTCGATGGCCAGTTGAAACCGTTCCTGACTGCGTCTGAGTTCTTTTGTGGTTTCGGTCAGTTTCTGTTCGCTTTCCAAAAGTGAACTTTCCGACTCGTAACTTCTTTTCAATAAAAAGAATACAATAAAACAACTGACAACTAGGCTAATGATAAAATTGATCTTAAAAGCCATCCGAAAATTTTCTTCTGAGTAGAACGGCCTGGTCGCTACCGACACATCATAGGAATATGCCACAAACCCAAGTAGGACGGTCAAGGAGACAAATCCAAAGGCCAGCGCTCGTTGATCATATCTGACTAAAATGAGGCTGATAACCGCAGTTGGAATAAAATAAAAAAAGACACCACTGTTGGGTTGGTCTGTGGAAGCAAAGATAAAAACCAATAAATTGAGGGAGGCCAGCAAGAAAAAAGTCGCCCCCTGGTAATAACTCTGGCGGTTGAGCCACCAGGTAAAAACACCCACCGTTATTAGCAAGACGTAGTAGAGGTAAAATGTGTCAATCCCTAGTTGATAATCCAATACTATGTAGGTGAGCCCCAAGACAACGATGATCAATGCAAATTGACCCCGGAGCATGGCAAACTTGAATTCCTTGCGGGAAGGGATGTGTTTTCTACCAAGTAATAAATTTCTGATCATGAAATGTCGATCAATATTAACAATTGATCTTACGCAACACAAATTGATTGTCCGTTTGAGGCGATATTTTGTCTGGCTGTCCCATTCGGTGAAAATTGGATTGATTTTAGCACCTTTGCTGGCAAATTTTATCCTATGAAGATCCGCGTTGGCCTTGGATTTGATGTACATGAGTTAGAGCCCGGCCGCCCGTTTTATCTCGGTGGAATTCAATTACCAGATGCCCCCAAAGGCGCAGTGGGGCACAGTGATGCAGATGTTTTGATTCATGCGATCTGCGATGCTCTTTTAGGTGCCGCTAATCTTCGTGACATCGGATTTCATTTTGCCAACACCGATCCGCGATGGAAAGGAATGAATAGCCAATTTTTTCTTCAGGAAGTAACCCGCCTGATTGAAGAAAAGGGTTGGCAGGTAGAAAACATCGATTGTACGCTTTGTCTTGAAAAACCCAAAGTCAATCCGCACATACCAGCCATGAAATCTGTTTTGGCTCCTCTGATGAACATCAGTGAAGAAGATATATCCATCAAAGCCACTACCAACGAAAAGCTTGGATATGTAGGGCGCGAAGAAGGGGTAAACGCTATGGCCGTTGCCTTGATCAAAAAAAATGATTGAGCTCATTCCAACAGCTGATGGGTCTCATTCCTTGCTCAACAGCGAATTGAACGAAACGTATCACTCCCGTCACGGGGCTATCCGCGAGTCGCAACATGTTTTTATCAACCATGGGTTGACATTCGTCATGAATCACCGTACCGGTCAGGCCATTAAAATTCTGGAAGTTGGCTTTGGCACTGGGTTAAATGCCTTGTTGGTATTAAAGGAGGCTCTCCTGACCGGTCGCCTGGTGGAATACACCACCGTGGAGGCGTTCCCGATTTCTGAAACGCTGGTTACGCAGTTAAATTATCCACAACTTATTGCTGTTCCATCATCCGCTCATTGGTTCTTGCAATTACACACGTTGGACTGGAATAAGCCCATCGACTTGTTACCCAATTTTGTGTTCCATAAAAAAAAGGGAAAGATTCAGGAGATGAATTTCGACAACGAACATTACGATGTCGTTTTTTTTGATGCCTTTGCCCCCGACAAGCAACCGGAGATGTGGCAGATGTCTGTTTTTAAAAAAGTTTACGCGGCCATGAAAGCCGGAGGTATCTTTGTAACCTATTGTGCCAAAGGCCAGTTGAAACGCGATCTGAAATCATTAGGCTTGGTGGTTGAATCCTTGCCCGGGCCGCCCGGCAAAAGAGAAATGATCCGGGCAACGAAATTATAAGTAGAGAAACTGCAAAAAGTCTATTTTTGCAGACTAAACAGAAAAGATTGTGGCAACCAAAAAGGTAAAGATTGGAACAGTGCAAATGAGCTGTACCAAAAATCCTTCTGAAAACTTACAGAAAGCAAAAGAGAAAATTCGGGAAGCCGCCCGGCAGGGTGCCCAAATCGTTTGTCTGCAAGAGCTTTTTACTTCTCTATACTTCTGCGATGTCGAAGATTATGAGCATTTCAATTTAGCTGAATCCATTCCGGGCCCTTCCACCGATTCGCTCTCCTCGCTTGCAAAAGAATTAGAAGTGGTCATCATTGCTTCCCTATTTGAAAAACGAACACAGGGAATTTATCACAACACCACCGCTGTTTTAGATGCCGATGGAACGTATCTGGGGAAGTACCGGAAGATGCACATCCCGGATGATCCCTCCTACTATGAAAAATTTTATTTTACCCCGGGTGATTTAGGCTACAAAGTTTTCCAGACCCGATTTGCAACGATTGGAATATTGATTTGTTGGGATCAATGGTATCCGGAGGCTTCTCGGATTACTGCCCTGATGGGTGCCGAAGTCTTATTTTATCCCACCGCCATCGGTTGGGCCACCTCTCAGGATGAAGCAACCAATACCGAGCAGTATGGCGCCTGGCAAACAATCCAACGCAGTCATGCCGTTGCCAACGGGTTGCACGTAGTCAGTGTCAACCGGGTGGGTTTTGAACAAAATGGCGCGATGAAATTTTGGGGAGGATCGTTTATCGCAAATCCGCTTGGGACCATTCTATACAAAGCATCTCACGAAAAAGAAGAGGTGAACGTGACCGAAATTGATTTGAACAAAACGGATAGCGTTCGCGTACACTGGCCCTTTATGCGAGACAGACGGATTGATTCGTATCAACCGATTACTAAAAGATTTATTGATGAGTAAGTCAGGAAGTTGAATAGTCGGAAATGATTTCAATAAAATCTACACACAATGCGAAGAGATTCTTGATATGATCAAGGTATTTCGCAAAGCATTAAAGAACTAATTATGTCTGAACAAAACTTTCCGACTTCCGGACTTTTGAACTTGCCCAAACACCTCGGCTACCATTTCCCTGCAGAATTTGCACCCCATACGGCTACCTGGCTCAGCTGGCCACATAAAGAAGCGTCCTGGCCAGGAAAGATTCATACTATTTTTCCCGTGTACGCACAGTTTATTAAACTGGTGGCCCAAGGGGAGACGGTGAATATTAATGTGGCGGACGAGCAAATGAAACAATTTGCGATCGCTCATCTGGAAAGCGTACACGCTGACCTGAGAAACATTCAATTCTTTTTCCATCCGACTAACGATGCCTGGTGTCGCGATCATGGTCCCGCGTTTTTAATTAATCCGGAGCAAAAAAGTAAAATGATAGTCGATTGGGGGTATAATGCCTGGGGAGGCAAGTATCCTCCGTTTGATCTGGACGATGTCATTCCGACACTCATTGCCAACCAGTACAACATTCCAGTTGTTCATCCGGGCATCGTGATGGAAGGCGGCTCCGTAGAATTCAATGGTCAGGGCACTCTGTTAACCACCCGAGCCTGTTTGCTTAATCCCAACCGCAATCCTCATTTAACACAAGCACAGATTGAAGAATATCTGATCAACTACTATGGCGTCCAACACATCCTTTGGTTGGGGGACGGAATCATTGGTGATGATACCGATGGGCACATCGATGACCTGACGCGTTTTGTGAATAGCGATACCGTGGTTACGATTATAGAAGAGAACAAACAAGATGAAAACTACCACATCTTGCGCGACAATCTAAAAGAATTGAAAACACTCCGATTGGAAAATGGCAAGCCACTGAATATCGTTGAACTGCCGATGCCTGCACCCGTAGTATATGACGGTCAGCGATTACCGGCTTCTTATGCCAATTTTTATATCGCCAACAAGTATGTCGTGGTGCCCACCTTCCGGGACAAAAACGATGACCAGGCTTTGCGGATTCTTCAGGAATGCTTCCCCGATCGCCAGGTGGTAGGACTTGATTCAACCGATATCATCTGGGGTCTTGGATCATTCCATTGCCTGAGTCAGCAGGAGCCCGCAATTTAAGTCTTGTCAAATTTCCTGATTCCTGTTGGCGTGAGGCAATGTGTTAGTCTGATATCAAACTCATTCACCTGAGTGAGTTTCTCCAGCGGCTCAAAAAAAGAAACTCCTATCCGTGGGGTGGTTGCCCGGCAGTCCTTCAGAAACCGGTCATAGTATCCCTTCCCATATCCTACCCGATGGCCGATGTTGTCAAACGCCAGCAAGGGGACAAGTACCAGATCAATTTTATCTGTAGGGGTAGGTACTCCCTGTTCAGGTTCCCATATCCCCCACCTGTTCTTTTTTAGTTGATGTAATCCTTCGAAATAAAAATTTTCCAAGTGATCATCGACCACTTTCGGAACGGAAATGCGCACATGCGGAAATTCTCTCCGGATACGGTCTATGATGGACCAGGTGTCCGGTTCCCGCTTTTCTGTCATGGATAAAAAGATGTGAATACACCGGACGAAGGAGAGATCAATTTGAGAAAAGAAGAGGTGATACAGTTGAAGATTTAATGGATGGTATACATCATCAGATAGGGCGAGCCGCTTTTGAAGAAACACCTTTCGAGCCTCCTCTTTAGTCATAGATCAGCACATTGAAGCGAAAATCGAATGGGGACAAATGTTCCATCGCTTTTTGAATAAAGGCTGGATCACTTTGATAGAAATTCAAAAAGTTATCAGAACGTTCTTGCAAACTCCCGTTGGGGAACAAGGCATCCTTGACGTTTTCTATTTGACGCAGCTTATCGGTATGAAGTCTTTTTTCAGCCCGTAACATTTTCTTTTCAATTTTACCTAACCCGTGCAGGGCTCGTTGGGCTTCGGCCCCTACAAACCTGATCAACGTGGCATCAATTTCGCCCGACCGTCTCTTTACTTCATCAAATAATTCTTGAATAGTTTTCATTTCGTTGCCCAACGAAAGTTGGTGATGACTATGTTGGGCAGTCCAGTGATTAAACAGATAATTCTTTTCTTCAAACAGGTCTCTGATCTGCAACTTTGTTTTTTCAAATTTCCGGAATGTCGGCTGATCCATCACCATGGCAAATGAGCGAGGAAGCAAGATGGGGAAGGGTATATCGAATTTTTCAAAAACACCTTTCAATTGAAGCCAGTAGACCAGCTCGGCCGGGCCTCCACAATAAGCGAGGTTGGGTAAAATGAGTTCCTGGTAGACGGGACGCAAAACAACGTTGGGACTAAATTTTTCTGGTTCTTCCAAAATCATTTTTTGCATTTCCGCCTCCGAAAACTTTAAGACCGAATCGACTACCCGAAATCCATCGACTGTCCGCTCCAATCGCCCCCGGACGCCTTCGGCCAAATAGAAAAAGTTTATCTCGCGTGCATGTACCTGTGTATGATAGCCCAGCGACTGAAGCTCGTGTGTCGTTTCATCCACTTTCTCTTTCGCATGGTGATGCATGAGGTCGTCATGGATTACAGGAATCAGTGACTTTTTCAATTCGTGGTTGTCCGCATCCACCACAATCAACCCCTCGTGTCCAAACAACGCATTGACATAGTGTAAAACTGCCTGGGAAAGTGTTTTACTTTTAGTATACGCCTCCCGGAATAGAGATATCTCACCGGGCACTTCATTCAACAGGTCTCTTAACTCACGCGTGTGAAATCGTCCGACAGCTCCTTGCTGCTGCGTGTTCCAGACATATTTCTTTCCATACAACCGGAAATATTTTATTTCGTCATAGTCATGATCTTCTGAGGCCATCCAATAGACGGGTACAAAATGACACTGAGGGTAAGCCGCTTTTAATTCCTTGCAGGCGTTGATCACGGTGACAATCTTATAGATAAAATACAGGGGGCCCGTGAAAATGTTGAGTTGGTGACCTGTGGTTACCGTGAACGTTTTTGAATCGCGTAAAGCTGTGAGGTTTGTCTTGACTTTTTCGGAAATTCGCAAATCTCCGTATTGTTTGATCAATTCATCGGCCAAGCGCTGGCGCTTTTCGGTTGCGAACGCAGACTTTTCGTTGATTTGATCTTTGAAATTAGCGAGGGAAGGGAATCTGGAATAAAACTTTTTTAACGATTCCTTTTGCTGAATGTAATCCAGAAAGAAAGAATTAAAAGCGTGTGTATCTTGAAAATCGATCTTTCCGGTTTTCATATTAACAACAAAAGAAATTATCTATTCGCATAAACTCAACTAACGGGTTGTCTGGTATTAGGTTTTGAGTGTCGGCACCTGATTTGTTAACGAATTCTAAACGACTTTTGCCATCAAATCAAATTCACTCGCCTGGATTATGTGGGCATTCACAAAGTCACCTATGCGCAGGTATTCATCAGCATGGTTAAAAATCACTTCGTTATCTACTTCGGGTGAGTCAAATTCGGTTCGCCCGATAAAACTCCCGCCTTCTTTTCGATCCACCAGCACTTTAAATGTTTTTCCCACTTTTTGTTGATTCAGTTCCAGGGAGATCCCTTGTTGTAATTCCATCAACTCCTCCACTCGTTCTTGCTTTACTTCGGCAGGAACATCATCTGTGAAAGAGTGCGAATGTGTATTTTCTTCATGCGAGTACGGAAACACGCCTAACCGATCGAACCGTGATTGTTCCACAAACCGGAGCATTTCATCAAAATAAGCCTGTGTTTCGCCCGGATGTCCGGCAATCAGCGTGGTGCGGATGGCGATACCGGGTACTTTGGTACGAATGGTTTGCAACAACTCTTCTGTCTTTTCACGGGTAATGCCCCGCCTCATCATTTTTAACATTTCTGAAGAGCCATGTTGCAAAGGAATATCCAGGTACTTACAGATGTTGGAACGCTCTGCCATCGTATCCAACACATCCAGCGGAAAGCCCATCGGAAATGCGTAGTGCAAACGGATCCAATCTATCCCTTCTACGTCTGACAATCGCTTGAGTAAATCGGATAGATTACGTTTTTTATATAAATCCAATCCGTAGTAGGTCGAATCCTGAGCAATCAATAACAATTCTTTTGTCCCGTTTTTGGCCAGATTTTTTGCTTCCAGCACTAATTCTTCCATGGATCGGGAAACATGCTTCCCGCGCATCAACGGAATGGCACAAAAAGAACAAGGCCGATCGCAGCCTTCGGATATTTTTAAATAGGCAAAGTGACTGGGGTTTGTCAGAATCCGTTCGCCCACCAATTCCTGCTTATAATTCGCGTTTAACTGTTTCAGGAGACGGGATAAATCCCGTGTGCCAAACCAGGCATCCACCTCCGGGATCTCCTTTTCTAAATCCTGGCTGTAGCGTTGGGATAAACAGCCGGTGACATATACTTTTTCGACCAAGCCTTCCTCTTTTGCATCTACATATCGTAAAATAGTATCGATGGATTCCTGCTTGGCATTGTCAATAAATCCGCAGGTATTGATCACCACCACATTCGCATCATCCTTTGCGGATTCATGGGTAACATCAATGCCATTCCCCTTCAGTTGGGTCAGGAGCACTTCGGAGTCTACCAGGTTTTTAGAACACCCCAGGGTGACAATGTTTACTTTGGTTTTGCGGATGCCTTTAGTTTTCAACGGAAGTCAAATGATAAAATAACAGAAACGCAAAATTAGGCAAAAATGACCTAACGACAGGTGTGATGAATTGGTTCCGGCAGAATGACACCGCCTCTTCCTGAATTTTATACCTGGCCCCGTTGGAAAGACATGGCCGGAGGACTACCTTTCCCCAAAACGATTGAATATGAGTGAGAGCCCTTTTCGTCATGTCAGTACCGAAGCTCTTCAAAAAAAGGAAAAACAACTGATTCTGATCACCCGCTTGTTGGGAGGGTGCATCACCTTGCTGCTGCTCGCATCTGTTTATCAGCTTTTGTATACGAAGGCTTCGGCTTTGACCGGATTACCCATTTGCTTTCTGCCGATTTTGATCATTAATTTCAACAGCTTAAAAAAAATTCGTCAGGAAATCTACCTCCGGAAACAGCGGTGACGGTATCTTCATCTTCAAGCGGTATTCCTGTTTATATTTGCATGGAAATTGAAATGGCGGTGCGCAAAGGATCATTTGTATTTGTATTGATTTTGTTTTCGTGTCTTGAAAAACCGGAATGCATCTCATTTGATACCAACCTGGTGGCCGTGGCTTTTTTTAGTCTGGAAGAAGGAGAGGAAAAAAAAGTCTTGCTGTCAGAAATCCGGGATATCAGCTCATCCTTCAACTATGAAGTACCAAAAGATAGTGTCACCAACCTACGCCTCCCCTTGCGGCCGGATGACACTGAAACGGTCTATCGACTGGTCGCCAATAAACAAATTGATACCATTTCTTTTGTCTATGCCACACGCATCAATCTTATTTCGCCCGAGTGTGGAGCGTATCTCAATTTTGATGACCTCACCATTCAAACACATACGTTTGACTCCGTTCGCGTGACCAACACATCCATTCGCACTAACATTTCTTCGAATGTGGAAATACATTATTAGCATCAGTGTGTTCGGAGGATTTCTGTCGTCTGGTCTGGCGCAGGAGATCAAGATTGACTCCGGCAAGGTATCCTTTCGGCCTACGGGCATCCGGATTGGAACGGATGCCATTCTTTTGGCTAAAACCATTGCCGGTCTTCCGCTGACCGGATGGGAAATCACCTCCGATATTGATTTTAAAAAGCGGTACTATCTGGCCGTAGAGTACGGGCATTGGAAAAGAAAGGAAGAGTTGGAAACCGGCCTGTACAATAATAAAGGGAACTACTTTCGGGTGGGCATAGATGTTAACTTCCTGCTCAAAGATCCGGATCGAAATATGTTTTTTCTTGGCTTTCGCATGGGACAATCCCGTTTTGAGGAAGAACTTACCTCCAGCTTCAGCTATGCTAATTTTACAGATTTTACCCTCGTGCAAAGCAATCGTCTTCAAACAGCTACCTGGGGCGAACTAACCACCGGTCTTCGGGTAAAAATGTTTAGCCATTTTTGGATGGGCTATACCGGACGATTAAAGTTTGCGCCTTCTGTCAAAGGTCAACAGCTATTTGATACGTATGACATTCCCGGGTATGGCCGGGGGGACAAATCCACGTATTGGGGTTTTAACTATCAGCTCTTCTGGCGGATACCCATCCGTAAAAAGGAATAAACGTTCAACCAATCGGGTTGCGGAATACTCCAGCCAACCCATGTTCAACAGAGGGTAACGTATTCTATCACGTATTCTATCAGGCCAGGTCTGTAAAATTACAGATGGATCACCTCACCGTACGCAGCGGCTGCAGCTTCCATCAGCGCTTCGCTCATGGTTGGGTGAGGATGTACCGTTTTGATGATCTCGTGGCCAGTCGTTTCCAGTTTACGGGCAGCAACCACTTCAGCTATCATTTCAGTTACATTGGCACCAATCATATGAGCTCCTAAAAACTCACCATATTTTGCATCAAATATTACTTTGACAAAACCATCGGGGGCTCCGGCAGCTTTTGCTTTGCCCGATGCCGTAAACGGAAACTTGCCAACCTTTATCTCATAACCAGCCTTTTTGGCTGCCTCCTCTGTATAACCTACCGAGGCAATTTCAGGACTGCAATAGGTACAACCGGGAATGTTGTTATAATTCAAAGGCTCCGGATGATGACCCGCAATTTTCTCCACACAAATGATTCCTTCGGCCGAAGCTACATGCGCCAAGGCTGGTCCGCTGGTAATATCTCCAATCGCATACACACCAGGAATGTTGGTTTTGTAAAACTGGTCTACCAACACTTTTCCTTTTTCATGCTTCACACCCGCATCTTCCAATCCCAGGTTTTCAAGGTTGGTCGTTACGCCAACAGCCGACAGAACAACATCCGCTTCCAGTTTGATTTCACCGGAAGGCGTCTTGACCGATGCTACACAGGTTTTTCCGGTAGTATCTACTTTAGTTACTTCCGAGTTGGTATAAATGCTGATCCCTGATTTCTTAAACGACTTTTCCAATTGTTTGGAAACTTCCTCATCCTCCACGGGTACAATGCGGGGCAAAAATTCCACGATGGTCACTTCCGTGCCGATGGCATTATAGAAATAAGCAAACTCGACACCGATGGCACCTGACCCCACCACCAGGAGTTTTTTAGGTTGCTTTTCCAACACCATCGCCTGGCGATAGCCAATGATTTTTTTTCCGTCAATGGGAAGGCTCGGTAATTCTCTGGAGCGCCCCCCCTGTGGCCAGAATAATGTGCTTGGCTTCGTATTCGGTTTTCTTTCCGCTCGCATCTGTTACTTCCACTTTGTTGCCTTTCTTAAGCTTGCCGTGACCACTCAACTGATCAATCTTATTTTTCTTAAACAGAAACTGCACTCCTTTACTCATGCCGGCCGCCACATCGCGGCTGCGCTTCACCATTCCGCCAAAATCGGCTTCTGCCCCTTTGATATCAATGCCATAGTCTTTGGCATGTTTGACATATTCAAATACGTTAGCACTTTTCAACAGCGCCTTGGTGGGAATGCAACCCCAGTTTAAACAAATCCCGCCCAGTTCTTCCCGCTCCACCACGCCTACTTTCATCCCCAGTTGAGAAGCACGGATGGCTGCCACATACCCACCCGGACCGGAACCAATCACAATGACATCGTATTTTGACATATCTGTTTACTTATAATTATTTGCTTCGGAAATTTTTGGCAAATTAATCTAAATATAGCTGTCAAAAAAAGGTTTAGTTTCGTGGTTTAATAGACCCTATTCAGACATATCTATGAAACTTCTTCAAAGCAAAACCGCCCTGATCACGGGTGCCTCCAAAGGCATTGGCAAGTCTATCGCCCTTACCTTTGCCGAACATGGAGCGAACGTAGCCTTTACCTATTTGAGCAGCGTGGAACAAGGCCAGGCATTGGAAGCCGAACTGGCGGCCAAAGGAGTGAAGGCGAAAGGTTATCGTTCGGATGCTTCCGACTTTGCACAGGCGGATAAACTCATTGCCGATGTGGTGGCCGAATTTGGTACGCTGGATATTCTGGTCAATAACGCTGGCATTACCATGGATAACCTGTTGCTGCGCATGACAGAAGAAATGTGGGATAAGATCATGAATGTTAATTTGAAGTCCTGTTTTAACACCGTCAAAGCTGCCACCAAGCCCATGATGAAGCAAAAAAGCGGGTCCATTATTAATATGACATCGGTGGTGGGCATCAAGGGTAATGCCGGACAAGCCAACTACGCAGCCTCCAAGGCTGGCATCATTGGTTTTACCAAATCCGTGGCGTTGGAACTCGGCTCTCGTGGCATCCGCAGCAATGCCATTGCCCCCGGGTTTATCGAAACTGAAATGACCGGCAAACTGGATGAAAAAACCGTTCAAAGCTGGCGCGATGCGATACCTCTTAAACGGGGCGGACAACCAGAAGATGTGGCGAATGCCTGTGTGTTTCTGGCGTCTGGATTATCCAGCTATGTGACCGGTCAGGTGATTCAGGTAGATGGCGGCATGCTCACCTAAGAAACATCATAAAAACCACGGAATGCCAGCCGGAGGTTCCCGAAGGCACCTTAAGATTCTGATATAGGCTTCGAGGGCGTGGCCTGACAAAAGTTGAGTTGTTTTTTTGAGGTACCCCCCTTAAGTCAGCTGATCCCCATCTTTCGCAGATAAAGCAGATGCGAAAGAAATGCCTGAGACATGGAGGCGTATTCATGATACGTGATGTTGAACTCCCGGCAGGTCTCCTTTACAATTTTATTGATTTGAGGGTAGTGGATATGACTGATCCGGGGAAACAGGTGATGCTCTACCTGAAAATTCAGTCCGCCCAGGAGCCAGAAAAGAAATTTGCTTTGCGTGGCGAAGTTGGAAGTTGTGCTGACCTGATGAAGTGCCCATTCCCGTTCCATTTTTTTACCGGTAGGAAATTCGGTGATCTCCACCACGTGGGCCAGTTGAAAAACGATGCTGATAAATAATCCGCAGGTAAACGTCACCAACAAAAAGCCAAGGATGCCCTTTACCCAGCCCAGCATAAAAACAGGAAGCGCCAGATAGACGATGACGTACGAGATTTTCGTGAACCAAAAAATCAGGTGTTCTTTCACCGACAGCGGCTGGGGGGTCATGTGAACGGCCACTTTGCGGGTAAAATATTTGACAAAATCTTCATAAAAAACCCAGGCCATGTAAGAAATGCCATAGAGAAAAAACCAATACACATGCTGGTACCGGTGCATTTTGCGAAGCGGCTGATGGGGATGCAACCGCATAAAAGGTTCTACATTAATGTCGGAGTCTGCTCCGTGGATATTGGTGAAGGTGTGATGGTTGATGTTGTGTTTGATTTTCCAATAATGTGTATTGCCTCCCAGCGCGTTTAGCATGTAGGCCGCAGCACTGTTTAAAAAATCATGTCTGGAAAAACTTTGATGCCCGCCTTCGTGCATGATGTTAAAGCCCAAAACGGCCAGGCTGAGCCCCAGCAGCATCGCCCCCACCAGTTGCCCCCAAATGGGCAAAGGCATAAAAAGCAAAGCTCCATAAAATCCTACCGCAAGAAGGATTTGTATGGAGCTTTTTATGTAAAGTTTAAAGTTGCCGGTTCGTTGAATCTGGCGGGCCGAAAAATAGTGATCTACTTTGAGTCGAATGACTGCAAAAAAAGAATCGCTTTCTCGTGACCGTGTGTCATTCATGAACCGACATGTATCTTAACTGATTACTTCAACGCGAACGGCATTTAAGCCTTTTTTGCCACGCTCGGACTCAAAGCGAACCATGTCATTGTCTTTGATTTTATCAATCAGACCTGACTCGTGTACAAAAATATCCTGGCTTCCATCGGTGGGGGTGATGAACCCAAATCCTTTAAGGTTGTTAAAGAATTTTACTTTTCCTTCTTTCATGTGTTGTTAATTGTTTTTTTGTGGTCACATGGAATTCGCCTCGTGAGATTTACCCTTGAACCAGATGGTTTGATTTAACATCCGTTGGGGGTAGTCTGGTGGATGCTTATTTCATGTGTTGTTAATTTGATGATGTTAAATAATACTATCTTCTCTCCGCGGCAGACGTAGTTAGTCGGTCACGGATGTCAGATGATTTTCAGCTTAAATGATTGGGAGTAGGAAGTGCCCTTGCGGAGTTGCCTTGCTAGTACAGAATGATTTCTGCTAAAAACTTTCGCAAGATACGCCCAATTCCGGCAATATCCTAATGCACGCAAGCTAACATCCTCCATGGGGTTCCTGCACTGCTATTTAAAACCTATTTTTAAACTTAGAAAAAGGACGTTTCTCAGATCCGCCTGCCCTTGGTATTCATCCCTTGCCTGCGAATACGTGGAGGTGCTGGTCCACACATATAATCATACTTTCCATAAAAACAAATAAGATAGTGAAATGATGGCAATCGAAAGAAATAAAAACGCCAAGAGTAGTAATGTTGCTAAACCAGCATGAAGCAATACTCCCAAATCCCGACAGTCCCGAACATATTTCCGTTCCAAAAACATCTGCCATCCTATGGTAATTAATAAACCAAGTACACCTAATATCCCTGGGGATATCATAAAATCTATACCTGACGACAACCTTAACATGAATGTGGCAGTATTAAAAATGCCTAACGAAACAAAAGCCAATGGCATGCATAGCCAATAGGTTGCCACCAGTCTGCCCTTAACGCCAAAAGATTTTAAGGGAGAAAAATAGATTTTGAATAAGATGTCTAGTAGGCTCATGTTGCCAATCGATTTTTTGGAGTCTGACCAAAAATACCTTAGTTCAAAGTAAATAGAAAGATAAAACCAAGGCAGTGCCGCAGAAAAAAAGAAATAACAAAATGAATATCGATGATATAAAAACTCCAAAGAGTCTTTCTGAGTATGTTGGTTTATTCAGAAACCTACCTTCATAAAGCTTTAACCAAAAGTATAAGAACAGAAGGCCCAGTACCGGAAAAAATATAGGATTGCTAACTAATGGGGAAATGGGGTTGCCAAGGAATCCAACTATTGCATTAAAAATAGCGACCGATAAGAAAACCATTGGCATCGATAGCCAATAGATTGCTACCGATCTTCCTTTATCTCCATAGGATTTCAGAGGTGAATAGAATACACGAAACAAGAAACTCAAAAGAATTATCATCGCGCTCATTTCCATCCAATTTTACTATCTACCCAATCATCAAATCCACCAACGGCTACATTCTTGCATATAGCCCCTGTCAAATCATAGGCAAATTTGAAATACCTTGATCACTAGTCACCATGTTTTGAACTTGTAAAGCGACAGGGAAAAAAGAGTGACTGAGATAACTATTAAAGGTAAAATAAGGATACCCAACCACGAATTCTTTACTTCCCCTATATCGCGTTTGTTAATCTCATATACGCTATGTAGAATCTTGCTCGTGGCAATGAATATTCCGGAAATCAGAACAACAAAAAGTAGTGATGAAATTCTAATTCTGAATACAGACTGTGCAGAATTGACAAAAAATATAAGAACATTGGTCAGGCCCATCAGTACAAATGTCATACAAGGCACAAGCCAGACTAGTGCAATAAATCTTCCGTGTTTTTCGTGTCTAAACGGTGCAAAACACACTTTAAACAAAAAATCAAGTATGATGATCACTTCGTTTACTTTTATTAAATAATAGATTGTAAGAGACTCCTGGGAACAATCTCATTTTGATTTTTTTGTTTCCTTCCTATACTCCGCCTTGGAAATCAATAACTTATATCGCCATTTTTTTGATACCACTACCATTTCAAAGTAAAAAAAATGAAAGTACCAACGCTAAACTTGTTAAAACCAAAAATCCTAGCATCAACAAAACAGAAACGAAAGAGTTGAACAGTGGATAAAGGTTTTGTGATTGATGAAGGTAACGCCTTTCCAGAAACTTTACCCAAAAAATCAATATAATAATGCTGAGCGAAACAAAAAAAATGAAACCTATGTCAACTTTTGTTTTACCGATATCCGCTAGAATACCTATTAAGATATTGCTTGCAGCTAATGACAGGAAAGTAAGCGGCATACATAACCAATAGACTGCCACCATCCTTCCTTTACTATCATACGATTTTACCGGGGAATAGAAAATTCTGAACAATAAATCGATACAGTACAAGGCTATTCTCATTTCCAACCAATTTTGTCATCAACCCAGTCATCAAATCCTGCAACTACCGCAATACCATAGGAAACACCTAAAATGGCACCCCCAGCAATCAAAACGGGCGCGCCAAGTGGTGGCCATGATGTCCACCCCATTAAACGCCCCAGCACGGGGTCATACTCGCGGAGTTTATCCATCATACTGGCGTTTTCAATGCATTACAAGCCTTAAAGCCTAGTAAAATAAGAAAAGGTAAGCCAGTATCTACCTTTTCACAACTCCTTTTTGGTTTGGACCTAACCATTTACCATTGATTAATGGTATTACACTCCTCGTAATACTTTTGTCATATCAACCCCCCTATTGTATTTAGGAGTTGTCAATTCATTATCTCAATGCTATCAATGAAGTTAAATAGAAAATAAGTAATAATAAATGCAATAATCACAGACAGAATTGCTTGAATATATTGCCATCTACTTCCAGTGTTAACTTCGATACTAGCTTGAACCTTCGTTCCTGCAACGAAATCGCCAATCCTTTTTTGGGGCGAAAAAAACAAAATTAAAGCCTCTATTGGCCACAGAAATAGAAAGATATTTCTGATTAAACATTGAATCGGACTTGCAGGATTCCCGGTTCTAGAAGACACTACTCTCAATCCGTTAAAGTATTTTCCGATGCTCTTTCCAAAATACAAGTCTTTGTTTAAAAACAATGAGAAGAGTATAATGGCTGAAGTAACCTTAATCTTATGAATTTCCTCAGGCGAGGATGCCAATTCTTTCCCAATTGAAAAAATCATAAATGAAATGACCAAAGTAATTTGATCAATGATAGCAGATACGATTCTACTTGGTAAAATCTTTACTATATTATTTAAATACATATATCCCCCCCATTTGAAGTGAAATTTCCAGCCCACCAAAAATAGCGATACTAACACCAGTATCAACTCCAAATCTTATGTCTGTGGGATTCGTATTAGAGTCAAAATTCACCTGTATACCAATGGCTTCCCAACCAAATGAGTAAGACTCAGTGAAAACCTCAACACCATCTACGATGTCTTTATTTTCTTGAATAGTTACACCAAAGCCAGCTGAAACCGAAGTTCGATCAATAGTTGCCATAGTTTCGATACTGGTTTAGTTCCCCCATATTTACTACTTGATGTAACCCGCCAATCGCGAGCACCCCTCTTGTAATCCACACCTCCAACATTCTTTACTTCAATAGCAAAATTTTCCCATCCCAACGTTGCTGCTCCCTCCGCTCCTACAAACCAATCAAATCCTCCTTTACTTTCCCCCTGCGTCAATCGGCTCAGCATAGGGTCTTTCGGGTTATTATGCAATTTCGGCAACTCTACCTTTACAAACTTCGAGGTAACAGTGAGGGTTTGGGTATAACCGCTACCGTAGTTGTTGACAGTCCATGTATTGAAATTGCCCCAATATCCATACTGTACCTGAGCATTGAACCCGCTGGGAGAACAGCCCCGGCAGTCCCGACCTCCGCCTACAGATCTGTCCCATGCATCACGATCCCAATGGGTGTTATGAGGTTGTTTCAACATCGTGTCAATAAGTGCCATGATATCTGCCATGGAGGGTGGATCTGCCCCCGTGGGGTCGTTCCAATAAACCGGGTTGTTAAAGGCAAAATACTTTTGAGTACACTACCCGCGCAACCAGAGTCGCAAAAAACCTCCTACAACAGGAACCATTATTGATTCAATCGCTACAAATATTGCAAGCCTTCCGTAGAATTGTTTTTCACTAAGTGGTAGCTCTAAATATTCCTTAATTACAAGAGAAATTTTCTGGTCACTAAAAAAAAATTTATTATTTAGTTGAAAAATCATTAAAACCAAAACAAGATAAAAAATTTTAAGAACCTGAAAATCAATTTTTACCCACGCAAACAAGGGCATTAGATTAAAACTAATTAGTAACGAAATCCAAAGGCGAGCAGCAAAGTCAGCAACGTCTTTGTGGGCGCTGTTCACAAAAAAATTGTGTAAACACCCAAAAATCATTCGGTAATGCTTTATCATACTCGATCTCATTTTGCGTATAAATTCCCAGCCAACGGAGCGGGCTTCTCCCAGGCATCACCCAACGCTACCCATCACATATTTATCTATTCGCTTTGGACTTTTACTACCCCCGTATCCATAATTTGATAAATCCAAAAATTACAGGAATTGATAAAGACCCAATCGCAATTAATACGGTTGCCCTCCCATACATTTTTTTACTGCCTTTCGGCAGCTCTTTGTACTCATTTAAAATGAAGTCAAAGGTATCATCATTAAATAATTTAGAATTGGTATAAAAAAATAAGCCAACTGTGACAAGAGTGACTAATTTGGCTATTGATTTCCATGAATCAAACCAAACAAATAAAGATAACAAACTTACTGCCCCAAAAATCGAGAGCCATAGCTTCGCCATAAGTGTGGATGCTTCTTTGAAGGTGGTGCCCTGAAAGAAATTCTCAAGACACCCGAAAATCATCTTGTAATGTTTCAACATATTCTGTCTCATTTTGCAAATAAATTCCCGGCCAACGGAGAGACACCATGAAGTGCGGCTTCTCCCCAGGTATCAAAATTATGATAATTGCTAAGCAAGAATGGCCCCTTTAGACTTAGATACATCTTATTATCCCAACCATCTCTCCCCTAACACTGGTAAGCCAATCTTTTTAACAAAAATTTTAAAGTCTACTTGCAAACTATACTAAAGAATTCTACGTTTGTACCATCAGATCGATGAAGCGAAAGCCAGTCGATTTATAAAGAAGCGCTGAGAGAACAGGCTCGAAGAAGCGCTAGCAACCCCCAAAAATTAAAAAAAGGGTGCTAAAGCCTGCCCGGACAAAGGTTGTCAGGGAACAATAAACCGATGGCTGTTATGAAACGTACACTCCTTCAAATTCCACCCGCTCATCCAAGATCACCTCTTCCTGATTTTGTTAAATCTCTCCACCGCGACATGCGTCAGGCGTGTTGTATGTGTTGTGACTAACGCGTTGTTGTCGTTCAGATAAGCGTAGCGCTTCCGACATCAAACGTAACGTACGGCCTGCCGGGTGACGGGTATGGCTCAGGTTACAGATATCAAAACCCATTTTTAATAATCATTTTTTAAAACTTTTAAATCAATACTATTATGTCATTTCGTTTCGAAACTCTTCAATTACATGCCGGTCAGGAAGTTGACCCTACCACCGGTAGCCGTGCCGTGCCTTTGTATCAAACCACTTCCTATGTCTTTAAAAACTCCGAGCATGGGGCCAATCTTTTTGCTCTCAAAGAGTTTGGTAACATCTACACCCGCATCATGAACCCCACCACCGATGTGTTTGAAAAACGCATTGCTGCGCTGGAAGGCGGTGTGGCTGCGCTGGCGGTGGGCTCCGGTCATGCCGCTCAGTTTATCGCACTCAACAACATTCTGAGTGTAGGGGATAATTTTGTGACATCTCCTTTTTTATACGGTGGCACGTACAATCAATTTAAAGTGTCCTTTAAGCGATTAGGCATTGAAGCCCGCTTTGCCGAGGGTGACAAAGCCGAACATTTTGAAAAACTGATCGACCCAAAAACCAAAGCCATCTATCTGGAGACCATCGGTAATCCCGGATTCAACGTGCCTGATTTTGATGCGATTGCTGCGCTCGCCAAAAAATATGACATCCCTGTGATTGTTGACAACACTTTTGGAGCAGGCGGTTATCTCTTTCGTCCGCTGGAACACGGAGCAGCCGTGGTGGTGGAGTCAGCCACCAAGTGGATTGGTGGTCATGGCAACTCCATTGGTGGTGTGATTGTGGATGGCGGAAACTATAACTGGGGCAATGGCAAGTTCCCGCAGTTTACGGAACCATCCGAAGGTTATCATGGTCTGAAATTCTGGGAGGTGTTTGGCGAAGGAAATCCGCTGGGGCTGCCCAACATTGCATTCATCATCCGGGCACGGGTAGAAGGCCTGCGCGATTTTGGTCCTTCCCTGAGTCCTTTCAATTCATTCTTGTTTTTACAAGGATTGGAAACATTGTCGTTGAGAGTGCAGCGTTCCAGCGATAATGCGCTGGCGTTGGCCCAATGGTTAGAAAAACATCCCCACGTGGAAAGTGTTAACTATCCGGGATTGGAAAGCAGTACGTATCACCGGTTGGCTAAAAAGTATCTGAAAAATGGATTTGGCGCGGTATTGTCATTTACCGTCAAGGGCACCAAAGAAAATACCACCAACATTGTTGACAGTCTGAAGCTGGTGAGTCATCTCGCCAATGTAGGCGATGCTAAAACGCTGATCATTCAGCCATCAGCGACCACCCATTCACAGTTGAATGAGGAGGAACAGATTTCTGCAGGGGTACTGCCTACGTTATTGCGCGTGTCCCTGGGTATCGAACATATTGATGATATCAAAGCTGACTTTGAGCAGGCATTCCACAAAGTTTTTAAAGGAGAACTGGTTGCCTGATCACACTGGAATTTAGTTGCCCATGTAGGTAAGAGCAACTACGCAATACATGAATCATGATAAAAGCAGATCACATCTTTCACTTTGCCAGTGAATTTGAGTTGGAGTCGGGCGGGAAACTGCCCGGCTTCCAATTGAAATATACCACCCTGGGTCAACTCAATAAAGACCGCAACAATGTGGTGTGGATATGTCATGCCCTGACGGGAAACTCAGACGTAACTACCTGGTGGAATGATTTTTTTACCGAGGGAAGTCCTTACGATCCGCGGGACTGGTTTATCATTTGTGCAAACACGCTCGGTGGTTGTTATGGGTCTACCGGACCATTATCCATCCACCCGGTGACCGGAAAAAACTACTTTCATGAGTTTCCTCTGATCACCAACCGTGATGTTGTCCGTGCTTTTGATTTGTTACGTCAGCAGTTGCGGATCGATCACATTCACACACTTCTGGGAGGATCGCTGGGAGGTCAGCAAGCGTTGGAGTGGGCCATCCTTCAGCCCAAGGTTTTTAAATACCTGATCCCCGTGGCATGCAATGCCGCACACTCGCCCTGGGGCATAGCTATTAACGAAGCTCAGCGGATGGCAATAGCGGCCGATCCCACATGGAACGAAAGTGATGCACGGGCAGGTTTGGAAGGGATGAAAGCGGCCAGAGCCATGGCCATGATTTCTTATCGCACCTATGAAGGTTTTGGAATCACCCAACCGGAAAAGTCAAGCGAAAAAACGGACGACTACCGCGCAGCCTCTTATCAACGCTATCAGGGCCAAAAGCTGGCCAACCGATTTAATGCCTTTACGTACTGGATTCTTTCCAAAATGATGGATAGTCACCATGTCGGACGTGGCCGGAAATCCATCAAAGCCGCCCTGGGGCAGATTGAAGCCCGCACATTGGTGGTGGCGGTGGATAGTGATTTACTTTTTCCTCCTTCGGAGCAGGAATATCTCGCAGAACACATCCCCGATGCTTCGCTGGTGCGAATCACTTCAGCTTATGGTCATGACGGTTTTCTGGTAGAGTTTGAATCGCTTAAAAAAGTCGTTCGCCAATTTTTACAACAACAGCCAAAAGAAATAGTAGTATAACATGAAGAAGAAATTAAAATTAGGTGTGTTTGGTTTTGGCTGTGTAGGCCAGGGACTCTATCATGTGCTCCATGAAACACACGGAGTAAAAGCCGAGATTAAAAGAATAGCCGTTAAAAATCGCGACAAGGAACGGCTGCTGCCTGCCGAAATATTTACCTATGATCATCGTGACATCTTAGATGATCCTGAGATTGATGTGGTCGTGGAATTGATTGACGATGCCACAGTTGCCTTTGGCATTGTGAAAACGGCTTTGGCCCACGGCAAACATGTGGTCACGGCCAATAAAAAAATGCTGGCTGAAAACCTGGAAGAAATTTATCAGCTCCAGCAGCAATACGACCGGTCGGTCCTGTATGAAGGATCGGTGTGCGGCAGTATTCCCATCATCCGCAACCTGGAAGAATACTACGACAATGATCTTCTAAACAGCATTGAAGGAATTTTTAACGGTTCAACCAATTACATTCTCACGAAAGTGTTTGAAGAAAACAAAAGCTATGACGAGGCACTGAAAGGGGCACAGGAGTTAGGCTTTGCCGAAACAGATCCTTCGCTGGATGTCAAAGGCTTTGATCCCAAGTATAAGTTAACCATTGCCCTGGCGCATACCTTTGGGTTGTTTATCAAGCCTGAAAAAATCATCAACCTGGGGATCGATAAAATCTCAACTGTTGATCTGAAATATGCCCGCGAAAATGGATATACGATTAAACTCATCGCCCGTGCCATCCGCCAGGGATCAGAAGTATTTGCCTTTGTAGCTCCCCAGTTTGTGCCCTCCCAGCATTTTCTGGCGCCCATTCGAAATGAATTCAACGCAGTGGTGGTGAACGGGGCCTTTGCCGAAAACCAGATTTTTGTGGGAAAAGGTGCCGGTAGCTACCCGACAGGCTCTGCTGTTCTTTCTGATATTTCCGCGCTCACGTTTGATTATCGTTACGAATATAAAAAGCGGCAACAGGGAGAGCAGCATACGTTTTCCAATGAGGCCCAGGTGGATGTGATCGTCAGTTTTGCCAGCCAAGGGGCCCTCTCTCCGCCACAGTTTGATGTGTTCAAGGGTGGTTATCAAGGACATGGGTTCCAATACATGCAAGGCACGATTTCCTTACACAAACTTGCCGAATGGGGTCAGCGGGCTGACCTAAGTGTGATTCTGGCACCAGGTGCGAAGCCGGAATCAAAAAATGCCTCCCGGCATGCGGAACTTTTATATGCCTAAATCAGCGGTTTTTAGTACGTGGGCCTAGGCACCGGGCCCGTTTTTGAAGGCGTCTGACATCTTTAATGTCTCCTGACGCCTAACCGTTGAGCCATGTCCGTTATTAAAAAAAGTTAAAACAAGACAGGCCCCTTCAACAAGGGGCTTTTTTGTATCCATTGCATGAGCATTTTTAAGGTCAATGGCTATATTTGTAACCGTTAAAAATTCAATCGTATGCTCATTTTCACGTCTATTGCAGCTTTTACCGTGGTCATTCTTTTGCTGGTAGGGTTGTTGATTTTTGCCCAAAAGCAGCTTGTTCAATCCGGTCCGGTAAAATTGGTGATCAATGGTGAAAAAACCGTGACCGTTGCAGCCGGTAGTTCCTTATTGACTACCCTGGCTAATGAAAAGATATTTTTACCCTCGGCCTGTGGCGGAGGCGGTACCTGCGCCATGTGTAAATGTGTGGTTGAAAGTGGCGGGGGCGATGTCCTTCCCACCGAAGTAGGCCACCTCAGCCGTCAGGAACAAAAAGAACACGTGCGGCTCGGCTGTCAGGTGAAAGTAAAGCAGGATCTCAGCATACGCATCCCGGACGAGATTTTTGGTATTAAGAAATGGGAATGTGAAGTTGTTTCCAACTATAACGTTTCCACTTTTATTAAGGAGTTTGTAGTGAAATTGCCTCCCGGTGAAACGCTCAAGTTTGAAGCCGGTGGTTATATTCAGATTGATGTGCCTGCCACCACGGTGGATTTTGCGGGCATGGACATCAAGCCCCACCCCGAATTGGGCCATAGCAATCCCGATGTGTTCAAATCCGATTGGGATAAGTTTAAATTGTGGGGATTGAAGATGAAAAATGAGGAGCCCATCTTCCGGGCTTATTCAATGGCCAACCATCCGGCCGAAGGAAACATCATCATGTTAAATATCCGGATCGCCACCCCACCGTGGGATCGCGCCAATAACAAATGGATGGATGTTAACCCTGGAATATGTTCTTCCTATGTGTTTTCGCGCAAGCCTGGCGACAAAGTAACGATCTCAGGTCCTTACGGGGAATTCCATATCAATAAGACTGAACGTGAAATGATATATATCGGAGGAGGTGCCGGGATGGCTCCGCTTCGCGCCCAGATATTCCACCTATTCCATACCGAAAAAACCAAGCGTAAAGTTTCGTACTGGTATGGTGGCCGTTCGAAAAAAGAATTGTTCTACGTAGATCATTTCCGCAAAATCGAACAGGAGTTTCCGAATTTCCAATTCCACATCGGCTTATCTGAGCCGCTCCCGGAAGACAATTGGAAGGTGAAAAAGAGCTTAGATGATCGCGAAGCCGATGGTTATCTGGGCTTTATTCATAAATGTTTATACGATAATTATCTGGGCAAACATGAATCTCCGGAAGACGTAGAATTTTATCTGTGTGGCCCTCCCTTGATGAATGCTGCCGTTTTGAAAATGTTGGATGATCTCGGTATTCCGAAAGAGAATGTTCGTTTTGATGACTTTGGAGGATAGACTATCATTCGATCGACACAAAAAAGGAGAGGGCGACTTCTCCTTTTTTTATGGGTGCGGTTCTAGGTCGATAGGATTATCTTTGACATGTCCCAAAACTGATCTGCCAGAACCTCCCATTTGTTTTGCGTAGCCTCAGTTACTACTTTTAACAACCATTCCAGTACCATGGACCTGACCCTTTTCTTCTCTCCTATTGATGAGTCTGTTTACGGATCCATCACCGCTACCTCATCATTCTATAAAAACATTCACTCCTATGGTGAAAAGATGCCCGACTATCGGCCGGCTCACATGGCCATTTTTGGAGTCAACGAGACGCGGGGAGCGGGTCATCACAGTGGAAAGTTTTCTGCCCCGGATGAAATCCGCAAAAAACTGTATCATCTAAAAAAGGGAACCGGCACGTATCGCATCGTTGACCTGGGCAATCTCAATCCTGGGATCGATCTGGACGAAACGTATGTCCGCATCAGCGAAGTATGTCGCATTCTGCTTGAGCAAAACGTTCTGCCCATCATCATCGGAGGCTCGCATGATCTGGACTATGGTCAATATTGGGCCTATGAAGGGTTGGAGAAACTGGTCAACCTCTTAAACGTTGATGCCTTTTTGGATCTGGAGGAAAGACACGGCACCCCGCCTGACCGGAGACACATTCACAAAGTATTGTTACACGAGCCAAATTTTCTGCTAAGCTATACACACCTGGCTTATCAAAGTTATCTGATCGACCCTTCTTCCATAGCTGTCCTTGAAAAACTTTATTTTGAAGCCTTTCGCATCGGACAGATGCGAACCAACTTTACCGAAATGGAGCCAGCTATCCGCAATGCGGATCTGATGTCTTTTGATATTGCCGCCATTAAATCGGCCGATGCTCCCGGCAGTGATCGCGCGCAACCGTTTGGATTGACCGGTGAAGAAGCCTGTCAGATTTGCTGGTATGCCGGGCAAAACGAAAAGTTAAGTTCGGCAGGATTTTACGGGTATAGCCCCGACTTTGATGATGCTCATAAAAAAACGGCTTCTGTGGTAGCCACCATGATCTGGTATTTTATTGAAGGATACTATCATCGCAAAAATGAATCAAACTTTAAGAGCAATGACTTCATCAAATATGTCGTGTCCATGCCGGTGCCGCCCGAAACGCTGACGTTCTACAAAAGTAAGTTCACCGAAAAATGGTGGATGGAAGTTACCCCTCATCAACCGGGGTTATATCCACGCAACAGCATTGTCCCCTGCAGCTACAGTGACTATCAACAAGCAAGCAAGGGTGAAATCCCTCAGCGATACATCAGCACGATGGCCAAACTCTGACGGAACTTACCCGCCTGCAGGCGTGTTCAAACGTAAGTAAAAAATTATGACACTCATCCTTCCCGCTGTTTACCTATGAAATATCTCATCCTTTTGACGATTGGTTCTTTGATGATCGGCTGCGCTCCCAAAAGCCCGGATGCCCAGCAAATCATTGATCAGGCCATCGCGGTGAGCGGAGGCGAAAAATATCTCTCCAGTACAATTGCGTTTGACTTTCGTGAGCGCCATTATGTGGGTAAACGTCACGGAGGCACGTACTCTTATGAACGCATCACTCAGGATTCCAGTCAAACCATTCATGATTATGTGACCAATAGCGGATTCCGCAGAGAAGTCAATGGGGAAATCGTTACTGTTCCTGACTCGCTGGCATCACGCTATTCGGCTTCCGTTAATTCAGTTCTTTATTTTGCGTTGCTTCCGTATGGACTCAATGACCCTTCCGTTAAAAAAGAGTATATAGGCGAAACCGAATTGGAAGGAGAAAGATATCATAAGCTTCAGATCACTTTTCAGGCCGAAGGTGGCGGGGAGGATTTTGAGGATGTCTACCACTACTGGATTCATCCAACAACGTTTACCATCGGCTACCTGGCCTATTCGTTTCAAGAAAACGATGAAACCAGTTTTCGCTTTCGGAAAGCATACAATCCCCGGCAGGTTAACGGGATCACCTTTCTGGACTATGTTAACTATAAACCCGAACATCCATCGGCCTCTTTGGCGGAGGCAGAAAATCTTTTTAAAGAAGGTCAACTGCAGCAGCTAAGCGTTATTGAATTAAAAAATATTACGGTGCAATGAAACTAACCATTCTTGCCCTGCTTCTGTTTAGTTCGCTTCACCCACCAGAAGATTTTGGAACGGCCTTCCAAACCCGGCAAGTAATTATTGTTACTTCGCGTGATTGGAATGCCTCTGTAGGTAAACTCCGTTTTTACGAACAGCAAGAAGATGGCTCGTGGACGTCTCTGCTGAAGGATACTCCGGTGGCGCTCGGCAAAAAGGGAATGGCCTGGGGGCATGGGCTACAGCCAGCGGAACTGAATACAGGCCCCCTGAAAAAAGAAGGAGATGGGAAATCACCAGCTGGTATTTTTCGCATTACGCAATTGTTTGGGTATGGCGATCGCGCATTCAAGATGAAGTACCTGAAAGCTGACTCCACCGTTTTTTGCGTGGATGATGCAGGCTCAGTATACTATAATCAGATGGTAAACCTCAAAGACATTGGTAAGGACTGGAATTCAGCGGAAGAAATGAAACGAAAAGATCATCTGTACAAATGGGGTGCCGTGGTAGCTTATAACACACAGCCGGTTGTAAAGGGCCATGGATCGTGTATCTTTCTTCACATCTGGAGAAGTCCGGCCAGCGGAACAGCCGGATGCACTGCGATGACTGAAGCCAATCTGTTAACGATCCTTCAGTCGATGGACCCGGCTAAAAATCCAACCCTGCTTCAAATGCCGGAAGCCGAACTTCAATCCCTTCGCCATCGCTATCGTTTTCCCTGAGGCTGTCGAAACAACTGAAAAGCAACCGCTCCCAGGAGTAAAAAAGTCGTAACCATCACTGCGGGAAGATGTGCCGAAGGTAACGAAAAGGCACTGACCCAAGCCTTATCAAGGCTTGTTAATCCAATTAACGTAGTGATTCCAAAAATAATCAGCAACACACCATTGTACCAGCGAGGGTGTTGATCTTCGGAAGCAATAAGTGTTGAGTCATTAACCAGTATGATTAAAATATACGTTAGAAAAGGCAGGATTAATCCATTAAGGGCCTGTACGGCCAGTATGATTGGAATTGGTTTTACTCCGCTGATTCCAAAACCAAAACCGATTAACAAAACTGTCATCCAGATACTACGCAATACCCATTTGTTTTGTACTTCAAAGACGGACTGACCGATTAATGAAGCCGCATAGGGTGAAGTGATGGCAGACGAAAATCCTGCTGCAAAAAGACCAATCCCTAAAAACCATGATCCTGCAGCACCCAAACTGTTATTAAACGACAGCGCCAGTTCAGCAAAAGAAGTAAACGTTCCTACGGTTGCTCCGGCCATTAATATCCACATGGTGATCAGCCCACCGATGAAAACAGAAATGCTCAAACCGATACGCATATGTGACATGGTTTGTCCTTTGCTGATGGCCGATCCGATAAAGACATTGTAGGGAACGATGGTAGTTCCTACCAGAGCCAAAACAATCCACTCACTCCCGGAAGGAATAGCGGGCGTAAAAGCCATCCATACTTCGGCTCTGGAAAAATCTTTTTGAAGCGCTAAGAATAAAAATGCGCACCCCATCAGTCCAACCAACGCAGTCATGGTCCACGCAATCCATCGGTTGCCGCCCTGCCAAAGAATGATGGCCGACAGCAGGGTAATCATCCATGTATAAATTTGGGTGTCGCCCGTGTACATCAGTGACATACCCGATACGCCTCCCAAAATGTTTCCGGCTTCGTAGGCTGCACAGCCCAGCAACACGGGCACCGCTACCAGAATTTTAACCATCCCTCCATATCGGTGAAACTTCCGGGTGATCGCCTGACCCAGGTTCAGTTGACTGGAGATAATGATTCTGGCTGATGCTTCCTGCAAAACCACACACGCGAGCGTGGCAAACACAACCGTCCAGACCAAACTCAGTTGAAATTGCGATCCGGCCATCACGGCTGTGGTGACCGTGCCAGGTCCGATGAACGCTGCGGAAATCACCGACCACCAAATGACGCTGGATAAACGGGTACGTGTTGGGTTTGGCACGCGCAAATTTTAACGTTATCTTCACAAGATAAAAAGAATTAAAACAATCTTTCCAAGTAATTCTACCCGTTGGTGAATGAATAGTTATCGCTCGAGTCAAACCATAACTTTAGAACTACTAGCCATTGCCGCAACAGCTATTGGAAAATTCATCTTTATGGATTTTCTGCAATGGAGATTATCCTTCATTATGGTTTGTTTGACAGGTTGGCTCATGTATATCTTGTACTGGTATGTGAAAGATTCTATGGTGGTCAGAAATTGGGGTTTCCGTCAGGATACCTTTTGGCCCACTGTTTATATGCTTTTACCTTTTGCATTACTATCCATCATGACTTGCCTTGTGGTTGGCTATTATAAAAACACTTTGAATCTCCACTGGCATATATTCCCGTTGCTGCTAGCTTATCCCATCTGGGGAACGATCCAGCAATTTCTGGTGATGTCACTGGTTGCTGGAAATCTACAAGATCTGAATGTCCAATGGCTTAACAAATCAGGTATTATTCTTATTAGTGCTGTTCTGTTTGGGGCATTGCATTTTCCTTATCTCTGGCTGATGATTGGAACTTTTGTACTATCATTGGTTTATGGATTTGTCTTTCTGAAAATCCGAAATCTATATGCTTTGGGGATATTTCATGGATGGCTTGGAGCATTGATTTTTTATTCATTAGTCAACAGAGATCCATGGGCCGAAGTATTTGGAAAGTTTCTAAAATAAAATTTTCTCGTCCCAAATTTTGGACATCCCAAAAAACTTGATTTACCTTTGCATCATGATGTTACACATCTGCACATATCGATTTAAAACCAATCCGGACAGCTATGTTCGGAGTAAGCCGTGGATTTTCAATTAATCAGACATTGATTCAAAACTGAAAACCCGGGCTGTGTCCGGGTTTTTTTGTGTCTGCCCGATGGTACGGGTATCCAAACAAACCTGTTGCTATTTTAAAAATTGTCAGTGTTGACGAGTGGAATGTCTTTGCCCAAAGCAAAGCAAATAAAAACCCCTGGGGGAAATGTATGAAAAGGAAAATGATTAGTGGAAAAGAGTTGATCAAGATGGGCTATCCGGAAGGGCGTGCCATTGGAGCTGCTATTAACATGATACATAAATACTATCGCAGAAGTGAGAAAGAAGAAATTTTTCATTTGCTAAAAAGTGTATTGGCTGCTCCCCGGGAATATCTTCAGGATCCGATCTGGAGCAAAGTTGCCTGTGAGTTAGTGCCCACCGAACGAAAATCGCTCGTGCATGAACTCGTTGCGCGAAAAGAATATCAGATTTTCGGGGAGCGTGAGATTGAAGCAGGCGCGCGTCACCAGATGGAAATTGCCATGAAATTGCCTGTGACGGTGGCCGGAGCACTCATGCCGGATGCTCATCAGGGTTATGGATTGCCGATTGGTGGTGTGTTGGCTACCCGCGAGGCTATCATCCCTTACGCGGTAGGCGTAGACATTGGTTGCCGCATGTGTTTAACAGCTTATCCGATCACCGAAGATTACCTGAGACGTCATCGGAACAACCTCAAACAACTGTTGCTTGAGCATACCTGCTTTGGACGCGAGACATTCGACCGACCCAAAGACCATGAAGTACTCAACCGAAAACTGTTTGATGAAGTTCCGAATCTGAGGCCACTCCGATCGCGGGCCGCACAACAGATTGGTTCTTCCGGTAGCGGTAATCACTTTGTGGAGTTTGGACTGATGGGATTGATGACCGGTAATGAGTGGAATTTACCAGCAGGTAACTATCTGGCCGTGTTGTCTCACTCCGGTTCGCGCGGGCTGGGTGCCGAAATTGCCAGACATTATACCCGGGTAGCTAAACAAATATGTCGGCTTCCTGGTGAGGCCTCTCATCTGGCCTGGTTAGACCTCGCCACACAGGCGGGTCAGGAGTATTGGCAGGCGATGAATCTGGCAGGTGACTACGCCTCGGCTAATCATCATCAGATTCATGAACGTCTGGCGCATGCGCTGGGTGAGCGACCTCTCCTGCAAGTGGAGAATCATCACAACTTTGCCTGGAAAGAAACTCTTTCTGATGGGACTGACGTGATTGTACATCGCAAAGGAGCTACTCCTGCCGGTGACGGTGTGTATGGGATCATTCCGGGTTCTATGACCGCACCCGGTTTCATCGTGAAAGGAAAGGGTCTTGCTTCCTCCTTGAACTCGGCTTCCCATGGGGCGGGTCGCTCCATGTCAAGAAGCCAGGCTAAGCAAAGCATTACTCAGAAAATGCTAAAACAAGTTTTGGCAAAATATGAGGTGGAACTAATAGGCGGAGGATTGGATGAAGCTCCTATGGCATACAAGGATATTCATCAGGTGATGCACTATCAGGAGGAATTGGTGGACGTGATGGCCACATTTACCCCCAAGATCGTGCGCATGTGTGGTGATGACTCTGCTGCGGAAGATTGATTCAGACAAGTCATTTTCCGGAAGCAGTCAAAGACAATTATTAAATTTTTGAAACAATGGAATGGATGGAAGAATATTTGAATGAAGCTGAACGAATGATCACCGATGATCGGGTGGAGGAAGGTGTACGTCTACTCAACAGCTTACTGTATGAGGAGCCGGGAAGCGAAAGTCTGCACAACCATTTAGGTTGGGCGCACATGTATTATACTCAGAACATGAAAAAAGCTGAGCTTCACTTAACGATGTCACTTCGGTTTAATGCTGCCTACGCACCTCCTTACCTGCATTTAGGTCAGCTATGCAACCGAATGGCTCGGTATAGTGAAGCGATCAGCTACTTTGAAAAAGGGTTGTCGATACCTGGAGCGAACCGGACTGCCTTGATGGAAGGATTGGCCTTTGCTTACGAAATGAAAAATGAATTTCGGGCTGCCATCCGGCATTACCGGGAAGCGGTTGCCTCCGCATCTGGCTATGAACTCCAGCAACTGAGCGAAGGCATCAAGCGATGCCGGTCCAAGCGGTGGATACGATGGTTTGGTTAAAAATTCGAAAAGTATCTGACCTGTTCCGGGAATGGATGATCCATTCCCGGTTCTATTAAATATGGTATCGGGCAAAACGACATCACATTATTTTCGTACAAATCGAACCCGTTTTATTCTTTCGCCACTTAACAATAAGCCACCCTCAGTTCTCTCCAAACTAAAAAAACCGGCAAGCATTTTGGTATCTGAAACCAATATCCCTTGTAGAGTATCGCCCTTGTTAAGGACGATCTCGTAACTCGCACCATCCTTATAACGTAAATCCATTGTGGCATCGGTTTCCGGATTAACATAGGCACCATTAATTTCCGTATAATCAAATCCCTTCGAGATTTGATTTGCTTTTGTCAAGGTATATGGTGAATGATTTATATAATACGCGGTCACTTGTCTGCCTCCTGTTGAATTGGTGGTAAATTCCTGCTTAAATGCCGGATCATTCGTTTGATGAAAAACATTGTTTGCTTCCCTTTCCAATTCAATGTCATTTCTACCTGATCTTTTGAGAATAATTTTACCCTCTATTTTATCGAACGTAAATGCAAAGTCACTCTCGGTTAAATACGTTCCCAAAATTTCTTCTTCGCTCACATACTTTCCAACGGCTTTAGGTTTGGTGGTCAAGTATTCTTTATCGGATCGTAATTCGAAAAGAACGTCAGCCATTTGTCTTGTTTGCGCAGAGGGGATCGATTTGCCTGTGTTTGTCAACGTCACCAATGAAATATTCTTATCCGGAAATCGGATCACAGTTGCCTTCCACGCCCCTGTTGCTCCTTCATGAAATGAATATTCCAAATCTTTATACCGGCCAAATTCAAGTCCATAGCCATAGTTTCGGTGTTTCGAGCCTCGCATGATCTGCTGGCTTTGTACAATGATCTTTTTCTTAAAAGCAGCGGTCGCTTTCCCTTGAATTAATTTTTCCCATTGGATTTGATCCTCCAATGTAGAAAAGAGATTCCCATCGCCACAAACATTCCAAATCCAATCATAGGTAGTCCATTGGTCAAAATTGAAATAGGGTCTGGCCATCGGGCCCTGAATTTTGGTAAAGTCATCCGCAAACGAAGTATGGGGCATGTTAAGCTCTTTAAACATTTTATTGGTGTACTCTAAAAATGTTTCCCCAGTAACTTTTTCAATGAGTAAAGCCAAAAGAATATAGTTTGAATTGCTGTACAAATAGCGGGTGCCTGATGGAAAATTTAAATCCGACTGTTTCTCCAGAAGATTCAATACCTCTCGATTGTTAAACGATTTTTTCCACCACGTATATCCCTGCAATGACCATAAGTCATAGCAATCCCTGATGCCACTGGTATGGTTCAGCAGACTCCTGATGGTAATTTTTTCTTTAGTTGCTGGGAGGAACCGAGGAAACCACTTTCGGATATCGTCTGAAAGTTGCAATTTCTGTTGGTCGATCAGCGTAAGGATGGCTAACGCAGTAAATTGTTTCCCATTGGACGCTATATTGAATCGGGTCTTTGAATGAATGAGGGTGCTGTCGCTGAGGTTAGCAAACCCTGCATACTTCTCGTAAATGACTTTCCCGTCCTGTATGATCGCTGTGGCAATACCCGGTGCCCGGGGAGGTACATCTTGGGTGGCAATGACATCCAATCTTTGCCTTTGTTTATCCGACAGTAGATTTGTCGGTTGCGAAAAAAGGGGGGACGGGACCAGAAAAATGATCCAGAGGGGGAACGGCTTCATGATAAAATTTTTCCCAAACATCCGGATTCTGTAGCGGAAATGAGTGTCAATTCATGATTTGACCCATTTTAACTCAATTTTTTTTGGATGTATTCGCGAGGGGAAGTCTGCGTATGTCGTTTAAACGCTCTGTTAAATGTTGATTTTGAACGAAAGCCACAGTCAAGTGCCAGTCCTTCCAGCGTATGCTCGTTGTGCTTGCCCTGCTCCATCATTTTGATGACTGCAAGAATCCGGTGTTTATTTACAAAATCATTGAAATTCATGGCAAAGCCCAAATTAATGGTCTGCGATATCTTCTTAGGGTGTGTATTCAGCTTCTGGGCAAGATGGTAGATCGACAACTCCGGATCTTTATAAACTTCATCCCTGATCATTAATTGCTCAATTTTCTTTTTCCATAAATCTAAGTCTTGTATTTCAGGCTTTTGCTCAGGATGACTCAAGTTGCTTGCATCGGGTTGGCTTCCTTCTCCTGGTGGGGTGGTCAATTCATCCGCGGGAGTGTCAGGTATTACTTCCTGATTTTTTAATGAAACAACCGAGCGGATAGAATTTACATACCCGTTAATCGTTATATAATAAAATAAAGCAGAGAATGTCAAATAGTACCAAAACTTTCTTCCAAACTGATCCCACTCGGGGTTCATGACAAAAAAAAGAAGTCGCATGAGAATTAAAATCATGAATGCCAGGATAAACTTCCTGGCCCATTGAAAACCAAGAGAGTCCGCATAACTAACTGTATTATAGGTGGTGATCTTGTAGGTCTGATATAACTTCAAGCTCCGGATGAGATAAATCAATAACGAAACAAACCCGGCCACCTGGTATTCCAAAGCAAAGTCTTTATCCCGTTGATCCTGATAGAAAAAATATTCCTCCAGCACGATCTTGTCTACGAAAAAGATCAGTACAGAATAGAGTATATAGCCGATCGCTGGCACAAAATGCAGGATATCATTTTTTTGAAAGGAGAAGGACTGATCAAACAAAGCCCTGCAATAAAAATAGAGTACGGGCGGGAACAGGAGTAATTGCTGAAAAGGAACATAAAACAGTATATCCCGATAAGGATTTCTGGTGTACCAACCGGCATACCCTAACATAAACGGAGAAATATACAGAACACACAGGAATGCATAGAAGCCTAGCCAAAGACTGGGTTTATCATGATTCTTAATTGCTCTGCGGAAAAGTAATAGCGAGAAAATTATTCCATGCACAAAGAATATCAGCAGCAAACTGCTTTTCAGGCTAAAATCAAAAATCATATCCGTCTCCGGGTTGGCAACATGTTAAGCTCATCTCGTAACCAATGCTCGTGAATAAAATCCATTCAAAGAAAGTGGGGCGTTATTCTATCCAATCAAATACCAGCTACCATTTGCTCACTCCATTTAAATCGGTCGTCAGCACTTCACTCATGTAATCAAAGAAGGGGCGGATGGACCGATAGGTTTTATTGATGTTGGTCAGAAAATCAGACGCCAACACTTCTTGGTCGGTAAAGGAATGTTCAAACCAAAACTGTTTGTACCGTAGCAAGTCGATGGCCGGATGATCTTTGGCAAATCCGCGAGGAGCAGTTTTCACCTGACTTCCTTGCATATCGCCAAACACACGTTGAATGGATGTTGATTTCAGCAACCTGCGCCAATCGGTGTAGTTCACGTCAATGTCTTGCCGGATACGAAGTAAATCTTCTGCGTTGGGATAAGTAAATCCAACACCCACACGCGATTCCCCTGGCTTGATCCAGAAGTAATAGCCACCCCGCAAATGTGGTTTCATCCGCCTGAAATGTCCGGCAAACCGTGGATTATAAGGAGTTTTGTCTTCCGAAAAACGAACGTCATTATAAATCCGGTACAAACTCTCCTTTCCCGTTTGTGTTCCCAAACGATCATGTTCGTTCATTTTATCTATCAACGCGTCTAAAAAGTGAATCACATTTTGCTGGGCTTGCAGATAATCTGGTTTGTGGGCATTGAACCACTCGCGGTTATTGTTTCTGGTCAGTGCTTTCAGGAAATCAAACGTCTTTTTCTCAAGTACGGAAGTCATGCTCCCAAAGATAGCGGATTACCCTTCTTTCTTCTATGGTTTTTTGTTGTCAGATAACTATCAACGGAAAGTTTGCCGGGCGTAGCATCTGAATATTTCCGGACTAAAATCTGATATTGACTGCAGCCGTCATACTTCTTCCATAGCCATCGATGCCGGAAGCGTAGACGCGATACGCCTCATCAAATATGTTTTGTGCCGAAAGCTGAATGCTCCAAAACCGATACGAATAACCCGCATGTAGATTGACAATATCCCAGCCCGGCATTACTCCATCCATTAATCGAATGTTTATTCGGGCATCTGATCGGTCGCCACCCGCCAGACGATCTTGTCTTCCTGCCACTGCCCATTCTGTCCGAATCCATAGGCCGGATGGATGCCCATAACGAAGGCCCAACCGTCCAAACAGTGGTGGTATTCTTCGCATGGGCTCTTTCCTGGTTTTATTCTCGCCATAGGTATAAGTGATGTTTCCATAGACCGTGAGTGACTTGATCACCACTGCATCCACATCTGCCTCTATTCCTTTGATGATCGCCTCTCCCACATTTCTTTTTTGATAGACCGTTCTTCCCTCAAATGTTGGCGAGCCCTGATAGCTGGTGGCTACCCGATCAATTAAGTCGGTCAACGTGGATTGGTAGGCGGTAACGTTCCACGAAAGCTTGGTGCTGTTATATTTTAGCCCGGTTTCCATATTGAGCGAACGCTCTGGCGAAAGCAGACCGCTTGGAATTTCAAAGATGTTTGCTTCGATGGTGCCAAACTTGCTCATGTCGTCAACATTGGGCGCACGAAAACCAGTATTCAGGGTGCCGACCATGCGTAATCGCGAGTTTAATTTATACATCACCCCCACGTTTCCTACCCATGCATTCGGGTTGATCTGTTGATCGCCAAACAGATTGTCGGTTACCGAAACGCTGATGCGATTAAATCGGGCGCCTGCGGAAATTTGAAAGTTCTTCCAATCCCATTGGTGGTTTGTAAAAACGGCCAGATTTGAAATGCCCGATCCATCGGCATACGATCCTCGCTGAGCGGTCTCGGTGTTGGTTACGGTATTCAATACATGAGCTGTGCTGCTAACCCGGTCAGAATAATATTCAATCCCCGACTGCACCTGCCAATGGGCCGAAGGATTGGATAGAAATTCTGCCATCAAGCCAAGCGTGTTTACTTCATCTAACTGTCTTTTCATCTCGACAGAATTATTCTTTTGCGAGATCGTCCCTTCCTTGGAACGATTCATCGAACCGGTCAATCGAAACGACTGCACCCATGGACTCGGGGTGGAGGACTCCCACCTTAAATAACTAAGCTGTCGGGTTTGAGGTTCAAACTCAAACAAACTAAATCCGCCTTGTGTCACCTGATCATATCGGGGCACGTGATTTTGGGTGGTGTGTTGAAAAGCCGATGTTAGTATTCCCCTGGATCCGAGCCGCCATAACAATTTTGCATCGCCTGATCGTTCGCGGTAAGCAGTCGGGGTTAAAACACCTAAGTTTCCACCTGCCAACACATCACCAAAATTGCGGGCCGAAAAACCTCCCAAAAAGGCTACCCGTTTTCCACGCCCTTCTATTTCAGGTCGAATGCTTTGTTCCATCCCTGCACTCATCCACCTTGACCGTAGGCGTCCTCCAATTTTCAAACCTGCAGAAGAAAAAGATGGTGTAGCAGATATTACCTGCAGCACACCGCCCAAGGCATCACTTCCATACAACACCGAACCGCTGCCTCTGTTTACTTCAATCCGGTCAATGATTCCCGGATCGATGGTTGAAAGATATTGGTTGGGACCATAGCGGTAGGTAGCATTGTTTAATCGGATGCCGTCTACCACCAACAATACCTGATTGCCCACCAGCCCTCTGATAATGGGTGAACCCCCGCCATGATTTGTCTTTTGAATCCACACACCGGTTTCGTTCATCAGCGCTTCAGGAGTAGAGCGAGGGGATCGTTCGGACAGTTGCGCTGCAGCGATGGCCGAAGCGGATTGATTCACATCAAATGACATTCGTTCGCTACGTTGCGCGGTAATCGTCACCGCCTGATGGAGTAGTATGGCCGAAGGAATCAACTCTACCACCAATTCTCGTTCTCTCGTCAAAACATACTCTTGGGTGAGATATCCGATGGCGCTTACGCGTAAGGTGACTGAATCGAAGGCCAGATTTCCGAAAGCAAATTTTCCGTTTTTATCAGTAACTGTGCCCAGGGAGGAATTGACAATAGCCACATGCCCATCAACGATCGGCTGTCGGGTAGTCTGATCGATTACCGTGCCTTGAAACTGACCGACTGCTGCGAACGCCATGCTACCCAACAAAAGCGTCATCAGACATCTCATCATCATATCGGTATGTGTTTACCTAGTGATTGACCTTTGTTCTTCCATCATCTTTTCTTTTTGCATTCTCCTTCATATCGTCCGGATCATCGAGTTTGGGAGAATCCTGAAATGCCTTCCAGTCAAATCCTTCGTCCAAAGGTGACATCGCTTTGGCAGGATCAAAAATCCGGGCGTCAACGGGCAGGGCATTGTACGGTGTAAAATCCGGCTGGTTGGTGAAACAATCGCTCAAGTCGTTTACCCCAAAATCATATTGGTTCAGATAGGAAGCGCCCAACACATTCCAAAATGTTTTAAAAATACTTCCGAAACTATAGTGTTGATGGCTGTTAAAATTTTTCTTGGCATAGGGCGATATGACCATTAAGAGACTCCGGTGGGCATCGATGTGATCAGTTCCACCTTGTGCATCGTCTTCGGTTACTACAATCATCATGTTCTTCCAATATTCAGTATGGCTTAAAAATTCAACCACCCGACCCAAGGCTAAATCGTTATCAGCCATGTAACTTTCATTGTATGGAAAACCGGCAGCCGCCCGCTCACCCGATCCGTGATCATTTAGCAACTGGAGCGTGATCACGGATGGAAGTTCCTTTTTAGGAGTGATGTACTTCTCTGTTATCTCCTGAATAAACACATCTGTTCGGAATTGATCCGGAATCGCCATGTTGAATGTGGGGAACCTTCGTGAGGTGCGGCTATAGAGCGGGCCAGGCAATGGATAATTTACCAGGTAGCGCACCCCTCCATATTTTAAAGTAGAGTCAGCAAATCCACCCGCATCAAATTCTACCCCAAAACCAAAGTTGTAAAATTCAATTCCATGACGTTCCAGATTCTCCCACATCGAGCCGGCCTGGTTGTAGCTCTCCGGAAAAATAGCTCCCGCTGCACCCGTCATGCCAAACTTACCCGGTGCTTTTGATTCAGTTCGCTGGCTGCGTCTATCACCGTAAGCAGCCGGGTGGTGCGTTTCCATCCATTGGTTAGGATAGGTATTGGTGAGCCACACATGCCCATCCGCTGAAACATCCGAGTCCACATAAAAATTGTCACTGATCGCAAATTGTTCTGCCAACGCCAGGTGGTTAGGCATCACGGTGGCGTTTTCTACCTTCATTGTTTTGTTTTTGTTGGTAAACGAAACGTGTTTGGCATAATGCGCCAAAGCGGAGTCTCCCTTGCCATTTTGAAGTTGTCCAAATACTTCATCGTACGTTCTGTTTTCCTTCGAGATAAACACAATATACTTGATGGGCGATTCTTTCGCCCTGGGGAAATCGGGAATAGGGTTTTTACTTTCTGTGGATGTGATTTCTTTAAAAGTAAAATTGTTTGCCACTACTTTTCCGGTGAGTGTTTTCAATGAATCGTCTGTGGGGATGTCAATGATTGAAACCGTACCCAACATCAAGGCGCCAATGTAACTGGCGTATGGATGATCAACCGGAGGCTTAAAGTCTTTTCCTCCATTAGGGCCGCTCCCATATCCTTTGGCATTGGAAACAATCAATTGTTTTCCATCGGGTGTTACTTTTAGTTTGGATGGAAACCATCCGGTAGGGATGTGCCCCACCATCTGAGCCGATTCCAAATCAATGACCCCAACCGCATTGATCCCGGCTTCGGCCACATACAATCTTTTTTGATCGGGAGAAAGGGTCAGTCCAAACGGAATGACGCCTTTCAGATTTTTGAGTCGCTCGTCCAATAGCAACTCAATGCTCTCCACCACTTTGTTTTGCTTGGGATCAATGACTGAAATATTATCGTTGTTACCGTTGCTCACATATACAAACTGATCCGTGGCCACGATAGAATTGGGGCTTGATCCACCCACGGCAGAAATTCCTTCAATCTCCTCCCCTACCAGCACACCTGTTTTTACTTTTGAGGTAACGGTGGGGAGTTCCTTGCTCACGTCCACTCCCCACACGGAAAAAGATTCCGGCACGTTGGGATCGCCCAGACCGGCAAATTCAATGGAATCGTTTTTGACACCCTCTCTCATTTCCTTTGATCCGTAGGCAGATGTTGGAAATTTGGCAGCGGTTTCTTTCAATCTCTTTCTGTCCAGCGTTTTGATATAGCTGTATTCAAACATTCCCACGTTGGCCACGTACACCGTCTTTTCATCGGGCGACAAGGTGATGCCAAACGGATACCGCCCGGTTTTTACGTTGTGAAGAATCGAGTTTGTCTGGGTGTCAATGATCATCATTCGAAAACCAATCTGATCCACCGCGTATAATCGTAAGCCATCTTTGCTCAACACCATGTCTCCGATGTAACCATCGCTATAGTCTGTGCCATCAAATGATTTATGGCAATTGATTTCTGTTATTTTTTTATGGGTCTTCAGATCAAAAACATAAATTTTGTTTTGTTGCCCGCCTGCCACATATACTTTAGTATTATCCGGTGATATCGCCAATCCCATAAAAGTTGCTTCCAACAATCCTTTCTCCGGATGGAGTGTTTCGGGAATTTGTTTTACCTGAGGTGCTTCTGAATTGTAGTCGGTAATAATCGAAATTGAAAATGGGCCAACTCCGGAATTGGCGGTGATGATTGTTTTCCCATCCGGGCTTATGATTAACCCGAACGGATGAGGGGCCACGGTAATTTGTTTTCCCAGGGGAGTGATGAAGCGACCATTCGGCAGAACGGTCACACCCGTTCGATTGATGGCTGTATACTGATCACCGGCTGGCGCAGTAGCCATCCAGATTTTTTCAGACACTTCATTTTTGGTAGCACAGGAGACTGCCAAACAGATCGCGAGCAAGCATGGGATAGCTTTCATGGGGTAGAGGTTTAAGAAATTAGGTGCTCAAAGTTAAACAGATCGAAACGAGGCTCTTCACGGGTTAATTCCGTTTTGTGTTATCATCCTGTTAAGTTTGTTCGAACAAATTCCGTTGAGGTTGCCGTACTTTGTTTGGATTTGAGTAGCATGCCAAACCATGCATCGGTGGGCACTTGTATTTGTTTTATTCGCGATTGGCATTAAGATTTAATCTTGTTTTATTGGACTTATACATCAGGCTCGTTTTTGAAAGCGTCTGACACCTAACCATTGCGTAACTCCAACTATTTTAGCATCGCATCGGAAAAGAGAATGATTTGCCGGTGGCTATCCGGGCGGGTGTTAAATTCCATTCAAAATAATGGTACCATCGTCTGGTTATTTCCAGACAAATGTACCCACCGCTCCAGCTGGTAGCGTGGATGTCGTCACCCGGCCGTGGGTTCGAATGGAAAATGTTTTCTCACGGGTATTGTCATTTACTACAATCAAGACTATCTGGCCACCCGGTGTGCGGAAAGCTACGTTCTCCAGTCGATCCACTACCGTTGACGAAATGCGAACAGACCCTGGGGGAACAAACTTAGCAGCATGTGCTATGATATAGTAGGAAACGTTGCGCACGATCGAATCTCCGATCGTCAATGCTCCCAGGCAGCTATCACATCCACCATCATCGGTATGCGGATCAAAATTTTCATCCGATGCCAGGTTCCATTCCAGAACCGTACGACTCCAGTGACGGCTAGCTCCCACCACGAGGTTTCGGACATGCCAACGCAGGTCATCCTCAAACCTGCCTTTGCTCCACGTCCACTGTTCTGTAAAATAAATGTTCTTGTCAGGATGTGCCTCGTGTACTTTGGACAAGGCCGAGATCTCACCCAGGTACAAGTGAAATGCTGATCCGTCCACAAACGGTTTGGTTCCCGGGTCGTCCAGAATAGAGATCGGATATTCCGGATGATCACAGTTATGGTCAAACAAAACAATTTTTGTTTTTATCCCCAGGGTCTGAAATGCCGGTCCCAGATGTTTTTGAATAAACATGCTCTGCTCCGCGGCTGTCATCAGCAAACTGGGTGTATTGTTTGGATTCTCCGGTTCGTTCTGAATCGTGATCGCATCTATCCGGATGCCTTCGTTGGCCATCTCCTGAATGTACTTACTCAGGTAATTGGCATAGACGGGATAATATTCTGGCCGCAGGCTTCCGGCCTTCACCTGATGATTGGTTTTCATCCAGGCGGGTGGCGACCATGGGCTGGCCATGATGGTCAGTGACGGATTCAGTTTCAGAATTTCTTTTAGTACCGGAATCAGATAAAGGGTATCGTACGCAAGCGTGAAGTGAGAAAGTGAAGGATCTGTTTTTCCAATGGGCATGTCGTCATAGGAGAATACACGCTCATCCAGATCGGAAGCCCCGATGCTTATCCGCAGATAGCTGACGCCAATTCCATTTCCTTCCGTGAGAAAAAGCTCTCGTAGTACCTTGGCGCGTACCTCGTCTGTCAGTTTGGTTTTTAGCACCATGGCGCTGCCTCCGGTGAGGGCGTAGCCAAATCCATCCATGGTCTGGTAGGAAACGGTGGTGTCGATGTCAATCACCACATTGGAGAGCTCGCTCCCGGAGGGGAGGGTTGCCTGCTCCGCCAGTAACTGCGATCGATCGCCAGTGGTCATCCACATCCGTACCGAAGAATCTTGTTGGGATGGGTTGGAACAACCCAGGCCCAGCAGCAAAGCAGCTGTGGCGATGATCGCTCCTGTGTTCCGGCATCTCATACGTTCAAAGATACAAAAAGGGGATGGGTGTCCGGCAAGCCTGATGGATCACATCCGTTTGTAACTTACACGCCCGGTTCACCTCCGTGCCGCATCCCGATGAAGATATTTCGCGACATTTACCCGGTTATATGAAAACATTGCTGATTACTCCGGAAGGATTAGAAAAGTTAAAAGCAGAATTGGATCACCTGTGGCGGGTGGAGCGACCCGATACCACACAGAAAGTATCGTGGGCTGCCAGTCTGGGCGATCGCTCTGAAAATGCCGACTATCATTACAACAAAAAACGTCTGCGCGAAATTGACAAGCGTATCCTATACTTGCGCAAATGCATCGATGAGTTGAAAGTAGTACACTACTCCCCTTTTCAGGAAGGCAAGGTGATGTTTGGGGCCTGGGTGGAAATTGAAAATGATAAAGGTCTGAAGAACCGCTTCCGCATTGTGGGAGGCGAAGAACTGATCGGGGCAAAAGATTGCATCTCGATGGACTCGCCCATGGCGCAGGCGTTGATAAAAAAAGAAGTGGGTGACGAAGTGATGGTGAAAACACCCACCAGGAATTTTGTTTGGCGGATTGTTAAAATTGAGTACCAGAAATAAGATTTACAAAATGATCATTAAAAAACTGGCCGTCCCGCTCATCAACGAAAAGCTTTTGCAACAGGTAGAGCACTGTTGTATTGCTACGGCAGCCATTTCAGAAGAAGGCTTTGATTTCATCCGTAGCCGCATTCCCACCCAAACTAAAATGGATATCGTGACCGGCTTGAATGGTGCCACCTCACGCGAAGTGCTACACCGAATCTGGCGCCACTATCAGGGCCGCATCACGGTGAATTTCTATACCAAAAACAGTTTTCACGCCAACGTTTACTTGTTCGATTTACCGTTTCGCAAAACGGTAGGCTTTGTGGGGTCGGGCACGTTGACGCTCGAAGGCATCAAAGATCATGAAGAGATTTTTTACAGGGTAACCCATGAAAAAGAAATTGAAAATCTGAAATCATGGTTTACGGGCTACTACGAATTTGGTGAGCCACTCACGGAGAAAATGATTCAGGAGTACGAAAGCGGGGCCAACCGTTTGTAGCGATACCTGAGTATTTTATTACCTGGTTGGAATCACTATCTTCAATTTACTCATAACAGCCCGATCCTTTCTAATCTATTTCCTTCATTTATCAATTCTTGATTTTGTCTTTCCAATTTTGAACCCGATGGGTTGCGCTTCCTTTTCCTGTTTGATCAGTTTTTGAATGGCCTCGAACACCAGTTTAAAACGCTGATCATATTTTCTTTCGAGCTGGCGGATTTTAGCGGCCAGGTCTTTATGAGTTTCCATCAGTTTGCGCAAGGCAACACACGTACGCATAATGGCAATATTGGTCTCTACTGCTCGCGGGCTGTTGAGGATGCCGCTGAGCATGGCCACGCCTTGCTCGGTGAAAGCGAAGGGAGGATAGCGCTGACCACCCAACTTGAGGTCACAAATTGTGATCTCAAGTTAGTAAACTCATCTGGGGTAAGCTGAAACATAAAATCGTCTGGAAATCGGTCAATATTTCTTCGTACAGCCTGTTTCAAAACTCTTGTTTCAACACCGTACAGCAAGGCCAGATCGGCATCCAGCAGTACTTTTTCACCTCGCAAAAAAAGAATTTTGGTGGCGATGAAATCAGTTGTAGTTAGTACGGATAGTTCTTTCATGTATTATTTGTTTAAGGTCACAAATTGTGACCTTAGAAAATTTTCAACTTGAGGTCACAAATTGCGACCTCGAGATTTCTGTTACTATAATCAACCTCTCCGACAGTCGTATCTCGCGGATGCGTTCCTGCAGTTCGGTGAAGTAGTTCATGGAACTGCCCGACTTAAAGCGATCATCATTCAGTGCAAAGCCTTTGATGATGTATTCTTTAAGGCGCTGCGTGGCCCATATGCGGAACTGCGTGCCTTGCGGAGACTTTACGCGGTAGCCCACCGAGATGATGACATCGAGATTATAATATTCAAGTTCCCGCTCTACCTTTCGTTCACCTTCTTGTTGAACTGTTCGGAATTTCCGAACAGTTGCGGTCGTGACAAGTTCTCCTTCCTCGAACACATTCTTAATGTGCTCACTTACAGTGGCTTTTGATTTTTGGAATAGCTCGCAAATCTGGGCTTGCGTCAACCAAACGGTTTCCTCCTCCAGCCGCACATCCAGCTTTATATTTCCTTCTGAATTTTGGTAAAGAATAATCTCTCCGGTCATGCCGTTTTTTCCGAGTTATAGAGTTCGCTTTCCAGTTCTTTCAATGCTTTCTCGTACTTGTCTTTGCCGCCAAACATACCGTTAATGATTTCCACTGGTGTGCCTATTTCGCTACCACCAAGGCAATGGGTACACCGGGTTCTTTGTGTAGGACGTAATCGGCAAACTTCTTTTTCTTTTTGTTGCGCGAAGACATTTCGCCCCGCACGATGACAGGCCCTGGGGTTAATGTCACTTCTCTCCGTATCTGGGTGTACTGATCCCAGCCCGCATTTTTGATAGCCGGAGTGATGTAGAGATCGCAGATGTCGATCTCGGATAGCTCTTTTTTGTTGACGTTTTCCAATTCAAGCTATGGTAACTTAAAGTCAATTCGATTTTTTCGCTTTTTTAATCATGGCATGTTAAAGTTACATCAAATTCGCATTCATAAATATAGCCAAAGTATTTTCTATAATCTGGACGATGAATCCTAACAGAAAGTCGAAATCCGCGTGAGGGATGGAGGCATTTGTTTGAGCCCCCGCCACAGGCGGGGCGAGTGCCGACAGCCCGGCCCGGGTTTGCTGTTGCTGCCCCCGCGAAGCGCGGGGGCAGCAACAGCAACGAGGGACACGCCCGTTACTTTTTAAACTCTAGTATATACTCTGAACTGTACTCGTTGGCTTCGCTGTCTTTCACAAACAGACGTGCCCGCTGGCCCAGCCGAAGGCAGGTATTTTTGTTGACGATATCTTCGGGCGTATTCATGGGCTGAAGCGATGGATACCACAACACGCGACCGGGTTTGGTGAGCAGAAGCTGCGGCTTCGTCCATTGGATGGCGTGGTCGGCTGTGCCCAGGTCAGCGTGTAAGTTAAATGAGATGTAGATGCTGCTGCCGCGCCACGAAGGTTCTTCCACTTTGCCCATGAGCATGACCCAACAGTTGAGGTAATAGTTCCAACTGACGGACGGGCCCCAGTGATAGTGACCGGCACGCGAAGCGGCTCCGCCTCCTTCGCTGGCGGAAATCTGTAAGGAAGGAATGGGTTGCCCCGTGCCGGTATGGGGTGCGGTGAAGCCTTGTCCATCCCAGCGGGTGGCGCGCCCCTCGGGCTGATCAAGATCGGACAGAAGAATGCGGGCTACACTGATGCATTGGCCCTGGGCTTCGGTGACAGAATCATACGCATCGGGTGAGTAGCGACCGGGGTAACTATACTCGCCATAGAAAAGATAAAGATAGTCGCCACTGGCTACGGCCGAGGGATCGCCCACGCCTCCGGCAAAGGTGTTAGATACATTGTGTGGCTTTAAGATCATGCGTGGGTTGAGGTCTTCGATAAAGATGCCTTTGTTCTCCCAATGCTTGCCGCCATCGGTGGACTTCATGATGCCAATGCGGCATACCGCTGCAGCCGACTCTGGTCCGCGCAAACCCTGGGGCCAGTGGAGGTTAGTATATCCGGTGCCGGTGGCTTCGTCATACGGAAGTGTCTGCGGATAGTTTTCGTTATGATAGATGCCATACAAGGTGCGGCCGGTGGTATCGCGCACATCCTGATACATGGTTTCAAACCAGACCGCTCCGTGCAGACCGGGGGTGCCGGGTGGGGCATTGGGCGGCATCACCGGCTCGATAAATTTTTCCCGTGGCGTCAGAAATACTTCATCGGCCTGAAGACCGCTCGCATACTTCAGCTCGCGGGCATCGCCCCAGACAGGATCTTCCCCATACTTACCGGGGAAAATGCGGAGCGTATCCCCCACCCATGCTTCGGCCATGTTGCAATCCACAAACGAATTGAAGACAAATTTTTCGGTGGGGATCAGTTGAAAGGTGGGGGTGGCGGTTTGCCGGACAGACGGCTGACACGAGAAACATACAGCCGTCAGCATAAAAAGGAAAAGACGATGATTCATATGAAGTGGATTTTATTGTGACTAGATTTTAACATGGATTGAAAACATGATTTCATTTTTTGCAGCCTAAAGCCCCTTGATTTCAACACGGTAGTCAAATCGATCCAATCTGTAAACTCCTTGAAATGTAAAAGTTGTTTTCATTTTTGTCGTTAACGCCTTAAACTCGTGTATGCCAATTATGTCATCGTCACCGATGATGGATTCGGTAGCGAAATTCCCTGATTTTCGAAAATTTCTTTTGAGTTCGTTGTATTGACTGGAGATCACCGTAGCTATTTCAGACGCTTGCCTATCTGAGTCTTGTTCCAAAATGAAGATACAGTATGAATGTGTTTTTAATACCGTGTCTTGTGGCACCACCAGCGTTTTTTCCCTGCGTTGTTTTGTCAGCGTAAAGGAGGTGATCATCTTGACAATGACTGTGGCAGAATCCAGTTCCTGATACAACAAACAAATAACTTCATCGTTTTGACTGGACATGGCCGTTCCGTCTTCCGTAAGATTCAAGGCCTCTACATGGATCACCAGCGTATCGGCTAAGGGATGACTTGAATTGGGTTTAACCAAGTGCTGATGCCTGTTGCATGACGCAATAATTCCTATCAGCAAAACGACAGGTGTGCAACGTCTAAAGACAATACCCCATGTTACCATATGGAACCTGTAAATGTCTGGTAATCTTTTGATGATGTATTCACGAATGTGGTGTGTCAACCCGAAGGCTTATTCAAGCCTTAGGTAATCGTACTGATTTTTTTTGTTGATTTTCTTTTACCCGGTATTTGACTATTTTTTTTATCAGGCTCAGTGGCAGGGGCTGGTCGATGGGAAACTGAACCGTGCCTTTGGAGGTTTTGAAGCGGGTCAACTCTTGTTGGAATGCCGCGATGCCCGAACCGGTCGGATAAAAGCCGATGTGATTTTTATAGGCGCCAAAGTACACCAACACGCCCTCATATTTATAGGCTGGCATCATGTAACTGATGGTTTCTTCCGCTAACGGGGCCGCCTCGCAGATGGCTTGCCGGAGTTTTTCCAACGATGCTCTTACTTCGGGTGGATGGCTGACGATGTATTCGTCCACATTTCTGACAACTTCTCCCTTTTTCATTCGTCTGAATTTATTAGTTACATGCGTGTCTCGGATATTCGATTCCAACAAAGACGCGTCCGCCAATCTTGATTGGATTTTATGTTGGAAACTACTTAAATTCAATCAAATCGGAAATTACTTTTATACAAGTTCCGTCAAAGAAACCAGCGGCATCATGCGGATCACCCATGCACGCCCTATCTTTGCCTCGTCATGACTTCTTATCAGCGTTATCCACCGCCTACCGCTCTTCAGCCCTATGTTCGGTATTTCTGGAGTTTTGAATCGCGCCAGCCCGAAATCAAAAAGCTGTGTATCCGCAGTTTTGCTGACCAATATCCACGGCTTATTTTTCAGGATCTTCAGGGCTTTGAACCGATCCGTCATCCAACCGGCTCAGCCATGCCGGTGTGTTACCTGAGCGGGCTGGACACCCAACCTACCGAAGCGTGGATGAGTGGTTGTTTCTCCCATGTGGGGGTGAGTTTTTATCCGCACGCGCTCCACGCTTTGTTTGGTACAGCCGCCTCTGAATTGATCAATGAAATGCCAGACATTCGATGGGTTTGCCGAACCGGGATTGGTGACCGGTTGACGCAGGCAGCCTCTTCGTTTGAAAGAGTGCAACTGCTCACGCAGTTTTTGCTGCAGCAATTGGGCAGAAATCAAAAGAGCGACCCGTTGATCAATCACCTGATCCATACCAACGAAGTCCAGCAATCACCACACGTGTTTGACATTGTACGCAAATACGATGTATCGGAGCGGCAACTGGAACGAAAATTTAAACTGTCGGTGGGAGTGTCTCCCAAAAAACTGCAACGCATCGCGCGCTTTGAGCAAGCTCTCCAACGGTTATCAAAAGTTGGTTACCGGCAGTTGGCCTCCATCAGCTATGAGCTGGAGTACGTAGATCAATCGCATTTCATCAAAGACTTTAAGCTTTTTTCCGGTCTCACCCCATACGCGTTTGTGCGCAAGCATGCGTTGGGTTCGGAAAGTTCATCTTTCCTGTATCCATCCTCTTAATCCTGCTGACATGTCTGTTCGTACTTCTGCATATATCTTACTCGGCATTAGTTTTCTAGCCCTGTGCTACCATCTTTCCATTCTGGTGGGGTTAGTACCGTTTGATGCCGCCTGGGGTGGTCGTCTTAAAAATCGCGAAGAGATGATGGTGTTGGAAGGTATCTCTCTGATTGTTCAATCCATTCTTATCATCGCGTTGCTGGCCAAAGCGCAACTTCTCCGGCTCCCGATAGCTGAAAAATGGGTAAATTTCATTTTGTGGTTTTTTGTGATCGTATTTGTGTTGAATACCGTTGGAAATCTTTTTGCCGTCCATCCGTTGGAGCGATTTATAGCCACACCGCTTACGTTGATTTCGGCCATCTTGCTCGGGCGGGTTCTCCGAACAAAAAAAGAGTAGACCGGATTTCTGTTGTCGGTTTTTTACAATTCTGCTTAAAAATCCCTGCCCAACTTTGTGGAGCTATTTGCCGTTCAAGCAGAAAACTATATTTATGAAAACAGTTAAGTTATTAACCTTAGTCTCTTTACTTGCCGGAGTACTTTTCTTAAGCAGTTGCAACGATGATGACGCTCCGGCCAAGAGTCGGGACATCCGGTTTGAAGTCTCCGGAAATTTTACGGGTGATTTAAACGTCACCTTTATCACCGCCAGTGGTGGTGGAACCAGCGAAGATATCACCGCACTACCGTGGGTTAAGAGTATTACCTATGCATCTACCGTCCCCAGTACGGCTATAACCGTGGCAGGCGGTGGCGGGGTGGCCGGCCAGACAATCACTCTTAAAGTTTTTGCCGGAGGCGATGAAGTTTCCTCAACTCCAGCCACGGCAAATAGTAATGGCATTGTAGCGGTAACAGCTCCGCCTTATATCTTTTGATATGTTTAAAAAATCCGAAGGATGAACTCAAAAACGATTGTTCTTCGTCTCACGCTGGCCGTCATCTTGCTGATGCACAGCGTTCCTGGCATGTTTACCGGTGGCATCATTGCTTTTGGTGAATTATATCTGGATCCCCTGGGGTTTGCGCCCCTGGGGGTCCCGATTGCCTGGGCGATCAAATTTTCACACGTGGTCTGTGCGGTGTTGCTGATCATGAATCGGTATATCCAAGCAGCTTCGCTGATCACGATTTTTATTTTGGTGATGGGAATCTTCATGGTCCACTTAAAAGAAGGTTGGTTTGTGGTGGGTGGAGGTCGCAACGGAGTGGAGTTTAACATCCTGATGATTGCCGTCTTCGTTTATCTGATGTATCCAAACGGGTTTAAAAAAAGTTAGCCCATTCCTCTTTTTGAGTTACTCCTGATACCGGAGATCTCTCTTTCAATAAAACAAGAGAAGTTTTGTCTTTGAGTCTATCGCTGTAACATTTGTCTTCGTGACACGTCATAGTTGCAAATCAACACTATGATTTCTCCAAACCGATTATTTAGCCTGCTCCATTCCACCACCCCGATTCTGGTATTCATTCTTCTACTCACCATCTCTTGCCGTCCTGGCCAGGAATCAGATCAGGAACTTGCGTCACGCATATTTACCCCCGAAGAACTGAAATCCGATCTGGAGTATCTAATCACCACTCTTGAAAAACGTCATGTGAATTTTTACCAACGAGCCAACCGCGACTCCATTGCCCACTTGAAATCCAGGCTGCTGACCACGTTGGATCGTTCCATGAACCGGGCTGACTTCTTCAAAGCGGTAGCCGTTTTAAATCCTTATTTTAACGATGCTCATTGCTTGGTATTTCCCCTCCGGGAAGAAGAGGTAAGCAACAAACGTTTCCCTTTTTATGTGGTATTGAGTGAAACGGGGCAAGTATACCTGGAGCGGGACTATCAGCGGACCCGTGATCAAAAGATCGTCCGGAAAGACTGGCCGATTGATTCTATCAACGGTCAACCCATTCGTGCAATTATTGATCGGATAGCCCTCTACAGTCATGGCGAAACAGCTTTGCTACGCAGACACATGACCACGTTGCTGTTTTCCGATTGGTTATACTCCATCTTTTCATGGCACGGACGTTTCGAAATGGTTTTTAAAAACGGCTCCGAACGTCTGACCATCGGGGAAGATGATGAATGGAGCAGTCTTGAAAAAGACGCCCTCAGCTTTAACCGGTTTGAAGTACGAGAGGATATCGGATATCTCCGACTCAATAGCTTTGATGTGGATGAACAAAAGGAAGCCTATGAACAGTTTATTGAGGCTTCATTTGCCCGACTGAAAAAGGAAAACATTTCAAAACTGGTGATTGATGTGCGTGGCAACACCGGAGGTCAATCCGATGCCGGTGCCTATGTCATTCAATATCTGATTGATCAACCCGTCAATCAGGTTTCGCTGGCGTACCAACGGATTCACGAGGGCAATGCCGGCTGGTTTCATTTTCGTGGCCAGCCCGGTGATCTGAAAGAAATGAATGTAGCTAACGAAGAGTTAATACATCCGGTTTCCAAAGACAAACGCTTTGATGGACAGGTGGTGGTCCTCTCCGATGAGATGACTTACTCAGCCGGTATCATTTTTATTACTGTGATTCAGGATCACCGTCTCGCCACACTTATGGGAAGACCCACCGGTGGTTTTGCCAATCAGACAGGTAACATTGAATCGTTTTCATTACCGCATACCAAACTGACTGTTTACGCCCCCGCCCGAACTTTTGTGCGTGTCAACAAAGATGCTACCATTCATGTGGTGACCCCTGAAATACTAATTCATACACCTGATTCCGTTACCACTGCTGACTACGTGCTTGAACAGGCACTACATGAACTCCGGAAGTAAATCATCAAATTTATAAGTTATTTTATTGTTGAAATACGCTCATAAATTCCTAACAGAATGATTCGGAAAATTCATTATTTCTCGGGCTTGACGATCAGTGTCTTTGTCGCTCTTCACTTATGTAATCACGTGTGGAGTATTGCGGGGGCGGAACAGCACATCGAACTTATGAACACTTTGCGATTATTGTATCGAAATCCTTTGGTGGAAATCCTATTACTGACAGCCGTGTTTGTTCAAATCCTATCCGGGATAAATCTGTGGAGGAGAACGCGAAAAACCATGACCAAGGATTTTGAAAAGTTACATATCTACACCGGGCTCTATTTGGCGTTCTTTCTATTCATTCATGTGAGCGCTGTTTTAGGCGGACGTTTTTATCTGAAGTTGGATACCAATTTTTATTTTGGAGTGGCCGGGCTCAATACATTTCCCACGAACTTATTTTTTATTCCTTATTATTCATTTGCTATCCTAGCATTTTTTGGGCATGTCGCTTCCATCCATTCAAAAAAAATGAAACGTTCCCTTTTGGGACTCACTCCCCGACAGCAATCCATTTTTATTTTAATAGTCGGATTCTTCCTCACCATTTTAATCTTATACGGGTTAACGAATAAGTTTAACAGGGTCATCATTCCGCCAGCTTATAAGGTACTGACTGGAAAATGAAAGCTGGCCGCTTACTAACTACTCTTGTATTTTCTCCTTTGCCAAGTTTTTGTGAAATGTCATAAACGCTTCTACCACCAGTTCAGGCGCTTCGATTTGTGGCCAATGACCGATATGTTCCGGAAGTAGTATGACCATGGGATTAGGTATCAGCTCTTCGTAGCGTTTGGCCATGTGTATGCCTGAATTAGGATCGGCCGGACCATTGATGAAACACATCGAAATCTTTGTCCGCTGCATGGTTTCTATCCATCTCTGTTGATGCACATCTTTTTCAAAAACCAGTCTCCCGATCTTCCAGGTCAGTGATTTCCCATGATTGTAATTTAAGACGTACCAAAAATCGTCCAATTGCTCCTGCGAGGGTTGAGTGCGTTTTCCAAAAACGCTGCTGGTTGCCTTTTCGATGCTTTTCTTAGAAATCAACTTGCTCAGAAATTTCCCAATAACCACAGGCGACTTTGAAAGCAATACCTGGATGAGCCGCGGGCGATACACATCAGAGAATAAACCTCCATTCAAAAATGCAATTGATTTGATTTTAAGCGAGTTGTCTCCTTCCTCTGTTTGTGCCAAGAGCTCCTGAACCACGCTATTGCCCAGATCATGAGCGAGGACGTGTATTTCGGTGATCTCCAAGTGCCGGAGCAGGCTCCTGTACATGTGTACATGGTTTTTAAACTGATAGGAATAGTCCACGGGTTTATCCGAAAATCCCATTCCGATCATGTCAGGGATAACGACCCGAAAGTCGGCTGCGAGCGCAGGAAGTAAGAAGTTGAAATCAAAGCCATTGTAGGGATAACCATGCACCATAAGAAGACACTCCCCTGCTCCTTCGCTTAGATAAAAGATGTTTTGGTTGCAATGGTTAAAAGTTTTTCCTTTTCCTAACCACTCCTTTAGTTTTGACGTCATCCGTTGTAGAGTTTTATCGTGTCTATATTCTGTGCGAACTTGCTTACCTTACGTTGTGTTTACACCTTCTTTTCATATTGATCAGGAGTCCGGTGATTATTCCAAGGGTCTTTTAACAGCGTTGGAAAAGATAGGCGTCCCCAGACATGTTGAAAAATCCAGTTGTGTGATGGCGCCAGATACGTTGTTCGATTTCTTTTTTTACATCCAAAGCGGCATTTTTAAAACTGTCTGTGAATTGAACGAACGTCAGGTGATCCTGGGGTTCACTTTCCCGGGGGATGTGGACGGAGATCCCGCTTCTCTGATCGGTCAATCGAAAACAAATTTTTCGATAGTTGCCGTAAGTGATAGTAACATTCTGATGTGTCGATGGAAAGATCTGGAGCAGGAGTTGAGTCGGGAAAAATACCTGTCCACTATTAACTTCTTTCTTGCCCGGTACACGGCCATACTGCAAAATCGTGTAGTCGAGTCGCTGGCCGTAACAGCCGAAGCGCGGTACAAACGTCTCGTTCTGCAACAGCCAGATCATCTGAACGAGATCCCGATATCGGATCTTGCCAGTTATTTGGGCATTACCCGGCAAAGCCTTAGCCGCATCCGAAACGCGCGATGGTAACATTCATTATACATTTAGTAATACTGGATCTGAATCGTGCTCAAGAAAAGGAATTTCCTATGAACAAATAATTACCATTTGGTAATCGAGGGAAGTAAGAGATCAAGGAGCAGGTGGTTGAGGTAAAATACTCTGACAACCAGGATGACTTTTTTAAGCTATTCTATCTTCTTTCCTGTGGTAAGGAAAGATGTTCCGGCAGTTTCCCTCGGGACATCTGGTGGAGAACTATCTGATCACACCGAAGCTCGCGTTCAAGCATAAAACTAACCGCAGCCGCCTCAAAGGGTTTGCATGAAAAAATATCCAATGCCACAAAACCATGCTCCGGCCAGGTATGCACACTGATATGACTTTCTTCCAACAGGATAAAGCCCGTCACTCCGATCGGTTGAAATTGCTTAAATCCGGAACGGATTCCGGTCAACCCCAACTCCCTGACAATATTTGTGAGGAGTGCTTCAATATCCGATTGAAAGGAAATTTGAGATGGCTGACAACCATACACATCCCATGTGGCATGATGACCTATAATCACAAGCGAACGGATTGTTAGGGGTTTTCTTCTACCTGTGTTTCTTCGGTTACCTCCGCTTCTTCCAATACTTGCTCTTCGGAATATGCTTGATTGATTAACTCAATCGGATCCATCAGTTTGATGAGACTGGTATAGCTTTCGTCTTCGTCCATCTGAACCACCTCTGGTAAGTCTTCCCGAGGGCCGTAATCCCAGGTGATCAGATTTACCAGGTCGCTGATAACTTTGTAATTGCCTTCCAGTTCGGAACCCAAATAGGTTACCGTAGTGTGAGGAAGTGTGCCGGTCATTAATCCGCCCAGAGAAGCTTCTCCATACATTTGCTCAAACATCAGGTATTCGGTGAGGGTAGGATTAAGCATGTACATGCTCTGGGTAAAGTCAAAAGTAGATACGGTATTGTCGGCCAGTTTTATCTGATGTTTACCTTTGCCCATTTCCACCCATACCACCTGACGGGCGGGCACTTCTACCACCAGCGAATCAATGGTCACGATAATGGCTTCCTCCGTGGGGTTGTCAATGGCGAGATCCACCTGATCGGATCCACAAGAAAACAAAAGGGAACTGATGGCAAGCAGAAACACGTACGAAAGTTTCATGGGTGTAGCGATTTGTCTTGGTGCAAGATAAGGAAAGGTATGAACTTTTATCCATGGATGTTCCGTAACATTCCTTATATATAATTCGGCCTGACCGGGACCGAAGCCGATTCAGTCTGCTTCGTTGCGTTAAGTCTGCGAAATCAGGAGTTTTCAGAGATGCCCCTGAATCAGTCTGTCAGGAAAAAGTCTGTTTGATTGGCGGGTTGATTGGCAAAGTCCTGTTTCCACTTTTCCCAATCTTTTAAGTAGTAGTTCAAAATAATCGGATTGTCGAGGGTATTGATGTTGGTGTTTTCCACTGAAACATCCTTGGGTAGTAAAAAACCCGCAGTCATCTGCGCGTCTGTCAGATACCGGAGGTGAGTGGGCAAGGTCACAACCGGTTGGGTGATGGGTTGCCTGGAAACCATCACAAAACCCCAATCGCCAAAGGAAGGAACGTAGGTATGGTACGGAGAAACATGATCAAAAACAGAAGCCAGCGTGCGATGGATACAACTGAAAACAGTGTTGGAAAAATAAATATCCCCTGCCTGCGTCACAAAGATTCCGGAATCACTCAAGGCCCGCTTCACCATCAAAAAAAATTGTTTGCTGTACAGGCGCGCCACTCCTTCAGACGAAGGATCGGGGAGATCGGCCACGATCAAATCATACTTCTGTTCGTTTTGATTTAAAAAGGAGAAGGCGTCTTCGGCTATCAGGTTGACGTTGGGATGAATGGCTGCATCCTGGTTGATTGCCCGGATCAACTCGTGAGTTCTGGACAGGTGAAACATCATGCTGTCAATATCTACCACATCAATGATCTCGATGGACGGATATTTCAGCAATTCACGGGTGGCCAGGTTTTCGCCTCCTCCCAACACCAGCACCGATTTCATTTTCAACAGACGCACGGCCGGCACATGGATAAGCGATTCATGATAACGGTGTTCATCTTCCGATGAAAACTGAATCACCCGATTGAGATACAGCCTGACATCCTTCTGACGTTTGGTGACAACGATTTTCTGATAGGCCGACTGGGCATTGTAAACAATCGGATTTTTATAAATCTGTTCGTCCCAGACCTGCAGTAAACTTGCTGCCTGAATCACGATGACAACCAATCCTGCCACTAAAACAGAGCCAAAGGCGAGCACAATTTTTCGTTGTGGAAAATAGGTGATGTTTAAGACGATGCCCAACAAAAGATTGAGCAATCCAAACACCAGGGATGAGTAGAAGAGCCCGACAAAAGGCAAGAGCAGAAAGGGAAAGATCAAGGTGGCTGCCAGACCGCCAATGTAATCCAGCGACAAGACCTCGCTCAGGTTGTTTTTAACATCATCTGCCCTTGAGAAGGTCAACAGGGGAACTTCCATTCCTGTCAGCAAACCGATGAGAAAAACAATCACCAGGCATAAGATCTGAAGAATACCGGTGGATACCGTCACAAACAAAAAGTAGATCAGCGGCACGGATATCCCACCGATAAAACCTAGCGCATATTCAATCTTGATAAAGAAAAGCAGAGAGGCATCTTTGAAGAAACGGGAGAGATACGCCCCCACTCCCATCGAAAACAGATACACACCAATGATGATTGAAAACTGTTTGACGCCATCGCCCAAAAAGTAGGTAGCAGCGGTACTTATCAACAACTCATAAACGATGGAGCAAAGCCCTACGATAAAAACAGTGGAAGCAAAAAGAATTCTTTTATTCATGCCGATTTTTACCTATGTTTGAAAATGAAACTCTTGTTAATCAAAGATGGACAAAAATACCACTTCCGCTCTTTCGCTCTCTAAAAAATTAATGGCCGTTGCGATCGCTGGTTCAATGCTGGTACAGAGTTGCTCCAGCGGTGATGGCAGCCCGCGATTAAAGGAGTTTGATGAAAAAACAGTGTATGAAAGCACGCAGGGCACCATCACGGAAGTAGAAGAAATTGAACCTGGAAACGAGTACAAGATCATTGACGAACGAATCATTGACGAAAAGGAGAAATCAATCGCTATTATTCATACGCTGGATGGGAAAACCGATACCGTATCGCTTCGTAAGATGGAGTCCAAACAAGACAGTACCAGCAACCGCCACAGCGGTCTTCGCGGGTTGTTGTTTTTTGGTCTGGCACGCTCTTTCTTTACCAACAATATGAGTAACGTAACCCCTGATTCGCGTTACTATAAAAACGATGCAGCGTATAACAAATCCATGGGCTTAAAAGATAATCTGCAAAGTTCGGCCCGGCCCCGTTCAGTAAAAGTTCCGAAAGGAGGATCAACCGGTTATGGATCAGGCAAGTCGTTCAGGTCATTTGGAGGATAACCGTTTTCGGGACGTTCCTTTACTTACCAAAAAACAAGTTCCCTACGATCTTCACTGGTTTCTGGACGAAGATTACTTCACCGATGAACTCGTAGGATTTCACGAATCTGAAGTCCAGGAGTTTTGCCGGTTGTCCAAAGATGCTTTTGAACTTTTTGAAAAAGCAACCCACAAAATCCTGGCTGATCGCCAGCTCTCACAACTAGGTATTCCTTCCTTTTTTGAAGACTGTATTTATTACAGTTGGGAGAACCGGTATAAGCATCCGTTTTTAGCGGGTCGTTTTGATATCAATGGTGGATTCAATCGCACGCGTGGACTGGTGATTGAATTTAACGCAGACACCTACAGCACCCTGCCCGAAACCCTTTACTGGCAAGTCATGCAGTTGGCCCAACTGCCCGGGCAGCCGCGGCAGTTCAATCAATTGCAACAAGATCTGATCTCTTCCTTTCAAACCATCGGCAAACAGGTGAAAACCCTGAAACCAGTGATTCTCGGATCCTCCTTTGGCTATCCGGAAGATGTACACAACGTCAGCAGTATTCTTTCGCTTGCAGAAAAAGCCGGATACACCACTTACTATCAGAATCTGGAACATGTAGTGTTTTCAGAAGAAGGTATCTTCTATCATGTGGACGATGATTATATCAAAGCCGATGTCTGGTATAAAATCATTCCGTGGGATTGGATGTTTACCGATGAAACCGAGCTTGCCAAAATCCTTTCAGCAATCATCCAACAGGATCTGGCCATTGTTCTGAATCCCCCGTATACGTCCATCTGGCAGAACAAACTCTTTTTAGCGTACATCACCAGGCATTTCCCGAATTTCATCGTTGCAGAAACCTTTCAGGAGCGCAGCAGAAATATGGATTCGTTCGTGCGAAAGCCGGTGTATGGAAGAATGGGCGAAAACATTCTTCTCAAAGATGAAAACGGTAAAGAGTTTTCTTCCAAAGGCGATTTTGGGAAACAGACGATGGTTTATCAAAAGTACCAGCCACTCATTCAGGATCTGGAAAAATACTACTATCAAACAGGTGTATTCTATACCCAACAGCCATCTGCCATCAATGTGCGGGCGCAAAACCACAAGATTCTAACGAATAATTGTGAGTTTTTGTCACACTTTATTTTATAACCTGACTTATCCTTCATTGATGGTTCGCAAAATCATTCATATAGATATGGATGCGTTTTATGCTTCGGTAGAACAACGGGATCATCCGGAATACCGTGGCAAGCCCATCGCTGTGGGGGGGCCTCCTCAGGGTCGCGGGGGTGTGGTGGCTACCGCCAGTTATGAAGCTCGTAAATTTGGCGTGCGGTCAGCCATGTCCAGTAAAGTGGCTGCCCGTCTTTGTCAGGATTTAATCTTTGTGTTTCCACGATTTGATGTTTACAAACAGGTGTCCCAACAAATCCGGGCTATTTTTCAACGCTACACAGATTTGATTGAGCCGCTCTCGCTGGACGAAGCTTATCTGGATGTTACCACCGACAAACAAAACATCGGTTCGGCTATCGAAATTGCCAGGTTGATCAAACAGTCGATTCAACAGGAACTTCAGTTAACCGCTTCGGCCGGAGTATCCGTTAATAAGTTTGCCGCTAAGGTTGCCTCCGATATGCATAAGCCCAATGGTTTGACATTTATCGGGCCATCCCGGTTAACGGCTTTTATGGAACAACTTCCGGTTGAAAAGTTTTTCGGAGTGGGGAAAGTAACCGCAGCCAAAATGAAGCTCATGGGATTACACACAGGCGCAGATGTAAAGCGATTGAGTGAAGCAGAATTGATCACTCATTTCGGGAAACCCGGCAAATTCTTTTACAAAATTGTGCGGGGCATAGACGACCGGGAAGTAAAACCCGACCGCGAAACGAAGTCAGTAGGAGCCGAAGATACATTTGCTTTTGATCTGACCCAACGCGAAGAAATGCATCATGAATTAGAAAAAATTGCCCAAACCGTTCAGAGCCGCCTGACCCGTCACCAGCTCAAAGGAAGAACGGTCACCCTGAAAATGAAATTTCATGATTTCAAGCAAATGACACGCAGCCACACCTTGGCGGAAGGAACCGATGATCTTGAAACCATTGAGTCCACGGCCAAACGACTTTTAGACGAATCTTTTATGCCCGGCCAGCAGATACGTCTGCTCGGCATTTCGCTTTCAAACTTTGGCGAGGCTCAGGCGATTAAGGTAAATCTGTCGGAAGAATCCGATTTTCAGATGAAATTGTTTTAAACACCGGTTTCCCATATCCGTTCTTTATCGGATCACTTTGTTCAGCTCTTTCCACAAGTCATCCTGAAAGGTAAAGGGCACCAACGTATTATCGGGCACATCGCCCATCCGGATCACGACCAGATTCTGGCTGGGAACAACATCCATCAGTTGTCCGTTTTTGCCCATGGCAGCAAACATATCGGCTGGAGCGCTCGGACTGATCGACTGATTAAACACGAGTTGTGATCCAGGCACCATGGATTTGGATCGACCATTCAACCAGGTGAGGTAGCCATAGGAAGGGTTGATATTCTGTGAGCTTGTGATCATCAAATCGATGTATGCTTCCGGAATAATTTGCTGGTCTTCCCATTTTCCCCGGTTTAACATTAATAGACCAAACCGAGCCATGCTTCTCGCATTGCTGTAGAATACATTGTTATCACCCGTCTGAATATATGCGCCAAGCGCGCCTATGGGTTCCATGATTTCTTCATTGACGTAGGTATTGAGTGTTTTGCCCGTTGCATCCGAGAGGACTTGATCCAATAAGGTATAGGGAGCATTGTGATACGCCCAGCGTGTTCCCGGCTCCGCTTCAAAAATCAAACAAGCGGCTTCCGTGCAGTCCGGATTGATGACCGTATCATCCAGACCGGTAGTCATGGTCAGTTGATGACGTACCGTAATCTTTGCTTCCTGCGCTGGTGTGAGGCTGGTCCACCCCACTCCGAGATAGTCGGATGTTTTCGCATCAAAGTTTAGTTGACCTGCGTTTTGAGCGATACCGGCCAAGGCGGAAGTGAGCGTTTTACCAGCCGAGGCCCAATACCAGTTACTGGAAGCAGTAAACGGGTTAGCATTTGTCAACTGCTGACCGCGATACTCTTCCAGAACAATCTTACCATCTTTTAATATGATGAGCGCACGTGTATTCGAGGAGGTGATAAATTCTTTTAATTCATTGATCGCTGATTCATCCCACCCCAGACTGGCGGGTGTGACCGTCTCCCATTCGGAAGAACCCTTGGGCGGGAAGTAGAGTTCAGCGGTGGTCAGTGGAGGGGAGTCATCTCCATCGCACGCGATCAAAAAGAATAGTATACCTATCCGGATAAAACGGTTTATGTATGTTAAGTCAAGCATGGCGACAAAGATAGCCAGAACCGTTTACTCTGAGTGATGCTGACGCATGAACTTCGCATCCTTCAGGAGTTTTATCGTGATCCCGATCTGCCCCAGGTGATAGACATCATGATGAATGATGCCCTCCATCAGATACAAAAAATTATACCCGGTGTCGAGAAAGGGCGTTTGCAAAAAGTCATCGTTCTGATGGGTTAAAGCGTTAATCAATTGCAGCTTACTTTCTTCCAACCCGGAGGTTAACCGGGTCCATCCGATGGTTCTAAGTTCTTCCATACTTCTCCAATCCTCCGGACTATTCATCAAATCGGTTCGTTCACCCTGAAACCTCAACAAACATTCACGCCTCCATGCCAGAATATGCGAGATGTGTTCGGCCACGCTGTGAATTTGCCCAAGGGGTCGCACAAATGCGTCTGTTTCTGAAAGCCCCGCAAGCTTGTCCTGAAAACACTGATCAAACCATAAAGAACCGGTGTGTAGTTCATGAAGTTGCCGAATGAAGTTATCTATTAAGGTGCGTGCCATGCATTCAATGGAGGTTTGTATACAACCCATTCATTTGGTGATGGGGTAGGCTTATAAACATCGGGCAATCTACTTATTATCTTTGATTGCAGCGGTTCGCGGATATCCTCAAAATCTTCCTATTTTTATCAAGCTTCTGCTGCCGGCATGGAAAATCCTCTTACTCAGATTATTTCATTTATCAACACTACGTCCAGTCCCATATTTCTGACGGGCAAAGCTGGTACCGGTAAAACCACCTTTCTTAAAAATCTGAAAGACTACACACACAAAAACTTTATTGTAGTAGCCCCCACAGGCATCGCGGCTTTAAATGCCGGAGGCGTGACTATCCACTCACAGTTCTTACTTCCTCCCATCACGTTTATTCCTGACCGATCGATACCGGATTCCTTTCATGAAAACCCGAGGGTTTTGAATCAGTCGATGCTCGCCCGACAACACCCGTTGAACAGTGTCCGCAAGCAAGTGATCCGATCCATCGACCTTTTGGTGATTGATGAAGTGAGCATGCTTCGTGCCGATTTATTAGATGCCATCGACTACCGGATGAAGGCCGCCCGAAATAATTTCCGGCAAGCCTTTGGCGGAGTGCAGGTACTTTTCATTGGAGATTTGTACCAACTGCCACCGGTGATCGGGCGAGAGGAAGAAGATATTCTGAAAAAGCATTATTCGAGCGGATGGTTCTACGAAGCTCATGCCCTCCGACCCAATCCACCGGTGTACATCGAGCTCACCCGGATTTTCCGGCAGCATGATCCGGTGTTTATTGACTTGCTCAACAACCTTAGAAACAACACGGTCACCCCGCAGGATATTGAGATGCTCAATCAACAGTATCAACCTGCGAAGGAAGGTGATCTCCTGAAAGAAATCATCACCCTGACCACGCATAATTACAAAGCCGATCAACTCAATCAACAGGAGTTAAAAAAACTCCCTACGCCTTCGCACTTTTTTGATGCCCGGCTGGAAGGTGATTTTCCAGACAGCATGTTTCCGGTGCAGTTACGGATCGAGTTAAAAGAAGGGGCTCAAATCATGTTTACCCGCAACGATACAGACGAAGCAAAAGCATACGTCAACGGGCAGTTGGCCACTGTTGTTAAAATTGCCATGGGTGAGATCGAAGTAATCATGGCCGATTCCCAACAACCTTACACGCTTACGCGGGAACGCTGGGAAAACAAAAAGTATGTATTAAATACCTTGACCCAACACCCGGAGGAAGAAGTGGTCGGATCGTTTGAACAGTATCCCGTCAAACTGGCCTGGGCGATTACCGTGCATAAAAGTCAGGGGCTCACGTTCGACAAAGCTATTCTGGATGTCGGGCAGGCCTTTGCTCCGGGTCAGGTGTATGTGGCTCTTTCGCGGTTGCGAACTTTATCCGGATTGATTTTGCGCACGCGCATTCCTTCCTCCGCCATCAGCACGGATGCGCAAGTGGCGGCCTATGCCAAAGAATATCATCGCCCGGAGCAATTGCCTGCCTTGATGAAAGAAAAGCAAAGACAATTCATTCATCATCTCATTGAGCGCACGTTTGACTTCACCACCCTCGTCAAAGAACTAACCTATGTTAAAAAAGACGAAACAGAAATGCTGGACGACACCCTGAAACCGGTGATGGCCCAGCTGATCGACCGATTGCAAGGTGAATATTCCAACACGGAAAAATTCCGATGGCAACTCAGTGAACTGCTCCGAACCGATTCACCCGCCCTTGCGGAGCGGCTGGAAAAAGGAAGAGCCTATTACCGTAGCTTTTTATGGGACACGATCCGGATCTTGGCGGAGCATCTGGAACAGATGAAGCAACGCAAGCGGGTAAAAACGTATGTCAATCAACTATCGGAACTGGATCAGTGGCTGATGAAAAAATGGGAAGAAGTGGATGTCATTTATGCGATGGTTACCGGTATTCTCGAAGACCAAATCATAGATTTGTCAGCGCTGGCCGTTCAGCGAAAGGAAGAACGAATGCACTTGCTGGCCTCCATCCGCAACACGCTCCCTCCCGCTGTTTTGGAAAAATCAAAGAAACGAAAAGGTAAAAAGAAAAAGGAAGGTGATGACCGAAGCACCTATGATATCACCCTGGATTTGTTCAAGAACGGAATGAGTGTTCCTCGGATAGCCGAAGAACGTCACCTGGCGATCACTACCATTGAAGGTCACCTGGCCAAAGCAGTGGAGATGGGTAAGTTAGCTGTAGACGCTTTTATCCAACCTGAAGAACAGGAGGTGATTAAAAACACCTTAACTTCTTTGTCGGAAGACGCTAGCCTGAAAGAACTCTACAGCGCCCTCCAAGGGAAGTACGGCTATGGAAAACTGAGGGCGGTGATGGCTATGGTACGCGGAGCCAACAACGATATCGCTTCCGACCGCAATCAAATCATGTAAACATTATTCAAAAACTATAAAAATGGTATGGAATCTGACGTAAAAGAAAAAATTCGACAAGTTGAAGCGGAACTTGAGTTAATCAGACAGACCCATAATCAAGGGACAAGAAAATGGTTTAAAGATCCGTCATTGCTACTGAGTATTGTAGCCTTACTGACTTCTGCCTTGTTTAGCATTTTTTCCATGAATATTCAAAGACAAGAAAAGAAAGCAGAAAGTTTTCAGGAAAATGTAAAATCTGTCGAAGATGATATTGAAAGTCTGGTTGAGCAAGAAGAAAACTTCTATAACACGCTTTCGAATCAAACTCTTTCAAATGATGCCAAGAGTAACTTCGAATTCTTATGGAATGCCAAATCCAATCTATTTCTTGACAAAATCTATAAAAAATATGAACAAGATAGCTCTCTGTTAAATAGTATTAACCCCAATCTTCTTCTGCAGCTTGGAAAAAATCTCATGCTGGCCGGACGAATTGAAAAAGCCAAAGATGTCTATCAAATTGCATTAGATCAATCTGAGGACTACACGACTAGCCTGATTGCCCATCGGCACCTCGCTAATATTTATGCCATCCCGAGCGATTTCCAGGATAGTGCTATCAGTCGGATGCATCGAAAAAAAGATATTGCGATCAGTAAAGAAAAGTTGAAGGGAGAATATGCATGGGAGTCCATTTCGAGGTCATTTGAACTCTGGGCCAATGACGAATTTAATTTTTTCCAGGAGACGAAAAAGGGTAATCAATTTATCGACAGTTCGTTGTTCTACTCCAACCTCCTCTCCAAACTTAATTTCAAAAAAACGCAGACGCAGGAGCGGCTGTTATCACTCAAATCATTTTACAACGATGGAATAAACAAATACTCCCTCAAAGAACATTGGAAGGTAAGTTCAACAACCAACAAGTTATCCGGAGAGGCCCGAATTTATCAAAATGCAAACGGGATTTTTTGCACCATTCACTTATTTCAGGAGGGAACCCTGCAAACCATTTATTCAGGAAGTGGATATGCAAAGACGTCAAATGAATTGGTGTTTGAAATGCATAAAAACACCTACATCAGCACGTTTAACATTGAAAATGGTTTTGGGGTCATGAAGCTCAGATTCAATCACAGCGCTGCTGCTCAAGCTACCTTCTCTCAGCTAGGTAAAACTCCTGAAACATTAACCTTGTGGTAGGTCTAAGATTTCTGTTGGCCACGCCTTACTTTTTTCTTCCCTTCCTCCGACATGGCGAAACTACGGGTCATCTGTTTGATGTTTTCTGCTTTGCGAAATCGTAAAGCGCTCCAGTCTTCATCCACCGCAACCAGGCGCACAGCTTCGTAACCTGCCTTTCCCAACATAGCCCAGCCCGTATCCCGGTTAAAATCGCAGGAATATCGCTTCGAAGAGCCTTTCGGATACGCAAACCACAACACCCCATCCGATGACATCCGGGGAACGATCCGTTGAATCAGTTCATCTACCTGTTTTTGAGTCGTCACAAACGCCAGCATAAAATCAACCGTTCTCACGCCTGCCAAAGAGGTCTGGAGATTGGCCTGCTTTTCCATCTCCTTCAGATCAGCCGCCATGCGATCCGGTGCATGAAGCACGTAGATCGTTGACGGTGCTTTGTAATTCAGTTTTTTGAAGAGAGCATTCATTTCTGAGAGGGTAATAGTTCCAGACAGCCCGGATAAAACACCTGAAGAGGTTCGATCTGAGCCACAAACAAATTATTTTTCAAAGCGACATCGCTAAAGATTGATGCCATCGCACTTCGCATGGAACCCGTGCGGATAATGATCATGCCCTTTTCGCCATACCGCGCTCCGGCCACGATAATCTTTTCTTTTCTCAGTTTCACCAAATGAGCTGAGTGCTCCTTGAAATAAAGTTGATCCTGCGCAGATTTCTCCGCATTCCAGGCTGATCCGGTCGTGTACGTAACTACGAAGTAGCTGCTGCTATCTGCCACCGATTGAGCGTAGCCCCCGGTGATCGCCACTATCCAAAGGAATGAAAGTGAAAGTGTTTTCATCTGATCTGCTTTTTAGGGCCATGTTTCCCAAAAGAAAAGTAAGAAAAGAAAGGCAGTTTTGTATTTTAGATACCGATCGGTATCTTTGTGACATGCGCCATCCGGAAGCCACCAAAGCAAAAATACTCAAGCTCTCGGGAGAACTGTTTAATACGCAGGGCTACAAGGCCACCTCCATCAGCGATATTACCACCGCCACCCGGTTTACCAAAGGAGCTATTTATCGCCATTTTAAAAATAAAAATCAGTTGGAAAAAGAGGCCTTGCAGTTTCTGTCCGACACCATGTTTCAACACATCCGGCAGGCCATCCGGTTGCAACCCACGGCTCCGCTGAAGTTAAAAATGGCCTTCCGCTATTTTGAGACTTACATTTCAGACCCTCCGATCCCCGGAGGTTGCCCGCTCCTGAATGTAGCACCGGAAGTAGATGATGCCCACCCGATGCTGCGAAAACAAGCCGCCAAAGTATTGGAGGTTTTGCGCGAATCGCTGATTCAGTTGCTGGACAACGGAATCCAACACAAACAACTTCGGAGTGATATTGACAAAGCCGCTTTTGCTTCGTTGTCGATTGCCTTACTGGAAGGTGCCATTATGATGAGCAAACTCCAGGGAAACAACAAGGATATCCGACAGGCCTTGCGACATCTGGAAAAAGTAATTGATGATATGACCTTATAACTGATGTTACGCAACATTCATAGAACAAATGTCAGACTGAGGCTCTCGAAGTCGATTTGGTGCCGCAAATCCGGTTTCGAGAGCCTCAACCTGACATGCTTTACTAATTTGCGTAACATCAGCTTTAAATTTTTTTCACCAATAAGATACCGATTGGTATCTAAAATGTATGACCCTGACATGTTCATCCGCAAGCTGACTTAAAAACTAAAATCCCTAACACATGAAAACTCTTCTGGCAAAACTCATGGGCCAATGGCTGAACCTGCTGGCCTGGGTGGCTCCGGCTACAGCCGGAAAAAAAGGTTTTGACTTATTTTGCACCCCTTTCGGAGCAAGGCTCAAACCTCATCAAGAGGAATTTCTCCGCACGGCTACTCAAACATCTTTTCAGGTAGGCGATGAGTCGATTCAGGTCTATCGATGGGGAAGTGGTAGTCGCAAAATTCTTTTTTTGCATGGGTGGCAAAGTCACAGCTTTCGCTGGAAAAACTATATTCAGGCATTGTCTGGTGATCAGTACACCATCTATACCTTAGATGCTCCGGCCCATGGCCAGTCGGGCGGCCGCATCTTGCACGTTCCCAAATATGCACAGGCCATTCAGGCATTTCTGGAACAAACCGGTGAAGTGGATACGGTGGTCAGTCATTCCCTCGGAAGTTTTGCTTCCCTGTATGCCCTTTTTCAGAACCCATCGCTCCCGATCAATAAACTTGTCATCACCGGCACCCCGGGGGAAGTAGAAGAGTTCATGTATTATTACCGCGATACCCTCGGGTTGAGCAAACGTGCTTTGCATCAGATCTATCAGCAATTTATTCAGACAGTCGATCACCATCCCCGTTATTTTTCCGCTCCCCGTTTTGCCGAAGGAATCGTCATTCCGGGGTTAATCATTCACGATCAACACGATCCGGATGCCCCGTATCATCACGCACTCCGGATTCAGAGTGCCTGGAGAAATGCGCGTCTGATCACCACCCAGGGACTTGGACATAACCTGAAATCCAAAGAAGTCATTCAGGAAGTATTACACTTTATCGATCATCCTTCCGTAGCCCACATGCGGGTACGCGATCATTAAAGCAGAAGCGTATGGATGAATGGCCCATGGCTGCTAGCGGCTGTCTTTCATCTGATCTTTCACACCTCCGTATAGCACGTCCAATACGCCCGGTTCGGTCAGGAACTTCTGGGGAAAGGGTAACTCTATTTTAGATACTTCATTTAACTCCGTCATCGCCTCCGGTGGAATCTCAAAAGTTAAACATCCCAACACATCCTGCAGTTGAGCAACTTTGGTCGCTCCTACAATCGGAATCACCGATTGCTGCTTATGTTGGCGCGTCCAGTTGATGGCCAGCTGCGAGGCGGTCACGCCTAACCGATGGGCGATCTCCACCACTTTTTGCGTAATCGCAACGGATCGGTCGCTCAGTCGCAGGCTGGTTTCGGGGAGGCGACCTTTCTCTCCTTTCAGATATTTTCCGGTGAGCGCACCCCCGGCCAGTGGTGCCCAGGGTGTCACGGTCATACCAAATGCTTTTGCCATGGGCATCAGCTCTGCTTCCACCGTTCGCTGGATCAGGCTATACTCAATCTGCAACCCCACAAACTGATTCCATCCGTGAAGTTCGGCTATGGTGTTTGCCTGGCTGACCACCCAGGCGGGCGTATCGCTGATGCCAATGTAATGCACCATGCCACGGCTAATCAAATCTTCCAGTCCTTTCAGGATTTCTTCCGGAGGGGTCCAACTATCCCATGCGTGCAACCATAACACATCGATGAAATCGGTATTCAGCCGCCACAAACTCTCGCGGACACTGCGCATCAGATTTTTCCGGTGATTCCCGGCAAAGTTGAGGTCTCCGCTGCGGTCGCGAAGAGAATATTTGGTGGCGATGACAAAATGATCGCGGTCTTTGGCGACAAAATCACCGATGTATTTCTCGGAAGTTCCTTCCGTATACCGGTTGGCGGTATCCAGAAAATTGCCACCGGCCTGGGCATAGGTGTCAAAAATTTTTTGGCTTAACTCCTTGTCTGCACCCCATTTCCATTCGGTGCCAAAACCCATCGTTCCCAGGCTAAGCTCCGATACGCGCAGACCGCTTTTTCCAAATAGTTTATAGTTCATGTAGGGTAGTTTAAAAACAGAAAACACGGAATCGAGTTGTTCGGTTCAGAGCTCCACGCTTGATTTAACCACTGAACCGTCACTTTTGGGTAGGTCTGTTAACAGTAGTTTTTACTCATTTTTAATTCGAGTTGAGTGAAGCATTTCTAATTTCCATCCGTTATCGGTTAAAATTGCTGTTGCGCTTTCTAGCCAATGAGCTTTTCTAATGATTTTATTATCCGTTGAGAATATCGCATAGTTTTGGTATGCAACCCATGCCGTTCCGTTTGCGACTCTAATTTCAATAATTTCAATTGTATTCCTTCGTATTGGATTGGGTTTCCGAAGTATGGCATTATTCAAATAATTCGCAATAGAATCATTATTCCAAACTTTTCCGTTTTCCAAAAGCAGAAAATCGTTTGTATAATATTTATCAATGTTTTTTGAACTTAATTCAGACCATATTTCCTCAAAAGATTTAATAATTAATTCTTTTATTCGTGATTTGTCAGTTTCGATTGAGCTTTGTCCAAATGATGTCGTTGTGAAACATATCATCAAAATTATAGTATAAAGTTTTTTCATTTTTGTAATTTTAAAATTACCCTCCAGTCTATTTACTAAAAAAGCACGCGTTACAAACGCGCGCCATTAGGGCTAATTAGTCTCAATATTGTTTCCCAGTCTTTTCAGGGTTTTTCAAGTCCACCCAAAAAATGCTTGAGGGCTCTAGCTTATCTATCTGTCCATTCCCGTCCTTATCCAATGTTGCAAAAACAAATAAAAAATCATTGGCAGGATCGTACTCGGATTTGTAAACCGAAAAGTTGGTTGGAACAATTGGCTTTTTCCCATCAGCCTCTATATTAAATGAATAAAATCTTCTTAAATCATTTGTATTGATAAATCCGTCTTTATTGGTGTCTTCGTCATAAACAGAAACCATAAAATAATTCCGATTGATCGGCACGTTGTTTAAAGTGTCCTTAGAAAAAGATGGGTAATACAAAGTTCTAATGAGCACTGGATTTTCGAAAAAGAGCTTTTGCTTTTGCGTTTCTTTGTCAAAGTGAGATACATTTACCATGTTATATCCATAGACGGCTTCCATGCCTGGTAAATAATTATAATGCCATTGATTTCCATCTGTCTCTCCCATATTTGAGTAGTTGGAGTAGAAACTATTTGAACCAATAAAACTGGTGCTGTCTTTTTTAAAATTCACTTTATAAACTGTTGTCAAGCGAAATCTCGGATGTCCCGTCAACAAAACATTACTTGGTCTCGTGTGGAAAACCATGGAATCCCTGGAAATTCCATCTACTTGTTCTTCCTCTTCCATGTTTGATGGTACTGCAAAACCCTTTTGCTCGAGTTTATCCTCACACCCAACCAGGCCAAACAATGCCATCAACAGAAGCATGGCTTTTGATAAAGACTTCATCATATTTGAAAATTAAGTAAAAAAATCGCTCGTTTTGTTGACATTCCAATCTTTCATACGTTCTTCAATTCGCAACTTATCAGTGGTTAGTCGCTGCTTAAAAGCTTCGAGCATTGTTAAATACTCCTGTTTTGAAAAATTGAGTTCAGTGAGTTTATCAAACCATTCTACTGTCGAGCCAACTTTTTCAGCGCCCCATTCTTTTGTCTTATCTATGCCAATTTGTTTCCACTGTATTAAGTCTCCGCAATTTCGAATTTCGGCAACTATTAATATGCACGAAAAGTCGTTGTCGTCTGGACACATTAGAATAGGACAAATTGTTGTTTCGGTTTCTCTTGGCAAAATTCTTTTCCATACAACTGCTTTTTCATCTTCTCTTTCTATCCAATAAACAAGTGTCGGAATAAGTCCTTTGTACGTATTGTTAGGGTAGAGTTCGTCTAATTTTTCATCTAACCAATATCCGTCAATGCGATAATTAATGAAGTCCCAATAGTCTTCATAATCACTTTTATCTTCTAACCCTTCTATCTTATTCATTGGCTTGTTTTAAAATGACTCAAAAAGCATGCGTTACAAACGCGCACCAACAGGGGTTAACGTATTTTTTCTATTATTCCTGCATCTGTTATTCTAAATTGCTCAGTAGTCACGCTTAAAGAGTCCGTACCCTCAATTATGTCAGTCCTCTCATCATTTATTTTCATTGTCCAAGTACTGTCAATAAATAGTATTTCGCGATTCGGATTAATTGTCACTACGTTTTTTGAATTAAATCCCATATCTGCACCTGCTGTACCGTAGGCAAGGTATGAATCAATTTCTTTCCCTGTTGTGTCAAAAATTAATATTTGTGGTGAGCCTGTGTCGTTCGGAACAATTCCAACAATAACAATAAAGTCGTCCGTCTCAAATAGTTTACCTAAAATTCCGTAGCCGGGAATTTTAATTTGCAGACTATCAATAACATCTTGGTCAATTTTCACTCCAACGGATACCGGTTTGTCCGAGTCAAATGTTACTGGAGTCTGAATTGTCGGCAGTCTGCCAATCAATGCAACCAAATCGTTTTTAGTTTCCGGTCGTTGTCCACCACAACCTAATAATATCACAAGTCCGAATATTTGTAATCTCATATGTCCATAGCACTTGCCACCAACCCGTTTATAAGCATGATTTTTTCATCCTTAGTGACCCAATGCGGCTGGCTAAGGATGTTTTTGATCGTATGATAAAAATAACTGTTTTATCTTACCCTTCATCAAATGCGTTATATAAATTCTCGGTGCGTGCCCGCCCACTGTCCGTTCCTGAATCAATTTTCTATCCGGGTCTAGCGCGGTGCTTCCGTGATGGACGCTTTTGCGATCCGATTATGAAACCCTGAATACCCGCGGGTGAGCGGCAGAAGCAAAAAATCAAACCCGGTCATCACCAGCAGAATCTTCAGAAAATTTCTATAAAAAGCACTTCGTATGGGTGATCTCCCCTTCAGGCTCAGGTGCAAGCCTGCCCACTTCTTTCCAAGGGTTCTTCCATAATAGGCGTCCATCAGGGTACCATAAATCAGATATCCCCAGATCAATAACCAGGAAGAAATCAGAGTTGCCTCTTTAAAAAAAGTACTGACCAGAAGCTCCACGGCCAGATACACCAACAGAAAGTCAATGACGTTGCCCATCAGTCTCTTCCGAAAAAGAACCTGTCGGGTATTAAACGTATAGAAATGATAGTTTAGCAATTTTTTGAATAGACAACGTCAGACATTCAGCATTCGAAACTTTAAGCCGAGATAGCGATATAAATGATAGATTCCGAGGCGTTTCATGAATCTCAGGATGGCTTGTTTCCGGTCTGGATTAATGGGTAAGTCAATGACTTCCTTTTTGTTGTTTGCCAATTCTGAAATAATAAGGTCATACAAGCGATTAAAATGCGAATCCCTCTCCTTTCGATCGCTCTTTAGCAAAAGACCAAGCAACGCGCGCGAATTAAAGGGCGATGTTACATCTTTTCCCAATGCATATAGTTCCGTTTTGCTCTTGGCGGCCCAATTCCCCATCTTTTCTTCCCAATAAAAGAAATCCAAATAGTGGTATCCGCAAGCATCCAACTGTGGCTTGTTTTTTAACCAGGAAGCATATTGAGTGATCGCCCATTTTAGATTGGAGTAGCCCGCTAAAAAACTCAAATCTTCCGCGGTGGCCGATGGATAATATCCGTAATAATTCCTCGCAATTTCACTGATGTTCCCGTTGATGAACGTGTACCCGTTTTCAACGGAGCCTTTTCCCAAAAACCGTGGAAAGTCTATGTCGTTGATATAATTCGCATCCAATCTACTCGATGCCTCCCGACTATCCGTCTCCACTGAAAAATTCTTATGAAACAGTTTTGTTAAGTATGTAGGGATAACGATATCATAGTGAGAATCATTCATGTTGGGATGTTTAGTCACATAATATTCGCAAGGAACCTCCAGGCTGGCGAGGAATAATACCCGACTGTCGTAACCACCCGTCACTGCCATTTTTATTTTGGAACGGTGAGCAATGGCGGCAATATATCCCTTCAGCATTTTCGCTGACTGTTTGGCGATTACCTCCAATAATTCGCTGCCGGAACTGCGTGTAGGAAAAAACCGCTTGCTGCACCTACTTTTCACCTGTAGGAGGTGGTTAGGCAACAGATGCCGGACGTTTTTCTGGTGCGTAGAATCGCCTACAAAAAGGCACTTTTGCTGAAATGTTTTCGAATGATAAAACCCGATAGCATCCCCATCTGAATGTTCTTGCAATTCAACGGACAAACCAATCAGTTTTGGCTGAGAAGCAAAACAGCTAAACGTATCATCATAGTAAACTTCCTTCTGGGCGGTGGCATCGTTGAAGATATAAATATCCTCCCCGAATTTGATGATCAGTATGAATTCTCCACCATACTGATTTGAATTTTCCAATACCTCATCAATATTCTTACTTTGAAATATCTTTTCCAGATTGGCCCGGTTGGAGCCTGTTGGATTCTCCCAATCATATAGGGAGCCTACCATATAAAATTCTTTTCCTTCTGCCTGTATCGATTCGCACTCCAACTCCTGACCGGTATGCAAGACATATTCACCAATCACATGTGCTGGTGTGAACCCGGAAAAAGGGCCTGCGCTTTTTGCTAGTATAAATTGTTTTCTATTCATATTGAATCTGCCAGAAGGTTTTGATCAAAGCATACGAATCGCAGTAAATATTGAAAGATTGATCTTATGGGTAGACGAATTTAGAAAACAAAAGCTACAAGACAACCGGTTTGCATCCACTGGCTGCGTTTTGATGGATGGTTTAACAGGATTTTTCACACCGCAAACAAGCAGGAGTCCTTATTCCTCTGGTTGATTCACCATAAACATGGCAGTCGGGACAAAGCGCTTGAATAGTTCGTCCTTCAGACGCTCTTCGATGGGCAAGGTACCAATGGCTTTTGACATACACGTGAGCCAGGCCACGGCTTCTTCCTGACCAATCGGGTGGGGTAAGTGCCGGGCGCGCAATTGTGGGTGTCCATACTGTTGTGAATAGCGGGGTGGGCCGCCCAAAAACTGGGTCAGGAATAAGCGCTGCTTTTCCTTGATGACCTCTGGGTCGGTTTTAAAAAGGTGGCTGATGACGGGATCAGCAAAAACCAAATTATAAAAACGCTCCACCAACAGCGAAATATTGTCATCACCCAATTTATCGAAGAGCGTTACGGACATGATAGGTAAAGGAAAGTGATGGGTTTTTTATCAACTGGTGTTCCACAAATTTACTAAAGTGCGTCAGGTTGATCGGGATCAGTCTGACAATTATGCTACAAACGCTGCGTAACATCAGTTATTATTTAGTCTGTACACCCTGGAAAAGTTTTATAAATTAAGGTTAAGCCGGGCGTACTGCAGCAGCATGATGGTTTTTCCGTCTTTGATTTCACCCGTTTCAATCATGCCCAAGGCCCGATCCAGGCTCATCTCCAACACCTCAATGTTTTCTTCTTCCTGGGCGGCTCCACCCCCTTCGGTTACTTTCATTTCTTTCGAATATTCCGCCACAAAAAAATGCAAAATTTCCGTCACCGACCCAGGCGACATATAGGCTTCAAAGATTTTACGAACGTGTGTCACCTGATAGCCCGTCTCCTCTTCCGTCTCTCTTCGGATACAGTCTTCGGCATTATCTTCATCCAACAAGCCGGCACATGCTTCAATCAGCATTCCTGTTTCGTTTCCATTCACAAACGTAGGCAACCGAAATTGTCGGGTGAGAATAACCGTCTTTTGGGTCTTGTGATAAAGCAGAATTGTTGCGCCATTCCCCCGATCATAGGCCTCCCTGCTTTGCGTGAGCCGGGTACCATCTTTTTTGGTATATTCATATGTAATTTTTCGAAGAACATACCAATTGTTGGATAATACCTGAGTCTCTAAAATTTTGACATGATCGATCATGGGCGGTTGTTTTACATCTACCTTTCACACATCCAAAAGCATCGTTGAATGGAACATCAAACGAAGAAAGATACAACAAAGTTGTTTCACTTTTTTTCTGACCGATGCGGAAAGATTAGGGTAATCTCCCATGATTTGTTAACATTAACCATAAATCATTCGCCAAATTATGTCTAAGCCGGTTTCCCTCGAGTCTCGCATCAAAATCATCGACATCTTACGAGGCTTTGCCTTGTTGGGCATTGCGATGGTGCATTTTACCGAACAATACTATGCCGGTCAGGCTCCGGAAATACACGCCAACCTGACCGCCAAAACACTGGCCGACCAAATCGTGATGGGATTCATCGGCATCTTTATTCAGGGGAAGTTCTATATGATTTTTTCTTTTCTGTTTGGATTGAGTTTTTTTATTCAATCGGAGAAAAGCGCAGATACCGGAAGCTTCGTCCTGCGTTTTACCTGGAGGCTGCTCATTCTTTTTGCCATCGGGCTGTTACATCACCTGCATTACCGCGGAGATATCCTGACCATTTATGCGGTACTCGGGGTTTTACTGATCCTGCTCTATAAACTCCCGGATCGCGCGTTGCTGATGGTAGGTCTGATGCTGATCCTCAATCTTCCGGGGTTCAGTCTGCGTTTATACGAAGGCATCCGAAATGTTTCGGGTAGTTTTACCACAGACGATCAGGCATCCCTGCTTGCCTATTATGATACGTTAAAGACGGGAAGTTATTTTTCCATTCTGGCAGCGAACTGGAAAGAATTGATTCCCAAATTTGAATTTCAGGTTTTATCCGGACGGATTTACATCACTACCGGGTTGTTTCTGCTGGGGCTCTATGCCGGGAGAAAAAAATTCTTTGAGCGCTGGATGGATGGCATCCCGTTTATTCAAAAACTCCGAAAGACCGCCTGGTGGATACTGGCGGGTTGCGTGGTCTTTGTACTGGTGATCCTGGGAGTAACGCAGGTGTTGCACCTGGAACTGAATCAAAGTCTTCAATTTGCCATAGGTGGATTAGCGTATGATGTTTTCAATGCTTGCCTGGCCACGATTTATGTTACCAGTATCTTGTTGCTTTACCGTCAGGAGAAATGGCGCCACCGGTGGATGCGGTTTTATGCCGTGGGACGCATGGGGCTCACCACCTATCTGGTCCAATCTGTTTTGGGTGTTCTGATATTCTTTTCGGTGGGTCTCGGTTGGCTGAATGAATCTGGCGCAGTGATCTGTTTGCTGATCGGATTGGCGGTCTACGTTTTGCAGGTTTATGGTAGTGAATGGTGGATGAAGCGGTTCCGCTATGGATTTTTTGAATGGCTATGGAGAAGCCTGACTTATTTGAAGTGGCAGGAGTTTCGGAGGTAGTTGATAACTAATTCCACGCAAACACCCACGACCTCAAAAATGACCCAATTTGTATGAGTGGAGATCGCGGGTTGACGCGGTAATTTTGTAGTGCGTCACCAGTTTGATTATTTCAGATGGACGCTTCATCTTAAATTATTCCACTTTAATTCACCTACCCGTATGATTCGTTTGTTTGTGTTGGGTTCCCTTTGGGCCATGACTTGCTATCCTGTGGTGGGGCAGCAAAGAAAAAAAGAGTCGGAAATGTCGTCTGCGTTTTTATATGGAATCAAGCTGACCACACAACCGGCTCGAATGAACGCCAAGAGTCCTGTAAAAATTGTGATTGATGTTTCAAATGATCCTTCGCTTGCCAACGCCCGGGAGTTGTTTATTTGGGCATGGAAAGAGTCTGGCACAGGTGCATTCACCAACGGAAGCTGGGATGCTTCTCATGAATCGCAACGTCTGAAACCCGAGTCCACAGGTGTGTTTAGTTTCAGTCTGGTGCCCAGTCAATATTACGCAGAAGATCCCACGAGACTGAAAAAGATTCAGTTTTTGATCAAGACAAAAAATGGTGATGCCAAATCGGAAGACATGACCCTATTCATCGGTAAAACCGTGGAAGAGTCGGATTTATTGGCTAACCTGACGCATGTCAATGCCCTATTGTCTACGACACCAGTTCAATGGTCACAAACCAAAGGGTGGTCAGATTTGCAAGCCTTGCCTAAGCCTTCATTTAAAAAAATGGAAGCAGCCATTGGCAAAGCCAAACTTAAAGTTGACCCGCGCCTGGAATTGTTATATACCCTTGGTCTTTTGAATGGATACCCCTTCATCACACCTAAGTACATGGAGTACAAAACAAAGATCATCGCTGCGTTTGCCAAGCCTGACATGGCTGCTGAGGTCATGTTTCTTCGAAAAATATTTTCCATGGGCAGCATTGACGGACCGGTATTTTTCATGCTCAACTTAGACGAGAATTTAGAACCGTTGCCCAGTATGTCGCTCGATATGGCCAATTCACTAGGAGGCCCTGACTCGGTGGTTGTGTACGTGCAACGACTCCGAAGATTTTGTGCTGCCGTGGGTTACGATCATTTTTTCAATTCACAAGAACCCTTTTTTGATTTGATGCTACGCAACGCACACTATGCGTTTGCACAGTTTAAGGGTATTGAACAGTTGGAAAGCTATTACGGAAGGAGTCATTCATCCTATGCGATTGTATTAAACACCTTGTTTCAAAACGGAAATTTTGGAGTTTCGGCTACCGACCAGCAGGGGAATACGTATCTGAGTGCCGTCATTGAACCCTCCAATGTAGAAAATGGAATTCCTGTATTCCGCGATGTGATCTCTACCAATGATTTGATCTTCCATGAATTCAGTCATTCGTTTGTGAATCCGTTAGTTGACAAGATGGCTCGTCAGGTTGCGAAGTACAGCTATTTATTCAAGCCCATAAAAAAAGAAATGGCTGAGAATGGATATCAATTCTGGCATGTGACAGTCAAGGAGCAAATGGTGCGGGCAATAACGTGTCGCCTGGGCGTTCAAAGATATGGTCAAGAAATAGCCAGTCGATTTTTTGAAGACAACGAGTTGGCCAGGGGATTCGTATATACGCAAGCACTCGTAGACAAACTACGCTACTATGAAACGAACCGCACCACGTATCCCACGTTTGATGCGTTTTTTCCCGAACTGTTGCTGGTATTTGATGGTGTTACGCCTACGCACGTAGCTGAGCAACACGCTCGAAGGATTAAATTACAAACTGCGCGACAATTTTCAGCTCCCTCTCGGCTCTCGACCGAAGATTCTTTTAAAGATGCCCTGTTTGTGGTTTCCACCCGCGAGCGAACTCCCACCGGACAACAGGCCGTCCATGAACTTCTGACACAAGTAAACGGATCATTGGGGGGTGCCATACCAGTCATGACCGATGTACAAGCGCTGGAAACAGATCTGACTGGCAAGAATATTCATGTGGTGGGTACACTCGAAGGAAATCTATTTGCCAAAAAATATTTTCGGGAGGTGCCCGTCAGTCTAACTCCTGCAGGTATTTTTACCGATCGCCCGATATTAGGATCCGGTTTGCAATTGCTGATCGCGTGGATCAGCCCGGTGGACTCCAGCAAAAGTATTTTTTACTATACTGCTCAAGAGGCAGAAGATATTAAAGATTATCTATATGTTCCATACAAGGGAGGCCATTTCTGGATAGGCACGAAAGGCAGTACGTTGGATATGGGGGAGTATCGGAATTCCTGGAATCGTTGGCTTCCTGCATCTTATTAGTCCGATACACACAGGGTTGTAACTTTTATTTTCCTGCTCGCTCAAGCGTAATCTTTTGATTGAAAGGGAAGATCAAAAATGCAGACCAAGCGGTACTCTATCTACTTAATACAAATGGGTTCTTTTTATTTCAAGGATCAGTCCATCGAAGTACTTGATTCAATGACTATGCTGCGAGCTTAACCCTTGAGTTGACAAACATTTAAAATCTTTAGCCGTTGTTGTATCTTTCGAGATGACAACAATCGAACTCAGCCGGCTGGACGATCATTTTTGTATGCAGGCTGTCAACGAAGCCGGCAACCGCATCGTAATGGATGGCTCTCCGGCCGATGGGGGACATGACGCGGGCATGCGCCCCATGCAGGTATTGCTGGCGGCCTTTGGAGGCTGCAGCGCTATTGACGTGGTTAGCATTTTAAAAAAGCAACGCGCCCCGCTGGCCGATATTAAAATCACGCTGACGGGGGAACGGGAAAAAGATAAAGTCCCCGCGCTTTATACGTCCGTGCATGCTCACTTTCGGCTCTACGGAAAAATCGAATTGGAAAAAGCCCAAAAAGCGGTGGCCCTGTCTGTGGAAAAGTATTGCTCCGTGGCCAAGACACTGGAGAAGACGGCCACGGTAACTTATAGTGTAGAAGTAATCGATTCTCTCTGATGGAAAAAAATCATTTTGAAACGGATGCCATCCGCGCCCAACACGAGCGTACTGCCTTTCGCGAACACTCCGTCCCGTTGTATCTCACCTCCAGCTTTGTTTTTGACGAGGCTGAGCAGGCACGCGCCCTGTTTGCCGATGAAGTGGCGGGAAACATTTATACCCGCTACTCCAATCCGAACACGACCGAATTTATTCAAAAACTTTGTTTATTGGAAGGCGCGGAGGATGGCATTGCCACTGCCTCGGGTATGGCCGCTATGTATTGCAGCATGGCTGCGTTGTTAAAAGCCGGAGATCATGTGCTCGCCTCGCGTTCGGTATTTGGGTCTACCCACCAGATTCTTAACACCCTGTTTCCACGGTTCAACATCTCCCACACCTACGTGGATGTGAACGATCCGGACTCCTGGGAGAAGAAAATTCAGCCCAATACCAAAATGATTTTTGTGGAGACGCCCTCCAACCCCGCCCTCGATATCATTGATCTCGAATGGTTGGGTGAGCTGGCACGCAAACATCAGTTGATTTTGAACGTAGACAATTGTTTTGCCACGCCTTATCTGCAAAACCCTATTCAGTGGGGAGCTCACCTGGTCACGCATTCGGCTACCAAGTTTATGGATGGGCAGGGTCGGGTCATCGGTGGGGCCATTGTTGGAAAGAAAGAATTGATCAAAGATATACGCTTCTTTGCCCGACACACCGGACCGTCCATGTCGCCTTTTAATGCATGGATACTTTCCAAAAGTCTGGAAACACTGGCTGTGCGGATGGACCGTCACTGTGCCCATGCATGGATGCTGGCCCAGCATCTTGAAAAACATCCCCATGTGGCGTATGTCAAATATCCGTTTTTAGATTCACACCCTCAGCAACTCATAGCCCGCAAGCAAATGAAGATGGGAGGTGGTTTGGTGTCGTTTGAGCTGAAGGGAGGCATTGACAAGGGCCGGAGTTTTTTGAATTCGTTAAAAATGATTTCGCACTCGGCTAACCTGGGGGATACGCGCACCATCGCCATCCACCCTGCTTCTACCACCCATTCTAAACTGACCGATGCTGAACGGGCTGCGGTGGGCATCACGCCTGGTTTAATCCGTATCTCCGCAGGTCTGGAAAATATTGAGGATATTCTGGCGGATGTGACACAGGCCATGGAATAGCTGTTGTGTATGACCATTACCGGCCACGTTTCACCTTTGACAGTTGAACAGAAAGAAGCGGTGTGGAACCTTGCACGGATCATCTTCCCATCCTTAGATCGTCAAAAATTTGAAGAACGTTTAGCCCGACCGGGTTGTGTCGTACTGCTTTGCTCAAAAGCTTCGGAATTCATCGGCTTCAAGATCGGCTATCGCGAAAGCGAAACAATTTTTTATAGCTGGCTGGGAGGCGTTCTGGAGAACTTCCGGGGGCAGGGAATAGGTCAGCAACTCATGGATCTTCAACATGAACATTGCCGTCAAAACGGTTATGGATTGGTAAAAACAAAAACCATGAACCAGTGGCGTCACATGCTGATGCTTAACCTAAAAAACGGATTTGAGATTACCGAAACTTATCCCGGAAAGAACGGAGTGTTGAAAATTGTACTCACCAAGTCTCTCTTCTAAGAAAGGGAGTATTGCTACTGGTGGATTTTCGAAAAGCATCGGTTTGTACCGAAAATTATTGCGATCTTGCTTGCGGAATAGAGTGAATGACACACGAGCAGGCGCGCGAACTTTTTATCAGACATGTACCAGCTTCAGCGGTGGAATACTGCTACCATCTGTGGGATAGCCATTCTTTTCAACTCAAGTTGCGCAAAAGTCGTGTAACCAAAGTGGGTGACTTTACCTGCCGTTATGGACAAACACCGCAGATTACGCTCAACCATGATCTCTCTCCGTTACTGTTTTTGCTCACCTACGTTCATGAAGTAGCTCACCTCATCGTCCATCAGCAATATGGTCATCGGGCGGAAGCTCATGGAACCGAATGGAAACAAACTTTTCAACAGTTGTTGGCACCGGTGTTAACGCAAGAAATTTTCCCGCAAGATCTTTATCATGCACTGGCCCGACATATGAAAAATCCGATGGCCAGTACGTTTTCGGATGCAGTGGTAACCAAGGAGCTTCGTAAGCTGGACGAGCGTTCAAAACTTGCCGTGTTGCTTTCCGATTTACCACCCGGAAGTGTTTTTGGTATTCGAGGACGATTGTTTCGGAAGGGTGAATTAAAACGTTCGCGCGTGCTTTGCCAGGAGCTAAAAACCAAAAAAAGATATCTGGTGCCGGCCGATGCTCCCGTAGAGCATGCCCAACTGAGTTTACTTTAAGGTCCTAACCTGCGGGATATTAACTGACGGATTAATTCATAAAACCGGACCGGATGGAGTGTTCGCCACTGGTCGATTTGTAGAGTGCCTCCCATATTGATGTATTGATCGATGCGGTACTTTCGCATTTCGCTTTGCACAAACTCCGGAAAGTTGACTGCCGCTATCCATCCGTCTTCGACCTCTTCCAACCACTCTTCGTAATAACTGTCGTCCGAACCATGAAAGTTAAAGATGTTTTCGCCCAGCAGAATAAATTTGTTGACACCTTCAGCCATCAGAATCTCCAACACCTCGCGTTTCAGCGTCATGATGTCATTATGGAGGGTGTCATTCCATTCGCCAATAAATTCTAAAATAGCATACTGTTCGGTGTAGTCAACAAAGAGTATCTTCAGATATAATGTCTCCGATCCGATAAAATCCCAGGCAGGATCAATGTAATATCCATAGATGGCCTCTGAATAAACATCGTAATTATACTCTTTACCATGAAAAGGAGATTTCTCATCCAGGGAAGCATCATAGTACTTCATCCAGTTGGGATAGGGTTCAATCTGGTGCATGCGACCGCTGACTCTCGATTACTTTCCGAACACTTCCGTGTTTTTTTAATAAGTCTTGCGCTTCGGTTTCGCTGATGCCCAACTCATCGATAATCATCCGCACCCCGCGGCCCACCAGCTTTTGGTTGGTCATCTGCATATCTACCATTTTGTTACCCTTCACACGACCGAGCCGGATCATGACGGAGGTAGAAATCATATTGAGTACGAGTTTTTGAGCCGTGCCGGCTTTCATGCGGGTACTACCGGTCACAAATTCAGGACCGACCACCACTTCAATCGGAAAATCCACTTTGCTGGCTAACTCACTCCCATGATTACAAACAATGCATCCTGTCATAATTCCCTGTTGACGGGCGATTTCCACTGCTCCAATCACATAGGGTGTGCGTCCGGAGGCGGCTATGCCCACCAGCACATCGTGTGGAGAGATGTGATGGATCTGTAAATCTTTCCAGCCTTGTTGTGTGTCGTCCTCCGCTTTTTCCACTGCTTTGCGGATGGCTGTATCCCCACCCGCTATCAGACCAATTACTTTTCCATGAGGCATGCCGTACGTAGGTGGTATTTCAGAGGCATCTAATATTCCTAAACGACCGCTGGTGCCCGCACCGATGTAAAACAGCCGTCCTCCCTCCCTCATCTTGTCCACAATCACTTGTGTCAGGAGTTCAATCTGAGGAATCACTTTTTCAACGGACATGGGAACAGACTGATCCTCTCGGTTCATGTTCACCAATAATTCACGCAGCGACATTTTGTCGAGGTGATGGTAGAGGGAGGATGCTTCGGTTGTGCTCACAGGAGTTCCTTCTGGTGGTATAAAGTTAAGCCGGCAATGGGAGCTTCCAGTATGTTTTTTACGGTAATTCCTTTATCGTTAGCCACCTGACGTAAAATATCGCTAAAATAGAAGGCCACCGACCCGGTAAAGTGCACTTTTCGGGTTTTCCAGTCCGGATACTTCATCACGTTATTTTCATAAAAATCGGAAAAAGAGGAATAAACCAGTTGGTAGCAGTAGGGCTCTTTCACGTGCTGAAAAATAAATCTGGAAAAACTGGCCAGAAAAGTTCCTGGTTTTTCCTGCTGATAAACTTTTTCCAACACTTCCTCCCGCGACCAGGGAAACCGTTGGTGAAATTGAGCAGCCAGCTTTTCGGGCATATTTTTCCGGAAGTAGTCAAAAATCAATTGCTTCCCCAGGTAGACCCCAGAGCCTTCGTCTGCCAGGATCCAACCAAGGTTAGCGACATTTTCGGCAATTTCTTTTCCATCAAAGTAACAGGAGTTACTTCCGGTTCCAAGGATACAGGCAATTCCGGGTTCGCGCCCGCACAAAGCACGGCCCGCAGCCAGCAAATCCCATCCCACCTCAATTTCTGCCGCTGGAAAAAACTGAAGAAAGGTTTGTTTGATCGACTGTTGATTCTTTTCGGAGGAAACTCCGGTGCCATAGTAGACGATTTTTGTGACCGGCTCGGTCACCAGGGGTACCAGCGTTTCCTGAACAATCGTTGCCAGGTGGTGGATCGGCTCATAGTACGGATTGAATCCCACGCTCTGAGCTTGTTGAATGGTGTGCGAAGTACTGAGCAATCTCCAATCGGTTTTGGAACTGCCGCTATCGGCTATAATGATCATGTGGTTGTTTCAGGGTTGCAATAATCCGATGACTTTAAACTTTAAAAATACACTTTCGGTGTGGGGGGCATCGGGTAATTCATCGGTCAAATCCTGACCCGCCCAATGTTCATAGTGCTTCCCGTTTTTCCACAAACGCGAGGTGGTTACATCGTAAACCTTTCCTTGATAGGCCACCCACACTTCGGGTTTGTCCTGTCCATTGCGCAAGGCCAGTTGGGCGCGGGTGATGGCATCCATCAGGAAAGACCGGATGTTAAGTGGTGATAGTCCTTTAACACGGTGTATAGAAATTGAACCGGAGGCATCTCCGTTTGAATGCCCAACAGACTTTTTACTTTTTGGGTCATGGTCATCAAAGGTACCGCATTCCCATGATCCCGGTTTATTTCCAACACTTCTTTGATGAGTTGAATATCGCGGTCATTTAATTGAATGGTTTGCGGAAAAACGGGAGTATATTCTTCTTTCAGGCTTTGAACTATCTGCTGCCCGGTCACCGAACCTCTGCGGGTCAACTTAACAACTGTGGTGCCTCCGGCCAGATCGCCCAACCGCTGTCCTTGTTTCGTCAGGGAAATAAGGGTAATGGCAACCGAACCCCACAGAATAACATCAATGGGCCAAAGCAAAAAACGCATGATGTAATTGGCAATGGTGGGAGAGTGACCATCTAACCTCACCACCTGGAGATTCAACGCCCGCTTTCCGGGTGTTTGACCGTTCATCATGATTTCAAATATCAGATTATAGAAAAATACCGGCAGGTAAAACAACACCACAGACCAGGTATCCAGTAACTCCAACCCGGCCATGATAAAAAAAACAAGAAAGATGTAGGCGATCCAGATCAAGGCATCGAGCAGGAAAGCAAGGATGCGATCAAACACTCCGGCTATGGGGTAATCGATATTTACATTTTGAGTGGTCTGTACTTTTATGGTTTGCATACCTGTTTTGATCAGCTATCTTTCCGCATCAAATATAATCCCAAACCTATGAATTCTATCAAATACCTGTGGGCGTTTACCTTGGCTCTTGGGCTGGTGGCCTGCGAGCAAAAACCTCCGGTAGAACGGATGACAGACGAAGAACTTCGCGCCTACGCGGATGAACTCGCTCACCGATATATTATTACGGATGGTCATGTGGATTTACCTTATCGCTTAAAGATCAAAAACTTCCGCTTAGATCGCGAGTATTTGGGCATTCCCATTAGCACCACGGAAGGAGACTTTGATTATGAGCGTGCCCGGAAAGGTGGACTGGATGCCCCGTTTATGTCCATCTATATTCCGTCTTCCTATCAGTTGCAGCCCGATTTTGGAAAAGCGCTGGCCGATTCACTTATAAACATGATCAATGGTATTGCCGAGGCGCATCCGGATAAATTTTCAGTCGCTACTACGCCCGGGCAAGTCAAAGCCAATTTCAAAGAGGGTAAATTATCGCTGCCGATGGGGATGGAAAATGGAGCTCCGTTAGGCAACGACTTGAATCATGTGAAGTACTTTTTTGACCGGGGCATCCGGTACATTACCCTCACGCATGGCAAAGACAACCAGATATGTGATAGCAGCTATGATACCACGGCTACCTGGAAGGGGTTGAGTCCGTTTGGGGAACAGGTGGTTGCCGAAATGAACCGACTAGGCATCATGGTGGATATCTCGCATGTATCCGACAGCGCGTTTTATGATGTCTTAAAGATTACCAAAGTACCCTTGATTGCCTCCCATAGTTCCTGCCGGGCGTTTACTCCTGGCTTCCAGCGAAACATGAACGATGACATGATTCAGGAATTGGGTAAAAACGGTGGGGTGATCCAGATTAACTTTGGGTCCACCTTTCTGGATTCCACCGTCCGAAAGACAAACGAAATCAACCGGAAAAAACTACAGTCGTTGCTCGAAGAAAAAAAACTTGACGTGAATGACTCTCTGGCCAAACCCATCATCGATCAGTTTCGCAAAGAAAACCCATCCCTGTTTGCCGATGTAAAAATCGTGGCCGATCACATCGACCATGTGGTGAAGCTGGCGGGTATCGATCATGTGGGTTTTGGTTCTGATTATGATGGCGTAGGTGACTCGTTACCCACCGGACTAAAAGATGTATCCATGTACCCCAACCTTATCTATGAACTTCTGAAACGAGGATATACCGAACATGACATTGAAAAAGTATGCGGAGCCAATGTGCTTCGGGTGTGGGAGCAGGTGGAATCGTATGCTGCGCAATCGAAATAGATTTTTGAGATGACTGGCCGCTGATCATTAGGATGGCTCAGGTTTCAACAAAAAGGTCAGACACCGTGTGTGTTTGACCTTTCTTTTTTACTTTGCTGTAATATTGGCATTCCATTCATGAGAGAGGCGGCTTTTGTTAAAAAAAACGTAGACCGGTGGCAGTCGTATGAAAAAATGCTGGGGGGTTCAGCCGCGATTACCCCCGAAAAGAAAGCGGAAATATTTATTCAGTTGACTGATGATCTCTCCTTTGCCCGGACACAATATCCGGAAAGCGAGACCGCGCTGTATCTGAATCACCTGGCCTCCAAAATACATGCCCAGGTATATAAAAATAAGAAAGAGGAAGCGGGGCGGTTTATCACCTTCTGGACGCAGGAAGTGCCTGCACTCTCGTACACCTTACAAAAACCGTTTTTTTATTCTCTTTTAATCTTTGCGGTGGCTTCTGCCATTGGGGCGCTGTCGGCCATTCATGACGATACATTTGTCCGGCTTATCCTGGGAGATGCATATGTGAACATGACCATTGAAAATATTAAGAATGGCAATCCTACCGGAGTTTATGGCAACATGGATCAACTGGATATGTTCTTCGCCATCACGTTTAATAATGTGAGGGTTTCTTTTCTGGCTTTTGCGTTGGGGATTCTCTGTTCGTTTGGCACCGGCTATTTACTCTTGCGAAACGGCATCATGCTGGGAGCTTTTTTTGCTATGTTTTTTCAATACAATCTGCTGACGGATGCCTTTCTGGTAGTGATGTTGCATGGCACCCTGGAAATTTCCGCCATCATTCTGGCGGGAGGTGCCGGGATTCGCATGGGCAACAGCATTTTATTCCCAGGCACCTATAGCCGGATGGATTCTTTTAAAAAGGGAGCCAAAGATGGGCTAAAAGTGGTGATGGGTCTGATGCCGGTTTTTATCATGGCCGGTTTTATCGAATCCTTTGTGACCCGATATAGTTCCATGCCTGCTATCCTAAAAGTGTTCATCATTGTGGCTTCCCTCGCATTTATCGTATTTTACTTTTTCATTTATCCGTTACGTTTTAAAAATACCCCTCATGCCCAAGACTGAATTACACAAGACACGTGACTTTGCGGCCAAGATCAATGCCACTTTTGAGTTTATCCGCGAGAATTTTAAACCCCTGGCAATGGCTTTACTCTATATAGGAGGCCCATTCTTTCTGATTCAGGGTATTTTTAACGGCTTTTACAACCGCGAAGCGATTTTGTTAAACCCTATGGATGGAAGCGGTGGTCTTTTTAACTTTTATGGCGACATGCTTATGTGGCTGGGGCTGATGCTTATTAGCTCCATTCTTGGTTATGCCGCCAGTATAGTCGTGGTCTTTGAATATTTCAAACTATATGAGCAGAAGCCGGCTGGTGAAACAATTGCTGTTTCAGAAGTGTGGGAGAAATTTAAGGAGACATTTGTGTTTGTTTTGCTGGCCAACATAGCCGTGACCATAGTCGTTTTAATAGCTTTTGTATTTCTGGTGATCCCAGGGATCTACTTAGCGGTTGTGTTAACGTTGGTGACTCCAATTATGATCATCGAACGCAAATCCTTTGGTGACGCTTTTGGCCGAAGCTTCTCTTTGATCACAGACAAGTGGTGGAGTACATTTGGATTGTTGTTTATCACAGGACTCATCGCTGGATTTATGGGCGCAATTTTTACTCTTCCACAGTTCGTATTCACTATTTTTACTGCAATTCATCGTGCACAAATTGGAGTTAGTGCCGTTGTGCCTATATGGCAGGAGGTCTTTATCATGATTACGAGCATCGTTCAAACGGTAGGGTCTTCTCTGTTACAAGCCATTATATTTATTGCCTTAGGCTTCCAGTATTTTAACCTCGTAGAGCGAAAGGAGGCCAAAGGACTGATGACTAAATTGGATCAGTTTGGTAAAAATCCGGAAGAAGCCGCTCCTCGCGCAGATGAAACGTATTAGCCTCGCTTTCCTTTTATGGCTGTTCCTTCCTCACCTGAGCACTGCTCAGGAGTCCGATACCGTTGTGTTTGAAGAAACGGAAGATACGCGCGTCCGGTATGTCCTTCAGAAAGATACCGCCCGTGTACTTCCCCGCAGTTTTTCACAACCCGTGATCAATGAGTTTAAAAATGATGATGACTTTCGCTATGGAAGACCCAAACAGGGCGTGACTCCGTGGCAACGGTTTCTTTTTTGGTTGGCAGGTATTTTTAATCTGATCCTTCATCTGCTAACCAATACGCTGATCGGGCAGATCGTTTTTTACGGGGCGTGTGCCGCTTTGTTGATATGGGTGATTATCAAACTTCTAAAGATTGATGTCAAAGATCTGTTTTATGGGAAATCCGATCGGTCGTCCATGGCTTTCAAACTGGCAGACGAAGATATTCGCGCAGTTGATTTTGAAACGGAAATCAACCAGGCGGTAACCCGAAAGCAATACCGCGATGCCGTTCGATTGGTTTTTCTGTATTCCCTTCGCAAACTATCCGATGCCGATTTAATTCAATGGATGCCCGGCAAGACCAATGATGAATATTTGCTGGAATTAAAAAATCATCCTTCCCGATCGCAACTTCAGGATCTGCGCTACTATTTTGAGTATGCCTGGTATGGTGATTTTGAAGTCTCCGAACAAACCTACAAAAGTGTCGACACGTTGTTTTCCGATTTTAAATCGCGCCTGTCATGAAGGGAGATCGGAAATATATTTTTATTCTGGTATCGCTCACCGTGATCATGGTATTGGTACAATTGTTTAGCCCCAAGCCTATCAATTGGACACCTACTTACCTGCCCAATGATAAGGCGCCCTTTGGCGCCTATGTAACCGATCGTTTATTCACCGGTTTTTTTGATACCGAACTCATCAAAAATAACCTGACCTTTTATGAGTTTGCCGATACCTTACCCGACCATGTAAACATCATCAGCATCAGTGATGCTTTTGAGCCTGACCCATCGGCCACCAAAGTGCTTTTGGATAAAGTCGCCAACGGGGCGAATGCGTTTATTTCCGCCAACCGCTTTGGCGGTACTTTTCGCGATACCCTTGGGCTTTTTACGCAAGACGTGTATTTTGGAGGGCTAGCCCAACCCATGAACGATCAAAAAGACACGACCGATCTCAAAATCATTTCTCCCATCTCCAAAAAGAGAGGATACTACTATGAGTTAAGCAATGTGTCATTTTTCTTTAGTACGGACTCCCTGTTCTTGCCTGCGTTTATTATCTCCACCAATGCCTGGAATAAACCCGTGACGTTGCGTATTCCCTGGGGTGAAGGTTCCATTCTGCTCAACTGCACCCCGCTGGTATTTACCAATAATTATCTGCTGGAAAAAGACAACTACGAATATGCAGCTCTTACCTTGTCTGGTCTCCCTAAACAAACTACCTGGTGGACCAGCTACTACCAGGTTGGCCGGCTGGAGAATCAATCTGAATTACGCTACATTTTAAGTGTGGAGTCGTTGCGGTGGGCGTATTACCTGGCCATCATAGGATTATTGCTTTTCATTTTGTTCGAGATCAAACGCAGGCAACGAATCATCCCCATCGTCCGGCCTCCGCAAAACACCACCTTGCAATTTGTTGGCACCATCAGCAACATGTATTTCCAGGCGCGCGATCACAAGGCTATCGCGGAAAAACAAATCACTTTCTTCATCGATCAAGCAAGGACAAGATACTACCTGCCCACCGAGCTAAATGACTCCTTTCTGGAATCCTTGGCCAAAAAGTCAAATGTGCCGTTAGAGGATACGCGTAAACTGTTTACCCTTATTCAATTCATCCATCAATCCTACGGCATCAGTGAGCATACGCTTTGGGATCTGAATCAACAATTCGAAAAATTTAAATAATCCATATGGAAGAAGTATTTAAAAACAGACTTGATCTGGCACCTGTGCACAGCAGCATCAGCCGCATCAAAGAGCAAATCGGCAAGGTCATTATTGGGCAGGAGCAAATGGTAGAGTTGCTGATAGCCGCCATTTTTGCCAGAGGCCATGTGTTGCTGGAAGGCGTGCCCGGAGTAGCCAAAACACTCACCTCGAAACTGGTAGCCAAAACGATTGATGCGCAATTTTCGCGTATTCAGTTCACCCCTGACCTCATGCCCTCAGACGTGATTGGTACGTCTGTCTTCAATCCCAAAACATCTGAATTTCAATTTCGGAAGGGGCCGGTGTTTTCCAATCTGGTGCTGATTGATGAGATCAACCGGTCTCCGGCCAAAACACAAGCCGCCCTCTTTGAAGTGATGGAGGAACGTCAGATCACGGTGGATGGCACTACGTACCCAATGGAAGAACCCTATTTAGTATTGGCTACCCAAAACCCCATCGAACAAGAAGGCACCTACCGCCTGCCGGAAGCGCAACTGGATCGTTTCCTATTTAAAATCGTGATCGGGTATCCAAAGCTGGAAGAAGAAGTACAGATTCTCCGAAACTCCATTGATGGTGATCACCGTCAGCAGGTCAGTCGTATCGAAAAGGTATTGTCCAAAACCGAGATTGCAGAAGCGCAAAAACTGGTGACACAAATCCATGTGGAAGAAAAGATTATTCGCTACATCGCCCAGATCATGCAGGAAACAAGGGCAAACTCCTCTTTGTTTTTAGGAGCTTCTCCCCGCGCCAGTGTGGCTATCTTAAATGCTTCCAAAGCCTATGCGGCCATTCGCGGTCGCGATTTTGTGACACCGGAAGATGTAAAAGTGATTGCCCTCCCGGCCCTTCGGCACCGGGTGGTTCTCACTCCGGAAAAAGAGATGGAAGGTATCGGAGTAGATGAAGTGATTCGCCAAATTGTTGACAAGATCGAAATACCCCGATAGTGAAGTTTATCCGGGCACTATATTTCAGTAATCGTTTCTTTACCCTGTGGGGATTGATTGTGGCATTGTTTATTGCCAGTTATCTGATTCAACCCTTGTTGGCATTTGCCAAAGTGGCCTTTGTGTTGTTGTGTGTGGCATTTGTTGTGGAACTTCTGACACTGTTTTCTTCCGCCAAAGGTGTTCAGGGAAATCGAAAGATGGCCGAACGTCTTTCCAATGGAGATGATAATGACATCACGCTTCATCTGAACAATTACTACACGCGATCCGTTCGCGTGGATATTGTCGATGAAATTCCTCATCAGTTTCAGGTGAGAGACATCTTGTTTCCTGTGACCCTTCAGTCGGGAGAGCAAAAATCACTGACCTATCCGTTACGCCCGGTGAAACGAGGCGAATATTCTTTTGGTCGCATCAATATTTTTGTTTTTGGACCTTTGGGATTCCTCAAGCGCAGAATTCAAATGCCGGAAGATCGAATGGTGCCGGTATACCCGTCCTATATTCAGATGCGCAAGTACGAACTAATCGCCATCTCTAATAAGCTGACGGAAGCAGGGATTAAAAAGATCCGGAGAATCGGGCATAATCTTGAATTTGAGCAAATCAAAAAATACATCGCAGGCGATGATGTTCGCACCATCAACTGGAAAGCTACAGCCCGCAGAGGTGATTTGATGGTGAACCACTATCAGGACGAGCGAATGCAGCAAGTCTACTGCCTCATTGACAAAGGGCGCGTAATGCAGATGCCCTTTAAAGGACTCACCTTACTGGATTATGCCATCAACGCCAGTCTGGTCATTTCTAATATCGCCATCAAAAAGTCTGATAAAGCGGGATTGGCCACCTTTCAGGACAAAGTCAATACTTTTTTACCGGCCAGCCGGGTAAACAACCAAATCGCATCCATCCTTCAAGTTCTGTATAATCAAAAAACTTCGTATCGCGAATCTGATTTTTCAGCGTTGTACAGCGTTATCCGGAAACGGGTGACGCAGCGAAGCCTGTTATTGGTGTTTACCAATTTTGAAACATTGTTTGGCCTGCAACGTCAGCTATCTTATTTGCAAAATCTTTCGAAAAGACATCTGGTGGTGGTGATCTTTTTCGAAAACACGGAACTCAAAAGCCTGATCGAAGAAACTCCAGTCACCACGGAGGGTATTTATCAAAAAGCCGTAGCGGAAAAATTCAGCTATGAGAAGAGACTGATTGTTCAGGAATTGCGCAAACATGGCATTCAGTCCATCCTCACCTCGCCTGAAAAGTTAACGATCAATACCATCAACAAATATTTGGAACTGAAGGCCAGAAATATGATTTAATCACAGCTCGGTTTTGTTTATTTTTGACTAGTTAAAGTCAAAGGAATATGAAACTCAGATTTGCAGGGGTGTTGCTATTGTTGACGGTCATCACTTTCTTAGGATTTGGTCAACGAATGATGGGTATCGTATCAAAAAAACCTATAATTTGTTATGCTGATCCAGTAAACCGCAATACTTCTTTTGGCCCTCCTGAAGAGTTTTTAAAAAAAAGGAGTGCAGGGACGCGTGCAAAAACATCGACTATTACCGTAGAGTATGTAGGCTTTGATGCGCAGGCACAAAACGCTTTTCAATTTGCGGTGGATATTTGGGAAAGTTTGATTGAATCACCTGTTCCCATTCGGATACGTGCCTTTTGGCGACCATTGAACGCTGGTGTCCTGGGCTCAGCAATCTGGGCAAATGCGTTCGCCAACTTTGATAATGCTCAAAACTTAAATACTTTTTATCCTGTAGCATTAGCCGAAAAAATAGCTGGTAAACAATTAAATCATCCGGATTCAGTCGATATTTTTGCCAACTTTAACAGCAATGCTTCCTGGTATTATGGTACCACCGGAACCCCTCCGGTAAACACACATGACCTTGTTTCGGTAGTTCTGCATGAAATTGGTCATGGATTGGGATTTGTTGATTCCTATAACTTTACCAGCGGCCAGGGTTCTGTGGGGATCAATGGATCAGGAGTTCCCTTTGTGTATGATCTGTCCTTAGAAAACAGTATAGGTCAAAACATTTTTACCAATTTTACTTCTCCTTCGATTGCGATGGGGACGCAGCTTACCAGTAACAATCTGTTCTTCAATTCCCCTACTGCCTTACCTAAGCCAAGACTATTTGCTCCTGCTTCCTTTGACGGAGGTAGCAGCATTGCTCATTTGGATGAAACCACCTATCCGGCCGGTAGTCCTAACTCACTAATGTCTCCTCAAATTGGATTTCGGGAAGTGATGCACGACCCCGGCCCCCTTGTAAAAGCCATGTTTAGCGACATGGGGTGGGTGCTTCCACGTCAGGTTCATACTCCGAAAAACTTGGAAAGCGTTATTAACCCCATAACTTTATTGGCGAAGATTGAAGCCGTTGACCCGATCAATGCCAGTTACACCTATCAGCCTGCCTCCGTCAGGCTTACCTTTGCCAAAAGAAGCAATAGTACAGATGTCGTTGTCAATGGAATAGCCACGGGTAATCCCCATGAATTTTCCTTTACAATTCCTGCCACTTCCGTACCGGACACCGTCTTTTATTTTTTAACGGTTACCGACAATCTTAATCGGACGTATACAAGTCCTGGCAAAACACCCAAACCTGTTCAACAAGGACGCTTTGTGATGGGGATCGGGCCGGATGTGAAAGCTCCGGAGATAGCACACACTCCGAAGTTATTTATGCTGGCCTCTGAAACAGCGCTAGATTTGTCGGCTATTATTTCAGATAATATTGGCATTCAACAAGCACAAGTGGAGTATGCCATCAATGGAGTACCGCAAAGTACAGTTAATCTAACACCAGATGCTTCGACCATCGAATTGGAAGATGGCTTTGAAGCATGGTTTCGAGCCACTTATAACGGTACACTTACATTTTCTCCTGGCTTGTTAAATGATGGTGACGTGATCACCTATCGGATTAAGGCCACTGACAACTCCTCTAACTCAAACGTGGGTTTTAATCCTGCCACTACCAGTTATCAGGTAAATGTGGTAGCCTTGGCGCCTACACAGAATTCTTATTCAAACAATTTCAATTCTTCCACGAACGATTTTTTCGGTGACCCTGAATTTAGTGTTATCACTCCTACCGGGTTTACTGACGGAGCGATTCATACCGTTCATCCATATCCGAACGGCAGCGGACCTGATAACGAAAGTAACTTTGTATATCAACTGCGTGTTCCCATTCGGCTAAAAAATACCAACGCCCTACTTCGGTTTGACGAAATCGTATTAGTAGAGCCCGGAGAAGCAGGTGCGGCTTTCGGCAGTGATGAGTTTTTTGATTATGTGGTAGTTGAAGGCTCAAAAGACGGAGGTGCAACCTGGAAAATCCTGGCAGATGGATATGACTCACGGGCCCAAAGTACGTGGCTTACACGCTACAACAGCAGTAACGATGGGGCTAACCCACCTAACTCTAACGCAACGGGCATCCCCAGTTTATTTGTGACACGAACGATTGACATGTTAGCCAATGGTAATTTCAAGGCAGGCGATGAAATGGTGATACGATTCCGGCTTTTTGCCGATCAACTGGTTCATGGATGGGGATGGGCCATTGACAATCTGAAAATTCAGATTGACGAAACGCCTCCGATCATTCGACACAACCATCTGGATTTCTTGCCTGCTACTGTATCCAGTGTTTCGTTGCCGTTCTCCATTTCAGACGAAAGCCCACTGACAAATGTGGCCGTTGAATACACTGTGAATGCTGGGAGCGTTACAACCATAAATTTTCCAGTCAACACCTCCGGAAATGAGTACGTCTTTGATCTAACCCTTAATGGGTTAAATACTAATGACGTTTTTAAATATCGAATACGATCATCCGATAATCTTGGCAACGAAGGTCTGTTACCAACTACTGACTTTTTTCAGGTGCCCTTAGTTTCATTTAGCGCTTCAGTAAATCAATACATTTCAGATTTTGACACACCAAATACTGATTTTGTTGGTAATTTTTTCTCTGTCAGCCAACCCGTTGGGTTTAACAATGGAGCGATTCATTCGTCACATCCGTATTTGACAGGTTTTGGCACAACCAATAATGGTGCATCAGATTTCACTTATACTTTGACCAAACCGATTAACATCAGTTCGACCAATCCGAATATTTTCTTTGATGAAATTGCCTTGATTGAATTCAATACGTCCGGCAATGCTATCAAAGATTTTGTAAACGTAGAAGGTTCAAAAGATAATGGTATCACCTGGGAAGAGTTGGTGGCTCCTTACTCTGGCAACGCAAATTCAGCCTGGCGAACACCAGCTACCGGAGTTCCCGCACTTTTCCGTCCCAGACTGATTGATATGACCCGTACTGGTAAATTTATTGCTGGAGATAAAATACTTGTACGATTTAAACTTCGCTCAGATGCTCAGAATAACCGGTGGGGCTGGGCTATCGACAACTTAAGTATTCAGGGCCCTATTACTGGCGTTACCGAAAAGGAATGGGATGTAAGCGTTTACCCCAATCCTGTGGAAACCGGACTTTTAACGATTGATCTTCCTGGAAATACGGGTGAGCATAACCTTCGGTTTATGAATTTGCAAGGGCAAATCATTCGTGAAATTGCGGTTCACGTTGATTCCGAAAGTCGATCAGTTACTCAAGACGTAAGCTCCTGGCCTACCGGTATGTATCTATTGCAATGGAGTAGTCAGGATTATCATCTCATTAAAAAGGTGATAATCAGAAACTAGAAATTCCGTGCCTCAGTCAAATTTTTACTTTAAGATCTCTCTGGCAATAACCATTTTTTGAATTTCGGTAGTGCCCTCATAAATCTGTGTGATCTTGGCATCGCGCATCAACCGCTCTACATGAAATTCCTTTACATAGCCATAGCCTCCGTGAATCTGAACGGCCTCAGTGGTCACCTCCTGTGCGATTTGAGAAGCATATAGTTTAGCCATGGCTGCCGCTTTCACAAAATCTTTTTTCTGGTCTTTGAGCCAGGCCGCCTGAAAGACCAGAAACCGTGCCGCCTCAATCTTAGTAGCCATCTCTGATAACTTAAACTGAATGGCCTGGTGTTGAGAAATCGGTTTTCCAAAAGCTTTGCGCTCTTTGCTATACTTCAAGGCCAACTCATAAGCACCGGAAGCAATCCCCAGCGCCTGTGCGGCTATTCCTATTCTTCCGCCATTCAAGGTGGTCATCGCAAATGAAAACCCAAATCCATCTTCTCCAATCCGGTTGGCTTTTGGCACTTTCACATCCGTAAACATCAAGGAGTGGGTATCAGATCCGCGGATACCCATCTTATCTTCTTTCTTCCCGACCACAAATCCAGGCATTCCCTTTTCAACAATCAAAGCATTAATACCCTTGTGTTTTTTGGTGGCATCGGTTTGCGCGATCACGATGTAAATGCCCGCACTATTTCCGTTAGTAATCCAGTTTTTGGTTCCATTCAAAAGATAGTGATCTCCCTTATCTTCTGCGGTGGTTTGCTGGCTGGTGGCATCCGAACCGGCTTCCGGTTCGGACAAACAAAAAGCTCCAATCTTTTCGGCTGTTGCTAGTTTTGTCAAAAACCGTTGTTTTTGATCTTCTGTCCCAAACTTTTCAATCCCCCAGGCGACCAAAGAATTGTTCACCGACATACACACCGAAGCTGAGGCATCTATTTTGGAAATCTCTTCCATGGCCAATACATACGAAATGGTATCCATCCCTCCGCCATTGTACCTGGGATCTGTCATCATTCCCATAAAGCCCAGTTCTCCCATTTTTTTGATTTGTTCATAGGGAAATTTTTGCTCTGTATCCCGGTCGATCACGCCAGGCAAAAGCTCTGTTTGCGCAAAGTCGCGGGCGGCTTGCTGTACACTGCGCTGTTCTTCGGATAATTCAAAATTCATGGGATGCGGATTTAAAATAAAACAGCCGTCAATAACGCTTGTTTGGAGATTAAAAAAAAGAAAGCCTGAACAAACTCATTGTTCAGGCTTCAAAAGTAACGGATCAGGAAATTACCCCCGCCTCTTTACCTTAAAATTTTAGTCGCGATCGGCTCCTAAAAACATCATCACATAATAGATCAACGTTGTTACCGCTCCGATGGCCGCCACCACATACGTCATGGCAGCCCACTTCAAAGCGTCCTGCGCCATTTCATACTCTTTTGAATTCACAATATTGCGGGTCTTGACCCAAGCCAACGCTCGTTTGCTGGCGTCAAATTCTACGGGCAAGGTGACCAGCGCGAATAAGGCAAAAACTCCGTAACAGGCGATGATGATGAGCAAAGCCGTTTTCCAGGGAAGAAAACTTCCGGCAAAAAAACTTCCAAACATCATGGCCATCATCATAAAATTCATGATCTGGCCGCTGATATTCTGAATGGGCACCATGGCCGAGCGAAACTGAAGCATGCTGTAAGCGGTGGCATGCTGCACCGCATGACCACACTCGTGGGCCGCTACGGCTGTTGCGGCTGCGTTCCTGCCGTGATATACCGCTTCGCTAAGATTCACGGTCCTGTCAGCCGGATTGTAATGATCCGTTAACTGACCTTGTACACAAATCACCTGAACATCCCGGATACCACTATCAGTCAACATCAACCGTGCAATTTCAGCGCCTGTTAAGTCTTTTGTCAGGTGAATCTGCGAGTACTCCTTAAACTTGCTTTTCAGACGTGAACTGACAATCATGCCCACAATCATGAAAAACACACCAATGATTAATGCCCCAAATCCCATAGTCTGTTTTTTTATTTATGTTTTTTTAATTTTTTCGACAATTCGGGTGGTGGAATACCCCGGTACAAATTCGATGGTTTTCACCTGCCCTCCTCCTTTTTTCACAACATCTGCGCCAACAATATTTTCTGCCAAATAGTCACTTCCCTTCACTAACGTATTGGGCAACAGTTCGGTTATCAAATTTAGAGGAGTATCTTCATTAAAAAAAACGACTAAATCAACAAAACCCAAGGCTGCCACAATCCTTGCCCGCGATTGTTGATCCTGGATAGGACGATGTGGCCCCTTAAACCGGCTCACGGAGTCATCGGTATTCAGACCCAGCACCAGTTTGTCACCCAGATTTCTGGCTTTCTCCAGATAATCCACATGCCCCAGGTGCAACAGATCAAAGCAGCCATTGGTAAAAACCACCTTCTGACCATCCGATTTCCACCGGCTAACCACGATTTTGGCCTCGGCCAGCGATTTTATTTTTGATTCTGTTTTCTCCATTGCAAAATGGCATAGCTAATCGCCAAAGATACAATACCTCCGATAATGAAAATCAACGTCTGCCAGGCGTGGAAGACAAATACAAAGGCTATCGCGTCAGCCTGATTCAGTCGATAGAGTGCTACGAGCCCCAGAGGTACCAGCGTATGGTATGATCCTGCGCCACCGGGCAAGGGTGCCGCCATCGCTATGGCTCCGATGGCAAACAACACCAACACGGCTCCCGGGCCCAGCGTGCTGGTTTCAGGAAATGCCAAAACAATAAAATATGACATCAAAAAGTACAATCCCCAGATGGCAAGTGAATAAAAGATAAAAAGCCCCTTCTTCTCCAAACGTACAATGGATAATAACCCTTCGCGGAAACCTTCCATAATTTTTTTGACCCGTTCATTTTTTCGGATTAAAAAATAAACTCCCACCATCAGGGTCAGTCCTACCAAACCGAGGATAATAAACTTTAGCGGAAATTTTTCACCATCGGAAGACCAGGGCAGTGATTGGATAAATAAAATCAATTGATCCCATTCCACGATGAAAGCAATGGCCAGCAAAATCAACAGACACATCACATCCACGATGCGCTCAATCACCACTGTACCAAAAGAAATTTCGACCGGAGTTTTTTCCAATTGCTGCAGATTAATGCATCGGGAAAATTCGCCCCCCCGCGGAATGACCAGGTTAATCAGATAACCAACCATGACTGAAAGAAAACTGGAACTGAGTGCCACCCGATGGCCGGTAGGTACCATAAGCATACGCCACCGTTCGGCTCGGATCACATGACTGACCATGGCTACCAACGCCATGACAAACAAATAGGTTTTATTGGACCGGAGCCAGGTGTTCCATAGGAATTGTCCTTTATTCTGATCTTCGCCCAGGTTGAGTGATCGCAACGAAAGCCAAAGAAGCAAGGCTGTAACACCCAGCATCAACACATACTTTAAAAATGTTTGGAGTCGCTTGTTCACCGGACAAAGTTAAGCCAACCGGTTATCAGGATTGGGAAAAATAATCCATGGCTTGAATGTTTTCGCTTCTTCAAAGTCCAACGATGCATAAGAAAGAATAATGACCAGGTCTCCTACTTGCGCCTTGCGTGCTGCCGGACCGTTCAGGCAAATGGTACCGCTATTGCGCTCCCCTCTGATGACATAGGTTTCCAGTCGTTCACCGTTGCTGATGTTCACCACCTGCACTTTTTCACCTTCAATCAGATTGGCAGCTTCCATTAATGTTTCATCAATGGTAATGCTTCCTACGTAATGCAATTCTGCCTGGGTAATTTTAGCCCGGTGAATTTTCGATTTTAAAATTTCAATTCTCATCCAATAATACATTATCAATCAACCGTACATCTCCCACATAAGCCGCGATCAAGAGAACTTTCGGAGGCGCATCTGTAACATTTTCCGTTGCCTCTAAGTTCTCGGTATCCGCCAGCGCCAGGTATTCGAGCCGGATGTCTGAGCGACTGACCATTTCACTTATCTGATCAACTATTTTTTTCCACGGTACTTGTTGCTTCACCTGCCGCCTGGCCTCCAGTAAGGCTTGATACAAGATGGCAGCCCGCTGCCGTTCGTTTGTGTCCAACCGAAGATTTCTCGATGACATGGCCAATCCGTCTGGTTCTCGTAGCGTGGGTACCCGCATTAATTCCACCGGAAGGCAAAGCTCCTCCACCAGTTTTTTGATCACCATAAACTGCTGAAAATCTTTTTGCCCAAAATAGGCACGGGTAGGCTGAACAATATGAAAGAGCTTGGAAACCACGAGGCCTACTCCACTAAAGTGACCGGGACGAAATTTACCTTCCAACACTTCGTTTAGCGACCCAAAATTCATCGTGAGCGAAGAAGGAACCGGATACATTTCCTTGACCGAAGGAAAAAACAACACCTCGCATCCGGAGGCTTCGAGTTTACGACAATCTTCTTCAAAGGTGCGCGGGTATTTTTCCAGATCCTCCGCATTGTTAAACTGCGTTGGATTAACAAAAATGGTAGCCACGGTCAGGTCATTGGTTTTTTTGCTTTCTGCGATGAGCGTCAGATGTCCCTGATGCAAAGCTCCCATAGTAGGCACCAGGCCGATGGTTTTAGTTACGCGTACCGGGTTAAGAAAGGCCCTTAAGGCTGCTATTTCCCTGAAAACCTGCATTTTGAGGCCATTTAAAGGGTTGCAAAGATAGACCTTATCCCTTATGATTAGTTGAATGCGGGGTTAATTTTCCGTACTTTTGTGGTTCGTTTTTTATTTCCGGCACTCTAAATCAAGCTTATGTCCAAAATCAGAATATTATACGTAGCCAGTGAAATCAACCCTTTTCTTCAGACAACGGAGGTTTCTGAGTTTGTACGCAAGTTGCCACAGGCCATGCAGGAAAAGGGAATGGAAATACGTATTCTGGTGCCGCGTTTTGGAATTATCAATGAACGGAAGAACCGATTGCACGAAGTGGTGCGACTTTCCGGTATCAATATTTCGGTAGGCGATGAGGAAAAGCCGCTGATCATCAAGGTCGCCTCTATTCCCAACGCCAAACTTCAGGTATACTTCATCGACAACGAAGACTATTTTCACCGCAAGTCGGTATTTCACGATAAGGAGAACCGCTTTTATGAGGACAATGACGAACGTGCTATCTTCTTTTGCAAGGGGGTGATTGAAACCGTTCGTAAACTGGGATGGTCACCTGACATCGTTCATTGTAACGACTGGATTACCAGCTTCATACCCTTATACCTTAAAACCACGTATAAGAATGATCCGTTGTTCAAAAACGCAAAAACGGTCTTCACCATCTACAACAACAGCTTTACCCACAAATTCAAAGGTGATCTGATGGAGAAAGTGAAGATGATGGACATCGAAGATAACATGCTGGGCCACCTGAAGACGGGGGATTATGAAGGTTTTATCAAGTTGGGCGCCCAGTTTTCAGATCTGGTTTCTGTGGCTGGAGACAATAAAAAGTTGGAAGGTTTAGTTAAGAAGATAAAAGAGAAGAAAGTTGAAACCATTGAGAAAGGCGACAATTACACCGAATCGTTTTACAACCTATATACAGAGCTGGTGGGCTAAGTCCGCAGCTTTTTTGATTCTTGTTGCAATCACCATTTCCTGTATTGACGAAACCGGGCTGATCGGATTTCAAAATTCGGGTAAATTTCAGGTGTCCTATGTGGAAGTGCCTTTATCGGCCAGTGTATTTCTGGGAGACTCCCTACTGACTAATAACGGTTTGTTTCAAGGTGAAACAAACCGGTTTCTGGTGGGCAAATACACCGATGATAAACTCGGAGCTTTTGAGGCGATCACGTACACGCAATTTATCTCTACGAATACATCTGCCTTGCCAGCCAACGCTACCCTGGATCGGGTCGTGCTGAACCTCAATCTAGACTATTACTACAGTGGTGATAATGCCATCGCCCCGTTTAATTTTTCCATTCACGAATTGACCGACACCTTAAAATCCGAACTTTACTATAATGTGAATCAACGGAATTATAATGCCACGCCCGTGGGCGAACGTGAAATTCAGCTTGACCCCGCCAATTTTGAAACGCTGGCAACTACTCCGGGTACCCGGATTGATACCATTTCGATTGATTTAACCAGTGACTTTGCCACACGGCTGTTTACTACGATGGTCAATCGTACAGAGGATTACACGCTTTTCTCCAAATTCAGAGGGATTTTTAAAGGCTTCGCTATCCGTAGCAACAACGCCAATAAAATCATTGGTATTAATCCTGCCTACGATGGTTCCGCTACCTCCCGCAACAAGACGCGTCTGAGGGTTTTTTATTCCTATCCGGACGCTATCACTCCAACCACCATCAGAAAAGGAGTGGTTGATTTTTCCCTTTTCAACGCGGGAACGGGTGTTGTCACAAACTTTAGCTCCATCACCTCTGATCGCAGCGGATCGGTGATTCAAGGGCAGCCGGTTTTTGATTCCTTTATCCCTTCCGATGGCAAGTGCTATGTGCAAGGAGGGGTACCCGTATATTCAAAATTAGATTTTACCAATTATTATAAATTTTTGGATACGATTCCCAACATTGCCCTGAATTCGGTTGAGTTAGTCGTGGGAGCGGTTTCGGCACAGACCGCGCCTTTACCTCCGGCCCTCGAGCTGAGACTGATGGAAGAAGATCAGGATAAATTTTTTGATCTGACACGCACCCGGGTAGTCTCCGGTTCGTATGTCGGCCGGTTAAGTTCCCGTCAATATAATCTTCAGGATACATTGCTCCTGCCCTTAGCCGATAACAATACTGCTTTTTCATTATCCCGAAAGACAGAAAACGGTACGACCTTTTATACCGGGTTCCTAACCTCTTTTGCCAAGGCGCTGTCTGTGGCGAAGAAAACAGACGATGAGTTTGTGTACTTTGGATTGTCTGTTCAAAACCCTTCTGAAAATAAATCTGTCAGTCGCATGTCCTTTGCTCCGCAAGACGTGAAACTGCGGATTTACTATACCAAACCGAAGATTAATATAAATCCCTGATCATCTATGTGTGGCATTGTAGCATACGTTGGCCAGCGCCAGGCGCACGAAGTCATTATCAAAGGATTGAAGCGACTCGAATACCGGGGCTATGACAGCACGGGTATTGCCCTTTTAAATGGAGGGTTGAATATTTATAAAAAGAAAGGGAAAGTTTCCGAATTGGAAGCGCATCTGAAAAACATGTCGCTCAACAGCACCATCGGGATGGGCCACACCCGCTGGGCTACCCATGGTGAACCCAATGATGAGAATGCTCACCCGCATTATTCCGCCACCAAAAAACTGGCGATCATCCACAACGGGATTATCGAAAACTATAACTCACTCAAGCAGGAACTCCTCCGGAAAGGACATCACTTTTTAAGTGAAACAGATACAGAAGTGTTTATCCATTTTATTGAGGATATCAAAGACAATGAAAAATGCTCGTTGGATGAAGCCGTCCGATTGGCTCTCACCAAAGTAGTCGGTGCGTATGCGATTGTTGTGATGTCTCTGGAAGATCCCAACCTCCTGATCGCTGCCCGTAAAGGCAGCCCGCTGGTGCTGGGGGTTGGCAAGGGAGAATTTTTTATGGCCTCTGATGCCACGCCTATCATTGAATATACCAACGAAGTGGTCTATCTGAACGATCAGGAAATTGCCATCATCAACAACGGTAAGCTCACGATTAAAAATACAGCCAACTTGCCCCTGACACCGTATGTTCAAACCATTGACCTGGAGCTAGAATCTATTGAGAAGGGCGGGTTTGAGCATTTCATGCTGAAAGAAATTTTTGAGCAGTCGCGTTCCATTAAAGATTGTATGCGTGGCCGGTTGGATGCTACCTCTGGTCGTCTCGTACTAGGCGGTCTGCGCGAGTATATCAACAAATTGGTGAATGCCGATCGTATCCTGATTGTTGCCTGTGGCACCAGTTGGCATGCCGGGCTCGTAGCTGAATACTTCTTTGAAGAATATTGCCGCATACCGGTGGAGGTAGAATATGCTTCTGAGTTTCGCTACCGCAATCCGGTAATTCGCGAAGGTGATGTGGTGATTGCCATTTCCCAATCGGGTGAAACGGCTGACACCCTCGCAGCAATTGAACTGGCCAAATCCAAAGGTGCCATCATCTTTGGGGTGTGCAACGTAGTGGGGTCCAGCATTCCCCGCCTCACGCATGCGGGCGCTTATACACATGCAGGCCCCGAAATTGGAGTGGCCAGCACAAAGGCCTTTACAGCCCAGCTCACTGTACTCAACATGATTGCGCTGACCGTGGCTCAGCGGAAAGGAACCATCACCGAGCAAAAATTTATTGAATTGCTGACGGAGATGGAAACCATTCCCGCCAAGGTGGAAGAAGTACTTAAACTCAATGCACAGATTCAAACCATTGCTGATATCTTCAAAGACGCCACCAACTTCTTGTATTTAGGTCGTGGGTATAACTTCCCGGTAGCGCTGGAAGGCGCGCTGAAGTTAAAAGAGATTTCCTACATCCATGCGGAAGGATACCCAGCGGCAGAAATGAAACACGGACCGATCGCTTTGATTGACGAAGAGATGCCGGTGGTGTTTATTGCCACCAAAGACAGTTCGTACGAAAAAATTGTCTCCAACATACAGGAAGTAAAAGCCCGGAAGGGACGAGTGATTTCGGTAGTGACCAAAGGCGACACGCAGATACCTAAGATGTCAGAATTTGTTATTGAAGTGCCTGCCACGCATGAGTCGCTCACCCCCTTGATTTCTGTGATCCCACTACAGTTACTCTCATATCACATTGCCGTCATGCGCGGGTGTAACGTAGACCAGCCTCGTAACCTCGCGAAGTCAGTGACGGTTGAATAGACTGAAAGCTGCTTCTTTCGTTTTTTGTGACTGTAGATTAAAGTTCTGGACACTTTAACTAAAGTTCTGGACAGTTTACCTAAAGTTCTGGATATCAATTTCCAAATCTGATTACCCTAGCAGATTGTCGATAAATCTTCATCGTGGTAATTTAATCATCGTTGATTAACTTTATGAGCATCAACGTGGTAATAAATGGAAAGTAAATCTTACATAATTGATCTACAGGATTATAGAAAGCCCGAATCCGTTGTATTCACCACTCGGCCTCGGGGGGCGGATGTTCGGATAAACTCGCAAATAGATTTGATCTCAGAGAAATTTGAAAAGGTCATTATCAAAGTCCCCAATGATATTTCATCAATAAATCCATCTTTTTTGGAAGAATTTTTGGAGAACGTAGTCATGAAACTTGGGAAAGCCGGGTTCTACGAAAAGTTTTCATTTATCAACGAAGGCCGGTATAAAATTGACGATGATCTAGATGAAGCCATCGAAAGGATACTAAGACATAACATCTCTCTGGTTTGAGATGCAATAACTTTCTATTTAACTCTGATCAAAACTACCTACTGTCAATCTAGGCTGATTATTGAATGTGTAGGGGCCTCAATCTACAGCAAACAGATGAAAGATGGCTCCCACCCTTGATGTCAAGGCATATTCCCCTGGCAGCAGCCCGGTTGCGGTTATTAGAAAAGACTGAGTTCCATAGGGTTTTGCTATAAACGGGATCATATCTTCCGTATCACGGTCAATGTCTCCGGTCCATTCTTCTGTGGTTCTAAGCCCCTTTCTTTGGTTGGTCTCCAATTTGATAAATTTGATTTCTATGGCCGGATCCAACTCCTGAATCCCGATTCGATAAATTAGGCTGATTGAATCTCTGATATTAACCCTTACATTGGACCTACTACCTTTCACTTCCAGCATAATTCTTGTTTTTCCAATGCCCACCAAGTAAGAAGAAGCACTTGATTTGCCTTTAATGGCAGTTTCTTTCTTCTCTAATTTCCTGTAGGATGAACCTTCTACCAAATAGACTTCATCCAAATATTCGGGTTCGGGTATGGGCAAAGTTTGCCCAAGTGAAAGGAATGAATTGGTACAGGCTAGAAATACTACAAAAAATGCCTTCATAGACTTCAAATTTAAAGGGTCATATTTAAATATGACCCTGCGAATCTAATTAAATTTTTGATTGCGGACTATATCAAAGTGAAATCCGCGTCAAACAAGTCTCAGCATCGTAAAATTGCCCGGGTAATCGGTAAGGCTGTCCGTCAGCATAGACTTGCAAAGGGAATATCACTGAAGGAATTCGAGGCCATGGATAATTCGATGTCCAGGCAGGCTCTATCTTCCATTGAAAGGGGAGAAAAAGTGCCCAATATTATGACGCTCCACAAGATATCGGTCATCCTGAAGGTGAAAATCGGGGACTTAGTAGGGGATCTGTAGGGCGGTCAGGGTTAGGCATGTGTGCTATATTTGGCAAATGCCGCTGTTTCAATACTGCTCAGACCTTCATCTGGAATTTCCAGAAAACTTGCACCACGTTAGCGCTAATCCGCTCAAACCAATTGCTCCGGTGCTCATCATGGCAGGAGATATTGTGCCCTTGGATCTCCTTTCCAGGATGGGCGATTTCCTGAGTTTCGTCAGCGGGGAGTTCGAGCAGGTCTTCTGGGTACCTGGCAACCATGAGTATTACCGGAGTGACATCGCCCGTTACCCGACTCCTTTGAGTGAGAAAATCCGCTCCAATGTGACTTTGGTGAATAACGTGACAGAGTCGTTTTATGGGGTTAAATTCATTTTCTCGACCCTTTGGGCAAATATCCCTCAGCACGAAGAGAAAACCGTCCGTAGGGGCATTAGTGACTTCATGCAGATCAGTAATGGCGGCCACAACTTCATGGTGGCTGATTTCAATGCCCTGCACGCGGATGCGGTGGAGTTCATCCGGGCGGAGCTTGTAGGGCCCCGCACGGGCCCGGTAGTTGTGGTGACGCATCACGTTCCTACATTCAAGAACTACCCATCTCATTTTTTGGGCAGTCCATTGAATTCAGCGTTTGCCACAGACCTGGACGATGTTATCACAAAATACCAACCAGAATTTTGGATTTTTGGGCACCACCATCAGAACATGCCAGCATTTAACATAGGAAGGACCGTATTATTGACCAATCAGCTGGGCTACGTAGCAAGGGAAGAGCATGATGGATTTCGCCAGGCCGGGATATTCGCAGTTAGTTGATCAGTGAACTCAATTTCATGGACATTTTTTTCATCCGCCATGCAGAAAGTGAAGCCAATGCGGGAGGTGTCACCAGCGATCCCGAGGCTATTTCTTTGACTGAATCAGGAATTTCGGCATCGATCACTCTTTCAGAAACCATAAAAATAGAACCCGATTTAATTGTTGTCACGAAATTTGTCCGCGCACAACAGACAGCAGCGCCCTTCCTTGTCAAACGGAGGCATATCAATTCATTTCTGCAGAATACACTTTGCTCGGTATTTCATAAATAGTTCATCCATATTCTGATACCAAAAAATTGCGCAAATTGTTCGTTATACGGAAAGCAGGATACTAGCTAGTTTCTTTGAATTTAATCCTTTATAGTGGATAATATATTTTTGAATCGCTGCTTGGCAATATTTCGACATAAGGTCAATATCAAATGCTTCAACTAGATGAGCACGTCCTCCATGAATGATTTTGTTTCTAATCCGGTATGCTTCGCCAGAAAGAACTTCAACCTGTTCGCGATTATATTCTGGGTAAATCATTTGCGCCAACCGAGTTGCTATTTTATCTCCTTTAGTTCCGCCTTTTTCGGGAACCAACAGGGCTTCAAGGGCAATCATGAGGTCTATCATTTTGTCCTCCAGATTTAACCGAAGTTGAGAGTAAAAATATCTTCGTGAAACAAGTGCAAAACTTGAATTACCTTCATATTCACTTTTAAAAAGTGGCCAAAGTACACTCAAAGAACTCAACTCACCAATTGTGAATTTTACGTTGGAGGCAAAGCGGTACTCATTGGGCATTGTATAAAACCCCGCTGACTGAAATTCTTTTCCATTCACTAAATAGAAATTTCCTCTGTTGACATTGAGAATGTTTGGTGAGACCACCGAAAAGAAAATTGAAACAAGATTTATTCCATTCCCTGGTGCTAGTCCATTAATCGATCCGCAGGGAATACTAAAATCAAATTCCGCAAAGAATTCGTTGTCACTCGCCTTCTGTTCAACGTACTTGGGGTTATTAGTCCTGGACCAAAATGCCTGACGTTCGTCTAGTTGAGCTCTCCTTACCACAAGCTCAGGTGCAATCTCAAATTTGTCGACTTCACATGAAAAGCCCTCCAAAGCTATCTTCATCCGCACCGGAATGAGTTCTTTACTTCGCTTCTCATATTCCCAGCGAGCTTGCTTCCTCTGTGCGATCAATGTCTTCTCATCAAATACTTCCATACCTACCTCGACCATTTAAGATTTATTGCCCATTTGGTATGTTCTCCAATCTTGTAAAGAGTCTTTGCCTGTCTGCTATCATAGCCCAACGATTGAATCAGTGGAGCGTTAGCCCATTTTATATAGTCTGTATCACCCTCTTGATACAATTCTTCGAGTTTCCTTTCTTGCTCTGGGGTGGGGATAAAATCCAGAACGTCATACTGGAGTATCTCCCAACAATCCCAGTTTGAAACACGCTTCAGAGGTGTAATAACTGATTTTCTAAAATGATAATTAACATAGGGAAACACTTTTTGATCCAAAAGCTTACCCTTACCCTCGATTAGCTCTTCATAGAATTCGCGCCAGTGGGAAATTTCCCTATCCTTCGCACTATTAAACCAATCGATAAATTTGATCGCATTTTTTGCAGGAACAAAAACAGCAAGGTCATCTTTCTTTAACCCGCTTGTAGGCATCTTAATGTCATCAATAGCATCAAAATCATTCAGAATCTTTTGTGTCAATGCCAATCTTTTGTACTTACCGCCAACATGTTGATAGTGGTCCCAGTTTGAGTTCTTAACAAGCAAGTACTTGTCATTAACTTTTATTCGGTATAGATAAGACATCGAGAATCTGACATGACCACCCCACAAACCCAACCACCAGCACCTTATTACTAACCAGATGCGATTGCGATTCGCGTATCCATCATAGGCCAACTCCACTGTGAAAAGCAAGACAAACATTGCTAATCCTGTCCCAACGAATTCTGGTCGTAGTTCATCACTCAATAGGTACTTCCCAACCACGATTAGAATTGTCGCGGCTATTATCTGTAACAAATATTTCATATAATTTTGGGGCTTGGCCTAACCTGCGATATAGTTTCTTTCAAAATGTTAAACGTGAGCTCCTCTTTTGGAAAACATTTAGCAATCGCTTCTGGGAGCACCCTGAGTCGAATATCCGAAAAAGAGTAACCGATGTCATTATTTTTATCAGGACCGGTTAAATCAGCCAATTCTTTCAACTCTTTTTCACTCAGAGAAATCCCTTCAAGGCTTTTCGCAAAGAGTTCCACCCTTTCTTCAGAAGAAGGCCGTTGAAATTCTAAGACAACAGCTGCGCGTCTTACTATTGCCTCATCTATGAAATGAAGTCTGTTTGTCGACATGAACACAACCGCTCTACCTTTTAGATCTCGTATCTCATCAATTTTTTGGATCAGGGTATTGACCGCTGCCTTTTCCTCCTGGTGCATCTGCATAGTGGAACGTGTGGTAGCAATAGCATCAGCTTCATCAATGAAAAGGAATGCCAGCCTCTTTTTGCCTGTTTCAGTTTTCAGCTTGTCGAACGCATCGTTCACTAAGTTACCCATCTGACCATGTAATCCTTCACCTCGCACCCTTGTACTCAGTTTAAGGAAGAAACCTTCTTTACCTAGTTCTCTTACCATCCGGTCAGCGATGGCTTCTGCAGATACGGTTTTTCCTGTACCAGCATCCCCCGCCAAGATTATCAGCGGATGTCGATCGACCAATTGACTTATAACTGGTAATTCTGTTTTGTAAAAATGCTTGCTCCACTTTACAAGTCCTTCCTGATCCAGAAGTAGCTTTAGGTTTCCATGGATGCGGTGGAATTTAGATTCAAATCCGATCAAATGCGCGGCCCTATCTCTCACTGCATTACTCGGTAATTCTATCGTATTGTCAAAAATTGAAGTCGCCATTACTTATAGTTCTCTTTTTTAAGTTCGTATCCATTACTGCCGTACAATTGAGCACCCGATTTGGACAAATGCGAGTAGGAGTTGTCAACGTCTGTTGTTGGCCATGGACGTTTGAATCCATTCTTAGTCATAAAATCTGTTTGTCCTTCCGGTGTGAGTTTGCGCCACGCTGAGTTCGTGCTCGCTATAACTGTCAGCGAAGTTCCACTGATGTTTTGCCAATCGTTCGATCCGGCTCTATCACTCTGAACAGCCTTCCCATTTTCATCCACCTTAAATCTTGCTGCACGGATTGGCTTTCTCGAACCTTGTTCAACCAAGGTGATATCCACATAGTCGAGGTATCTGGCTTCAGCCCACTTAAGAATGTCATGAGTTATGTCCTCAACCATAGCCAAGGTCATTTTCTCAGTGCGCGCTGCAATCATTCGAAAGTCTGCACTGAACCCTTCGAAAGTTTTTCTAATATCAACTACAGTATAGGTTGATGTGCTTGTATAAGTATTGTGCATAATTATTCTACTGGTTCAATATTAAATGATGATCCAAACACTCTCTTCCATTCCTCAATGGTTTCGCCTTCAAAGTTTTTTGACTGTGCGATACACAAGGATTCAAAGGCATCATTGGCTTCTGCCTTTACTTCTTTCCACGTGGTTTCATCCAACTTCTTTGCTGCGTTGTTTTCGTTATTGGTTGGGTCAGCGACAAAGATTGGCGTGCTGAACACAGGCACTTTCCCAATTGCGTCCTTGAAAGAGATAACAGGGAAATTGGGATCGCTTAAGAATTTGAAGAATCGAATCAATCCATCCTCTATTCTTTCAGTGCGACCTTTCGTCAACTCCAAATGGGAAATGATAAGTTCGATCGTGAACGAAGAAATCCCAGATTCATCGTCCACTGGCTTAAGTTCCTTATAATTTCGCCACCACTTTACAGCTCGGACGATAGACGTAAAAGAAGGGTTCTGCGTTCTTCTGTCGTCAGCGAAACTCAATTGCTTTGTGACACTGGTGATATATTTTTTTCCGCCTCCTCCACGCTGAGGCTGTACAACATATTCCTTAGGTGTCGGTAGGGGTACTACTGGTACGATGTCGACTTCCAGACCTGAACCAGTGAATTTGATTTTGATTGATTTGGTATTACCCTCTGCATCGACATCGCGGTTGATGTCCTTGGTCGGATAAATTTCACTAAGGTACTCCACGACAAAATCATGGAGTTTTTTTAGGTCGTTCTGTAAATTTTCGTCTCCGTCAACATAAAGAACAAGATCAACATCGATTGGATGTTCTCCCGTTGGCCGTAAGATTGTACGTTTTTTCCAAGACCCGGCTATGATAAACCTTGTAACTTTGAGACCGGTCCGCTTGTCATTCTTGATCTTTTCCTCAAGCTTTTCCCTCAGATTATTAATCTGATCTCGGTATTTGGGCATATCGTCCCTCTTCAGCTTGATCCGAGTTATGAAATTTTGCAATTGTCCATTTGTAAGCCGCATATAGATCTTTGTTATTCTGAATACCCAAAATAACTCAGCAAGTGTGACATCTAATGTCCGCGTTTAGCCGCTCGAATCGAAAACATTGAAATTGCCCCAAAAAAAGGGTTTAAGGCACAAGAATTTGGTAAGTGTGTGACACCTAAGCTACTTGAACGCTCTGATTTATGCGGTCAATTAACTGTAATAACTCCTTTCTCTCATGGTCGGAGAAGTTATCAAGACCCTTGCCATCATCAACAAATGGCGACTCATACAACATGTCTTTTTCAACGATCCCATTTGAGATGTAGGAATTAATCAAAAGCTCAAGGACTGAGAACTGTTCGGTTGTGGCATTATGGGTTTTAGCAAACGTGTTGAAGATGGCGTTCGCTGCTTCTTGGTCAAGGCCCAACGAACGTCTTATCAATTCGGTAAGTGGTTTACCATCCAACGCTTTCAAATAAGCTTCCTTGTCTTGTATTCTGCTTTCAGAGAAAAATATGTCATTAAGTCTGTTGGCCTCCTCTACTGTAATAGGTTGAGCAGTTCTGATTTTCTGGACAACGAGATCATTCTTGTGCTGATGGATAAGATTTTCCATTCGCCTACGGTAGTCTGAGGATGTAAAGCTTGCGTAAGTTACTCCATCTTCTTCTGCAAGGGTGCCGATGAACGCATCGGTAAGATTGGTATAAATAGTTCTCTTGTCTTCTTTATCAACAAGGCGCACGAGATCACGCAATTCTTTGCGCACGTTTTCCAGTTCGGGCAAACTTACGTTGCTCCAATACTCATCCTTCATCATCGATCGAAGCAATGGCTCTTTTGATTTCACTGTTTCATTACTTCTTCTCTTAAAAAGACCTTCAGCAATCCGTCTGATGCGCGCGGCACTCAATTCTTCACCTGGATCTTTTCTTAGTCGCTGCTCTTGCAGGCTCATCATGTTGATATCAAAACGCAAGGCATCTTCTTCAATCTCTTGATCATTCTGAAATCGTATCAGGGGGCTGATATGCTCCATGATTTCCCGAACCGCGGGTTTGCCCAACCCGTACCAGTTTCCAATGCTCTTGTATTTCTCGATGTAGGAAAGCTCGGCTTTGACTGAATAACTTCTAGTGTCCAGTAATTGCACTTCCTGCTGTAATTCATCAAGCATTTTTGTGCCGAGCTCGTGCAGGCTGTTATCATCCTGTTCAACCAGGGCGCGGCCAAGCTTCAAGCGCATGTTAAAAGAGCGCTCACTCAAGGTGTGCGTGCGACTGCTTTTGTCGATCTCGGGATTTTCATCAAAGAACTTGAAGTTATTGCACCAGTCGAACACTTTAAAGAATTCTTTGTCAAGACCCGGCCCGAACAGATCTTTAACAGGTCGTGTACCTCGACCAAGCATCTGCCAAAATTTGGTATAGGATCGAACCGGTTTGCAAAACACCAGATTCACAATCTCCGGAATGTTTACTCCGGTCTCGAGAAGGTCTTCCGTAATGGCTATTTGTGGTAGTTTGTCGGCTGTTCTGAAGTCATCGTACTTTGACTTATCCCGGCCATCGATAACACGAAGGTAGCTACTCCCGTAGTTGGGATAAAGCTCATCGAAAACGGTTTCAATAAAATTGGCATGCTCGTGCTTGCTTACGAAGATGATCGTCTTACCGATGCGTTCACCTCCCGAAACGAAAACACCTTTTTCAAATAGCTTTTCCAGAATTATCCTCACCGTGTCCTTGTTCATGATCCATTGATGGACTTTGGACGCGGTAATGGCGTCAGGGATTTCTCCTGTATCCGGATCAGCGAACTTGGCTTCGTATTCCGCTTTCTCCTCATCGTTCTTCAGATCTTTGTATGTAATGCCTTCGGAGTAGAATTGCGTTTGTACCGGCACATTGCGGTAGGACTTCAGCACGCCAAGGGCAACGCCTTCTTCGAGCTCAAATGAGTAAGTCGGATCTTTATCTTCAAGACCGAAAATCTTATAGGTATTCCGGTCTTTGTCTTTCTTGGGCGTGGCCGTGAGTCCGACTTTGAAACCATCGAAGTAATAGAAAATTGCTTTGTATTTGTTATAGACACTTCTGTGGATCTCATCAAAAATGATCAGGTCGAAAACACCGGGGCCAATCGTTCTGCTTCCATCGTCCTCCCGGGCATTGTCGATTAGGTTGTGAAGTGTTTGATAGGTTGAAAATACTACACGACTCCGCAATGGATCTTTGTCATCGCGCAAGTCGCTCAATGAATAATCCGCAAGGTATTGATTGAAGTCTCCCTTGGCTTGTGTGACCAGAAAATCCCGGTCAGCAATAAAGAGCACGTTCTTTATCCAATGTGCTTTGCTGAGGAAATCGACCAATGCCGCAGCGGTGCGTGTTTTACCTGATCCGGTTGCCATCACCAGAAGAGCCGCGCGCAGTTTTTCTTTGGTAAAAGCTTCTGCAATACTTTCGAGCGCTTTGGTCTGATAAAGACGGTCTATAATATTGTTGTTGATATTCGAGATCAATAATGGCTTCCGTTCCCTTCGACTGATGAGTCGTTCAAGCTCGTCTTTCCGGTAAAAGCCATTGACTGGTCGTTGAATGTAGCCTGTTACGGGATGATCATCCCACAACCAAATCGTTAATCCGTTGGTATAGAAAATGATCGGGCGTTGCGCGAATTGTTGTTCCAGCTCATTGGCATAACCTTCGGCCTGGCCGCGACCCACTTTCGCATCGTGCATGGTTCGCTTAGCCTCGACCACTGCCAGTGGTTTACCATCATTTCCCCAGAGCACATAGTCTGCGCGTTTGCCGCTGGAAAGCAGATACTCCTGCACATTCGGTAAATGCAGATCCCAGCCCGCATCCATCAAAGCCAGGTCGATATAGTCTTTGCGCGTTTGCTTTTCATCGATGGCCAGTACATATGGTTTGTCTGTGGATGATTGCTTCTTCAACTCCTCGTTGCTCTTCTGCTTTTTGAGGTTCTCAAGATCGAGAGACTCCACCCGTGCGAGATCGACCGAAGGAGCGGACTTCAAGAAGCTAAGGTCGAACGCGTTCACCTGCTTGCCAGAAACTCCGGCATAGCGATAGTAAAACCATATGGCTACGTTGTGAAGATTGCGCAGGATCACTTTGGCCTTATCAGGTTTTGATTTACCTGCGCTTTGGCGGGGATCGAAAGCATGATCCAAATGAACGGTGTCATTGCCCGCGTTGAGCACGAGCTCTGCGCTTTGCAGAACACCGGTATTGTGACGCTTCTCATATTCATCTCGCACGACCAGTTGGGCAAGCTGTGTGTGGGTGAGAAACTGTGGATTGAAGAGCAATACCCCGAGCGTATGTTTTGCTTTTTCATCCTTTAAGGTTGGATACGGAAGGCTTTCGATGTTGTAGATGGACTTAACAATTCCTTCCAGGCTTTTGCGCGACAGTATGAGAGAAACATCCGGCTGACTAAGCACGGCTTTCTCCGCTTCAGCGCAAAGCTCATAAATACCCGGAAAATCCGGTTGGAGGAAAGAGAAGTTAGAGGCCATCTTTTAGCTGGGGTTGCTATTGCTACATCTTACTAAAGTTAAAGATTTAGGGTTCTTTTACCAACTCGCCTTTGAAGGCTTTTTGGAGGAGGGTTTGGAAAAGTTGTGTTGAAAATTGATCCTGATGCGATATCAGCTGTACATTGGACAAAAGCCTACCAAACGCGTTTCCAAATTTCTCTTGGGCCTTCAAGGGGGGTGAAATAATTTCAATGTCCTTTATCATGGACAGATTGAAGTTTTTTTGACGAACTCCACGTTGTTGGCCCTTCAAAAAATCTTTTGCTAGCTGGATCTGAAAATATACAAACAGTGTATCGGTCTTTTTATTGTTTAAGTGACTATATGCAATTGCTTGATTGCAGGCCAAAGGCACCGTATTAATGCTGGATTTCAAACCTGCGGTATCGTACATTCCAAGTAATATTGCTCCAGGTTGGATCAGTTTTGCATTAGATTCCTTAATGGCTTCGTTGGTAATTTTTTCCTTTGTATCTGATATATAAACTTGATTCAATTCACCCGATGATACCCATGGAATGGAGCCATTGAAATACCTATTTTCTTTCTCACGTGAAGGCGTTCCGCCACTTTTCCATTCTCCTAGTGTTCCAAGTGTCACTTTGTCCCACCCCTTCTCATTCCTCACAGGATCACCGAACATATGATAAAAAATACTTTGCGCGAGTTTGTTATGGTGCTCGAGCAGTTGTTTGTCTTTTTGACGGACGCTATCGGCTTTGTCGAGAATGGCGGCAATCTTTTTCTGGATGGGTAAGGGAGGAAGGGGTATTTTTGTCTCTTCCAAATATCGCTCAAGTTTTAGATTGATAATTCCAGTTGTTTTGTTTTGATAATTTAGAGTTCTTTTGTTCAAGTGGTTGGCAAAAAGGAACCAGAACAGGTATCGTGGATACACCTCTTTCGATGGCCTAAGTATTGAAGTGAAATTGTTGCACAGGTAGTCTTGCCCATTGACATCGAAATACACTACTCTACCCACAGGTTGGGTTGGACTTCCGCCAGATTTTTCGATGATTGTGTCTCCTAGCTTCAGGCGTTTTTTAAGAATTTTGTCCTTCGAAATGGAACGTCTTACGACTTCATTCAAATTGAGGCGGCCTTCGTTTGTAAAATTGGTCGTACGTAATACGGCAACGTCTTCGCCTTCCTGTCCCCATTCACCCGTGATTTGTTCGGCTAGTACGTTGGACAACTTTTCTAATTTCATTTTAGAAGATTTTCAAGCTCTGACAATTCCTTACTCCGTGCTTCATCAAGCTTCCTTATGGCCTTGATAATATTCTTAGGCTTCTCATACTCTACTTCTACATGGTCGATCATCCGGTAACGGTTCATACTCAGATCATACTTGTTCTGGGCGAGCTCTTCCTTGTTTACAAAGAAGCTTTTGGTGTTTCTTCCTTTGTTCGGAGCTTTCTCCAATTCCTTCAGATGTGTTTTCAAGTTGCGCCACGTGCGAAGAATATCTGGGAGGTCACTGCCTTTCACTTCACTATGTGTCTCCAGATGTTTGAATGTCTCAAACTCTGCTACCTGTGGTGTCCGTTTATCATCGAGAGAATAGCCATCGGCTTTCATCTCGTAGAACCATACGTCTTTCGTCCCTCCTTTGCCTGACTTCTGGAAGATTAGAATCGCAGTGCTCACTCCTGTATATGGTTTGAATACACCGCTTGGCATAGAGATCACCGCTTGTAGATGATGGCGATCGATTAGCTCCTTCCGGATATTAACATAGGCTTTGTTGCTGCCAAAGAGCACGCCATCTGGTACTATCACGGCAGCACGGCCACCGGGTTGCAATCCCCGCAGGATCAGCGCCAGAAACAATAACTCCGTTTTTTTCGTCTTCACCGTTTTCGTAAGCTCCGAGTAAATCACATCCTCATCTAGGCTACCGGTGAACGGAGGATTAGCAAGTACAAGTGTACATGCATCAAAAAATCCTGCGTTGGCCTGGCTCAGTGCATCTACGTCTTTCAATTGCACACCCTCAATGCCATGCAGCATCATGTTCATCGCACCAATACGCAGCATGGTAGGGTCAAACTCCATCCCCATGAACATCTTATGCTCGAAGTGCTTTTTGTTTTCTGTCTTCAGCAAATCCTTCGCGTACTTCTCGCGGATGAATTCACTGGCCGTTACGAGAAAGCCACACGATCCTGCGCTCGGATCGCAGACGACATCATCCAGGGTCGGTTCCATCATTGCCACCATCAACTTAATTATATGGCGCGGTGTGCGGAATTGTCCGTTTTGTCCCGCGCTCGCGATCTTGCTCAAGAGATACTCGTACACATCGCCCTTGGTGTCGCGATTGCTCATATCAATTTTATTAAGCAAATCGACCACTAATGAAAGTAAGCGCGGTGTTGGAATCATGAACGTAGCACCCTTCATGTATTTGCTGAATGTGCTTTTCTGACTGGCACCTAGTGAACGAATAAAGGCGAACACGCCCTCGTCTTTCGTGAACAATTGGTACATGGTCTCAGCATCCTTATCCTTGAACTTACTCCAACGAAGTTCATATTGCTTCTTCGTGAAGATTGGATCTTCTATGGGCTTGCCTAGATCGTTTGCTTTCTTCTCCTTCAGTGTCTGAATTTCATCAAGTCTCTTGATAAAGAGTAGATACGTTATCTGCTCCATTACAAGTAATGGATTCGCCAACCCTCCTGACCAGAAGGTATCCCATACTTTATCGATTTGTGAACGTAGTTCGCCTGTGAGCATTAATAAATTAATTAGATCGTTTTATAGTTTGTTTGTACGTAGAGCTTAAACCAGCAAATTAATTCAAGTAGTGAATTAAGTGCAGACTGGTTAGCATATTTTGAGTAGGGCTCTGTGTAACGATGAGACAAGACATTTGTGATCTCAATCAAACCAGAATATGTCCTACCCAAGTGTTTAGGTAAAATAGGTGCTTTTGCTTTTACACTTCCTGTGCCTCCAATTTTTGTAAGATCTATTTCAACACCCGACCAATACAAAGTCGACATTACAAGATTCGGTCTGCCTGTTTGCTTGTCTTTCAGCAATTCATCTGGGAAAAATCCTTTATCAATTTGATTTGCTCTTTGAAGTATCTCTTCAATTGATTCTCGGATTTTATTGAAGTAGGTTTTCTGGTAAACACCTGCCTCGTGGTCACGCAGCAATTCAATAAGGATTTTAATTGCGCTTTCTGGTAAGTACTTTGTTCCGAAGGCAGAGAAAACATCTGAGTATTTGACTTTTAACTTTTCAATAGGCGAATCGGCTATTCGAATCTTAAGGAATTCCAAGACGTCTTGGAATGTATGTTTCGATTTGTCAAATATACGGAGTATTTGCGCATCCGTAAAAATGTAAGGCTCAAGCTCAGCGTGAAATCCGGTGTAAATAACAACTGGAATGTAGCCTTTTTTTCCTAGCTGTTCCTTTAACCAATTAGTAGCTGCCGATATGTGCTTACCATCTTCATCCTTAGAACTATCTCTCAATTTTCCCTTTCCATCGATAATCACGCCATCGAAGGATTCAAAGTACTCTTCCAATGCAACTTGAGAACTTTCCCAATCTTCAAAGGCAACAACCTCAACTCCAAGTGCTGCACCTTGTTCCCTACTTGTTTGCCGAAAGGCAGCATTATCATCACTTAACAAAATCCGTATCATAATTAGTCTTTGTATGGTAATCGAATCTTGAAAGCAATACCTGGAATAAATGATTTTGATAAAATAGCTATTGCCTCATTGCCAATAGAAGCATGAGTCGAGTTAATGTATAAAACAGTTCCTTCCGGGAACTCCTCAATTTCAAGTGTACCATCGTGTAACTGGACAGCACGGTTCATTAAATACCCACCGATTCCAGCACCACGGCTCGTTCCCGATTTTCCACCAAAGGAAATGAAGTCCTCTAAAGAAAATCCTTCCGGAAGCTTCTTACCATTGTTCATCATGGTTATCTCCATCCAAAGTTCATCCTCGCTAACAGCAAAATCAAATAATATTATTTTCTCATCCACAACTTCGCCTTCAAAACCATGCTTTACACTATTCATAAGGAAGTTTTTGACTACTTTGGAAAACAAGCTCTTATCAAGCATCGTCACATAACGATCTTTCTTCTCCTTATCACTTCGCTCGTAAAACACTTTAACCCCGACCAGCAGACTATTCATCTGGCTGACCTGCTCCCTGAAGAAATCTTTCAATTCAACTCGCTCACGTCTAATGCTTGATCGCTTAAGATTTAATAAGCTTTGCATATCCACGAAAAGGTCTCCCATTTCGCGGAGTACTGATTCTTGTTCAGCAACCACTTGGGCCACTGTGCGCGCATCTGGCAGGTTCACGATCCTTTCATTCCACGAAATTATTCCGCCATCTTTGTCTTTCCGATCTATAAACAGCCTTAATGAAGTGATACCTCCGTCCAGCAAAACCTGAAGGTTTGAAAACTCATGCTTGATTGCTGAAATGAGTGATCCTTGTGTTGCCTCTTCAACCTGCTCGCGGTCAATTTTAGAAACACGGTGTGAATGATCCTTGGCACGATATATCTTTAAAAGTTCCTTCTCTTGTTCGTCAAGTGGGGGAACTTTCACCTTCAATTGAAGTAAGTCCTTTAGTTGCAGAAAAACTTGCGCAGTCCCAGCCCGTATCTGATCAAGTTGTTGTTTAAAGTAAGGCTGATTTAGCTGAGCAACAAGATACTCCTTACTTATGACTGACTCCTCAGGGTAAAGCGCTATGATGTTGGAACTGAAAGCGGCTGATGTTGACGGGGTCAGGGCAGAAAACACTGTTGGTTTTAGTCTGTTTCCAACCTTCGCCACTAAAATCGCTCCATGCCAAACAAGTGCATTGTCCTTCACCAACGACATCTTTCCAACAAAGGTAGAAATCTCATTAGCTGATAGTACAAAATCGACTTCCGAATCGGCAAGGTCTTTAATCGTTATGAATGGAATCCCCTCTCTGAAATCCAAATACTTTTTGCCAATGGTTACCCCCGTTGAGTAGTTCCGTAAAACACTTTCTAGAGTTCGGTACCCAGATCCTAGTTCAATTTCGTTGAGATATCGGTTGGCATTTAGGAGCAGATCATTCTGCATAATCTTTTCAATGCCGACTACGGCTGTCTTACTACCACCTGTTTGATATTCGCCATATGGTTCCAACACCGTTGATGGAACATTTTGAAATCCACCGATGTCACCTAACTCATCCTCGATAATCTGTTTAAAAATAATTCTACCTCTTTGTGCTTCAGGTTTATTCTTATTGAGAATAAGTAATGAAGTATTAACCGAAGAATAAGGTTTAAAGCTTCCGGAAGGGAAAGAGTGAACGGCTTCTATCCAATCGTTCTGAAGGAGCATCCGCTTGATCTCTTTAGAGCTATTGTCATTAGTAAAAAGGAATCCATCAGGAATTAGGAGGACAGCCTTTCCGTGTGGTCCGAGCAAGTGGAGAGCTAATTGAATATGAATATTCTCACCTCTTGGACCTGATTCCAGAAAATGTACTGGCAGCTTAAAGAGGTCATCCGCCCGATAGCGAATCCCGAACGGAGGGTGTGTGACAATATAATCGAATTGTTTTCCGTCAAGCCGTGTCGCATATAGGTCGATTGAATTACCAACGTAATATTCCACGTTAGTAATGCCGTGGAGAATCAGGTTCATTTTCCCGAGAATCGCACTAACACCGTTGATGTCCTGCAGAACACTGCCGGTACCGTCAAGCAATTTCAGTAGTTCACAAGCTAGCCCAGCATTTCCAGCAAAGGGGTCGCACAATGTTTCTCCTGGCTTAATGGAAATTAGCGATGAAATGTATTTGGAAATCAGTTCAGGGGTTGAAGATTCTCCAGTATCGCGCCCCCAACCGGAAAATGAATTCAGAAAATAGTTGAATGTCTTACAAAATTCTTCATGAGAAATTGAATCGAAATCAAACAACCTGAGATCACTAATGATTTGATGAAGCGTATCATTGTTGAGACTTCTAAATGTAAATAACAATTCATCGGCTACATCAACAAAATCGAAGTGTCTTGAAAGCCTTGTTACAGCGTTCATAATGTGAGATTTCAAATCCTCTCCAAAGCTGCCATTGAAATGGGTGCCAAAGTAAGCTTCGCCTGCGCGTACTTCCGATGAGCGAAAGTAAAATAACAGGAATCCCAGAACCAGATCAGGATTACTGATGGATTTAGATCGAAGTTGATCCGCAATGTGGTAAAGTAGATTATTCAAGCTCGCACTTGACTTACCTTGTAGCATAATCTCATTACCCACTTTATGAAACAGAGCAGGATAGTTGTTTACACGAGCCGATATCTGACCAGCTGAGACACCTTCACCAGTGGCCTTTTTATATAAACCTCGCTCGTTTATGACTTCAACAATTTCTTGTGCAGTCATATGGCTACCAAATTCAATCAATACAAGTTCTATTGCCTCGTGTAGTGTCATTAATTTCTATTACCATTTAAAATAAAGAGGGCATATAACATTTTAAGTCGCCCTTCATTTATACTGCGAGAAAGACTTTTCATGAATTAATTTTATTTCATCTCGCAAAGAGACAGGCTCAAGTACCTCGATGCCATTCCCAAATCCCAATATTGTTGCTTTTAGTTCATAATTGATCATAAGATTCAGTTTAATGATCAAACTACCATCCTTTTCTTTTCGAATCTCCTCTTGATATTTGTGGATAGGCTTGGATTCCACATGCTGGACAGAAACGGGATTAACTTTCAGAATAATATCTTCTGGACTTCTGTCGTAGTCCATGGACACACCAATTACTTTGTCAAAAAATGTATCAGGATGGAATAGATCATTGGCTCTAAACTCCTGTTTGGACACCTTAAACTTTTGAATTCGGTCGAGCCCCAGTGTTAAAACTTTGTTTGTCTTATCATCGCGGCCAAGTAGCCACCAGCGATTACGGTATTCCTTTAATAAGTAAGGGTGTAACACATACTCCTTCGGTTCATTGTATCTATATGAATGATAGGTAATATCAAGTGTGGTTTGCTCTCGAATAGAATCAAACAGTTCGTTGAACCATTGAGATCCTTTCGCACTGGTGTGATTCTCAAATTGCACTATTGTTTGATTGTCCGGCACATTGGTGTGTATTCGGTTTGCTAACTTTCCTATAATCAAATCTAGTTCATCCATCATTTGAAAATTTTCGACTTTTCGCAAAATATTAATCGCTTGTTTTAACGCCCGTAGTTCATCGCTATCCAGTGGAACGTCCTTTAAAGAGAATTTGTGATCATACGAATAAGTCATGTCACCTTTCACTGGGCGGTGAAGTGGTGCACCCTTCAATTCTAAGTAGTCAAGGTCTCTCCTAAGAGTACGCATGTCCACCGGTTTTTCATCTAAATCCTGCAATTTTTCATTCACCCGTTCCAATAATTCATTACCAGTCCAGTCTCCATGAGCTAACAGTTCGTCCAGAATTTCAGCCCTTTCTTGGGGTTTTCGAGTCTTCGGCATAGCCAGGCAGTTTAATGACTAAATTTATAGCCATTATTGCTAGAAAACTCGAAAAGTAGCGAAATTTAGAAGAATTTGACTGGCTCGTTAAAGTCATGAGACATCCGTCATTTCGATTACTACTGTACTTAGTACCGCCACTTGCCACTCCATGAACCTTTGTGCCCAACTCCTCTGTATTTTCTATTTCAACATCTTCACCATCTTTCACTTCAAATGTTGTCCACAATAAAGTAGTTGAATCGAGTGATTTGTCATTCAGAGCCAAACCAAGTTTATTTTATTTGGCTACAGCATAATTACGAGGGGAGTAGGACATTTTGTGTCCTTATCTATATGCTTTTTGAATTCAAATTGGCAAAACTCCAGCCAAACTTTCTATTCAAGGCTAACTAGATATCTGAATGATTTGTTTCTTCAATACATATTTTTCAAGCCGCCGTGGGGTTGTGGGAAACTCGTCTCGAGTTTTCCGTAAATCCACAACCAGCATGTCCATAGGACTGCGACCATTCAGCGCATCGTGCGGCCGGTTATAGTTGTAATCATGCATCCACTCTTCGGCTATGATTCTTACCTGATTCAACGACTCGAACAAGTAAGCATCGAGCACATCTCTTCTAAAGCTCCCATTGAAGCGTTCGATGTATGCATTCTGTGAAGGCTTACCTGGTTGGATGAACTGAAGATGAATGTTACGTTCCTCACACCACAACCCGAGTTTGCTTGAGATAAATTCAGGTCCATTATCAACCCGGATCCGTTGTGGCTTTCCTCTCCATTGAATGGTCTGTTCAAGTGAACGTATCACCCTTTCAGCGGTCAGCGAAGTATCTACTTCGATGGTTAGGGCTTCACGGTTAAAGTCATCAAGTATATTGAGTACTCTGAACTTGCGGCCCGATAAAAGAGAATCGCTCATGAAGTCCATCGACCAGCTTGCATTGATGTGATTGACCGCTTCCAATGGGTGGAGTATGCGTGCCGGTAATCTTCTCTTGCCCTTTCGTTTCATGTTCAGCTTTAATGATTTGTACAATCGGTGAATTCGTTTGTGGTTCCACAACAATCCTTCTTTCCTTATTCTGAAATACATCTTCCAAAAACCCTCGGTGGGTCTTTTCTCGGCAAAGCCCTGGAGTTTATCGATCACCATGCGATCATCCTTTTTACTTTGATAGTAATAAACAAAGCGTGAAAGATCCATCACTTCACAGGCCCGACCGAGGCTTACTTGAAAGGTCTCTTTCAAATAATCCACACGGCCTCGCTTCTCGGCAGGCCTCAAAACTTTTTTCCGAGCACATCCTTGAGCATTTTGTTGTCTAGGGCCAGATCGGCATACATCTGCTTGAGCTTGCGGTTCTCCTCTTCAAGTTCTTTTACCCGCTTGAGTTCGTTCATCTGCATGCCTCCGTACCGCGACTTCCAGTTGTAAATGGTGGCTTTGGATACTCCGTGGTCACGGCAGATATCCTGAATGTTCTTGCCAGCATCATATTCCTTAAGAATACTGAAAATCTGGGCTTCGGTGAATCGTGTCTTTTTCATTTTTAACAGTTTAAAGTTAGACCTTTTGCCTAATTCAAAACTGTCCTATTTTCGGGGGAACTTACACGTGGATCAGTCGAAGAAACGTTGCACTTCATAAAAGATCAGTTTGCAGGATTAGAGGGGATACTTGGACCTGATAAGAACTCGGAAGACAAAGTGGACAAACTTTTGGATTCTATTCTCAAAAATGGACTTATCCACTGGGTACCTGGCAAAGAAATAAAAAGACTCATCGAGGCAAATCAGTATGCATTTAGGGATTCAAAAATAGATTTTGAAAAACTAGAGATTTCTAGGCAGATCAGGATAATTTTAAATAGTACTCGCAGTTGACTGATTTGAAATGGTGTAAAATTGACTAGAGTATTACTTTGACTAAGTTGACTCACCATTAAGCTCCAGTCCGTTGAGCTACAGAATTTTCCATAATCAACTATTTGAGCTTGTCATTCAAATGAATGACCCCGTTGCGGTAGTCCTTTAATTTCTTCTTCTCAATAAATTCATCAATTAAAAGAGCTACAATGGTCTTAGTGTGCTCGTCTAATTGTCTCGCATCAGCAAGGGCACGCTCAAACTTCCTAGGATCGTATTTCTCGCTAACTAAGCTAATTGGCGTCTTCTCATCGAGTAAATCTGATAATGGGATCCCAAAAGCGTCAGCAATACTTTGAATAACATCTCCTCTTGGACTTGCTTTACCGCTTTCATACCTGGGAATCATGCCCTGAGTAACACCAATTTTTTCAGCAAGGACTCGAATTGTCCAGTTTCTTGATTCCCTCAATTTTTTGATTTTGTCTCCAATCATTTTTTTGCACAGTTAATTCTCTAATATATTCACTTATCACAACTAGATACCTTTCAGTGATCCAATTAATTAAAAGTCATCTAAGCCAAATTTCCTACTGCTTAAATGTGTCGCTTAGCCTCTCTAGGATGAGTAACAGAATAATATTTGGCTGATCAGAAAAGGCCATAAAACCACAGACCAAATATTATTCGGGCTAAGACTATTTGGACTAAAAGCGTTGCTTACTTTTGCTTTCTAAATACACTTTTGCTTACTTTGTTAAACGATGTTTACGATCGCAATTTAAAAAAACAAAAAGAGTAACAAAACAATAGATGCGCATTGTAGAAGTTCAAACAAAGAGAGTCAAGTGAAAAATAGAAAATCAGACAAAAGAAAGATCAAGGAAAAACGTGGTGAAGGCAACGGCGAAAAGTATATTCCATTCGATCACGCAATAGACTTCCCTTCTGTAGGGGGACATAAAAGAATCGCAGGTACTAAAATCAACAGGACATTCCACTTCTTTTCGGATCTTGAAAAACATTTCTTCTTTCTTTTAGAATTTGCCGACAATGTTGTTGACATCAGGGAACAATTTCCGCTAAAGCCTCTATCAGAAACCAAGGAAATTGCTAAGTCGCTAAACATTAAACATCCGTCAGACGATAATGGCAATCCAGTAATAATGCGAACAGACATGAGAGTCTCGTTTAAAAAAGGAGGTGACAAAATATTTACAGTAAAACCGCTTAACAATCTATCCCGTCGTGTGATAGAGAAATTTGAGCTAGACCGTGCTTATCAATCCAAAAGGGAACTAGAATGGCTTATTGTTACAGAGAATGAGATCGATAACATCATATTACAAAATGTAATCCGAATAAGGGAGTCCTACTTCTATCAGAGTAATCATCTATCTGCATTTAAAAAGGAATTCAAAACCGTAATTTCATCCAACTCCAGGCTCAAGATATCGGAGGTAATAAAGCAAACGTCACTAAAAATTCGGATTACCTATGGCGAAGGGCGTAAGCTTTTTGATCACTTGTTAGCTCGCAAATATTTTTCATTTGACCTACGAAAACCATTCTCTCTTCAGATGTTGCAATCAGAATTTAAGCTAAAAAATCTATGAGAAAAAATGTTGGAACCTTATACTCATACGCAGCAGGCGGTTTTAATATCCGGATTATTCATTTCGATTATGATAAGGCTATAATTTTCTTTATCAGAATCTTTTCAGGCGGTAAAACCAAATATGGCATCGAGTTCTGTCATGAGAATAAATTTGATAGAGACTTTGAGGGTTTGATGTCTATAAATGACATATACCTTATTGACAAACCTGAAAGTGAGATAAGTGTCAAAGATAAATTTAGAAGAGATCAGCGCTACGACGTAATAAAAACGGCAATTGAGTCGGTAGATTTCCTGTATCCCAGAATGCGAAGAAAAATTCTGAAAGAAATTCTGCAAAATCAGAAGCAAAAAAAACTAGAGTATGAAAAAGCCGGAGATCAATCGCAACCAAGGAACTGGTTTTCAAGATCTAGCATTATGGAGTGGATCATGTGTTGGTTCGTTGGTGGAATGTCTCGAAACTCATTATTAACGAATTATGAAAATTCGGGTGGTCCTGGAAAACTAAGAGAACCTTCGCATGAAAAGAGGGGAAGACCTCGAAAAGTCTCCTCACAGAACGAGATCAACATAAACTCAAATATACGTGCCCTTATGAGACAGTCAGTAAAAACTTACTACGGACAGAAACCTGAAAGTAGTCTGCATGATGCTTACTTTGAAATGATTGCCTTTGAGTTTGTTGATACGCCAAAAATACCCTCTTATAATCAATTCAGAGACTTCTATTATTCCAGTACGCTGCGGGAGGAAGTAGAAAGAAAACGTGCAGGGGACGTCATACATATGAAAGATAAACGCATACTAACAGGCACTTCTCGAGACAGAATATTTGGAGTTGGTTCTGAATTTCAAATTGATAATACCAGGGATGATACTCATGCAATTTCAATAGAAACTGGCAATGCCTATATCGGAAGGCTAACACTATACCTAATTGTAGATGTATTCTCCGGTATGATCGTTGGAGTTGCCTTGTTACCTGAAAATGCTAGTTACCGATCAGCTTGCCTCGCGCTAGAAAACGCTGGAAGTGACAAAGTTGAATTTTGCAAAAAACTTGGGATTCCGATAAAATATGAAGAATGGCCATGCAATGGACTATGTCAAAATTTACTTGGTGATAAAGGTGAATTATTCTCCCATAAAGCGGATTCCATAACCAACACTCTTAGGATCAATGTCGAAAACGCTCCTTCCAAAAGACCTGACTTAAAGGCCGTAGTGGAAAGAGCTATTGGACATTTTATGAAGGAATTAAAAAAGACTCTTTATAAAAGAGGACTTGTGAATAAAGGAACACGCATTGATAAAGATACTCGAAAAGAAGCTGTAATGAATATGAATGATATCTTGTACATAATTGTAAAAGAGATCATTCATTATAATAATTATACAGCCTTAAAGGATTATCCTTTGACTGAAGAAATGGTGACCGCAAAAGTTCGAAGAACTCCTTTGGGAATTTGGACATGGGCGGCAAATAATGGCCTAAGTAACTTAAATTACTTCAATAAAGATGCGCTAGCTAGAAATTTGTTAGAGCAGGTTAGTGGTGTATCCTACTATCAAGACGGTTTCTATTTCAAGAAAAAATACTGGGTTCCTACAACTGAGGAAGGTAAACACATATGGAGAAATCTTCTCGCCAATAAGCCTTGTAAAGCCACTATTAGTTATGATCCCTTCTCCATCGAAAAAACTTACTTGTATCACGATAGAAAGTTTTATCCTCTAAGATTACGACAGAACCAACTACCGTTTCAATCTCTTATAGAAACGGAGGCCACTTTAGAGGAGTTTAGTGATCAAGACAAATGTCATGTTGATGAAGAAACGCAACATAAGGCCCAAACTATCCGTGATCAAAGTAAGAAGGCCAATGAGGCTCGTGCGCGTCGGACCCATGTAAACCAGAAAATAGATCTTAAAAATACCCGAAAAAATAGGACCCAAGAGAAAATGAGAGTCAGAGAGAAATTGCGAAACGAAAAACCAAAAGCCCCTATCATTACATCCAAACCTAAACTTCAAAGCAAATCAGGACTGCCATCACGTCTCAGCGCTATTAAAAGACTTTCTCGATGAATAGTAGAAATATCTTTTTGGAGGCGGTTCCAAAAACACTGACTGACTCAAAGTTTTTCCAACAGCTAATTTGTATCCCCAAACTAAGTAAAAATGCCAGCGTGAGCCAACGATTAGAGGACACAATAGCAGTTAAGTATCAGTTCTTTCAGCCGCTTAGTAGGCACTACGAATTATATGAAAAAATTGTATCGGTTATCCGAGCCAGTTATAAATTCCGAACACCTGAAAAGCTCATACACCTGCTTAAGCAAGCCAAAAATTTCGATGACAAGCAAATGCTCTATCTAATGAACGAGCACGCGCGATTTGAGGATACCATTTTAGCTTTTGCGTTTATTGGTATTCCAGGGATTGGAAAAACTATCACTATAAAAAAGATTCTAAAATTAATTCCTCAGGTTAAGCATCACAAAGCTCAAAATATTTTCCAGGTGCTCTATCTGCGCCTATCGGTACCGTTAGATGGCAAAATAAGTACACTCACCAGAAATTTTTTTAACGCATTGGATGAAGTTCTGCAAACAAATTATTCCGAAGAATATAAATCTTTATCCAGCCCTGCTTTAATCAAGCAGATGCACACTTTATGCTCCATTCACTTCATAGGTTTACTTTTGATCGATGAAACTCAAGACCTCAAAGGTAGTTCGCCTGGAGCAGTTGCAAATAATATTAGATTCCTAAAAGGACTATCAAATGAGTCAGGAGTTCCTATAGTTTTCATCGGTACTCCCGAGGCCGATAAAATACTATTTGGAAATGCTCAGAATGCCACCAGGCATAGTGCTATGGGAACAGTTACCTGGGATATTATAGAGGAAAATGATGAGGAATGTCAATTGCTAATCGAAAATACTTTTAATGTTAACAATCTAAAGAAAAATCAAAAGCTAACACCCGAGTTGAGAAGTGTCTACTATAAGAAGAGTCTTGCAATTCCTCGAATTCTCAATACCCTTCATTATTTGGCTTTGCAGTATTGCATCAAATGGAAGACTGAAATGATAACTCCCGAGGTTATTGAAATTGTCTCAAAAGACAATCTTTACCTAACCGAAGTTATGTTACTTGGAAAACTCAACAATGAAAGCTCGATTCTTGACGCGTTTCCTGACCTATCGCTAGCAAATGTAAATGCGCGAGAAAAGATAGAAGCTAACAAGGTTGAAACAGAGTCCAGTATTAAATGGGCAGCCGTCAGGAATATCGCAGAAAAGCTATATGCAGATTTAAATGATCATGTTCTAAATAGAATAATTGAGCAGTTAAAGGACTCCTACCCTAATGACAATATTGACATGCTTACAGTTCATCTCGACAAACTAATCGTCTCTATTGATTCTAAAGCAAAAACTGGTTCAAAAAGTGTCGGGCCTGCACAAGGAGTCTTGCTGGATCTCTGCAGGAACTCAAAGACTCCACAAGCAAGGTATCAAATGCTTAAGGAAGCAGGGTATATACCCACATTGACAGGTATACTTGAATTGTGATGATTCGGTTCTTTCCAAACACGTTTCCGGAAGAAATCCTCTATAGTATTATATCACGATTCGGAAAAGTCTTGTTCCCCAATAATCCAACTGGATTAGCAAGATGCCTTTTTGGAAATCCCCGTCTCAGGGCTAGTATTGACCTAAATAGCCATTTGAAAGTGTTTCTAGAAAGGACAGGCACATTACTAAGGTTAACTGAAAGCCAGCTTATACATAATCACACGCTTTATCCATTCTATAGTTGCTTTCTAAATGAGATAGAAAAGTCTAAAATTTTTCACTCCATGCTTTCAAATTCCGGCATAAACATTCATACCCGCGTTGGAATTAATTCAAGTCGGTTAAAGCGGATACGGAATCCAAAGTACTGTCCTTTATGTATTGCGGAAGACATTCAAAGATTTGGTGAACTATTTTGGCATCGGGCACATCAAATCCCTGGGATCGATGTTTGTCATATTCACAATGTATTACTTGAAACGCATCAACCTGACCTAAATCAAATCGGGCATGGGTACTATCTGTACCCTCCTGATGAACTAATTAAGGAAAAAGTCAGAATGAACACGGTTGACATACTCTTCTACTTATCTAGAAGAAGTCATGATATTCTCGTAAACAATAGCTTTGGTATCAATAATGTAAATTACTATACCCAGCTAACATCACTAGGTTATTGTAAAAATAAACGAATAAACTACGTTGAAATACATGAAAAATTTCAAACATTCTATGGAAAACAACTAACTAACAATTTAAGTCGCCACATAGGACGAGAATTAGGATGGATAAACGAGATCATTAGACGGCCAACACACATTTTTAATCCAGTTAGACACATTCTCTTTTCAAAATTCTGTGATGAGCTTCCTTCGAAACTTCATACTATTTATAATCCGTTCCAACAAGGTCCCTGGATTTGCTATAACAAAGCTAGCGATCATTATCTAAAATACGTAGTAAATGATTTGCAAATCCATACTGATCGTAAGTCGAAAAGGCAAATTGGCGTTCTTACATGTAATTGTGGTATGGTCTATACTATGAGTCTCATCAAGAACAATGAAAATAGATCAGTAAAGAAACATGTCAGGATAAAAAACTTTGGCGAAAAGTGGAATTTGAAATTGAAAGTGGAAATATCCTCAGGAAAGTCCTTGCGCCAAATAGCGAAAATTTTGGGAACTGATGCAAAAACCATCGCATTAAAGGCTAAATCTTTGACTTCTACGCATACTAAAAGAGCGTCACCCAACAAAAATTTGAACCAACAAAAGCGAGAATGGACCGATTTCTTCAAAAAAAATACAACAAAGACTGTAAAGGAAGCTAGACAGGAGATGTCTGCTATTTATGCCTCACTATACAGGCATGCAAATAAATGGCTACTTGCTTTTAATGCAAGCAAGCGAAAAGTGCCAGGCAATCAGATAAAGTTAAGGATAGATTGGGGTAGTTGCGATCAAATTATTCTGGCTAAACTTCAAGATGCTATATCTTATCTAAATCAATCAGGTTTTAAAGGTCGTATTACAAAAACCCTACTGGCTAAAATTATTGGACACGAAGGTCAACTACTAAATTCCAACATCAATAAGCTTCCTAAGAGTTACAGTTTACTTAATCAAAAAATCGAATCTAAAGATGAGTTTCAAAAACGAAGAATTAGGATTGCAATAGATGAACTTAAACAAGATCATAAATTATTAAAAAGATGGAAAGTAATAAAACAAAGTCGGCTGAGATCATCCTTAAGATCAAATTTAATTCAATACACAGAAAAATTGCTGAAAAGGTATGGTTAGATATTTTGTGATTCCTCAAAAAGATGAAGCTTTCTATAGTTTACTGGCGCGCTTCAAAGAACATCTAAATATGGCCACATCAAGGCTAAATATCAACTTATTCGGTTATTCCAAAATCTCGCATAACATTCTCTCGTGCAATCATCTAACTACGTTTTGCCAAAGATTAGGCAGTGATTTTTCAATATCATATCAACAAATACACGACTACCACACATTGCTACCATTGTTCAAAAACTTCAATCAGAAGTTCATAGGCCTCGAAGACAAAGAAAATCCTATGAAGTTTGTTCCCAATCAGTATCTCTTTAAACGAGAATTTAAATTCTGTCCAATATGTTTTAACGAAAGTTATTCGCTGTTAGGTGAGCCCTATTGGAATCGGATGCACAACATTCCTTATATACAAATCTGTTTGATCCATAAAGTACGTCTTCAACGGTGGTTTCCTGATGCAACATCTGTGAGTAAATGTGATCTATTTCCAGCTTCCAAAATAAGACTTCATTCGGAGACGAAATATGAAAAAAGTCATTTTATCAATTCCTTAACCTTCCAAACCCTGGAGTGCTTTAATGGTCCTCCCTTGAAAGATCTTGATGGCATCAGCCGGCTTGCAAAAGAAGTAGGCTTGCTGAAAAGAGAAGGAACCATATACAAGTTTAACACTGATCACCTTAGAGCTATAAACCGATTGGTGAGAGAAGCAACATTAAATTCTACACAGGATTCAATTGATATTTTAAAAAGTATCCGATTGATGTTGTTCAAACGCGCAGCTACAATCAATCCTTATAGCTATTTGATCCTACTTGCATATATTAATAATTGCCCAAAAGTAAAGATTCCACCAAAAATAAAGATTCAGGAAGTAGATCAAGATATACTCCATAGACGAAGGTCCATCTGGGAAAATGAATTGAATTCAGACCACTTCACTTCCATTGTGGTATCCAGTAAAAAGCTAAAAACTGAATACCGATGGCTGCTGAAAAAAGATACTAAGTGGGTTGTAAACATTAATAAGAAAAAAAGAAAGAGGACCTTTATAAGAACCAAGCAAAAGACAGTCATTACCAAAACTGACGATCAAGTCGTTCTGGAAATCAAAACAAAAATAAATTCTCTCATTAAAAAAAAGATAGATAGACAGATATCGAAACAGCTCATTTTTCATTTACCAGAATTCAAATTCTTGACAAAAAATACACTTGAATATTTACCTAAAGCCAAAGCTTACATTGAGAATAATCTTGAAACAAAGTTCGAGTACAGAAAAAGAGCTATAACCCAATTCTTGGCAGATAACAAGGATAACTTACCCAGTAAATCGAAAGTCTTAGAAAAATTCAGGATCAACTACAGAAGAAAGTATTCAGCCAATCAGCAAGCTGAACTGACGAAAATTATTGGAGAGTTTTACTCTATTGGTAGTGTAAATCTAGCAAAATAGTTATGAATCGAGTTTGGATCATCTATGGTATTGATCCTTATATTGAACTTGCTACCCTTCACTTCTAGCACAGTAATGCTGAAACGACCCGCCTTCTGCAATCCCCGCACCGTATGGGCTTATTCAAAACTTATTGAATTGAGGAAAAGGAGATATAAATGAATGGCTGTGTGTTTTACCGAGAAGAAACTAAACTTTAAAAATTGGGTGGCTTTCCAATTTTAGCAGTCCATCTGGCTGTTTATATCAACAATCAATTGAAGTTCCGAGATAACTGGTTCAAGGGAAACAAACTATTCTATCATGAATATTCTTTTCTTGATTGCGTAGAGCACAAGGCCAACACGACTTCGAAGATTCAATTTTTCAAATAGACTGTCCCTGTAACCGTCTATAGTGTGAGGACTAAGACCCATTTTATCCGCTATTTCTTTATAAGTCAGCTCAGAGCATACCAGTCTAAGAAATTCAAGTTCTTTTTGATTGATTGCTGAGAATTCGCTCATTCCATTCTTTTTTTTCTCGTCCATGGAGTTGATTGAATGGATCAGCCTCCCGGTGATAAGTTCGCTGTGGTAATAGCCTTTCTCGGAAACATATGTAATCGCGTCGAAAAGCTCCTGCTTACGGATGTCTTTGGGGACATATCCACAAGCTCCGCAACGCAGCATTCTGATGATGGTGGCTTCGTCTTCGTACATCGATAGGGCTATCGTTTTGATTGTTGGGTGGTTGGTTTTTATCCAAGATGCCGTCTGAAAGCCGTCCATACCCTTCATGTTTATATCCAGAAGAACAATGTTGGGCATATTTTTGGAATTCATCCTGTCGATAAATTCCGCTCCATTGCTCGCCTCAAGGGTAACCGTAAAATTTGGGAAGCTTTTTATTATTTCGGATATGCCCTCCCGGAACAATTGGTGGTCGTCGACTAAAGCGATTTTTATCTTTTTCATTTGTCGTTCAATTGATTGGCACTTCCAACGTAATCTTTGTCCCAAGCCCAAATTTACTTTCTACTCCGATCTTACCGGAAATAAGTTCGGCGCGGCTTTTCATGTTCCGCATGCCCGACCCTTGGCTGTCACTTTTTGGATCGTATCCAATCCCGTCATCTTGGATTGAAATGACTAAGCTGTCCCCAAATCCTATTATCAGATCCAGTTTTGTCGCCTTAGAGTGTTTGATGACGTTGTTGATTGTTTCCTGTATAATCCGATAAATCAGTAGCAGTTTGGAGGATTCAATTTGGACCTCTTCGCCTACTTGTTCGAATCGTGTAACAAACGCGCCTGTCTTCTCCAAAAGGGAAAGCTCGAACTGCAGGCATGCTGAAAGACCTTGTCTTGCAATGTTCTCGGGGTCCATCATTTTGGAGATATTCCGCAAGTCGTTGATCGATTTGCTTACTAGTTGCATCACATTTTCGATTTTTTCCTTCAAGGTATCGTTGTCCTCTAACTCCAATGAACTAAGAATCAAATTGGCCAATGAAAGAACTTGGCCGACATTGTCGTGTATCTCCTGTGAAATGCTTTTAAGAGTCCGTTCCCTCATCTCAAGCCTGGTCTTTAGGATTTCCCTCTCGTAGTGCTCCTTCACAAGCCTGATCTCGTTTTTATTCCTTACTTGCCTGTTTTGATAGAAGAACAACAATGATATAATGGTCGCCAAGGCCAAAAGCAACACGATGGTGGAGCTGATGATCACAAGGTAAATGTCAGTGATGTCACCCATGGATGCACTAACGGTTTCGGAAAATCGCCCTCGATATAGAACTTACCATGAGTAATATTAGAAGTAAATACTTAAATATAAAACTGAACCTGTACAAATTCCTCGACAGCTCTATCGACTGCTCCATAAGGTAATTCAGCAGTGCTTCGACAAAGAGATTCCCAATGAAATAGAACAAAATACCGATGGTAACCCAAAACATGGGGTACTGCTGGAGATAATCCTCCTTCTGTAGTATTATGGTTTCGCGGATGAACAGCAAGGACCAAAAAACCATAAGAATGGACTCGATCATAATGAAGTACGTGTTGTTCACATCAATGGTCTGGACAAATGCCGACAGCACGAAAGCTACAAACAAAACGATGGGGATGGAGACTTTGATTGCATGCTTTACCGCTTTACTTTCAAAGGAATTGATATAAACATAGCTGAGAATTAGGTATTCGATAGGGTTGTAAACGTGGAATAAAAAAAGGTTGTTTTTACTTGCGGAAAGTTCAGCCACAGCAATTGCAGCTGCTCCCTGTAAAAGAAAGAAGGCAATGTAGATAATCACATACTTTTGATACGGTTGCCCCGCCCTTACGTTCCGGATATTGAGCAACAAGGCAATGAGCCCCAACCCCATGTATATCCCACTAATGAAAGACATGAGCTTTATTGACTTTCCTGCTTTTTCGAGTACCCAACATGCTTGAGCTCGCTTTCAAGAAGGTGCTTCACCGTCTGTTGTTCCAGAAGGTGCAAGCGGCAGCCAGGGGGAAAACGGCAAGAGTCATATGTAACTGTTGTACTAGTTACACTTGCAACTTCCTGCAGATGTGGGTCGCAGCCAGGGGGATAACGGCAAGAATCAAGAAAAACATCCATTTTCAATGATTTCGTATCGAGTTGTATTTCGAGCAAAGTCAATTTGCAAAATTCCTTCTTTCGAAAATACAATTCATAACCAAGTGGCACCTTTTCAAAATCAACGTTACGACCTTTTAGATAAGAGAAGTAGTTACTTACTTTTCCTTCAAAATCTTTACCGTTTGCTTTTTCGCTCAAGTATGGGCCGTTGGCGTCTCGGTAATAAACCATGATGTCAAAATCTTCTTTTGAGTTGTCCCGCGAATGCTTGATGGGATACATTTCCAACAAAAGATAGGAGGCTCCAGCGCGTTCGCAAACTTCAAGCATTTTTTGAGGATCAACCTTGCGGTTTATATTCTTGATCGTATCCATGGGGAGGGACGCGCCCAGATTCAAGGGCAATTTTCGATAGCTTACCATAATTACAATGATGATGGCCAGTATGGCTAATGAGATGTAGTGGATAGTTTTCATGTTTTTATGATTTAATTCTTTTTGCTTTTTCTGACTGCCTTCAATGTCTATTGGCAAAACAAATGCACTAAAACAGCATATCCTCCCCTTTTTTCAGTACTGACAACTTTTAATTAAGGGTACTTATGCCCCTGAAAAAAGGGTACAAAAATCAGCCCTTTCACTTTAGCTGAAGCTCGAACTCTGTCACAATTTTGACCTAAGTTAATTTTTACTGACGAAACTAAAACCATTTATTTATGCCTTGGGAAATTACCATCGGAAATTTAGGAATCCTTTCCGTACATGCGGCTTTGCTGCCCAACGGACCGAAGGGACAAGTGCTCCTTATGGGAGGAGACGAACATTGGCAAGCCCAAGCTGGCAATGATGTCACGCCAGCAAACCCTGCCAATGTTGATCGATCGCGGGTCTATGATGTACAGACTAAAACAACACAAACCATTGGATCTCCTACAACAGATATTTTCTGTTCCGGTCACGCGTTTCTGGGTGACGGTCGATTGTTCATTGGCGGTGGAACAAAATCATGGGTTGGCGGCGATGATCCTGGACCAGGAGATGACGATCATGGTCATGACCACGGATTAGGCAATTTCGGAGGTGATGTAGCGTGTTGGGTGTATAATTACAAACAGCGTGTCTGGGTTCGCGTTCGTGATTTCGTCTTCCGAAGCACAAACGGTGCAGATATGCCAAGAGAACGTCAAGGTGGTGGGCGATGGTACCCGAGTATTGTCACATTACCGAATGGCGACCTCATCGCGTTCGGTGGGCATCCAGACAGAAATTCAGTGGGATGGCATAGCAATAATATACCAGAACGGTACATTGCAGCCACAGACACTTGGGTACGTCTCCAACCGGTTGGTGCGCCCGGCGCAAGTGGGGTTTTTGATTACTATCCACGAATTCATCTCATCAAAGGTGGAAAGGTGTTCATTTGTCGGACAGGTTCAAACAGCTTTCTCTATGATCCTTCGGATGGAAGTGTTGATGAAACACTCGCAGGCCCAGTTGGTGCCCAATATGGCAGCTGGAATTACGCGTCCATTCAACTTCCTCTGCTCCCTGGAGAAAATCACAAACCGATTATTCTTGTTGCCAACGATGTTCAACCTCAAAAAATTGACTTAAACTTTACGACTGGAACCCCTAGTTGGGTCAACACAGCTGCCCGCACAGGTTCCGCTGCTGGTAAAATTCGAAAATTTGGTTGTGCGTGTTATCTCCCTGATGGTAGAATTTTTTTTCATGGAGGCATTGACTCGGCAGGAGCTAATACCTCGGACAGCTTAGGCGTCCTTACCCCAGAAATTTTTGATCCTGGCATCAATTGGACGACAAAACAGTTTACAGGAACAGAATCTTGGACAACGGTCGAAGATCCAGCCAACGCAGTGAGAAACTATCACTCGGTCATGTTGCTCCTTCCTGATGGAAGTATATATAGTGGTGGTTCAAGTAAAGGAGCAGCTTCAGGAAATCCTGCGACAGAGGCAGAGATGCGCGTGGAAGTGTATAAGCCCGATTATTTCTCTAATCCAGGAAGACCAAGAATCACCGCTTCCCCGAAGAGTTTGAGTTACACCCACAATCGTTTTCGGGTCACAATAGAAAATGCCGTGGCATCAGACATTCGCCAAGTTGCTCTCGTGCGTGCCGGATCTGTGACACACGCCGGGGATTTTGATCAGCGCTATGTTGCTTTGGATTTCTCCAGGGAAGGCAGCTCTCTTCTAGAGGTCAGGTATCCAACGGACTCGAGTGTTTTGCCACCAGGATATTACATGCTTTGGATAGTAACAAACTCGGGATTGCCATGTGAAGTGGCCCCTTTCGTTCGGATATCGCACCAAGATTGTTTCATCTACACAGATCGTTCCACTTTCTCGTCGTATGAAATTGAAGCTATGAACCCAAGTGTTGCGTCTCCTGCTGTTATTCCGCGTTCGTTCTATTGTGTTTTCGACGGTTTTCTGCGAGATGAAATTGGTGCTCCGACGATCTCATTCCATCAAAACTCAGATTCAGGCCCTGCTGTCAGCCAAATGACCTTTGAACTTCGAAACACTGAGTTGGAAGACCCAAGTGCACCCGATGAGAAGCCGCAGCGCCATACGTATACGTTTGACATTAAATTTACTGGATTAGCCGCGTTTGACGCATTTACAGAATCCCAGACAATTTGGGTTAGAGCAGAATTCGGCAACCATGTCTGTTCTGCGCCGATGCAGCTGATCAAACAACCCAATCCGTACATGCGAGATGGTGCAACGCACTGGCTGAGCACAGATGTTCGCGTATTTCAAATTGAAGAAAGACAATCGAGAGCATCTATTCCGCACGGGACTAACCCAAATACATTTGTGCAGAATTTAATCACTCGATTTGATACCTTGCCCAACGATGAATTTCATCCGTTTTTCGAAATCTCCACGGATCAGGCGACAAGTAAATTGGAACTTTCGGGGATGGTGAATGGAAGACGTGTATACAACTACGCAATTGCGAAGGTGCGCTACCGTGCATTAGCCATTAATGCGCCAAATGTGAAGGTCTTTTTCCGGATGTTCAATACCGCGGGAACAGCCATGCAATACGACCCTAATAACACACATCGGCGGGCAAACGTTGCTGACGCGGCAATACCACTACTTGGATATCATGCCGGGCAACTTTCATCTATTCCTTTCTTTGCCGAGCCTAGGGTCGATTATACGACGCAATTGATGAGCGCACAGACGGACAATCCAAATCGAAAAACCTTGCTTGCGCAGTCTGATGGAGATGAGTATGTTGGCTATTTTGGATGTTGGCTAGACATGAATCAAACCACACCATTGTTCCCGGTTGTTGTTTCTGGCGATGGACCTTTTCTAACACCAGTGGAGTCCATCCAACAGAAAGTGCGTGGTGCACATCAATGTTTAGTGGCTGAGGTGTTCTTCGAGCCTGATCCAATGAACCCAACTCCAGCGAATGAGTCAAGTCCACTCATTCCCTATCTGGCCACGCCTGGTAGTAGCGATAAATTATCACAACGAAATCTCGCTATTGAGGAGTCAGACAATCCCGGAGGGCCAGAAACGCATACGGTTCAGACCACCATTGAGATAAAAGCATCAACAGCCATAAATTTACAGCAACACGCTGCGGTGCTTTATTCAAATAAGGTTCATGCCAGGAATTTAGATGAACTTGTTTTTCATTGGAATGATTTGCCCCGCGACAGCCGTGTTGAACTGTACCTTCCCGAAGTGCATTGGGATGAAATTCAAGGCTTAATTCCCTACACGCGATTAAGTCAATCACGGATTGAACGGGTTGATGACCATACGTTCTCGTTTCTTTCGGGTGATATTTCTTATATTCCTTTGCCCATCCGAGAAGGAAACATTGTTGGATTGTTGACCATCTATCTCCCGAACAATGTGGTGAAAGGACAGGAATTCAACGTCGTCATTCAGCAATATGACGCAACACGAAGAATTGTTGGAAGTTTCCAATTTAAGATTCCTGTTCGCGTGGCGAGCGAAATTCTCGGCTCGGAAAGCAGAAAGCTTTCCGTGATGCGCTACATTGAACAGGGCATTCCATGGAACGATCGCTGGAGACCGATTTTTGATCGCTATTTAACGGCAGCCGAAGGAAAGGTTCGCGGATTGGGCGGTAACCCTGATTCTATTGCTCCTTCGCCAAATGGAGACGGAAAAGTGTACGAGCGTCCTTGCGACCCCAAACTTCTCTGTACAATGTCATTCTTGTTTGCGGTAATTCCTGTGCTCATGGCAACCCTTTCCTATCGTATTTCGGCACCGATAGTTGCCGGAATTTCGGTCATGTTAGTATGCATAGCTGGACTCATCGCCAAACGGTGTCGTTTGCAACTTTGTCACGTACTAAGAGCAGGAATAGTTGGAGCCGGAATTGCAGGGCTTGTCCTGGGTATTTTAATTCTATCTGTTAAAAGTTTGAATTTTGGTACGCCACTCATGGTCTTTTGTTTTGTGATGTGTGCGGTGTTTTATTTCTGGTTAGAACGCCTTTCGTGTAACTGTGGAGATAAGCGAGCAAACAAAACCTGCTAAAATCATCAGAAAAGAAAGTTTTGAGCGGTTTTAAACAACGCAAAATCTGAAATGAAGCCCCGCTAGATTTAGCGGGGCTTTTCATTAAATTGATGCAATAACTTTATCCATTTGAGTCTGATAAAACTACTTAGTACCAAGTGGCATATTATTTTTACAAAACTCTACACTTATAGAAAGACAAAGGTTCAGAATTACGAGCACAAAAAAGTAGATTTCGATGGACTACCGAACCTTCAATCGCTTCCTCCGTGTTTGGCTTAATGACATGATCGTTTTTAACTGATGAAAATGAAGGATTTCATTCTAATAGCAGTAAAAATCTTTTAGATCAACCTAGTTTCGAATTTTTATAGTCCAGAACTTTATTCTACAAAAATGGTTTTATTCTTAACTAAGCTTGTCCAGGAAATACTATAAAAACCGTCCAGAACTTTATTCTACAGTCACATTTTTTTGGGGCGTAGCTGTTTTATGTGGTCGTGAGACCAAAGTTCTGGTGTACTCCTGGATAGGGCTTAACAGATCTTGAGGTATGTGAAAATCCCTTCTCTTATACCTTATCCAGCTTTATCATAGGTTAGTTCATGGGAACCATGGTTCATTGGTCGACTTACTGGTCTAATCTTACTAGTTCAGTGAATTATATTGACAATAAAAATCTTTTAAGAATGATGAGCTACAAACAAAGACGCTAACTACAATAATGTGCGGGATACTATCCAGTACATTTATTAGAGATAACAATATGAAAATACATCATTCGACTCTAGCATTCAACTCCTTCTTCAAGAATTTATCGAAGAATAATTCCTCAGTCTGGTTAATACAAATAAAATCACGTATCAGAAGCAAGTTTACTCTTCCAACCAGAAAAGTTTCATCATTTTTTTCAGCCGTAAGGGAAGCCCGCTGGGCGGATAATTCCACTATGGCAATTGGTAAAACTTACTTAGAAACACGAGAAGCTCTTGACAAACGTGCCACCGCAAAGGTACAAGTCACTCAATTTGAAGCCCCGTATCGAATTGCTTATAAAAGTAGAGCAGCTGGCGTTACAGGAGAGTATGTTTACCGGTTGCTTGAAACCAACGATGCAACTTATGTTACTCTGAAGGCGTTTGTGGAAGCTTCCGGGCTGGCGAGACTCATATGGCCTGTTTTTACCAGTGCCATAAATAAAAGTGACTCCAATCAATTGGCAGCAATGAAATATTTTCTTGAGCGTACATAGGTATGGACAAACTTATAATATGCTTTTTACTTCTTTCACTAAATGGTTTTAGCCAGAGTCTGAATTCTGAATATACTCTTGGTGTAAGAAATGCTCACTCAATGACGTATGATTCTAAGAAAAAAGAAGTTTGCTTATTTGGTGGCGCCAATGAGGCGGAGGTATTAAATGATCTTTGGGTACTAAAAAATAACACCTGGCAGTTAGTACAAACCAGAAAAAAACCACAAGCTCGAACCTTCGCCAATTTAACCTATGATCCATTAGCCGATCGATTGATTCTCTTTGGAGGAAATAAAGTCCTTTTTGGTACTGGAGAAGAAAAAGATATATTACTGGACGATACTTGGGAATTTCGTGATAACGATTGGCATCAAATGACCACTAACAGGGCACCTTGCCCAAGAGCAGAAGCGGCAATGGTTTATGACGAAAATAAAAAAAGAATCGTGCTCTTTGGTGGTTATGCCATCGACAAAGATGGCGAATACATTAAGTTATCTGATACCTGGGAATTTTACGACAACCAGTGGCACTTAGCGTCTGAAATTGGGCCAAGTGGCCGGCATGGCGCTGCTATGATCTACGATATAGTTCAAAAGTCAGTTGTCATTTTTGGCGGTAGTACCACAGATAAGCAATACGGGGCTGGTACTGGGGAAACCTGGTGTTGGGACGGAGTGGAATGGAAGAAGTTTGTAGCCTCGCAACCAAGAGGTATTTTTAACGCAGCGGCATCAATAGATGAAGAGTATAACTTCATTCGATTTGGTGGTTGGGATGGCTCTAATCGGACTGATGAAACTTGGAAATTGATGAATGGTCAGTGGCAACTCGTCCCGCTGACCAGCTCTCCATCACCTCGAAACCATAGTGGTATGGCTTTCGAATCACACAAGAAAAGAATTGTTCTATTCGGAGGTCACAATGGCACACACGTATTTGGTGATACATGGGTTTTCAGTAAAGGTAAATGGAAAAAGTTAATTAATTCAAAGCCACTAGAGCGTGTTGACAATGGCCATTAACCGCATCAACCGATATTGTTCATTTGTTATGACCATGAAAACTTCAAACAAGCAGATTGTAAAAAAAGGCGAATTCCACATTGATACACGAGCCATGTATGAAAAGTGGAGCACACAAAATGGTCTTTTAACCTTCTTCGGTCGCGACAATAAAATTGAATTGACCCCAGGTGGTGCATTCAAGACCTTAGAAACTCCTTCTTATAAATAGCTACTCGCTTCTTAAAGACTGCACTGGATTAGCCCTGGCAGCCGACATAACTTTATAACTTATCGTTAGAAGCGCCAAAACTATTGAGACGATACACGTCACACTAATCGTCCAAAAGTTCAAATCAACCCGATACGCAAAAGTCTGTAGCCATAATGTCACACACCAAAGTCCTACAGGAAGCGCCAGAACAAAACCTACTAACACTAATTTAACATACTCGCTTGAAAACATAAATACGATTTGAGGGGTCGTTGCTCCGCTAACTTTGCGAATACCAATTTCCTTGAATCGTTGCTCAGTCGATAATGAAACAAGACTGAAAAGACCCAGGCATGCCAGAAAGACGCTTACCAGTGCAAATAAATTCACCACTCCAGCAAGGCTCTTTTCCTGTTCGTATAGTTTACCATAATCTTCATCAAAAAATGAATAAGTGAATGGATGTTCTGGATCATAACTCGACCATTTTTTTTCAATAGCTTTCAATACTTCATTCATCTTTGATCCATCTATTTTAATCGAGTATTGCGAATACCAACTTGGCGGTGGCATAAAAAATAAAAGCCCGCCAATTTTTTCTTTCATAGACCGAAAATGAAAGTCGTGCACCACACCAACAACAGGCCCGGCAGGTCTTTGCAACGGTGGCATGCTCATAGTCTTTTCCAATGGTGAATTCCAACCTAGTTGACGTGCCGCTTCTTCGTTGATCAGATAGGCTGTACTATCGGATGCGTGCTCACCATCAAATCCTCTACCTGTTGCTACCTTAATTCCGAATGCATCCAAAAAATGAGCGTCAATTGCCATCACGCGCAGCGGTGGCATGTTATCGTCTGTGAAGCCTTCTGCCAGAGATGGAATTCCCCAATCGCTTCCTCCGGGTTGATTTCCTGACGCAGACACGGTGCGAACTCCTGGTATGGAAAGCAGTTCATTCTTTACAGTAGCCACATTGGTTTTTAAATAATCGGCTTGTATCGGGATTGTAACAATTTGCTCAGGGTCAAACCCTAACGGTCGGTTGTTAACGAAGTAGATTTGCTGCTGAATCACAACTGTGGCAATCACCAATAGTGACGACAGCGCAAATTGAAAAACAACCAAGCCTTGTCGCAAATAGTTGTTGCCCGCTATAATTAATTTACCCTTTATGGCTTCCACTGGTTTAAGTGATGACAAATAAAAAGCTGCATAGCCACCGCCCAAGACTGCAATTACCAGCACCAGGCCGACCAAACAATAGAGAGCAATGGGGTAATGCCAATAATCGAGAGCAAGACTTTTACCAGTAAGTTGATTAATCAATGGAAATCCAAAAGTTGCAACGACATTAGCCAACCATGCACTGACTGCGCTTATAATGAAAGCTTCAGCCAGAAACCGACCAATCAACTGCTTTCTATCGGATCCAGTCACTTTTCTAATACCAACTTCTTTTGCAAGTTTAGTAGCTTGAGCAACTGCCAGATTAAAAAAATTGGCACACGAGATAAGAAGAATAAGTATGGCGATAGAAGACAAGGCGTATGTATAGATAATGTCAGAATTGTTCGTCATCTCCCGAAACAAATGTGAGTGCAGATGAATATCCATTATGGGCTGTAAGAATGGTGTGTAAAGGTCAACATTCTCCGCATCCATATGCCCTGCCACTATCGACTTCATTTTAGTGGCTACCAATTCGGGCGAAGCCCCCTCCTTTAACAACAAATAGGTGTAGAATTGATTCCATCGCACCCAATCTTGCATCTCTGGATTTCGCAGGCTCGACATGGAGAGCAAATAGTTGAAATCAAAATGTGAGTTGGCGGGTACATCGTTCATCACTCCCGTTACTACAAAGTCTTCGCCATTGAGCTTTAGCGATTGACCCACGGCACTTTCATCTTTAAAATATTTTTCTTTCAATGATTGTGTTAATACAATAGAATTAGGTTTTGATAGTGCTCCATAAACATCGCCTTCTAATAGGTTGTAGCTGAAAATCTGGAACACAGTTGAATCGGCATACTTACCTTCTGTTTCGTAGTACTTCTCACCTCCTTTATCAAAAACTGCTTTATCAGCCATGACAAAACGAGCCATGTTCTCTACTTCAGGTATCTCTTCCTTGGCGCTGATTCCCCAGGGGCCACTTACTTTGGCGATACTGCCATAGGTACTACCTTTTACATTTGTGGCAAGGCGATATATTCTATCTTTTTGGGTATGGTACTGGTCATAACTCCATTCGTTCAATGCAAAAAAAGCAACGATCAGGCAGGCAGATAAACCAACGGTAAGTCCTAAAACGGAAGCTACGGAATAGCTCTTGTTGCGAATCAAATTTCGGATGGCAATTTTGATATGGTGCAGTAACATAGGGGAAAAGGTTAGGTACAATTTAATAGCCAAAAAGCGTGCCACCAAAAAGTGTATTTACTCAATCAAACGGTTGGTTAAAACTAAATACTTGTCCAATAATGAACAATGACGTTCGCTTCTGAAACTAACACGTTTGTCGTTTAATGACTTCATCTCACTTCCGCCTTAGACCTAATTAGTGTCTCGCCTTGAGTTCATTAACGCTTTACACAAGCAAATATTCTTGATCATTTCCTAGCACCACTTCCTTCCAAATTTTCAAAATATCGGATTCCCTACGAAAAAGGTAGTATCTCCCAATTATGCAAACCAGCCTGAACGGCCGGGTCTTTCATCGCGCAAGCGCTGTACCTCTTTTATATTCACTGCCTTCATCACTATGATACCAAAGTTTTGTGGGTGCGTTGGCTCAAGTTGCGTTCTTCCGGCCAAAACAAGTTGGCCTTGCTTATCCAATTGATCCAGGTATTGTGCATGGCTACTGGTCGTGTTCTTCAAGACATCTCCCGGAGTATTTCCAAAGGCAGCACCTATGGTTAGTTTGCAGACAAATAAATTACTATTCCCGTCTTGAGCGCAAGCCAGGATAAACGTTGTCATTAAAAAGAAAGTTAAGATGTATGTTTTCATAATAAGTTTGCTTTTGGTTTTTCTATTCATATTTCAATGAATCTACAGGATTTACTTTAACCAACTTCACACTGTGATAACTAATGGTTGCCAATGTTACGATGGAAAGCAATACAAAGCATACCAGAAACAGCCACCACTCCATCTCAGTATGATATTTGAAGTTGACCATCCAAAGCTTCATCACGTAAACTGAAAAGGGAACCGCCAATGCAAAGGCATAAAGGCTCATCTGCAAAAAGGGCCTATTCAAGAAAACGAGAATATAACTTGCCATCATAAATAAACTACCTTACTATTGCGAAAAGGTAACTGCTTTATCGTAAAAGATTTATTGCCGCCAGCAATCACAGAGTTATTTTGTGATTAAATACACTTTTTGGGGAATTTGAAGTCCGATAGCTCGTTGCCGATCACTGCTAAATTGACTTTTGCATCCGTGTCTCCCCACCCCCGCTTCTCTGATCGACCAATCGGGAAAAATCGTATCGAAATGCCTAAAAGGTGAAATTTAACAAGGTCTTAAAATCATTATTACCACAAAGTAAAGCGTTCTTTGAAAAATAGTTAAGTACGATAAGCCTAAAAGGCAATGATAATACGCTAAAAAATTGTTAAACCTAAAATTCGTATACAAATAGTCGGAACAAAATCGTATTCTTCAGCTTCAAAATCAGTTGACTATGATCAAGAATTACTTCGTTGTGGCTTATCGCAACCTTGTCCGCGGAAAGTGGTATTCGTTTATCAACATAGCAGGATTAGCCATTGGAATCACGTGCTCACTGCTCATTGGATTGTATGTGGCCGATGAGTTGGGGTATGACCAATTCCACAGCAAGCATCAACGTATCTTTCGGGTCAATGAATTTTTTGAACCTAATGATGGCTCGGGCGAGCGTTCTTCCAGTGTTCCCTTTCCCCTGGGAGAAGCCTTTCATCAAGAATATGAAAATAAGGTTCAGCATTATGTTCGATTATTCAATTTTCAGGCACCTGCTTTAACGATTGCCTACGAAGCGGCTGATAAAGAATTTAACGAGCGCAATTTCTTTTTTGTGGATTCTACGTACCATCGCGTGTTTGATTGGCAGTTGGTAACCGGAAATGAAGCCACCGCTTTAAGTCTGTCAAATTCAGTGGTGATCAGTGAAACGATTGCCAAAAAATACTTTCCGAACGATGAACCGCTTGGCAAGCAGTTACGCTTTCAGGGCCGCACAGACTTGCTAGTAACCGGAGTAATGAAGGACATGCCATTGAATAGTCATTTTCGAGCTGATTTTTTGGGATCGTTTGCCACACTTCGTGAATTTTATGATGGCCGCTACCCGGAAGGTTGGTTTTGGAATCCGTGTTGGACCTATCTCTTACTGCATGAAGGGGTTCAGCCTGTCGAAGTAGAGCACGCTCTTCCTCAGTTTGTGCAAAAGTATTTCCCTGACTTCATTCGCAACGACATCCATTTGAAACTACAACCCTTAACTGATATTCATCTTAAGTCAAACTTAGAATTTGAGATAACAGCTAATAGTAACGAAAACAATGTCTATCTGTTTTCTGCAGTGGCTGTATTTGTATTGCTGATAGCCGGCATCAATTTCATTAATCTATCCACAGCAAGATCCATCAGGCGAGCCAAAGAAGTAGGTTTGCGAAAAGCCATAGGCGTTCAAAAGTATCAATTGGTTCTACAATTTATGCTTGAGTCGGTTATAATGGCTTTGCTGGCAATGGCCGTAGCCTTGGTAGCACTCTATCTATTACTACCGTGGTTTAACAACTTTTCGGGTAAAATATTATTCATTGATTTTACAAGTCCCGTTTTTGTTATCACTATACTCGCTGCCGGAGTTATCGTAGGTATCCTTGCTGGTATTTATCCGGCATTTGTCATTACTTCCTTTAACCCGGTAGTCGTTCTAAAATCAAAAGTCGGACAGGGCAAAGGTTTTAATTTCCGAAAAGCGTTGGTTGTTGTACAGTTTTCTATCTCCATCGCGTTAATTATTGCTACGGGTGTTGCCATGCGTCAGTTGGACTTTCTGCAACAAGGTGATGTTGGTTTTACACGCGACAACATTATCATGTTGCCTGCTATGCGCACTGCGTTGGGCAAGAATTTTTTTACGTTTGCCGATGAGCTGACACGGGATAAAAACATCTATGCCGTAACAGCCACCGAAGAGATTGTTGGTGCTAAATATCAAGGCGGAAACTATCAATTTGAAGGCATGGAAAAGGATGCTCTCTTTTCACGGCTGAATGTCAGGCATGATTTCTTAAAGACCTTTGAAGTACCTGTGATTGCTGGGCGTGATTATTCAAGGGACATGCCAACCGATGACAGTCTTGCGCTGGTGGTGAATAGAACACTGGTTAAAAGAATGGGCTGGACACCCGAGCAAGCTATTGGCAAACATTTTAATATAGGTAATGGGCAGGGAGAAATTGTAGGCGTCACGGAAGACTTCAACTTTGCTTCGAAGCATGTACCGATCGGGCCGTTGGTATTACAGCTCAATACTGAGGCAGATGGGTTTGGTCTCTTTTTAAAATATGTAGCGGTTCGAGTAAATCCGGAAAACACGAAACAAGCACTCGCTACTATCGAAAATACCTGGAAGCAATTGGTGCCAGCAAAACCCTTCGAATACTTCTATTTAAATCAAGAACTGAATGATCTCTATCGGGCGGAAGCCAATTTGAGCAAAGTTGTGCAGACTTTCTCTGGCTTAGCGATGATTGTTGCTTGTTTAGGCCTCTTTGGCCTTGCGTCATTTAATGCTTCGCAACGAAAAAAGGAAATTGGGATACGAAAAGTATTAGGAAGTTCGATTTCGCAAATCTTGACGTTGGTATTTGCAGATTACTTATTATTATTGGGAATAGCCATCACCATAGCTTGCCCTCTTGCCTTTTTTGGGTTAGACTACTGGCTTACTTCATTTGCGTACCGAATTTCCATACCCCTCATCTTCTTTGTATTAGCTAGTTTAATTACTGTTGTTATTGCCTTACTAACCGTTATTTCCATGTCGCTTGCGGCAGCACGTGCTAATCCCGTTGATTCGCTCCGGGAGGAATGAGGTAGAATAAATAAAACGGTTTTATATAGTGGATAAACATTTTGCGTGACACTTAATATCATCTTGCCAATTGCCACTTCCACCGTGCTGGTAGTAGTAGGTATATTGCTACTAAAACATTATCGGTCGGGTATCAACACATGGGCTGGTGTTGGTCTTACATTGAGTGTTCTTTGTTATGTTACCATAGATTCACCGTTGGTAAAGTTCCCCTGCTAGCATCGGTGGCTACAATGCTACCTGACATGAAAAGGGATGCTTACATCAGCCCAATTCAATGATACGATGGCGTGTTTACCATCTAACTTGCTTTTAAAAGAAAGTTCTTCTTCTGCTACGATGGAATGAGCTGTTACCTCTACCCGCAGTGCGTCAAACTCAGAATGGTACGTGAACGTACCCCATTGATGGGTAATCTTATTAAATATTACAGTCATCTTATCTTTACTTTGCGGAAGCAAAAAGAAAGAATAAGTACCGGCCTTCAAAGACTTGCCTCCGATAAGCACATCTTTTGAAAAAGAAATAGTAGTGGCTTCATTGGCGCCCGCTCGCCATACCTTGTCAAAAGGTATTAACTTACCCCACACCTCACGCCCCTTAACTTGAGGGCTACCATACTCCACCACTACCTTGCACTTATTAACTTCAAAGGAATGTTGCTGAACCTTGCTTTCTCTATTTCCGGGAATAAGCTTAGGTTTGGATTTGACAGGTTGGCCTTTCGAAAAAGCTTTGATTGCTGCGGCCGCCTCTTCCGGGGCATCAGCCGCTATGGAAGCGCGGGTATCATAAAATGGAACAATTGTCAAGGGCAAAGAAGGGTATCGGGCTAAAATTTCTTGCCATTGGCCTGCTGCCACCAGTGTTTTGGTCGAACTCTTTTCGTCATGGATAGCCGGAATAATCAGTGTTGGTCTATTCAACTTGGCCAATGATGCTGTCAAATCGGTTACTCCCAGCTCAATAAAATACCTTCTGGTTGTTGATGGATTCAGTGCCTTGATTTCTTCGTATAATGCCTTATAGGCAATTGAATCTTTTGAATAATATTGACTTTGATTCATCAAAACTTGCTGCATGGCGGGCGGTATGTTTGTCGAAACCGTTGTTGACGTGCCTATAAGAGAGCTAACAAAGTTTGCATAGTTAAATCCGTTACGTTGCAATCGCTCTGCGGGTGTAGCCAATTGTTCAGGATTAGCGGCAGAGTTTAATGGCATGCTGACTAGTCCATTCATCAGTATTACACGATCTACCAGTGCGGGATTTAATAAGGCTACTTGCACCGCTGTGTACGCTCCGGAATTAACACCCACCAGTATTACATCTTTAAGCTTGTTGTTGCGTATAACCTTGAGGGTTGCTTTTTGTAAATTGGTTAGCCATTGTTGATTTTGCGGATCAAATTTATCTGGCAGCGCGTAGGGTGCTGTATTGCCTAATCCGGGTATCGTGGCGATGTACATGGAAAAGTCCTTCTCCAATAGTCTGCCGAGCGCTTTGTAATGCCAGGAGCCACTGGCAGCAACATCACCGATAAAGAGTATCGTTTTTCCTCCCGACCCAACACGCTCAAGTCGGCCAAATTCATCATCAGGAGTATTGTTTCGCTTCTGCGGTGATTCCAATATGGAAGAACGCAATCCATGCGTCAGGGCTGGGATGTTCCTTGCCCAGTTGCGTGGAAAGAAGCCTGCTGTATCCTTTTTTATTTTATAGGCCAGGGTGGTGAAAAATTTCTTGAATGCTTCATTCCTATCATCCTTGGAATTGGTAGTATCTACTACAATTTTTAGTGCCCCCACCCAACTTTCTTCATCCGCCTTAGTAGCAGGTATCTCGAAAAAATTGACAAGTCGTTTTACGTACGCTTGTTCTGGACTTATCTGTGCAAAAGAATTATGCAGGGTAACTGCAGATACTAGCACCATTTGTAACACCTGTTTCATATTACTGATTATTGGCGCAAGCAAAAAAAGTTTATTCAAATATGAGGTTATACTTTGTTAATAATCGTTAATCTATGTTAACGTAGGGATACGTTACTAAAATCGTGACGAGTAACTTATGCAAAACAATAATACCACATACCTACTCACTCAAAGTCGATGGCCGCTCCAATCTACCTCCATAATAAAGCCTAGTCTCGTTGAACAGTTTTTGAAAGATGTACCAAATGAATACGTTAAACCCGTACTTCTATTTTAAATCCTTCAATAGGTAATTTTGTAATTCGAATTTTTGTGGCTGCATAAATGGCGTTGCAAAGTGCTGGTGCAACCAGCGGCAGCGACATTTCTCCCAACCCTTCCGGGGATTCTTTGCTAGTCACAAAATGAACATTTATGCGTGGTGCGTCCTTCATCCGCATCAGTTTGTACGAATCGAAATTTTTTTCTTTTACGGCTCCGTCTTCAATATGAATTGCCTGGCCCAAAGCGACACTCAGGCCATCTATAATTCCCCCCTCAAGCTGGTTTCGCGCGCTGCTAGGGTTTATGACAATACCGCAGTCCGCCATGACCGTGATTTCTTCAATGATGATAACGCCTTGCTTTTGATTTGAAATGGTTGCCACCATAGCCACATAAGCGCCAAACATAAAATGACATGCAAACCCTCGAAACATACCGTTGGGTAGAGGAGTATGCCAATTTGTTTTATCGGCTAAAAGATTGATGACATTCGCCAGTCGTTGTGTACTGTAAGTTGGCCCGCCATGATCGCGGTACGGCATCTTCTTATCCTCGCTGCCAAGAAGATCCAATCGAAAGGTAACAGGATCTTTGCCAGCAACTTTGGCAACGTCATCGATAAAACTTTGATCAACCCAAACGGTGGCGTTGTGGCCTGGAGCTCTCCAAAACCCACGCGGAACGCGGGTGGCCACGGGGGTGTACTCAACTCTAAAGTTAGGAATAAACCCTGCAGGAAAGCTATCGGGAAATACTTCCGTTTGATAAGCTGGAGGGGCTGGCTGATTACCGATGGGTAAGGCAAATGTACCTCTGGCTGTAGTGGAAGCAACTAAATGCCAGGCAGCTAATCGGTTTTTGGTATCAAGTGCTGCCTTCAGTTTATACTTGCCTGCCGGACGGTAAAAGTCATGTGTCATGTCATCTTCACGTGTCCAGACCACTTGTACCGGTTTTCCAATTGCTTTGGAAAGATAAATTGCTTCACATGCATAATCGGCAGCTAACCTTCTTCCAAATCCACCACCTGACCGGGTCATCGAAACTTTCACCTTATCGCGAGCCACACCTGTGAGCCCCACTGCAAAAAACCTGACTAATCCTGGAGATTGCGTTGGACCCCAAACTTCAACACTATCCGGTCGCACATCGGCAATATAATTTTGAGGTTCCAGCGATGCGTGTGCCAAAAAGGGGACTGCAAATGTTTGCTCGATTACCCTTTCCGATTGAGAAAACACTTTATCAATATCTCCGTCCTCTCTGATCACTTCGCCCTTCTTATTGATGTTGGCCTCAAACTGATTTCTGAGGCTTTGATCAGTATCCAGATGACCGGAGTCAATATCCCATTCGATTATCAATGCCTTGCTGGCTTTGATGGCAGCCCAGGTGTTTCTTGCAATGATGGCTACGCCACCGATCAATTGGGCCGGGTCTTTCGTTGGCTCTATTCGAATCACTTGCTCCACTCCCGCTATCTTCAAAGCCTGACTTTCGTCTATCCTTTTAACTTTACCTCCGAATACAGGTGATCTTCGAATAACGGCTACACTCATACCCTTCGGTCTTGAATCAAGTCCATATTCTGCCTTACCCGTTACAATCTTTTCATTGTCTACACCTGCCAGGGGTTTACCAATAATAACAAAGTCTTCAATATCTTTTAGTTTTGGATTATCTGGCAATTTCAACTTGCTCGCTGCCTCGGCCAATTGACCATAACTTAACTTCTCACCCTTGATAGAGTTAGTTACAAATCCCTCTTTTGCGTTGCATGATTCTTTGCTTACATTCCATCGTAACGAAGCCGCTTCCACGAGCATTTCCCGAGCAGCAGCACCAGCTTTTCGCAAATTGTCGAAGTTACTCTTTACACCCGCACTGCCGCCAGCGCCTTGCTGACCCAATCGTTGATCTAATCCTCCTTGTTGGACAACAATACTCTTCCAATCTACCTCCAGTTCTTCTGCAATGATCTGTGGTAGCGATGTTTTTATCCCTTGGCCGATTTCAGGATTCTTGGATATAATTACAATGGAGCCATCCGAACCAATTTTTAAAAAAGCATTAGGTTCGAACGATGAAGCCATCGGTTGTGCCTGGACGGACGAGTTTGCCGTGCTGTTTATTCCAATCACTAATCCTGCACCAGCAATGGCAACAATCTTTAAAAATTCCCTTCGCGAAGTAGAAGAAGCAGTAGCGCTATCGTCAATAAAAGTATTCATTAGTTACTGTCTTTTTTTGTTTTTGACGCCAGCTTAACAGCTGCTTGAATACGGGTATAGGTTCCACATCGGCATAGATTGCCGTTCATAGCGGTTCGGATTTGCTCCTCTGTGGGCTTCTTAGTCTTAGACAACAATGCCGCGGCTGTCATGATCTGCCCTGCCTGACAGTACCCGCACTGAGGAACGTCTAGTTCAATCCACGCCTTCTGTAGTGGACTCAGATGTTCGCCACCCAAACCCTCAATGGTAGTAATCTTTCCCTTTTGTACAGCGGAAACAGTTACCGAGCAGGACCTCACGGCTGCTCCATTCAAGTGCACCGAGCATGCCCCACATTGGCCTATGCCGCAGCCATATTTTGTCCCTTTAAGATCAAGTTCATCACGCAACACCCACAACAAAGGTGTGTCTGCGTCAACGTCAACTTCATGAATGCGGGCATTAATCAACAATTTGAAAAGAGGCATGGCAAGTCAGAATGTTAAAAGTGTAAAATAGTCATAAATAGTTCATCGCTTCATTTGAAATGAGTGATTACAATTTTGGTGACAAATAACAATTAACAATTAAGTGTTTTGCTAAAAGTAAAAAGAGGTTGTTCCATTTGAAACAACCTCCTAATTTAAAATACTTATGTTAGAGATGGCTTTCTTCTATCTCCTCGTAGTTAACCATTTCTAGTTACCATAACCTGGATTCTGTTGACCATTTAGTCCCGGATTTGCGTCAAGCTCCCTTCTTGGGATCGGAAATACCATTCGATTATCAGTAAAGTCAATTCCATCAGCAGTAAGTCCAAGTCGCTTAATATCATGAATTAGATGACCTTCATGTGCCAATTCGAGTTTACGCTCTTTGAGAATGTCATCCAATGTTAAAGATGCTTTATCTGCTAACCCCACACGTCTTCTTAGTTCATTAATATCATTTATTGGTGTATCACCAACGACTGTACCTAATCTAAAATTTGCTTCAGCCCTGATTAAGTACATTTCTGCAAGACGTAAAACTGGTAGGTTACTATATTGAGTGGCCCATTTTCCGCTGCGAATGAATCCGCCTGAAGAATAGAAAAGGTCAACCCGGTTATCACCAGCCTCATACAAATCAAGATGTTTCTGTTGAATAAGCACATCTCCCCGACCGCCAAACGAACGGATTGACCAATAAAGATGCATATTATTAGCTCCGTCCTGTGGCGTAACCTGAAACGCGAAAATATATTCGCTCGGGTCGGATGAGCTGTTAAATACATCTGCGTACGTTAACGCCAGGCTATGATCATTATATTGAATAGCTCGATTCGCAGCATCACGAGCATTAACATAATCACCTTTCTGAAGATGGATTCTGGCCAATAGGGCAGCGGCAGCTACCTTATCTGCAAATACATCATTTGATACGGGAAGAAGATTCTCGGCACGCGTAAGATCGGCAATAACTTGATTGTACACTTGCGCGACTGAACTTCTTGTGGCAAAGATTTCTGATGCATTTATGCTGGTGGTTGGAATTAACACCAACGGCACACCCAGGTTCACCGTTGGGTCACCGTCATTAAAATCCTTTCCATAAAACCGAACCAACTCAAAATGAGCGATTGCCCGAATAAACAGAGACTCGCCCTCAACCCTTGCCTGATCTTCCAAATTTACTTTTGATACCGCATTCATCACATTATTAGCGACATTAATAGCGCTATAAGCCTCCAGCCAATGTTCACCCACAAAAGTATTGGTAGGATCAATTGCTTTACCAATAATTTCCCTGGGTTGGGTAAAAGTACCATTCCACCTGATTTCGCCATCGGCCCCAAGCAATTCGCTGAAAAATTGGGAATTTCCTCCCAAAAAGAACCCACTGGAGAGTTCATCGTAAGCACCCAACAATACTTTTTTAATGTTGCTGTCATTGGAAAGAGCTACATCACCAACCAGTGATTGCTGAGGTAAAAGTTCTAATTGATCTGCACATGAAAATGTGATACAAACGAATAGGATAATAATTATTTTTTTCATGATCAGTAAGATTAAAAGCTCAAATTGATACCAAAAATAACCGACTTAATTTGAGGAGCGGAATAGAAATCATTTCCCTGATTTCGGTTACCATTTTGCGCAGCCTCCGCCCGGAAATCCGCATTGACTTCTGGATCCCAGCCAGGATAGCTGGTGAATGTAAATAAATTAACTCCGGTAACGTACAAACGCGCGCTATTCAATTTTAATCGAGTTAAAATCTGATTAGGGAGGTTGTAGCCCAAAGAAACATTTTTTACTCGTAGGTATGATCCATCGAAAACGTACCTGCTGGAAGCGAGCGTTCCATTGTCTAAAGTTGTTTCAAAAACATTTAAACGAGCCTGGGGGACATCGGTGACATCACCAGGCTTCTGCCATCTTCGCAACTGATCTTTGGTCTGATTATCAAAAAAGTCTGCATTAGCCGACATGAATCCGCCCGCTCCATTAATGATGTCGTTTCCATATACACCTTGCAACAAGACCGAGAAATCAAAGCCCTTATAGCTAAACGTATTGGTTATGCCTCCCACCCAATCGGGGTTAGGATCGCCTACAATGAAGTTACCAGCCTCAGTATACTTGTTAGTAGTAGTTTCTCCGTCTTGCCTGAAGAATAAAGGATCACCATTCTGCGGATCTACACCGGCATACTTAGGTCCGTAAAAAATACCTAAACTCTCACCTACTAACAACGAATTAAGATACCGTCCGTTATTTCCCGGTATAATCTGTTGCTGACCGTCTAACTTTAAGATTTTATTGCGATTTTTTGCCAGATTCAATGATGTTGTCCATCTAAATCCACCCCGATCAATATTGGTAGAATTGAGGACTATCTCCAGTCCTTCATTTTGCATCTCGCCAATATTTTTCAGAACAGTTCTAAAGCCAGAAGTACCAGGCACTGGCGTATTAAACAACAGATCTTCTGTATTTTTCTTGTAATAATCCAACTCACCGGTAATCCGGTTATTAAATAAACCAAAGTCGATACCCACATCTACCTGCTTTGTTAACTCCCAAGTTAAATCGGGATTGGGCACTTGTGTAGGAGTAAGCGTAGAAGTACCATTATATGGCGATTGTGCTCCCCAGAGTCCAAATTGATTAAAATTACCAACTTCAGAATTTCCGACTACTCCGTAGCTCGCTCTCACTTTCAAAAAACTCAAAACTTTGTTTTCGCTCAGAAAACTTTCATTGGATAAAATCCAACCGGCTGAAGCAGAAGGAAAAAACCCATACCGTTCATTCACTCCAAAGCGTGAAGATCCATCGACACGGCCATTGACCGAAAGAAGATATTTCCCTTTGTAAGAATAGTTCGCTCTTGCAAAATAAGACAAGAAAGAAAACTGGGTCCCCGTACTAAAGCCTCCGGTAATCAATCCGGCACTTGCCAACTTTTTCAGATCATCGGTGGGAAACTGTTCTCCCAACACGTTGGTCTGATTTTGATCGGTTCGTTGAAAAGACATTCCAAGAGTAGAGATCAATGAATGGTCATCCTTTTCGAATGTATGAGTGAGATAATTATTTGTGTTATAGTTAACGCTTCTTAGCCAATCAGACTGGGCAAAACCATTGGTAGCTGCTGATTGGGTTTTAGATCCGAAAAACTGTTCATCGTTTTGATCCAGAATATCAATTCCAAGTTCAGATCTAAAAGTAAGAGACTTTAAAAACCTGTATTCACCATATACAGAGCCAATGTTTCTAAAAATAATCGATTGATATTGTGCATTTTCTGCATTGATCAGTGGATTGTAGTAAGTGGTAACAGGAATATCATATAAATTACCATTCGGATCACGCACAGGCGTGATGGGTGACAGCGCAACGGCTTGTAGCGGTGTTCCAAAATCATTATCCTGAGTTGTGCGGTCGGTGGTTGTTTTGGACAAGCCTAGGCTGAAACCCATTTTAAAACGTTCGTTGACGGTTTGATCCAGATTTACCCTGGAAGACAAGCGTTGAAATGCATTATTTAACAGAATTCCGTCCTGGTCTGTGTATTCACCGCTGATAAAAAACTTCGTTTTGTCATTCCCTCCGGAAGCACTCAGGTTAATGGTCTTTATAATGGGACTACTCTTAAATGCTTCTTTCTCCCAGTTAGTATCAACTTCACCAGTGCGCCAATCCGTATGTCCCGCAAAGGTATCAAACAGGCCTTCTATTCCTGCAACGTAATCATCAATGGCATCTTGCTCCGTGGCGTAACCACCAGGATTGGCTGGAACCGCCCTATTAAATTCATAAATTGCGGTGTTCCGGGCAGCCTCCCGGTAAAGCTCAACATACTCCTTTGCATTTAAGAATTCCCTGAAGTTGGTAGGCTTACTAAAACCATACTGTGTATCTAACGTAAAAGATGTTTTGCCTTGCTTTCCTCTTTTGGTCGTAATCAACACAACTCCGTTGGAAGCACGTGAACCGTAAATGGCAGCGGCTGAAGCATCTTTCAATATTTCAAACGACTCAATATCATTGAAATTAATAGATGCCAAAGCACTGCCATTATTGACTGCGGTACCTGTTTGAGCAGACGAAAGAGTTGAGTTATTGATGGGAATACCATCTACTACATACAAAGGTTCGTTTGAAGCGGATAACGAGGATGCACCTCTAACTCTTACCTTAATTCCTTCACCCACACGACCACTATTACCCTCTACAAACACTCCGGCAGCCCGGCCTTGCAAGGCTTGTGTCATATTGGGTACTGGCATATTTTTGATGTCACTGCCCTTTACACTTGCAATATTGCCAGTCAATTCCTGTTTGATCTGAGAACCGTAACCAATGACTACCACCTCTGCCAACTGACGGGCATCTGATGCCAGGGTGACATCCACCTTGGCTAAAACGCCTACTTTTACTTCCTGGGTAGCAAACCCCACAAATGTAAAAACTAGTATGGTTTCGTTTGATGATACCTGAATACTATAAGCTCCCTCTATATCGGTTACAGTACCTGTAGTTGTACCCTTCACCAGAACATTCACTCCCGGAAGAGTAGAACCGTCCTCTGCGGAAGTTACTTTTCCGGTGACCAGACGAGACTGTGCCCGCAATTCTACTGCCCCACAACAGGTGAGTAGAAAAAAAAACAATTGTAAAATCTTTCGCATACTATTAGGTTTAGTTGATAATCAATTAACAATTTCGTGATGTATCGTTGACAATTAATCATCCTATTTTAGGTACATTAAATGTCAATTGCAGGAAAAAATCTTTAAAATAGTAGTACTGATACCGAATAAGTAATCCCTTGCAGATTCATGATAGCTATAGTTCTGTCATATTTAAATTTAAGGTAATGGTGTCAAAAATGGTTTGGTGACATTGGTTAAATATTTAATTTATTTCAAGCGTAAATCTGAATAGGAAGCAGGCTCTGTTGGAGAGGAGTCAGTAACTACCGAAACCAGATTAGACGCCCTCGCCCACAACCTAGGCAATCAAAATCTTACTATAAAAGGAAAAGAGGCCGTCTCTACTTTCGAGACAGCCTCTTCAATCTTAATCAGAAACTATTTTACTAGTTAGTCCATGCGTTTGAACCACTAGCAGTGTTTATGCCATCTGCATTGGCAACTCCACCAAAAGTATAAATGGGTAATCCAAGGGTTGCTAACTCGTCAGCAGGAACCGGAAAGTGTAAAATTGTTCCTATTTGCAGCGCATCTTTTCTTCTCATATCAGTAAAGGAAATACCAAACTCAGTTCTTCCAAGTTCGATATCACGCTCTGCGAAAATAATATCCAATACTTCTTGCTTGGTTAAGGTAGTAGGCAGATCTGCCATTTCTCCAACGTCCTTACGTGGATTAGTGGCTGCGTTAAGAATACCAATAGCAGCAGCTGGATTATTTAACATGGCTTCGGCTTCAGCCAAATATAACGCATTAGCATACCGGTACATCATAACACTCGGTCCAACACCAACATTGTCAAATAATACGTCATATCGCTTTATTCTGTAGTGGCTCCGCAAAATGCCGTTATTACGTGCGGGTCTAAAAAATGATAAATCTGTCTCATACTTAAAATAGGCATCTAATCGCTTGTCTCCAGTATAGCCTGGACCCTTAAGAAAATCTTCACTGTAAGGGCTTGTGGGCGCCTCCGTTTGATTCGGGAAACGTTTGGGCAAATTAGGATTAAAGTGACGCATAACTCGGTGATCTACTCTCCAATACCAATCAATACCAGAATTTTGCTGAAGAGGATGTAAAAAATTTACAGCATCTGCATTGATGACAAAATCCTTGGTTATTCCCTCTGATGCATACGCTTTTACTTTCGCCCAATCGGTAGCTGCGTTTTGGGCAGCTGTTCTTGCTGAAGAAACCAAGAAATGAGAATAGTAAGTTTTTGCTAAAGCAGCCATATCTGCTGATGTATAGCCTAGGCCATTTAAAATCTCAAGCGGTAATGTAAAATCAGGAACAGATTCAAAAATCTCTATAGCCTTATCGAAAGTGGTAAGTGATTCTGCTAATACTGCTCGATAAGGAACCAATGTAGGGGTATAATTGCTGGCATCCACAGGAACCACGTACGCCTGATCAAACATATTAGCTAAATAACCAAGCGCCATAGCACGGCTAAAATAAACTGTGCCTAGCAGTCCTTTAAGTTGATCCGTCAACTCTCCCTGCGATTCAAGTGTGGTGATAACCGTGTTGGCATTTACAACTACACCATTCCATGCGTTCCAAGGCTCAAGTATCTGAGCTTTGCTGGCAAATGCCAGTGAATTATCTAGCACTTGTCTTGGCTCTTGTTTAAACAATATCCACCAACTGCAAAAATTATTTGTCATAGTGGTATGATCAGCAGTCCAGTCCAACGCTATATTACCTGAAAAAGGGGCTGTAGCAGCATCGGTTGTGTAGTATGCCCTAAACACTCCGTAAAAAATACTGGATGTAATAGATGTCAGGTTCCCCTCATCTGAGAGCACAGTTTCGTTACTTGGATTATTTAAATTTTCAACATCTAAATCCAAACAACTACATAGCAAAAGCATAATTATAGAGACAGTAATTTTACTTGTCATTCGTAAGTATCTCATAACTGATAGATTTTAAAAGGTTAACTCCAAAGCCACATTAAACGACCGGTACAAAGGCACTGCCCCATAGTCAGCCCTGAAATTAAAAGGATTAGTTCCAACACCGTCCAGCCCTCCAGAAGCTGCAACTTCAGGTGTCCATCCACTATAGTTAGATATGGTCAGTAGGTTTCTACCAGAAACTGATACTTTAACTCGATCAAGAAAATCAAACGTTTTCCCGAGCTTTGCCAATGCTTGCTTGTTAAATCCATATGATAATGAAATTTCTCTAAGTGTAGTATATGAACCATCCTCAATAAAATATTGATTAGGAGCAGATCCTGAATTGGAAAGTATGTTGAAATACTGCGGATACTTTCGCTCACCCACAGGGTACCCACTTTGGTCAACTTCTTCAGCTACTTCATTAAACATCATGTTTTGTTTGTTTACGTTGGCTATATCACCGCCAATTTGTGCATCGACTAAAACGTACAATGACAGGCCACGGTAACTTAACGTAGTATTCACTCCCAATATAAAATCAGGGGTTCCATCACCAATTTTCTTATTTATTCGAGCACCTGAAGTTGGATCTATTAGGTTATATGGTCTCTCAGCAGCAGTAAACTCAGTTCCATCTAAGATGACAAATCCATCGCGGTTAACGGTAAAGTCATCAAGTGTTCTGCCAGTAATCCCCTCCAAATTATCTACAAAACCATCTTCTCCAATAGTCAACTCATTTAAATTTGACGCAATGACTCCGCCATAGATTACACCTAGATTTTCACCTTCTTTAATTAAGAAAATATCACCCGTTCCAACTGTTCCTCCCTTATAACCAAAGGGTGCTCTGTTTAACTTGGTCACTTTACTTACAGATCGACTACCTACTATTCCAACATTCCAGCCAAGCTTATTCGTCTTTAAGATTTCGGAATTAAGTGAAAATTCGAATGTTTCTGATTCTACAGAACCCGCATTTTGCCACTGGCTTGAGAAGCCTGATGTTGCTGAAAGAGGAACAAGCAAAATCTGGTCTTCTGCATTAGACTTGGCATAGTTAGCTTCAAAACTGAAACGATTTAAAAAATCCACATTGATACCAGTCTCAAACTCTGTAATAGTAGAAGGCTTTAGGTTCGCATTGCCTTTTGTTCCATTCCCTAAAGTGTAGTTACCATCTAACAATGGTACAGCTTCGTATTGTGCCTCATAGGGTGGACGTTGGCCGGAAGTACCAATAGATGCCCTTAGTTTTAACTCTTGAATACCCGGTATCTTAAAATCTTCGCTGATACGATAAGCACCACTAACTCTATAGAATAGTTGTTCTCGCTCATTCACACCAAAAAGTGAGGAAGCATCACGTCTAATAAGCGCATCAACAAGATACTTGCCGGCATAGTCTAGTTTAAGATTACCAAAATAGTTTTCCGCTCTAAAGATTTCGTCAAAAGAGGATACAGTAATTGCATTGGAAGGGATATTCTCAACTTGATTAATTCCATCCACCACTATACTATTGGTATTCTGCACATCAGAAAATGAGGTCGTATAGTCTTCTGCCTGATAGCGAAGTGAAAGCCCAACTCGCAATTCGCCAAATTGCTTATTGAAATGTGAGGTGGCAGAATAGACTTTAGAAGTTGTAAACAGATTGGATTTTAATATTAAACTATTAGTGTACGGATTCGTCAAGCTGGCGCCATTAAGCAGATATTTTTTGTCCCTGAAACGATCACGCTTTCGTGTAGCCCTGTCAACTGAAAGCTGAGCATCAAGCTTCCACCAATCGTAAAGTTCATAACTGCCAGAAAAATTACCAAGTATTCGTTCTCGCTCAACAAAATTGTGGTCGTTATGCGCAGTATAAAGTGGGTTGTTTGAATTTCTTCCTGTGTTGAAAACACCTCCAGCACTGGTAGTCTTGAAGGGTTGACCATCAAAATTACTGGCAAGTGCATCTTGTCCTGGACTAAGACGAATAATGTCATATACAATACCACCCTGTTCGCCTTGGCTTGCAACTACTGGACCCTCAGAGTAAGAGTATAATGTACTTGTGCTTAGTTTAAATCGGTCGTTGGCGAAGTGATCTACATTTAACCTTACATTTTGCCTATCAAACGAGCGAACGCCATCAATAATGCCACCTTGAGACGAATTGTCTACAGATGAAAAGAAGCTTGTCTTACCTTGACGAGAGCTAACCGAAAAATAGTTTGTATAGTTGGCATTGTTTTTAAAAAGTCGCTCCTGTTGATCATAAGCTACCGGGAATGAATTATCAAGAATAGCCTCGGCATCATCTATTGGGTTTCCGCTTGCGTCTAATACAAATTCACCATTCGTATCCAATTCAAAATTATGATGCTGATTAACTGGCATCTTTCGCTGCAGACTTGAAACTCCATATTCATTTCTTAATGTAAACACAGTCTTCTCATTCTTGGAACCTCGTTTTGTAATAATTTGAATCACACCATTTCCAGCTAATGAACCATAGAGCGCAGCACCGGCAGCACCCTTTACCACTTCAATAGACTCAACATCATTCATGTTTATATCCGCCAATGAAGAACTACCTGGCGGGGTAATGGTTCCATCGATGATAATAAGGGGTTCTTGATTCACATTATTGGAGATAGAGGTGGCTCCTCGAAGTCTGATAGAAGCAGCACTACCCTGCACGCCATTACCTTGAATGACTTGCAGACCAGATACTTTCCCACGCAAGGCGTTGGCTGCATCGACAGCGGGAACCTCCTGTAATAGCTCTGTATTTACCTTCCCAAGTGCAAACCCCAATTTTCTAACTGAGGTGCCTTCAGCAACACCGGTAACTACAATCTCGCTCAATTGAGTAACATCTATTCCTAGTGAAACATCGATACTAGATCTGTCTCCTATAGGTACTTCTTGTGCTTGAAACCCTATAAAAGAAAACATGAGGCTACCGCCCGTTGCAGGTACCTGTAGTTGATAATACCCATCGCTGTTAGTAACAGTACCGTTGGTTGTGCCTTTAACCACAACATTAACGCCAGGCAAAGAACTTCCATCCTCAGAAGAGGTGACCCTTCCGGTGATGATACGTCCCTGACCATAAGACACTAAACTTGCCACCAGCAAGCTTAATGAAAGTGTAAGTCGTAAAATTTTGTACATAGGTTTAGTTTAAATTCTGTTAACAATTTCGTGACATAGGTTTGATAATTAATCATGCCATTTACGTTAGAAAAGTGTGTTTGTATTTAGTAAACAATACATAATAGTAGTATTGATACCGATTGAGTAGTTATTATCAACTAAAACTCATTCGGCAATGATTCATTATAGCCTTATAAAAAGTAAGAGGTTGCCATGATGACAACCTCTTTAGGCAAATCTTAATCAAATTGTAAACTATGGCCCTACACGCACGCTTGCACCAGGCACAAATTCCGAACCTTCATTTCCGCTTAAAATAATCTCATAGTTCTTATTAGCTCCACCAGATGTTGGGTTAACCCATGTACGCACTGCCACTCTTCCTGTAGGAGGATTTCCATTTATGCCTGGGGATCCATTCCGATAAGAAAATACCTGTCCATTTTTGTTCGTTACCTCAAATGTAAATAGAAATGTAGGTTGCTGAGAGATCGTTGCACTAATTGCGCCTGGCAGAGTAGCACCAGTAGCTGCTACAAGTTCTGCAAGGGTGAATGAATGAATACCTAAAACATCCGCTGCATTAAGTTTTTTCACCAAAACTCTTGGTACCGGAGTAAAAGTAACTGATGGAGTCGTTGCAGTTGCCCGAGTAACTCCCTTAATTAATTGATCATATCGGTCATAGTTAATAGTTACCGGATTGCGTCCGGAATCTGGCACTTCTGGGATTGCTTGTGTTCCACTGACCGCGCCAACTGCGTTGGCAAACGTAGTATTAACCGCCAATACACCGGCAGGCATATTCACATTTGGCATGTAACTCGCGTAAATCTCCACTGAAGCGATAGAGCTAAGCGTAAGGCTAGAGATTTCAAAAGATATAGGTACTGTTGGATTAGCTACGCTTAACCTTGGACGTGCAGTCCATGGGCTTGGTAAAGGTCTGAAATTCAAACCGTCAATAAACTCCGGAAAACGGGATTTGTCTTCATAATCGAAGCAACTAACTTGTGATAATACTACTACCACAAAGAATATTCTTAAAAAGAAATGTTTTTTCATTTTTTACAAGGTTTAAATTAGTCAACATCCCAGAATACACGGGCATCATTTGTTCCAATAAGCTTTTGAGGAGGAGCATTGGGGTTAAGTAAAATATCCGATTGACGATATGGCATTGAGAACGGATATGGACGTGCCCCGTTGGTATTCGAATTTCCATCCGTGGTAACATCAAACATAATCGGGAAGCCAGTTCTACGATAATCAGTATAACTCTCAACTGAGTTGCCAAAATTTGCAATCCATTTTTGTGTAATAATATGCTCCAGTTTCCGATCTGGTGCTGCAGCATCATATAATGCAACTACAGCCGTTCGATAGGTGTCGCGGGCGGTAGTACTGATTTGTGTAGCCGTTGGATTTGCGGCCAGCGCTACTGAATTAACTTTAGCAAATGAATCATTTATCGCCTGTGCAAATAAGATACCGGCATCTTCACTTGTAACACCTGCCAAAGCTAATTCGGCTCGTATGTAACTAACTTGATAGCGACATAACAATCGTTGAGGTGCTGCACCTGAAGCACTTGCCAAAGTCATTTGTCCGCCCCTACCTTGGTCATCAAAATTTCCTCCGCAGTAATAAAGGCCCGGAGCTGAAAGGGACCTTCCTTGAGCAAAACCCTGATTAGGATGTTGTGACGAAAAATTTATGGATAAGAATCTTCCATCTAGATACTCTGTGGGATTTTGAGCTGTTGCATTGGTGGATCCTAGTGAATTATAACAATAATGAACAAAGCGGGGATCAGTAATCCCTTCCAAAATTCTATTAAGTTGACTCTTATTATTTAAAATTTCATAGAAATAAATGCTAAAATAAGTTGCCCGCCCATTGTTAACTGTTATAAAAGCAGGGTTTCTGTTCTCAGGAGCATTTCTGTTGAAATACCTGAATTCAAAATCAGGGGTAAATCCAGCTATGGTAGGATTACCAAAATTTATCACATCAGTATCTGCAACCAGTGCCTGTATTTGTGTCGTGTAATCGCCTGTTTTTCTGATTGTATTATACATTTTTAACTTCAAGACTTTGGCAAAACGCGTCCAATGAGTTACGTTACCACCATAGATTAAGTCATCGGCTCCAGGGGGTATAATTCCTGCCGGAGCTGGCTTTGTCAGATCTACTAAGGCATCATCAATTACTTTAAATAAATCTGCATAGATGTCCGCCCCTTTGTCAAATTTAGGAAAGGCTGTTTCAGTACCATTGCCGGCCTCGGAATATGGTATATCTCCCCATACATCAACCATCATATGATACATATACGCTTTCAGCAATTTGGCGATACCCACATACTGAAATTGGCCTTGATTGGTACCCTGCTCAATAATCGTATTCAGGTCAGGTAACGCATTTCGATAAAACCAAAGCCAAGGGTTATTGATGTTGGCATCATCTCCTGTGGAAGCATAGCCATCAGCATTACTGCGCTGCATTACTTGATGTACCCATATGCTGGTAGCAGAACCCAGACCATCGCCACTCTGACCTAATGCCAATGCTATGGATGCCTGTGCTGAGGGCAACAATAATTTATTGTCGGAAGTAGGCGGAGTATTCGGATCCACATTAATATCAAGATCGCAAGCGCTTAGCAGTATTAAAAGCACTGGAAAGATGAGCTTTACGAGCTTTGAACTATTTTTAAATTTCATAACTATCAAGATTTAAAATTTCCCTTAATTACTAGAACGTTAATCTTAAATTAAATCCGTACCGTTTAGTTGTTGGAGCTGTATTGATCTCAACACCTTGTGCATTTCCAGCACCAAAAGCACTCACCTCAGGATCGAAATTTGAATGCTTCGGGAAGTAAGGGGCTTTGAACCATAAATTGCGCCCAGATAAAGAAATATTTACAGAACCAAAAGGAGTTTTAGCAAGAAGTGACTTAGGTAAATCATAACCTAAAGTAATTTCGCGCAAGCGTAATGTAGTAGCATCAAATATGTTAAACTCGGCTGGTGCGTTAATAGCAAAGGCTCCACCACCTTGAGCTTGAAACCAAAGATTATTTTCTAATACCTGTATATCATTTACGATAGCATTACCGCTAGCATCTGTCAGCGGCTTTAGCGTAGTCACATCGCCTAGTACGCCAGGCACAATTTTCGTAACATCTCTATTTTCCGTATCACGCGTAGTTCCTCTTCCCAGCAAAAACGAAGTCGTTTGAGAAAACATATCGCCTCCTTGCCTCCAATCAAAAAGGGTAGATAGTGTAAAGCCCTTGAATGAAACTGTATTGGTAAACCCTAGTATAAAATCAGGATTCGGATCACCTATTATTTGCTCTTCTACACTTGGTATCAATAAACCAGTTGCAGGATTAATTAAAAAACGACCTTGATCATCCCGAACAGCTACTGTGCCCCGAAAGACACCAAATGCTTGTCCCGGACGAACCACCACATTTACACCGTTATTGGCTATTAATAATTCTTCTACACCCTCGTCCAATCGCTCCACTCGGTTCACATTTCTCGTAAAAGCAAAAGTTGTACTCCACGTGAATCCGTTAGCTCGTCTGACCGGAACAAAATTTAAACCTATCTCCCAACCTCTGTTTCTGATAGCACCAAAATTGGAGAAAGAAGAGGTTACGCCACTCGCTGAGGGTAGGGACCGTTGAGAAATCTGATTTGTTGTTAATCGGTTATAGTAGGTTGCATCAATTGAAATTCTGCCATTAAACAAGTCAAGGTTTGTACCCACTTCAAACTCATCTGTAAACTCAGGTTTTAAGTTTGGGTTAAACTCCGTATTGCCAATGGTCGCAGCTGGCTGTCCATTAAATGGGAAGCGAATTGGTCCCGGCCCATCATTATTCAAAATGTCAATCGCATCAAAAAGTTGATAAGGAGCAGCATCTCTACCTACCCTTGAAAATCCTCCTCTGATTTTGGCCATTGAAAGTACATCTGATTTAATATTAAAAGCATCCGTAAGCGTGAATGATAAAGTTGATCCATAGTACCAATAACTTCTGTTATTAGCTGGTAGCGTTGAAGAATTATCATTACGTACGGTTGCATTGAGAAACAAATAATCTTTATATCCTACAGTAATGTCTGTAAACAATGCCCATAATTTTCGTTTCGAATAAGTCCCTCCAAAAGGTTGAACCGTAATTAAATTATCAAGATCGTAGATACTTGGAACAATAAAACCCAGGCTCGTAACTGCCTGACGATCACTCACCCGTTGGTTGTAATTGTGTCCGACTATTGCTTTCAGGCTTACATCAGAAGACAGGTCGCGGGTAGCTGTGACAATAAAATTTGATTCAAGCTCCCCAAAATTTATGTTATCCAGAATGACAGAACCAATATTCTGAGCACCGGCAGCAGAACCCGTATTAATAGACTGATTTCTTTTGTCCGAAAAAGTATTATAACCTACTTTGTAAGTAACGCTTAGCCAATCATTAATGTCTTTACCTACATTAAAAGAAGCCGCGATACGATCCACGTCACTCTTGAAAAGGCTATTATGAATTGACCAATATGGATTATCAACACCGTCAGCAAAAGTGAAAAAATAAACTGATTGATTGTTTGCTGGATTTATAAATGGTAAGTCATTCACAGGCCAATTGCGAGGTTGAAACAATAAACGGGCAAAAGGAGATACACCCCCCCCTCCAACAATAGGCGCATTTTGGGTAGTTTTAGTGTACTGTACATTCATACCAAAAAACAAACCGTTATCTAATTGTGTATTACCTCCGGCACTGAAATTGGTTCTCCTGAAAGTATTTGTTGGTAAAAAACCGGTCTGACTCATATCTGAAACAACAGCCGAAAGCGAACCCTTCTCACCTCCTCCTGAAAGACTGAGAGAATTCTCTATTACAGAACCATTTTGAAAAAAGTCCTTCACATTATCGGGAACCGCTTCGTATTTGGTTCTGATGGCTATTGGATCTGCTAATCCAGTTACTCTTTGCGTATACAACTGAGGAAATGCTTCCACGTATCCAGGGAAAAAAGCAATTGAGTCTCTGCTTGCGAAAGCTGGTCCCCATGTTCCATTGGCGTGTGCAAATACACTTTGAGAACCCGTTCCATATTTGTTTTGGTAATTCGGAAGATTGGCTATCTGTTCAACCGCAAAACCCGTAGAAAATGCTACTTCAAGCCCTTTCTTTGATTTCTTGGTACTACCTGATTTTGTGGTAATCACAATTACACCGTTGGCCGCCCGGGTACCATACAATGCTGCTGCTGCCGCACCATTAAGAGTAGTAACCGATGCAATATTATTTGGGTCCAAATCAGCTATTCGACTAGATGCCAAACCTCCTCCTGCAGCTGCAGCCGGATTGGTTGTATTAATCAAACTATTATCGTAAGGTATTCCATCTACCACAAAAAGCGGTTGATTATTTCCTTGAAAAGAGTTGACTCCCCGTATGGTAATGCGGGTTGAACCCCCGGCTACACCACCTGATCCCGAAATAGTCAGGCCTGGCACTTTACCTTGTAACGATCTAAGTACATCGGGCTCCGATTTTTGAAGGAATTGATCGGGAGAAACATTTTGAACACCATACCCAAGAGCTTTTTTATCCCTTTCAATACCCACCGCTGTCACAACCACTTCGCTTAGTTCTGTGGCATCTGTTTTAAGAGTTACAGAAATCGATGTTTGAGAGCCAATCTCCACTTCTTTGGTTTCAAATCCGATAAATGAAAAAATCAAGAAACGGTCACTTTCATTAAACGAAATGCTGAAATTTCCTGAGCCGTCTGTCACCGTACCATTGGTCGTCCCCTTAACCAAAACGTTTACGCCCGGAAGAGGACTACCATCATCGGCTGATGTAACCGTCCCGGACACAATCCGGCCCTGCGCGTACACTGTACCTCCATAGCCCAGCAGCAGGAGTATCAGTACCCGTACCAGTAAAATTCTCTTCATACTTTGATAGATTAGGTTTATGTTATGAAATTACTATCAAATATGAGCGTGGCTTAAAAAAAAAAAATACCACCAATGGAAGGATATGTGAAAGATCGACCTTCTAGAATGAGGCATTTCATGTAGTATAGTTCACCCTTCCAACGTCTATGTCATCTCCATTCATATTAAACGTAGATTAGAAGCTACTTCCAAAGCCTCTGACTTGGAAGTGACATTTAACGTCTTATAAATATTCCGAATGTGGGTTTTGGCGGTCTCCTTACTGATAAACAACTCCTCCGCTATCTCAGCGTAGGTATTCCCCTTTGAAATCAGGCTTAAGACCTGTGTTTCCCGTTTGGATAAAGGCGAGTTGGTATTCTTATAAAAGGAATCCACGATCATCCGCGCCACTGATTCGCTAAAGGCCACCCCTCCCCCAGCTACGCGACCGAGTCCCTCGGTAAGTTCCAGGAAACCAGTAGAATTTTTCAACAGATAGCCACTAATGCCAATCTCTAAGGCTTTAAAAACTGCGTACTCAGAATCAATCGCGGAATAAACAACAACAGCCGCTCCTGATTCCAATTTAACATTGGCCAAGGCTTCTATGGATTGACCATCGGTATCCGTTAACCCTATCACAATGATGTCCGCATCGTCTTGTTTCAATCGTTTAAGAGCACTTTCTGTCGACTCATATGTCCCAACCACCACCATGGAGCCAGATCGCTCCAAAACAATAGACGAGACATCTAAAAAAGTTTTGTCTCCATCAATGATCACCACTCTGGACTTATGCACATAAGATTTAGTCATAATGATATAAGCTGTTTTCGGTATAAAGTAACGTAAGAAGCAATCAACGAGACATATTTTTACTTGCTTCTTACAATATTTATGATAGAATACAAAAACGCCTACCACTATTTGGTTAAACACCTTGGACTAGCATATTGGGGTTCTGGAACAAATTCTAAATCCTATCATATTGGCGATCTGACTCGAATGGAAGAACCTATTTTTGCGGAATCATGACTACACTGAATTAATTAAAGAACAGCGATATCCCATTTAAAAGTTACTCATTCCAATGTGATTCCATAGAGAAGAATTAGCATCCGCCAAAAAAATACCGTAAGACGAGTGATCTAAAAGCGAGTCAACTAATAGAACTTTGAGGTAATTCCTCATAGAAGGAAATTTAGGTTAATAAATTAAAAACAACAGTAAAAGCCTCCAGACGGGAGGCTTTTCTGCTATCGTACCTGAATAAAAAAATCATTTACGTAATTTAATAAAAGTATTAAGAAGTCGTCTCAAAAATATAAGATAGTTGTCAGCCTGAGGCACTTGAAGGCATTCTAGCTATTTAATCGGCTTTGATCAAAATTTGTCTAAAAACATCAGGATATGAAAAAAAGAATTGTCATCTGTGAGTCTGACAAAAAATTAGCGCATATTCTCTCGGTTATCGTGTCGCAAAAAATGCCTTTCCATGAAATAAAAATTTATGAACAATTCACGGATGTGTATTCCAACCTAAAAGTCAACTTGACCAGTCTAATGATTATCGGTCATGGCTCTGACATGGCAGGAGCTGACTTATCTTCCGATTCCTCTGAAATGCTCACCATTTTGACACAAAAAATTCCTACATTACTCATCAAAAATCTGACGACAACTGAAACCATTCAGGCTCTAAAAGCAGGAGTGATCGGCATCATACCAAGAAACGCCTCCGTTCAAACCATCGGTAAAGCTATTGAGAAAGCTAGAGTTAACAAGATTACAGTACAAGCTAAGATTATAGAAAAATTGGTTGAAAGTGTCAGAGACAACCAGGATGGTCTACTCACAAAAAAGGAATCATTAGTATTAAAGGAATTATTTAACGGGAAATCGTATTCAGAAATTTGTGAATATCTCCATGTTTCAAGAGGCACGTTATCAACCCACATCAACAATTTATATTCTAAATTAGGCGTTCACTCCAAGCTGCAAGCAGTAAAAATTGGCATCGAAAGAAGGTATATAACGTTTTAGTTATTTCACCGATGAAAAAAGGACTTAGAAAATCAATACTAATGAAACTGCTGTTCAAATAATTAAATTGGATGATCTGATTCTATCCATTATTCTAAAAATACAAGGTACTTGTCAGCCTGAGGCACTCGAAAGGCATTTCTGACTTTCAAGCCGAATTCGATCTCGATTTGATACAGATCATGTCTGACAGAAGGCGATATTTTTGATGACTTCTAGCTTCAATCGCAAATTTTCAATCCAGGTCTTTGCTTCTTTTCAAGAACTCAAGCAGATACTCATACGTCTTCTCCGGCTGGTCTTTCCATACAAAAACACCAGAATCAGGAATATCTACGATTTCAATTTTGGAGTTTTTCTCACGCAATTTATCCCAACCATCAATAAACTGCGGTTTGATAAAATTAAACGATCCATTTTGAGAATCTTCAATCCAGTCTTGCCTAAACCCAGGACGTAAGACCAACACCGGGCATTGTATTCTATCTATATCCATAAGTGGATCTGTCACCTGAAACTCCATTAAGTAACGAACCATAACTGGCAACGGTACGGAAGCTACTTGTTTCCACAACTCATCAGCCTGCCTTCCGTTTTTTAATACATATATTTCTCTTATATAGTTATTCTGATTCCAGGTTTCGCGTGTCACAAACTTGTAAAAGGTTGGTGCAATTACTTTATCCTGATAAGCGATGCGCGATTTGAGTGGATATTCAACTGGCTTATTATTTTGGATTAACACAAATTTTGCCGGGCTGCCAAGAATAACCACCTTACCCACCTTGTCGGGGTAAGTGGAGGCAATTCGCAAAACAATTTGTGCGCTGAGCGTGTGATTCCCGACCAACACCGGCTGTATAAGTTTTTCTTTATCCATCAATTTTACAATGCCTTCAGCTGCGCTCTTACTCCAGGTATATTCGCCAAGGCTTGTTCCTTCCTTTGGCGCAGCTGGTGCTTTTGTTTTTCCAAAGCCGGGCAATGTAACCACGTACATGGTGTAACGTTTCTTGTTGGCCGCCACAAAATCCTTAAAGACCGAACCATCAAAGCCTAACCCTGGAATCAGGATAAGTGTTGTCTTTCCACGACCCATTTTCTCATAGTAAGGAACGGAGTTGTACTCAATGGTTTGATAATCTGGTGGCAGGACAAGATTATTGAGAGTCGTGTCCAAACCCACATTGCTTTGCGAAAAGACAGGTTTAAACCACATCACCAGACCCAAAATCAAAATTAGTTTATTCATGTTAGTCATTCGTTGGCTCTACTTTCCATCGCACATGTTCATAAATCGGATTGGCGTTTTTTCAAAGTAGTCCTTCATTTTCTGTTCTCGATCGTCAATTTTTGAAAATCGTTCAGCAATGTCTTTAGCCCAATCAGCATCCAATGCTTGTAGCCCCTTTCCAAATTTTTGCTTGAAAAAAAGAAGATCAGTTTGACGTGCATCATAAATGTTCTCTAAAAACCACTTCTGTCCATAAACGCGCGTGATGTAAGGCATAAAGTCGGCTCGCAGCGGATAGAAATGAGCCTGACAAAGCCGGTTATTGGCACGGCTCTTTGAATAGCTTGCCTCCAGTGTAAGCTTGTTTCCACTATTTAATAGACTGCCTGAAACCAACGAAAGTGAAAAGCCATACCGAGGGAATGAATAATTTGATTCAAACAGCGTGGCCGCAATAAACTCTGCAACGCCCTCTTCAAAAAAAGTGTCTTTTATTGCTCCTGCTTGTACCCTGAATGCATGTATCATTTCATGAGGGAGTAAACCCTGGTACCCCTCATGGTAACGAAATAGGTGTATGATTCCGTCCGAGTCAACGAATGGAACTCTATATTTTCTTTGTTGCTCTTCAGCGTACTCTGCATTGCCATCTAGCGAGATAGTGATTTTTTTAGGTGGCAGGCGCGTACTTCCTAAATAGCTGGCCAGCCGTTGAAACACCTCCTCGCTAAAAAGAGCCAGGGTATCCAGTTCACCTGATCGCACCTGTCCGTCTTTACTAGCAATAATAAAGTGCTCAGTCTCTCTACTATGAGTGGGGTTTAGCACAGTTTTACCATGTGTGTACCCGTTCAAGCACTGAACAACCATGGCAATAACTGTCAAAATAGAAGTAAGACAAAAGCCTGATCGGGTCTTAAGCATCGGGTTCATCTAGGAAGTCCACTTCTCCTCTATTGAATAGGAAAATACATGGTAAAGAGCGGTGTTTTATCTTCGACAGTAGTTATCAGAACGGGCGGGACATCACTGATTTGCAATTGCTTTTGTCCGGCATATTGATAAGCCTCGCCAAAAGAGTCCCATATCTTAGTAACGTCCTTTGTTTTAGAAATAATGTATCGTCCGGCTTTCAGTTGCCGAGTCACAATACCTCCTTTTTCAACAGAAGATTTAGTAACGAAACCGTGAAATGATTCAAGCTGATCTGCAGACGTACTTTCAGGGTCTGATAAATAAATGGAGACCGCTTCCATTTCATTGTAGTCAATTTTTACTTTTTTAAGCTCTTCTTTTACCTGATCCAAATATTTGGACGTATTGTCATACGATCCTTTGAAAGTACGGCCTGTCAAGTTAAGTGGTTGGGAAAGAGTAAGTTCGCTGACTGTCATGTTTTCGAATTTCTTGTGTGTAAAATTAGAATTAGTGGATGAGAGTATTAAAACGACATAGAGGAATCCTAAAGTTTTCATGACTTTTTTCCGTAAAAAAGCTAACAGTTAAGAACAAAAAATTGTAAAAAAACGAAATTCTACTTGAAGAAGAACCCGCCCTTATGCCTGGAAAGGAACTCGGATGGTGTAAGCTGAGTGATTTTATGAAAACTGTGAATGAAGTGTGACTGGTCATAATAATTGTATTTTAACGCTAATTCGGTTAACGATGAATTTTTACCTTGTAAAAGACTCCACAAAACACGGTTGAACCTGACGATCTCAGCATACCTTTTAGCTGAAAAGCCAACCTCTTTCAAAAAGTGTAACTCGAATGTCCGAGCACTCATATTTATCATACATGGCAACGCCCCAATTTCCGGGGTACTTCCTAATTGTTGAAGATAACGAACTGCATACCCAATTGCCGAGGGTTGGGAGCTGGCATACGGTAATTGTTTTGTGAGAAATTTATCAAAGGATTGAATGACATTGCCAAACCCTGCATCCAGTATCTGTTCCACTGATAATCTACTTGACACTTGTCTAAAATCATCAGCACTCAAAAAAAGATTAGTAAGAACCTTTATTGGAATTTGAAACAGTTGGTGAAACCCGTTTGGCGTAAAACGGATAGATGCTAGTTGACTTCTTCCAGTACCTTGAATTAGGCTTGCTGATAAGTTAGGACCAAATAGAGCCATGCGTGGTTCAGTAAAAGCAGTCGCTCCAAAAAAGTTCCGGTATAAATCTCCAAAGTGAAAAGTTAGTTCACAACCTCCATGCGGCATAATGCGTTGATGAAGGTCAGTCGGATACGATGGGCCAGAAAAAGTCCAATAACACTTTACAAATTCCCGTAGTTGCGCGGATGGGAGAAACTCCTTATATCTATACTCGGTCAAATCAAACATAATTCGGGTTAGTCATTTTTTTGAGATCGAATTCAATAATTCATACTTAGCTTTCTCTGGCGACTGAGTGATTATTCCTTACAAAACAAAGTAAACAATTACATAAGTCATTGCCAAGTTGAAGCCCGCGTGGCAGGCAACTGCGCCCCACAAAGAATCTGTGCGCTGTTTGCAATAAAAAAATAAACGACTAATCAAAAACATCCATACAACCCATAAAACGGCTGGAACTGGTAAAAAACTCCAAACTCGATTGTTAAACACAATTCCAAAGTGCGCCACATGGGTTAAGGCAAAAGCTGCGCTATCGATGTAAGAGGCTCGAGTTTCGCCAAAGCTGGCAATGAAACACTGATGCACCCATCCGCGGTAAAAAAACTCTTCACCTATTGGGCTAAAGATAATTGAAGGAATAGCTACTATTACGAAAAGTAAAAACTTGTCTACCTTTCCAACCTGTGAAACTGGGTATGAATTGGAAATATAAACAAAACAGTTACCGATGCTCATGCCATATAATGATTCCGCTAAAAGAAAGGCGGCAAAGCACGAAGTAGCACCCAACGCAAAAGTCAAAAAGAGCGTTGTTAATGAAGAAGGGCGCTTAAGTCCAATAGCTCTTCTTTGATGCTTGGAGAGAAATAGAAAAGGCAACACCATCATCATCAAAAACACAATGGGCACAAATTGATAGTTACCCGTTTCGTTGGCCTGCAGAACGAGAAGGAAGCGAGGCACACCCAGCGCAATAATCAAACTAAGGCCAAGTCGCCAGGAAAATCGATACATTGTCAGTGCACAAAATATTTAATTTTTAAAAAAAATAAAGTTCGGCCATTTATAGCAGCTTGTAAATGACCAATTACCAACTCAAAGCTGTAGTGACCGTACAAAACTGAAATACAAAGAGCATGTGTACCACTAAAATCATACATGACAATCATTTCAGTTTTAAAACTATTGGTACTGTCAGTCCGCTTATAGTCCTGCCTGACTGAAAGACAAGTTCTAATTTGAATTGCAAAAGAATGGGCTGTGAAGGTGATTCGAGAAGCCTTAAGCCATAAAAACTGACTTCTTTCTGACCTCTGTAGTCAACAACAGCGTGGTAGCGAAGGATTACGCTATTTACATCCTGAATATTCAATCTGCCAGGTATATATTCAACAAGTGATGTCGGAGTCGAGAAAGGATTGTCTTTAGTAATTCAAATCGGACTGAATATTTCCCCTAAATCTGCTCCGGCCGGATAGGATGGAGAAAAGTTCTTAGTAGCTGTCATCTTGACTGAAACGACCGAATCTTCCAATACAAATCTAGGATCAACACATTTACTACAATCCGGAGATCTAAAAATGCCACCTCCGAGCTTTTGTGGTTTTGCATTTTTTACATTATTGGCTGTTGTTTGAAGTACAATTGCATATGCGGAAGCAGAAATTTCAACGTTGCTTTCTGCTATAAATTCAATTCCGTTGTGATTAAAATTTAAAGGGGAAACACCCTCCAAGTTGACGGGAAAATTTATCGGTTCCACTTCAGGGTAGCAAGACATCAGTAAAATAAAAAAAGAAACGCTTATTATGGTTGCGGTCAGTTTCATAAATCCTTAGTACTAAGTTGTCTATCTTTCGGGTTTAGAGGTCTAATTGATTATAATGAGTCACAAGTGTAATATTTTATTCAGCACGCAAATTCATGATTGGGTTTTGCAATGCTGCACTCAGACTCTGCTTGGTCTCTGATGCCAAGGTAATCAAGACCCAAGAACGAGCTTATGCATTGAAAACTGGTTTGAAATACAATAAATGTTATCATCGAAAGCACCGAAACTAAGCAATGCAAATCCTAAAATCCGATAGGGTTAAACAACTATAGTCAAGATGAAACAACATTCTCGATCGGGGTAAAAAATGTGACCGACTACATTATTTGGTATGAATACTTGCATTATCAGTCTTATAAATTGATGAAATTCACCAAAACAGTAACCCACCACATGAAGATGAAGCCGCCCTATTTTTCGAAAGACTTCTTGAGTTTCTTCGAGAACCTATCAGCCAATAATACCACTGAATGGTTCAAAGTTAACAAAAACAATTACGAATTACATGTTAAAAAACCTTTTGAGATCTTCATGGCAGATGTTATTGAAGTCATGAAAAAACACGACAAGTCAATTAGCATGACTGCAAAAGAATCTATTTTTAGAATCAGTCGTGACACGCGCTTTTCTAAAGATAAATTGCCCTATAAAACTAATATGTCGGGAGCAGTATCTGCAGGTGGCAAAAATCCCGCGTTCCCAGGACTTTATCTAGAAGTCAGTCACAAAGGAATTACTATGCTAGGAGGAGCTTATTTGATTGAGAAAGAAAACTTGTTAAAACTGAGAAAGTACATCGTTGCAAATCTTAAGTCTTTTCAAAAATTAATAAACAATCGCAAATTCGTGACGCACTTCAATAAAATGGAAGGAGAAAGGAATAAACTAATTCCAAATGAGTTCAAAGAAGTTGTTGAAAAAGAGCCACTCATCGCTAATAAGCAGTTTTACTTTAGTGCCAAATTGCCTGCCAAACTAGTTACCGATAAAAAACTGATGAAAACAATCGAAGAATATTACCTTGTTACTAAACCGCTGAATGATTTCCTGATGAAAGGATTGTTCTAATAAAAGAACTTTCTTTTTTTTCAATTATTTGATTGAAATAGTTTTATCGACTTATGCTTACGAAAATGAAAAATATTTTTAGTTCATCTTTAAGCATTTGCTGTCCTGTAGCAACTGTTTTTGAGGTACTGAGTCAGCCGGATCGATTTCCAAACTTCATACCGGCCATTAAAGAGGCGCACTGGGAGGATGACTCTCCTTTGCAAACCGGAAAAGCATACATTGAAACGCGTAAGGTTTTTGGAAAAAGCGTGTCTGCGAAAGTACATGTGTCACAATTAGAAAGCCCCACCCGTATTGCCTACAAAAGTAAGGCAGACGGTATAACGGGAGAGTATGTTTATTCCTTAGTAGACGTATGCGGCACTACAAATATTAAGTTGGAAGCATTTGCCGGGGCCTCAGGATTAGCAAAGCTAATACTACCCCTATTTACAAGAGCGATGAAAAAGAGTGACGCTAATCAGTTAAAAGCCTTGAAAGAATTCCTTGAAATTTAAAAAAGTTGAAGTTTTCTAAAATTTTCTAACTAGTCATAATCTATATACCTATAAATCATTTAATCGTGAGAGTGTCAAAAGTCAGGGTTTAATTATCTTATTACCAGCATATCCATGGCACACTTTATGAACCAAAGGGAAAGCAACTTGTTCACTACGTTATAACTTACTTTATATTTCCTTCTCAAAATGCCCAAGTTAATCGGTGGAGTCATTATTTTTTCACTACTACTACTAAACTCCACAATTACCTATAGTCAAGTTACTGAAAACAAGAGTTCTATCACAATAGAAAAAACATCAAGCAAAATAGTGGTGGATGGATTTCTCAATGAATTAGGTTGGTTTTACGCTGACATAGCCCATGAGTTCACGCAGACTTTTCCAACTGATACCACCAAAGCAATAGCAAAATCTGTTGTTCGTATAATGTTTGATGAGCGCTTTATCCACATAGGAGCCATACTATGGCAGCCTAGAAATTCATATGTGGTAAGCTCAATGAGGCGCGATTTCGGTCGGGCAGGCACAGATTACTTTGGAGTGGTCATTGACCCATTCGGTGATAAATTAAATGGTTTTCACTTTGGTGTATCTCCGGTAAATGCCCAATGGGATGCGCTGATTAGTCAAGGTGACCAACTCTCAACAGAATGGGATAACAAGTGGTATAGTGCTGTAACAACCACCGACAGCACATGGACGGTGGAAATGGCCATTCCGTTTAACATTCTTCGATACAAGAAAAGTACATTGCCCTGGGGGATCAACTTTACGCGCTACTTGGTAAGGAGTAATGAGATATCCACGTGGGGCCGTGTTCCATTCGAGTTCAGCCGTAACAACCTGGCATTTGCCCAAGCGATGTATTGGCAAACTCCTCCGCCCAGCCCGGGAGCAAACATCTCGGTTATCCCTTTCACAACCGTGGCTGCCAATGAAAATGCTGCACAACAGCAACCCTGGAATGTGAAAGGCGATGCCGGAGTTGATGCAAAGTTCGGGGTTACTCCTTCTCTTAATCTCGACCTGACTGTGAACCCAGATTTTTCACAGGTGGAAGTCGATCAGCAAGTCACCAATCTCAACCGCTTTGAGCTATTCTTTCCAGAAAGGCGTCAATTCTTTCTCGAGAACAGTGACATTTTAGCTTCGTTGGGATGGACCGACATCCGGCCTTTCTTTTCAAGGCGCATTGGTCTGGCTTCGGATGCCACCACGGGGCAAAACAGAAACATTCCCATCCGCTACGGAGCCAGGCTAAGTGGCCGCTTGAATAAAGACTGGCGAGTTGCCTTTCTCAATATGCGCACGGCAAGTGATGAAAAATCAAATTCCGATGCCTTTGTTTACTCGGCAGCCGCGGTGCAGCGCAATGTTTTCAAAAGGTCTAACATAACGGCTGCATTTATCAATAAACAAAGTGCTCAAAACAGCAGTCGGTTCAATCGCGTGGCCGTACTTGAACACAAATTTCAGTCTGCTAATAACCGCTGGCGGGGAAATGCTTTTTACCATCATGAGTTCAAAGATAACAGCGTAGCCCTACAATCTAAAGAGCTACCTTTCGCTTATGGCACATTCATGAGTTACACCGACATCCGTCAATACTATGAAGCCGGTAGCGGGTATGTATCAAAATCCTATTCGCCAGAGGTCGGCTTCGTGCCGCGAACGGACTACTACTCCCACACGGCATTTGCATCGCGAACATTTTTTCCTGCCAAAACAAAAAAACGTATCTGGAACAGCATCATTGTAGGAACCAACAACGTGTTCAATACATCTGCCATAAAACTATTGGACCGCCAAAACGAATTGTATGCAACGGTTGTATATCCGAGCTCTTCAAGTCTCAATTTCGTGTTACGCGATCAGGCAATACTGTTAACTGATCCGTTTGACCCTACCAATACTAATGGAGTTAAACTGGTTGCCGGAACTTCGTATGAATTTATTGAGGGGCTTGCCTCTTACAACTCGAACATTTCAAAAAAACTCACTTACTCACTTCAAGCTGGATATGGAAACTACTTTAATGGGTTGCGACACTCGGCACGAGCATCCTTGGGTTACCGCTTTCAACCGTATGGGTCGTTAACACTTAATGCCAACTACAATAAAATAGAATTGCCCCAACCATTTTCCTCAGCAGAACTAATTTTGCTGGGGCCACGACTTGACTTTACTTTCTCACGAAGTATTTTTCTTTCAGCCATTGCTCAATACAATAATCAGATTGAAAACGTCAATCTAAACATGCGTCTGCAATGGCGCTATCAGCCAGCCAGCGATTTGTTTTTGGTTTACACGGATAACTACCTACCTGAAACGTTTCGCTCAAAAGATCGGTCAATCGTTCTCAAGTTTTCGTATTGGTTGAATCTGTAAGAAGTAAAATCAACTTACACGTCTAATCAAAGATGATTGATTGCCATGTAGAGAAATCCTTAGTGTTGGCATCAGGTGGAAATGTAACGTACACTGACTCATCAATGAAGTCCCGAACCAAAATAAGCATGAGAACTCTTCTTTGTAGTTTACTTTTTGAAATTTTGAATTCTTGCCCTTGGTAGTGCTTAATTTGTCTTATAAAAGAATCAGACTCTTTCGCATCGGGTAGTAGGGCTACCGTGTTGGCCGTCCAGTTTTCGTTGTTATCCCATTTCCATTTAGGGCGATTATCATCCCAGTTGCCGTCCAACGGGAGCTGACGCTCGCCAAGTTTCATTGAAGCATGCATGTTGACTAAACCACCTTCATACCTAAAATACAAATCGGTATAATGAGTAGCATCCTTAGTTGAAAAAACTCCTATGTACAACCATAGAGAATCCGTTTTACAGTAAACAGAAAAAGTACTTTTTTTCCACACCTTTGCATCACTCCATTCTGAACTTGAATAAAGGCCATCAATGGCAATGGATTCGTGCGGAATCGGTAGCTGCTCCTGAGCGCCTGAGATAAAGGCACTATGAAAAAAGTAAAAGAGAATTACAATTTTGTACATTGGAATTATCCCATCGTCTTACTCACTTCGTATTGCTTTTACCGGATTAGCCTTGCTGGCACCCCACGCTTTAAAGAAAACGGACGCTAATGCGACCAATAGTGTCACTACAAAACCCCACAAAAAAACTTTCCACGTAATCGCTGTATGATAGCTAAACTCATTCAGCCAACGGTTCATTCCCCACCAACTGATAGGCACCGCAATTACTCCCGCTATCACAATCAACAGCAAAAAGGGTTTTACAATATGAATAACGATGCTAGCCGATGAGGCTCCGAGTGTCTTTCTGATCCCAATCTCCTTTATCCGGAACACAACATCCTGGCTTACAAGGGCAAAAAGCCCAAGGCAAGAAACTACAATGGCAACTATTGCGAATAGCTTAAAAAGCAAAAAGAAAAAATTCTCAGCTTTGTAGAGAGCAGTTAAATGTTCGTTTAAGAACGTGTAATCAAATGGAAATTCGGGAGCTGCCGAAGCCCAGTCTTTTTCGAGCGAAGTAATAAATGTGTTTATATCGGTTTCTCTATTGAACCTTACGTAGATATTTTGAATGCGTGTACGAGGATAGTACATTACCAAAGGCCGGATGGAGGTCTTCAGCAATCCAAAATTAAAATCAGGAATGACACCAATGACCTCTCCTCCTAAAACGATGTTACTAATCTGAATTTTTTTGCCGATGGCGTCCTCAATCGCCCACCCAAGCTCTCGAGCTGCCGATTCATTAATAATAACACCACGCAACGTATCGCCTGGAAACTGCTCCGATATTTCACGCCCGCGCAGCATTTTGACCCCGATAGTCTTGAAGAAATCAAATGGCGCAGCGTCAATCGCCATAGGTGTGCCTTCGTCCATATTTCCTTCAGTAAAAATGCGCACATTACCAACGTCACCGTCCATTCTACCACCCCCCATACTTACTTGGGTAACGTATGGATTTTGCGAAAGCTGTGCCTTGATAGAGGAAAAGCGTTGATGCAAATCATTCCCCGGCATTTGCAAAAGCAGCAATTCATCTTTGGCATATCCTAAATCCTTGGTTCCAATAAAAGTCATTTGCTTATCGATGATCAGTACTGAAGAAATGAGTGCAATGGTTGAGCAAAATTGTACCACCACCAATAGCTTTCTGATGGCAATACCTTTTGGCGAAGTTCTAAAGGTACCTTTAAGCAGTTGTTGATGGTTAAACGACTTGAAGACGGATGAAGGGTAAAGTGAGGCAAGCCATCCAGTTAGCAATGCTAACGGTGAAGCCACCAGAATAAGTGTAGCAAACCCTACATTGTTTCCGGCAGAAAATCCGCTTGCATTCAAATAATTCAGTACAGGAAACAATAAACAAATCCCAAGCGTCATAGCCATCATCGCCATACTTACAGCCTCTGCCGTAAAATACCGGCTCACGAAGCTTTTGGGCGCACCCATCACACCTCTCACTCCCATTTCCTTGGCACGAGTAATATTAATCACGGCATAAAGGTTAGTGAAGTTGAAGATGGCAATCAACAGGATAAAGCACCCTGCTATGGTCAACACCATGATATATGTTTTATTTCCGGAAGCTATGTCATCGTGCAAAACATTGCCTAAATAAATGTCAGAGAGTGACTGTAGCTGAATTTTAAAATTCTTCGCACGATCAGGCGACCAATGCTCATTAACTAAATCAATCAGTTGTGTCTCAAATTGGTGGACGTCCGTACCAGGTTTTACTAGTACATACGTGTGAAATGCCAGCCACCCCCATGAATTCAAATCAAATGTATAGCCAAATGGCACCGTGAATGAATCGAACGGAAGTAAGAAATCGAACTTCATATGAGCATTTGATGGCAATGATTCCAATACTCCGGTAACTACGTGGGTTGTTGAATTATCGAGGAGAATTACTTTGCCTAGCGCGTCATCGTTGCCGAAGTATTTCTTTGCCATTTCTTCAGTAATGACAATGTTATTGTTCAATAATAAGGCGTTGGTGGGATCACCACTCTTGAGGGGAAATGAAAATACATTGAATATGGAAGGGTCAACATAATATCCTTTCCGTTCAAAATGCTGATTGTCACCTACCCGCATTACCCTATCGGGTGAGTACCTAAAGCGCACAGCATCCTCCACCTGCGAATAGCCCTGCTTAAGGGCAGGTCCCACGGGTGGGCTTATTGTTGCTAAGTGACGCGTGCCTGGTATCTCGCCTGCTTTTTCATTATAGGTGACTCGATAAATCCGATCTGCATTACGATGAAATTGATCATAAGTAAGTTCATGCCACACATAGATACCAATAACCAAGGCACAAATAAATCCGAACACAAGCCCTGTAAAATTGATGGCCGATGACATTCTGTTTTTTTGAATGCTACGCCAGCTGGAAAGAAGGAGATTTTTGAGCATTTTTGTCTTACTTGATTGTTTTAGAGCCTTCGGTTAAGCTCACTGTTGTAGCTTTTAAATCGTTTAGTGCTTTCTGAAATGTTTCGAGATTTCTCTTCTGGTCTTCGGGAACATTTTTGATCACTATTTCCCATGACTTAATTGCATTTTTCTTGTCGCCTAAAGCTGTATACCCTTGCGCTAAGCCAAGGTTAGGCATAAACTTATCATCTGGAAAACGCTGGGCAGCAAGTTTAAAAGCCTGCATGGCCTTATCATTTTGCTTTTCGCGAAGAAGTCCTCGCCCATACCCTACTATCGTAGAAGCTGTGGTGGTCGGATGGTTCAATGCCTTTTGCATGACCTCATCAGCATCCGATGCTCGACCGAGTTCTGCCAATATGCGACTTTTCAGACGGAGTGTATTGAATGATTCCTGATATCGAATAGCCAGATCGGCCCATACTAACCCTTCTTCTAAATTAATTTTTTTTGAAATGCAAAAGTTGGCTGCTGCAGTGTAGTTCGTTACATTCCGATTAGGATTGTAGCGAAGCTCATCACGAACGGCAGATAAGTAAAGATCATTCAGATTAGGCACCTCAATCTTAAACCCAACACGTTTTGTCTCCCATTGTAAGTAGGCAACGGCTGAGCTGTATAACCGATCGTCAAAACCGAACATTAACCACTCGGTATATTGCGCATCGGTGGGTGTAGAAGTGACCCGCAACACATCTTCTTTTTGCTGATAATAATAACTTCCCCAACTGGAGTAGTTAGAAGAAAAAATCCACGTCCATGATTTATCTTTCTCTGGTGCTAAAAACAGACCGTATGTACCAGCCTTCAGCGGCTTGCCTTCTATCAAAACATCGTGTGAGAATGTAATGACTGTATTGCCATTGGCTCCTGTCCGCCACGGCATTGGCTCCAGGTTTGTGCCCGGCAAGCCAACAGGGTCTTTAACAAAACCATATGGTACCAGTTCGCCCCAAATATGTCCACGCCTATCTTTACCAGTTGGATCAGTAACGTTTGGGCTACTGTAGGTAATTGTTATTGACACAGGTCCGATCCACTGAATGACTGTTGATTTTTGATTATCACCGCTAGGCGGTAGCGTAAGGTTTTGAGCCCAAGTGGCTGCGACTGACAAAACGAAAGGCAACAAGAAAACGATTTTCATAGCATTTGAATTTAATCTTGGTGAAGGAATAATGGAGAACACTCAACACAATTAAGAGTTTGGTAGCATCTCATCTTTAATACAAAAAAATGCCTCTATAAATCCAATGGTAATCTTCTTTACACAAGCGGACATGGAATTGGGATACCTTACAGAATTTGTTATGAAATACCATTTTCATAGTGAGTTTCTCAAGGCTATTAATGCTAAGTAGGATAGACCTTTTATAAACTTTTAAATAAATTAAGAAAAACCGATATGGGATTTTGGATAGTTCCTGGTTTCCAATCGTGAACTTCTTCAATGGAATGTAAAGGAGAATGAAAAATAGAAAATATACAGCTAATGCCTTTAAAATATCAATCGACATCTTGGTCAATCATAAACAAATTGCCTAGGAAGTTTCTCTCAAGGCAAAAACGGGACTTTCAGTGGAAGCTTTAACACAACGGTACCCTATCGCTACCGCCAGAAGAAAAATCAACATTCCAAATGTGAATAAAAAGTATTGCCAATCAATGTCGATTCGATAGGCAAAACTAGAAAGCCATCCATTCAAAAAGTAGTACCCAACGGCAGAGGCTATTGCGAAAGAAACAACCCCAATTAGAAAAAACTCACGCGATAAAACATACATGACATTTATGGGGGTAGCACCCAGGGCTTTGCGAATGGCCATTTCCTTATATTTTGATTGGACATTGAAGGCGATTAAGCCTAAAAGACCAATCGCAGAACTAAGTATGGCTATAGACGTAAAAAGTAATACAAAGAGCGAAAGGCGCTGTTCAGATTCATACAGGCGGTCTATCTTTTCGCTTAAAAAGAAGTAATCAAATGGCAGGTGCTCAAATGCCTGCTCCCACTGCTTTCCAATGGACTTAATGACGTGGCTGAAATCTTCATTTTTAGGGTCAACTTTTATAACGAGATAACGATAAGAAGCGGGGTCAAACATGAGAACCATCGGCTCAACAGTTGCACGCAAGGATGTAAAATTATAGTCATTTATCACACCGACCACACGTTCATCAATTTCATCATCTATCGATAGCTTTCTTCCAATAGGGTCGCTCCAATTAAGAAGCTTTGCAGCTGATTGATTAATCAAATAGGCCTCTGTGCTGTCTGAAAGAAACTCTCTGGAGAAACTACGGCCTGATTGTACGGATAGCCCAAATGTTTCAACAAAATCAAAATCGGTCGATAAAAAGAATAGGTAAGGCATATTCTCATATGTAAAACCCTCACCTAAAAAACCTGTTTTCGGATGCTGGTCACCCGGCAAACTAGAAACAAATGTAGCTGCCACTACTGACGGGTGTTCTAGTAATTTAGCCTTCTTGGCTTCAAATCTATTGTTGCGCACACCTTGAAAAGGCACACATATCAAATGCTGTTTAGAGAATCCCAAATCTTTGTTTCTTAAAAATTGAGTCTGTCTAAAAACAACTAAAGCTCCCAGTAACAGCAAAACAGATGTCGTCAATTGTACCATTACCAACAATCTTCGCAAACCAGAACTTCCAACGGATGTAGTAGGTGTTGAACTTAAGACAGCGCTTGTATTAAATTTTGATAAAACAAAGGCAGGGTAAAGACCTGATAGCGTTGTTATAATGGCAATCAAACTAATTCCTCCAATCACCCAAATGCCAGCACTAATTTGATTCACCGCCATTGGATAACCGATAAGCGAGGTAGTGTGCCTTGCCACTAGAGCAACCAACAAAAAACCTATCAGTACTGAAAGGGTTGCTATTACAAATGATTCGAAAAGAAACTGACCCATCAAGGAGGAACGGCTGCCGCCAATAACCTTTCTCACACTCACCTCACGACTTCGCTTCAGTGCATGGGCCGTAGTAAGATTGGTGTAGTTAATACAAGACATCAACAAAATGAATATGCCAACCCAACCTAGTGCTTGAACGGTTTTCTCATCATTGTTAACCCCTAATTCAAATTCTAATTTTGATTGCAAATGGATGGAGGTAACGGGTTGCAAAGACAATGTGAACACTACATTCCATTCCTTCATCTTATCACCCAGGTATTTTTTAGTGAGGTCAACCATTTGCTTCTCTACAGACTCCGGAGATGTTCCCGGGTGAAAACGGACATAGGTGCGCACGCTTAGAATGGACCAATCCGTTACGTTGATGCCTTTCTCCGCTGCAGTAGAAAAGGAAATCAGAAAATCAAAAAAATCAAGATGTGTAGTGCGTGGAATTTTTTTAAGTACACCAGTCACCTTAAAATTATCTTTCTGATTAATAATCAGCGATTTACCTAATGGGTCAACAGAACCAAAATACTTTTGAGCGGCTTCTGGAGTGAGAACTATTGAGAAAGGCTCTTTCAGGGCTGTCTTTTCATCGCCACTCTGCAAAGGCAAGGTGAACACATCAAAAAAACTTGAATCAGCATTGAATATTCGTGATTCATAAAATTCTTTGTCATCTACCCGCACGGCAGCCGAAGCACGATAGCCTTTTCGAAACCGTGTCATCGCATCAATTGCTGAAAGGTCTTCCAATAAAGCCGGGCCTAACGGAATACTGTTTAAGGTAGTGTTGATTGTTTCATCCGTTGACTTTTGTTGTGTTACAATGCGATATAGGTTTTCAGGCTGATGGTGAAACCTGTCAAAGCTCCTTTCATTGTAAACGTATAAAACCAACATGATAAAACTACCCGTGCCTATCGCCAAGCCACCTATTTTGAGTAATGATTGAAATCGATTTTTGATCAGATGCCTTCTGAATACTAATAAGTAGTTGCTGATTTCCATGGGTAGTAGTCGAATTTTTTACAAGGCACACCAACTTGTTTTGGGTGCTGTTTTTAACGTTACTACAATTTATCAACTAAGACCAAGTAAAACACTTCACTCAGTACATTCACTACAATAAATGTGTTAGAGTACAGGAAAAATATTCGTAGGGCTGCTTATGACGAGAGTAGCGAGAGTTTATCCGGCCACAAAAATTGACTTTTCATCCACAAAGCAAATGGGGTTCCCCCAAGGGTCATTTGCATAAAACAGCCGCTCGCCCCATGGCATCAATTCAATTGATCCTGACAAACCTGTATGCAGGAGAATCTTGAACCTTTGGAATGTGCCTTCCAAATCGACTGTGGCAATGTACAGATACTGATTAAAATGTGGTTTCCAGCCTGGTAGATCATCGTCTTCATCTGCCTTAGGATCATAGCAGACAAGTATGGTACCCTCTAAATTAAAATAGTGACGCCCTGGAGAGACCCGCTCGCCCTCCTTCAAAAGAAGAGCGGCATAAAACCGTGCCGCCAAATTAACATCACCCACTGGAAGTATTACTCTGTACAGTCTCATAAAAGAAAGTTATTGCTTTGAAAGCGTCATGACAAAGCCAACACCATAGCTTAGCTTATCAGGCCAATGCACAAGCTCCATTTTACGTGCATCCTTCATTTCATTTTTAGAACCATCACCAAACATAACTTTAAAATTATAATCAGTTGATACTTCAACTGTGTACTTCGTTGCTCGAAATCCCACAGTAAGTTCCTTACCCGATTTTAAGACCCAATTGGTGGGGTCTTGATAAATGGTGTCATTTCGAAGGAATTTGTATTTTACCTGACCATTCTGTTCAAACTTAAAAGAACCGAGGTTACCCTCATTGCGTACTGTGGTGAGGCCGTTGTGTCCGTTCGTAATAAACTCACCATAATACGAATCTATGCTGGTTACATTCCAAAAACCATTAATTGATTCCATCGCCATAACTTTCTTCTTCTATACAAGAACTCAAAGGCAAAAATGCCGACAGTAAAAAAAGCGACACGAATTTTCTCATAGTTACTAATACTTAACTAGTTAAAAAAAACTGTGAATTTACCGATCCAATTGGCTGAAGCCAAACCGACACCATAGTACGAAAGAAGGGGCTTATAAGCCCCTTGGTAAACAAGGTTCTAAGACTCAAGTAACGTTGTCTCAACCATTGGGATCACTGACATAAGCAGCTGACAACAACTCCACTTTTGAGGCCTTCTTATTGTCATCCATAGTTTTGAATGTGACTTCCATAGCTGCACCTGTAAGGGTAAAAGCTAGCGCAAGTGCGAAAATTGTTCTTCTTTTCATCGATCAATCAATGGTTTAGTTAGATTTACATTTAAAAAAAGATTGTTAATCTCGATTGAAAGTTACTTCTGTCCATCTGCATTTGAAATACCACCCTACCGTTTTGTACAGTTTTAAATCTTCTGTCATTGTTAATCCAGTGTTTTAAGCTCGTAAAGAAGAAGGGGCACCCCTGCCCCTTCTTACCTTTGCAATTTTCAATGCATTAGCTCAAACATTCGGATCAAAATCGAAACCAGCACTAATTTACTTCCCAAGCTTTATCTTCTTACTGATTGATAGGCGGTCAGCACAAACTAGTTTACTCGATTTGCTATCCAAGCGGATCAAAAATACCTCCGCGCGCTAATTTGGTTTTTGTTTCTTTTACATTATTCTTCATCGGCTTGCCGTCTGATATTAAAACAGCAGCGCTAAATACAAGGGTTAATGCGGCAATTGTGATCGTTTTCTTTTTCATAATAGAATTAGTTTTGTGTAAAATGAATTTTATTTTTTTGATGTAAAACCAACAGACTGATTCAATAATTAGTTAAGCTGCCTTTCCATCCGGATCTTGATTCCATCCCGCACACCGGTACAGCCTTGAGCTCTGCTTAAAGTATTGTAAATTGTAACAAAACAATACAGCACACACAATAGCCGCCAATACAGAAATGATAAGGCGTTTTTTCATAATAAAGGATTTAAGTTTTACATATACTGGATCGAATGTAAAACTATACCTGATTACATACTAAAAAAATGATGACCAATTACCTTTAAAATGATACATTACAAAGTTATCGTTCTCTAACAGCAATCAAAACAGGATGAGCAACAAGTTTGTAAAGTGTTTTTATATTAGATATGTGCGAAGAAGCTAGCCGTATTTCAAAAATACGGTCAATTTACGCATGGCGTCTAATTGGTTAGAAATAAAGGGCTATCTGCAATTTCTCATCCTGAGAAATAAATGGGTTAAATTCAAAACCTATTGAGTTCACCAAGATGTCCAGTGCCTGAGGTAATTAATACTTACACTGTTTAAATTCCGACATGAAAAAATTCTCCAGTCCTATTGATTAGCATATGCTGCAGTTAAGCATAAGTCTTCATTCTTGGTAATACTTGGGTAGAATTCATGAATTGAAGTATTAACGAGTTGGCCCAAATTTTCCGGACTATCTCAAACACCACTAACCTTTTTTATCTTCCAGATAGCAAAGTCCTTATTTTTACCTCTCACAATTGGTCTATTCGAACTAAAGAAAAGGCGATTACCATCGAAGGCAAAAATCGGCTCTAGGTTGCTATAGTTGCCGCAACGGAAGCCACTTGTGGTTTATACCGCTTCCAAGAAATTTTTACTGCGACTTTAGATTAGTTTGAAATCTTGATAATGACGATGCAACTACAAAAAAATTCCGATACCATCTGCTGAAATAGCCATGTCACGCTCAGGCAATGGTGTCAAAGCAAAACTAGGCATTAAAACTTCGGGTTTTTTGGAGTAGTTTGAGTTAGGTATGAATCAGTCAAAATGAAAGACATTAGTTACGATATTCGGGATTAGCTGCCGTGAAAAATCAATTCTGGATTTTTTTCTAAAAAAGAATCAATGGTTGCTTTGTACGAACGCCCTGATATTAGTGTGGTGTTGTCAATGAGTGAAAAGCGGTACTCGAAATTTTGAACAAGATATTTCACACTTTTTACCCAATAGCAGTTTAGCATTATCCCGCGGTGTATCCGCATAAAATGTTTTGGGTCTAAAACATCCTGAAGTTCCTGTATGGTCATGCGATGGAGATAAAATCTATCTTTTGTATAAATCCGAACATAATTTCCCTCCGTCTTAATATACCCGACATCTTGTAGGTTGACATCAAACCACATTCCCTTCGCTTTTACGCTGATAACATTGATAAAGGGCTGCATTTTGTTTTCGTTCAGCAACTCAGCAATACGCTGTTTAAAATGAATTGAATCTTTCATCTCCATTGCTCCTTCGATCCGGGCAATAGTTTGTGCAAACCGATCGTTACCAAAAGGTTTCAAAAGATAATCTAGCGCATGCAGTTCAAATGCTTCCAAAGCATGCACTTCGTAAGCGGTGACAAAGATAATAATGGGCTCATACTCTGCCATTCGAACTACATCCAGACCTGTGAAGCCAGGCATCTGAACGTCTAAAAAAATCACATCCGGTTTAAGCTTTTTAATTGCCGCCAATGCTTCCTGTCCGTTCTTGCATTCTTGCACTACTCTGAAACTTTCGTAACTAGCTAGTAAATCAGTTAGTCGCTTTCGCGCATGAGCCTCGTCATCTATAATTAGTGTATTAATCATAATTGTAAATTAATGCATTCTCTTGAGCTGGAAATTTAATGGTTACTGAGCAACCTTTGGGCTTATCAAACTCTATTAATAGATAATTCTCACTACCATAGTGATACAATAGTCTTTTCCGAAGGTTACTAATACCAATTCCTTCCTTAAAAAAATTATTTTGTAAACCAGCTCCATTATCTTGAACGCGTATCACTAACAAATCATGCTCTACATAACCGGTAATATTCAATTCCACATGTGAGGATGTCTTTGCCAGACCATGTTTGATGGAGTTTTCCACTACAGGTTGCAAAATTAAGTTAGGAATAGGCCACGACCAAGCTTTCTCTTCTATGTCTATCTTAATTGTTAGCCTGTCTTGAAAACGAATTTCTTCGATGTCGAGATACATTTTTAAATAAGATATTTCTTTACTCAAGGGGATGACTGACTTCTCCTCTTTTAGCATAACACGCAAAAGGTCACCTAAACTTGAAACTACCTTCTGACCCTGCTCATTTTTACCGATAATGGATGAAATAGTATTCAAGGTATTAAATAAAAAATGAGGATTTAATTGCATTCTCAGGGCATTCAATTGCGTTCTCCGAAGCTCTGATTCTAGCGAAATTTTTTGCATTTTCTCTTGCGCCATAGATTTATACAAATGAACCACCACAAACAGCCCGGTAATGACTAAATAATCAACAAAGTGACTGATCGAAGAAGTGGTGATATAATCAACGAGAGCTCCCCAAATGTTTGAGAAAGGACTTCGATTATAGATCATGGCTTTGATAATCGATTCTAGTGAAGTTACAACAACATAGTGAAACAGACTAACAGCTAGTCCCCAAAAAATTAAGGTAGAAAAAATCCGAACGGTAAGGGATCTTTCAGTTCGATAGTAGACTACCAAGCGATAAATAAAGGGAGCCAATATCACCCACATGGTGTAATTCAAAATCCAAAATATGGACATGTTCAGCCATTTAAAATCACGACCTTCTTGTACACTGATGGAGTACATTTGAAGAATGGTAATCAATACCAGTGTTGCATCCAGCATCCACAAATACCATCGGGAAAATGGCAACTTGGCAGGGATTTCGAAGAGAGATGGATGGCGCTTATGGTCGGTCATTTTGTTTTGGGTGCCTACAACCTTCCAAAGTTCACAACTAAAGTTCTTTTGTGACTCAATGGCGGATGCCAAATATGTTGCAATTTATGAAATTTGTAATTTACCCCTTTCGGGCACGTAGCGCACTTCGTTTTAATAAATCAAGTTCTTTGACCGACATCTTGTTTCGCCATGACGTCTTTTCAAGTGTAATAAAATCAAGATTGATCTTATCAAATAAAGAAATATAAACCGTTAAGGCGGCTAAGACACTCCCTTTTATACTTGGGTGAAAATCATCGTCTGAATACAGACTCAACGAGTTGTCCTCCTTCCATGCCCTTTTCCAAGCCAGACCTGCAGGACAAAGGATGGCATCCGAGGCTTTTGAGGCCTCCGTATAGGAATAGATAACGTTGTCTAAATCAAATGACCTAGACAACCAGGGCCATACCATATATAGAGCAAACTTTGCATCCTTCTTTTTACTTTCTTGTGCAAATCGCTTCGCATATTCGATCAGTAACACCTGAGACTCCTTTAAAGCCGAAGGCCCTTGCTGTCCCACAACAAAATCAAATTCCCCGTCTTTTATCTGCCTTTTGGCAATACCATCATTCCAATGATCTTCTAGCGAATAGTCATCTACAAGAACTTGTGAGGTGGCGATCGTAATACCGTCTAAAGCTCCAATTTCCTTGACCAAACCCGGCAAATCATTTGATTGGGTTAGGCTATTGCCGATAAATAAAATTTTGAAATTTGCTTCGTGAACACTAACTACCGGCTCATGATTGCTACAGTTGACTAAAAGAACTAACAGCCCTATTCGAAGACCCATTTTGGACAAAAGCATTCATAAAAGTCAGCAAATTACAAGACAATTCAATTGTAATTCATCCCTAAAAATGTTGCAATCAAATACTTACTTGCAGGTTACCACCTAGATGGGAAATATTTACTCCATCAATATATCTTATTCGGTCCGGTAGCTTCAAAAATTGTTGTTTTATGATCGCCCAGGCTATTTCCACCTCTACTCGCGATATAGATTTAATTGTGGTGGATTAAGGAAAGGCGATACAGCACATTATTTTTCTGGTGGCGGATCATTTTGCCAGAGCACATACTTGACTAACCACTGGTTGTTTTCTTTTGCAAGCAAAATGTAATCGAAACCCCAATCGGCCAGTACTTTGCCACATGCAGTTTTGTCGTTCACTTCTAAAACAATGGCTTCCCTTCTTGGATTGGTTTTAAACTGAAATTTTCCTTCTCTAACGTTTTTTGCAAAACCAATCATCTCGCGAAAGCTCATGCCATCGCCTATGTACTTTCCGTTCTCCAGGTAGTATCCAAACTTGTTTACTTTAGGATCAATACTTCGATGGAATAACGTACTATCACCTTTATAGAAACCATCCATGTAGTTGTACAAGACTTCTTTTACAAGTTGTGCGTCACTATCCGATTGTGAAGTACCAGGCAGTGGGTTTGCTAAAAACAGGGTCAAGGCGAAATTGAAATAATATACAGTTTTCATATTTTATAGTTAGGTTTCAACATATGACTACATCAAAAACCAAGTAACGGTAATACCACATAAGCCAGCAGATTGTTTATAAAATGAAATACCATACCAGGAACAATAGATTTTGACTTTATGTATAGGTAAGCTGGAATCCATGACCAAATGAAGATATACACCATCATGCCCGGACCAAATGGTAAATGAATACTCGTAAATAATAGCACGGAAAATAGCATAGCTTTGGGAACGGTGTTGTTCTTCACAAAGGAAGTTAAAAAGTATCCCCTGAAGATAACCTCCTCTAGCACTGGCACAATGATAACAGCACCTAAAACCGCACAGATAATATCAAGTGGAGAGACTAATGTAAAATGTGATTCTATTGATCCACCCCAATGCATAGGTACTCTAACTAAATCCATTAACGCTTCCACTAACGGGTATAAAACAAATGCCAATAAAACAGCAACACCTGCGTATATCCAGTATCTAGATTTGACCTCGTTTGTCAGACCAATATCTTTGTAAGACCATTGGTGCTCTTTCAGCAACGGCCACAGAAATAAGACGGCCATACATAATCCAATGGCGTGCAGACCAACTGCAAAAATTCCAAAATCACTAAATCCCCAACTCAAGACAACCTGCTCAGGGTCACCTTGCGCAATAGCTCCAATGGAAGAAACTACAAGTAGTGTGAATAGAAGACTAATCCAGGCAATATAAAGACCTTTTGTTTTCATGATCTTTGGCAACGAAAAATCGGACCTTAACTTTACTTAAGTTTACCAAGAGCTGCCAGACTACCGAAATCGTATGGATTCAACTGCAACGCTTTACTGTAAAATTCTTCAGCTTTCACCCTATTTTCTATTCGCGCATATAATTGTGCGATATAACGATAATTCATGTAGTGGGCTGGAAAAAATTTCGCATTCAACAACATAAGTTCCATCGATTCGTCTTTTTTTCCTGTTTGTTGCCACCGCAGCGCCATGCCATTCAATAATGAAAATCCGACCAACTCACCTTCCGAAAGAAGTTTTGAAACATGGTTCTCAACACCTTTTATTCCTTCCTTCTTATAAATCCATGTAAGTTTTTCCTGGATATCTGCATCCAAAGGAGACCGGAATCCGAATGTTGACATTGGCAACGTTGTCACTGCGGGGTCAATGCCTTTAAAAAAATCAATTGATTTTTTTACGACCTCTGGTGATGAGGTAAAGACCTGATGTGCACTCCCTTTGATTACAATATGACGACTATTCGTAAAGTTATCTCTTACTCGTTCGGCATCACCAGTGGAAGTGCGTCCATCAAGGCTTCCGCTAAAAAATAAGACGGGTATGTTACTCTTAAATGGCTTTCTGAATTCATCTCCCAGATCAGTCACACCGAGCACCTCACAAAAGCCAGCAAGGGAAAAGGGGTAGTTCACGGCATTCCCTAAGATCGATGCACCCGATTGCTGTGCTATGGTCTGTAATTGATATTTCGGTGCACCAGAAGCACAGTGCATACTAAAACTCATCGCTGTTGGGAACTCACGGTTCTTAACTGCACCATAAACAAAAGATGCCAAGCCTTTGAAGTCACCCTGTTCGGCCTGAAAAATAACGGCTGGCAAATCCATGGGTGTGTTTGTATCACCAGACACGAGAGCCAACGTCACTTGCAAGTCAAAACCACTTATTAACACTGGCCCACTAGCGCGATCCGAACCATTAAACTCTTTAACTAATACAGGTTTCTCGTCAAGCTGAGCAATCAATTTCTTAGTGCGAGCATAAAAGTCGGGCATCAACTTCTTCATACCAGGCTGGTTTTTAATCAGTGAATCTAATCGCTGGAAAAGCGCATCACCTTCAGCAGGCAATCGGTATCGCTGATCCAATCCGTTGACGCCACCGAGCACTGCCCTATTCACGTGGTTGCCAAAGTTCTTGATGTAAGCCAGCGCTAGGTGAGTGCCATAGCTGTGTGCAAACAAGTTTACCTTGTTGGCTCCCAGCGCGATTCGTATATCATCTAAATCACGTGCGCTTTCAAGTGTGTTGTAGGCTGAAAGATCGATGCCCTTTCCATCTAACTGGTTTTTCCATGTTTTTAAATGAGTCATCAATCTTTCCTGAGACTCAGTACTATTTATTGGTTGATTTAAAGGCAACTTGAATCGCTCTCCCTCATAGCGAAGGGAGGGTGTTGATTGACCCGTGCCTCGTTGATCAATCAGGATTACATCGCCTACTTCTCGCAAGGCATTAAGTACAGCATACATATCTTCTCTTGCAGACGCTATTCCTGGAACACCAGGTCCGCCAGCCAACCACAAAATCGGGTATGAAGTTAGACTAACGTTTGTACCCTTCAACCGAACGAGGGACAGTACTACTTCTCCTTTGCCCGTTACGCGATTTTCTTTAACGCGAAGCGTGGCTTCCTCTGCTTTTACATTGACCCGGTTTCCGACTGGAAGTTGAATTTCCTTGAAGGATAGTTGGGCATGTAAACTTAATCCTGAATAGCAGGTAAAAACAAAAAGTAAAAATTTCTTCATAGTCGACCAATAGAATTGTTTTTAATGGTTACATGATGATTTGTTAGGCTAATTGATATCTTTCTTCTTCTCCAACTTTGTCACCGACTCTGTCCAAAATTTTATTGCAGCCTCCCACGCTTGCTTATCGGGTTGACTTTGCGCGTAAGTCAATGCTTTCCTGGCATACTTTAATGCCTCCTTATAGTTACCCTGTGCGGAATAACCTCGCGCCAATCCTGCATCAGTCGGCCAGATGCCAGGATGCCTGCGTGCATTCTCTGTGAACACATGCATGGCTTCTATGACTTTCTTGTTTCGAAGCAAAACATTTCGAGCGTACCCATCCAGCTCGCCAATGTTACCCACTGCAATAGCCATCTGTCTTGCACTTATGGAGTCTGCTTTATTCCCCATTCGACCAAGGATCGAAGCCTTTAAGCTATTGTTCGCAAAGGAACTTCCGTTTCTGATGGATCGATTGATAAGCTGCAGCGCCTCCCGATCATCGATTCTATTTTGAAACCAATATCCGGCAGCATGGTGCCAGCTTGTCCAATCAAAGTTGCTGACACCGCGTAGGTACTCTTGGCGAAATTTCTGCACAACCACACGATGTACGTTCACCTCGATGGTGAATGGAACTTTCAACTTCTCCCAAGCCAATGAAAGTACAACCGAATTCTCAGATGGCTGCGTAAATTCATAGCGAAGCCATTCGTTTTGCTTCTCCGATGGAACCGGCTTTGACTTCACGCGCAATGCGTCTTCTGCTTGACTATAGGTAAAGCTTCCCCACGAGGTAGAATTTCTAGAAAAAATAATTGTCCATTCACCCTCCTTCGCTGGAATCATGTGCAAGCCGTACTTTCCTGGTGGCAAGAGGCTGCCATTAATCTTCACAGTATCCGAATAGGAAATGACAGTATTCTCATTCGCTCCTGCGCGCCAGACGCGATCATAGGGTACTAATTTACCCCACACTTCGCGTTCATTAGTACGCGGGCTATAGTATTCCACCATGATGTCTGTAATGCCTACTCGGTGGCCAACCCAACTTTTGGGACTGGCATCCGGCAGCCGAAGTGTACTAAACTGAAATTGTGCGGACAACTCAAGGCTGCACAACAACAGAAGTGTATTGATCAGTGTCTTCATGGCTAGTTAGGGTAATTGTTTGACGATTGAAAAAACTATCTAAAGGCATTGGCATCCACATGATCTATCCAGCGAAATATTCTATTGTCCTTCAGGATAAAGATGGAACTAAACGGAGACTTTAACTTCTTCCCATCTTTGCGATAGCCGTTAAAATACCCTTGCGCTTCCAACACGTCTTTACCTATAGGGTTAAGGTGTTTAAGTTCAATCTTGCTGCGCTTCATGTCAAGCATTTCTGCAGAAGTTTTCCATACATACTTGATGGTATCAACACCGGTATAAGTTAAGTTAAGTGTGTGATCTTGCAATTTTAATTGAGGATGTAAGTATTCGCTTATACGCGCAGGATCAAGTCGGGAATAAGCATTTTTATAAAACTCCTTAATCAATGTAGCGTCTTCTTCGGCAAGCTTAGTACCTCCTTGAAAAGACGTTGGGTCAACGGTATCGGTCCAGTGCAAAAGTTTGCGCTCCTCATTGAAAACAAGTTGACTGATAAAGCGTGTTCGAAAAGGTAATCCCTTGCGCTTGCCTGTTTGATTACCATAAACAATCGACAATTGTGGTGATATTACAACAATTTTCTCCACATCCACCTTCCAGTCTTCCACTCCTCTATCCATGGTAAGTACCTGTTTCACTTCTTCTACGGACTTTATCCGAAGTCCTGCCGTATAGTCATCAAAAGAAAACCGTGGCGCAAGGTGATCCAGAAACTGGGGATCGCTATTGTTATAATACCCAATCAGTTTTTTTGAAAGTTGCCTCGTTGCCTCTAATTCCTCCTTAGGATATTTCTGAGCAAAGCTGGTGAGGGTACAAATGACCAACAAAATTTGAAGTAGTGCGATTTTTTGCATGAGGATTGAGTTAAGCATTTTTTATGTAGACGCTAAACTCTTCGTTTGGGTACGCAAAAAACGAATACCTGTGATTAACTACGATTATTTACTCCAACTACATGCTTAAGGAAAGGCAGATAGTTTATTGGCCTACTTTTAATAGTTGATACAAAAGACAAATTTAGCAATTGAGAACTAACCGATAAATAACATGAACAACTACTTTCTTTGAATTGCAGTCACCGAAACATATGTGAATTCACTACATGTCCTCAGAAATTCAAATTTAACTTCCACTTGTACAGGGTATTGGTCTGGGTACCGCAAATTTTTCAAGTCATCAGACGCTCCTGTCGGAAAATTTTCGAATCTAAAATGCAAACCCTCTACCTCCAAAATATACCCACCACAACAAACGCAAGCCGCTATATCTGGCTTAACAAGCACCGCTTCAACCCATGAACCGCCAAGTTCCTTAGCATCAGATTCTGAACCCAAATTCAATGTCGAGTCAGTGTAATCCGTTACACATGCAGCCAACATAAAACAAAACAAAAATACAGTAAAAGGTTTCATAGCATATCTATTTTCAATTTAGAAACACACTAATCCAAAAAGGTTGTTCCGTCTCTAACTAAGAGTGACGCATTACATTTTTAGTACAGTAAATACATTCCACACATAAACTACTCAATAATAATTCTTCAAAGTCAAACGACAATAATATTTAACCAAGTCGCATCAAAAGTATATGTACTTGGTATGAGCAAAGAACAAACACATTGTTGTTCAATCAATTTTTACAAAACCATAAAATAGTGATGAATTACAAATTGTGACTCAGATTACAGTCGATATCTCTATCTTTGAACGAATAGAAATCGTTTTTTGTAGTTTTACCTCAGAACTACCGTAAATGGATTCTATCACACTCGTGCTCTGCTGGCTAGGCGTCTTCCAAAGCCTTTTACTAAGTGCTTATTTCCTCAGCGCGGGACGAACGTCTGCTAATCAATTGCTCTTGGGCTTTACCATGGTTATGATTGCCTTGCGTGCCGCAAAATCCACACTGTTTCTATTTCATCCTGCCGTACCCCATTGGTTTCTGAATGTTGGTTTTGCAGCTCATGCAGCCATTGGGCCGCTATTACTATTGTTTGCCATGTCTTTTGATGCCGATTTCAAATTGCGCGCCCGGCAAATCCTGCATTTTCTACCAGCCATCTCAATTGCCCTATTTTCACCGTTGTTAGAACTGGATTCGTTTTGGTATCGTGGTGGATATTCAGCATTGCTCGCTTACACACTAGCATACACCGTTTGGTATATTGGGGTATTCATACGAGCAATAAAGAACCGCGAATTGTCTGCGCCTGCAAAAAGGTGGACGGTCATATTATTAGCTACGCTCACACTTTTCCAGTTCTCTTATTTTTCGAACTATATGCTACGACTAACTGACTATAGCAGTGGCCCCATACTTTACTCATTATTAATCTATGTCATTACGTTTATAGTCATCAAAAATAATAAGGTGTTTAAAACCGAACAAAAAAAGAAATATCAGCACATCAATCTTACCCCGGAAGAATTGAATTCACACTTCAAAAAGATGACTGATATTATGGAGCAGCAAAGACCATATCGTGATGCGGAGTTTTCAGTCCAGAAATTGGCAGAATTGACCACATTACCTGGTTATCTTATTTCAACCGTGCTAGGCGCCAAAGCCAAACTTAACTTCAACCAATACATCAATAGCTTCAGAATACGGGATGCGAAATTGATGCTTTCCAATCCAAAATATGATAATCTGACCATCGCAGCCATTGCATACGAATGTGGGTTCAATTCCCTATCGTCTTTTAACACGGCATTTAAAAAGATGGTAGATGTCACCCCTTCCGCATTTAAGGCCAATCGAGCACAAGGCGATACAGAAAGTGTGACGGATTCGCTAAAATCAGTCCCGAATTCATAAATCCGATAGATAAACGATGATTGGGTCTGCAATTTTGAATCATGCAGGCCAAGATTCGCCCATTTCAAACCGTTTTTTCTCCCACCTCTGTTTATCCGAAAGCAGCCTGGTTGTATTCAGCCAATCTGTTTTTACTGCTCACCAGCTACTTTCTTATTAGGCCTCTGCGCGATGAAATAGCCATGAGCTTAGGTACCGAGCACCTGCCGTGGCTCTTCACAGGCTCAACCGTTGTAATGCTTTTAGTTGTTCCGGTAGCATCCATTTGCACACGAGGTTCACGATTTAGGATTTCCATTCATGTTTATTCTGTTGCCATGGCAATACAGTTCATATTCTACCTTGCCACGCTGTTTGTCAATGCGAATGTTATTCTAAGTTCCGCTTTCTTTATCTGGATTAGTGTTTATAATCTAGTAGTCGTTTCACTGTTCTGGTCCTCGGTAGCGCATTCAATCGAAAAATCAAATGCCTTGCACTTTTATGGACTCATTGCTGCGGGTGGAACATTGGGAGCCCTGGTAGGTCCACTACTGACTACCCTGCTCTCAGGTTTTTTTGACAAGAGTTCACTAATGCTGGCTTCAATCATTTGTCTGGTAGGTGCCATTGCATTGCAAGTGGCCTTAGGGAGTGCGCCTCACGAAAAGGAAAGCGGTGAGCTCAAAACTAAAAGCTGGTCATCGCTCTTTTCAGAAATCAAGAGCATAGCTATTTCCCCTAAGCTATTGTCTATTGCTGTATTTATGGCTTTGTATATATGCATGTCAGGATTCATTTACTTCCAACAATCGATCAGCATACCGAACCACTTTATTTCCCCCAGCGAAAGAATTCAATATTTCGCCAGTCTTGATTTATTGGTAAATCTTCTTGCATTGATTATCCAATTATTTCTCACTTCAAAAATCTATCAATGGCTTGCACCAAAGCGAGTGCTGGTTGCCGTACCTTTACTGGTAGGGTGTTCATTCTTGTTGCTCGGAATCAACTCAGATGCATTTGTTATCAGCATCACATCGGTCATCCATCGCGTTATGCATTTCTCTCTTTTAGTACCTGCGCGCGAAAGTGCTTACACAGAAATCAACACTGACAATTTTTACTCCTCTAAAACAACAATTGACACGCTTTTGTATCGAAGTAGTGATGCATTTTTCGGCTGGGGATTTTCGGGACTTTTTGCTTATGGTCTTACGGTAACACAACTCATGTTAATGGGCTTGGTAATTTCACTAGCCTGGTCATGGTCTGGCTATCATATGGGAAAGAATTTCAACGTACTTCAAAAATCAGTCACATGATAAAAAGAAGAGATGCACTAAAACTTATGGCAGTCGCCACTGTATGGTCTTCCTTCAAGACCCGAGGTTATTCCACGATGCTTACTGAAGACAGCATTCTTAATAGAAAAATACCAAGTACCGGTCAACCACTACCTGTCATTGGTTTGGGCACGTGGCAAACGTTTGACGTCAATCAATCCGAAGCTGAGCGTTCGGCATTGCGAGAAGTAATCAAAACACTTGTTGATAAAGGAGCATCAGTGATTGACTCATCGCCAATGTATGGCTCATCAGAAGAAGTGGTGGGCGATTTATCGACTGAACTTAAAAATCGAGACAAGTTATTTCTAGCAACCAAAGTCTGGACCAGCGGACGGCAGGCAGGTATTGACCAAATGAAATCCTCCTTCCGGAAAATGAGGGCCGAGAAAATGGATTTGATGCAAGTGCACAACTTAACTGACGTACGCACACATCTCAAAACACTACGCGCCATGAAGGAAGAAGGTACCATAAAATATTTTGGGATTACGCATTACCTCACCAGTGCCTACCCTGAATTGATTCGACTGTTGAAAAATGAAAAACCGGACTTCGTTCAGTTCAATTACAATCTGGCAGTTCGCGAAGCGGAAAAAGAGTTACTGCCCCTGGCGAAAGATATAGGAGTTGGTGTAATCGTAAATCGGCCATTTGAAGAAGGTGCTTTGTTTATTCGGGTTAGGAGTAAGAACCTTCCGGATTGGGCGGCTGACTACGATATAAAAAGCTGGGGGCAGTTCTTTTTGAAATTTATTGTCAGTCATCCGGCCGTCACGTGCGCTATTCCCGGTACCAGTAAAGTGAAGCACCTGAAAGATAATCTGGCGGCAGGATTTGGGCAGCTGCCAGATGATGTCGGTAGAAAGAAAATGATCAAACTCTTTAACCAACTGTAAATAATATGAAGACAAGAACAATCCTTACACTCCTAATGCTAATAACTATTTGCAGGTCTGCGCTTTCGCAAACTGACCCACTCAGTAAATATGTTTGGGATCTAACGCTACTTTATCCCTCTGATAAAGCTTGGGAGGAAGAAGCAAAACAAGTGCAAGCAATTGCTAAAACAATATCCACCGTCAAAGCCACGATGGGGAAATCGGCCCAAGACCTTGCCAATGCCATGGATGCTGTATACGATGTACGCAGCAGAGCGACTAAGCTATCTATCTATGGAGCACTGCGGTCAGATGTGAATGTTAAAGACCAGGAGGCGTCCCGTTTGGCCGCTGCCGGGCGAAGTATCGAGCGTGAGATAGAGACAGCCGTTAGTTTTCTACCATCAGAAATAAAAAAAATCGGAGAGCCTAAAATAAGACAATGGTTGAAGGCAGAACCGAGACTGTCGCGCCACCAACGTAGATTAAACCGGATACTGCTCCAGGCTCCTTACACTTTTGCGCCAGAAATCCAATCAGTAATTGAAAGCATGCAAGGTTGGCCGGCCGTTTCAGCAGATGGATACTTTGCCGTTTGGGAAAGTGATTTGAAATGGCCTACCTACAAAAACGAAGAAGGCAAAGAGGTAGAGGTGTCATATGGAAATTACCGCACAGCCCGCAGGGTAGCAAATCCGTTAGACCGTTTAAAGGCGCAACAGGCTTTTCTTGGTATGGCAAAATCGAAGGAAAAAATTCTAGGATATTTATATACCAGGCGTGTTGAAGCGGATGTAACAATTGCCAAACAACGAAAGTTTGATGATGCCATTGATGCACTGTGGTACTTGCGTGATGGAGTACCCACAGGAGCATACAAGACAATGATTGCTACCGCGCAGAAAAACAAGGATATCATAAAGCGTTATATAACCGTGATGGCTCCTGCTTCAGGCGTGCAAAAGTTTGGTTATCAGGATTTCTATGGCAACACCAGTGGCTATACCCGCACCTTTCCAATAGATGAAGCATTGACCATAATCTTAGGCGCGTTTAAGCCGCTTGGTGACGACTTTGTCGAAAAAGTAAATAAGCAATTTGCCAGACCCATCTTACATCTTGTGCCCATGCCCGATAAGCGAAATTTTTACGCCAACCAGTGGCCAATAGCTGGCATGCCCTCCTACACCATGATGAGCTACCGCGGAACACTGGGTGACCTGCGCTCGCTTGCAGGTGCCATTGCAGGTAAAGTACGCTATGCAGATACTCCTGTAGCTAATTGCCCAGATACTCGCGATGACCCACCTATTTATGGTAACGCTCTATTGTATATAGCTGAAATGATGCTCACAGATTATCTAGTGGAGCATGCTCATAATAAGGAGGAGAAACTATTTTACCTATACAGTGCATTGCAGCGTCTATGGACTCACAATTTTCATCATGTTATCAATGCACAATTAGATGCTGCCATTCAAGGCTTGGTGACAAGCAACAATCCACCCAATGGTGAGCTTATTTCAGCAACTTATCTAAAGCTTCTACGCGATATGTATCCTGACGTTGAAATAGACCCAGTGTTTAGTACTGAATGGACTACTAATTCAGTACCATTTATGTCCTACGAAGCTCAATTTTGGGTTGGAGCGATGGCATCAGCTTGTATCTTACATGAAAATATGAAAGCTGGTGATGCGCAAGCGAAAAATGTGATGCGGGAAGGGCTATTATGGAAAGGAGAAACTGACCTCTCCTACACTATGTTTAAATCTGTCGGCATTGACCTTGCGAGCAAAAAAACGTATCAAGCTATGTATGACCGAATGGATGCTATGTTAAATGAAATAGAGCGTATTCAAAAGCAATAAGTCAAAAACAAATTGCCACGGCCTGAGAGGGTTGTGGCTTTTTGAGTTATGTAAGCTATCTGTTCTAAGTACTAAACGCAACAAACAAATAACTCGCAATCATACTAACTATTCAAACCGTTGCCTTCGGATTGTTTTCCATATTATCCATTCTGCCACCACAAGATTAACAATCAATGCAAGCCAAATAGCGGACACATACGACACATTAAAACTAAGATGGAAGCCAAACGATAACAATGACAACCAAAACCGAAGCCCTACATTAGCAAACGTTACTGTATAGCTTCGAATCATCCATATTTGATGTTGTACAATGTTAAGGTTTCGGGCATGCCAGAATGCCAAGAACGTAAAACTGATCCAGCAAATGGAAATAGCTATAAACCCAATCTTTCCCGCAATTCCCCCGTTGGCAAGCGTGGCTGGATAGAAACTGGCTGTTCCGGCAATCATAATGGCCGTCACATACACCATGCCTAGTTTGCGGTGTAGCTGGGGTCTTTCCTGACGCAGCCGCTTTATGAATTGAATAGGCCCAATAACGGTAGCAACTATGCCAAAGCCTATATGAGTATAAAAGCAAAACTGCCAGAACGGATTTGAAAATACGTGTTCCGGTTTGCCCAATACATGCCTGCCAAAATCGAAATACATAGAGGCATAGCCAGAAAATAAAACAGCTACAACCAACAGAACATATTTACCCATGTTTTCTTTGTTCTTCATCTCATAAATAATTTAGATTAACATTGATAGTTGGGCTTACTAGTTCCCAGAAACTCTCTCCAGACCTTCCTTTGCTTCTTTCAAATTATCATCTAGGTGCAACGCATGTGCATAGTTTCTTTTGGCTTCGATGGCATTACCCCTCTTTTCTTGAATCTGCGCTAACCGCAAATAAGCACTGCTGTGCAATGGCTCGCCTGATTTAGGGTTGTAAGCAAGATATTTTTTGAGAGAAACCTCTCCTTTGTCCAGATATTGTCCGGTAAGAGCAGCTGTTCTTCCATATTGATAGCATGCAACCATCTGGTTGGGGTTCTTATTCAAAACCTGATTGATAAGAGCGAATTCCTTGGTTGCCTGCTGTTGGGACACGTAAAAAACGGCCAAATCCAAAACAAGTGAAGAATCGGCTTTTGCCATGGCCTGGTACTCCCGTTCCGCCTCACGGGATTTACCTTCTTTCGCAAAAATTCTTCCGTGTTGCTGATGACCCACAGCTTGATTATGCTTGGCAATCTCATCTGCCATGGCTTTCGCCTTTTCTATACTTCCTCCGGCAAAGGCAGGTGCCTGTAGATAATACTGAATAAGCGATTGGCGAGGTTCAAGGTATCGGGCATTCAGTGCGGCTGCTTTCTCCCACGCACTTTTCATTTTCAGCGAAATCATGCCTTGTTTAATCACGTTGGCCCGCTGGGCTATGCGCCCCAGCGCATTACCATGCCAGTTGTAGAACTCGGCAATATTTTCATCGGATTCAATGGCCGCCTCGAAGTAAGTACGAGCCGTCTCGCTTTTACCTTCATCAAACGCAAGGCGGCCCAGGTAATATTGCGCTTCGGCATAGCTCTTATTGCCGTGTTTAATCGCAATCAGTATTTGCCTTGCGGCTGCAGGTTTCTGATCGCCATAAAGGCTTTTTGCCATTTCCAATGGAGCTTGTGCAGCGGCTGCGTGCACAGCCACCGATATCAGTATTGCACCCAATTTCATCGTGTACTGTTAAAAGTCGAGGGCAAATTTGGCATAATGGGACGCGCCAGTCGCTTCTCCCTATACGTAAGCACCTATTTTCCGAGAAATTCCGATGGGCTTTGGCCGGTGAGGCGCTTGAATGTTTTGTTGAATGATGATTTCGATGCAAATCCACAATCGTAGGCTATGCCGAGCAAAGTAAGGTGGGCATACTCAGGGTTAAGAGCGCGTCTCTTAAACTCCTCAACCCGGTAACGATTCACGAAATCAAAAAAATTGCAGGCAAAGTGCTGGTTAATGACCTGCGACAGGCGATTAGCCGAAAGGCCCAATTGCCGGGCTAGTTCGGGCAGAGAGAGATCCTGATTGAGGTAGTACTGGTGCTCCTGCATGACGCGGCTAAGTTTAGCAGCTAAATTTGCCACCATCTCATCTGTCAATCCCGAATTCTTGTACGGAGTGGCTTCCTCGATTCTTTTCTCTTTTGTAGTTTGTGGGGTTACCCCAACAAGAACTGAGCTCTGTCTGACACCGAGCATACCAATGCCGAAAATATAAAGAGTAAGCAACAGGCCTACCCACTGAAAAGTAGTTGAGATAGCAGGCACGCCATAAAGTCGCGATGAGAAAATCAAAACAACAACTGTTGTTGAAAACACAGCTCCTATATAGCCCCAGTGCAACAACCATCGAAGGCTGAACTGCTCGTCCTTCGAAATATAGTTACGCAAAGCACGATTGTAACGCAATGTCTGCTGAATCAACAAAAATGTATAAACAATCGAAACAATTGCGAAGTAATATCCATGATAGCTTGGCCAGGCGGGCTCCATATTCTTCACCACTAAAAACGCATCCTTGAACCAGTACGACTCAGGTCTTTGGTACACAAAAAAACCTGTGCCCACTTCAAAAAAAAGGTACGGCAAAAAATGCAGATACCAGAATGACGGCCACTGGTTGCTACCCATCGAAAGCGCGTATACGTAGAGCAAGGGTATATGAAGCAGCACCAGGCCATAACCCGCCAATGCCACATATATATTGAAGGAATTCGAGTAGAAGAAAGCGAAATGGAAGAAGAGCAAGTGTGTGCCCACCAGCACAAGCCAAGCAGCCAGCAAGTAGTCAGCTAGTGCTTTGTTTCTTTTTAAAAGAAGTAATACACAAATGAATACAGCAATACCAATTCCAAATGCGAAAGTCATGCGGCAATTTAGCCGTAATTCTGAAAATGGGTGGTGGTGACTAGAGCCGGCTTTCGATACGAAGGTCACATGTTAGAGATCAAAAAAATGAATAGTCATTCAAGGAACGCTTGGATGAATTACAATTATTGATGCTAACTACATACCTGCTTTGCAACCACACAAAAAACCAAAGGTCTTTACAACATTCTAAATATTTAACCATAACAATTAGCCGATGTTTACAGCTTCAAAACTTCTCATTTCACTGTTGTTTTTTCAAACAGTATGTCAGGCTCAACCTCAACAGCTAACCAAAGAAGAATGGTTAGAAGACCTTGAGTACCTGGCCAAGCAATTACCTAAAAAACACGCCAATTTATTTCATACTGTGACTCCAGCTGATTTCGATAAAGCTATTCGTGAGCTCAAGAATAAAATACCAGCCCTTACCGATAACGAGATTAAAGTCGAGTTCATCAAAATAGCAGCCCTTGTAAAAGACGGGCATACCGATGTTGCTCCTTCTGCCCATAGAATCTATCCGGTGCGGTTTGGCTATTATGGCAATGATCTTTTCGTAGTTTCAGCAGCGGAAGAGCACACGTCTGCCATTGGCGGGATCGTTACAAAAGTTGCAGACATACAGATACAGGAAGCTGCCAACTTGATAAAGCCTTTAGTTGATGGTGACAACGAAATGGGAGTGCTTCGTAAAGTGCCCTTCTTTCTGAGGATACCTGAAATACTTAGTGGTCTTAAATTGGCAAACGATGCTTACGAAGCGGTGTTCACGGTTAAAACAGAAAGTGGACAGGATTACATCATGAAGCTTGAGCCAGCGGATGAGAGTACATCCTCCAAACTGATTTCGGCACGCGCCAAAGCCAACAGCATGATACCCATGTACATGGAAAATGTTACGAAACATTACTGGTACAAATATTTGCCTGAAACCAAAACGCTGTATTTTCAATACAATGCTTGCAACAACCAGAAAGGAGAAAAGTCCATTGCCGATTTTGCTGAAGAGTTATTTGCAGTGGCCGATAGCAAAGAAATCAATCGCATGGTAGTTGACCTGCGACACAATCCGGGAGGAAATTTTCACAAAAGCAAGCCTTTGGTTGAGGGTATTTCGGAACGAAGCAAGTTGAGTGCACCGGGTAAGCTTTTTGTGCTTACCTCGCGCAACACAGGCTCGGCAGCTACCGTAACAGGAGCACAATTAAAAGTAAATGCCAATGCAATTATTGTGGGTGAGTTATCCAATTGTAATCCAAACTTCACTTACAACAGTGAGCGCTTCACATTGCCCAACTCAAAGTTATCCGTTGGCTACACCGAATCACTTCATAAACCCTTTCCGCAATTGGGTAATTCACTACCTGTTGACATCAAAGTCGAAAATTCATTTGAGGATTATCGAATGGGCAGAGATATGGTTCTTGAAAGCGTGTTGAAGATTGGTGCGAAGTAGTGTTATTCGTTCTTTTTAGCGGTAGCACCTCAATCACTTTGAATCATAAAACTGAATGTCGGCATTGTAGCCTGAATCTATTATTGTAATCTGTTACCAGAATATAAGCTTTAGCGAACCCTTGATGCCGTATGTTCGTGAACACAGCCAGTCCAATCAATTTAAATCATCCAAAATTTATCACCTTTTGAAAAAGTCAATACTAGGAGGAATTATGTGCGTTGTTGCGCTTATGACAGCGATAGTAGCCCATGGGCAGTTTGAAAAAGGTGACTTGCTTATAGGGGGAAGTGTTTTAGCTTCCGCTGGTTCTAGAACAGCTAGTATAGCAGGACCAGAAGTAAAGACAACTTTTTTTCAGGTAGCTCCAAAGGCTGGTTACTTTGTTTTTAATAATCTCGCTGCGGGAATGCAACTGAATTACTTGTACCAATCTGCTGAAGCGGTACAACAAGTAACCAAAACGAATGAGACTAGTCAGTCTTTTGGAGTGACACCCTTTTTAAGATACTATTTTAAGCCGGCTATTTTTATACAGGCTTCTGCGGGTACTTCGAGGGGCTTTACTGAACGAAATTCAAACCAGACAAGTAATACGAGGGATTTTAAGTCAACAATTTGGGCTATCGGTATTGGCTACGCTTATTTTTTGAGTAATAGTGTTGCTATCGAGCCTCGGATTAACTACACCTCTGTAACTAACGATATAGAAGGAACTTTGAATACAACATCTTTAGGAATAGGTATTCAAGTGTACCTGCAGAAAAAACAGCAGTAACAATGTTTCGCTACTCACTCCTCAATGATTTCACAGGATTTACATTAGCCGCACGGTAGGCATGCCAGCCCACCGTAACCAATAACACAAGTAACAATACTGAAAAAGGAACTATATACAACTGCCACGAAAGAGATGTTTTGTAGGCAAAGCTCTGCAGCCATTGATGCGCTAAATAAGCCGACAATGCCGAACCAAGAACAAAAGACAATATGCTGAGTTTAAAAAATGGTTTGCTTATCAACGCAACTATACCTGAAACAGTAGCCCCCAGTACCTTGCGGATACCAATCTCTTTGGTTCTTGCCGAAGCCGCATGTGATGCAAGACCTACCAACCCAACCATGGATAACATGACGGCTATCCACAGGAGTGCCGTTGAAAATACAGATAACTTGGTTTCTCCTTCGTATTGTTTTTGCAAATCTTCATCTAAAAATTCCGGTGAGAGTGGAATATCGGGAATGATTTCATTTGCCTTTTGCGTTATAAACGCCATCATCGCCTTCATTTCCCCTGGCTTACTTCTCACCAAAATATTTTGATTGATGCCTCCGCCAAAAGGGCGAAACGTGAGCATCATAGGTGCCACGGGTTGATGGAGTGAGAAATAATGAAAGTCGCGAAAGACACCCTGTACTACCCGTACACGCTCATTTTCTGTTCCCGGGTTCAGTATGATTTTTTGTCCGATCACATCTTCAAAATCAAGTTTCTTTGCCAACATTTCATTGATCAGAATCATTCGTTGGGGTAAGCTATCTAAGGCTGTTCCAAACTCAGAATTTTTAACTTCTATGCCAAGAGTCTTGAGATACTCGAGGTCGGTGTTAAATGCAATCAAGTCATTGTAAACGGTATTCGAACCTTCCTTCCGGTAAGCGAAACCAAAATCCTCATCTCCGGGTGCATAGCCTTGCGAAACGCTCATCACCGAGGGGTGAGCAAGCAATTCGGCCTTCAAATTATTGTATCGAATGGAATCCACTCGCCAGGCTCCGCCAATTTTAATGACGCCCTCATGGGCAAATCCCAAGTCGAGTGTTTGGATGAAATTGAGTTGCATGTTGATGACCAAGCTCGCACTAATCATGAGCACCATTACTGTCATTTGAAACGTGACGGATGCAGTGCGCAAACCCCATCCACGTCCCGATTCGGAGAATCCGCTTTTGAACAAGACAAGCGAATTGATTTTGGGCATAAGTAAAGCCGGATACAATCCGGAAAGCAATCCGACCATGGCCGCCAGACCTATCAGAGCGAGCAAGAATAAAGGATCGTGAACAAAGAGGTTGGAGATATTTACTCCCATAAACTGATTGAACAAAGGCAGCAATAACTGCAGCAGCACCAAAACGCCTGGCACACATAACAAACTAATGAATACTGTTTCAAATAAAAATTGACTTGACAGATTTACCCTATGTGCACCAACCACCTTCCGCACAGCAATTTCTTTTGCCCTTTGGGCATATAAAGCCATGGCAAGGTTCATATAATTGATGCATGAAAGAATCAATACCAAGCCACCAATCGTAATGAAGATGAAGAGATATGTTTTGCTCACCACTGGTTTCATCTCAAACGTCAATCCGTTTTCGAAATGAAGTTGATGCAAGGGAATAAATCGAATATCTGCAAGGCCATCTTTTTGCTTCACTTCCCTGGACAGCAATGATTTCTTCAGCGCCTCGTGGTCGGCATCGGGTTGCAGGAGGGCATAGGTAAAAATGGAGGCGGCACTGGCCATTTCATTGTCGTTCGCTATTAGCACCGCAAAGTTGAAATGGCTGGCTGAAGGTAAATCTTTAATGACTGCCGTAACCACGAGTTGAAGCGTATCGAAAAAAAGAGACTCACCTAAGGGCACGCGGGTTCCAAAAAGCTTTCTGGAAACTGATTCTGTTAGCACTATAGAGTTGGGTTTTTCCAATGCTTGGTGCAGATTTCCGTAAACTGATTCAAAGTTGAACAAATTAAAAAACTCTGAGTTAGAATCTGTAAATAGTACTTTGCTTTCGTAGAATTTTTCATTCTGGTGGTGAAGATACTTAGGTGGAAACCTTCTGACACGGGCAACTATTTCAACATCAGAAAACCTATCGTTAAGTAGTGCATTTGAATAAGGAGAAGAGAGAGGGGCAAACCAAACTTCACTAGAAGTCTTGCCTGAAAGTCGGTAGATATTTTCAGACTGATTGTGAAAACGGTCGTACCGGTACTCATGCCAGGCAAACAAGAGAACCACTCCAGCCACCACCAAGCCAGCAGTTAGAGCGACCAGATTAAGCATTTGATAAACTGGTTTCCGATAAAAGTGACGGAATACTGTCTTAAAGAAGGAGTAAATCATAGCATGTTGGTTTAGATGATTCGCTTTTAAAACTAAACAGCGGATCATTAAAAAACCGGACAATAACAATTCATTAACGTTTATTGTAATTGTTATTTGGGAGAATCAATAATTGTATGTAATCACTTAAATTGGTTCTCATCACAAATATCAAATGATTATAGTGCGAGCGGCTATTTTGTCTTTCTTATGCTTGAAAAATGTCCAACTATTTTCTTCCACCTTTTGCACAAACAACAACAATTCACGTGCAGCAAAACCAAAATTTTAGTAAGGCTATTGAATACACCCTTAAAATTTTAGGTCAGCGTACCAATGTAAATTTTGAATTCGTAAACACTTTGGAAAGAGCCAGTATCAGAATTGATACGACAGAACATTCCTCACTGCCTATAGCGGAAAATTTTTATCAACAAATCGACTCAGGAATTGCACACTTTACTTATCACTTCGTAGATGACTGCTACATAAAAACAGATGATGGAAGGACTGACTATCTAGCCACCGCCTTTTACATGATTAACAGCCTTCAAGAGTATCATGGCATAAATCGCGATGCCCTTGGCAGGTTTCGATATATAGAGTCTTATCAGTTTAGATTTAATAACATAACGGAAAACCTGGTTGAAAAGTGCTTCCAACAAATCTGTAAGATGCTTTCTCTGCCGTTGTTAGAAATCAAACCTTCCAGGATTTATCTTACTCACGATATTGATAGTATTTTTGGTGCTCTTACACAAGATAGCTATTACCTGATAAAAAGAATGCGACCACTCCCGATTCTTAGGTTAATGCTAAACGCGCTCCTCCGTAAACCGGATTGGTTAACCATGGAGCAAATCATGAACATTGAAGACGAGTATTCGCTCAAGAGCACCTTTTATTGGCTTGTAAATAAGGATAAAGTAAGTAAAGGCGTTGCGAACGCGGACTATTCCATCCGCGATCCTTTAGTTACGAACTCAATGAAGTCAATTCAACTGCGTGGTTTTGAAAATGGTCTTCACAAAAGCATTTCATCTGACTCGTATCAGCAAGAAATAAAAAAACTTGGAGTGCCGGTTTTTGCCAATCGGAATCATTACCTGTGCCTTACTTTACCCGACCACTATGAACTAATGGATTCCAGCGGTTTATTATTAGACACTACATTAGGCTTTGCCGAGCAATATGGATTCAGAAACAGTTACGGCCTGCCCTTCACACCATTTAATATCAAATCGAAAACACCGTATTCCTTTGTAGAGGCACCTTTGCACATTATGGATGGAACTTTTCATAAGTACCAGAAGATGAGCCTTGGCGAAACAACAAAAGCAATTTCAGATTTTATTGATAAAAATAAATCCAATTCTGTGATTGCCGTTCTATGGCACAATACTTTTTTTTCGAAGTACAAATTTGACGGATATCTTGCTGTCTACAAAAAAATGTTAGAGCTTGTCCGAGAATTGAAGATACAGGGCATTACTTCGCGAGAAATTTATGACGATTATATTCTTAAGTAATGATAAAGATTGAACTTCTAACAGAAACCGACATTGAGCAAGTCAACGCTCTTTACTATAAAGAATATCAACGTCATCGCTCAGAATCTCAATTTCGTTGGGAGTTTTTTGATGGCCCGGCTGGTCCTGCTGTTTATGTAATAGCTCGTGACACTGAAACTAATGTAATTATCGGAACGGTATGTGCCATTCCATTCCTCTTTCAAAATGACTTTGGGGAAAAATTCCTAACGGGAAAAGTCGAGGATTTACTTATACAGGCAGATTATCGGGGTAAAAAGGTGTTTGAGCAAATGTATGTTTTTCTTGAACATCACGCTTTGGAACGAGGAGTATCAATTCTATGGGCGTTTACCTATGCTAATAAATCCTTTTTACGATTGGGCTTTCTATCTCCATTTACATCCAATCTTGGGTTTAAATTTTTTAAATGGTTACCCTCCATCAAGTATCTGCAGGCAAGAAAAAAAAAGACTGCAAGAAACCTGATAAACACCGTTGGCATTATAAGCCTTTCGAGGATTATTGCAATCGGGGAAATATTCCAAAGAGTGAGCCTTAACACTTATTGCATGTCTGAAGAAAAATCGGGAAGTCTTGTCAGTCTACTGAATCAAAATAGTGGTAAGAATATTAGTTGCTATTCTATTTTGCAAGACAACGACTTTCTGAATTGGCGCATTTATCAAAATCCATATGTTGGCTTCGTAGAACATATCCTCAAAAGTCATGATGGCGAGTTGGCCGGAAGTATAATTTATAGTGTGTCAGATAATGTCGCCAATCTCATTCAGCAAATGGTACATTCAACGGTTCCGGATGAAGTTAAACGAGGATTCATTAAGATGAGTGTCCAACAAATAAGCAAAGTAAATCATTTCGTGAAATTCTGGGGGTTTACACATAATAAAATTTCCATTGCGGAAATTGAACTTATGAAATCCGCTGGCTTACTCTTTACCGGTAGAGGCATTCCATTTGTGTGGAAAAACATCAGCGCAAAAAATTATGCCCCAAATGAGATTTTACTCTCCCGAATGGCCTCACAAGGAACAATTTAGTTTCATTTGCAAAAACGAGAAGTAACACACTTGTTTTATTGCTTACACTATCTACTCACCCTTCAAAACCTCAGAAGGATTAACCAAAGCGGATTTTATTGAATGATAGCTCAGGGTAATCATGGCTACCAGCAGGACAAGTGCAACGGCAGAAAAAAACTGAAACGAAGTGATGGCGATTCGGTATTCAAAATTGTTGAGCCATTGCGACATGGCGTAATAGCTTAGTGGTATAGAAATCAAAAACGAAATCAAAAGTAGTTTGATGTAGTCGTTTGACAGCATCATAACAATGTTGTGAACAGATGCACCCAATACTTTGCGAATGCTGATTTCTTTTGCTCGTTGGGCTGAGGTGAAATAAGTAAGGCCTAACAAACCTAAGCAGGCAACCATAATAGCTAAAGCCGAAAATGTGACAATCAAGACTCCAGTCTTCGTTTCGAATCTGTAAAAGGCATCGTATTGATCATCGATAAAAGCGTAGTTGAATGGCCTACTGGGGACCATATCTTTCCACACTTCTTTTATCTGATCAAGGGCAGCGGTTGGATTGCCCGGTTTGATGCGAGCCAAAACAGCCCGAAAAAAATCTGGATGGTTGGAAAACACCAATGGCTCTATTTTTTGTTGTAAAGAGGCATAATGAAAATCCTTAACAACACCTACAATCGTCCCTGGCCCGCTTTGGGCAGTGGCACCCAGCACTGCCAACTTGCCAATCGCCTCTTCCTGACTTAATCCAAAGTAATCTAAAAATGACTCGTTCACAATAAACTCGTTAGTGACACTATCTCCATTTATCTTGAGTGGGTCAAAATTGCGACCGGCCAATAATTTGACATCCAGCGTAGTCAGAACATTTTCATCGCCCGCCATCAAAGCCACTATTTGCCAATCATCATTTGATTTTGGATTAAGCGTAAATCCATTTCCAGCTAATGTTTCGAATGGCGACCGGAAGGTGCGTGTTACCTGCTCTACCTGACTTAACCCACGAAGCTGGTTGGCGAATGATTCCAGCTTATCGTTCAAGTCTGCATTACCTTGGATAAGTACCATTTGCGATTTATCGAAGCCAAGACTCTTGTTCTGCATATAGTCGAGTTGAGAAAGAATGACTATTGCACCAACAATCAAAACTGTGGAGATACTAAATTGAATAACTACCAGACTACGCCTAAGCAATTGACCACTCGCAATTGTATGTGATTTACCTTTCAAGACCAGCGCTGGCTTAAATCGAGTAAGCACTATGGCTGGATAGAAACCAGCCAATAATGTTAATGCCAGCCACAATAGACCAAAGAAAACAAGTGAACTAAATGAGAAAAGTTGCAGAGAAATTGATTTATCAAGTAAGGAGTTAAGCGCGGGCAGCATTAAACTTGCTATTGTAGCGGCCAACAAGATTGAAGGTAATACTAATAAAGCGGCCTCCGCCAAAAATTGAAAAATGAGTTGGCGTATGCTGGCACCTACGGCCTTGCGCATACCCACTTCCTTTGAGCGGCTAATGGACTTGGCGGTTGCTAAATTGATGTAGTTAACACAAGCCATGGCGACAATAAGCACTGCAATGGCCATAAAGACCAGCAGGTATTTAAAATCGGTGACACTAATCAGATTGGAATAATTAGAAACATCCATATCAAAGTGAATATCAGTCAATTTTTGCAAAGGCAGACTAATCGTAGATCCATTGTTGGTTTGACCTTCCAAGAAGGAAGTAAGCCAATCATTTATCTTATTGGCCAAACTTTCGCTGTTGACTTGCGGGTGTAGCAACAGATACGTGATATAGTTAGGGCTATTCCAAAATGTTTGGTTTTCATTTTTAGCTACGTCTGGAAGATTGTAGATAGAGGCAATAAAATCGAAATGAAAATGTGATTGGGCTGGCACATCCTTCAGCACAGCCACTACCTCCAGTTCACGCGTGTTGTTTTGCGTCAATACCTTACCGATGGCATTCTCCTCACCAAAGTATTTTTTCGCCATCGATTCAGTAAGTGCTATTTTGCCCGTTCTACTTAAAGCTGCATTGGCATCGCCATAAAGCACTTCAAAATCAAATACCTTAAAGAAAGAAGAGTCCGCCCAAAAGAAATTCTTTTCATCATACATCGTATTTGCATAACGTAGCGTTTGAGGTCGAAAGCTAGGCAACATTCGCACGGCATGTTCGATTTCTGGAAAAAGCTGTTTTAACTTCGGGCCTACGAAAACAGGCACCGCTGATTGTTTGATTGGGTTTAGTGAAAAGTCATAGTTTACACGAAAAATACGGTCTTTCTTGCCATGAAATTTATCAAAGGCAAGTTCATAACGCACATAAGAAGATATCAGCAGCGCGCAAGCTAATCCAATGGATAGGCCTACTAAATTAAGCCCAAAATAGGCACGATTTCCAATGATATTTCTAAAAGCTACCAGAACGAAGTTTCTAAACATGGTATTAACGGTATTCGTTATTGAAATACTGAGGCAAGCGTTTGGAATCGCTTAAGTGATCATTCATATCGCAATTGTGTTATCTACTGTGAGTCCGTAAAAAAGTGACAAATGAGTTTATAATAACTGAAGACTTTTTAGTGCCTGACTCGTTTTTGAGTAAGTCCTATAATTATACTAGTTACTCACACTTCAAGGTCTCCACTGGATTTTTTGATACAATCCGCCATGAACTGGTTGTGATGGCTATCCACGCCAAAACGGTCATCAATAATGCAGTGACAGCAAAAGCATCCCAGTAAAAATAAATGCGGTAAATAAATCTTGACAACCACTGATTAGCCACATACCAAGACAGCGGGATGGACAAAATAATGGCTAGTATAATTAGTTTCGTGAACCGATTGTTTAGTAAAACCAAAATTGATTTCACCGATGCTCCCATCACCTTCCGAATGCCTATCTCCTTGGTTCGCTGTTCGGCAGCAAACAGCGAAAGTCCCAAAAGACCCAAACAAGATATTACTATAGTCAGCACACAAAAGTAAGAGATCACAGCCGCAAAGATCTTATCTTTTTTTAGCAACTGCTCAAAGGCATCGTCCACAAAATAGTATTTAAATGGCTCATCAGGTACCAAGGCAATCCAATTTTCTTGTGCCATGTCAATGATAGGCTGCGGGTTACCGGTCAATTTTAGCGTCAGATAAGAACCTTTCGGTCTGTATACCATTACTAAAGGTTCTATTTGTTCATGTATTGATTTAAAATGAAAGTCCTTGACCACACCAATCACAATGGTCTCCGGCTTTTGGTTGATTTTTTCTCCAATTGGGTGGTCAAGCATCAAATCTCTAACTGCCGCCTCATTTAAAATAGCTACAGAACTCACGGAATCTAATCGTGGGTCAAAATTGCGGCCATCCAGTAACTTAATATCAAATACGTCTATGACGTTCTCATCACAAGGCATGGTATTTATCGTCACTGACTCAGCCATAGCAACTGTTTGGTAAGTATACATCCAAAATGAACTACCCGCTGGTGACAGCGAGGTAAATGCAGAGTTCTTTACATGAGACATTCCTTTCAATGTTGTTTGAAAGGCGTTGGCCTGACTACCGAGTTTGTCCACTTTGCTGATAACCAAAATATTTTCCTTATCAAATCCTAAATCTTTGTTTTGCAAAAAAGAAAGTTGCTTCAGAATGATGAGTATGAATGCTGTAATACTGATTGATATTACAAATTGAAAAACGACCAATGCCCCACGCAAGCTTTGCTTACCGGAGGTATAAAAATTTCCCTTTAATGTTTTTACTGGTTGAAATGAGGTAAGGTAAAATGCAGGGTAAATGCCAGCGGCTATAGCGATGACGAATGTAAAAGCGAGCACCCAAAATACTACCTGACCATTAGTAAAAATACCCACTAACATGGGTTGACCAAGAGTGAGTTGATAGACGAATAAAAAAAGCTCGGCCAATAGCAAACATAAACCTAATGCTAACAAACAAGTGAGCAATGACTCAACTAAAAATTGAAAGACTAAGTAATGTCGCTGTACGCCAAGTGTCTTCCGAAGCCCGACTTCCTTTGCACGGTTGGATGCGCTTGCAGTAGAAAGGTTTATAAAGTTGACTATTGCAAGTAGCAGGAGCAAGCCAGCCGCTGTGGTAAAGATCAAGAGGTTATTTTTGTTCCCACCGGGCGATAGCTCATTTCGATACGAGGAGTTAAGATAAATTTCGGATAGTGGCTGAACAAAAAGTTTATACGCATTTGCCGATGCTATCCATTCATCGTATGTCTGTTCACCGCCTTGCAGCGGAAAGACTTCTGCCTTTATTAATTGCAAAATCCTTTCCTCTAATGCTTCTTTTCCAAAACCCTGTTTTAGCTTTATGTAGTTGTAGGTATAGGCAGAATTCCAGTTTACTTTATTTTGGCTTGTAAATATCGGTTCATCCGTATTCAGCGACATCCAGATTGTTGCTTTCAGGTGCGATGGATTAATTGGGTCAGCCACCACACCTTTTACTGTAGCCTCCACCTTTTTCTTGCCAACAATCAGCGTTTCCCCAAGCACATCCATCGTTCCAAAATACTTTAAAGCAATTGCTTTGCTCAAAACGATGCTGCCTGGTCGGTTCAAGCAGGTAAAAGGATTTCCTGCGAGGAATTCATGGTCAAAAATCTGAAAAAAGGTAGAGTCAACCTCATACACATCGTTTTCAATCCACTCGTTTTGTTTGTTTTTGATAACTACCTCGTTATTCTTTTCAATCCGAACGGTAGCTTCAATTTCAGGAAATTGCTCTAGTCGCTCGTTGAGATGTTCCGGCCCGCACGCGAATGTGCCCAGATTATAAAAAGAGGTAGCTACTCTGAAAATTTGCTTATGGTCTTTAAAGCTAACGTCATGTGTAAACTCTTGATGAACGTACAAGACGATGATTAATGTACTGGCCATGCCTAGTGCCAAGCCAAACACGTTAATTGAACTAAAGAATATCTGCCTAAGGATATTCCTGAATCCTACAACTAAGAAATTTTTGAGCATGGTCTTTATTCTTGGATCTAATAAGACTTGTATAATCTACGGCTATGATGTACATACTTGAGAAAGAGTTTAAGGTTACCTCTAGCATTTAGTCTTATCTCATTTTCTGTAACTGTTTTTGTAGTCTGTCTATCTTTTCAGGTGAGGTTTCTTAATTTAAACCATTTGTCAAAAATAATTCTTCGCCTCATCCGAAAATCTTGACCTTATACCTAATACCATCTTTGCTTTCATCCTGAAATTTTAACACTTCTTGGGTCTTCTTGCTTATCCAAAAAGTTTGCTTTGAAAAACTGCTTTGAGTAGTCAAAATCCAGCAGTCTACCATTTGACTATATGCAGGTATAATGGCACTACCCGCTACGGCATAATAAACTAATCTTGGTGCTCTGAAACCAGGGTCATAATAGTTGATCCCGAAGACTCTCCCCTCTTTATACGGCAGGGTAGTAAACACTTCTAAATCAAGATGCCAATTGAGTGTGTATTGATTAATAGCTTTCTGGAAGGCATCATACAGCCGTTTAACTGACCTCGATGTATCTGCCTGGGTTATTGACTTTTCGTTAAGCTTTACTTCGCGTGTCAAAAAGTTAAACTCACTGGTGCCCTGACCTTTTGTCCAACTCGTCTGATAAATGGTTGAAAAGTCTTGCCGGTTACAAATTGTTTCGACAGTATGCACAATTGAATCATTGTCTTCCCATACCTGCTTAACCGTTATCGCTTCTTTACCTTGATACACGGAAAACTCGATCAAGCGTTGCCAAAGTGTAAACCGCTTCCGTGTTCCTCCCCTTGGCTGTGTATAAACTAACCATTCGTGTCTACCTTCAATGAGTTTTTTAGTATTAACATGGCTTGCATTAATTAACAGAGTATCCTGTCTCTTAGCTTGTGCATCATCTGAAAAGGAGGCTATCAGAAACAAACTACAGATAAAGTATTTCATAGGCTTTTTTACCGAAATAAACTGAATTGTCGACATGACACACCTACCGACTAAATATATGAGATGTAATTCTTCACTTCTGTTGTACGCCATCAAAATGAGAGACTGAAAACCTCTTATGATATTGAATGCAATCCTATCTTATTACTTTCACTATCGATAAAGACAGCAAAGAAACCCATATCAGGGCCAATGGCTGTTTTAGGAACCACTACTTTGCCTTTGTTCTTCTCCACGCGATTGAGTACGTGCTGCAAATCCTTGCCTCCATTCAAATAGACTAGCGACCCGCTTTGAGAAGGTTCATATCCCACCCCTTGCACTATGGCGCCAGATACATTTGTTTTATCCGATGGCAGAAAGCCCATTTTGTTACCAAACATTTCGGCAGGTTGAATTTCAATTTCTAAAATAGCACTGTAAAACTTCTGGGCGCGGCTAAAATCCGAAACGGGGATTTCAAACCAGTTAATTGCATTTTCCATTTTTCTAGATTGTTTTGATGATTGCCGTATTTATATCCACTAGTTATATCAAATCAATTATTGTCGTAGTAGGTCGCATCAGTGATAATTTTGCCATCCCTTAACGTTAAAACACTTACGATGGGCAATTTAAAAGATGTACCATCAGCGGCTTTGCCCATGGATATAAACTCAACTATTACTTTGTCGCCACTCGGGTAAACCCCCGTAAGCGAATCGCGGATGTCAGGAAAGAATTTCTGCATACCGGTGTATTTCCCCACAATTTCATTCTCTGTTTTCGTTACATAATCTAAACCAAAGGCAGGATCGAGATAGCGGGCAAGCGGATCGTAAAATGAATACATGCGTGCCCAATCGTGTGCATTGAAAGCATCAAACATCTGTTGCACAACCACCACGTTATCTGTAGTGGCGTCTACCTTGGGCGGAACGGGCGTCTTTGTATTATTGCAAGCAACCAAAGCTATGACGCTAAACATAAGCGTAAGTAATTTATTCATATTGCTACTGAGTTTGAAATGGAAATTACAGAAAACTGTCGTTGATTTGGCGACAAGTAAAATAAAAGCATTTAAAAAAATGACTGGCTACAATTTAAGGGGTTAACTACTTGAGGCGTTACAATCTGGACATCACAAAATAAATTGTTGTTTAATTGCCAAGATAACTCGCGGTTATCTATGGATTCTTTGTATTTTGAATATTCGCTTCGTAACTAAAGCTCAATCTGCTCTCCAACTTTGCGAAACATCGCAGCATCTGTACCTGACTTTTCAATATTCAATTTCAGTCGCTCAGTAAAAGGGTTTGACAGGGGGCTTATGTGCGTAATGATATATTTCTTTGCCCGAACATATTTTTTGGCAAGCTGCCAGCCCTCATTCCCAAAGAACCAAGCTGGTACAATGGCTACATCAAAAGTAAGTTTAGAAATGCCGGATTTCTGAAAAGCTTCTTCACTGCAATCTGCATCACCCAGATGTACTATTCGGGTGGAGCCTATCTCTACAATATATCCTACGTTTTGAATAGCAGAGTGACGTTGTGGCCATGTGTGATCAATGGGCAAAGTCGATATTTTAACTAAAGCTGATAGTTGATACGTGGATTTCATGTTGGATGAAATCGTCCGGCTTTTCCACTGCTGGTCGATTTTATCGATGACTTGTATAGGTGCCATCAGGGAGCTAGCTGAGTTCAACCGTAGAAATTCGTTAACAGGAGATTCGTTAAAATGATCGTTATGACGATGAGTAAACAATGCCACATTGATGCGATATCGTCCTTTGGAATGAATTAAGCTATCCAATAAGTGAGCCGGAGGAGGTAAATACTCTTGATCATATGGAAGATGAAATCCATCAATCAACACTTGAGTGGTACCCGATTGTATCCACACACCCATGTTTCCAGTGCAGCGTATCACCACCGACTGCGCTAAACAAACACTACTTACTACAAGTAAGAATATTACTATTGCGATTCTCATGGTTTTCTGATTTTAAAACGGAACCAAACAGGCAAATGATCGGATGCTGTTGAATGGTAAATAACTTTTTCTTCGATTGGCTCAATCCACCGATTAAAGAAGATATGATCAAATCGAAGTCTCGGTTGTGTGGAAGGAAACGAACAATCTTTAGAAGTGAATGAGAGGCTATTAAGTGATTCCGCACCTAGCATATCAAGTGTTTGATCGTTTTGAAACCATGATCTTTCACGATCCGTGAGTGATATTGATTGTTCCATTTGCGGAACAATTGTGTTAAAATCGCCCAAAATGATTACCGGAAGAGAAGGGTCAATTGATTGATATTGCTCAATTACGTTCTTCATTTGTCTCATGCGCGAAGTCGCATTTGAATTTTCTAAATGTACATTTATTACTACCAAATCCTGGCTACCCATTCGGATGGACGATACTTGAGCAATCCTTCTTGTGTAGAGTTGGCCTGCTGCCACCTGCGCCAAAAAGCTTGAGTTTACTCCGTTTAAAGAATCGGCTTTGGGTAACACAATTCTCTGATTGGTTGTAATCGGGTACCTACTCAAAAGACCTTGACCCGAAGCCATAGACCCGAAGTGTTCTGAAAATCGACTCCCTGGGAAAGGCACATACCTTTTATTCCAGGCTAGCGCATGAGCACTAAATTGAAATTGCAGATTGCTTGCCACCCAATGAACCTGGTTGGTGTGATAGGTTCTTCGGCAATCAATATCTACTTCCTGCAACGCCACAATGTCAGGTCTTAGTTGCTCCACTATTTCAGCATATGAGTGAAGGTTGCTTCGCATATCAGCTTCCGAAACACTTCGAGATGGATTGAACGCGCCTTTAAAATAAGCTGCATTAAAGGTAATGATGGAAAGTGTATCGGATACCGAGTATTCGGACCCCCCATGTTGAAAGACGGCTGATTCCGTCTTGATGTATCGGCTACTGGCCCAGCGTAGCAATAAGATCAGCATAATACCTAATACCACGACTATCAGAAAAAACACACTCAATAACCGGAACATTGCTTCTGCATTTATAGCCTATTCCCTCCTTCGGCTAAACAATGAACGATGAAATGTCTTCCATTGGTCTTTTGGTTCTTCTTTGCCAATTGTTTGCAAGAGTCGCTCCATTCGGTCCGGACCTATACTTCGCCATACATGGCGTTGATTCACTTCATAACCTTTGTCCGTATAAAAAGTATAATAAAACCACCACTCCCCTTGCTCCATCACGCCTTGGTAATATCTTGCTGTGCGATCTGTCAGAAAAAACGAACTCCAGGCAGCTGAAAGCGTATCGTAGCCAAGATGATATTGCCCTTGTGTGTATTGAGGATCTTTGGCCGTGCCTCGATTAAAGTACCAAACCCCTGATATTCCCTTATCTTTAATCTGCTTAAAATTGTACGAGTCTAGGTTAGTTGTGAGCGTGTCGCCATTGATCAGTGTATCCAACTTCCACGATCCCACTAAAAAATCAAAATCATGCCTCCTGGGTTGATGATCAATTTTAACTTCTTCCGGATGTTTGCAAGCAATCCATATCAAGCTGATAAAAACTGCAGCACAAACAGACGTTCTATATCTGGTAAACAGGTTCGTTAATGGCAAATTTGTTCCAATTAATATCATTGCATTTATCAATTCAACCAAGTAAAGAAAAAACCTCTACCACCTCTCAATTAAAAGCATTGTGATGCCATTACAATTGACAAAATTCTCACCTAACTTCGCATAACGTCAATCAACCGCAAGTCACTCGTTAAGTTTGGAAAGCATTGTCCTGTGTATCACATCCCATCCAACTCGTCCATGGCGCACGTATGCATTTTCAATCACGCGCTCCAACCTATCCGGTGGGTAATATCGCCATACCTGTCGTTGATCAAATTGAATGGTCCTTGAATTATAATCTGTATAAAACCACCATTCACCGTCCAGAAATTTACCCTGAAAATACTTGGTAACATTTTCGTTGCGGTAGTAGTAGTTCCACGAGGCATGTGTACTGTCGTAGCCCCAAAAGACATTGGATTCGATCATGGGCGATTGGTTCTCAGGTTGATCTTGCCGATGAAACAACCAATGACCTTCTATCGCTTTATCATTCAGGATTCTCGTGAATTCAAAATATCCTTCAGCACGCTTAAAGCCTTCGTTTACAAATTTGGTTGAATCAATACGCCATTTGCCAATCAAAAAATCAAAGTCTCTCCTCACCTCTGGTGTCCGTTTTCCTACCTCCTTCTTGCAACTGGCAAATAGGATAACGATGGTGGAAAACAGTGAGACTAATCTTAAATTCAGCATAATTAGACAAGATTGAAAAGGCGAAGTTAAAATGCGAATCTTGGCAAAGATACCACTTTAACTTTAGATACTTAGGAGTGCCAAGTCTCTCCTGCAAGGTAACCTCTTCATCTCTGCCAACATTATTTTCAATAAACAAGTGTGCCCTATAACATTCAGTTGTGGATTAGAAAATCTCGGGTTTTCGTCAACACTTTCTTCCATTCTGTCGTATTTTCGACACCTCGCCCGTAGTCTAAAATCACGCCATACAAAGAGGTAAATTGGGCATGTAGCAACTTACGCGATCTCACTATACTTTTCATGTGAGTCGGTAAAGCATTTAAGAAACTTGCATCTTGCGGTGTCTTTTTTCCCGATTTAAGGCTTTGAAAATGAAGGATAGCTACGTTCGAATTTTGGAGATCAAACAAGCGGTTATTTTTCATCAGGTTGACACCGTATTCGTACCCCAGCGCAGAATCAAAGCTCACAAGTTTCTGAATATCCTTCTCTCGCTGTGCATATGCCCATGCGCTAAGCCCACCAAAACTCCAGGCAATCATTGAAATCCGGTCATCATCTATCCATTCCTTTTGTTTGAAGTGGTCAACTACTTTAGACAAGTCCCTTACCTGATGTTGAACACAATCTATATCATAGCCACAGGCCGTAGTATCATTGTTGCCAAATGATGAAAGAGTAGCCACTATCATTCCCTGCGCGGTGAGATACTCTGCTAACGAAGTAAAAAAAGCATTTGATCCGTTGGTTCCGCCAACAACAATGACCAACGGACTCCTTCCTGAGGGCTGTGGAGCTAATCTGGCTTTTGATGGCATCGACAAGATCCGGTTAAACTCCGCATCGGTAATACCAAAGTAATTGAGATTGCTACGAATTTCATTTTCTAATTTACTCCTTTGTTCGTCAGTCACTATTGCCAAATTGTCATTGGAAGAGGTTGCCAGAATGTAATCGCGGTAAGATAGCTTCTGTGCAATCTCACTGGAAAAGGATGCATACCAATAGTTGACAACTATAGGGCGATAACTTTCGCCAAACAGGCGGCCAGAATCAGTAAGTACTACACGATCAAAACCGATGGTGCGCACCTGAGCAGAGGCTATACAAGCCATCAAAAAAAAGAATAAGCTTAGGTTTTTGATTCTCATCGAAATTTGAGTTAATAAAAGGATATATCGACAAAGATTGATACGAGAATTGGATTAAGAAAAACCTGATCTGGAAAAAGGTAACGGATGATTGTAGTTTATCACTCTGATTGTAGTTTAACCAGTTTGCACTGTTAATTATAGGGACTAGCCGTATTTCAGAGGAAATTGCACAACATCAAAATAATTACTTAAAGACATACGCACGATGGCAAGCACTTGGAAAAAACCAACACTATTTCTTCACTTTTTTCTACTCCTCAATTTGACGGCACAAGCTCAAGATGACCTTCCTCGCCAGGGCAATCTGGGCTTAGCCTTACGGGAGCCCTCTACTGAAAAAGCGGGCGCTATTGTTCGCTCGGTTGAAGCGGGATCAAATGCAGAAAAAGCTGGGCTAAAAAAAGACGATGTTATTATTCGTATTAATGGTATTTTTTTGAACAATTTATCTTCGTTTAATCAGGCACTCCTCACAGTTGATGGAAATACGAAAGTTAAATTACAGATTGTTAGAGTTGGCAAGTCACAGGAGGTGATAATTGACGTTCCTCCATTAAAGAAAGAAAGTCTGCCAGATGTTATTACTGAATATAGTTCGGTCGTCAGTTCGTATGGCTACCGCGTTCGAACCATTATTACCCGTCCTAAAAATGTAACCGGCAAGCTGCCCGCGATATTATTTGTTCGCTGGATTGATTGCGATGCTTGCGAAATGCCCAACGGAGCAAGAGGAGGTCATGAATTTTTTCTTCAAGACCTGATAACCAAAACGGGTGCTGTGGTGATGCGTGTGGAAAAACACGGTGCCGGTGATAGCGAAGGCCCACCCTGTAACGAGGCCGATTTTAAAATGGAACTTGCCGCCCATCAAGCAGCTTTGCAGGTATTGCAAAAAATAGAATATGTTGATGCATCAAAAATATTGATTGCCGGCCAAAGCAATGGCGCAGGTGTTGCTCCTCTGGTGGCAGCAGAGATCAAAGTAGCAGGCTATATCATCTTTGGCGGTTGGGTAAAAACATGGCTCGAACACATGCTTGAATTTGAACGCAACCGCTATGAGTTAAGTGGTAACTCGCCTGCTGAAGTTACGTGGAAGTTAAAACTCGTCTCTGAATTTTATTCCGAGTATCTGAACAAAAAACGAATGCCAGGAGATATTCTTCGCGAGCGACCTCATTTGAAAGACATCTGGTCTTGGGGCGATACCGACCAGTTTGATATGACGGCCAGATATTTTCAACAACTGCAAGATTTGAACCTGGCCGAAGCATGGAGCAACGTAAATGCCCCAGTACTTTCCATCTATGGAGAATATGATTGGGTGATGAGCAGAGCTGATCATGAGCGTATTGCCCAGTTATCGAAAAATCCTGCTTCAAAATTTGTACTCGCGCCAAAAATGAGCCATAGCTTGTTCGTGTATCCCGATTTGCAAACCTGTTTCAAAGATTTTAGGAGTGGCAAATATGATCCCTTCGTAATTAATACTGTTAATAGTTGGTTAAAGGAAGTGGTTAAATAGAAATGCTAAGCAAGAAGCTTAGACTGCTTGCCTATACTCTTATGATTAAAAAATAAACAGATGAAAAAAATACTTGTTGCGATTAGTTTGGCTTTGGCATCTTCTTTGGTTGTCAATGGTCAGTCCACACATGGGATTTGGGTTATCGACTACGTAAAAATCAAGCCCGGCAAAGAAAAAGAAGCACTGTATTTTTATGGACAAAACTGGCTGGCCTTTCGAGAAAACGCGAAGAAGGAAGGTTTCATAAAATCATACCAACTTATCCACATTAAAAGGCAAGATAATCCTTCGTTTGACTTGATGCTGATGACCGAGTTTGCCGACAGCACAAAGTTTAAAGCAATGGAAGAAAATTTCCGAGGAGTGATGAGTAAAACACGACCTAATGGCCCATTATTCCTAAATGAACTACGACCAAAGGAATTTATGGAATTTGTCAACTCAGCGGAAGCTACCTCAGTCCTCCAGCGGCAACACTAAACGAAATCAAACCCTAAACCATAACTGATTATCAATGAAAAAAATAAAATTAGTAATACTCTGTCTCTCTGTTTTTACGGGAACAGTCTCTGGTCAATCATCTGCAAATATATTGAAGCAGCTAGAAGGCAATTGGTCAAGCTCAGGCAAAGCCTTTAACATGCCAGCTGAAATTTCTATGAGTTGGAAAAAATCGTTGGGTGACAAATTTCATCACCTCTCTTACCGCATGGACATGAAGGCTCCCGATGGCTCCACTCAAACTTTTGAAGGTACAGCCTACTACAAAGTGGCAACCGACACGGAATTAGTTGCCACATGGTTTGACAGTGGTGGCGAAATGCATCCCATCAAAGCCACGGTGGATGGCACATCATTGACAAGCATTTGGGGCACACCCGAAACCAAGCTTGGCAAAACCATCTATCGGTTTGTTGATGACAACACGATTGAAATCACTGACTTCATTCAAAATAAAAAAGGCGAGTGGAAACAGTTCAATAAAAATGAGGTAAAGCGAAATTAGTTCATGCAACAGTTATGGGCTTTGTAAAAAGATATCAACTAATCATTGTAATCATTGGTATGCTTGCATCTTCATGCCAACCGAAAAAAGAAAAAGCTACAGGTTGGGAATGGTTGCCAGCAAACATGGATAGCACTGTAGTATTTGCTCCCCATGTTATTTCCGATACCGCGAGAATAGAGATGGCTTCCTCCTTTTCAAGAAATGGCGATACAGTTTACTTCAGCATCCGGTCAAAACGAGTAGCTGGTCGAAATTTCTGGACGTTGATGTCATCATCTTTTATAGACGGTACATGGTCGCAACCTGACACGTTATCCTTTTCAAACAAGTTTAGCGATTACGGAGCTTACTTAAGCCCAGATGGAGGCTCGTTATATTTCTCCTCTCGCAGACCGGTACATTCCTCCGATTCATCGATGAAGGGTGAGTATGATCTCTGGGTGAGCAAACGAAGAGGTGAGCAATGGGCTGAACCAGAGAGATTAGCGGATGGGATCAATACCAATCTTGAAGAGTACTCAGTTGCGGTTTCTCATTCTAACTTGTTTATCTGCTCAACCCGCAACGATAGTGTTGGTATGACCGACTTGTTTATCGCTCCGCGTCAGGAAGAGAAAAATATTTTTAATTCTCGCAAGAATTTAGGGGCGAACGTCAATACAAAATACTATGAGGGTAATTGCTATGTTGACCCTGAAGAAACAACTCTGGTATTCAATTTCTTTGGCGAAGGTGAAAATTCGAATGAAGACATCTTCGCTTCTTTTAAAAAGAATGGAAGCTGGTCGACTCCCCTAAAATTAAACGAACTGGTAAATACACCTGCGAACGAATTTGCTTACTGGTTGAGTCCGGATAAAAAGGTTATTTTCTTTGGTCGAAATGGCGATATCCTAATGGCACCATTTGATAAAGCCCTGCCAATCACAAAACAGTAAAAATGAAATATCTACTTACTCTTGCCATACTATTTCCATTGAACGTTAACGCACAGAGTGATTCAACCAAACTCCCTAAACCAACTGGTTCGCTTGTAGTGGGCACTGTTACTTATGAATGGACGGATGTAACCAGAAAAATCAGTTACTCCTCTTATCCATCAGACAATCGAAAAATAATCACTCAATTTTGGTACCCTTCTCTTGCAGACTCAAATGCCAAGAAAGCACCGTACAATGCATTATCTAAAGATTATAGGCATGTGCAAACTAACAGTATACTCTCGCCCGCTTTTGCTAACACAGTCTCAAAAGCTCCATTAATTATTTTTTGCCCGGGCCGAGGGGTTGAGCGCTTCGGTTATACAGCGCTGGCAGAAGAGTTGGCAAGTCACGGCTATGTTGTTGCTTCGATTGATATGCCAGAGATTGGCTATGTGTACTATCAGGATGGATTTGTCCATACTCCTTCTAATAAATATCGCGCACCTCGTGGCTTAATGGCCGGGCCATATGAAAAAGTGGATGAGTTCTATGAAGAAGCAAATCAAACCGGTACGCTAGATGGTCAATTCGTTTTGCAGCATATTATGACTTTGTCAGAAAAAGATCCCAGCGGTCGATTTACTAATAAAATAGACATGGCAAACATTGGGTTGTTTGGTCATTCGCTCGGTAGCCGAATTGCTGGTAACGTGGCCGTTAAATACAAGGGGGTAAAAGCCTTAGTCACCATGGAAGGTATTCCGCCCCGGGATGCCCGTTACAAAGGATTGCTCCGTATTCCATGTGCTATGTGGGTAAGTAGCAGTACACTGCCTTTTGCTAAAGACAATTATCAAGTGCTTATTGACAATCGTAAAGCCCAAGTTGACCTCGTAGAGCTAAAGAAATTTGGACATAACTCAGTAACTGATTTTCCTTTGATCACGCCATCACAATTTAAATATGAGATAGATGCAAGTCAGGCCTTAAGGATTTCGAGGGAATTAATAGTGGACTTTTTTAACAGCACTCTTCGGCATTCCAAGTCTGTCAATTCACTATCGACTAGTGACGTAATCATAACCAGGCATCAATAAATCCAATATGAAAACTCTATTGCCCGTTTTTTTCTTCACTATACTTAGCTTACATACGAAAGCAACGGATCTTCAAATTACCAACTGCGTTTTTGATGGTAGTCCCGGAAATAAGGAAAACCCTACGCTTACCGCTACTCTTACCGTATCGTGGCAAAATTCCTGGCGAACGGATAAAAACTACGATGCCGTGTGGATATTCTTTAAAGTCAATAATCCGGATGAAACCCGCACACAACGGCATGGTTTTGTGAAGAAAAACGGACACTCGATTGTTCACAATTATATCCCTAACAATACAAATCCAGTACTGTGGGTGCCCGAAGACCAGGCCGGTATGATGATTTATCCAGATAAAAAGTATCGAGGACAGGTAAAATGGAGAATCAAGATTGAATTGGATGTAACCAAAATTCAGGATCTAAATTTGTCGGCTAACATTTTTGCTTCTGCATTTGGGATCGAAATGGTTCATATTCCACAAGGCTCTTTCTTTTTGGGCGATGTCAATCCTTTTGCTCAAAACAATGCCTCATTTTATAAATATGGTTCCTCAGATTTCTTTGAAGTGAAATCCGAAGCCGCCATCGATGTTGCTCCGGTTTCTGGCAATCTGTATTACAATAATGAAGCTGATGCCCAATATCGCGGTGATGCGAAAGGTCCTGTACCCGCAGGATTTCCCAAGGGGTTTAACTCTTTTTATATTATGAAATATGAGTTGAGTCAGGGCAATTACGTCTCGTTTTTGAATTCCATTGGTCAGTACTACACTCATAACCGGGCTAATTTTGGAGGCCGCAACTATACGCGTGACAGAGGTTCAATCTATTTTGAGAACGGAAAGTATCAAACAGAAAATCCACAACGCCCGGCCAGCTTTTTATCGTGGGATGATGATTGCGCCTTTGCAGACTGGGCAGGCTTGCGCCCCATGACTGAACTTGAATTTGAAAAAGCCGCACGCGGAAATCGGAAACCATTGTCGGGTGAGTATCCATGGGGCACTACTTCACGCGATAAGGTAAGTCGCTACTATGATTCGCAGAATAATTTAGTGTGGGAGTCAGGATTAGATGAGAAAGATCTTACAGATGTGAATCTTGAAATATATGGCGCATCCTTCTATTGGGTATTTGATCTGAATGGTAGCATGTGGGAACGCTGCGTAACGATTGGCAATGAAAAAGGACGATCGTTCAAAGCTACCCATGGAGATGGCCGGTTAGCTCAATACACCGGTAATGCCACGAATGAGGATTGGCCAAGTGGCTCAGACGGTAAAGGTGGAATAAGCTATAGGGGTGGCGGCTACTATCAAGCAGGAATGGTAGGTACGCCCAAAGGTGAGGTTAGTGCAAGGCCCTATGGCGCCTGGGGTGACGGCCCACGAGATATCGCCTATGGCTTTCGTGCGGCTCGCTCTGAAAAATAATAGATAATTCTGGTATGGAACCACTGGGCCTTAAAATCATGCTCTTGCTATTATTGCTAGGCAATATTTTTGGTTTCGTAACGCTTCAGCGTGATAGGAAAAACATGCGAAACAAGTACCCTAGAATGACTGATTCCATATTGTGGGGAATACATGCTATTCAAATCGCCAACATTTTAGCTATTGCTGGTGCGTGGCTTTTATTTAGTTGGGCCGTTTGGCTTGGTCTTGTGCTTGCCTTAATGGTGATTTTGCTGGATGTCTATATTAAACTCTGGTATCACATTGTAGTGGTAGTAGTTTCTACTACCATCATAGGTTATTTGGTTTATCTCGACTGGACGCTTTTTAACTGATACACGTCTATGAGAAAATTTTGGTTAAATGGTTTAATCACTTTTCAAATATTGACTGGCGTAGCCCATACACTGGGAATGTTTGTCGAGACTCCACCTGCCAATGAAACAGAAAAGCAACTTTTGAATCTCACCACCAACTACTATCGTGATATGGGCATGGGTATTCATCGCTCCACCTACGAACTTGTATTTGCCGTTAGCTCATGCTTTAGTCTATTATGTTTCTTTGGGGCTACCTCAAATATTTATTTACGCAAGAGTGTGGAACTAAAAGGATTCCTTGGAGTACAATTGATATTCTTCGGAACGCTATTCGTTATCATGTTTGTCTATACATTCTTGTCACCAACCGTACTCACGGGGGCCATTCTGTTATTCAATATTGGGGCATATTTATCGTACAAAAAGCAGTCATGAAATTAAGTTTAATATTAGCCTTGGTACTAGCTTCCGCCATAGCATACGGTCAAAGCAGGGACTATACGGAAAAAAAGAAAGCCGAACTCGTGGGGCCTTCTCCGTTCATTGCCGAACTCAGTGGCCAGGCAAAGGACAGAATTATTTATGACAGCAATCAGGTTCTGGCATTTCATAGCAACAAACCACAAGCTCCCGTTCACATTATTGTCATACCAAAAAAGAGAATTGCCACTCTTAATGATTTAACACCTTCTGATTCCTCCCTTGTGAGCGAGATGATTTTTACGGCAACCAAACTAGCTGCCAGCAATGGTGTGGCCGAAACAGGTTATCGGCTAGTCTTCAATACTAATGAACATGCCGGGCAATCCGCTTTTCACATCCATCTGCACTTATTGGGAGGAATGTCAACCGGTCCGATGGTGGACCAGCAATGGCGCAAACAAAAAGAAGAAACTAAACAAAAACCATAAACCAAGTTTACTATGAAACGATTATCTATAATGTTCTCGCTCATTCTTTTGAGCACAGGTGTTTTTTCACAATCGCTAAACGCCACAGATAGTACCCTCTTTGATTTCTGGGTAGGCAAATGGAACCTTACCTGGAAAAACGGAGATGGAACCGAAGGAAAAGGAACCAACAACATTATCCGCATTCTGGATGGAAAAGTAATCCAGGAAAATTTTGTGGATGTGAAAGGATTCAAAGGCTCAAGCATGACGGTACTAACACCCCGTACTAAAACATGGAAGCAAGCCTGGGCTGATAATCAGGGAGGCTATTTTGATTTTGAGGGATTTGTGGAAGGAGATAAAAGAGGGTTCAAAACACAGCCGAAAGAAGTGAACGGAAAAGTGTATGTGTTTCGAATGGTGTTTTACGATATTACGAAAGACAGTTTTATCTGGGATTGGGAAGGCTCTAGTGACGGAGGGAAAACATGGAGCCTGAACTGGAGAATCAACTATAAACGAGCCTAGGGAGATGACTGACAAACAATTTGTAAAACTAGCTGCCTTAGCAGCGTTTGTTTTGGCTTTTACAACAATCGGTGTTCACTTTATAACCTTTCCATCCGAGACTTTCGAGGAGCGTGCGCTGTTATATAAAAATCCCCTCTATCATTTTCGTAGCGGACTGTTGATATTCCATTGCTTGCTGGCAATTGTTTCGCTTTATGGAATTGTAGTGGCCAAGCGTTCAACCCAGCCTGCGGCCGTCCAGTTAGGTATGATCTTCTATTCCTTCTTCGCTTTCACGGAGATTTTACGCATGATGTTCAATACGTGGTATGCAAACGCCCTTCGACAACGATATATCGAGGCCACGGATGAAGTGGTGAAGAATGTACTGAAACATGATTTGGAAATTTGGAGCCTCAGCAGTAACAGCTTGTTTTTGGTGTTTATCTTATGCTTCGCTATGGGCAATCTATTTTACGGATTGGCTCTCTTTAAGGACAACGATACCTTTACGCGTCTATTAGGTTATGGTTTTATGCTCTGGTCCGTTCTTACTTTCCTGGCGCTTGGCAACGACTTCTGGCAGAACGATGCGATTGGTACGATTGTGTCGATCAACAACAAGTACTTTCAGCCCATGATACGATTCACCATTGGGTTGTGGTTGTGGAAAAGCTATAGAATATTTAAGTAATGAATGACGTGCTCAAATATTTATTCCCGGATCACTTAACCTTTTGATCTTACCATAGAACTATAAACGCATGAACCCCCAATCCCTGGTTCATCCGTTATTGTTCTATATCTATTTAATAATTTTAACAGACAGGATTTTCAAGCGTATATAAAGCTTGGTTAATTGCTGTCCAGAACTTTATTCTACAAAATGGTTTTATTCTTAACTAAGCTTGTCCAGGAAATACTATAAAAACCGTCCA
>CAYTNM010000004.1:349214-358370 GCA_964439205.1 uncultured Ohtaekwangia sp.
GAACTTTATTCTACAGTCACATTTTTTTGGGGCGTAGCTGTTTATTGTCCGGCCTCCGGGGCTGCCTTCGTAAGCTCTAAAACTCAAGTATATAAATACCTTCTACTTGTTCAATTGTTACATCCGTTGATTGGACGGATGCCAGGATCGTTCCTGAACAGCACTCGTCAGGGACTTTGTTAAATTCCATGGTTAGGTTGAATACGCGGGAATCAATCGTTAGGGAATAGGTACGGACACCCGGCAGAAGTTCAACAGATAAGAAACTACGGTCTTGATGGATGGGTAAAAATTCTCCCTCCGAACTTTGAAAAGCAATCTCTGAGAGCGGAGTTGCCCATTCAAAAATCAAATCTTTTCCCGATGCTTTGTCGATGATGTTGAAATCGAACCTGACAAAGTCACCCTCGCAATTCACCCCTGCGCAACAACCTATGAAGGTTAACCCGTAGAAAAAAAGTATGAGCGCAGTTGGTGTTTTTATCATCTGCGAAGATACGCATAGCACTGTTAACCCAGGTGGATGTTAAGATGATCGTTGTTTTATCAATGGATCAAAATCCTACCGTAAAATTCCAGCTATTAAAAATGGGTGGCTGACGGTCACGAAAGCAAAAACAGAAAGATCAACGGAAAGAGGATGCCCAACAGGGCCAGCTTCCAACCACGCTGACGAAAACTGTTTTCTCCTTTTTGAATAAACATGCCCGTGATGGCGATGGTCAGCATGGCGATCCCAAACACATCTGAATAATAAATCCACCATTTGTTGGTGTCAATGTGTAGCTGCGTCATCTGCCCCAGCAAAGGCGTGGTTTTATAAGTTTCAATTTTTCCCTGGCCTGTCGCCACGTCAATGGTCACGTCATGGCTCAGATAGGAGATTTTGAGCACGCCTTTGTCGACTGAAAAACGTCTGAGGTTGTCGCTGATCGCCTGCTCTTTTGTGAAGCGCGCAATGAAGGCATCGTTGATGGAGTCTTTCACGGCAGGCAAAGCTATCTGTATGTCTTTGGATTCATAGGTGTAGCGTCTGGGATTCCAGCTCTGACGGTGGTTTAAGAAAATACCGGAAAAGGCGAAGGCAATGATCAGTCCCAGATAAAAATAGGCCAGATCGCGGTGGGTGTTACGGGCAGTTAGTTTCATATCTGAATCAAAGTTCAAAATTGATCAGAAACTTTGAATGTATCGGCATGAAGTAACCGGTATTTGCGCGACCAGTCGTTTGTTTCCCCTGATGATCCGATGGCAACCTACAGATTGGGTACTGGCTTTATCCTTTTCCGCATGGGGAACTCAAACCCAAAACGCATCATCAGCGGTTCGGTAAACGGACTCTTGTCTCTGGGGTCTACGATGTTGTAAAGAATGGTGGAGTGACCATATAGCCATCGGGTGATGCGAAAGGTCTTCTTCACCCCCACCGGCAGACTAAACACCCATTCGCGTTGCTTGCTTTCGGGTGGGGCTGCCAGGTTGCGTGCCGGCAAAGTGTTCATATACTCCGGGTATATCTGCACCGAAAATCCTTTCTTCCACAGAAAGCCGAAGTGTGCCCGGGGGCCATAGATGCGTTTCTCGGTGTTGCGGACACCATGATCAAATTCCAGCCGGTGGTTCCACCCGATGCCTGCTTCTATCTTGCCCGACACTTTGTAAAGAAGATAGGGGTTTACATCCAGCATGACGTTGGTGGTGTTCTGAAACTGAAAACTGATGCCGGGCAGCAACCGTTCGATCAACGGTTTTCCCTTCATGGCATTGGGTACGCGTTTGGGTAAGTCTTTCAGGCTGGGAACATCCGTGTATTTTCGTTTGAGCTTACTCATTTTGTCCATCGCCTGCGTGAGCAAGTGCTCTTTGCCTGCAAAGTGATCCAGCGCAGGTTGTTGAATTTGCTCCATCACCATGTCTTTGATGGCGGCACTGTCCATCTTCATTTTGTTTTGCATCTCGCTAAGTTGCTGCTGACCGGCATTGAGCTCTTTGACATCGGCCAACTGGGTGGCGCGGTTTTCAATCAACTGATCGGGGTTGCCTTGCGATAGCTGTTGGAGATCACCGGTGTACTGGTTGATGGTTTGTGTTACTTCGCCTGTGCCTCCCATTTCCGGCACACCGGGAATGGCACCTGGCGTGGGAAGGTTCATGCCCCCGATGTCAGCAAAAGGATTGGAAGCTTCCCAGCCGGGTAGTTGAAGAGCCTCTGGTAGCGAAACATTTTTGGTGAGCTGATCAATGCCTAATGTTTGTTGTACTTCCGGGGGCAACTGCAAGGCATCCAGTTTACCCACGGTCTTTTGCTGGAGGCTGCGGATGTTCGTCTGCAGTTCGGTCAGCTTTTCTGTCTTTGCCTGGGCGAGGCTATCGATCTTTTGTTCGAGGGCGGTGGTGGAGAGGTTTAATGCTGCCAGACTGTCTTTTAACGAGGTGAGCCGCTGGGTGGCGGAGTCGATCGGGTGCAAAAGTTTTTGGGTAGAGTTTTGAAGACTGTCGGTGGTGGTTTTGAATTTGTTCTGCAAGCTATCGGCCTGTTGGATTTTTGTTTGCAAAGTGCTGTCGGCCCGGACTGCTGATGGAGGGATGGCTTGCTGGCCAAGGGCCGACCAGGCAGAAAAAACTAACCATAAAAAAAACAGGTGCTTCACTTGTGAAAGATACGATGTGCGGGGCGTGCACGCAAACAGGGATTAAGCGAGCATGGCGGGTTAGTGACTGGCTCATTTGCCGTTGTTTTACCGTTCATTTGCCGTCTTTTTGCCGTCCTGAACGGCTTTGTTCTCCATGCTTCTCTTCTGCTTTCTCCGGGGTGACGTTGTCTGGTAAAAACGAATAGGCGTATGGCATAGGAAGTCATGGTTCGAGTACCTCACCATGACAGGCGATGGAGAAGGGTTGAGATAACTAGATGATGAAGATCACCAACGCCAGGTTATAACAACTGATTCCGGTTTCTTCCAGTCCAAAACCCAGATGTTCAGAATTAGCAAACACAGGGGACAAAGCAAAAACTGCCTTTTGACGGGGGTTGGGTGAGTGGTCTTTCGCTTACGCACAATGCCCGAAACGGGTAACTTCGTGAAGAAGGAAAATTTAGACTTCTTTCCAGTGATAATCGTGACATAACTTCCTAGTGGAGTTAGGTACTTACGAGGTAATATATTGTAGAAAGCCCTCATTTCTCTTGAGGTTTTAAATAAAAAATTCTATTTTTAATTGAAACAAATGAACTCAATAAATTCATGATACCAGCATATGTCTTAAGAATTAGTGATCATCAATTTTCAGTTGAATGCTCGAAAAAGATAGTTAGCGTCTTTTTGCTTTGTTGCACGTGTATATGGGCATGTCCTGCACAAAGTAGTTTAACCTTTCCATCCCCTAATGCTGCATCCCTTGGCAAGTATGGGGATTATCAAGTGGGCTACTACACGGGGGTACCCGCTATTGGAGTTCCTCTATTCGAAATCAAAGAATGTGATCTTAATATTCCGGTGGCTCTGTCATATCATGCGGCTGGGGTAAAAGTAAACGACATTCCAAGTTGGGTGGGCACCAACTGGAGCCTGACGGCTGGTGGAGTCATTACACGAGTAACGGCTGGGCTACCTGACGACTTTTTGCAGAATAGCCCCAAAAGAAAGGTGGGATATATCCATGCATTACTTGACCTTAACGCGAATGGTTATCCTTCCTACCCTTGTGAATTTATTCGCGATCGGGTAACTACCGGTGAGATCGATACGGAACCCGATGTTTTCTATTTTAATCTCCCCGGTCAATCAGGAAAGTTTTATTACTCCCATGATGTTGGTGGTTTTATTCATGATACAAAGCAGTATACGAAGATGGAGCCGGTTTGGGACGGTCAACAAAGAATTACTGGTTGGAATATTGAGGCGGAAGACGGAACACGTTATAGATTCACCGAGCAGGAAAAAACCGAAAGTATTCAAGTTGGAAATGAATCTGAGAGTATTGGGTATGTCACATCAGCCTGGTACTTAACAAGTATAGAAGGCCCTAATGGTTATATGAGCTTTGGTTACCAAAAAATAGGGGTCGCTGTTCAGCGGCAAAATTCAGTTAGTGAATATATGCATGCTTTGGAATTTCCGCTTGCTGGCCTTACAGGTGGTTCATCTTTTACTTCGGGAGAAACGATCACCACGAGTGAAACAACCTATCTGAGCGAGATCACAACATCCAATAGCAGAACTACTTTTCACATCAGTGAAACTCAAGGTAGAGGAAGTACGCCCAATCAGGCGTATAAGCTTGATTCTATTCGTGTTACCCAGGGAACCTCATCGAAAACATTTCAGTTAAGATATTTTCTTCACAGCAATCGGCTGTTTCTAGAATCTGTTCAGCAGAAAAATGCCTTGGGAGAAGTCCTGCCTCCCCATGTGTTTGAGTATAATTTAGTGACGTCACTCCCACCAAGTTTTGAGTCCAATGATTTTGATCATTGGGGATTTTACAATGGAGCGAACAATGGACCCAACAGTGGAATCGATGGTCTGCCAGAAGTATTTACCTATAATACCGGACAAGGTACCGGGCATTATAGGTATGGTGCTAACCGCGAGCCAAACGGACTGGTGATGCATGCCGGCTCTTTGACCAAAATCATCTACCCTACCGGAGGTTCCACTCAATTTGCCTTCGAGCCAAATGATTATAGTAACTATATGATAGGACCTTATGCAACGCCTGTATCGTGGAGAATAGGTGCTCCGTTGGCACCGGTAGTTTTTTCTTTCTCCAATCTAAATCCTGTCGTTCCAACACCCATACAATATCCCTACCCGGTGCTGGTCAGATACTATTTAAGTTGCACGGCTTCTTCCGGATGTGAACTGCCAAATATTTGTGATCAGATATTTAGTCTGGGGTTAAGCAATGGAACACTACAGCAAGACGAACGTTTTGGATTTGTATTGCCTGCGGGACAAAGTCTTGATATTACGCGTTTTACGGCTGGAGCCTTGCCAACCGGTGGTATTGGCGGATGTGATTATAGTGTTTCCCTTACCGCCACAGTTAATCCTATTGAGTCCGAAACCATTGCTATGGCCGGTGGACTTAGGATTGCGCAAATTCAAAGCACAGATTCTGCCGGATCTGTCTTAACCCGAAGTTTCAGTTACCGAGACAATCCGCTACTTTCCAATGGAATCCTGGGAAATCGACTTTTGTATCGCTTGGCGGCTTCTTTCCAATTCAATGGTGGAGCTGCTATTTCTTCTCTACGCCAATCAACAACGATTGAGCCATTATCATATGCTCAAGGGAGCCATATCGGGTATTCTATGGTAACCGAAACCCGCTCGGACGGAGCCCTGACACGATATGGTTTTACTAATTTTGACGATTTCCCTGATACACCGTTTTATAATAGGATATTTGTCCCTTCCATACCGCTTCTTGGTGGTGGTACCACATGCTCATTTTTTGATTTTCCTTATAGTATATCCTATGCAAGGACTGCCACCCAGGAACCTATTCGCGGACTCCCGTCATTAATCGAGTATATTAAAGGTACCGAAGTCATTTCAAGAGAAGAAAATACGTATATGCCGGATCCGTCATATGCGGTCTCCTCTCAGGGGTTTTCTATTAAGAGTTATGGGCAAATTGGTGGAGTGAGTATAAATTTTGCAGAACAATATCAATTGGGTTCCTTCTGGGCAAAGAAAGCAGAAACAATACATACAACTTTCGAAAACGGGGTGAGTTCCGTGAAGAAAATCAACTATTTCTATGATAACCCCGCACATACGAAAGTCACCCGCACCACCGAAGTTCTGTCAGACGGATCGATTAAGACTACCAAAACAAAATACAACCCCGATTACTACCCGGGAACCATCGGGCCGGTTATCGTTCCCATGGAACAACAAGTATGGTTGAATTCAAATGGAACTGATAAAATTGTCTCTGGCACGTTAACGTCTTACGTGGGAATAAGGCCCTTGAATAAGTACTCCCTGGAAATAAGTCAGCCCGTTACTTCACTTGACAATGAATCTAAAACCGGCATTTATTATAATCACTTCTTAAGTGATTCCAGGTATAAACTCTTGGCTTCTGCTACCTATAACGGCTGCGGTCTACGAACATATTCCAAAGTTAATGATGTGATGACCTCTTACCTTTGGGGGTATTCCGACAATCATCCAATAGCTGAAATCTCAAACGCCTTGCCAGAGCAGGTAGTTTATACGAGCTTTGAAGATATCGTTGTTAACACAACTACGACTAGTTCTGTTACCGGTAGGAGATCCTATACCGACTCCTACCAGATCGTTCTTCCATCTGCTGGCATCTATGCTCTAACGTATTGGAAGAAGGTGGGAACATCAAATTGGGAGTTTGTACAAGCAGTTATCACGTCAAATACAAGCATCGGAGGGCCGGGAATCCTATTAGATGAAGTACGGCTTTACCCAACTGTGGCCCGCATGAAGACCTATACCTATGAACCCGGTATAGGTATCAGTTCCATTGCTGATGAGAATGGGTTGATCAGTCAGTTTGAGTATGATGGCTTTGGCAGACTAAAAACCTTGCGGGATGAAAAAGGGAATATCTTAAAAGATATTCACTATCATTTTAAAAAGTAGAGTACGTCCCATTTCAGATTTAGCTTAACTCCCCTATTGGCGCGCGTTTGCCAACGCATGCCTTTTCTATTCTATTACCGTGTCTGCTGGCGCGCGTTTGTAACGCGTGCCTATTCTATTACCGTACCATACCTCACTCAATCATCTCCACTTCCAAAAACCCTTTCTTCCTGGAATAATAATCCAAGGCCGAACTGTATTTGTACTCCTCCGGATCATCTACTATCTCATCCGCCACTGGGTTGTTGTGCACATAGTCCAATTTCTGCTTCATAAATTTAGCTGAAAAAAGTAACTCAGGAATGATTTCCATCTTGCCATACTTTGTACCCACTCACCCGTTTCAGATGGTCTGCCACCTCACTGAACAATTCCAATATCCACTCTTTCCTGCTTTCGTTTATACTTTCTATCGTCCTAATCAATTCTTTAGAAGTGAACTTCTTGAAATCGCGCATGATGTCTGGTAACGGCTCTTTTCTTGTAGAGACAATCATGTGGAGGTGGCTTGGCATAAGGCACCAGGCATGAATAACTAACCCTTTTTCCTTTTGACAGTGCCGAAGCGAATCGATAATAACATGTTTAAGTTCCTTGCGTGTGAACAAGTCTACCCAACCAACGGTGGCCATGGTCACAAAATACTTTCCTTCGGGATCTCTGAACTTGTACTTTTCCGACATACCACAAAGGTAGACTTATCGGATTAAAATGGGTTAAACTCGAATTGTAACTACGATTAAAAAAAGGCAATTTTAGTATTGGAACGCGTTGCAAACGCGCTCCAACAAATAATAGGACAAACGCGAGCTAGCGGGGTTACAGCCTCGCAAATAATAGGATAAACGCGCGCTAGCGGGGGGGAAAGTTACTTCCGTGCTACCTACACATAATTCAGTTCTAACAACCCGTCTTTAGCCGCAGAGTCCGAAGGGAGACTCTGCGGTGAAATAATGGGTTAAACTCGCGTTGTAACTACGATTAAAAAAAGGCAATTTAGTATTGGAACGCGTTGCAAACGCGCTCCAGCAAATAATAGGATAAACGCGCGCTAGCGGGGGGGCTCCAACAAATAATAGGACAAACGCGCGCTAGCGGGGGGAGTCTCCTTTAATTTTTAAAATTACCCTAAGAACAAAATTTCCGGTTACAAGTAGAAGCCAAGTTGCAAAAGAGGTAACCAATGCCATAAAAGGAGCCATTAATAATGCTACAATTAAACCTAAAATTCCGTAAGTAGGCTCTCCATTAAATTCAATCGGTTTTACACCAAACAATGATAGGAATCCAACAAAAACAAAAATTAAAAGATAAATACTGAAAATATTCCAGTAGAGAATACCAAAGAGATTTTTGGGCAATTCACTATACTTTTTAAAAATCATATAAATTAATTAATACTATTTCTCCATAAGTCAGCTGCATAAGAAATACCTGCATCTAGTAAATTAGCCACCCCTTTTAGGGCAGCACCAAGATTCACACTTCCCTCAACTTTCAACACACTAACAGAAGCTCCTACTCCAATAGTTGTAGAATTATCAAGTGACATCTCGAAGCCATTACTTCCGAGTGTAGCGTTCGAACTTGTTTTAAAACCTTCTGTATTAGTCTTGATTCCTTCACTGTTAGCTGTAAACGTTGTCTCCGCTGCTGAAAATGAACCTTGTACTTCGGCCGAAGCAAATTCAATTTTACCGCTCACATTAAGTGTTCCAGCTTTTGCCTCAATTCCGTTCTTATTTATTTCTCCTGATACTTTTGCTGCACTAAGTTCGCCCTCAAGTTTTAATGGGCCTAACTTCCCCTTAGCACTGGCTCCATAAATTTTCCCCGATAACCCAATGTCGCCATCAAAAACATTGGATAAATTCTCCTTAGCCTTATCTAGCTTTTCTAGAGTAGCTGAAGATGGTTGGTATTTGTTAGGAGGAGAAAGTGGATCAGGACATGGTTGATCCCCACAAGGTCCATTACCTCCTGTAGGCGCCATCCCGTCAGGGTCAATGAAACGTATTGGATTGTCAAAGGCATAGTTGTAAGGACTCCACCTTCTCATTTTCTCCGACAATGGATCTATCACTCCCCACCTTCCCAAATCTGCCATATACATCCTCGCCCCATAATCCAACCAATCCAAACCTAACTCATCCTGTTTTTCTTTCCCGTTGTATAAATATTGATTGATCGTTGAGTTCTCTCTCTGATACGAGTTAAACGTTAAACCAAACGCATAATAATCATCACTCTGCACAATGGGAGATTTGATGTGGTCTACTTTCAGGTCATCGAAGTAAACTTCGATGGGGGTGGTTTCTTCGTTGCTCAGGAAGATGTACACATAGCCCGGCTCGGTGATGAGCACCTCGGGGCTAAACAGCCGCTCGTGGGCTACGTCTTGCCCAAACTCACGCGCTCCGGTGCTAATGCGGTCAAAGCCTCCTCCGATTTGTACATAGTTTTTGTCATACACCAGCCAGTTGAGGTAGGCTTTGGGGCCGGGTTCGCTGCTGCCGCTGGTGTT
>CAYTNM010000005.1:0-199643 GCA_964439205.1 uncultured Ohtaekwangia sp.
GTATTTAACAACCGGCCGGCATGGTCGTATTCAAATCTGCGGGTGGTGGTTTGGGATACTGTTTGGGTTATGCCGCTGCCACCAAAACTGGCGCGTGCATTTACTATGCCTGAGTTCCATTTGTTTACATCTATATCCATCACCATCGCACCTGTTGGTACACTGGTGGCTGTATAGAGTAATTTGTAATTATGATAAAATTTTATAGAAGTGCCTTCGCGGCTAATTCTTAGCACATCACCTTTGTTGTATCCTTGTACTGTAATGGGCCTGACATTGTTTGCGTAGAGAGATAGGTTATTGTCTGAGATCAGATAGAACACATAGCCCGATGCAATTGCGTTGTTTTTGTTTGTGGTAAGCCCCGCATACAAAAACTCCCGACCGTAATTATCGGTGAGCCCAAAGTTATCAATGGTGAACTCAACCCAGCCATCTTGTCCCGCAGGTAGTTGATTTAAAGATACAGCACTATTGTTTCCAAATGCCTGAGCCACGCTGGTAGGTTTGTATAATTTTTTATTCTCTAATACCAGATTGTTGATCTCCGACCAAACAATGTTATAGGCTAATTGGTGTGTCTGTTTCGATTTGAGAACCTTCCCGCTAAAATCCAATACATTGGTTATCCTATCTGTTCCGCCTTTATAGTTATCGGTAAGGGTTTGAATAACGCGGTATTTATCATCGTAATAAGTAACTGCCTTGAGCCAGGTAGCACCACCGCGCACGGTGATACCATCCAGCACTTTGGTTTTGGTGCCGGTGACTTGTCCGATCACGCGCAGGTTTTCTGCATCGGGCTGATGGTAGGTGTAGCCGTGGCTGGCTTCGCTCAGGTTTTCGTCTACGTAGCTATAGTTGTTGTCGATCCACGTGCTGCGGAAGGTGTAGTTGTCGTAATAGGTAGCGGTGAGGTATTTGTTACCATCTACTTCGGTGGTGGTGCTGCCGGTGCGCACGGGATAGGAGAAGTTGGTGTATCCATGGACGTAACTCGCTCCATTCCCTACATACGTTTCGCCCCACTTGCGCCAGGTGGTGGTGGTCATGTTGGCATAGTAGGCATTGACCACGGCCTGCATCTGGGCCTGGCTGAGTTGCACGGTGGTAGTCGTGTCTTTGATCCCGGTGAGGATGGGGCGGTTGAGTTCATCGTACTTGGTGAAGGTCCAGTACTTAATGGCGTTGGTGGCGCCTGCCCGCTGGTTGCCGTCTTGCGTGAGCACGAGGCGGTCGCGGGGATCGTAGACCATATATACCGAGTCAGCTCCGGGCACTTTTTTAACGATCATGCGCTGGCGGCCATCGTAGCGGTAGAGAAAAGCCCAGCGGCTCAGGTCGGTGGTGGTGGGATTGTAAATATCGTTTTGATGGATGAGTTTGCTCAGTTCGGGGGGGGCAGCACAAAACGCAGGTTGCCAAAGTCGTCATAGACGTAATAGGTCAGGGCCCAGCCGTTGAGGTCGTTCAGGTTGGTGGCGCCTGCTGCGGTGGCCTGCACTTTCTTCAGGATCATTCGCCCTTCTTTGTCGGTGTACTCGCGCACTTCGTTGCCTTGTTCGTCTTTGGTGGATTTGATCTGGAGCTGGCCGGTGGTGTAGTAGGCCGAACGCACCACAGGATTCGTAGTATTTCCCATGACCCATGCGATGATCTTCTCTTCGTTCAGAGCCGTACCATGGCGGTTGATCAGGTAGTGATGTTGAATAAATTTATTATTGGCATACCAATCTTGTCCGGCACCAAAGTCCTTGAGAGGCCGATTAAGCGGAGAGGCTTCAAAGAGGGTTTCGGAGTAGGGGTGTGAGTCCATTGCTACCTTGGAACTACCCTGGTAAAATTGATATTGCTGATTAGCCAGGCTTGCATAATCCACATGTTCCTTAGGTAAAAAATTTGTTTTAAAAGCACCTGTATTTCCCGATACATAGGGCAGATACTTTACGGCCTCCCGGCCAAAGACATCATAAGCGATGGGCTGTACGATATCTTGACGGGTGGGTGATTGTTGTACACCCACGGTTTGAATAGGGCGGCCAAGACCATCAAAGAATTGATAGGAAATCTGTTTATCATTGATGGAAGCTTGCTCTACCTGCGTATCGTTTTTAAGCAAGGGCCGTTGGGTGGCGATGGTACGAATAAAGTTCTGGTCATTGTTTAAGACTTGGGTGGTAATAGAACCCGCAATGGAGTTACCGGAAGTCCCCCCTGAGTTAACGGCTCTCACCCGTAAGTAATACAACGTGGAAGGCATCAAACCTGTAACCTCGTAGGAAGTGCTACTTGTCTTCAGGTCATTGTAGCCGTTGATAATACCTGAAAAATTACTTTCTAAGGACACGTCCAGCCGGTATTCGGTTGCGCCACTGACGGTAAACCAGCTTACCCAAAATCCAGTGGCTGTTACGTTTGACATCGTTGGTAATCCCGGTGCAGGAGGTGTTGTTACAACTGCGATTGTCCCAGAATTCACAGAGGGACTTCCGGAAATGATTGCGCGAACTCTGTAATAATAGGTGATTCCGGCTGTTAGGCCGGCAACGGCTTGGGTAGTACTGGTTAAATTGAAGTTATTAAAAGAGCCAACAAAACTTGAGAACTCGCTATTGGTAGATACGTCTAATCGGTAGCTACTGGCTCCACTGACACTACCCCAGTTGGCAGTAAAGCCGGTGGCAGAGATAGAAGTGGCACCCAAGGCATTGGGTACGGCCGGGTTAGCAACTACAGAAATGGTTTCGGAATTTACTGAACTAGTACCCGCACTATTTATCGCTCTAACCCGATAGTAGTACATAACATTTGCGCTTAACCCGGTCACGTTTAGGCTCGTGACTGATACTGTCAGATTATTATGGACACCTACAAAACTTGAGAATGCACTATTCGTGGATACATCCAACCGGTAGCTAACGGCATCGCTTACCGTGTTCCAACGAGCCGTAAAACTGGTCGTGGTAATAGCGGTGGCAGGAAGGACAACAGGGGCGGGTGGTGCAGTCAGTGTTGTGGTTGACGCCATGATGGAGTTTGCCGAGGTTAATCCAGTGCTGGTAACTGCCCGAACTCGATAATAATAGATGGTGTTAGGGGCTAATCCTACAACATTCTGACTAGTGGTTGCTACCGAGAAGTTATTGTAGCTACCCACAAAACTTGAAAAGATACTGCTGGTAGAGACATCCAATCTATAACTCGTGGCGCCACTCACACTTTGCCAGTTGATTGTAAAACTTGTGGCGGTGATGGCCGTGGCGTTATTGATGACAGGTGCGGAAGGTGCGGTTTTGGTAGCTACCCGGAGGGAGCTTATTGAAGTGCCTCCATCACTATTGACCGCGCGTACGCGGTACCAGTACGTGGTGTTTGGACTCAGACCCGTGATGATGGGATTGGTTGTATATACTGTCAGATTATTGTAGATGCCGACAAAACTTGAAAAGGTATCGCTGGTGGAAACATCGAGTTGATAACTGGCCGCACCGTTAACACTGCTCCAACTCGCTGTAAAACCAGTGGCTGTAATTGAACTTCCCTGACTGGCCTCCGGAACATCAGGAATGGTGCTGGCCGCAATAAAATTAGAATTGACAGAAGTGGCCCCGCTACTGGTTACTCCACGTACGCGATAGTAATACGTGGTCCCAATGGTAAGACCCGCTATCAATTGATTTGTTCCGGTAACGGTAAGATTGTTATATCCATTGACAAAACCTGAAAAGGCACTGTTGGTGGATACATCCAATCGATAGCTCGCAGCTGTGCTCTCCACCTGCCAGTTAGCCGTGAAACCGGTTGTTGTAAAAGATGTAGCAGCAATGGCCACCGGTGCCGGAGGAGTGGTGAGAACGGTTACCGTACCAGAGTTAACAGATACTCCACTTCCATTAACTGCCCGAACCCTGTAATAATAGGTTGTACTTGGAGTAAGGCCAGTAACGGAGCTACTAGTAGTAATGACACTCAAATTTTGATATCCGCTGACAAAGCTCGAAAATGAATTGGTAGTGGATACGTCCAATTGATAGGAGGCCGCACCAAGGGTTGTTTCCCAATTTGCTGTAAAAGAAGTAGCTGTAATCGATGATGCAGACAGGGGCTCCGGTTCGTCAGGAACAGTGATTGTAAATGCCGGTGTCGAACTAGCTGAAGCACCCGAAGAGTTAACTGCTCGGACTCTGAAAAAATAAGTTCGGCCAGCAGCCACCCCCGCTATCGTTATCGGCTGACTGGTACCCGATACAATCAGGTTATTGTATCCGCTAATAAAACTGGCGAACGAATTATCCGTTGAAACATCGAGGCGGTAACTTTCCGCTCCGCTTACGGCTTGCCAGTTGGCCGTAAAACCATTGGTCAATACAGCGGTTGAGGAACCTAAAACCGGAGCCAAAGGAACTGTTACAACAGTAATGGTACTTGAGTAAGACGAAATTCCAAATTCGGTGATCTCACGAACCCTGTAATAATAGGTGGTACTCGGAGACAGACCGCTAACAACAATACTGGAGGTAGTTATACTCAGGCTATTATAGCCGCTAACAAAACTTGTAAATGTACTATTTGTCGAAACATCCAGTTGGAATTCCGTAGTACCTGAGGACGAGAATGATTCCCAATTGGCACGAAAAGAACTGAACGTGATGGCGGTAGCTGGAGAAGGCGTAGGCGCCTGCGGGATCGTAAACGTTATAATTGTTGCAGAATTTCCAGAAGTGCCGGAAGCATTGACTGCACGAACTCTAAGATAATATCTACTATCGGCTGTCAAGCCAGTAATCACTTGAGCAGTGCCTGTTACGGTCAGGTTATTGTATCCGTTGACAAAACTGGTGAATGAATCGTTAGTTGATACATCGAGGCGATAGCTTTCCGCTCCGCTGACGGCTTGCCAGTTGGCTGTGAAACCATTGGTGAGTACGGAGGTTGAGGAACCTAAAACCGGAGCCGAGGGAACTGTTAAAACAGTGATTGTACTTGAGTTAGTCGAAACTCCACTACTATTAACCTCGCGAACTCTGTAATAGTAGGTGGTACCCGGAGCCAGACCATTAACAGTACTAACCCACGTAGTTATACTCAGGCTATTATAGCCACTAACAAAACTTGAAAATGTACTACTTGTTGACACGTCCAGTTGGTAGCCAGTCGTCCCTGCTAACGAGAAAGACTCCCAACTGGCACTAAACGAACTGGAGGTAATAGCGGTAGCGGGAGAAGGCAGTGGGGCTTGTGGGATCGTAAACGTTATAACTGTTGCAGAATTTCCTGAAGTGCCGGAAGCATTGACTGCACGAACTCTGAGATGATATCTTCTTCCGGCTGTCAAGCCAGTAACCATTTGAGCAGTGCCTGTTACGGTCAGATTATTATAGCCGCTTTGAAAATTGGCAAAAGTGCTACTGGTCGAAACATCTAACCGATAACTGGTGGCGGAACCAACGGCATTCCACGAGACCGTAAAACGGTTAGTCGTATGCTCAGAAGCCGTTAACCCTCCGGGTGCACCCGGAGCCTGCGCCTGGCAGATACGGATAGATACAATCATTATGAACAGAAAAAATGCGTTGCCCTTTTTCATAATATGTACCGGATATGCTTTCATATTAATTTCTGAATCCATACAGGATGCTGGTTATGATGTCTTTGTTATGATCTGATTGATTCAGCAGTCTGCCAAAATCATCGTAATTGAAAGTTGTGACTATCTGATTTGGATCCGCAGAAGACAACAGCCGGTCCCCTTCGTAAGCAAAAGTGGTCACTTGACAGCCGATAGGAAAAACACGCACATCGTCCACCTTTTCTCCCGCCTGACCAATGGTGACAGAGGTCTGATTTATTAGTTGCTCCACCAATTGCCAATCGGTTTGGCCATTGCCTTTTCGCCAATAACTTAACCATCGATCGCCTGTGCCCGGAAGGTTAAATGTAAAAGATCCTTCCCTCGACTTTTTTCCCATTTTAGCATCCGGTGAATTGCCCAAAGGATCGTTCTCAAAGGAATTGTAATAAACAGCCGCCAAAGGAGCTCCTACCGCCACCGCAACGGGAAGCCCATCCGGTGACCATACATAGGATTTTGTTTTCCCATCAATAGCGGTTCGTTGAAGCAGATTACCTTTTTTGTCATAGTGAGAATATACATCAGCTGTAATATAGGCATTACCATCCCGGGCTAATTCAATGCTTCGTTTCACCCACAAGGTTACTCCTGCGGTATTATCCAAATCATAATTGATTTTTGTTCTCTGTACTGGCAAAACAATTCCATCTTTCTTGTATTCCATCGCTTCTATAGGTGCTGAAACAATGTTATTAGCAATCATGTAATCAATCACTGGATTGGACACTGCATCTACCGCATAGTTAAAAAGGGTTCGCTTAATAGTCGTACCATTTTCATTCTTTAACCATTGTTGTTTGGGTTGATAGTTGGCGGAATACTGGGTTTCTGTTTTGGTAACTGTAAAAGTTTGTTCGGAGAAAAGAGAATCAATGGAAACTGTTAACAAGGATCTTCCAGTATATTCTCGATAGACCTTTACAACATGAACTGGGTCGCCACTAAAAACACCATGACAGTATTCATGAATATTGTCTGGACAAACAAAGTTATAAATATAACCCGCTGAAAGACTTGTCAAGAACTGTTGATCCACTTTTGTATAGGAATTTGTCTTGGTCTTGAGCTTTGAATAACTATTAGTTAAGGAATTATACACATATTGTTCTTCGCGAAGTAAAAGTCCAAGTTCGTAGTCTTTATGTCCATCTTCCACCGGGGGGAAATCAATTACGGTAGTATTGTCGCTGAATCCCAATCCGGAAAAGTGATAGACGGATCGCCCATTCGTTATTGAACTATTTATTTGAGTGATTGATACTTTTCCATACATAACATAACTTCCATGCAGGGACTGTTGTGGAGCAAAATTCTTTCGATTAAAGACTTTGAACAATTCACCAAATTCTGGAATTCTTAATATTCCAAGAGTATCAGGCATAATGCATCTATTCTCATACCATTGATAATATGTGTTTTTCACGCGACCGGCCAGCCAGCCACTGGACTTTGTTCCAATTTGGTGGTAATCAAAGATGTATTGAATCGGGTTGCTTTGGGGGGTATCCCGATACGATATACTTTTGACTCTTAGACCTCCCCCCTTTTTGTTTACCAGCAGGTTCCCGTTGACTTTTAGCCCGGATACATCAAGCTGTATATAGTCGGCAGGTGGATTAAAGTTAACCTCTCCACCATCAACCATTCTGGCTTGTATGGTATAGTCACCGGCTGGTAATTCAATATACTGCGAACCATTGGCCAACAAAGATGACCACACCGCTCCCGAAGAATTAATAATTCTTAAGTAGCAATTGACTAGATCAGGGCCGGAACAAGGTTTGTTCCAGGTAATGTATCCCCGTGCTGTCGAGGGTAACGTGAATGCTTGAGATTGAGTGCCCTCACTAAGCATCCTAAATACAGGAGAATCAGGATTAGGACTAATTTGTTCATATTCATTTGTTACCAGGTTTGAAAAATCATGTATTTCAAAATCCCATTCTTTGTACCCACCCGTAGGATAGATGATCCTTTTTAACATACCCGTTTTTGCATGAGACTCGCTGGGCTCCAGAGAGTCGTCCTGAGCCCCATTAAAAAAACCCCAATGATCATGAGCATTGGAATATCTGTTGGGAAAAAGTGCTGCCGAATTATGATAATCAAAAGAATAAGGCGGAAGAAAATTTTGACCCGATCGATCATACTCTTTAATTTTATCTAACCGTAAATATTTATTAGCGTACGTGTCATTAGGGTATTGGACGCCCGTAAAATAAGAGTATTCAAAACGGAATCTTTTGGTGACATATCCCGACTTATAGATCACGATTTCCGAAAGGCTTTTGCTGCCTTGAAAATCTTCACGCAAAGTGGATGATGGAACAAATCGAATACTATCTCCGCGGTTTGAGTAAAGTTTTTTTAACCGCCATCCGGTTATAGTTGTTAAACTTGAAGAAAACTTAGGAGTTGGTTGAAAGAATTCCTCCCTGCTAAATGTTATGAAAGTACTTGAACGAGATTGAGTATTTTCAGATTCATACTCAAATGTAATTGTGTCGGCCCGGCTGGCAGAAATCATTTGGACCAAATGCCAGGAGGTGTATTGCGAAACTTCTCCACCGCATTGTGTGCGTTGAACTGGTGGTGTGTGGTTAGACCAATCTCGAAACACCTGAATGTCATTTACTTTTTTCCCATAAACATAGGTGGCACCGTCCTCGCCAGAAATAATAATCTCCTCAGTATTGACAAAATTGCCAGATATCTTAACTTTTTGTTGTGGCATCAAGAAGATCGATTGATCCCTTCTGAACATAAATTTTCCCTGTAAGCCAGGGCCTGAGAAATGCCAGATATCTGGTTGAGTATCATAGCAGCCTTGGGCTAATTTCTCCATATCAATAAAACCAAGAGACGCACATGTTATCTGAGAAGTTGATTTAGGGTCATTCCCATTAAAAAATTTATTTATGCTTGATGAGAAATATCCATTCCCATTCACGCTGTTATCCGGTCTACCGCGAATGGTACGTGAAACAACACCACCAGCACTCAACGACCACCCCAACCCTACCCAGGAAGATATTTCATTGACTCTTAAACCAGAAGCATGATATGAAAGCTCAATTGGGATTGAAAGTGAGCCGCACTTTAGATCATATAAGCTAACGCCAATATCTGGCACACCACTGGCCGTTCCGGTGGGGGCATCTATAAATTTCGCAAACTGGGCGGCATTAGGTGCCGGAGGTATAATTTCCTGAATAAAATAATCCTGCGAATAAACTTTTGTGCAAGAAAGCAGGAAGCAGAAAATTAATGTTTTGTTAACAAATGAGTGTCTCATGAATTCAGATTTAGATATCGGGCACAATCTTTAAGTGAAAGTAATCAAGAGTTTGTTGAATTGCAAGAAAATACTCCGTACCTAACCAGTCGGTTTTTTTTATTACTATTTGACAAGGACCAAGGTTAGTTAGGGGTTGAATACTGAACAGACTTCATTGAAGTACTGTAAAATTTTGTTGAACGAGCATAAACATGCCAGGCATCGCTATGCTTGATGGTGACTTAAAAATAGCCAGTCTTTCTCATTTTTGCTGTAAAAAAAAATTGCGCTTGAGTATTTGTAATCTTCGGGGTACCGGTTGCGCCTACCCGTATTACTTCCTAACCTATCCAGGTATTTTTATGGGTTTGGCAAGCGTATAAACACCCGAGGATCTCAAGGTCTTTCACTGTTAAATCACAAGACTTTTACCATTGCTCACGCCTTTTTCTCCCGGTCCCGAACATAAGTATGTGTTTTTAAAAAGGGACAGTCTTCCTCTGGCCGCATAGTAGCAACCAACTCACCTTTGATGCTTCAAAAGCTTTTGACATGCGGAAGCCGAAAAGCATAAAGAGTAGGCAACAATAAATAAATCAAAATGGCACAACAAGAATTAGTATCCATGGCACAGGCCTTTACCGGTCTGCCCATGGAAGATTTAATCGGTGGGCCGCTGAATGCTGCCGCCAAAGCAAATTCAGCCATGGCTCTGACGCAAACCAAGTTTATGTTGGATACCTGCTTCCATAACAAAGACGGCAACTTTACTCCGATCATGATAAAGATGTCGCTCACGCGCGGATTACTGGTACCCGCAGGAACCCCCACGCCTCAAAATCCAAATCCGGAGCCTGAGCTAAAATCCTTCGAAACGAAGTTTGATCTTCCCATCATCACAATCATTCCCCTCAACTCTCTGGGGGTAGACGAGGTGGATATCAATTTTGAGATGGAGGTCAAATCGAGCTATGGTGAAGAGACCAGCCAGGAGCAGGAGAAGAAAGTATCGGCCGAGGCTTCCTGGGAAGTTAAGTTTGGTTGGGGGCCTATATCGGCTACCGTCAAAGGAAGCGCCAGTTACGACAGCAAGGACTCCTCTAGCTTTAACAGTCATTATGACAAGAGTAACGCTGCCAAGTATACTGTTCACGTGCATGCAGGTCAACTGCCGTTGCCAAAAGGTGTGGAGACTATTATTAAAGCGTTTACGCTGGCTATCGAGCCATATGAAATGCCGAAACAAGTGCCTCCTAACAAACCTTAATATCTTTCTATTAAACTAGTCTAAGATCAGGCAACTTTCAGGAGTTGCCTGACTTAACTCCCTTATGATAGCATACACATTAACCACTTCATACTATGGCAACTGAAAAAAAGAAAAGTAAGAAGGGATTCTCCGGATTACCCATTTATGATATCATCGGTAAGCCCTTGATAGCAATAGCCCGTGCCCAAAGTATGATGGCTCGCGAACAGTTAAAAATGATTCTCGATAGGTGTTTTCGTTTTACCGGAGAGGCGTACGAGCCGATCATGCTCAAGATGATATTAACGCGTACCGTGTTGGAACCCGCGCAAGTGCCCGGTGGAACTCCTCACCTGACACACATCACCACATCCTTTTATCTCCCATTAATCACCATTTTCCCGATCAATACGTTAGGAATTGAGAACGCAGATATCGACTTCAGTGTGGAAGTAACCTCACAATATTCGACTGAATCTGAACAGGCTGATATATCTGATCCGGAAAACCACTGGGCCACCGGCACCGGGCGGGTTGAAATGATGGGACGCATCAGTCCCAGTACGAATCGCGCGAGTGAACAGGAGTCTGCACGGTCTCATGAAAATGACCAGATGGCCTCTTTTCACATCAACGTTGAAGCGGGGGCTTTGCCCCTGACCAAGGGTCTTCTTCAGATCATTGATATCTACACAAACTCCATTCAACTCTCAGACCCGCAAGAAAAAAATAACATCCATCAAAATTAACCTCCATCCTTTATGAATACCGAGCAACGCATACCGTGTCCCGTCTGTAAAACAGGAATCGTTTTTGAAGCACGTGCTTTAATCCAAGGTCACAAATTTACTTGCCCCAATTGTTTCAGTGTGGTCGGAATCGCCACGGAAGCCCTTGACTCTGTCAGCGAAACCTGGCAGAAATATGAACAACTGAAAAGGCAGGCGCTGGCCGGAAAAAACCAAACTAAGAACACCTAACCACACGATACCATGATACGTTTCGAAGAATTTGTACACGCCATTCAGGGTGCTATCATGAGCGCAGCCGAAGTGCAAATGAAAGAGAATACCCGATTGATTCAAGATTATTTCGAGCCAACCGACCACCAGGATGCTGAGGATATCAATCTGGATGAAATGATCGCAAAGCTGGAACAACTGACTCAGCAAAGTAAGTCCACCAAAGAGAGTGTTCTTAAAAATCAAAAGGAATTTCTGCAAACACTTGAATCTTTACGGGAGAAAAAGGCCGGAACGCAAACAAAAACGCCCAGTTTCCGGGCCAAATCAGTATCCGTCCAGTTTCCCGAACATACGGAAGATGGAATCACCATGCGACATGTGGATGTCCCTCTGATCACCCTGATTCCCGTATCCATGATTCAGTTATCCGAGGTAAGATTCAAGACAGAGTTGGAAATCCTTCAGGAAGACAATGACCTGCACATCAGCTTTCCGGTCAGCGGAATTGAAAAGAATAGCACCACTTCCCATCCGGCCACCAGCACCATCGAAATCATCGTAAAGCCCGCTGAACTGACCGATGGATTGAGGGTGATGGTTAACGGATTGAACAAGGCGCTTCGGGGGCAAATTCCGAATTGACACCTGAGTACCGGGTAGAATTACCCGGTAACATATTTTTTTATGAGGGTATTTCTATCCGATTTTTATAGATGATTCCACCCATACCGGGGTAATTGAGCAGTATTTATAGTAGAATTACGGCTATAACTAAAAAAAGAAACGCTATGAAAACTGTTCAGCAAAATCTTAAGACCACCCAAACACTTTTTGCCATTCCCTTACGCGAGGCCTTACATGACATCTGTCATTACAAAAAAGTGATGACAGAAAATCTGGGCGTTCCTTCCAAAGATGTTTTAAAGGCATTTACCATCGAAGCGAAGGAACTGCTGGAAGCCGTTGGAGTGACGGATGCCAAACCCGTTTATCCAAAAGTAAGGGTATATTTGGGTATGAAGTCCGGAGACAAAGCGTATGACATGAGATTATTTATTACTCCCGTCAATAGCAAGGGGAAAGACGTCATTCTGCATGAAAATCAAGAAACTCAAGAAGGCGAATCTTATGTCTACGATTTCATTGTGCCGTGTCCTAACAGTTGCGATCCTACCAGTCCTCTATTTTCAGCCTGATGACGAGTTCGCCAAAGATCATTCTGACTCTTTTACACATCCCCATTTTTGTTACCATCATTTATGCCTTACTGATTTATAAAAATTTAGGTAAAGAGTTAAAAGCTTTTGCGCATTTTCTATTTCTCTCAGGAGTGGTGGCTATTGGTTCCCTTAGCCTTTGGCTATTGAGCATCAATAATATGCCACTCCTGCATTTCTATGTTTGTTTTGGATTTATTTTGCAGGCACGGTTTTACCAGCAAGTTTTTGCCGGATTACTCAACAAATACATTTTTACCGGAATGGTAACCATTTTTACGATGTTTACGCTTGTCAATTCAGTCCTGATTCAAAATCTTTTTTCGTTTAACTCCTATGCCCTAACTGTCCAATCCATTCTGATTATTACTTTATCCCTATCGACCTTTCTGCTGTTATTAAATGATGTGATCAAAGAAACTCGGACTTCGGTTATCCCCAGTTTAAACTGGATAAATTCCGGTCTGTTTATCTATTATTCATCCAGTTTATTAATTTTTTATTTTGGTGATTTAATCACGAAATTTTCATCCTCGACCATGGTAAAGTATACGTGGCTGCTACACGGTTTCTTTTCAACGATCATGTATGTTTGCTCCTTTTTAGGTTTATGGAAACGTCCCAGGAATTGAGCTTTTTGGCAGCCCTCTTACCGCTGGCGATCGTTATCTTTTTTATCACGTTGGGTGTGGTTGTTCTGAACCAACATTTTCATAAAAATCTGATCAGACAAAAACTCGAGCAAGAGGAAATCAAAAACCGGCATCAGCAGGAATTACTTAAATCGAGTATTCAGATTCAAGAAGAAGAGCGAAAGCGAATGGCGCGGGATCTACACGATGAAATGGGCGCGGTTCTATCCATCGCCCGGATGCATATCCTCCAATTAGCCCGATCTCATGCTATCCACTATGCCGGGCAATCGTTGGAGACGATCCAAACGATACAAGATTTGATTGAATCTTCGCTGGCTTCCGTGAGAAGAATCAGTCATGAACTGATGCCTCCTCAGCTGGAAAATTTCGGACTTGTTAAAGTTCTGGAATCTCTGACTGCTGCTTCAAAAGAAAAAACCGAAACATCCATCCGCCTGGAGGTAACTGACTCCTTTCCTCGCCTCCCCTGGCGGGTAGAACTAGGGCTGTATCGGATCATTACTGAATTAATTACTAATTCGCTCAAACACGCTTCCGCTACCGCCATACACATTCATCTGGAAAGTAATCAAAACAAGATTGTTTTGATCTATCAAGACAACGGAAAAGGATTACCGGAACCTATACTTTATGGATTGGGACATAAAAGTATCGAAGCCCGGGCCACTTCCATGGGCGGTATCTTAGAAATTTTTAACTTGGTATCCGGGGGAATGTGTGCTACCCTTACACTTAATCGTCCATAGATTATCGCTATGAGTTTATCTGTCCCTAAAATAAGCATCGGTTTGGTCGAAGACCAGTTCCTGTTTCGAAAAGGAATGAAGTCTATTCTGGGGAAGTGGCCCAACCTTGATGTCATTTTTGAATCTGCCGATGGGTTTAGTGTGATGGAGAAACTAAAAGCCGAAAAAAAGTTACCCGATGTGATGCTGGTTGATTTATCATTACCTCCGCAAGGGCAGCGAGAATTTAGCGGTGTGGCGGTCGTAGAAGTTCTTCGGGAAGAATTTCCTTCCATTCGAATAATCATTTTGTCGGTTCATTCAGATGAGAATTTTATAATTCAACTCATTGAACGAGGTGCCCATGCCTATCTGGTAAAAGATAGCGACCCTCAGGAGGTTTATGAGGCTATTCTGGCTGTTCATACAAAAGGATCTTACATCAATGAAAAAGTGTTAGTAGCCATTCAAAATAATCTGGGAAAGAAAAATAAAGCCAGAACGCTATCTCCCGCGGTTCAGTTAACCCGGAGGGAAGAAGAAATACTCCGGCTGATTTGTCAGCAAAAAACAACGGAGGAAATTGCCGAGAAATTATTTATTAGTATCAAAACCGTCAACGGACATAGAAATAACCTGCTGCATAAAACCTCTTCACGGAACATGGCTGGCCTGGTCATGTATGCCATTAAAAATGGCATCGTCACCCTATTATAACTACCCGACTGCTTCCCGCTGAAGATAGAAGTGATAATTAGCCTTTGAATAACTTTCTACCTCACCTCCTTCAACAACTCCTCCACCGCCCTTTCCAATTGCTGATCCCGCCCTTTTGAAATAATCGCAGGATCGTTTTTCACCATCACTTCCGGGGCGGTTTCTACATTTTCCAGCCACTGCCCTTTATTGTTCTTAGCACTCACGGGCACAGCTCCCCAGAGAGTGGCGCCATCTGGTAGCATTTCCCAACTGGCAAAACTACACGTACCCGGAACGGGCATCCCAATGGTTTTACCAATACCCAAATCGGTATAGCCACAGGCAAAGCAATGCCCGTCACTGTAGTTTGATTCGTTGAACATGGCTACTGTTGGTTTGGTCCAGCGAAAGCCCGGCTCATAGCCAACGGAACGACTTTCAATAGCGTAATCCAAAAATTTCTTTCCGGTAAAAAACATCGCCAGGTCAGAAACCAGATCACCCCCTCCGTTAAAACGAGTATCTACCACCACGCCTTTTTTATCATGATGTTTTCCCATCATCTCTTCATAGACGGTTCGGTAAGGCCCGTCACTCATTCCGGGAATGTGTACATATCCCAACTGACCTTTGCTTAGTTTATCTACTTCTTCTTCGTTTTTCCGGACCCATCGCCTATACAACAAACCTGCTTCTTCGCCCATGCTGATGGGTTTAGTGGTTATCTGCTGCCTGGTTTTAGTGAGCGGATCAAATACGTGTAACAAGGTAATCTTACCTGCTTTGCGGTTGAGGTAATAAGCCACATCCCGTGTGGTCGAAACTGGTTCACCATCTATTTGCTCAATGATCATTCCTGAAGTCAGGCGGAGGGTTGCCTTATCCAACGGACCTCCTTTGATGATTTCAGAAATACGAATCCCTTCTCCGGTAAAGTCCATATCCATAAAAATACCTAGCGAGGCTGTGGCATCATCACCGGAGCCGCTACTGGAGTAACGTGAGCCCGAATGCGACACGTTCAGCTCACCCAGCATTTCGGAGAGCAATTCCGAAAACTCATGGCCATTGCCCACGTGCGACAGATGTTTCCCATACTCGGTGCGAAGCAAATCCCAGGGGGCTCCGTGATAGGTGGAGATGTAAAACATCCCTTTGGTTCTCCTCCACACGTGATCAAACATGTGTTGGCGCTCGGCAGCCACATCCAAGGTCATTTCTCCATTGATGGAGACACTTTCTTTTTTCCATCCTTCCGGATTTACCTTGGATATTCTGCCATCGGCCAATAGAAAAATACTTTTCTTTTCCTTATCCCATACCATCGATGCACTGTTGGCATCCAGCGAAAGTTCCATTTTTGTCTCCTTCGTGCGCAGGTGGGTACTCCACAGATTAAGTCCTTTTTCAAAACGCGCCAGGTAATAAAGCTTTTCGTTGTCTTTGGAAAGTAATGCATCACTCAAGGAAGACGAGTGAATGGTCAGACGGGCTTTGCGGTCACGCAGCCCCTCCCAGTCTATCACCACAGAAGAGTCCTTTTTTACTTCGGGTTTCTTTTTGCTACCCTCTTTACCCGTCTTCTCGGTCGATACATCCTTGGTTTTTTCTTCGGCTTCTTTTAAAAGTGCATAATCCTCTTTACTCAGCCGAAAACGATCCCACGCATCTCGCGTTAAAAACATACTATATACATCCGATTGCCGCTGACCGCTATTGGCATAACTTCGCAATCCATCCCGATCACTCAACCAGAGAATCTGCTTACCATCATTTGCCCAGACAGGTCTAAAATCACTATAGCCGCTGGCTGTCAGATTGATCAGTTTACTTTTGCCATCCGTGGCTATCAGGATGACTTCGCTGTTCGCCATGACAGGTGAATATTCGGCCAGCATCCATTTTCCATCGGGACTCCATTGAAAATACTGATCACCATCGGCCATGTAATACAATTCATTTGGAGTTAGTAGCGTGCGTATTTCACGACTATTCAGGTTCATGATCTTCAGGGATCTCCGATCTTCGATAAAGGCGATCTCTTTTCCATCCGGTGAAAACTTAGGTTGATACGCATCCGTTGCACCGCTGATCAAAGGTTCTTCTTTGATGACGGTGGCAGCATAGAAATAAGGTTCTTCTGCGCGTGTCTTCTTTGCCTGAAAGATTTTCCAGCTATTATTTCGCTCGCTGGCGTAAAGCAAGGCATCACCGGCAGGGGAAAAGCTTAAAAACCGTTCCTGTTCCGGAGTAGTGGTAATTCTTTTGGTCACTCCACCCTCAATCGAGGAAACAAATACTTCTCCTCTGGAGATATATGCCACCTCTTTGCCTGTTGGCGAAACGACCAACTCCCGTACATTCCCGTTCACGCTGACAATACTTTCATTGTTCTTTTTTCCGGCTGTGCGCACGTGAATGGAAATCTTTTGAGGTTGTCCCCCGGGTGAAAGCGTATACACCGAGCCATCATAACCAAAGCAAAGAACTCCTGCCTGTGATATACTCAAAAACCTGACCGGATGATTTTTAAACGTGGTAAGTTGTTTACTCTGTTGATTGGAAAACTCTAATTGATGCACATTGAAACTTCCGCTTTGCTCACTCAGATAATAAATTGATTTTTCATCTGATGAAAAGACCGGGTTGCGATCTTCCCCTGCAAAGGTAGTCAGCATGGTGTGCCTATCTGCTTTCCGATCGTACATCCATACATCTCTGGTGATGGATGAGGTATGATGTTTGCGCCACGCATTCTCCCCTCCTTTTTTATCATGATAGACCAACCGATTGCCATCCTGGCTCACAGAAATGTTTTCGGCCGGGATGGTCCATACCTGATGCACACGCCCCCCCTTGGTAGCAACGGAATAGACTTCCGGTTGAGAGCCGGTCGGATATTGACGGTGGCTGACCACGTCCTGACGAACGGCACCAAAAATAACCGATTGACCATCCGCTGAAAAAGCATAGGGATATTCAGCCGTTGAATGAAAGGTGAGCCGAACAGGTTCCCCTCCGTCCACCGAAACGGTGTAGATATCGAAATTGCCAAATCTATCGGAAGCAAAGGCAATGGTCTTTCCATCCTGGCTCCACACCGGCATAAAATCATGGGCTTCATGAAAGGTGAGTGGCTGGGCTGTTCCTCCCGACACACCAACGAGATACAGATCGCCCTTATAGGTAAAGACAATTTTCTGACCATCGGGTGAAATGGCCGGATAGCGAAGCCAGGAAGCATCCTGTCCGGATGCGAACAATGTTATCAGCAAACAAAAACCTAGAGAAACATATTTGGTCATCATAATCAACGAGTTAATCCCCGAAGATAATGATTAAACTTCGTCTGAAAAGAAACTTCCACCGAAGGTTACCGCACTGTGTTAATGGCAACGTTATTGACTTAATACTCTGATCTCGACTCTTCGATTGAGGGCCCTGGCTTCCGGTGTACCATCGACAGACAAGGGCCGGGTGCCACCAAATGCTTTGGTCTTCATTCGACTTTTACTGATTCCTTTGGATACCAGATAACTTTTAACGGCATCTACCCTTTCCTCTGACAATTTCATATTCATTTTGGCATCCCCTACATTGTCTGTGTGTCCTTCCAATTGAATAATCATGTTCTTGCTATCCTCCATCAGGGCCGCCAATTCATCTAACTCTGGAAACGATTTAGGATCAATGACTGCTTTCCCAAGCTGGAAAATCAAATGATTCAGTCGAAAGGTTTGTTTCTGATCCGTCAACTCAATATTTCTGACAAAAACAGATTCCTTACCAATATCTTTCGGATCGATGATGATACTTCTTGACAGATGACCTTCGGCTGTAGCGGTCACCTGATACCGGGCCGTTCCAAAAACTGAAAATTGATAGGTACTATCCATAAACCGTCCGGAAATGCCACCCGTGGGTATGCTTTTGTAAGTAATGTTTGCTTTGATAGCTTTACCTGTCGACAGACTGATGACTTTGCCGGACACTTGAATTTCTTTTGTTTGAGCGATGACTTGCATCGAAATCAAAAGCACGCAAAAAAATAGGTTAGATCTCATAGGAATAATAATAAGTAACTGATGTTACGCAAATTTATTAATGTGTGTCAGGTTGAGGCTCTCGAAACCGGATTTAAGACTCGGAATCGACTTCGAGAACCTCAGTCTGACAATTATGCTACGAACGCTGCGTAACATCAGTAAGTAACAAAGATACCGCAATTATATGCCCGAAAAACTTCCCGGTGACGCATGAACCCTCCAGTCGATATTTATGGAAAAATAGTCGATGATCAAACGCGGTGTGAGCATTATCACACGCTGCGGGATGTGATTGCCATTCGCTTCAAATGCTGTTTGCGTTATTACCCCTGTTTTCAATGCCATGAAGAAACAGCAGGTCACCCGGCTCACATATGGTTGAAGAGTGAACGGGAAACCCGCGCGATTTTATGTGGCGTTTGTAAACATGAATTGACCATTCAGGAATATCTCGCATGCGAAAACAAATGCCCTGCGTGTCAGACAGATTTTAATCCGGGTTGCCGCTTACACCATCACCTCTACTTTGAACTATAGATTGATTTTATCTATCCAGTAATTCTGAAATGGGTTGGCCGGTACAACCATTAGGAAATTTTATCCCCAGCAACACTGAAAGTGTCGGAGCGATGTCAGTGATGGAGTGATAGACGGAAGTACTGCCAGCGGGTATACCCGCCCCAAAAAAAAGAATGGGAACATGGGTATCGTACGTCCAGGGCGATCCGTGAGTGGTGCCCTGGGGCCAGTTACCTGTAAACCAACCCGGTTCTAACACAAAGGCAATATCACCTGACCTTTTGTGATGAAATCCCCGAACCACCGATCCCTTGATACCACCTTCATTAAAATCAGACTGGCGCAATTGATTTTCGGTGTAATAGGTTTGTATACCATCCGTTGCCATCAAAAACTTCCCCACCAGTTCCATGGTAATGAGCAGATCTACCCCGGAAGTCCGGGGATCCTGTGAAAACGCTTCGTGATTGAGAAAAACTTGTTCATTACTGATATTCTCAATCAGTTTTTTACCCGGATAATAGGCGTTTAGAAAATCAGCCATGTTAACTTTTAAGTTTTCCAAACTCATCGTACCGGCCGGTATCCGCTGATCTTTGAGATACTGGGGCACATCGGCCACTGCGTGATCGGCCGTTAGAAAAACCGTGTATTGCCCGATCCCCACTTGTTTGTCCAGCGAGCTTAAAATAGTTTCAATGTTTTTATCCAGTTTGATATAGATATCTTCTATTTCAACTGCATTAGGCCCCACGGAGTGTCCGATGATATCCGGAGTGGAATAGGAAATAGCCAGAAAATCAGTCACATCATCCTGACCCAGTTTTTCTTCCGTTACTAAAGTCAGTCCAAACTCGGTCAGATAATCGTTGGCAAAAGGTGTATAGACCAGCAAGTCAAAATTCCCGTTCTTTAAACGCAACTCTTTCAGGTTATAGGGGAACGCGGTAGTTGACTTGCCGCTAAACTTTCGCTCATAGGGTGACAGATCCGGCCCGCTCGCAACATATTTTTCCAGTGGAAAGGAAGTGTTCCAAGTTTGATTTAGGTATTGATCGGCCTTGTTCAGTTTATTAAATTTATCTACCCATGCCGGCATTTGGTTCATGTAATACGTGCTGGAGATAAATCGTCCGGTTTTACTGTCATACCAATAGGCGGCATCAGCCATGTGGCCGGCCGGAAGCACAGCCCCCCGATCTTTTATCGATAAACCCATGACTTTTGATCGCTTCTGTGTGAACAGTTTTAATTCATCGGTAACGGTGGTAGACAAGAGACGCCAGGGCGACACATCTCCATTCCCCACCTCACTTCCCAACGGCTTGTAACGGGAATCTTCCACACAATTCACACTCTTTTTTTCAAACTTATCGTAAAAGTCATTTCCGATGATTCCATGAACAGCTGGAGTGGTGCCCGTGTATACCGATGCATGGCCAGGACCCGTTACGGTGGGCATATAGTTGTAGTGCGCATTTTTTAGTGTAAAACCCTCCCGCATCAGTCGCTTAAAACCATTTTCTCCTAGCCTGGACTCAAACCGGTATAAATATTCCATCCGCATTTGATCTACCATAATGCCCACTACCAGTTTGGGCTTCTGAGAGGTTGACGGTTGCGCCTGTGAAGCAATTGCGAGGAGTACTAAGAGACCGGATAGAAAAATCTTCATGACTGTAATAAAGGAAGCAAGATACTAACCTTCCCGTAACCTGCCGAACGCGTGGTATAATTAAAATGTGAAGTTTTGACGTAGAGTCGTTACCCCATTATTCATCGCAATAAATCAAATGATATTCCTCCTTTTCATACACCTGTTTTCTCAGAAACTTCCCTTGCCGATCATAATATATGACGATGTAGATGTCTGCCTCTTCAATAAATTTTTCTGTAAAAAACACGGGATCGTCCTCACTCCCTACATTGATGACATCACTAAAGGCGGAGGGTATAATAATGCCTTGGGTTGAACTTATCACCCCGAAATAATTTTCCCGATGATAGAGTAGAAATTTTTCCTGGGAAGTTCCACCGATCGGCTCAAATCGTTTAACACCTGAAAGAACAGCAATGCGAGTGGTTACCACTATTAGCAACCACTGACCTTGTTGCTTGACCCAACATTGGTCTCGATTCCAGGGCAGCACCTCTTCGTAGGTAAAGCTATCCGGGCCTTTTCGCTGAGGATCGATTAAACCATACTTACCACCTTGGGAGGCTACCCAATGACCTGATGGCAATAACATCAGATTTCGATCATATACCGCTTCCAACACTTGATTTTTTTCGGGATGATAGGCTCCCATTCGGCCTTTCAACAAAAGCGAAAAAAAACCACCGGGATTCCAAACGATGGCATCATACATCAATGGAACCACGACTCGGCCATCCAACCTGACCAAACCTTTTCGTTTTTGATGAGTCACCAAAAACAACTTTTGCGGAAGATATTCAATGGTTTCAAAGACCTGAGTAAAGATTCGTTTTCCTTTGCTAACATCGTACACCGTGGCATTTTTTTTACCTGTCACATAGAAGTACTGAACAGGGTCTGATAAGATAAAGGATATCTTTTCTCCGGAACCAACGGAAATATGTTGTCTGGATGAAAAATACAGCGTGGTGGAATCAGAATGGTAGACCACCGCCACGCCCTTGCGAAGAACCACACTGTCAGCTGCCGGTGTAATCATTTCTTTTGAAATGATGTCGACCAACACGATGGTGCCTTCGCGCTGCAACTGCAGCCAACGTTGATCGGTTTTCATTTCCTTCCATTCGTGAGTGGAAAGGCCGGGCGACACATCTATCAACCTGAAGCCACGATCCCGCATAATTTTGATGCCATAGGGAGAGGCTTGAATGGTCTGTCTTTCGAGGGGCACCACAAAGACAAGTGAATCATTTATGATTCCTTCCAACGATCCGTTCGTTACTAATAGTCGGTTTGCACTGAGCGTTCGCACCTCATCAAAAACCAAGGCAGCCGGCAACCGTCCATCAACTGCAGCCATTACCTGAGCGCCTGTCGCTACACTCTTTTTGCCGAGACGGGAAAAAACCAGACAGGCAGATGCCGACTGAATATCCTCCCATCCTTCCGAAAGTACCTTTCCATTAAAAGCCATGAGTTTCCATCGGCTATTGACTTTAACCGCCAGAAACTGTCGCTGCAAAATTCTGACATCTTCCACTGCCTCAGGTATCAACCGGACAACCGACTGATGGATTAAATACTCACGGGAACCATTACCTATCGTGACAAAACCCAGACCTACTTCTCTCGACTGTGTTAACGAATCAGATACTATTTTCCCCCACCGGTCTACCAATCCCTCAGACGTTTTCAAAAAGATGTCTGTGATATTGCCGCATAAATAATGCTCTTCGATGGAAGGAAACCGTGGCTTTATTATTTCGGCCCCACGTGTATTCATGAATCCATATAGACCGTTCTTCCGAAAAGGAATTAACGTTGACCTTTCTCGAGTTCTTCGGATTAGCAAAGAGTCGCTTGCCTCCGGGGATACCTCCAACGGAAGGTCTTGCAGATAAAAAAGAATTTCGCGGGCCTGCCCTGCCCAGGTGTTTTCGGGGTACTTTTCCAAAAACGACTGACACGACTCGGGGTGTCCATCCACCGTCAGCGCCTGGTATATATGTAAATCCGCGTCTCTACGATAAGGGCTCCGAGGATAGGTCTTTACAAAATTCAAAAATGAACGTAAATCCCCCGCCTCCGTAGCACGATCGTAAAGTAATCGCTCATATCGCTCACGGGCTTCCTTGCTTCGGGAAGCTTTTGGATACCGTACCAAAAACGAGGTGAAAGATTCCGGTGTGTTCGATTTAAGCGCTTCCAGAAAACTCACTTCCTGTTGTAACTCCTGGGCTTCCTGAACCTGTCCCGCTTCTGCAAAACGTTTAATAAACAGTCCATAGGATTCTTCTGTGTTGCCAGCTTTGGCACGTTCAAAAGCCAGACTGTCAATTCGCTTCCGGAGATTACCCAATACCAGGCTATCCATGGGAATTTTTAGCAGTCGCTCCAGATCGCGCGAGGGGGTTCTTTGAAACCATTGGGAAGCCTGGCGGCAAGAAAGATCAGCGGAATCAATTTGATAGTCAGGATTGCGGATAGAACTATACCAGACAGAAAGAGCATACCAGTTTTCGGCACGGGTACTGTCTTTTCGGATTGCCTTATCAAGGGTTTGTCGGACGGAATGAAATTTACCCGCCTCCATCATCTGAAACAACTTTCGATCTACCAATCGTTGAGCCATGGTTGACGTAATGCTCCCCAGAAACAACCCCACTAAAATCAAACGGAAATACATGACCTTAAGCTGTCAAATGAAGTCCAATAAAGCTATTTCCATCGAAAGAAAATAGTGTCACTCCCCGATAAAAACAGAAAGGTTATACCCTCCGTTTCTGCTCGAGATCAAAACGCTTACGTTCATATCGCTACATCTTCAAACCCACTTTTGATTACCGTACTAACCATTTTAAATCGTTCCTTCGCCCGGATTTTACTTCGTGCATGAGCGGGTATGACCAAGGCCATCCCGACCGGAAGCACCAATATCATTCCATTGACTTGTATTTCGGCTGTACCGTCTATGATTTGAATGAAAGTATCAAACGGTAATGTTTTTTCAGTCAGCGTCTCGCCTGCATCCAGTGAAACGAGTGAAGAGTTTCTACCAGATCATTTTCCGAATGTTAAGCAGGAACTACAACGCTTCATAAATGAGGCCATCTTTGCCCCGAGTCCGATAAAAGCTGAAATGCTTATTTACTATCTGGAAAATCATGCCGTGAAGATGGAATGGATTCAACTGTATCCTGAAGTGATTAAACTACTAACCTCACGCTATGCCTATTTCAGTCACAGTGAACGTCTGTTTGAAGCTTGTATCGGAAATGAAAAATTCAGACAGAAACTCAGGCAATTTGTGCATGTACTCTCCTTTGATCCAAGGACCATTCGGAAGAAAAAAGTCACTATAGAAATACTGTAGATGGCTCAAAAAGAAAGCACTTATCGGATAACACCGATAGTGCCTTTCTTCACCCTTAAAAAAAATCAATCATATGAACTCCTATACCCACACAGATAATCGCTACCCGGTAGGCACTCGGATTACGGCAGTGGAACGTCCGGAGTGTTACCTGACCATCATGAAGTACCATGCACGCATTTACTATTGCACAGAGGTTGATCATCCTGAAAATCATTCCCGGGCCTACTTCGAGCGGGAACTGATACCACCCCTTTCCCTTTAATGCATGTACCTGCCTCCATTCAAAACCTGCCCTTACCCAGCCCGGACAGTGGTATTGCAAAAGCGGATCATTGTAGTACCCTTGCAAGATATCCTGGATAACATTTATCAAATCCTAAACCATTCCAATCGGAGTAAAACTCAGTACGGATCACTTCGATAAGATTCCGTAAAAAATGTAACAACTCACGAAAAGCATGTAACAAACGATGAACAACTTTTTTACAATTTTACTTATGAAAAATCAACTAAAATCACTGATGGTCATCCTGCTGATGACCACCGGACTAATGGCCTTTGCACAGGAAAACAGCGAAGCAGCCAAGGCAAGAAAAGAGCTGAAAGAGGCGCAAGCTGATTTACGAGAAGCTAAAATTGATTCCGCTGCGGATTACCGCAAATTTCGGGAAGAAGCCGAACGAATCATTCTGGAAAATCAATACAAAATCAAAGTATTGAAAAAACAGAAGGCCTCTGAAAATAAAGAAACCAAAGAAAAATACGACAAGAAAGTGTTGGCGCTTCAAGTAAAAAATGATATCTGGCGCAAACGAATTGCAACCTCTGACAAAACCAAATCCAGTAAATGGTCTGCCTTTAAGCGCGAGTTTAACCACGATATGGAAGAGTTGGGCAAGGCTTTCAAGGACATCGCAGTAGATAATAGTAACTAAACCTTAAAATGATCAATCGGGAGCGTTCTCCCGGTTTTTCTTCACTACATAATTATATTTCAAACTGACCATGGGAGCTGATCGAATACCTTGGAGCCATGCAGACTCTATTCAGAGTAATGCTCCTGAACTTATTCTCTGGTCCATTCCGGTAATTGTTACCTGTGTTTTGATTGAAATATATCTTTCACACCGGCTCAATAAAGGCTATTATCAATGGCAGGAAACGCTGGGATCGCTATGGATCGGAATCGGAAACATCACCATCAGCAGTTTGATCAAGGTCGGTTTATTTTATGGTGCCATTGCCATTTACAATTTTCTACCGTGGAGAATGGAACTGAATTGGTGGAGCCTGATTCCCTGCTACATCCTATTTGATTTTTGTAGCTACTGGGCGCATCGGATATCCCACAGTCAACGATTCTGGTGGGCCACGCATGTGACCCATCATTCAGGAGAGCATTACAATTTAAGTGTTGCATTCCGATTAAGCTGGTTCCAATACCTTAAAATAATCTTCTTGTTTCCCGTGCCATTGATGGGATTTCATCCCATCATATTTTTTGTTGCTAACCAGGCGGCAATCCTGTTTCAGTTTTGGGTTCATACCGAGTTCATCAATCGCCTACCTGCTTTTTTCGAATATGTTTTTGTTACACCTTCCAATCATCGTGTTCATCATGGATCTCAGCCGCATTACCTCGATAAGAATTTTGGCGCAACCTTTATCGTGTGGGATCGACTGTTCGGCACCTATCAAAAAGAAATTGAGCGGCCTCAGTATGGTATTACTACATCCGTTCGGGTTACTTCCAACCCCTTCTATTTGAATTTCCACGAATACACAGAGATATTCAAAGATGTAAAATCCGCAAAGGGCTGGAGACAAAAGTTATTTTTCATTTTTGGCAGTCCGGCAAAAATAGCCAGCCAAAAGATGGAAAGAAGTAGTGGGTTGTAACACAAAAAAGCTGCTGAAGCAGCTATGTAACAAGATGACCTGCTCGAAGCGGAGCGGCCTGCACATCTCCAATCACGCCTGTGGCGTGACGCTAACCGAAAGAACTATTTTATATATCATCAAGAATTCGTTTAGCAACTCTTTTAATTCTCTTTTCAAGAACCATTGCTTCTGCCGAGTCTGAATTTCTGGACATCAAATAACTCTCCATGGTTGTTCTTTTCATGAATGTCCAGCAAGGTGCTGTTTTGTTCATCCAGCCCTTCAAATAAAAAAAGCCTCCCTCTATAAAAAAAGGAAAGGCTTGGTCGAGATGACCCCGCTCGAAGCAGGGCGACCTCCACGCAACTAACGTGATGCTGATTGGTCGAGATGACCCCGCTTCAAGCGGGACGGCATCCACGTCCCTTACGTAATACTGATTGGTCGAGATGATCCCGCTCGAAGCGGGACGGCATCCACGCAGCTAACGTGATGCTGGTTGGTCGAGATGATCCCGCTCGAAGCGGGACGGCATCCACGTCCCTTACGTAATACTGATTGGTCGAGATGAGAGGATTCGAACCTCCGGCCTCCACGTCCCTAACGTGATGCGCTAACCGGGCTGCGCTACATCTCGAAATAACTTTAGAATACGAGGGTGTTCTAAAGAGGGTGCAAGTATACTAAAATTACCAAAAGGCTAAAAACCTACTTCTTTTTATTCTGCTTCAAATCCCGAAAGAAACGTGCCCAGTTAAAAGGGTTGAGGAAGGGGTTGGTGCGCGGCTGAAATTTATCACTGGCCGATGTCGACCATTGATCCATGTAATATTTATAGTTGGCGGCCCCATCCATCGGTGTGGTTTTCAGCATCAACGCCATCAATTCGGCATTCAGGTTTCGGGGATCATAGCCCCGGTCATCCATGGGAACGTTCAGCGCCAGCACCGCTTCTTTAAAAACTTCTTCCGTTGGTATTTCGCGAAACACAATTTCTTTGAGATAGGTAATGTCCTCCACCATTTCTACAATGATGGTTAAAAAGTCTGACCGGTGGTTGGGCACGATGTAATGTTGTTTCACAAACCCCACGGCACTGATCACCACGCTATCCCCCACCACCACGGGCATGGAAAAAAAACCGACCGGGTTACTGGTGGTGCCATAGCCCGCTTTGGGAACATAAATATGAACTCCGGGAACGCCCATCGCGCTATCCGGAGCCAGGATCATCCCCGACAATTGAAGAACCCTCTTGGGGCCATTCTGCGATTGTCCTTTGCCCGGGAGAAAGATCACGCAAATCAAAACCCCAATAAAAAGCCAACTTCTACTCACACACGTTTATTTAGTCGAATTTCAAAATTAGATATTGCCAAGGGTAAAGCCTAATCGAAGACAAACAATTGATCCGATGTAAAAGTTAGTCAGCCAATCAAAAAACCTATCTTGCAAGCTTTCAGGGGGTAAAATGAGACTTAAACACTTCAATATTGACCCGGGTGCACAGATTTTTCTGGCCTGTTCCGACACCGCCCGTCTCCGGATTCTCAACCTGATCATGACCAATGGCGAAATGTGCATCAGTGATCTGGAGCAGATTCTGGACTTTACCCAAACGAAAACGTCCCGTCATTTGATTTATTTGAAAAACTCCGGAATTCTGACCAGCCGAAAAATCAATCAATGGATCTTTTACCAGATCAAAGACGAAGTGTTTGACATCATCAAACAAATCCTTCAATTCATCCGCAGAGACCCCTTGCTGCAACACGATCAGCATCTGTTTCAAACCTTGTTTACCAACCGCGAACTGGCGTTGAATAAACTGCGGCTCAAACCGTTAAGTCAACCTTAATCCATGAGTTATAAGACTGTCATTTTTGATCTGGACCACACCTTGTGGGATTATGAAACCAATTCGCGTGAGGCATTAGAAGATCTCTATCACCGGTATGACCTCCCCCACAAAAGCAAGAGTGACTTCTCGGATTTTTATAGCACGTTCGTAGAAATCAATACCCGTCTCTGGGATCGGTACGACCGGGGTGAAATTTCTCGGGATGTGATTCGGTTCGAACGTTTTCATCAGGTCTTTCAACGGGTGGGAATCGATCAGTACGAACTTTCGCTTACGTTTTCGCACGATTATGTGACAGAATCTCCTTCCAAAAGCCGTTTGATGCCACAGGCGCTGGAAACCCTGAACTATCTGAAACGGAGGTACCGGCTCTACATCATCACCAACGGATTTGAAGAAATTCAATCTACCAAAATGAAAGCTTCCGGAATTGAACACTTTTTTGATGCGGTCATTACTTCCGAAAAAGCAGGATACAAAAAACCATCACCGGAAATATTCAGATTAGCGTTGAATCATTCTGAAGCCCAGCCTTTCGAGGCTATAATGATTGGTGACAACTTATTAACCGATATAGCCGGAGGTCGAAATGCCGATATCGATACCGTTTATTTCAACCCGAATCAGCTTCCTCATCAGGAACGTGTGACCCATGAAATCAAAAACCTGTATGAACTGACCTCCATTTTATAAGAAATGTAAGGCAACCAGGTTCGTAAATTTGCGCAGCATGCATTTATAAGTGAACCGGTACTTCGTACCTTTGTCCAAACCATTCATTTCATTCAACCCACGTTATATATGTCAACCGGTTTCTTCCATATTCCTTATCCAAAAAATGAGCCTGTTCTCAGCTATGCACCCGGCTCTAAAGAGCGAGCTGCCCTCACGCAGGCATTGCGCGAGGCCCGCAGTCGAGTGGCAGATATACCCATGTATATTGGTGCGGAAGAAGTGCGTACCGAGACCAAAAAATCCATTCATCCGCCCCACGATCATCAACATCTGCTGGGGTATTATTATGAAGGTGATCAGGAACACGTCACACAAGCGATTCAGGCCGCGTTGGCCGCAAAAGACCTCTGGGCCAACCTGCGGTGGGAAAACAGAGCCAGTATCTTCTTAAAGGCTGCCGAACTTCTGGCAGGCCCCTACCGCTATGAGATGAATGCCGCCACCATGCTGGGCCAGTCCAAAAATGCCTATCAGGCCGAGATTGACTCGGCTTGTGAACTGATTGATTTTCTCCGGTTTAATGTCTACTTCATGAGTGAGATTTACCGGGATCAGCCCGAATCGGCACCGGGTATCTGGAACCGGATGGAATACCGGCCGCTGGAAGGATTTACTTTTGCGCTGACGCCCTTCAATTTTACGGCCATTGGTGGGAATCTTCCCACCAGCATGGCCTTGATGGGAAACACGGTTGTTTGGAAACCCGCCAACACACAAATTTATTCGGCCCAGGTTTTCATGAGGATTTTAAAAGAAGCCGGACTACCGGACGGTGTCATCAATCTAATCTATGTCAGCGGCCCGGATGCCGGAGAGATTATTTTTAAGCATAAAGATTTTGCCGGTATTCATTTCACCGGCAGTACCGGGGTGTTTCAAAATATCTGGAAGACGGTGGGCAACCACATTCAAACCTATCGCTCCTATCCACGCATCGTAGGCGAAACCGGTGGAAAGGATTTTATCATGGTGCACAAGAGCGCCTCGGCCAGGCAGGTGGCAGTCGCTATTGCCCGGGGCGCCTTTGAATACCAGGGACAAAAATGTTCCGCTGCCTCCCGCTGTTACATCCCCTCCAATCTGTGGGAAGACGTAAAAAAATACCTGGTGGAAGATTTGAAATCCATGAAGATGGGTGGCACGGAAGACTTTGGAAATTTTATCAACGCAGTCATTGATGAAAAAGCCTTTCAGTCGATCACCGGCTATATTGAAAAGGCTCGCCAGAATCCGATGAACGAAATCATCGCGGGTGGTAAATACGATAAGTCAAAAGGTTATTTTATAGAACCCACCGTGATTGTCACCAAAGATCCATCCTCCCTGACCATGTGCGAGGAAATATTTGGGCCGGTAGTCACCATCTACGTTTACCACTCCGAAAATTTTGAGCAAACATTGGAGTTGGTCGACCAGACCTCTCCGTATGCCCTGACGGGTTCCATCCTGGCACAGGATCGCTATGCCATTGAAATGGCCACTCAAAAACTGGTGAACTCTGCTGGAAATTTTTACATCAACGATAAACCCACCGGAGCCGTGGTGGGGCAGCAGCCTTTTGGAGGTGCGCGTGGATCTGGTACCAACGACAAAGCCGGAGCGAAAGTCAACCTGTTGCGTTGGGTTTCGTTACGGACCATCAAAGAGACGTTTGTTACTCCGACAGATTACCGATACCCATTCCTGGAATCATGATGAAGAACTGTTTATGTATCCTGGCCGCCTGTGTAGCCTGGGGCTACCCCCTCGTAGCTCAGGATATTCACACAGCTAAAGAGGTTACCTACCTCACCGATCCGGAAAAAGAGCTTATCCGGTTGGTGAATGAAGTACGCACACAACCCGCTGCGTTTGCTAAAAAATATCTGGAAAGCCGACAGAACGAAGGAAGCTACGCCAGGGAATGTTATCAGGAGCTTTTAACCTGGGCGCCCTTGAAACCACTTCAGCCTTCGTTGGCTCTTTCGCTCGCAGCAAAAGATCATGCCATCGATATGGGAACCAGCGGACAGATTGGACATGCCAGCACGAAAGGAGAAAGTTCGGCTGACCGGGTGAAGCGACATGGAAATTTTACCGGAACCTATAATGGCCCCTGGGAAAACTGCTCGTATGGTTTTGAAGATCCGCTCGCCATTATTCTACAGTTATTGATTGATGATGGAGTTCCCAGTCGCGGACATCGCAAAAACATTATGCAACCGGCCGTTAATTTTATTGGAGTGAGCATTCAACCGCACAAGGGCTATCGCTTCAATTGCGTCATGGATCTGGCGGATGCCGTGGAGGATAAGTAGTTCGTTACCAAGTCTGTTCTTCGATAGTGGTTAATAAAGTGGTAGGAATTGATCTCCATTTCTTTCGAGATCGTTAAAAAAAATGATATACAAAATCGGAATTAGTTTAACCTTCTTCTTGTTGTTTATACTCTTGACTAAACGAAACAAAAGTCAAGCAGATAAATTACTTCTGACGTGGCTATGTGTGGTTTTTGTGCATCTGTTGCTTTTTGTTATTGTTTCATCCCGACAATACTTACATTTTCCATTCTTTCTGGGGCTCGAAATACCCTTACCACTTCTACACGGTCCATTATTGTTTTTTTATACAACCTCGCTCACCACTGGGAGAATAGGCAGCATCAAAATACTTTATCATTTAATTCCATATGTACTTGCATTAGTTTCCCTCATACCTTTTTTATCACTACCTCTGGAGGAAAAAATTGATATCTATCTTGGAGGAGGAGAGGCTTATACGACACATCGAAATATTATTTTCTTTGGCATTATTTCCTCGGGTATCACTTACAGTATGTTGTCATTGTATTCTTTGATCCGGCACAAAAGGAAAATCAAGGAAAATTACTCCTATACTGAAAAAATAAATTTACAATGGCTTCTGAAATTGATTCTGGGTTTGTCATGTATCTGGGTAGTTGTTCTAGTTGCTAATGATGAGTTCATTTTCATTATGGTGGTCATGTATGTCTTTATGATTGGATATTACGGGATCCGGCAGGTCGGGATTTTTAATAATCATCCGCCCTTGTTGCCTTCCTATTCAACAAAAACAACAGTGCTGGAGAACTATTCCAATATCGCATCCGAAAACTCAAAAGACGAGAAATCGTCCATTCCAGATAGCCAACTGGAATCTATCCACCATAAATTATTAACGGTTATGAGCCAACGGAAGTTATACCTGACGCCAGAACTAACCTTGGCAATGGTTTCACACGAACTGAGTGTGCACCCGAATACACTTTCTCATATCATTAATAAGATGGAGCAGAAAAACTTCTTTGACTACATAAATTCGCTGAGAATAGAAGAATTCAAAGAGAGGGTTTTACAGCCTGAAAATCATAAGTATACTCTATTGGCAATTGCTTATGACTGTGGATTTAATTCCAAAACTTCCTTTAACCGAAACTTCAAAAGCGTGGTTGGTAAATCTCCGACTGAGTACGTAAGGGAGCGTAAAATACAGTTACCTTAATTGGGTTCATCTCTCACAACCAAGATTCAACTCTCATAATCGCCTGTAATCCTGATTGTTACCCCAGTCCAGGATACTCCATAAATAGGTTCCACTTTTCATTTTGGGTCGTCTAAACATAACGAAACGATTCTCTTTGCACTTCAATTCTAAAGTTCAAAGAATAATGAGAAAAAAAATCCTATGGGCTGTTGTAGTCGCTTGCACACTAGCCATGTCTTGTGAAAAAGAAGCTGGCCTAGATGAACCAGGCAATTTAGTACCCAAAACAGTAGTAGAAGATCCTAATTTACCTTCCATAGCAGTCAATGGAACCCGCCTTCATTCTGAAACATACGGAAATTCCACGGAGTCCATGGTCATCTTTTTACATGGTGGTCCCGGTTCAGACTATCGAAATGGTCTCGCTGTAAAACAGCTGGCTACCAATGGCTACTACGTTGTTTTCTATGACCAACGGGGCACCGGATTATCTCAAAGACATGAAGAAAAAACATATACCATTCAATTATATCTGGATGATCTCACAGCCGTCATTAAGCACTACCGGACTTCTCCTGATCAAAAGGTATTTCTATTTGGCCATTCATGGGGTGCCATGCTTGCCGCAGCCTACATCAATTCGTATCCTGACAGAATTGATGGGGTCATCTTTGCGGAACCAGGAGGGTTTACTAAGCCATTACTGGATGAATATTCCGAAGCAAGTCGCAAACTGAGTTTGTTCTCAGAAGGGACAAATGATGTTATGTACTACCAACAATTCTTAACAGGAGGTAGTAATGAACACGAGATTCTTGATTATAAATTGGGGATCGCATCAAGTTTTTCGTATGAAAACGGTAATGATGAAGGGATTGAAGGACCTTCGCCCTTCTGGCGTAACGGAGCCGTTGTCTTGCAGGCATTTGCAAACATCTCAGAAAAGGAAGGGTTTGACTTTACTCGGAATTTAATTCAGTATCAGACCAACACCCTTTTTTTATATGGTGAAAACAACACCTCCTATGGTTTAACATTCGCTAAAAAAGAGGCGGCCTTTTTTCCAAACTCCAACATTGTTCAGATCAATGATACCGGTCATGAAATGATTTATTTCAAGTGGCATTTTGTGTATCCGGTTGTTGTGGAATATTTAAACTCGTTGAATTAAGAAGAATTATGAAAACCATCAGAATAATAAAAGTACTACCAGCTTTGCTATGCCTGACACTGCCTATGAGAGCTCAGACAGTTAATTGGAGTTCCATCGAACAAAGCGAACATACGATCCATGTTGGCTTTGGATGGGACTATAGCCTGTCCCATAGTCTTGGGTATGCCTATCAGGTTAAAACAAAAATACCCTTGATTCTAACTGCCAATTTCTCTTCACCTTTCGGGAAGAATTTCCTGGATGATTTTAAAACTAAAATGGGTGGCCAGATTGTTCTTTTGAACAACGCTAGCTTAAAAGGAAGTCTTTCTTTGAATGCCATTTATCGTAGATATCAAAATCCCTTGGTTCGGTTACAGAATTTTGGAAGTGAACTAAACGGCATTTTCGGCTACTACAAACCAAAATGGTTTGCTGCAGGAGAAATTGGTTTTGATAAAGCCATTGTCACACATTTCAAACACTCAAACCTATATAAAGAGATAATCTATCCGGATGTGAGAGATGGCTGGTTCGAACCGGCTACCGGTGGAAATTTTCATTATGGATTGCAGACAGGATTATCGTACAAAAAATCTGACTTAACCCTTAACGCAGGCCGGATTATTGTTCAAGATTTTGAAACCAAGCCGTTAATTCCCTTCTATTTTATCATTGGATACAATTATAGAATCGATTAATTGGCAGAAATTTCTTTGCCAATAACCGGATTGAACCTGAGTAGCATGTAGTGGTAAACCAAAGTCAAATTCTGGTTTTTCGTTTTTTTTGAATACTTACATAAATCATCCACGGGTAAACGTCAGATCAATGATACAATCGATCTGACGCTACTCCATCGTTTCCATGACTGTACTCATCCGGCCATTGAAATATGTAACCATCTGATAGTTCTTCCGTTTCATTTCATAGGTAAAGGAACGATGTTACGACTCGCTGGATATCTCAATATTATAATTGCCATCGCTCACGTGGTGGGCCTCCTGTGGGCCGATCAAATGTTTGAAGTAACCGGCATTGCTCAGGAAATGGCTCGGGCGGCACAAATACATCCGTGGTATCCCTACGCCTTAACCATTTTTGTGGCTATCTTTTTTTTCATCTTTGGTCTCTATGGACTTTCAGCAGATCAAAAAATCCGAAAACTTCCGTTTCTCCAACCGGTCATCTTTACCATTGCAGCCATTTATCTGATCCGGGGGGTAGGCGAACTCATCTTTGACATGCAAATGCAGCAAGCCAACAATCTTCTGGAGACCATCTATTCACTCATAGCCATAGGTATTGGTCTTTTGTTTCTCATCGGTGGATTAAAAAAGTGGAGAAGATAAAAGGGAAGCTCATTTTTCTGATCGATGCCTTCGGGGCCGTTTTTTCGGCTGGCTGTCTTTGTATTCTCTTATCCTTTGAAGATGTATTTGGCATGCCCGCCCATGTCGTACGCCTGTTTATCTCCCTTGCCGTTGTCTTTTCCATGTATTCCTTTACGTGCTATTTTGCCCGTCCGAAAGCGTGGCAGCGCTATCTGACCATCATCGCCCTTCTCAACATCAGCTATAGTTTACTGACGATGTATCATGTGCTTCAAAACTCCGGCACCCTCACCCGGATGGGATACTCCTACTTTGCGGCAGAATTATTGGTCATCTGGGCCTTGTCGTTCTATGAACTCAGGCTGGCAAAAAGTCCTGATTTGAGCACGCCTAAAAAATAAATATAAACGTCTCTAAAATATTTTTTAGACTTGTCTAAAAAATGAATACCTTGCGTGTGCAACACCCGATGCCCATGCTCAGTCTCACGGAAGAAAACTACCTCAAAGCCATCTACCACCTGTCGGAAGGAGGTGCTGTGGCCGTGCTTACCAATGCCCTGGCCGAAGCCATGAATACCAAAGCTGCCTCCGCCACTGACATGATCAAAAAACTTTCGCAGAAGGAGCTCATCACGTATGAAAAATACCACGGAGTAAACATCACTGCCTCCGGCAAAACGGAAGCGTTGCTGGTCATCCGCAAACACCGCCTGTGGGAAACATTTTTGGTGCAAACACTGGGGTTTACGTGGGATGAAGTACACGAAGTAGCCGAACAGCTTGAACATATCCACTCCACCCGGCTCATCGATAAACTCGATGACTTTCTGGGACATCCGCAGGTAGACCCCCATGGAGATCCGATCCCCGACAGCAAAGGAAAAATAAAGGTGACTGCCCTGACTCCGCTGGATCAGGTGAAGGTAGGCTATAAAGGACAGATAGCCGCAGTGAAAGATTCCGACTCTGGCTTGTTAAAATATCTGGATAAGATTGGGGCTAAACCCGGAGTCAAACTTCAATTGACGGATAAGGAAGAATATGATCAATCGATGGAAATACGGATTGGAGTAAAAACCCTTTCTCTTTCCAGAGAAGTATGTAAAAACATTTTGGTGAGCAATTGATGGAAAGTAAAGCTATTGATAGCAAATCGCTCAGCGAGGTAAATGCCTCGGTAGACGCCACGCAAGGACGCGGATGGAAAAAGCTATTGGCTTTTATGGGACCTGCCTATCTGGTCAGCGTGGGTTACATGGATCCGGGCAATTGGGCTACGGACATTGCCGGGGGTAGTCAATTTGGATACACACTCATTTGGGTATTGCTGATGTCAAACATCATGGCTTTGTTATTGCAAAGTCTGAGTGCCCGATTAGGGGTGGTGAGACAGTTAGACCTGGCCCAGGCTTCCCGAAAAACATATCCCAAAGCCGTCAATTGGGTGCTGTGGCTGTTTGCCGAAATCGCCATTGCCGCCTGTGATCTGGCCGAAGTATTGGGAATGGCCATCGGGTTACAGTTGCTCTTTGATCTCCCGTTAATATGGGGCGTGTCGCTCACCATCCTGGACACCCTCCTCCTATTGCTGTTGCAGAGCTACGGTATGCGCAAGATCGAAGCCTTCATCATCGCGCTGGTGGCCATCATCGGAGGAGCTTTTGTGGTAGAGTTGTTTCTGGCCAAACCTCAGGTAAGCGAACTGCTCACAGGCTTTATTCCTTCCCTCCCCAACAAAGAAGCATTGTACATTGCCATTGGCATCATTGGTGCCACGGTGATGCCCCATAATTTGTATTTGCACTCTTCCCTGGTGCAGACCCGAAGAATTACACAAACCGATCAGGGAATCTGGCAGGCGATCAAGTACAACTTTATTGACTCCGCCATCGCCCTGAATGCTGCTTTCTTTGTGAACTCCGCGATCTTGATTTTAGCTGCGTCCACTTTTTACCAGGCGGGATTTTATCAGGTGGCCGATATTCAGGATGCCCACCGTCTTCTTCAACCCTTGTTAGGAAGTGAATGGGCTCCCCTGCTCTTTGGCATCGCGTTGGTCGCGGCCGGACAGAGTTCTACCATCACCGGAACACTGGCAGGTCAGATCGTGATGGAAGGTTATCTCAACCTCCGCATCGCCCCGTGGCTGCGCAGATTGATTACCCGATTGATTGCCATCATTCCTGCCTACATTGTTATTCTGATCTATGGAGAAAAGGAAACAGGCGCCTTGCTCGTCTTCAGTCAGGTGGTGTTAAGCATGCAACTGGGTTTTGCCATCATTCCGTTGATTCACTTTACCAGCGACAAGAAAACGATGGGCATATTTGTGATTAAGCCATGGGTGAAAATAGCTGCCTGGATCATTGCCACCATCATCGTGAGTCTGAACATTAAACTGGTGTACGAAACGATCCACACATGGATAACCGAAGCGGGCGATAACGCCTGGATCTTCTGGATAACATTGATACCGGTGAGTCTGGCGGTGTTGGCACTGTTGCTGTACATCACATTTAAACCCTGGATGGAAAGACGAGCAGCCGAAAAAGCAGCCAGGATTCCTCATGGCACGTCTACGCAGTTAACATCGCTGGAAAGTCCGGTGTATAAAAGAATTGCGATTTGCATTGACTTTACCACCATCGATTCACTGGCCATCGGAAGTGCGCTGGCGCAAGGCGGTAAAGAAGCCTCCTATTGCCTCGTGCATATTGTAGAAACTGCGGGAGCCATGATGTATGGAAATGAAATTGCCGACCATGAATCCAGCGCAGATGAAGTCGCCCTGAAAGGCTATCTGGATCAACTCCAAAGCAAAGGCTATCAGGTAGAGATGAAGATCGGATATGGAAACCCCCGGAGAAGCATCCCTGCACTCGTGAAAGAATTTAATGCAGACATGCTGGTGATGGGTGCGCATGGCCATACCTTCTTCAAAGATTTGATTTTTGGAGCCACCGTAGATACCGTTCGTCACCGCGTTCATATTCCCGTACTCATCGTAAAAGATCCGGTTGAATGAAGGACGACATCATCATTGCCCTGGCCACTCCGCAAGGAACGAGCGCCTTAGCCATCCTCCGGCTATCAGGGAGTCAGTGCATCGAAATGACTGCGCGGCTCTTTCATGGAAAAGATCTGACTCAACAAAAAACGCATACCCTTCATTACGGTACGCTTCAAAGCGCCACTAAAGTCATAGACGAAGTGGTGGTCAGTCTTTTCCGGGCGCCCCATTCATTTACCCGCGAAGATTCCGTAGAGATTTCCTGTCACGGATCTTCGGTAATCATCAAAGAAATTTTAAAAGCATTTCTGCAGGAGGGTGCGCGGTTGGCCAAACCCGGAGAGTTTACCCAGCGCGCGTTTCTCAACGGGCGGTTTGATTTAACCCAGGCCGAAGCGGTGGCTGATTTAATTCATGCCGAAACCGACAGCGGACGGCAGGCCGCACTGAATCAGATGCGTGGAGGCTTTTCAAAAGAACTTAACCGATTGCGGGAAGAACTGATCCACTTTGCTTCGTTGATCGAACTGGAACTTGACTTTGGCGAAGAAGACGTAGAGTTTGCCCAGCGCGATGATTTGCGACAGCTCATCTTAAAAATACAAACATACCTCCATCACCTGATCACTTCCTTTGATCAGGGGCAGGTCATTAAAAACGGGGTGCCCACCGTGATAGCCGGCCGACCGAATGCCGGTAAATCTACGTTGCTGAATGCCCTCCTAAACGAGGAGCGCGCCATTGTATCCGACATCCCGGGCACCACGCGCGATGTGATTGAAGATGAGTTGGTCCTGGGAGGTATAAGCTTCCGGTTTATGGATACGGCCGGACTGCGGGAGACACAAGATACCATTGAAGCCATGGGCATTGAACGAACCTATGCTCATCTAAAAAAGGCATCCCTGATTTTATATCTGTTTGATCTGAGTCAGAGCAACCCGACTTCCATGATGGCCGAAGAGCAAACGGTGCGGCAGTGGAACATTCCCTATCTGAAAATCTACAACAAAGCCGACCTGGCCACTCCGGAAAATATGGCGTTTGCGCGGCAGCAGGATTCGCTGATCATCTCTATGGCCCAGCCAGCCGACATTGAAAAAGTGAAGGAAAAGATTCTGGAGCGATTTAAGATCAATGAAGTGAAACAAGGAGATGTGGTGATCACCAATCTACGGCATTTTCAGCAACTGCAATTGACCCATGCCTCACTCACCCGTGTCCTTTCAGGACTAGAGACCGGCACCACAGGCGATTTGCTGGCGATGGATATCCGCCAATCCCTTCATTATCTGGGCGAAATCACCGGCACCATCACCACCGATGATCTGCTGGATAACATATTTTCCAAGTTTTGTATCGGGAAATGAGAAGGTGGTAAATACCACGACCAAGTAGCTGGATGGGATGCGAAACAGCTAGTAACTGCACAAAAAAATCGCTGATTTCAGGTGAAATTTGGTTGTTTTGGAGGGTTTTTGCGGTATTTTTATATAGTGGAAATATATGCCATTGCATAAACCCAGACGTTGGCAACAATGCCCACCCACCCGACAAATTCTCCACGACAATAAGGTAACTCCCGACACTCCCACTTATTAAGTTTCTCCATGGGGACAAGTAATCGTTTCCTTAGTAACATAGGACTTGAAAATGGAAAAATAGAACTAGGACTCGACTCGGCTGACGAACAACGACTCGTCTAACAATTCCCCACCGCAAGGCAAACTAAAAAGATTCTCACCCACGCTTTTGGCACTTGCCATTACCACACATGCCACCGCGACACCCAAGCAATGGCAAGAGCCAAACCCACCCGCCCACCACTATATTATTTCCCTTACCATTTTGTTCTTTCGAATTACATGAGAAATCGCCAATGAAAATAAAGTACCAAAAACTGAAACTATCAAAAACTTTATAGTCCCATTCATAGGCAGATCAAGCATTAGTTTCTGAATAATAATAACTACAAATAGATGAAGGATATAGATTCCATACGAATTGTCAGATAGATATTTACTAAATGCTGTCATAGTGTTTGCGAACTTTTTAAACAAAACGATAACCCCCATACTTACTCCCACGCACAGAATGCATTCAACAAGCGTCTCTATAAATAAGCCCTCCAAGGGAAGGAAATCGAATTTGTAAATCACAAACACCAACATCGCAGCAAATAAGTATGATACACCCAGCCTTGTGGTTATCTGATCAAGCCAGTTTTTTGAATTAAAGATTGCCCCCAGTATGAACAAACTGAAATACTGTGGCAAGTGTGCAACCTCCATAGGAACTAACCAGGTTTCCCAATGATCAATAGGATAGACAAGCCTCACAAAATATCCTACTACAGAAAGAGAGAAAATATAGAGAATAGGAGAATAACTTTTAAAGCTAATGGGGACGTTGACTTTCAAACGTGAAAGCAGGCTGTAGAGTATTATGTAGATCAACGTAAATAGAAGCAGGCAGGCAACAAACCATAAATGTCCTACTCCCATCGGTGGGTTATCTATATAGCTTTCTACAAAAAATACTACAATATTTTCATCGGCTGAGGAACCAATATAGTCGAGTGGTAGAAGTACACCTATCGAAATTACTCCTAAAGGAATACCTAGTCTTTTAAATCGGTCCAGCAGAAAAGTAGTGCTTGGCTTTCTAGTGAAACTAAAAAACATGAAATATCCAGAGATAAAGAAATACAGTCCCATCATGTAGGATGCGTTCAGAAAAAAGAAGGAACGAAGAAACTCTGCTTTGGCCGGATCATCGACTAGCCAAACTCCACCCGTGTTTCCATAAGCCTGACCCGCATGATGTGCAACCACTAGGCAAGTGAGAAATACTTTAATCTGGTCGATATAAGCAATACGTTGTTTTTCCATTTTATTTGGGCTGATATGTTTCCATTTGCTGGAACAGATTGTTAAAAATACCAAGAGATAGAAAACTCATAAGCAGTATCTACGCAAAGGCCAATTCTATGAGAGTGAATGCCAACTTAGAAAGCGCAAGGCCATTAAAAGCTGATCGTGACCTTATTTCAGCATTTATAAATTTGAAATATCACTACTTACTTAATTGTATTTTTTTTTCACTAAGTATTAAGTCTTTGCATCTATTTGATAAGTAGATCACTAACTACTTCCTTTAATTCTAGAAACATTCATTGATCACTTATGAATGTTTACTCCATGATTATTGGCATTCACTCGAAAATGGAAGCTATAGCCGAGTCTCATGAAACACTTTTGCGTATGTATTCAAAACTTATTTAATAATTCACAGAAAAAACACAAATGAAAAAGGTAATCTTAATGCTGATTATTTCAGCAAGCGCTATTGCATCAATAGCACAATCAAAAAAAACAGCAGTGGGTGGTTATGGTGCTGGAACAGCCGAACTTACTTACATCAACGGAAAACCCGCTCTAAATCTCGGAGCCTATGGCGGTGTACTTCTTAATCATAGGTGGCTTATTGGGTTAGCCGGGAACAATATATTTTTTAAGCAAAACGGGAATGAAATGAAAGAAAAATTCCAACTCAACTATTATGGCCTTTATTCTGAATACAGATTTATGCCGCAGCGTAAAGTAAACGTATCATTGGGTGTAACTGGCGCATTAGGATGGCTTGAAAAAGAAGTCCCGAATTCCAAAGGTGACATGGATAAAGATGGTGACTTTACTAATGTCATTCAACCCAAAGTGGGAATAAATATTAAGGTGACCAAATTCATGCAAGTACAAGCATACGGTAGCTACCGCTTTACAGGTAGTACCAACAGCGCTTTCCAGTCTGGCGAAGACCTTAATGGTGCAAGTGCTGGGGTGGGTCTTGTGTTTGGTGCATTTTAGATTTTTCAGCGTAGAAAGAGAAATAGGAAGGACGATAATAGTCTTCCCTTCCATTTTTGAATATTTATCTATATTTTAAAGGCTTTAGCTGATTTCGTTGGAATTAACCAATGTTCCCTAAAAGCCGCACATAGACTATTTTTGTAAAAGTGCCGAATGAATCAGAAAACTGCTCCTAATTTAAGCTCAGTCGTTCCATGGAAAGTACAGGCGTTGTCAGCTTTGCTTTTTAGTACAGTAGTGCTTATTCATACTGGAATTTTCACATCACATACTTCCTATAAATTGCTCAATAATTTTACCGCCAATTTCATCTTCATAATGATTCTTTGGCAAGGAGCTTTTCTCGTATTTAAAGCGATACCAAAAAGATATTCTTGGGAGAACTCGTTCTACATCTATCTCGGATTTTCAATACTGTTAGGTTATGTAACTTCATTGCTAATCCTAGCTTTAATAGAGTATAGTTATAGTATTCTTTCACCAATAGATCCGTTTCCAAGTTTAAGCCAGTTTGCAGCAAATGTTCATATAGCCTTTTTGATACTTAGTATTATGCTGGCAGTTATTAACCTGATACTCTACTTCCGAAATTTTAAAGCTAGGCAGCTAAAGGAGATTGAATTACGATATGAGCAATACTACGAGCAACTCCTTGATAGAGTCGATGATGTTATTCAGGTAGTCGATATAAATGGTCAAGTCAAATTCACCAGCCCTTCCATTGAAGCACTATCAGGATATACTGTAGAAGAGTCAAAAATAATTGACCCCTTTCTTTGGATACATCCGGACGATAAAGAGCGAGTCAAAAGAGATTTTTTGCAACTATCTTCAAGACCTAATATTCCCTTTCAAACACAATACCGCCTTATCACAAAAGCAGGCGAGGTCAAACATGTTGAGACTAGGGTAGTAAATGCCCTAGGTAATCTGGAAGTTCAAGGATTTATAGCTACTGTGCGGGATGTAACAAGTAGAGTCGCATCTGATCAAAAATTAGTAGTCCAGAATCAGTCCTACCAGTTGCTTCTGGATATGTCGAAGATTTTTCTGCGCGAACCCTTACTAAATGCCTTAAAGTACTCATTGACCGAATTAGGGCGATTTGCGAAAGTTGATCGTGTATATGCTTTTGTTCTTAATAAGAATAAGGATCATTGGAATTGCTTGTTTGAATGGCTAAGTGATGAAGGTGACAAAATTCCTTCACTATTCTATCAGCAGGGTCTTTCATTGAAAGATTCGTATTGGATGTATCAGGAATTCTTAAATAATAGAACTATCAAGATTACGCAAATGGATGAACTTCCAGCGGATGCTTGGCGCAACCGAGAACTATTTGAGCAAGATAGTACCAAGTCAATATTATTATTGCCTATGCAAAATCAAGGCGAGACTATTGGGTTTATTGGTTATGATACACTGTTTGAAAATAAAAAATGGTCAGAAGAAGATATTACAACACTTCGTATTTGTAATGAAATGATAGCCTTAGCAATCATACGCCATGAAGCAGAGCAAGCTACCAAAGAATCACTTTCTTTCAATAAGGGTATTATTGAATCAACTGCAGAAGGCATTCTACTTACCGACCTGAACGACAACATTATTACCTATAATCCGGCTTTTAAACAAATGTGGAGATTGAATGATGAAATGTTGGTATCTGGAAAGAAGAGTATTGTTTTAGGCCAAGCCATCAAGAATATTGAAAACGCGGAAGAGGTAATTGAACTGATTGAAGAGTCAGGCCGCAAAATGTATGATTCTGTCCACCTGATTGCACGCTTTAAAAACAAACGAGTGATTGAGTGTATTTCTGTTCCGCAGATTATAGATGGTAAAGTGGTTGGCCGGATTTGGAGCAATCGCGATATTACTGAAAGAGTAAATTCTGAACGCGAAGAAATAGAGAAGGGAGTGGCTCAGGCACAATTTGAATCACTTAAAAATCAAGTGAACCCACACTTTCTATTCAATAGCCTTAACGTTCTGTCATCACTTGTACATATTGATCCTGACCTTTCGGAAAAATTCATTGATCAGTTAGCTAGATCGTATCGGTATCTATTGGAACAGAAAGACAAAGAACTAGTGCCGTTAAAAACAGAAATTGAATTTGTTAATTCGTTTTCATTTCTCTTAAAAATACGATTTGAAGAAAAGTTGAAAATAAACATAAAATTACCTGCAGAAGCAATGAATGACCTGATTGCCCCCTTAACGTTGCAGTTGTTAATTGAAAATGCAGTAAAGCATAACACAATCTCAATTGAAGAACCTCTTATTATTGATTTGTTCATGGACTCAGACAACTATCTTGTAGTTAAGAATAATCTTCAGGCTCGTGTTCAGCGAATGCCTTCAACAGGTGTTGGACTAAAAAACATTATCAACCGTTACAAGCTGTTAACAACAGCCATACCTGAATTTCAAATTCTGAATGATCGATATATTGCACGTATCCCATTAATTAAAACTTCCTAATCAAGATGTTAAAAACTGTTATTGTCGAAGACGAGACCTTAGCTGCTAAGAAGCTGGAAACCCTTATAAAAAAATATGATTCGTCAATTGAAATATTGGCCAAACTTCCATCCATTAAGGAAGCAGTCAGATGGTTTAACCAAAATACAGCACCGGATTTGATTTTCATGGATATTCATCTAGAAGACGGGCTGAGTTTTGCCATCTTTGAAGCAACCTCAGTTCACGTGCCAGTAATCTTTACTACAGCATTTGATGAATACACGATTAATGCATTTAAAGTAAATAGCATTGATTACCTACTCAAACCCATTAACTACGAAGATTTGAGCAGAAGTCTGGACAAATTCCACCAGCTCAAGAAGCAGTTCTCTTCAGCTTCTATAGATATAAAAAATCTTCTGGATTCGTTGGTTCCAAAAGAGAGTAGCTATAAAAGTCGGTTTCTTATTAACGAGGGAAATAACCTTCTTATGATTGACATCACGGAGGTAGCATATTTTTTTGCGGAAGATAAATTCGCTTTTCTTATCACACAAAAGGGTAAACAGTACCTTATTGATCTAACATTAGACAAGCTTTCACAAGCTTTGGATCCTAAGTTGTTTTACAGGGTTAACCGCCAGTTCATCCTTTCTGCGAAATCCATTGGTTCCATGAGCAAGTATGGAACTAATAAACTGCGTGTGAATCTTATTCCATCTTCTAATAAGGAGGTTTTTGTTAGTATGGATAAATACACTGATTTTAAAGCATGGCTTGATAGCTAACCCGCCTCAATCCAATAATTGACATTCCCTCTACTATTTTAGGCATTCACTACGGCTTGCTTTAGTAGGCTACTTTGTTTGAGTTGATTTGATAAAAAGAATCATATGAAAACAAAAAGCATTCGCAAAATTCAGCTCATAGTTGGAATAATGTTGACTGTCATTATTCTTTTTCAGGAATCTCAGTCATTCACCCCACTATCATTCGAAAACTATTTGACCAGCGTGACAAAGTACTACGGTTGTGACATTTCACAGATCAATAGTGGCTTACAAATGGCTACTCAGTACAGTAGGTTAAATTAGAGTTAGAGCGTGATTTATTGTCACTCACTCACCTCTATTTAGCATTCACTCTTTTCACATAAACTGTTACCTCATGTGTTCGTTCATTTGTATAGAAGCACAAAACAATATTCTTACACAATCTAAATTAAAAGTTATGAAAAAATTCCTAGTTGTAGTTTCACTCTCATGGCTACCCATGGTAGTTTCAGCTCAATCATCCAATAGCTGGAGTGTCTTTTCAGGAGGCATGATCGTTGGAGAATCCATTCTATCCACAACAAAATTCGGATACGAAAAGAAGCACTTCGGACTCTCAGCCGATTTTACGTATGACGATTACCAAGAAAAATGGAACGATGGAAGTAAAAGTAAATTTGCTCTGTATGGAGTATCGATAGGTGCTCGTTACTACAGTGGCTCAATGGGTCGCGGTTTTTTTGCCGAAGGATTCGGAGGCTATGGTCTTGCAAGACTAACAACCACTCAAAATACTCAGAACAAAGAGATTAAAGACAGTGATTATCTTCCTGTAACAGGCCTTGGCTTAGGATACCGGTTTGGGAGAAAGCCGAAAGGGCTATTTGGAGAAGTTGCTTACCGCGCGACAGTTCCGTTGAAAAATGTTCACCTCTACACAACTGATGATAAGCCGGACCCACAGTCGGTTAGTAACATCAGCTACCAGTCTTGGGTTTTCGAACAAGGTAAAGCAAGTGGTCAATTCTATGTAGGTATTGGATACAGTTTCTAGAGACAACGACACATAATATGCAACAGGTGTGGTTTCTTATACGAGGTATTCAAATTCAATCCTTTCAACAACATATTGTACTTGCGCTCTCAATCGCCAAAATAAAATAACACTCGAATCAATTTTTATAAACCTTTAAAATTTAAAATTATGTTTCAATACATTTTTAATCGGTCTTTGTCAATCTTTATTTCCTTCATGGTCATCTTTTTCAGTTCGTGCGACTCTACGGTACTTGATGAACTTCCTCCAGATTTAAAAACTGAACAAACTAAAATTGGTGATTATTCGCTTTATACCCGTACAATAAGCGGTAATAGGAGTGACAAAATTGTACTCCTGTCTGGCCTCGCAGGCACTACGGCTGATTGGGAGTCTATGGAAAATGAACTCTCAAAACTAGGCGATGTACTAAATTATGACCGAGAAGGCTTGGGCAAATCTGATTGGAAAAGCCACGCAAAAGACAGCCGAACTATCGCAAAGGAATTGCACGCTCTACTTCAGGCCAAAAATATCAAGCCACCTTATATGCTGGTTGCACATTCACTGGGTGGCGTACATGCCCGCGTATTTGCAAGTATTTATCCCACGGAAGTATCAGGCCTGGTCTTGGTTGACCCAACCCCCGAAAACCTGACCGACAGCCTGCTTGCCACGCTTCCACCTGCCGAACGCGACTTTATACTGGAGCAAATCCGTAAAGATGAAGAAGAAGCGCTAAAGCAATTACCCGAAGGCGGTATCAAGGAAGAGTTCAAGGCAATTAACACATGCTATGAGCAAGTTCGCAGTGATGTTTGGAAAACCAATGTTCCAATTGCTGTTATCAGCAGTATGAAACTTGAAAACAACGATACCCCACAAAGCAAAGAAATGGCAAAGCGTCTGCGAGATCAATTTTTGACGCAAACTGAGACCACCAAGAAACAACATTATACTTCTACTATTGCAGGACACTTTGTACAAAAAGATCAACCTGAATTAGTAATGAAGGCAGTGAAGTGGGTAGTAAGCCAATAAAACTTACAGCGAGATAAAATTGTCAATCTGCTTTCAATCGGGTCAATTTCTCTCGCTTGTTTTAAACAGTAATAATCTTAAATAAATTTTATAATGACACATAACATTCAACAGGCGTGGAAATATACGCGCTATTCAACGCACCTTTTGGTCTTGCTGGTGACTATTCTTTTGCTAGCCTGCGAAGAAGAGCAACAACCAGTGGATATTTCTCAAAAAGAAAAAGTACTTGATATTATCGAAGCCGAGAAGGGAATACAGGGTTTGCATTCCGTGGCATTTTGTGTAATAAAAAACGACCAGATACTCTGGTCAGATGCCATTGGAAATGCTGATGAGAAAAATAATATCACAACTACACCCCAAACTCGCTACCTGATTGCAAGTATTTCAAAGGCTGTAACGGCTATTGCTCTAATGCAACTGTACGATAAAGGGCTGTTTCAATTGGATGATGATATCAACTTGTATCTGCCTTTCAAAGTAGTAAATCCTAATCATCCAGAAATACCCATCAGTTTTAAAATGTTGCTGAACCATACCGCAAGCATTTCAGACAAACCCTATGCTTCGTACAATTTTTATTGTTGGAATTTCGACTGCCCCACTGCTCTAGGTGATTTCATGCGTGACTATTTTGTGCCGAGTGCATCCAAGTACTCTAATCAAAATTTCTACACGTATAAACCAGGCGAACAGGCCAATTACAGCAATATGGGTTTTGCTTTGATTGGTTATTTGATAGAGGTCATAGCAAAAAAGCCTTTTGATACTTATTGTAGAGAGAATATTTTCAATCCTCTAGGCATGGATAAGACAGAATGGCGTTTAGCAAATACGCCTTTGAATGAACTAGCCATACCATATTCGCCAACCATAACCAGCAGTACGCCTCACTTTACCTTTCCCGATTATCCAAATGGTGGTCTCCGGACAACGGTATTGGATTTATCCAAAATACTTAGAGTGATCGCCATGAAAGGAGAGTTGAATGGTGAGCGAATACTAAAAAGTGAAACCGTCACCTTAATGCAAAAAGAAACCTCGACCATTAAAAGAGGTAGTATCACGTTCCATCCCGGCCTAGGGATGTACTACCGAAAAGTTGGGACGCTAAACCTTTACGGCCACAGCGGTGGCGAACAGGGAACCACAACAGATATGTTATTGGACATTGACACTGGCGTTGGCGCTATTGTGTTTACCAATACAGGTACGGCTAATTTAGACATCATTATTTCATCACTCATTCAATACGCTAATAAACTATGAAACGCATTACATTTTCAATCATTTTACTTGGTTTAGTATCACTTGCCAACGCTCAAGAAATTACACCAAATGGCACACCCAAAGACAAAAAGTACGGCCTCGTCATAGGATATTATGGCAATAAGTTAACAGAGGCTGGTGTGCAGGTGGGTTTAGAAAATTATTTAGCCACTACTGCTAACTTTCAGGTGATAAGCAGCCTGCACGTCAACGTTTTTCGCAAAAAAAATGTACATACTGGCGTGTCGTTAAATCCTCGAATTGGTGTGAGGCATACAGCAAACTGGGGTCTGACTATGGAAGGACACTTGGGCATGGGTTATTTGCATCGCTTTTTTGATTATGATCAGTATAAATTAGACGATGCCGGAGCCATCGTAAAACAAGGCAAAGCTGGACAATCGTCTGTAATGCCCAACATTGCGGTTGGGTTGGGATACGATTTTTCTCGAACATCTCAACTGCCAGTTGCTCTTTACCTTCGTCCTTCCGTTAACTGGGTATATCCAAACAAACATTTTGGATTTGAAGCCTCCTACGCAGCTGAAGTAGGGGTAGTAGTTAAATTGTAAGATAAAAATTTAAGAGAACAAGCAACCGTTGAGTAAGAAGTAACCAACCTGATTCATAAAGTAGGCAGGACGATTTAGAAATCTCCTGACCTACTTTAGATTTGGAGCTTCCGAGAGTAGAATTCTTGCTTCTGCGACTTCAAAACTCGCTTCCGCGAGTAGAATTCCCGTGACCGCCCGGAGAAATGAAGCATCCGTGAGTAGTATTCTCGCTTCCGCATTTAGAATTCTTGCACCCGCGACTTCAATTCTCGCGACCAATCTTCGAATTTGAGCAGATTTAGGCATATCTAACCCGACAGTGAGGCCGACCCGAGCAGCACACTTGCCAAAGGCCACACATCCAACCGCACAATCCAAAGCCTTCGGCAAGAGTGCCGCACCCCCGTACCAATACTGGACAGATTAGTAAGAGTAAACTAAAAGATTCTCCAAGGTTGCCCCCCGCGCTCGTACAGTTTCACAACAAAGTTTCGGGGACAAAGAAAAAATGAATAACAAACAGACAGCCATGTACCGTCAACAATCAATTTTAAAACGTGACACCAAAACGACAACGTAACGACTGACTTACAACGAGAGAGAAGAAGGGCACATGTTGCCAACAAAAGTGACTGTTGCACAACTAGGATTTTGACTTTTTGCTGAAAGATAAACTGCGAAATTCCAATGAACTTAAGGGTTGTGGATGAAAAATATGCCGGATTTATAGTTGTGCAACAAACACAACATGTTTGCGCTATGGCCGGGCGACTAGTTAAATTTTAGTATTTTTATAAGAGCTCAACTTGCATTTGCCTACACTGATAGTGCTGGAAGTTAAAACGCTACTTAGCTCGATAAACGTTATATGAATAGGCTATTGATGAAATTGCCAACACCATAATAATGCCAACACTTGTCAAAGAAGGAAGTGTTGGCCACAAGATCTGAAGTGCAAACCCGAAAAGACCACCAGCTACCCATAAGCGGCCACTGAACCGATGTGTCTTCGTCCAGACTTCCTCGCTTTCCAGTGTCCAGGGTGTACGCACCCCGATAAAATAATTAGGTTTGATAATGGGCAAGTAGTTCCCTAAAACGACAATAAACCCCATAATTACCAGGGGCACACTTCGTGAAAAATCCCAATCTCCCGTGAGTGAAAGTAAATAACTGACAAAGATGATGCACAGAAATATCATAGAGGCAAGTCTGATTGTGTAATAGCCTCCTTGTGAATAGGTAATTCGTTTTTTAGGATCGATGAGTGGAGCTATTGCCAGAATGCCATAGAAGAGCAACATCACAATCGGAACGAGCCAAAGCAGCGTCTCTTTGCCACCAAAGCGATCAGCCTTTCCATCTATTCCGTAGTGAACAGGAATAGTGTCAGGAATTGAAGACCACAGATAATACAATTGTGCCACCGGTACCAAGGCAAGCACCAGTAAAAGAATTTCTCGAAGGTTTACTTTCATATAACTATTTCTTAAGTTTTATCAACCAACTCATGACATCATCAATTACAGTTGTATTGAGCGAGTAACTAACGAATTGCCCTTGTTTTTCGGCCGTTACCAGATTTGCCTGCTTTAACAAGTCAAGGTGATGCGAAATACTGGGTCTTGTAATATTGAAAGCATCGGCAATCTCTCCGGCTGTCATCTCTCGCTTTCTCAGCAGCTTGAGAATATCCCTACGGGTAGGGTCGTTCAGCGCTTTGAAAATAGTATTCACGATTTAAAGATATGTATTTAAATTAATATTTAGACAAATATCTAATTAATTGTTATCATTGCTGAACAACTTTCCATCAACCAAAAGAATCTAAAAATGAAAATCTGTGCTTCGCTAATTTTCGTGTTAATTGCTCATTACTCCCTTACGGCCCAGGAGGAAGTGAGGGTGCAGACTAAAGGTGTTGAACTGTTCGGAACCTTGCTTGTTCCGGAGAAAAAAACAAAAAAGGCCATACTTTTAATTTCCGGGTCAGGTGCAACTGACCGTGACGGAAATACCAAGCCAACGTATAGTAACGATGCTCTCAAAAAGTTGGCCGAAGATCTGACGGCATTAGGCTTTGCCACGTTGCGATATGATAAAAGAGGTGTGGGTCGAAGTGTGTCGGATTCCCTTCACACGGAAGGCCTTCGCTTTGAACAATATGCTGACGATGCTGCGGTTTGGTTGTCCTTTTTAAGGAAAAGATATAGCAAAATTACAATTATCGGTCATAGCCAAGGTGCTTTGGTAGGAATGATGGCTGCGCAAAAAAGCCAGGCAGATAAGTTCATTTCTTTAGCGGGCTTGTCGGAAGATGCCTACACGACAGTGAAGCGGCAGCTATCAAATCAACCTGCGTTTGTAGTAGATGCCGCCTATCCAATATTGGATAGCCTCAAGTTGGGCGTAAAGATAGCAGTCATTCCACCGTTTTTGAATAGCTTATTCAACCCTAAAACTCAAGACTACCTTATTTCATTCATGAAATATGATCCAAGAATAGAAATTAAAAAAATGAACTGTCCAATTTTAGTTGTTCAGGGCACAACGGACTTGCAAATCACTCTGGAAGGGGCTACCGCGATGAGTCAGTGCTCCCCCTACGCTACTTTGAAAATAGTGGAAGGAATGAATCACGTATTGCGTCAAAGTTCAAAAGAGGCAAATGAAAATATGGGCACTTATTCCAATCCTACTTTGCCCTTGCATCCTGATTTGGTCAACACAATTAAGATCTTCCTTGCCCAATGAGCCTTGCTGCGGTAAGGCTCTTAGCTATGCCCTTTGTAGCAGAAGACGATTGGTATATTCTTTCTCTACAGAGTTTCCCACTTCAGCGACTCTTTGGCCAGGCAACCTTCTATAGCGCCAGCCGCTCCCTCATCAAAGCCATATCTTCTTATACCTAATATTTAACTACCTGATATTTCTCTACTAACTCTTCACTTACACTAGCCCTTCGACCCAGACCCTTTGCTCCGCAGAGTACCGAGGGGGGGCGGACTCTGTGGCCAGCCTATTTTTGACCATACCATTAACCGTTCTTCGTAACTTCTATACCATCCAATTCCAAACATCTAGCCACCTGATATTTCGCTACTCACGAGGCGTGAAGACTCTGCAGAGAATTGAAATTTCTTTTCGGGAGGATCAAAAACCTGAACGTAGTTTTTATGTGGATTTATTTGGCTATCAATTAGTTGGTTAAAAAATAAAATATCAAATGGAGAACACTATCCCTATTGCCCACTCACTACAAACACAAAATCACTTCCTAATTGGTCCGATCCAAAGGTTCCAAATTGTGGCGCGGTCTTCAGTGTTTCAACAAACGCTAAAATTTCAGCAGTAGTCAAAATTCCATCCCTTCCCATGCCTTTCTCTAAAGCTTCCAGCAGTTGTTTGGCAAAAGGTGAATGTTTTCCAACAATGCCATCACTTACATACTCTTTACCACCACTGGTGAGATATTTTCTGGTCTTGAATCGTAGCTTTCTTCCAATAATATCGGATTGAGATGCCACTGAGTAAATTTCATCTTCCGCTGCACGGTGATTGGCGTTATCATCAAATGTCCCACCAAAGCAAACGTCCATCACCAGGAATATATGTTGGCAGGGATTGTTGTTAATGGTCGATCTTAACACGCTATGTCGCAGATAGGAATTGCGCCCAGGGTCATCCGGGAGTGATTCACGCGTTACAACAAATCCTTCTTTAAACGTCTCGTCATAAAATCCATGTCCGGCAAAAAAAATAAAAAGCTGATCCATGGGACCGTACTTCTTTTCAGCATACTCCCGCAGTTTATCAAGGACTTGCGCCTGACTCGGATTCTCGACAATCTCTGTTGAGAAGCCGTATGTCTTCGTCAAGTTTTCTGCAATGGCACGAGAATCAAAAACCGGATTTACCAGCGCCTTCCAGTTGTCATATTTATCAGTTGCAAAAATCAGCGCGTAGTCCTTTCGATTCAGTTTGGCAGCATCCGCCAATGCGGTTGAGCCCACGTGTACCTGACGGAAAGAAATGGCTTGTTGTCCATCCCGGTTCTGTACCGTTACTTCGAGCTCGCTAATGCCATCAAAGAAGGTCAACATCCTATTCACTTGAATCAGCAGTTGCTTTTCATCTTCCACAGGAACGGCTACTGTCCCTCTCACTACATTTTCTACTTTATCTCTCACCAGCAGTTGAATGCTTTTAATGGGCGTCTTGGATTCAACTGTAAACTCAACTGACAGCTTTCCCTCTTTTACAAAAATGGTTTCGTTGAAAGGAGATTGCCACGTGATTTTTGGCAGCGTGGTGGATAGACTCTTTTTAGGATCAGAATAGTTTAGTACCATTTCGTTAGAGCGTGAACTAAAGTTCTGAGCCAGCGATGATATAGTTACGATCAAGCTTACTATGGAGAGGATGATTTTTTTCATAGGATTATCTGGGAGAGACAGGTGTTGGAAAAGGGGTTGCCGTTTCATTCGAAATATTTCCGGAGGAGATAACATAGGCTGCAGCTCCGGCCAGGACAATGCCCGCGGCCAGTTTTACCGCAAAAGGAATTTTGGGTTTAATGGCAATGGGTTGCGAAAAAACCGCGTCATTCCTATCTTTTACATTCGTAAATTTCAGTTTGTAATTGTTTCCTTTCTTTATACTGGCGGGAAGGTACCAATCAAATTTGCCTACGTTGGGTATATTGTTTTCTCCCCAAATACGCTCGCCCGCACCGTTGTATAACTCAATGTTTACCAGGCCGCTCAAATTCCCGGATGTCCAGGTAAGAGGATAGTTTTTGCCGCGTGTAAAAACCTGATTCTCTTTTACACCCAACTTGACAAATGGAACATATACACGACCGCGTAGTTCCACAGAAATGGTGCCTTGGTAAGCACCGAGCTCTTTGGTGATATCCCACACAATCTTTTTGTCAAATCCTGCAGTTACCTCTGTTCCAAAATCCCCACTCACTCGTGTGAGAGGAGTGGAAAAATTGTCCTGCGAGGAATACAGTTGCACCAGAAACTGGCGATTGCTGTTAGCGCCATCGTCAAGTGTATAATGCACTACTATATTGCGACCCACAAACTCAATGAAATCAATATGAATGTTTTGTGCGAATAAGCTACCATGTAGCAGTCCGAATAATCCCACAACGATGAGCAAAGATCTTTTCATTTTCATTTCTTAATAATTTTACCGGTACGGAACTCCTCCGATTTTCCGGACGAGACAATCACTTGGTACACATACGTACCGGATGGAAGATCGGAATTCAATTCAATCTCCAAACGTTGAATGCCACCAGTTAACTTCTTGCCTGACTTGTACAGTGTTACGCCTTGTAAGTTAAAAACCTGAACACTAGCGGAATATTGATCGGTTATGGATGGAAGCGCGATCTTAAATAATAGTCTGTTTTCCTCTGTAACGGGGTTTGGATGAGGCGCGCTGATTTGAATTTTCTCAGATGCAATAGCACTCAATGCCTCTTTGCCATAATAGATTTTAAAGCGACTGGATGAAGAAAGTATGAATGAATATGAGCTCGCTTGGCTCATATCGATAATATTTAAATTTTCTTCATCGTATAGATAAAGTTGTTGATCACCCGGCACAATCATATCATTCCAGGAAATATACGTCTCCTTCCCTTCCACACCGTTTGGTTTAAATCTCCAGACAAAGTTCCGTTGAGTGTTCACTACATCGGTGCTGTATAAAACGTTTGGTGTTTCTTTCTTTGAGAATTGTATTTCTGGCGCGTTGAGAAATACAGGTATGTTAAAATTATCAAATTGATCCTCCCCAACACTTGCTTTCGGATGCATACCAAATCCGCCAAGTTGGTTGGCTAACCCCGACTGCTTAATGTAAAGAAAAATTTTCCACGCCTCATGCGTGAGGTCATTGCTTTCGGTTATTCCTTTTCTGCCATTGTTTACTTGTCCCGGAAAGGGTATTTGAATGATGATATCGGAAGAAGTCAAATTCTTTACAAATCCGCCTTCAAACGCTTTGAGTAAAGTTCCTCCGGTTGCCTCTTTTATAGCCTGACCATCATAAATATTAAGTTTACCAAATGCTGAGAAGCCTACCTCCTCATTGTATGCGATAACATCATCCCATGAAATGGCAACCGGATAAGGATTACCAATCTGGTTCCATCCTGGCCTTAAAATCATTTGAAATAATCTATCTCTATTGTAATTAGGAGCTGGAACATTAGTTAGCTGTGGTGTTACAGGTGTGCTTGTAATTATCCAATAGCCTTTACCAGGGTCAATACGTGTCAAGGTTGGGCTTTTTCCAAATTGGTCGTAGTCGCCCGATCCATTTTTTAACACCGGATTCCACCACCACAGGCCCGCTTTGGTATCATCATTCCACGGAACATTGTTGTAAACAGTGCTTACATCATTATTAGTGCTCAGTAAATAAGGAAATGATACAATGCGATAACTTTCTAAACCTGTACCTGTAGGAAGCGTAGGTAATGAAAGAGATGGTTTAATTAAACGTACAAAGTTGCTGGTACCTCGAATCGAAGCATTATCGTCCTGATCGGTTGCAATGACGTAATACTCCAGCCCTAGCGAATCATACCAGTCTGCCTGTATCTGAATTGAATACGTGTTGTTTGTACCCACCGTCATTAAGGTCGATTTAAAATCTTTTTGGGCGATGCCTCTGTAAAAAAATTCTGTGCGTGCGATACTAACATCATCTGTAGCGGTAGCGCTGAATGTAGGAGTGTTTCCTTCTGTTACCGTAGATGGGTTATTGGCTGAAATACTTACAAGCGGTGGTGTAACATCGAGAGTGGAAATAATCATGACCGCTGAACTTGGCGAAGATCCGCTACTATTAGCCGCCCGTACTCGCGCATAGTACGTTCCGAAGGGTAAACCTGAGACAACTTGAGAATTTCTATTCGCAGGAATATTTAAGTTGTTGAAAGCAGGTACGAAGTTTACAAATTGATTATCAAAAGCTAAATCGAGAAAATAATTGCTAACCACTCCGGAAACCGGAAGCCAGTTCACTGTAAAACCCGATTGATTTGCATTTGTAGCAGCACTTGTAACGGGAGTTGCCGGAAGGGTGGTAACAGAAATGGTATTTGAATTATCTGAAGTTGATACCCCATCGTTGGATCGCACCCGATAAAAGTATGTTGTGCCTGGTAAAAGATTTTCAACTGCAACATTCGTAACGCTTCCAAGTTGCCGGTTGTTGTTTCCGGTAACAAAGCTGCTGAAATTACTTTGGGTAGAAACATCTAAAAAATACCTTGTTGCCCCTACATTAGACCAATTCGCAGCGAAGCCATTTTGGCTAATGTTTGTTCCATTTGATGAAGTAGGTGTTACGATGAAGTTTGTAGTTGAGGTAATTCGCTGGGAGCTGTTACTTACCATTATCGGACCGATGGTTGCCGAAGTTGGTATTGTAATGGTTAAGGTGCTATCCGTAACGTTAGTAACACTTGCGTCAAGGCCATTGATGCTCACTTTCAAGATGGTATCAAAGTTATTTCCATTGATCGTAACTGTAGTACCAACCGGGCCACGCGTAGGTAAAAATGAATTGGACGATTTAATTTCTGGTGAGTTTAGATTGATGGTTGCCAAATTCGGATAAAGACCTGTGTTGGTAACATATGCGTAATTACCAGAAACAAAAATTGACGATGGTTCTGAAAGCAAGACTCCATCGCGTGCATTACTTCTAAGAAAAGAGTTGACTTTAATAGGTATCAAAGGATTCGATACATCGAATGCCACCAACCCCTGAGTGGTAAGGACACCAGGTGGGTCTATAAAAGGTACTATGGCATAATCTCCAAAAAGTGCAATACCCCTACTATCGCCCAAACCTTCTACATTGTTAATAGTTTGTTGAAGTACTGGAGTGGCTGGGTTTGTAACGTTAACAATGTGTAGAGACCTTTTATAACTATCGGCAATATAAGCGAAAGTACTCGACCCTTTAGCCGCTACAATAATGTTACTGCCGCCACTCTTTTGATCAAAAGATGGAGTAGTAATTGCACCAACCCCAGTTAAATAACCTCTTGAGACAGGAGCTAACGGATTAGATAAATCAATTATTTGTAAGGATCCAGCGTTGTTGTTAATAGGGCCACTAGTTGCGCCATTTTGAGAAATTACATAGGCCGTTGTACCCAACATATAAAAATCAGACGGCTGGCTTAAATATGGCCCTGTTGTTCCACCAACATGACTAATACTTGAAACCTGACTGGGAGTTGCAGGATTCGTTACATCTATAACAACAAATGAATTGTTTGTTCTGCTGGTAAGTGCCACGTATATTCTATTGTTCCTTACAAAGGCATGTACAGAATTCGGAACTGAAAAGTTGAATCCCCCTGTTCCACTTTGTGCTCGCCCAACTTGGGACGGAAGCCGCGGATTAGAAACGTCTACTATCTCAAGAGTTGACTCATCGGTAGTTACATATGCATATTGACCAAGTACAAAAACACCGCGCGCTCTATTAGGAAAGGTAACATTGGAAATTTGAACGGGTTGTGTTGGCACGGATATATCAATAATGCCTAATGACCTACTCGTTTGATCCGTTACATAAGCATAATTATTGAGCACAAAGACTGAACGAGGATTGTTAACTACCGCGCCAGCATTTCCACTGTTTAGTACAGTCCTCATAAATGGTGAACTTCGATTCGTTATATCTGCTACACCAAGCCCATCAATACCATTTCCTACAATAAAAGCATTGTTTCCTTTAACTGTGAGTACTTAAGGTAAGCTTGTGACTTGTTGAAAGAAGGTGTTATTGGAATAAGAAAAATTACCAACATGCGTCATTAGTGTATCGGCTACAAAAAGAGATCCAGCACCATTTCTTGTAAAATCTGCACCACCTGCATATACAAACCTTCCGGAAACAAAAACAGAAACCGCAGCAAATTGAGCTGGGTTAGGAACAGGAGTTGTACTGAAGTTAGCCAATGTAAGCGTTGAGGTAACTACAGGATTAGCCGGATTGGCTACATTGAATTTTGTAACCCGGCCACCAGACCCCGAACTTGATATATAAGCACTTCTACCGGCTACGAAAATACTGGTAGGCGTGGTTATTGTTCTTGATGCAACAAGGGTAGGAGAATTCGGATTTTGTATATTAAATATTCTAAAGTTGTTTTCACTATCATCAATACTAATCCCAAAAGCATAGAGTTGATTGTTTATTTGTGAAACATAAATTCCTGAAAGTCGCTGACCTAAACTTGACACTACTGTGGGTCTAGAAGGATCGGATATATCTATTATTCTAAGACCAAATACACCCACTAAATAAGCATAATTATTATGCACATAAAGACTACGAATAAAGGAGAAATTAGGAATCTTAATCAGACCCTTATGAAGTGGCTTGGATGGGTCGGAAACATCTACTATCTCTAGAACACCGGGAGTACACGCTAAGTAAGCATTATTTCCTACCACCACAACAGCTTTAGGAGCAACAATAACAGCACCCCCGTCACCATTCTTGATCATTCCCTTAGGAACAGGCCGCCCGGGTAACGTAATATCAAGTATTTGCAAAACATTGGAAGTACCTGTTACATAAGCAAAGTTTCCGGATACCGTAACAGCGTTTGCACCAGAAAGATTAGGGTTTGCACCAGCACCGTTTTCAAGAAGCGCTGCTTGCCCCATGTTTAATTTTTGCGGAAAAACTTCGGCAAATGCCATAAAACAGAACGAAAGTAGTGTTAGCCTTATCCAGAATAAAAGTTGCGTGGGCAGGCAGCCAACAGCGTTCGAAAGAAACTTGATCCTGTTCTTGCACAACATATATATGTATGATGAATTCATTTAATGGTCTTTTGGCCTGAGAAGTTCAAAAATAAAATAAAAATTTTTTAATTCGCATTTTTTCATTCTTTCTAACAAAGTCTCCCGTCTCGGGGACTCTGTGGCCAAGCAACCTCATATCCTGCCACCATTCTTTTATAAACCTGTGCTGCACAGTCAGTAACCATGTGCATATTTCGTTGCGAGGGTTCACTGTTGCGTTCGAGTTTTTGTTTCTTAATTTTAGGTTATGAGCAACCCATCAAATGTTTTGGATATCATCCGTTGGGTATTTGGTATCATTTTTTGGGCAATCGGTGTTGTGAACACGTTTTGGGGGAATGACCCAGGTTTCGGAATTTTTATATTTCTGCTTTCTTTCATTTATTTTCTTCCGGTAAACGCCATTCTCCAGAAAATTACCGGCCTCTCAATTCCTGGAATAAGAATCGTAAAAATCCTCGTAGGCATTTTTATCCTTTGGGCGTCTTTAGGCGTAGGGGAATTGTTCGATAAGGTAGAGCTTATGCTAATGGATTTATAATGCTCTCTGAAAATAGATTTGTACTCACCCATTTTTATATCTTTACAAAATAGTAAAGCTTCCTGAAATTCTACTGTATGAAAGAAGTCACCGTTCAAGAATTAAAAAGCCTGTTGGATCGTCATGCTGATTTTCAACTGATCGATGTGCGCGAACCGCACGAATATGATATTTGTAATCTTCAGGGTGAATTAATCCCGCAAGGAGAAATACCCCACCACGTAGCCAGGATCGCCAAAGACAAACAGGTGGTGATTCATTGCCGCAGTGGCGCCCGCAGCGGTAACATCGTCACCTGGCTGGAGAAAAATCACGGGTTTACCAATCTCTACAATCTGAAGGGTGGAATTCTGGCATGGGCCGATCAGATTGACCCCTCGATGGAGAAGTATTGAAGTTGAAATTTTCTGATTAGTTCCCCGGGCGCTTCGGATAGAGGCTTCCGGCAATCATCAGGAGCATACTTACCAGCACCCCCGGCACCAACGGAGGGATGTCCGTTACGATCACATATTTGAATACAATCCAGGTAAGAATACCACTGATCATCGCGAGGATTGCTCCGCTGGCGGTGGAACGCTTCCAGTATAAACCAAACGCCAACGGTATAAATAAAGAGACGAGGCTTAAAATGGAAGACTCACCCACCAACTCATAAATGTTGGATCGGAGACAGGCCATCAGCGTTGCCAACGCGCTAAAGACCAAAATGGACAAGCGGGTATAGCGCAGAAGCTTTTCATCTGACATCGTTTTCCCGATCCAGGGCTTCAACAGGTTTTCGGAAAAGATCGCTGCGGGTGCCAGCATAGCCGAACTGGTGGTGCTCATGATGGCGCTGAGCAGGGAACCAAAAAACAGCACCTGAACAAAAACAGGTGTATGCGCCAGCACCATGTTGGGTAACGCCAGTTGGGTGTCTCCCATCAACTGCTCCGGATACAAATGACGCGTACACATGCTGATAAACAACGGTAACATGGCCACCGTCAGGTACAACGCTGCGGCCACATAACAGGAACGCACCGCAATGGAAGCCGAGCCGGAAGACATCGATCGTTGAAAAACATCCTGGGAAGGAATTGAACCTAAACCCAATACCGACCAGGCGGCCAGATAGATGGTCACATCTTTCCAATGAAACTCGGGAAGAAACCGGAGATTTTCGGAAGGGATTTCTTTCCATACATTCTTAAATCCACCCGCTTCAGAAGTGAGTATGACCGCGAGCACCACCAGCCCTACGATGATGATGATGCTCTGAATAAAATCCGTAATCGAAATGGCCCACATGCCGCCAATGTACGTATAGGCCGTGACCACCATGGCGCTCACCACCACGCCCTGCCAGGTGGCAAAACCGGTCACCGCGTTTAAGATCAACCCCATGGCCACTAGCTGAGCCGCAATGTATCCAACATAGGATGGCACCAGAAAAATACTGGCGATACGCTCGGTTAAGGCTCCATACCGAACCTTAAAAAAATCACCCAGCGTCAGTAGATTCATGTGGTATAGCTTTCGGGCAAAAAACAACCCAAACAACAAGAGGCAAAGCGCAGCCCCAAATGGGTCTTCGATCACACCCAACAGTCCGCCTTTCAAAAACTCCGAAGACGCTCCAAAAACCGTTTCCGAACCAAACCAGGTGGCAAACAATGCGGAAGAACTTAACAGCAAAGGCAAGCTTCTGCCAGCCAACATAAAGTCATTGGAGGACTTAACCCTTCTGGAGGCCCAATAGCCGATGGCAATGGTCGCCAACAGGTAAAGAATAATGGATGTAAGTAACAACGTCCGTTAAATTGACGGAGCGAAGAAAACAAAAAACCAGCGGCTATGACAGAAAAACGAAGCGGGAGTAAAACTTTATTTCTGCTTTTTCAACTGAAAGGTTCGGGTGACATTAAATCCAAAGTGCAAATCACCGTTGCCCAGGTCACCGGATGTCTCTGTGATCACGGCCCGCTCGGTTAGTCCGCGGGTATTGGACAATACCAACTGGAACACATGGCCTCCGGTTTCGATATCCACCCCTACTCCAAAAGCATCATAGTATGGATTTTCATCAGGAACATCGAAGCGATAATAGTATTCGGATGTTAACGCCACACTTCTGGTAATCTTATACCGTCCTCCCACGCCCAACGCCAACTGATCATTGTTTTCCAACACCCGATCAACGGTATTCTTATGCACCAATACCGGCATCAGTTGCAAGGATAAATTATTGGTAAACTTCCGGGCTATTAACAGTTGAGCGGTATACGATACCCGGTCTTCAAAATTGAGAGGCTCCACCAGATCCTGATTGCGCGGGGAAGTGCGGATGGCAGTATTCACAAACGCAGATACGGTCACCGGCATGTTCCGTTGGCCGGTGCTTTGCCGCAGAATCTTATAGCGGGTATAAATATCCATGGTTTTATCTACGGAGTTTCTTCCAAAACCCACCCCCCAGCGATCGTTTAACCCATACTCCAAACCGATCCTGACAAAGGCCTGATCCAATCCAAACAGCTCGTAGAGGCCGTCATTGATCAGACCAAAGCGATGGGCAAAAATAAATTCCAGCTCTCCTTTTCCTTTGCTCTCAACGGTCTGACTGTTGACCAGCCTGGTAGACTTAAATGTCTGACGGACGTATTCTGTTGGGGGTTCCGAACTTTGCTCCAGCTCTTTTAACAAATCTTCCTGAGCCAAAACAGAAAGGGGTAAAATCAAACAGAGACAAAAGAAACTACTTTTCATAGGGTTTGTAGGTAAAGGTCACGGTTACTTCTACTTCTTCGGCAATATTTTTCCACAGGATTTTAGGACGTTCAATATTATACTCTTCCAGTTTGATAACAAACCTGGCATCTGCTGCCAGTTTTAAATCCGTCAACTGAATCGTTCCCGGTACATCTATTTCTTTGGAGACGCCATGGATGTTGAGCTTCCCGACTGCACGTACTTGTTGTTTTCCGGTGGCTTCGGGTGAAAAACCGATCAGTTTACCGCTAAAGGTAGCTTTCGGATATTTTTCAGACTCGACATATTTTTCGTTGAAATGCTCCTCCATCAATTTCTTATCAAACTTAAACTCCGTCATGGGTACCGAAAAGACCCAATCACCAGAGGCAATGTTTAACAAGCTGGTTACTTTGGAATTGGTGGCTTTGATATCCTCGATGGAGGCATCCGAAAAGAAGGTAATGCTTCCCGTATCGGAAACATATTTTTGAGCGGTGGCAGTTGAGCCGATCAACAGACCCAGTCCCACCCATAGAATAATTTTTTTCATAGATCAGTTATCAAGAGCGCCATCATCGACCCAACAGGCAATGGCTTCAATTTCCTGTGGTGTTAATCTTCTGCCGCTGCCAATGGGCATACTTCCATTTCCGGTGCGTGTTTTAATATTGGCGGCTTCGCGTTTGACATTGGTAAAATTGGTCCAGTCGCGCGAACCTGTTCCAGAACCATGGCAGCCGGAAAAATTACAAGTACTTGTAAAAATGGGCAATATTGTAGCTGAGTAGCTGGTGCCCGTATTTCCGCGGGGTACGGTGAAGGCCACGGTAACCTGGCAATCGTTGTCATCTTTTACAATGACTGCATATTGACCGTGTTTCAGGTTTGTATAGGTGGTGTTAGATGAAAAATTTCCTCCCGGAAGTTTAAACTGATAAGGAGCCGCGCCACCGGTGGCAGATAAAACCAATGATCCATTATCGGAAGCGCATTGACTATCGGCCACGGATGATACCAGGCTGGCAGATAAATTTGAGTTGGGAGCACTCACGACTGCTTCTACGGTGGTTTCACAACCATTAAAGTCCTTGACTTTGACGACATATGTGCCCGGTCCCAGATTGGCAAACGAAGGGTTGGTTTGAAACGTCCCGTTATTTAAACTAAAATCATAGGGCCCTTCCCCGCCCGTGGCGGTCACGGTTACCTGTCCGTCAATGGCCTTGCAACTGGTAGCGTCAATAACAGCTGCTACTGACAATGAAAGTCCGGAGGTCGCGCAACTGACGCGTTCTGAGATATCATTGCTGGCACATGACATCACCACCCAGCCAAACAACAAGAGAACAATTCGATTCATAGAAGAACTCAAAAGAAAATGTAAGGTATCAATAATGCCTAAAAAAGAAAATCCCCCAAAGTCCTGGACCCCGGGGGATAATCTTGTCTATAGTTGGCTTTAATCTGAAACAAAGGTATATGGAGGGCCTACGGTCACCAACCCTTACCCGACCATTGGATTTATTTTCTGACGAATGAGCATTTTCACCGTTGAGTTGCAGATAAGCTGTCTTTTTCAGGCCTGGAAAGGCTGTCTGTCTGAAAGAATTGCTTCTCAATCCGTTCCTTTAACTGAGGCTTCGAGCCCGGAAACGTGGTACGGGAGGCAATGTCATAACTGGCGTAAAACAGCAGGGCAAAAAAGACTACCGAAAGCGCCACAAATATTTTTTTGGAACGTGTCATGCCAGGTTGATGATCAAGAGATGAGCCGTAAAAGTAACAAATGCGCGAGGGGTTGGTTGGCTGGAATGCTAAACAAAAAAGGAGCCTAAGCTCCTTTTTTGTTTGTTGAAGTGATATTACTTCAATTTTTTGATCACCGCCTCAAACGCTTCCGGATGATTCATGGCTAAGTCTGCCAGTACTTTCCGGTTAAGGTCAATTCCGGCTGTCTTGAGTTTTCCCATCAGTTGAGAATAGGACATACCGTGCATACGCGCACCGGCATTAATCCGGGCGATCCAAAGAGCACGAAAATCTCTTTTCTTGGCTTTGCGATCGCGGTAGGCATAAACCAGACCTTTTTCAACGGCATTTTTAGCTACCGTCCAAACGTTTTTCTTCCGACCAAAGAACCCTTTGGCCAACTCGAGGATGCGCTTTCTGCGGGCGCGGGATGCAACACTGTTTACTGAACGTGGCATAGTTGTTTGTTTTTGGCAGGTGGCGTTTCAGAAAACCCTTCTGAACTCTTATGGCCAAATGCCGGGTTGAACATGAGTGTGAACCGATTACACCAAATACGGAAGCATAGGCTTGATGTTCCCTTCGTCTACCTTTTTAACGGTAGCCTTGTGACCTAACCTACGTTTCTGCTTGGTTCCTTTCTTAGTCAGGATGTGGTTCTTAAAAGCCTTTTTGCGTTTGATCTTACCGGTACCGGTAATCTTAAAGCGCTTCTTGGCTCCCGACTTTGACTTTAACTTTGGCATTCTTACGACTATTTAAAAAATTACGAACTACTACTTTTTACTTCCTTTGGATGCCACCATCATATACATCCGCTTACCTTCCAGACGTGGCATTTCTTCAACCTTTCCAAATTCCTCCAGTTCCTGCGCAAACTTCAGCAACAGGATTTCACCCCGTTCTTTATATACGATCGAGCGACCGGCAAAATGCACATAGGCTTTTACCTTTGCTCCTGTCTGAAGAAACTTCTGTGCATGCTTCACTTTAAAGTTGAAGTCATGATCATCGGTGTTGGGGCCAAAACGAATTTCCTTAACAACGGTTTTCTGAGCGTTCGCCTTGATTTCCTTTTGTTTCTTTTTTTGTTCGTATTTGAACTTCGAATAGTCAACAATTTTACAAACCGGAGGATCGGCATTGGGTGAAATCTCTACCAGATCAAGACTTTGATCCTGAGCCATTTTAATGGCCACTGCTGTCGGATAGACATCTACTTTGATGTTTTCACCAACGACCCTCACACGTGGGGCAAGTATCCGTTCATTTACACGGTAAGGTTCTTCCTTTACCCGTCCTCTGAAGCCTCCCCTTCCCGGTCCGGGACGAGGTCCACCTGGCCCACCGGGACGATTACCAAAACTACTCTGATTGATTGCCACTTACTGGGTTTATGTTGTTGATATACGAGTCACTTTTGTGAACAAGGCTGCAAATATCGAATAATTACCAATTCTGGCAAAATTTACTGTGGCATCGCAAAATCCGCGGCAAAGGTGTTGGTAAACTCCACCAGTTCAACCGCTCCCTTGTCGCCTTCACCGTGCTTGCGGACGCTCACTTGGCGTTCGGCCACCTCTTTCTCCCCCACAATGAGCATGTAAGGCACTTTTTTCACCTCCGCATCCCGTATTTTCCTGCCGATCTTTTCGTCACGGTCATCCAAGAAACCCCTGATATCCCTGTTTTTCAGGTAATCAACCACTTCCTGGGCATATCCATTAAATTTTTCAGAAATCGGAAGAACCGCAATCTGCTCCGGAGCCAGCCACAAAGGGAAGTTTCCGGCACAATGTTCGATCAACACCGCTACGAAACGCTCCAGCGACCCAAACGGAGCCCTATGAATCATCACCGGGCGATGTTTCTGATTGTCAGAGCCAATATATTCCAATTCAAAGCGCTCGGGCAACTGATAGTCCACCTGGATGGTACCCAACTGCCAGCTGCGTCCCAAAGCATCTTTGACCATAAAATCCAGCTTGGGGCCATAAAAGGCTGCCTCGCCCTTCACCGCCACAGTTTTCAAGTTCCGCTCGTTGGCGGCTTCCTGTATTTCGCGTTCTGCCCGATCCCATAATTCATCTGATCCAATGTATTTGGCTTTGTTTTCCGGATCGCGAAGAGAAACCTGAGCAGTGTAGTTTTCAAATCCCAGTGAGTTAAACACGAACAATACCAGATCAATCACTTTGATAAACTCTTCTTTCACCTGCTCCGGGCGACAGAAAATGTGCGCATCGTCCTGGGTGAATCCGCGTACCCGCGTGAGGCCGTGCAACTCACCACTTTGTTCATACCGGTAAACCGTTCCGAACTCTGCCAAACGAATGGGCAAATCCTTATACGAGCGTGGTTTTACTTTATAAATTTCGCAGTGGTGCGGGCAATTCATGGGTTTTAATAAAAACTCTTCACCTTCATCCGGTGTGCGGATGGGCTGAAAAGAGTCTTTGCCATATTTTTCATAATGGCCCGAGGTCACATACAATTGCTTACTTCCGATATGCGGAGTCACCACCGGATCATAACCGGCACGAATCTGTGCCCTGCGCATAAATTGTTCCAGACGTTCGCGAAGGATGGTTCCTTTCGGCAGCCACAAAGGCAAGCCCATGCCTACCTTTTCGGAAAAGGCAAACAGCTCAAGTTCTTTACCGAGTTTTCGGTGATCGCGCTTTTTCGCTTCCTCCAACAGATGAAGGTATTCCTCCAATTCCTTTTGCTTGGGAAAGGTGATGCCATACACCCGGGTGAGCATTTTATTTTTCTCGTTGCCGCGCCAATACGCCCCGGCTACATTGGTGAGCTTGATGGCTTTGATAAAACCGGTGGATGGCAGGTGCGGTCCCCGACATAAATCAGTAAAGTTCCCTTGTTTGTAAAAGGTAATGGACCCATCAGGCAGATCCTGAATCAGCTCGAGCTTGTAGGGGTCATTCTTTTCAGTGAAATAAGCCAACGCCTCGGCTTTGGACACATCGTTGCGTTGAAACACACTGTTGACCTTTGCCAACTCAATCATCTTTTTTTCTACCGCCTGCAATTCTGCATCACCAAAGGGTTGATCGCCCAGATCAACATCATAATAAAAGCCATTTTCAATGGGTGGTCCGATACCAAATTTAACTCCGGGATACAAGGCTTCCAGCGCTTCGGCAAACAAGTGGGCAGAACTATGCCAGAAAGCATACTTGCCACCCTTTTCCGTCCAGGTTAGTATTTTGATGGATGCCTCTTGTTGGATCACACGCGACAGATCTCTGATCTCGCCATTGACTTCGATGGCCAACGCGTTTCGGGCTAACCCTTCGCTGATACTTTTGGCAACATCCATTCCGGTAACACCAGACGGAAACGTACGAATGCTTCCATCGGGCAGGGTAATCTTTACTTCACTCATTCTAAAAAAAATAGGAGTGCAAATATAGAATAAACAGTTGACTCCAGGGTAGTTCAAACAGCCCCTTCAGGGAAGCAGTTTTTAAAAACGGGCACTTTAAATGCAACCGATCATTTACAGCTGGAATTGTGCCGTAAAGAGTACGCCAAACTTCCGCGCATCCGGGTTGTCCAGATAGGACAACCGATGAATAAAATCCACTCGTAGAAAACGGAAAATGTTTTCTACACCATAACCTAATTCGATGTAAGGACGATCGGTAAAATATCCTGCCCGTAGCGTTTCATCACCTGTGGGTGTCAAGGATGAGATAAGAGCGCGGTTGGCCGGCCGCATACCACCCATAATGACATTGGCGGTTCCAAGTAAACGCCAATTCAGTTTCTTCAACAAGGGAATGCGGTTTAACAAAAACCCTTCCATGTATTGCCGGTATTGCAAGGACACATATTGATCGCTGATAAATTCACCAAAATTCATCAGATTATAGGTAATCGGTGAATACAGAAACGATTGATTTCCCAAATGCAAGGTGAGCAGCGGGTAAGGCAAAGCATTAAACACATATTCTCCTTGTAAGGTGACATACGCAACGCCCAGGGGCCCGGTTTTCATTCGCTTGGTCAACGACATGCGAAGTTTATCATACGAAAAATCACTTCCCAACACGCCCCTCACACCCCGGGTATACCGCAGGGTGATCACCGGCCAACGATCTGTGCCGAGGCTGATCCGCTCATTGTCATTTTGAATAAACAATTCATCCCGCGCATATCGTGTTTCTAAGGACACTTCGGCCGTTTGAAATTCATCACCAATCACAGGAGTCGTTTCTCCGGGATTCTGAATATATCCGAAATTATACGTGGGGTCAAACGTGGAATACTTAACTGAAATACGTTGAGAAAAACCTTTGAACAGTTCCCGCTGAAAGGCTACCCGGGTTTCATTAAAGTAAAATCCTCTTCGGAAGACACCCCATCGGGTGGCAGTCAGAAACAACGGATTGTCGGCCAGATCTTCGTCATCTACCCCTAAGCGTCCCAGATCGAAACGGTGGCGGATGGTAAAAGTCGTCCATCGTTGTCGCGAAAGAATGCGTTGGGCAGAGGCATAGTATTTTAATTTTTCATCATCAAAGCCATAACCCAGTTGAGCAGCAAAAATCCAGCGCTTGCTAAACTGATAATTGGTTTTAAAGCCACCCTGAATGCGAACGCCTTCCACATTATTCCACGCCAGCGCTCCCAGATAAGGTCCCCATTCAATCTTGCCTGCCTTGATGTAGCCATCCAATACAATCTTAATGATATCCGTATACGTTTTGACAATCGGAATATTTTTTAATGTATCAATCATCTTATACACGTTCTTCTCCGTCTCACTCAACGGCTCATGGCGAAGGGTATCCCAGTATTGATCTTCTTTAAACATGTTTACGTCTTCGGCAATGACGATTGGACGTTCATAAAACTTAGGGGGCTGAGGTTGATTGACAACAAAGTTTTTGTTGCTGGTATAGAATTTAGCCAGCATCCCTGCTGATTTTTTTGTGAGTTCACCGACATCAATCAACACCCGGTTTTTTACAGGAAGCCAGGGGCCCAACTCAGTAGCCATCAGCTCTTGCTGAATTTTGATTTTTTCGATGAAGTTGACATTGGCCTGAGCGCCAACGGTAGCATCAATCTGTTTAAGCGCAAATTCTTTTTTGGTAATCCACATAGTACCGGTAAATGCCAGATCCTGTTCGCTTTTGGGAAAAAAATCCAAACGGTAGCAATAGTCTTGACCGATATATAAGCTATCGGTGAGGTCATATTCATAATACAAACGCCATCCATCAGAAATGGGTGACACAAAATCTTTGGTCATGATGGTGAGCCAGTTCTGATAAAAATTATATTCCTGAAAGGAGGATCCAATCACCTGATTCACCACGCTGCCATCCTCCACGCCTACTCCGCTGATTTTCGATTTGAGCAGATGTTCTTTTTTGAGCGATGGGTTATCGCGGTAGTAAAGTTTGGAAACGCTTTCGGTTATAAAGAGGGGAAGAATCGGCTTGCCGTCCTCCCCGGCAATCCGCTGAACGCTGTCCAGGACAGCCGTGATTTTTTTGACAATTTTCTTTTCGCGAAAGGCATCGGAGATATTATCGACATCAATTTCAATTTTCGTATAGGTATCGTACTCGTAGGCGGTGAGTTTGCGTTTATCATTTTCATTCTTGTTACGAACAACCTTTCGGAGAATTTCAAAAGCAGGGTTTTCTCCGGCCTGGATGACCACTTCCTGAAGATTGGTTACTTCTTCCTCCAGTTGAAAATTGATCGTTTGGCGGGTGGCTCGTTTAATGGGCCTGACCTTACTCTTATAGCCGATGTACGAGGCAATGACCGAATCCACCGGGCTCAGTGTCTTTAGTATAAAATTCCCGTCAAAATCGGTAGTGGTGCCAATGGATGTTCCCTTGAAAACGATGTTCACAAAAGGGATCGGATCACCGGTATTGGCATCGATCACCTTACCCTGAACAATGGTTTCTTGTGCCTGAGCACCAATCAATCCAACAAAAAAGAGAAAGCCAACTGACCCAATTCTTGCCCAAAAACGCACAAAAAGCATGTTAGAAATTCAAAAATAATGATTTAAACGGTGGCCAACCGATTATGTGACACCCCTTCCGGATTTTAATTTTCAGACCACTAACAAGGATTAGGCTCCCATCGGTTCCTTTTGTCCTAAATGTCGTGGCTCGGTTTTTAATATGTATAGATCCAATACGGCTTTAGCTCTTGCCAGATATTCACGCAGATACACTTTCACTGCGCTATGCGAAGCCGGCTCACTGGCGACAATGGCCACCGCATCAATATTGTAATACTGACTGATAAAAAGGGCACGGTAGCAATGAAACGGTTGTGTAATGATGGTAATTTTTGTCTGTCCAAAAATCTCCTTGCTCCGGACGATAGAATCAAGTGTACGAAGTCCCGCATAATCAAGGGTAATGGCCGAATCGGGAATTCCTTCTTTCAACAAGGCTTTTCTCATTTCCTGAGGCTCATTATAGTATTTAGAACGATTATCCCCGCTGAGCAGCAGATGTGTCACTTTTCCCTCTTTATACAGCGCTACCGCGGCAGCGATACGATTTTCAAAAAAAGGGTTGGGTCCTCCTCCCATGAGCTTATGACTGGTTCCCAACACCAGAGCTACTTTGTTGGATGGAACGGATTGTACATCGTGGTATACGTGTGCTTGTGTACTTCGCACAATCCAAAGATTAGCCCCCACCACCCACAGACTTACCACCACACCGGCTGCCAGCGCCCATCGGAAGGCGCGCTTCATTTTCTTCATTCGTCTTGATTAAAGCCGACCTAAAGTTAGGTAATCGCTTTTAGAAACTCACGTTCCAGCAATTCGGAGCGTCTGATTACATTGCGAAGCCATTGCAAACGAATGTTTTCCTTTTCGGTATCGGTTAGTTGCCACGAAATGGTTTCAGAAGCCCTTAGTTTATGTAACAGGGTACTGAGGCAAATGGCAGAACTCACCGAGATGTTTAAACTCTCTGTAAATCCAAACATCGGAATATGAACTTTTTGATCGGTATACGCCCGTGCCGAATCGGAGATACCTTTGAGTTCGTTACCCATAACTAACGCCAGAGGTCGATCCACCGGCACCTCGTAAATGGATTTACCATCCGGAGAAGGATCGGTGACCAGTATTTGATAGCCCCTTTCTTTCAGGTGACGAAAACAGGCTTGTGTATTATCTTGCTGGCGTCCTTTGTGACGAATCATATCTACCCAATACTGCGAACCTTTCAGTACTTTTTTATTAGTGCCATACTTACTGTAGTTTTCGATGATGTGAATATCCTGCAGGCCCAGACACTCACATGTACGCACCACCGCACTGGCATTTTGCGATTGCATGATATCTTCCAACACTACGGTAACATGGCGTGTGCGTTGTGCCAGCACACGATCCATCAGGTCCTTTTTATGATCGGTAATGTATTGCTGCAAAAAAGCGATCAGCTTCTTCTGTTTTTCTTCTTCATTCATAAAACAAAACCCGGCAGGAGGTGTTGAATTGTGCGAAAGTAAGAAGTTTTTCTATCCGGTGAGGATGGAAGATGATTCTTTAGATAACCTTCACATAGAGCATGATCAAAAAGAACTATCTGATTATTGGTGGAAGTACCGGCATTGGTTTGGCACTGGCCCGGCAGCTCCACACCCAAGGACATCACGTCATGGTAGCGGCCCGGAGACTGATAGACGAACCAGGTATTTCATCGGTTCACTTTGATGCCACGCTGGATGATGCAGCTTTGTTAGATCTCCCGGAAAAGCTGGATGGCCTGGCGTATTGCCCCGGAAGCATTAACCTCAAGCCTTTTCACCGGTTAACGGATCAGGAGTTTACAGATGACTTTCAATTAAATGTGATGGGAGCCGTCCGCGTGGTCCGGAGTGTCTTGCCTAAACTAAAAAATGCCGGACAGGCTTCGGTGGTATTTTTTAGTACTGTGGCTGTAAAACAAGGCATGCCTTTTCATGCTTCCGTGGCAGCCTCCAAAGGTGCGCTGGAAGGTTTAACCAAATCGCTGGCAGCAGAGTGGGCACCTGTCATTCGTGTGAATTGTATTGCTCCCTCCTTGACGGATACACCGTTAGCTGCACGCATCTTATCATCAGAAGAAAAAAAGAAAACATCGGGTGAACGTCATCCCCTCAAGCGGGTGGGCGAAGCTGACGATATCGCTTCCATGGCCACGTTCCTGCTTTCCTCCAAGGCCAGTTGGGTGAGCGGACAAATCCTGCATGTGGATGGAGGGATGTCAAGCTTAAGGGTGTAAGACATAAGATGTCAGACATAAGATTTAAATTGTTAGCACTTTAAGGGATTGGAAATTTGGTGATGGACAATACGAAATTGCTTTCGCCCATTAATATTATCTTTGCAGCGTCCTACGTGTGTCTATGCGTTTTTTTATTGTTCAAGTACTGGTTGGCTTCTCTTTTTTCTGTCGTGGGCAGATGCTTCCTTTGGCGTATGCGCCCGAGCATACCTCTGCGGTAATTGACCTTCAATGTGTATTTGCTCCGGAACCGTTCCATAGTCAGCAATCCACGGATAGTCTCTATGCATGGCTCCGCTGGAAAACAATTGCCAATTATGCTTTTGGAAAAAATCGTGGTGACCTGCCGATGATTGCCGATCTATCGGCTCTTCATCCGTACTTCCGGGATCAGGTGCTTCAACTTATTGACAACTGCCGTTCGAAAGGAATTGAGTTAGCGGTGGTGGAAACCTTTCGTACCCATGCCAAACAAAACGAATATAAGAGCCTGGGTAAAAAATATACCCGCTCCACCGGTGGACGATCCAAACATCAATACGGACTGGCAGTGGATGTTGTGCCCATGAAAGATTCCGTGGCGGTGTGGGACAACAAGGTGCTTTGGAAAAAAATCGGACTGGAAGGAGAAAAGTTAGGACTCACCTGGGGTGGCCGCTGGCGTAGTTTGTATGATCCCGGTCATTTTGAATGGACGGGAGGGTTGGGTACCCGTTCGCTGGCGTTGGGGGTGTTTCCATTGCCGCCTGAACCAAAGCTCTATCCCACTCTTCCACGTGATTTACGTTACTTACAAACGTGCTGGCAAGCGTGGGAAGCAGAACAGGGTACAAAGGCCAGCACCCGAGCAGCCCTCACCGGCTTGAACTGATGCAATACGTTTTTCCGCGCGACTTTATCTTTGGCACCAGCACCGCTGCTGCGCAGATAGAAACTTCATTTGAACATGACTGGCAGGGTGTAACTGCGCGTGATGGAAAAATATTTGATCGCACCACCGATCACGAGTTGCGTCTAAAGGAAGACGCGGCCATCATCGCTTCGCTGGCTCCTTATTATCGGATGGGTTTTCAATGGAGCAAGCTGCAACGCAAAGCCAACGGCAAACTGCACAAAGCAACTGTAAAAGAATACCGTGCCTTTCTGGACGACTTGAAAAACCGTGGCGTAAAAATCATGATGGTGCTTCATCACTTCACAAACCCCAAATGGTTTGCGGCCAAGGGTGGCTGGGAAAAGGAAGAAAACATTGACTTGTGGATCGATTACTGTAAGAAAGTGGTGGATGAGTTTGGTGACTATGTGAGTTTATGGAATACCTTTAACGAACCCAATGTGTACGCCAGCTATGGCTGGGTAACGGGATTTTTTCCCCCGTTCAAAAATAATCTATACCTGGCGAGCATCGTGGTGCGCAACCTGGGTACAGCTCACAACCGCGCCTATAAGCAAATTAAAAAGCGGTATCCCAAGCATCCGGTAGGCATTTCCCATAACGCCACCATTTTTTCTGCTGAAAACTTATTAGGATGGTTTCCGGCCCGGTTGGGCGACTGGTGGTTCATGGAGTTTGTGCCAGGTCATTTTGAAAAAGTGGATTTCTTTGGGATGAGCTACTATACACGCATTCCTCACGACCCTGTGCCAATCACGAACGTGCTCACGCCTGATAAAATGAAAAAACTGGGACGCCCCCATGACGATATGTGGGAGTATCACCCGGAAGGCTTACGCACCTGTTTGGAGCGTTATTGGAACAAATACAAAAAGCCGATCATCATTACCGAAAACGGTGTGGCCGATGCCAGCGATGTCTTGCGGCAACAGGCGATTAAAGACTACGCAAAGATCATGCATGAAGCACTGCGCGATGGCATTGACCTGCGTGGATACTTCTGGTGGAGCACCTGGGATAACTTTGAATGGCACTTAGGTCCCAGTTGTCGGTTTGGGTTGTATGCTTGCGACTGGGATACGAAAGAGCGCACACCGCGGCCGAGTGCCGAAATTTTTAAAAAACTCGTGTGGTCAAAAATGGTTGAGGATTGATTGGTGTGAGGGGTAGGCGTTAGACATAGGACACAAGACTTGAGATAGTAGATGTTTCAAGTTTAAAATCTTCTACTAAATTTGTTTGAGAGATCTCAAAAAGAATTCGGATTCTTAATCTTTGAACTTACGCACATGAAGAACATCATTATCGGAATATTGGTTTTGGTTTCTATTGCTTCGCTAGGCTATGCTTTTGTGCAAAAAACCGAGGCAACTGTACAAAGAAGAATGGCTGAGTTAAACGCCCGAATGGCGGAGGAGGCGCAAAGACATGCCGAACAAGCAAGGCTAGAAGCCGAACGACAGTTGGAGTTATCTAATCAACAACTTCAGATGGCTTTAAGGGAAGCTGAACTAAGAGCGAAAGAAGCTCAAAAGAAGAAATAATCATCAAGTCCTATAGCATCAAAAGATAAGTGTTCAGATGATCACTGTATGGAAGGTAAGGTAGACCCTTTGCTCTATGAGAAATGGCATTTTCCTTTTTAGATTTGCATGGAGTAAAAAACTCCTGCCATGCAAAAGCCAGTAGCCAACGAAACCCAGATTCTCGCTAAGATTGCACAACTTAAAATCGAAGGCCATGTATTGATGCACGAGCAGGATGCTGAACTAATATTGTTTTTGCCCTTGGATTACTATTCATCAATGGGATGGTCTATAATTTATCTGCGCTGCTGACATCCGTGGAAAATTTGTCTTTATGGCGAGGGCTTTTCATGGCCATTGTTTCAGCCGGGTTGGGTTATGTGTATTTACGTGATGCTAAAAATTTTAACCGCCAGATCCGGTTGGGAAAGAAAACAGTTGTCCGGGGCATCGTGACAAACAAACGCAAGAAGTCGGGCAAGCGAACTGCATATTATTTAGAGATAGATACATGGTCAATCAATGTAAGGCAAGATATCTACCACAAATATCAAATTGGTCATGGAATTGAAATCCATTTCTTTAAGCCCCGGCACCAGTTGTTTCTTTTCGAGACCAAAATGGAGTCTCTTGATTTGAAATTTGATTAATGATTGAACTGCCTGGTGGTTAGCTAACCGGTGGGGTTCAATCAGAAGGTATTTCAAAAGATTATCTTGCTTCTCAGCGTGGGATTCCTTCGAAAAATGATTCCAGGCATGTGTTTCGATGGGTTCTATACACGATGGCTACAGTAGATTTAACACTAAAAACATATGATGAGACTATTCCTTTCTTTCTTACCTCTGTTGTATTCTATCTCCCTGAATGCCCAGGTATCGTATGCGCTACGCGTAGAGACAGGATCGCTTCTCTTTCAATACACCACGGTAGATGTTGACCCTGGGCCCAACTGGAAAGGACATAATCTTAATGAAAAGCAAAACGGTTTTGCTTTTGACATCATCAATAGCATCTCCATCAACAAGAAATTATTGGTGGGGGTGGGCGTTGGTTATCTCAATTTTGAGGGGATACATGGGTATTCCCTGTATGGTGATCTACAGTATGTGCCGCTGAAGACCAGGCTCTCCCCTCTCATCAGCTTAAAAGTAGGAACGAATCATATCTGGAATCAATATGAAAACGGGCAAGGTAGCGCCATCGGTGAACTGGGCGTAGGCATTCACTATCAAGTAAGATCCATACGTGTATACCTAACATCAGGGGTGTAATGATCACGCAACAGACCTTTCTGGTACCGATTCGGCTGGGAGTACGATTGAAAGGATAAAAGAAGCAAAGGTATTCTTAAACAATTCCGCAGGTGAAGACCGGGAAACGTGAGTCACCCTCTAAAAAGGAACCCAGGAGGTTGTATTCACCTTTGCTTTCAACTCGTTTAGTAGGTTATACAGACCGTAATACGTCCGGTTAATGTAAAGCGCGTCTTTAACACCCCTGGCCCGTTTGGAATGACGGAACTCTTTCATGGATGACAACTGCTCTCCAAAACGGTACAATTCCTCGAAATATGTTTTTTCCGAAAAATCAAATTCGGGAGTTCGGAAAGGTCTCCCCAGTAATTCCACTAACTGAGTAAATACCTCTCTAAAAAACTTCTTGTCTTTCTCGCTATCGTCTGAATAGATAAACCGGAGATCGTAAAACACCTTTTCCAGTTTCTCGGGCTGATGGAGAATGTCTTTTTCGAGTAACTGAAAGTAAGTTTTGTAAAAAGATTCCGGGATTACTTTCACACAACCAAAATCGATGACCCCCAGTTTGCGATCACGGGTAATGATAAAGTTACCCGGATGGGGATCAGCATGTAACGATTTTAATTGATGTATCTGAAAATGATAAAAATCCCACATCGCCTGTCCTAAAATCCGGGCTTCTTCCGGAGACCAGGTCTGTGTTTTGATAAATTCACCCAGAGGCTGACCTTCAATCCAATCCATGGTAAGGATTTTCGCGGCTGAGTACTCCGGATAGTAGGATGGAAATATCAAATTCGGAATCTGCCGGCATTCACCTGACAATTCGATCGAGCGCTGGAGTTCTAAGTCATAATCCGCTTCTTCCAACAGGCGTGACTCTACCTCGCTGATAAACTCATCATACTCGGCTGGGTTTAGTTTAAACATCCGCAGGGCGATTGGCTTAACCATGGCCAGGTCACTTTTTACGCTCTCTCCTACTCCTGGATATTGAATCTTGACCGCAAGCGATTTTCCATCCTTGGTAGCTTTATGTACCTGCCCCATGCTGGCAGCATTCTGCGCGGTAGGACTAAAGCTGTCAAAAAGTTCATTGGGTCGCTTTTTAAAATACCGCTCAAATGTGCGCACCACCAGCGGAAAGGAAAGTGGAGGGGCACTGTATTGAGCCATGGTAAATTGCTGCTGATACGCGGTAGGCAACAGGTTTTTATCCATGCTTAACATCTGGGCCACTTTCAGGGCACTGCCCTTTAATTCACTTAGCGAATGGTAGATATCTGAAGCATTATCTTCATGCAGTTCTTCATTGGTCATATTGGGGTTGACCAATTTCTTGCTGTAGTACTTAAGGTAATTTCCTCCAATGCGAGCCCCGGTGCTGATAAACTTGGTGGCGCGTTGTACTTTACTGACGGGTATTTGTGACTGTTCTTTCACTTTTTTTAAGTTCCTCCATAGTTAAAATGAACTGATCTGCTTGTCAGGTAGCCTGTTAATTTTTTGATGACTGATACAGGAATTTTCCGAAATCCAGCGCATTATCCAGAATGCCCTTTCCAATCAGATCAAAGGCCAGGTTGACTGATTTCTCAATGGCGGCATCGGTTTTTTCAAAATTGGCACTTTCATCGTGGCTCCAAAACTGAAGAATAAACATGAGGTGGAGCCAGAACAGACTGTCGTAGCGCTGATCAATCAATGGACGCTTGGCTACTTCACCACTTTGAATGCCGGAGGTAATGATACCGTTGATCCACTCATCAAAAGAAACTTTAAAGCCTTTTAAAAAAACAGGCATTTGAGCCGGATTTTTCCAATGCTGAAGTTTGTGCAATACAAAACTACGATCAGCCTTTAATACCTCCGCCAGGGTAAAATAGAATGACAAAATCTTTTCGCGGGCAGTAAAGCCACCGTAGCTCTCATCACCATGCAATCGTTCGATGACCGAACGGATATACGTATTCCAAATAGACTTTTCCAGGGCTTCAAATGATCCAAAATGAGCGTAGAACTCCTCTTCTTTGATATCAAGGCTCTGGCAAAATGCAAAAACCGTTGCCGGAGACTTCCCTTCGGTTAATACATAGGTGCGGTAAACTTCCCGAATTCTATCCTCCGTCAAGGGTGTTTTTGTTTTCGATTTTTTGGCTGTTTCCATAATATTTGAACGAGTCGCGAGTATGTCTTAAAAAAGAATGGAGGATTAGTTCCTTCCACTTCGTCTTAATAAACAGATATTGTCCATCAAAGTTTCATAAATTAATCAATAAATTAGGGGCCCATGAGTTCTGAAATCATTGTCGACAAGCTCTTTCCTTTCGGAATGATCCTGACTGTGCTATTATGGTCGGTTGGCGCTCAAAGTCAGTCCCAGGAATCCGCTTCTCTTCTGTTTGAACGCGCGCAAAAGGCGATGGACGAACGTCAGTTTACTACTGCTCTGGCTCATTTAAACGAATGTCTTCGAAAAGACCCATACTTTCAGGATGCTTACCTGTGGCGGGCGCGCATGCGTCAGCGGGCGAATGACCCGCTGGGTGCTCTCACCGATTATAGCATCTTTTTGGAGCAGGTACCCGGACATGCGGAGGCATTGTTCTCGAGGGGTACGCTACGTGTTGAGATGAAACAATATGCTGCGGCCCGCGAAGATTTCCAACGGTTGCTGCGCACACCTGGACTAGAAACAAATGCTGTCTTTTTTCAAATGAATCCCTACGAAGGCACCAAACAAGTGCTGACTACTCAAAGTGGTGGGTTAAAACCTCTGATTTATGGGAATCTGGGGATGATCGAAGTCCATTTAAAAAATTACCCAAAAGCTATCCTTTACCTGGATAGCGCATTAGCACTCCAGCCAAAAGTGCCGGAATACTTACTAAACAAAGGCCTGGCTTGGCAATATTCTGGAGAAAAGGATCAGGCCATAGCCACCTACCAGAAATTGTTGGAAGAAGATCCTTCCAATGCACTGGCTAAACACAACCTGGCTCAACTATCCAGGCAACAAGGCAACGCCCGACAGGCAGAAGATTTATTGTCACAAGCCATCGAAGAAAATCCATCGCTTCCTTATGCCTACGCGGAACGAGGCTTTTTACGCATGAACGAAAACAACGTGGAAGGTGCCATCAGCGATTACTCTCAGGCCATTTTGATTGACCCAACGGAGCCAGATTATTTTGTCAACCGAGGTATTTTATATGAACGTCAGAAAAAGTATGCAGAAGCGATCCGCAATTACAATCAGGCTATTAAAGTTCGCAATACCTATGCGGTGGCCTGGCTGAACCGCGGCAATGCCCATCTGAAACTGAATAAAATCAAAGAAGCCATTGATGATTATACAGTGGCCATTACTTTTGAACCTGACTATGGACTTGCCTATCTGAACCGGGCTGTGGCTTTTGAAAAATGGAAAAAGACCGTGGAAGCTTGTCGGGATGCGCGGCAAGCCGAAAAATTAAAAATGACCGTCAGTGAAAGTTTCAAAAAAAGTGTTTGCAGATAAATCTCTATGATGAAAAAGAAAAATCCATTTTTACTCATGATCAGTCTGATCAGCTTGTTACTGATTCATCCGTTTGTCTATACCGATGTAGCACGACCGTTCTTTTATTCCATTGTACTTAGTTTTGTGGTTTTTGGTGGAGGCGTTTCTACGCACTTGCCCGGTTGGAAGCGAATTGAATGGATCATGGGGGCCGCAGCGATTAGCTTAAACTGGCTGGCCTATGTTTTTCCTCCGCTCACCCTGATTTCGCACCTGGTGTTGTTATCTTTCTTCATTCTCACAGCAGGCATTTTGATCCAGCAATTTATTATTCAGCCCAAGGTAGATTCTGTATTACTGATTTCTACCATTGATGCTTACTTACTTATTGGTTTTGCGGGCTCCCTGATTTCGCTCATTGTATATGAACTTCTGCCAGGCTCTTTTAATTTACCGGTTCACTTTGGCGATCCTCAGTTTGAAGACTTTGTTTATTTCAGTTTTGTGACATTGGCTACGCTAGGGTATGGAGATATTACCCCTATTCATCCGGTAGCACAAACATTGGCTATCTTACTGACGGTGATTGGTCAAATCTACTTTGCGATGGTGGTCGCGCTGGCAATTTCAAAGTATGTGAGTGGTGTGCAGGAAAGTCGTAAACAAGAAAACTAAATGATGGACATTTTTTCCCGCATACGCGGTAACATGGGGCCGTTGGGGCAGTATGCTTCTATTGCTGAAGGCTACTATGTATTTCCTAAACTGACAGGTCCCCTTGGGGCACGGATGCAATTTAATGGCCGGGAAGTTATTTGCTGGAGCATAAATAATTATCTGGGGCTGGCCGAACATCCGGAGGTACGAAAAGTGGACGAGGAGGCCGCTCGTGAATCCGGGATGGCCTATCCCATGGGCGCGCGACTCATGACAGGTGAGTCTGACTGGCATCTGAATCTGGAACACCGACTGGCAGGCTTTCTGCAAATGGAAAGTGCTTGTTTGCTCAATTATGGTTATCAAGGCATGGTGTCATGCATTGATTCCCTGGTAAGTCGATACGATGTCATTGTATACGATGCGGAATGCCATGCGTGTATCATTGATGGAGTTCGTTTACACCGGGGAAAGCGCATGGCTTTTGAACACAATAATATAGCAAGTCTGGAAAAGCATTTAGGCCGGGCGACCCAAATGGCGCAGGACAGTGGCGGTGCAGTGCTGGTTATTTCCGAAGGAGTATTTGGGATGCGGGGGGATCAGGGAAAGCTAAAAGAGATTGTGGAACTAAAAAGAAAATTTCCTTTTCGGTTTTTGGTGGACGATGCTCACGGGTTTGGGACGTTAGGCCCCCAGGGCGAAGGTGCCGGTGTGGAACAAGGTATTCAGGATCAAATTGATATATACTTCGGAACATTTGCCAAATCGATGGCAACCATTGGGGCCTTTGTAGCAGGGCCGACCGACATCATGAAGTATTTAAAGTATAACATGCGTTCCCAGATTTTTGCCAAATCTCTTCCCCTCCCCATTGTGAAAGGTGCCTGTAAGCGTTTGGAAATAATCGAAACCGAGCCACAGCATAAAAAAAAGCTATGGCAAAATGTTCATCGCTTGCAGCAAGGATTGCGGCAGGCAGGGTTTGATATTGGTAAAACCAATAGTCCTGTCACCCCGGTGTTTTTAAAAGGAGAACCAAAAGCGGCCTCCCAAATGGTTCATGATCTTCGAGAAAACTATGGCGTTTTCTGCTCGATGGTGCTTTATCCCATGATTCCCAAAGGGGAAATTCTGTTGAGGTTAATCCCTACCGCCTCACATACTACGGAGGATATCGACATCACGCTTAAAGCTTTTACAAAAGTAGCTGCTAACCTGCAGGCGGGCCTCTACAGTACTGAAGTGTATAATCCTGTCTTAAACAATTCCTAAGTTACCCAATGTAATGTTTGCGGTTGAATAGGGTTGACAAATGGTTCATCATTTTGTTGTGCCTTGTGCCAATGCCGTTTGATCTCATAATACCAACGGGCTTGCATATCCGGTTCCCCAATCAACGTAAGCGTAGGATTGGATTGTAATCCTTCATTAAGCTTATGAAACACTCCCAAATCTTGTCCGATAAATTGTTTCCCTAAACGCTTGAGTGGAAGCCAGAGAAAATTAGCCAGCCCTATAGAGGTGTAAAAAATATGCGTGAGTTCTGTCTGCTTTTCATTGATCGGGGTAAGCACAGTAATCGATAGAACCTCACGATTGCCTACCTGGATATGCTCTGTACGAATACCTGGAATCTCAAATGTAATTTCTGTGGAAGTGCCACCCTTGAGAACACCATAGCCTTTTGAGTTGGCCGATGGCGCATGGCGAACCATTTTGAATCCTTTGGGAGTAGGTTCAAAATGTTTTTCTTTTAACTTAAGTTTTTTCGCTGATCGCCAATACCACGATTGATGAACAAAAGTCACATGAGCAGGGTCGATCAAACCTATAACAGAATGATCAATATCTGCAGGCATGATGACGGTTTCCACATGTTTAAATTTTTTATCGGGAGACAATAAAAGGTCGGGAGCCGCTTCCCTGGGTCGGATATTGGGTAATTTTTTTTCTGGAACATAAACCCAGATGGTATCATTTTTTTCCTCGACCGGGTATTGAAAGACTTTGATCCGCGAAGGATCAAACGTAGCGTCCGGAGGCATGGCCGGAATGCCTGTACACACCCCCTGGGTGCTAAACATCCAACCATGATAGCAGCATTGAATGGTGTCATCTTTAAACCATCCTGCGGAAAGCGGCACTCCCCGATGAGGGCAGTTATCGCGCAAGGCAAATACCTTACCTGCCTCATCACGACCAAAAACAATTTTTTCTCCTACAATCTCCCGCCCAACAAGTTTCCCTTTCTTGAGATGAGAGCTATGAAAAGCAAAGTACCAGAGGTTTTTTAAGAATAATGCCTGATCAGCCATACTGCAAAGAAACTACTTTTTTCCTCAGAAGCAGTACACTTTCTTCCTTACGGGAGTACGATCATTGGTAGAAAAATTTTTAGAAATACTGACCGTTCCTATCTCTTTTGGTAAGATGAGGTCATCATCGCAAATTATTGAAAACCCTGTTGATCGTTACACCTAATACTAGAACGGTGGTATACCCCACTTCACAAATCCAGACGCAGTTTTAAAAATACAGGTTCACGAAGCATTTGATCATGGGTCATTCGGGAGTAGCTAATCTCTGCGATCAACTGCGGTTTCACCCAACGACTGATTTTTTCGTCCGGTAGTTTTTGTGCAAATGGTTTTGAAGTGACGGGTAGTTTTTGGAGTTCCTGCAAGATTAACTGCATCATCGACTCATCAAAACCAGTTCCTACTTTTCCTCTATAAATTAACTGTTCGTCAACCCGTTCCGCCAGATGCAGTCCACCAAAAAGAGCTTTCCGCTCTCCGTTGCCGGTGGAGTATCCGATAATGAAACACTCCATCGTGTTGCGAACCTTAATTTTCAACCAGCTATCGGAACGTTTACCCGGCAAATAGCTGCTATCGATTCGCTTGGCCATGATCCCTTCCAGTTCATGGACAATTGCAGCCTCCCACAAGGCCTGACCATCCTCCAGCATTTCGCTGATCCGGTAGGGCGTTTGGGGTTTGATGGAATCACGAAGCCAGACACTTCGTTTTTGCAACGGCTCCTGTACCAGCGATCTGCCGTCCAGGTGAAGCACATCAAACAAGTAGCAATGAACAGGATATTTCCGGGCTAATGTTTCTGCTGCCGCTGCACTACCGGCCATGGTGCGTTTGAGGATATGAGTAAAGACCGGCTTCCCTCCCGCATCAAGACAAACAATTTCGCCATCAAATAGGCCGCTGGTAGCACGAAAATATTCCGATTGAGTTAGCTCCGGAAAAGCGTGTGTCACATCCATCTGGTTGCGGGTGCGTAGCCGGATTTGTCCATCTTGTAACGCGATCATCACACGTATACCATCCCATTTAACTTCAAAACGCCAATGATCACCGGATGGAATACCCGAACCTATGGTCGCGAGCATAGGAGATATGGAGTCCGACAGATAGTTGACTTGCGGCTGATCCACGCGTTCCAACAGCCACTCCTTTTCTTTTGGTAGTTGATATATCCGATATTCAGCCGAGACTGCTTTGCTGTTCAGGCGGAAATAAAATCCATCCTTCTTCTCTTTGGTGATCGTATAAGTTCCGTTGGCGTAAATCCACATTTCGCCAGCACCGTATTGTCCTTTGGGAATGATCCCATCAAAAGTCAGATATTCTATTGGGTGATCTTCGGTTTGTACAGCTAATCTTTTTATCCCAGGCAACGGTGGCAAGCCCTTCGGCACAGCCCATGACTTCAACACCCCATCTTTTTCCAGACGTAAGTCGTAGTGAAGATGGGAGGCATGATGACGATGAACCACGAAGCGATTACCAGCCGGAACTATCTCCACGCTCATCGGCTCAGGTGTTTTAGAGAAATCGCGCTTGCGTGCATAGGCCTTTAGCTGATCCGGAGTTTTTGTTTTTGCCCGGTTATGCTCAGGTGTTGGTATTGACTGATGCTCGGATCGCTGGGTATGTAATTCCGCAGCATATGCATCGATCGTTTCCCAGGGATCGCCATCCTGCTGAAGTTTAGTAACTGCCGTGGTCAGATTAAACTGAAGGGGTGACGTTACCTTTTCTAATTCTTCCCAAACCAATGGCATGGAGACAGGCGCCCCCGGACGTCCGCGCAGGCTATACGGAGAAACGATGCTTTGACCTGACCGAATTCGATAAATATCAATCAAGATCCTGCCTTTGCGAGCCTCTTTTTTGATGTGAAGGGTGCTGATGCTACCATGTGCTTCCACAAATAACTGTGCTATTTTTTGTGCTGCCTCAAACACTTCGCTAAACGGGTATTGTGGCAGCAGCGGACAGCAAATATGTAATCCTTTTCCTCCGGTAGTTTTGACAAAGGGAGTATATCCAAGCGTCTCAATGTGGTCTTTCAATCGAAAGGCAATGGGCACCAGTTTGGTAAAGTCAAAACCTTCCGGAGGATCGAGATCAAATACCATGTAATCAGGGCAAAGAAGAGTCGGTCTTCGGGCATGTAATTGATGTAGCTCCAGTGCTGCCAGATTGGCCATCCAAACGATAGAGGCAGGTTCCGTAGCAATGATGTAATCCTTTTTTTCTTCGCTACCCAGTTTTTCAAACTCCAACCACGGGGGTGCCCACTCAGGCCGATTCTTTTGATAGAATTGTTCTCCATGAATTCCTTCCGGAAAACGAATCAGGGTCAGTGCCCGGCCTTTGACATGACGAAGCAAGGTGGGTGCTACTGCCAGATAATATTCAATTACCTGGGCTTTGGAAATATGATCCTCCGGAAATAGAATCTTTTCAAGATTGGATAACTCCAGCTTGCGTTTATCCAGTTGTACCCAGGTCGATTTTTTAGCCATGGCTTGGCTTTTTTGGCCGAAAGATCCAACCGCAAATGATGACAGACCACAGAAAAGCCGCCATAAAGCTAACCACCTGATTGCTAAGATCAACCTTATCTGGAATACCCGCCAATCGGATTAAATAGATGCTTAGCGTGAGAGCACAAAGAACAAGCCAATAGCTCATGTTTACTTCCGTGTCGGCCTTTTGTGCCGGAAGGCGAAATAGATAATAAGCAATCAAAGTCATGCCCACTCCGGTGCTGATGTACTGAAGTGCATAAAAAAGAGGATAACGTACATTTCCAAGAGGCACATACACCTGACTGTAAAACGATCGGAAGGTTTGGACAAAATATCCGTGATAATGCGTGAACGAATCCCAGAACAAATGAGAACAGGAACCGATCATTAAGCAGATAATCACCGTCAGATAGCGCTGTTTGAGATACGTGATAAAATCAAACATGCGTAGCGGTTGCAAACGCGCCTGGATAGGCTTTGGCAAATTTTCAATCAATGGAACTTTTACCACCGTATGAAAAATGATTAGCAACAGCAGCCCCAAAGGCAGGTTAAAATAAAACAAACCGGCCAGGGTATGTCCATGAATTCCCTTCAGAGTCATGCGCAAAAAGTACTCAAAGTCCGGAGTAATGCTTCCCACCACCAAGGCGGAAGCCGACACCCTCCGCCAGCGAAGAAAAGGTAAAACAATAGCCGGATGAGCTGCGGTGAATGGCATCAGTCGTGTGGCTCTTTAACACGATTGGGCAAGTATATCATGCCAATAACAAAACACAAAGCTGCCACAGAAATGGGGTACCAAAGCCCCGCCAATGGGTCGCTTGTTTGCCCGGCCAGATATGTGGCAATTAAGGGGGTGAGACCTCCAAAGACACCGTTACCGATGTGATAGGGTAATGACATGGAGGTGTAGCGTATGCGTGTCGGAAATAATTCCACCAGAAAAGCGGCAATAGGACCATACACCATCGTGACCAGAACAACTTGTAAAAAAACGAGTGCGATCATCGCATAGAGATTCGTACCCGAAATTTTTACTGTTCGTGTCGGAGACACCGAATCCAGACCCCGGCTATCATCGGTTACTTCCGTCACCTGAGTTCCATCCGTGTATACGCGAATGATTTGTTTCGTCCGGACGTTATCTGGCTCCGAAGATATGTTTGGCTGAACACTCACCGATCGTTGTGCTACAATCTCCGTTTTGTTGGATATTTCCGCGAGCGCATACATCTGGCCATAGATCGGGCGATAAAGAAATACTGCCAGCAACATTCCGCCCATCATAATGTACTTTCTTCCGACCCGGTCAGACCACCATCCAAAAAAGATAAACAACGGAGTGCTGAGCAGCAGTGCTGTGGCAATCATAAAATACGATTGCACCAACTCAATCTGGAGTGTCTTTTGGATAAAAGTCATGGCGTAAAATTGCCCGGTATACCAAACAACACCTTGTCCGGCTGCAGCGCCAAATAACGCCAATAGCACTAATCTCAGGTTTTCCTTTTTGGTAAAACTCTCTTTGATCGGATTGACCGAAAGCTTACCTTCTGTTTTAATTTTAGTAAACAAGGGTGATTCATTCATCCGTAACCGGATATAAATCGAAACACCTACCAGCAGAGCAGACAAAAGAAAAGGAATACGCCAGCCCCAATCGGCAAAGGCCTCTTCGCCAGTTGTTTTCCGAACGGCCACAATCACACCGATCGAAACAAATAACCCCAGTGTAGCAGTCGTTTGAATAAAGCTGGTGTAAAAACCCCGCTTACCGGGAGGAGCATGTTCGGCTACATAGGTCGCAGCCCCGCCATATTCGCCTCCTAACGCCAGCCCCTGCAACAATCGCAAGATCAGCACCAGAACAGGAGCAAATAACCCGAGTGTATCGTAACCGGGAATTAACCCAATGGCAAAAGTGGAGCCACCCATAATAATCAGTGTCACCAGAAAAGTGTATTTGCGACCGACCCTATCGCCCAACCTTCCAAACACAATGGCGCCAAACGGGCGCACAATAAAACCTGCCGCAAAGGTGGCGAGCGTAGACAAAAAGGCTGCCGTGGGATTGGTTTGGGGAAAAAATTTGACAGAGAGAATAGTAGCCAGGCTTCCGAACAGATAGAAGTCATACCATTCGATTAGCGTACCCGCGGAGGATGCCGTGATGACAGACCAAAGATTACTGTTTTCAGTTTTGTAGGGGGTACCCATGCTGATCAGAAAAGCAGAAAAGTAAGGGTATAAAATCTCAAAAGAAAATCTCCTGAGCCAACCGATACGTGTTGGCGTGTGCTTCAATGATGTCGCGAAAATCACTGGAGTACCCTCCACCCATGCTGGCCACCAGTGGAATTTTATGTCGATGGGCCAATTCTAAGACCATCCGGTCGCGCTGTTTACATCCATCCCGCGTGACTGACAGCTTTCCCAGTTTATCTGTTTCCAGAATGTCGACCCCCGATTGAAAGAAAATAAAATCAGGTTGAATGGTATCCAAAAGACTTTTCAGATTCACTTCCAACGTACGCAGATAAAATGAATCAGGAGTGTGATCCGGCAAAGCAATATCCAGATCAGATTGTTCCTTGATCAATGGGTAGTTATTGGCTCCATGCATGCTAAACGTGAAAACCCGCGGCTCATTTTTAAAAATCTGCGCAGTGCCGTTTCCCTGATGCACGTCAAGGTCCACCACCAGAATTTGTTTTGCCTGCTGGTGATCCAGGAGATACTGAGCAGCAATAGCAATGTCGTTCAGCAGGCAAAAACCTTCGCCTCTGTTGGTAAAGGCATGATGGGTGCCACCGGCTATATTCATTGCCACTCCATACCTGATGGCATGTTGCGTACACTCGATGGTTCCCTGCATGATGGTGACTTCACGATCTACTAATTCGGGCGTCAGCGGGAATCCCACCCGTCTGATTTCCCTTTCAGAAAGGGACAGAGACGAGAGCCGGTGCCAATACTCCAGATCATGTACCCGTAAAAGCGAGTCGATAAGAATACTACCCGGAGCAAAGAAATTGTCGGAACGCACGGTGCCCTCATGCAACAACTGCTGGGGAAGAACCTCATACTTGCTCATGGGAAAGCGATGGTTCGGAGGCAAAGACAAAACGTAATTTTCTTTCCAGGCAATCTTCAGCATACCATGGGGGCAGACCTACGGCTGCCGATTATAGGTTGATAAACAAGGCGATGCAAATTTATGTTTCCACTTTTTGACGAGCTTGGTCGGGCCGTGTTGAACTCTTACCTTGCGCCACTTTTTAACACGTGATGAAAAAATCCACCATCCAGTTTCAGGTAGAACTTGACGATAAAAATGTGCCGGAGCGAATCTACTGGGATGCCACCGAAAAGCCGGAGGCGGGATTGTCCGAAACCAAAGCCGTAAGCCTGTCATTATGGGACCATCACCAGAAAAATACGCTACGTATCGACCTGTGGGCCAAGGACATGCCTGTGGATGAGATGAAACGTTTTTACCTGGATTGTATTGGAGGTCTGGCACAAAGCATACTCACTTCCACCGGTGACGAAACCATGGCTTCCGAGCTTAATGCGGTTTGCGATCGTCTGGCCGAGCATATCCGAAAAGAAGCCTCCGGAACCTAGAAACCAACAGGTAAAAGCCTCTATAAAAGGTCTCTGACCACAAACGATTGCAAAAAAGGTCTGGGGCAATCGTTTGTATTTTATCAATTTCTCGTAGTTTTAGGGATTAAACAACTCAACTCTATGACTAAATTTTACATACGAACGCTTATGCCGCTCGTACTGGTATGCGCCAGCGTGGTGGCTGCCTGGGCGCAAACCACCGTATCCGGTACGGTAAAAGATGGTGCCACAGGCGAGACCCTGGCGGGTGTGAATGTGGTAGTGAAGGGACGTGTCATCGGAACGGTGACTGACCTGAGCGGAAATTTTACCCTGTCCATCAAAGAAAACCCTCCCTTGACGTTGGTGTTTTCGTTTGTGGGTTTTGCTTCACAGGAAATTGAAATAAAGGAGGCGACCACTTCTGGTCTTTCCATCAATCTGGAAGAGCAGACGCTGCTAGGACAGGAAATCGTTATCTCAGCATCCCGGGTGGAGGAAAGCATCCTTAAATCACCGGTCACTGTTGAAAAACTTGATCTTATTGCCATTCAACAAACTCCTGCAGCTGAATATTTTGATGCGTTGGCTAACGTAAAAGGTGTTCAGGTAACTTCCAGTAGTTTGAATTTTCCAGCGGTAAACACCCGAGGTTTTGCCACCATCGCCAACGAACGATTTGTGCAATGGATTGACGGTATTGACGGAGCGGCTCCCATTCTGAATTTCCCCACAGGTAATATTGTAGGGATTGGCGAGTTGGATGCAGAAAGCATAGAACTTATACCTGGTGCGGCTTCTGCCCTTTACGGACCAAACGCATTCAATGGTATCATGATTCAAAAGAGCAAAAGCCCGTTTGAATTTCAGGGACTCAGCGCCCAGTTTAAAACCGGGGTGACCAATTCCGATGCTCAGGGAGAGGCAAATCCCTATTATAATTTCGGTGTTCGTTATGCCAAGTCATTCAATAACAAATTCGCTTTTAAGGTAAATTTCTCCTATTTCGATGCGACCGACTGGTCAGCTAATGATTACAAGCAAGATCGGCTACGGTCGCGGTCAGAAACGGATCTTTCAGGAACACCTAACTTTGATGGTGTTAATAGTTACGGTGATGAAGCAGTCATTTCTATCCCCTTCTTCCCAACTACTTTAAGAAGAACAGGGTTTCGCGAGGAGGATATCATAGACGACTATTCAGCCAGAAGCATCAAAGGGGACATCGCTCTTCATTATAGATTAACAGATAAGATAGAATTATTGGGTAATTATAGATATGGATCAGGCGATGCCATTTATCAGGGTGATGCCAAATATGCCTTAAGAGGATTTACGCAAGAATTCTATAAACTGGAAGCAAGAGCTGATAACTTCTTTGTGAGAGGGTATTTAACAGCAACAGACGCTGGTGATTCCTATAATCTCCTGGCTTTAGGAACATTTATGAATGAAAGATATGCTCCATCATCCAGTGTTTGGGTTCCTGATTATTTAAATGCCTTCTTTGGTGCTGCTCCAGGGGTTGCTCCAAACGATCATAATGCGGCACGGGCATGGGCTGACCGAAACAGACCTGCCGTTGGTACACCAGCATTCAATTCATTGGTTGATGACGTCCGCAACTCATTTTTTCAGGGAAATCCTCCAGGAGCTCAATTCAAAGATGAATCCAGACTTTGGCATGGTGAGTTTAACTACAACTTCAAAAACCAAATCAAATTCGCGGAAATCATGATCGGGGGTAATGTTCGTCAATATGATCTGTTTACCGGGGGAACTATTCTTAACGAAGATGCCGAAGCAACTTCAAATGCCGAAGCCAACTTCCAGCGGATCAAGATCAACGAATTTGGCGCCTATACACAAATAGCCAAGACATTTGGAGGGTTAAAACTTACAGGATCTTTCCGTTTCGACAAAAATGAGAATTTTGATGGTCAGCTTACTCCACGCATTTCTGGGGTTTATACCTTTTCAGAAAATCACAATATCCGCGGTTCATTCCAAACTGGTTTTAGAAACCCGCAAACACAGGCACAATTCATCTACTTCCCTGCATCAGACGCTATTTTGTTAGGAAGCACAGAGGCCAATGCCGGCAGATATGGTGTACACAACGGAGGTTCCTATACACGGGACTCGTATAGGGCTTATCAGGCTTCCGGTGGAAGTTTGAATGCAACTACGGGCGCTCCTACCGGGGGTAACCCAAGCCTGTTGGTAGAAACGGATGTGCCCTATGTTCAACCTGAACAACTACAGGCATTTGAACTTGGTTATAAGGGTTTGTTTGGTACAAACGTATTGATTGACTTCAATGGCTACTATAACATCTACAACGATTTTATAGGAACTGATTTTGTTGCTAGTAAACTTCCCTCAACCCATCAAGGTACTACCTTAGCCCCCGGTACTATTTTTAGTTTGTATTCCAATTCACCCGAACAGATCACCTCTTATGGGGTAGGCTTGGGAGTGACTTACAATTTACCAAAAGGCTACAGCATCACTGGTAACTACAGCTATGCCGATTTTTCTGTTGACGAAATCGAAAATAGGGTTTTCAATGCCGGATTTAACACCCCCAACAACAAATTCAATATTGGTTTTGGTAATAGAAAACTTACCAAGAATCTTGGATTTAATATCAATTACCGTTGGCAGGAATCGTTTGATTGGTTTTCCTCTTACGGAGAATGGACTGTGCCCGAATTTGGTGTGTTGGATGCAGCTGTTAGCTATAAGGCAACGCCAATCAAATCAATCATCAAAATTGGAGGAACCAACCTAGGTGGTAACGACTATCGAACTAACCTGGGAGGCCCATTTGTAGGTCAGATGTACTATGTTTCCATCACGTTTGATCAGTTTCTTAAATAACTAAGTAACAGATTACCATTATGAAAAATTTTAAATATTATACCATCTTTCTCGCAGCCGCTCTCATAGGCGGATGTGCGCAGGAAATAAATGAATTGACACCACCCGTTGTCACTCCAGAGATACCTACAGGTTCCCGAGGAAACTTGAATTTCACAAAGTTTGTAACTATCGGAAATTCCCTGGTCGCTGGATTTCGATCGAATGCTCTCTTTACCGAGGGGCAAAATCAATCCATTGGCAAGATCATATCGAAGCAAGTTTCATTCACGGGAAGTCCGGTGGTCTTTAATCAACCCGATATTAACTCGGTCAATGGTTTTTCAGGATTTATTCCTTCAACAACAATACCTCTTGGAAGATTAGTCTTGTTTGATCCGGATGGATCGGGACCTAGAAGTGCAAGTCCTTCCGCATCGGCTACACCTGCCAGAGAAGTTACTTGCCCGAGCGCAGTAAGTACACCTGCTATGCCAGCCCCGTACAATACTGCCGCAAACCCAACTACGCCAGAGTGGGCTTATGGAGGAGTTAAGACTCAACTTAACAACTTTGGTGTACCAGGAATTACCGTTGGAGAACTCTTGGTACCAACCTCGGCTAACCCCTCACATTCACTTTATTACACCTCCAGATTTGCTACCAACCCTGGTGTATCCACTATTTTAGGTGATGCCCTTGCAACCGGACCAACCTTCATATTGGTTGAAATTGGTAACAATGATATCCTTGGATATGCCACAGGTGGTGCATCTAACCCTGCAATTCTTACTACTACCGCTGATTTTACAACTCGTATGAATGCCGTAATTGGTTCAATTCTAGGCAGTAGCACGGCTTCTGGAGTGGTGGCAAACATTCCTAACGTCACTTCTATCCCATACTTTTTTACAGTACCCTGGAATGCTATCCCTCTAGATGCAACTGCTGCTGCATCAGTTACCACCAACCTGGCAACACCTTATAATGGTTTTCTACAAAATTTGGTGACTGCGGGGGTAATTACAGCAGATGAAGCGCAAAGAAGGACTTTAAGCTTTACCGCAAAACCTAATAATGCTATCTTAATATCAGATGAGACCTTAACTGACCTAACGCCCTTTATGACGGGCCCGGCAGCTGGTCTTCTTCCTTATGCAAGAGCTCGTCAAACTACCGCCAACGATTTAATTACACTCCCGGCAGGAGGTGTATTAGGAACTTGTGTGGGTGGCTCAGCTCAATCGCTTAATGGAATCACTGTACCACTAGGAGATAACTTTGTTCTGATCCCATCTGAAACACAAGAAATTCTCACCAGAACAGCTGCTTTCAATGCGACAATAGCAGCTGCAGTGGCAGGTAGTAACAATAGATTAGCATTAGCTGATGTTAATTCGGCCTTTACAAGTTTTGTAACTACAAAAGGAGCTGTTGTAGATGGTGTACTGTTAACACCTAGTATTACCCCTCCTTACGGTGGATTTTCGGAAGATGGTGTCCATCCCAATGGAAGAGGTTATGCATTCTTAGCAAACATTTTCATAGATGCCATCAATGCAAAATTCTCAACAACTATTCCTAAGGCGAAAACAACAGACTACTCGGGAAATAGAACACCCATCACCACAACGAATAGCTATTAAAATTGCAAATACCTGAAAAGAGGTTGTCCCAAAAAGACAACCTCTTTTTTTTTAAAACAGCTCCTTCGCAATCCTGTAAATAGGATCTGATTTGCCCATCGAATAAAAATGAAGCGTGGGTACGCCTGCCTGAATTAACTCTTTTGACTGGTGAATGGCCCAACGGATTCCAAGTTCCTTGATGGCCTGGCTGTCTTTGCATTTCTCAGCCTCATCTGAAAGCTCTTCGGGCAGATCGATGTGAAACACTTTGGGCAACACAGTTAATTGTGCTTTGCCCGTCAGCGGTTTGATGCCCGGAATGATCGGCACATGGATGCCGGCTTCTTTGCACTTGTCTACAAAGTCAAAGTATTTTTTATTGTCAAAAAACATCTGGGTCACAATGTACTCCGCCCCCATATCCACTTTTAGCTTCAGGTACTTGAGATCTGTTTTAAGATTGGGAGCATTAAAATGTTTCTCCGGATAGCCAGCCACGCCTACACAAAAATTAGTGGGGGCGGTGTTTTCCAGGTCTTCGTCCAAATACAAACCTTTGTTCATCTTGACTACCTGATCGAGCAGTTCAGAGGCATATCGATGTCCGTCCGGCTCGGGTACAAATTTTGACTCACTCTTAATGGCATCGCCTTGCAAGACCAACACATTATCTACCCCCAGAAAGTGGAGATCAATCAACGCATTCTCTGTTTCCTCGCGGTTGAAACCACCACAGATGATATGCGGTACGGTGTCAACTTTATAATGATTTTGAATAGCAGCACAAATTCCAACCGTGCCTGGCCGTTTACGCGTGGAAATGCGTTCCAAAAGCCCCCCCTCCTTTTTCCGGTACACATACTCTTCGCGATGATAGGTAACATCAATAAAAGGTGGCTTAAACTCCATGAGCGGATCCATATTGTCAAACAGATTCCGGATATTCTCTCCCTTTAAAGGCGGCAGAATCTCGATGGTAAAAAGAGTTTTGCCATTGGCTCGTTTTAGATGTTCGGTTACTTTCATGTAGCGATTTGAAGATTTAGCGATTGTGTGATGTGAAGATTTGGCGATTTTAGGAATTGAAATCTCACCCGGTTTTAGAAGTTGCAATAATTTTTGAGATAACTCGAATAATACTTTGCACATCGGCCAGTAGCTGATCACAGTTGGGATAAGACGCAGACTCCCGGCAGAGCAAGAGCCAATATTCTGTCTCATCTGCTTCCTTCGCGGCTATCTTAAATTTATGGATAAAGTCGTTCTTGCTTTCTGCATTCTGTGCTTCGCGGGTATTGGCTCCAATAGATGTACCCGATTTCAGGAGTTGACGCGCAATGACAAATTTCTTATTCATTTCCAGCTTTTCACAATACTCAATTACCGTCAGTGAGAATCGAAAAGTCAACTCGACAATCAGATTCTCCTTGTCATCTCTCATAGCTTGTCATTTTCAAATATTCAAATTCAACAGCATTTTCAAATCGAATAGGAAAGGTTTGGAGCCAACCACTTCTCCACTTCTTCCACGGCCATCTTCTTCCGTCTGGCATAATCTTCCACCTGATCTTTTTCTATTTTTCCCAATCCGTAGTAAACCGATTTCTCGTGGGCAAAGTAATATCCACTCACAGCCGCAGCCGGGTACATGGCGTAGGATTCGGTTAATTGTATTCCAACTTGCTTCTCTGCCTGCAATAGTTCAAAAATAGTTTTCTTCTCCGTATGATCAGGACAGGCCGGATAGCCGGGAGCGGGGCGAATGCCATCATACTTCTCTGCTATCAATTCTTCCGTGCTCAGTTTTTCAGATGTACTATACCCCCAATATTCCTGACGGACTTTTTCGTGTAATAGCTCCGCAAAGGCTTCGGCAAGGCGATCGGCCAGAGCTTTCGCCATGATTTCAGAGTAATCATCGCTTCGCTTTTTGTAATAGTCAACGAGTCGTTCCAGACCCACTCCTGCCGTCACGGCAAACATGCCCACATAGTCTATCCTATTGATTTCCCGGGGCGCGATGAAATCGGCCAGACAAAAATTCGGAAGTCCTTTGGCTTTTTTATTCTGTTGACGGAGGAAATGCAGCGTTGTCAAAGGTTGAGTAGCTTCCTTATCTGAAAACAACACCACGTCATCACCCACCGCCTGGGCAGGATACAAGCCGAATACGGCATGCGCCTCCAGTTTCTTTCCAAGAATGATTTGCTGAAGCATTTGCTGCGCATCTGCAAAAAGTTTTCGGGCTTCCACTCCCACCTTTTCATCTTCAAAAATCGCAGGGTATCGACCATACAACATCCAGGTTTGAAAAAACGGAGTCCAATCAATGTACCTGGCAATTTCTTCCAGTGGATAATTCTTCAAAACTTTCCGGCCAATAAAGGTGGGCTCTTCAATGACAGTTGAATTCCAATCGATAGCCACGTGATTTTTTCGCGCTTCTTGTAACGGGAGGTAATTTTTTTGTTGCTGTCGACTTTCATGATCCAACCGGAGATTGACATACTCTTGCTTGATTTTTGCCTGAAAGCTGTTGCGTGTTTCAGGATTAATGAGTTCACTGGCTACCGGTACCGAACGGGAGGCATCCAGGACGTGAACCACCGGACCATCATATACTGTATCAATTTTCACGGCCGTATGAATCCGCGAGGTGGTAGCTCCGCCAATGAGCAATGGCAACGTCATCTTTCGATGTTGCATTTCCTTCGCCACGTGTACCATTTCATCCAAAGAAGGAGTGATCAACCCGCTCAAACCTATGACATCCACTTTTTCTTCGATGGCCCGATCCAGAATTTTCTCCGCAGGGACCATGACCCCCATGTCCACCACATCATAATTATTACAGGCCAATACTACCCCTACAATATTTTTTCCGATGTCATGCACATCGCCCTTCACCGTTGCCATTAGAATTTTAGCGGCCGGTTTCCCGGAGTTTCCTGTTCTTCGTTTTTCTTCCTCCAGGTAGGGAGTCAAATAAGCCACGGCTTTTTTCATCACGCGTGCACTTTTCACTACCTGTGGCAGAAACATTTTGCCGGCACCAAACAGATCGCCTACTACATTCATCCCAGCCATCAGGGGGCCTTCAATCACATGCAAGGGCTTTTCATATTTTAGGCGGGCTTCTTCTGTATCCTGATCAACATAATCGATAATCCCTTTTACCAAAGCGTGTGTCAATCGGTTTTCCACTGTATCCTGACGCCAGGTTTCGTCCACCTCTTTCTTTTTGGCAGATCCTTTGACCGATTCAGCAAAATCCAACAAACGCTCGGTGGCATCTTCCCTTCGGTTAAGCAATACATCTTCCACCCGCTCCAGAAGATCTTTAGGTATCTCATCGTACACTTCCAGCATGGTGGGATTCACAATTCCCATATCCATTCCGTGTTGGATGGCATGATACAAAAAGGCGGAATGCATGGCCTCCCGAACCAATTGATTTCCCCGGAAGGAAAAAGAAACGTTGCTCACCCCGCCACTGACATGCGCATGGGGTAAATTGGTTCGAATCCAACGGGTGGCTTTAAAAAAATCAAGAGCATAGTTGCGATGCTCATCAATGCCGGTAGCTACCGGAAAAATATTGGGATCGAAAATAATATCCTCCGGAGCAAAGTGAACCTGATGAACCAGAATATTATAAGCTCGCTTACAAATGTCAATTCTCCGTTGATAGGTATCGGCCTGCCCCAATTCATCAAATGCCATGACCACTGCAGCAGCTCCATATCGTTTCACCAATTTGGCCTGTTTAATAAACTCTTCTTCCCCTGCTTTTAAACTAATCGAGTTCACGATTCCTTTGCCCTGCAGGCACTTCAATCCGGCTTCAATGACATCCCATTTGGAAGAATCAATCATCACCGGTACCCTCGAGATCTCCGGCTCAGACGCCATCAAATTCAAAAACCTGACCATGGCAGCTTTGGAGTCCAACATGCCTTCGTCCATGTTTACATCAATCACCTGGGCTCCGCCCCTAACCTGGTCCAAGGCCACTTCCAGCGCTTCGTCAAACTTATCTTCCTTGATCAGTTTAAGAAAACGGGCTGATCCCGTCACATTGGTTCGTTCGCCAATGTTCACAAAATTGGATTCAGGGGTGATCTCAACCGCTTCAAGACCGCTGAGTTTAAGGGTTCGATGGACAGACATCCGGAGTTATTAAGTTGGGAGTGATTTACATTTAAAAATAAGGTCGAGCATTATTGGGTTTTTGGGGCTATACCTCAAGACTTAAACATGTTGGAGAAGCGAGGTTGTTTTTTGTGGTTTATACTTCTTCGCCAATTCTGAAATTTTCCGGATATGGTCGGGCGTGGTGCCACAGCATCCTCCCAAAATATTAACCAGCCCCTCTTTGAGATATTCTTCTACCTGAGCCGCCATCTCGTCAGGCGATTGATCGTAATGACCAAATTCATTGGGAAGACCGGCATTAGGATAGGCGCTAACAAAGAAATCAGCTTTTTCCTTCATGATTTGTAAGTAAGGTCGTAACTGATTTGCGCCCAAGGCACAATTGAGCCCAACGCTTAATAATGGCACATGCGACACGGAAACCAAAAAAGCTTCTGTTGTCTGTCCGGAGAGTGTCCGACCGCTGGCATCGGTAATGGTACCAGAAACCATAATTGGCACTTTTCTTCCGGACTCTTCAAAATATTCCTGCACCGCAAACAAGGCGGCTTTGGCGTTGAGGGTGTCAAAAATGGTTTCAATCAACAGCAGATCGGAGCCACCTTCGATCAGTCCTTTGGCCTGCTCTTTATAGGCTATCCTCAAATCATCAAACGTGACAGCCCTATATCCGGGATTGTTTACGTCTGGAGAAAGGGAAGCCGTGCGATTGGTGGGGCCCATGGCACCCGCCACATACCGCGTCTTTGACGAATCCTGCTGATTAAACTCCAGCACAACCTCTTTGGCTATCCGGGCTGATTCGTAGTTCAGTTCATACACGATCGATTCCAGATGGTAGTCGGCCATAGCAATGGTAGTACCGCTAAACGTATTGGTTTCAATGATATCCGCTCCAGCCTCCAGATACTCCCGGTGAATGTTTTTTATGATATCCGGGCGGGTGAGCGATAAAAGGTCGTTATTTCCCTTCAGGGGATGTGGGTGATCTTTGAAACGCTGTCCTCTGAAATCCGCCTCCTCCAGGGTATGCTTTTGAATCATAGTACCCATGGCCCCGTCCAGTACGAGGATTCTTTCTTGTAAGGATTGTTCGATGGTCATGCTCTTTCGGTCAAATTTATCCAGAAAGAGCCTGTGTGATGGCCGCTTATCTTCATCTCATCCGATTGAAATCGGTGAGAAAGGGAATTAGCACCAAGTATCTGACAAGGTTGCTAAGACATCAACGGGCCCTGTCCCTCAGTCTTTCTGGATAAGCTCTGCAAAGAAACACAATTCGGTAACAATTTTAAAACAAGGATGGCTAATTTTGCAGATGTTTAATCTTAACTGAACCTATTGAAACTAGCAGCGATTGACATTGGCTCAAATGCCATTCGATTTCAGGTGTCCTCGGTACTTGAAAATGGCCAACAGACACTTTTCAAAAAGATGGAATATGTCCGTTTTCCGCTGCGATTAGGACATGACGTGTTCACCACCAACCGAATCAGTAAAGCCAGTGTGGCTAAATTCAAGAAGTTAATGAAGGCATTTAAACTTCTGCTGGAACTTTACGAAGTGGATGACTATATGATCTGTGCCACCTCCGCCATGCGCGAATCGGAAAATGGCATTTCACTGGCCGGAGAAATAAAAGAAGAATTAGGAATTACCATCGAAATAATTGATGGTCAAAAAGAAGCTGAACTCATCAATAAAGCCATCCAATCCTACCTGGGTGATCAGACCTATCTGCACATTGATGTCGGGGGCGGTAGCACCGAACTCAATATTTACTTTGGCGGAAAAAAGGTAAAAACCAAGTCATTCAAAGTTGGCTCGGTACGCATTTTAGAGCACCATGATTTGCCCGCGGTCTGGAGTGATATGGAATACTGGGTCAAAGAAAATATTAACCGCGGAATGGGAAAAGTCACCGCGGTAGGTACAGGAGGTAACATCAGCAAAATTTTTGAACTGGCTCGTTTGAAACCCCATCGGCTGATGTCGTTAAAGAAAATGCTCGAAGTGAAAGAAATGATTGAGCGACATACCCTGGAAGAACGCATCTATAAATTGCAAATGAACCCTGACCGGGCTGATGTGATCATCCCTGCCAGCTCCATTTATATGAAAGCGATGGAGTGGGCCGAGGCGAAATATATGTTTGTGCCGGAGGTGGGCTTAAAAGACGGAATGATGCTTCATTTGTTTGAGAAAAATGTCAAAAGCAAAAAAGTGGGTTTTGTGAACACGGAAGATCAATCACTCGGACGAAAAACGACTACCATTTCAAAAAAGAAGTAATCCGGGGTATTTCGTTCCCCTGCCAGTTTTATCTCCACCCAACAGAGAGACTGACCACTACCCGTTCAATACTTTGAGTAACCGTGGTCTGGTTTCCATGCCTCGGCCAAAATGAAGAAGCAAGGTTATACTGATTATCATATCGCGCCCATACACGTTGAAACTTGTATCCAACAGATAACCCCACCCGACAGGATCCCGTAGTCAAAAAATAGCCAACCATTGGGTTGAGCATTCGACCTCCTTCTTCTTTGGATGGACGATTAAATTCATTCTCCTGCATCCATGCAAATGCATACCCATAGGAAAACTGCATAAAAAGACCGTGTGTGTTTTTCGAAAGATCAAAAGCAATCGTTCCATACAGCGGCATGGTTTGCCACTCCAGATAACTGTCAAAACCTATACCCACCCCTACCCTCATTTGTTTGACTTTCAAACCGCCTGAAAGGCTGGTGGTGCTGGTTAATATCTTTCCGGTTTGAGGATGTTCTCCAGCGAGTACTCCGCTACTGAGTGAAACAAAGGGAAGCATTCTGTGCTGTCGGAGACTGTCCTGACCGTGGAGAGTCGCAGCCAATAGTAGCAGTAAGCCAGTAATAACATATTTCCTCATCACCGTACAATCGCCAGTGTACTGATCAGGCGGATATTGGTAAGATCCGAATAATCGTATTGATATAGCCCCTCGGGGCCAATCATCATGGCAATGGATTGGTGCGGGATAATATCCAGTGCCTGAATATCTTGATGGTGGGCCAGTTGATTAGTTGTAATCGCGTTTACATCTGAGGCATCATATACTTTTAAGCCGTCTGAGCCATCACATATAAAAAGAACTGAGTTATCAATGCCTAATCCATGTGGATTTGTCATCGGATAAATCTTCACGAGTTTGGGATTGGTTAAACTGGTGATATCAATTACTTCCAGTTGGTTGACAAACCCTTCACATTCGCTGCCATTGCGTAAGGTGACAAATGCATAATTGTCTTGAACCACTACCGGGTCACAACTTCGCACATGCTCGTATTTGGAAAGTAACTGAGGAGCGGCCGGATTTACGAGGTCGTAGATATACATACCCGAGCGCGATCCTCCGAATAGTATTCCATTGTAAGGAAAAAGTGTTTCAATATCCCATGAAATCTCTTGCTCCGCTTTTGGCTTTGGTTGACCCGGAGTAGAAACATCAATGACATCAAGCATGGCTCCGTCCAGCGCATACAAATGATTCTCAGCTATGGTAAACCTGGCCATGGAACCTCCAATACCGGTGGTGGAAGTAGGAATAACGGAAGCTCCCACGCCTGAGAAACTTCTAAGCGCTATACCATCTTCCATCCACATGCCTCCCCAGTTTTGCAACTGATTGCCGCTACATTCCGACTCTTGTACCGTCACACTTCGTACCTCCTCCCAGTCGGTTAATATTAAATTTTCATTTGTAACCATTCGATATCCGTAGGAAAGTGCATGATTAAACACTCGTTCCACACGATTGACTTCCTTGATATTTTGCTTGTTGGAAACATCCAACACCACCAGATCGACAAAGCTGTCGGCATACAGGAGGTTATTAACCATTGCCAGGTCATAATTCCCGGGAATCGTGATAAACCCCAGGGGAAGAGGTGCTGCGGGATTTCGATTATCAATGACATGAATGCCCTCTCCACTTTCATTAATGTACAGATATCCGTCCTTAAAATAGATTTTTCCAAGATTAGTCAGCGGTTTAGGATTGTCAAAACTGACCGCAGCTTTCAGTTCAGCAGACGTTGAGTATACCGGCTCATAATAGGTGTAGGTATTAGAGACCGTGCATGTGTCAGAACAGTTCTGACAGATCAATGAAGCCGCTACGAGGAAGGCAAACTTCACATATGAGAATCGAGTCATTGTTCAGGCTTTTTCATTAGACCCATGACCTCTTTCAAAAGTTGGATGGCTAATGAAACATGTATCGAAATCTGAACCCGACATCCAGAACAAGCGGCCTGTTAGTAATTGACTGATCTCTGGTCAGATTTGTAAAGGAATAGCGTACTCCTGGCACCAAGGCAATGCGATACCGATCGGCCAACCGATAACTAAACTCTGCATTCGTCAGGCCAGCCCATGCCATGGTTTCATAAACTTCTGAATCTCCCAATTTCTGAGTGGCTTTGTCCGTCTGGCCGGATTGATCCACCAGCGTATTTCGCAAAAACAAATCCGTGGCAATGCCCGCGTTGACCAGAATACCAAATTTTTTGTCAATGATCATATAACCAACCTGTATCGGTACTGACAAGTACTCAGAAGTGCTGGTAATCTTATAGGCCGGTGTCGCATTTAATCGGTTGGTGGTACTTTCTTCAAACGTTTCAGCGGTGACAGCCATGGGAGTGTTTTGATACGTAAGTGCGACCACGTTTGAAGTATAATTGATTTGTTGATTCAGGTAAGACAACCCGGCCTGGATAATCCATTTATTACCGATTGGTTTGCCCATCTGAAAACCAACGGAATAGGAAGTGCCCGTTTTAGAACGCTCGCTCACAGGTATTGTGGAATTTACGGCAGTAAAATCTCTTACAGCTGTATTAGACGCGGTAAATGTTGTACTGGTGGACGAGTTGGATCCGGGCGTATAACTGCCTCCGGAAGCTCCCAATGAAGCCCAAAGCGGTCTTTCACTCTTCCTTTTTTCAGAAGGGGCCTCGGGCACATCTCCTAACAACTTTGCTACCAGTGCCTTTTCTTCTTCTTCCGTTAGCGTTTGAGAGACCAAAGCAACGGAATCAGATAGTGTGCTTTGAATCTCTCCGCTACTGGCCAGGGAGTTTTGTTCAGTTTCAGAGACAATTCCTTGTCGTTCATCTATATCTACTGACGTAGCTTGATCACCACCTGAAAAATTATCCACAACTGACTGATTGGCTTTTTTATCAGATACACTCAATTCAGAAGGTACGTACTTTATTGAATGAACGGCTTTTTTAGGAATTCCATTTGTGCTGGCATTGCCCTCTGATGTGATTTGAATGTTTTGCTCTGCTGGCGTTTGTTGTGCTAAAAGTGAACTTCTTTCGCTCGGGCTAGCCGCTTCTTTGTTTCTCCTGGAAGAATCGAATTCAGGTTCCACTTTGAATTCATTTTGAGCCGTAAAATCCGTAGAATCTGACAATCCCCTTCCACCAGACCAGCTTACGTAAGCAATGATCACAGACCCCAGGGTAGCCACCAAAAGGGCAGCCGCTGCACGCTGATAAAAAATGATGCGCTTTTTATTCTGAGCGTTGTCCATTTTATCCAATGTTCCCTCCACGGATATCCATGCTTTCTCTGAGGGTGGACTTTCGGCATCCTCAAAGGCATGTTTCCACTGGTCATCAAAGGAGTGTCTTCCTGTATTCTTCATATTTTTTTTCCTGACTCAGTATCTTTTGTTGAAGTAACTGTCGGGCCCGGTTGTATTGCGATTTGGATGTTCCTTCGCTAACCCCCAGCATCTCCGCTATTTCTTTATGGGTGTACCCTTCAATGGCAAACAAATTAAATACCACCCGGCATCCGTCAGGCAATGATTTAACCATCGCCAGCAAATCCTCCAATTTGAATTGCGAAAGGTCCATTTCTCCCGACTCCACCAACGGAATATTCATCACATCCACCATTGGAAAGAGATATAATTTCTGACGTTGATGATTAAGCGATGCATTGATAAATATTCTGGTAAGCCAGGTTTGTAGTTTAGCATCGCCTCTGAACGATTTTAAACCGCTAAACACTTTCACAAACCCCTCTTGCAAAACATCCTCCGCCTCTGAGGAAGTTCGGGTATAGCGCTGGCAAATCATGAACATTTTTCGGGCATAGCGATCGTATAAAAGCCGTTGGCAGGCCCTGTCATTTTTAGCACAGCCGTCAATAAGCGTCTGATCGCTCGTCATGTGTCCAATCTTGAACTTAGACCCCATGTTTTGCAGAAGGGTTGGAAGCCAAAGTTAACTTTTTAGGGAAGCAGATATCCAAAACCAAAAGCCTGCCAAGAAAAAAAATACACTTTTCTTGAATTCTCATCTTAAGCACTCATTTGGGGCACAATTTTTAGTGTGTCCATTAAGTTCTAACTTAGGATTTCATATGAAGAACATCTTTCTTTTATTCCTTCTTTTTTCGATCGGTGGTTCTGCGCAGAAAAAGCTTCTCCGGGAAGACCGAACATACGAAGATCAAATACGAACCATTCAACTCTATCCGGCCACCGGAACCCCCTACGACTATCAACAGGCTGCCGCTGCATCCATCCATCAGCAAAACCTGGTTCTGGTCTTTGATGATTTACAGGAAGAGTACAATAACTACTACGTACGGCTCCTTCACTGCAACCATGACTGGAGCCCCTCTTCTTTAAAAGACATGGACTTTCTGCGGGAATACAACGAATTTGTCATCAATCAATATGAGTTATCTAACAACACCAATATCGTTTATTATCATTATCAATTTACGTTACCACGTGTCTCTCTGGCGGGAAACTATGTGGCTGTGGTTTATCGCGAGGGTGACAAAGATGATCTGATTCTGACCAAGCGTTTTATGATCTATGATAACCGGGTAGTTCTAGGAATGGACAATCAAATCAGCGGACTGGGCACCCTTCGATCCACCAACCAGCAAATCAACTTTACGGTTAATTATAAAAGCATGGAGATCATTAATCCGTTAGAATCCATATCGGTTGTTATCCGACAAAATCAACGATGGGACAACGCCAAATTTAAGGTCCCTCCAAGCTTTGTCAGAGAAGATATCCGGCAACTGGAGTACCGGGTGTTTGATCAGGAAAAACAATTTGTAGCCGGCAACGAGTTTCGCTTTGTTGATTTTCGATCCCTTAACTTCCCTGGGCAAAACACCGCCACCATTGATCGGAAGGCCCATCCTTGGGAACTACATGTGATGATGGACCAATCGCGCGAAGCAAATGCTTACGCCCAGTACCGGGACTTAAACGGACGTTACATCATTGATAACCGCGACTATCAGGATGACCCGGTGGTAGCAGCGAACTATCTCTTTGTGAATTTTATGCTTGCTTCCAGGCCTGTCTCCGGAAAAGTATATGTGATCGGAGCTTTTAATCAATGGCAGCGCACTTCGGAAAATGAGTTAACATACAATACCTCGCAATCTGCTTACGTTGGCTCTTATTTACTCAAGCAAGGCTTTTATGACTATCAATATGTACTGGAGGGTAAGGGTCTGTTACCGTATCAAATGGAAGGGAGCCACTTCGAAACGGAAAATGAGTACGAAATCCTTGTTTATTATAGACCGTTTCTTCCGGCTGCCGATTTGCTGATAGGGTATTACGTGCTGCCGGTCAATAAGCGCTAGCTTTTGATCAGGTCAGCATACTAAGCGTAAGTGAGTTCGAGATCCTCCGCCCGTTTGGAGGTATCCTGACCGGCCACATCCAACATCCCAAAACCTTTGTGGCAAAAATAGCCCAACCCGTTTTCATAGATAAACTGCTGAACCGGTTGGGGGGCATAAAGGGTAAAAGGAAAGGTATACCCCCGAACCTCGTATTTTATATCGGCATCAAACAAAGGGTAAATGCGCGCAAATTTTTTATGTGAATCCTGAATCCGTTGAATATAATCCTTGTCCGCTACTACCTGAAATTTGTAGTAACTGGCAAGTTCTTCAGCCGTGTATTTGCCGCTTTCTTCCATTCGCTGAATAGTATTATCATACAACAAATCGGAAAACTCATCTTGCTCCGGAGATATGAATCTTTTAGCCATCTCATCATTAAAGGCAGCCGGCAACAACACGATGGGTGAAATGCATAAAAACTTGACAGAATCTGAAATCACAACTGGCTCTTCCGGCTCCATGGTTTCGGGCACCAGGTTCAAATTTCCGATCATCAATTCATGTTGGGCAAAAAGCGTCTCCAAGAAGTAGTCTAAAAATGGCTTGTCGGGAGTTGAAAAAACGAGTGTGACTTTTGAAGAGAAAAAATGCAATCCTTTACGACTTATTTTTATCTGGCCTTTCAAACCTGAAAAGTTATACGCGGTATAACCCACGAACTCCTTTTTGCCCCCCATAGCCAATAATCCCTTGATGGTCTGTGCCAACAAAAACTGGTGGTGAAAAGGCACATGAGCCCCACGGTTCTTTAAGCCAAAAACGATCCTGATTCTCAAGGGATGGCCTTATTTTGTTTAAAAAATGACTATTCCGCTAAAAATTGAAGTGCGGAGTGCTAAAGTATTACAAATCAAATAAATACCAAAGCAAAATAAAATAATTTTTACGACCAGCTATTCCCTTGCAGATTTCGGTGGGTGGATGAACTTAGACATTAAAACGGAAATGCATAACATCGCCATCTGCGACTACATATTCCTTTCCTTCCACGGCCAGTTTTCCCGCTTCGCGACAACCGGCCTCTGTTTTATACTTCAGATAGTCGGGTATTTTGATTACCTCCGCCCGGATAAATCCTTTTTCAAAATCGGTATGGATGACTCCGGCCGCCTGTGGCGCTTTCCAACCTTTAATAATGGTCCAGGCGCGTACTTCTTTCTCACCAGCCGTGAAATACGTGATCAGATTGAGGAGGGTGTATGCGGCCCGTATCAACCGGTTGAGTCCTGATTCCTTCAGACCGTATTCTTCCAGAAAAATCGTACGATCTTCTTCGCTTTCGAGTTCGGCTATTTGTGCCTCAATGGCCGCACAAACCATCACGACCTCCGCGCCTTCTTCCTTGACCAGCGCCCGAAGTGCCTCTACATGTTTGTTTCCGGTAATCACTGCCGCTTCGTCTACGTTGGCTACATAAATCACCGGTTTGTCGGTAAGCAACTGCAAATCTTCGATTGCCTTTTTGTCTTCCGCATTCAGTTGAAGGCTGCGCGCATTTTTACCAGCCAGCAATGTTTCTTGGTAGGCTAGTAAAGTTGTCAATTCCTTTTTTGCCTTGGCATCACCACTCTTGGCTGTGCGTTCTACTTTTGAAATTTTCTTCTCAATTGACTCCAGGTCCTTCAACTGAAGTTCTATATCAATGACTCCTTTATCCCCGACCGGATCAACCTTACCGGCCACGTGTATAATGTTATCATTCTCAAAACATCGCACCACATGCGCAATGGCATCCACTTCCCGGATATTGGCCAAAAACTGATTTCCCAATCCTTCTCCCTTACTGGCACCCTTCACCAAACCGGCTATATCCACAAACTCAAACGTAGTGGGTATTACTTTTTGCGGGTTGACAAGGCCCTCCAGCAAGCGAAGGCGTTCGTCCGGGACTGAAATAACCCCTACATTTGGCTCAATCGTGCAAAAAGGGAAATTGGCTGCCTCTGCCTTATTGTTCGAGATGGCATTAAAAAGTGTAGATTTTCCAACGTTTGGTAAGCCTACAATGCCGCATTTAAGTGCCATACAAAGAGTTTTAAAAATGAGGGGCAAATATAGCCGAATTGGGATGAAAAGCAGACGTTAAAATGTAACTGCTTCCTAACCTGAGAAATCTTTCGGATGAAAATAATTGAAATAAGAAAGCCCTTCGCTTTCGCTGAAAGGGCTTTAAGAAGTGGGTTAGGTTTAGGTTAGGTTAATCCCACTTAAGTTCGGTATTCACTTCAGAGGTTTTCTGATTCTCAACTGTTTCCTGATTTTCCGGTTGGTCAAACTGATCAAAATCTACCTCCGGCATTAACTCTGTTTTTACGTGGTTCACCGTATTGTTCAGAGCTTCCATAAACTTATTAAAGTCTTCTTTGTAAAGAAATATTTTATGTTTTTCGTAGGTGAATCCTTCATCGTCCTTATTAAATCGCTTTTTACTTTCGGTGATCGTCAGATAGTAATCGTTCGATCGGGTGGATTTCACATCAAAAAAGTAGGTGCGCTTGCCGGCCTTTACTTTCTCGGAAAAAATCTCCTCGCGGCCGCTTGTCTTGTGTTCTTCCACGGACTGATGGTTTTAGGTTAGGTTTATAACATCACAATTAGGTGTCCGAAGGTAGGCTGTTGTTAAAATCATTTGCAAATTTTAATCAACACTTTTCCAATGGAGGCGTTACCTTGTGCCGTTATACCAACAAATTATTGCTAAAAAACGCAGATTTCCAACTCCATGGCTGTAAACTTTAATGAAATTGCACCTGCCACAAGTCTTGAATTCCTGGCCCGTCAGTTGGTAGAAGGATTTATCACCGGTCTGCATAAAAGCCCTTACCACGGATTTTCGGTAGAATTTGCCGAGCACAGGCTTTATAATGAAGGACAAAGCACCCGGCACATCGACTGGAAAGTTTTTGCCCGAACCGACCGGTTGTATACCAAACAATATGAGGAAGAGACCAATCTTCGTTGTCTGATCGCACTGGATTGCTCCTCATCGATGTTCTACCCACAAAAAACGCTGGCCAAATTCAGGTTCAGCGTTTATGCTACCTCTGCCCTGGCCTACCTGTTGCAACAGCAGCGCGATGCCGTGGGACTTTGCCTGTTTGCGGATGGCGTGGAAGAATATACACCTATCAAATCCACCCCTAATCACCTTCAGAAGTTATATGCCCTATTGGAACAACGGATTCAAAAACCGGCTACTGGTAAGCGGACAAACGTGCCTCAGGTATTGCATGAAATCGCGGAAAAAACACACAAACGGTCTTTGGTAATTCTTTTTAGTGACATGTTTGATGGCAGTGATGATACGGGCGAACTTTTCAAAGCCCTGCAGCACTTAAAACATAACAAACACGAAGTTTTACTTTTCCATGTGAGTGACCATCCAACCGAACTGGCTTTTGAATTTGACGATCGGCCCTATGAATTTATTGACCTGGAAACGAGCGAGCGCCTGCGCCTGCATCCCGGAGAAATTCGGGAGAAATTTATTCAGCAACTCACGCACTTTCATAAAGAGCTGGAATTGAAATGCCATCAACTGAAAATCGACTTTATCTCAGCCAATTCTCAAACTCCGTTTCAGCAGGTTCTTCAATCTTATCTTATCAAACGGGCAAAAATGAGATAGTTGTAATGCGAGTAATCCGATGGTCTTAACTCTGTAATTGTTCGTTATGTAACCAGGCTTTTTTGGCAGTAAGCTCTTCCTTGGTTTCAACATAATCCGGATCCGGCACACAGCAATCTACCGGGCAAACGGCTGCACATTGAGGTTCTTCATGAAAGCCCGTACATTCCGTACACTTTCCTGAGACTATATAATAAAATTCATCGGAAACAGGTTTTTGAGTGGTTTTAGCATCCACTTGGGAGCCATCTTCCAATTCAACACTGGTTAAGGCAGTACCTCCTGCCCAATTCCACTCCCGACCACCCTCGTAAATGGCTGTATTGGGGCATTCCGGCTCGCAGGCTCCACAATTTATACACTCGTCTGTGATCTTAATCGCCATCGGTTTCGTTGTTTTTAGGGTTTACCCTACTTTCGCGGTACAAAAATAACTGTAACCGGCTATGCATCAAAACAGGTATACCCGTTGAAAAGTTTTACGAACGCATGAATTTAACTGAGCGGATTGAGGCTTTTGGCCGTCTGGGGGATTGGATCCGTAACCTGGATGCGGAGACCATGGAAGAACTGACCCAGGCTGCCCGAAACGAGAATCCATGGTTTGTAGAAACCGAGGTGGTACGGGCGCTACATGGTATTGGACATTTTTTAAACCGGGAAGAACTAACGAACTGGACGAACCGCTACCACTTTTCCAATCCTTCAAAAAGAGTAGGTGTTGCCATGGCCGGAAACATTCCGCTCGTTGGATTTCACGACCTGCTTTGTGTAGTCTTATCCGGGCATACCCTGGTAGCCAAATTAAGTTCGCAAGACACTGTTCTGCTGCGCAGGTTAGTTCGGGAATTGGTCCGGATGGAGCCGAAAATGGATTCCTGCATCTTTTTTTCCGAGCACCTGAAGAATGTTGATGCTGTTATCGCTACCGGAAGCGATAATACCTCGAGGTATTTTGAATATTATTTTCGAAAAATACCCCACATCATTCGAAAAAACAGAAGTTCCTGTGCCATTCTTACGGGCGATGAACCGGTTGAAGAACTAGCCAAACTTGGAGAAGATGTCTTCTCCTATTTTGGGCTAGGCTGCCGCAATGTTTCAAAACTTTTTGTCCCTGAGAAGTATTCATTTACCCCATTGCTGGATTCATGGAGTTCATATGCTTTTGTATCGAATCATCATAAATACCATAATAATTACGAATACCACAAGTCTATCCTGCTGGTCAATCAGCAACCGCATTTAGATACCGGGTTTTTATTGTTACGCGAAGAAAAGGCTTTGGTATCCCCCATAGCGGTGCTTTTTTATGAAACTTATTCATCGCAGAAGGACCTTCGATCTAAATTGGGTGAAATTCAGGAAAAAATTCAGTGTCGGGTATCGGCCGCAGCCTGGTGGAACGGAAGTTTAGCGTTCGGACAGGCCCAATCTCCTCAGGTAGATGATTACCCGGATCAGGTTGACACTTTACAATTTCTGATGAGTATAACCTGAATTTTACCTTTTCATAACTCCTCTGAGATTTTCCAATCCCTCCATGGTAAGTGGTTTGGTTACAAAACCTAAGACGTTTTCATAATCCTGAGCACGTTTCCGATCCGACTGATTATTGGAGCTTGTTAAAATAACTACCAATGGCTTTTTGGCTTTAGCCTTTAGGTTATCCAAGAATTGAAATCCGTCCATTCCCGGCATGTTTAAATCCAGGAAGATGATATCCGGCAATTGACCAGTGGCCAGAGCTTCCAATGCCTCTTTCGGGGACTGATATGTTACAATGGTATGGGCAAACTGACTAAGCTGAATAAACTTACTCTGTACAAAAAGATCCACCTCATTATCATCTACTAAATAGGCTGTATGTACGGAGGTTTGAAACATAATTTGTTTAACTTGAAAAAGTGGCTTTTTGTTCGGTTGGGTTGATTGTGGTTCCAAAATATACGGAATATGCCTTTAAAGGATTAAAAAAATGTGCTAAAATTGGGACTTGAAACAATTTTAGAGGTTTAAAGAGCCAAAAACCCTTACCTGACCTTAAACAAAACCGAAATAACTATGAAATTAACTCTTCGACTCTTCCTTTTCTTGGCGGTTAGCGCTATGTGCCTGTCGGGATGCGGGCCATCCGAAAACAAGGATAACTCCAGCGATTTTGATAAGGCTCAAGAGTCTCTCAAAGAAGAAATAAAGAAGGTTGTCTATAACATTCCTTCTCCAGCCGAAATTCCATACCTTCTTCAGGCAACCGGTGCTGATTTTAACCAAAGCCTGATTAACGATAAAAATAAGGTAGACTCTTACACTTCTAAAGTGGACAAGGCGGCTTTAAATCTAGGTGTATATGCAGCTGACATCGGGTATCTCAGTTCATATGAAAAAACCCAGGATGCCATTGGTTACATCGAATCAGCCAAGAAACTAGCTGATAATCTGAATGTTGTAGGCACCTTTGATACTGACTTATTAAAACAATTTGAAACCAATGTGTCTAACAAAGATTCCTTGGCTTCCTTGTTGAACCGTGCTGTTCAAAAAACCGATAATTACTTGCAGGATGACAACCGGACCAAATTAGCGGCCCTGGTGCTCACCGGTAGCTTTATTGAAGGATTGTTTATTTCCACAGAACTTGTGCAGTCCTATCCAACCAACATTCTTCCAAATGATGCCCGCAACACTATTTTAACCCCGTTGATTCAAGTGATTGTGAACCAACGTAAATCCGTTGATGAGTTGGTCAAAATGCTGGGAAATGTGGGCGATGACGCAGAGGTGGCAGCATTGAGAGTCGAAATGGAAAAACTTCAAACAAGCTACGCGGCCCTGAATATTGACGAGCAAATCAAAAATAATAAGGGTGGTCTGACATTATCAGATAAAAATCTTCAGGAAATTACCAGCCTGGTGGAAAAAATCAGAACCTCCATTACTCAATAAAAACTTTAGTAGAAGAACAAAAAAAGGATTGACCGTGGGTCAATCCTTTTTCATTTGGTTTCATTCCATCCCAGAGATGGATGTCGTATCTTTAAGTCAAATACCTATTCATGAGCGAACCTGTACTCGATGCCATCATCAAACTATTCGCCCTGGTGGCCAATGAAGACCAGGTAACCAAGCAAGAGCGTGACCGAATACAACTGTTCTTATCCGATCACCTAAGCCAAAAATCTGTCGTCAGTCACCTTCAGTTGTTTGATCAATATTCCAAACAACTGTCGGAACAAATATCTCTCGAAAAGGAAAGTCAGCTGGTTGAAAAAATTTGTGCATCCATCAATGCAGATACGGCCAAAAAGCAAAAGATCGTGATTCTGGTAGAGTTGATGAGTATTATTCTGGCAGATGGGCATATCTCGGAACGTGAAAATCGGCTAGCCTTACAGATTTGTCAGGCCTTTAGCATCTCCAGTGATTTGATGGATGTCATCAAAACCTTTATCCTGGGAGACAATCCTTTATCCCTGGATGATCCTTCCATCCTGATCATTCATTCAGGTGAGAAAATCACCACACATGCCAAAGTTATTCAACGTACTCACCTGCGTGGAACGATTGCATTACTTCGAATAAACATACCGGAAATATACTTCTTCAAATATCATGGACCAGATGACGTGTATCTGAATGGCGTTCCGGTCAAATCCGGCAACATTAACGTATTGGCTACCGGTAGCACCGTGCGGTGGGGGACCTCCGATCCGGTCTATTACGGTGATATCCTGAATCAATTTAAAAAAGCGAAAACCACTACCCGCACCAGCTTCGAAGCCCGTAATCTTTTCTTTACTTTTAAAAACGGGAAGCTTGGATTGCGAGACGTTTCCATCTATGAAGAATCCGGATCGTTAGTTGCCTTGATGGGGGCGAGCGGTGCCGGAAAATCAACACTGCTGCATGTTCTAAATGGCTCTGAAAAACCATCTGATGGACAAGTGTTAATCAATGGTATTGATATTCATAGGCATCCGGAGAAAATTGAAGGGGTCATTGGCTTTGTGCCACAAGATGATCTGCTCATGGAAGACCTGACGGTTTACCAGAATTTGTATTTCGCTGCCAAACTTTGCTTTGCCAATCGCACCGAGGAAGAGATCGACTTTCTGGTGATGAAAACGCTGGATGATTTAGGGTTGATTGAAACCAAAGACCTGAAAGTCGGATCACCGTTGCGAAAAACCATTAGCGGAGGTCAGCGCAAAAGGTTAAACATCGGATTGGAACTGCTTCGGGAGCCTGCCGTCCTTTTTGTGGATGAACCAACCTCCGGTCTTTCATCCCGCGATTCTGAAAATATCATTGACCTGTTAAAAGAACTTGCCCTCAAGGGACGTCTGGTATTTGCCGTTATCCACCAGCCTTCGTCAGATATTTTTAAGATGTTTGACAAATTGGTCATTCTGGACACCGGAGGATATCAGATATACTATGGAAATCCGGTCGAAGCGATTACCTATTTTAAGAAAAACATTAATCTGATCAATAGTGATGAAGGCGAATGCCATGCCTGCGGAAATGTAAATCCTGAGCAAATATTCAATATCATCGAAACAAAAGTGATTAATGAATATGGTAATTTCACCAATGAGCGTAAGTTTTCGTCTGAACAATGGAATCAGTTGTATCGCGAAAAAATAAAAATAAGTGAGATTACCACATCCAAAGACAGGCCTCACTCCACGTTGCGCATTCCAACCTGGATTAAACAGATGCAACTGTTTTCGTTGCGCGACTTCCTCTCCAAATTATCCAACACACAATATTTAGTAATCAATTTATTAGAAGCCCCGCTGCTTGCTTTTATTCTAGCCTTCATTGTTCGTTATTATAATACTGACAACTCCTCCAGCATAGGGTATCTCTTCAGTAAAAACCTGAATATGCCGGCATACTTATTTATGAGTGTGATTGTAGCTCTTTTCATGGGATTAACGGTGAGCGCAGAAGAAATTATCCGTGACCGGAAAATTCTGAAACGTGAGAAATTTCTGCACTTAAGCCGAAGTAGTTATGTCTTATCAAAAGTTGGTATTCTCTTTATGATCTCAGCAATACAAACCGGTCTCTTTGTCTTGGTAGGTAATTACATTCTGGAGATTGAAGGCATGTTCTTTTCATACTGGCTTATTTTATTCAGCACATCTTGCTTTGCCAATTTAGTGGGTTTAAATATTTCCTCAGCCTTCAATTCGGCAGTTACGATTTATATTTTGATTCCCATTTTATTAATCCCTCAGTTAATTTTAAGCGGAGTAGTCGTAAAATTTGACAAACTCAATCCCAGTATTGGCAACAACGCCAATGTACCGTTGGTGGGAGATTTGATGGCCAGCCGTTGGGCATTTGAAGCGCTGATGGTCACTCAATTCAAAAGTAATCCGTTTGAAAAACGATTCTATGAATGGGACAAGACCATGGCAGAATCTGACTACAAGAAGGTATACTATCTGCCAGAACTGGAATCGCGTATTGGTCTGTTACAACAACTTCTGGGCAAAACAGACTCTGCCTCCCTTGCAAAATCAACAAGCACATTATCGCTTTTAAAAAGAGAGTTACAAAAAGAGGTGGATATCATTGGCGGATCATCCCGATTCAATCGACTTAACGACTTTACCCCGGATCGTTTCGACTCCACTGTCACCACCGAAACCCGTCAGTTTATTCAGGCACTCAAGCGTTTTTATCTGATTCGGTATGAACGGGCGGAAAAAGAAAAGCTGGCTCTTATCGAAGGGCTAACGAATACCCCGGCAAAACAACTACAATTTGAAAAAGATCGAAACACCTATCAAAACGAAGCGATTACGGAATTGGTTCGAAACACCATCGAAATGAACCGGGTGATTGAAAAGGACGGCCAATTGGTTCAGAAAATATTTCCGATTTATAAAACTCCTGCCCCTGACCATTTAGTGGATTTTAATGCCCAATTTTATATGCCCGCCAAGCATTTTTTAGGCCACGATATTGATACGTTGTTCTTTAATATGTTGGTTATCTGGGGAATGACTCTTCTACTGCTGATGGCACTACAGTACGAGTTACTTCGAAGAGTGGTAGATGGACTGAGTAACCTGAGTAATCCCATACCGAAACGCATGTAATGTTCTTTTTCTTATCCAAACTGTTGAACTATCTGGCACAGCCATTGACGCTGGTTTTCATGGTATGGGTGTTAGCCTATTTCATCCGGTCAATTCGCTGGAAACGAATATTTTTCATAGGTGGATTTGGATTACTCTATTTTTTTTCGAATGCCTTCATCGCAAATGAATGTATGAGCGCCTGGGAGGTGGACGAAACCCCCTGGACTTCCCTGCAGAAAACATATACCTGGGGTATCGTTCTGACGGGCGTCACGCGGTTAGACACAGAGCCGGAAGATCGGGTACATTTTCAAAAAGGCGCTGATCGTGTTTTTCATACTTTTCAGCTTTATAAAAAGGGTATTATTCAAAACATTTTAATCTCTGGAGGAAGTGGAAGATTAATTGGAAATCGAAAAAAAGAGGCTGACGAGTTATACGATGTTTTTTTGATCATGGGGGTCGACTCTGCCCGATTGAAAGTTGAAAATGAATCGCGAAACACACACGAATCCGCTGTCGCTATCCCTAAACTTCTACCCACGATTAAACCGCAAGAATGCCTGCTGATAACATCCGCTTTTCATATGCGCAGATCACGTGCCTGTTTTGTCAAACAAGGATTAGAACTGGATACCTTTAGTGCCGATAAGCGTACCCATAAACGCTTATACACCTTTGATGTACTCTTCATACCCAGTGTAGAGGCGCTATCACTATGGCAATCTCTTTTAAAAGAATGGGTTGGAATGATGGCTTATAAGCTAGCCGGGTACATTTAATAATCTTTCCGATGAAGTTATTCTTTCATTTTTTAACAAAGAAGTAAGGCTCGTGAAGAATTATCTTACCCATACACTTTATTTACTTGGGTTAGTGCTCTTATTCCTGACCCTTCTTAGTCTTTTTGATTCCACCGAAATAGCTGGAATAGAAATCAAAAGAGTAAGTCTCCTATCGGACATTGCACCTGACAAACCTCATCCGATTGTTCGACCGATGCCCTTCGACTCAGTGGCTCAAGATTCCCTGGTCGTCACCACTGATGTAAATTCTTCTGATTGCCCAAAGGGCATGACATGCTTGGAAGATTATAGCAAAGATAAAAATGGAATAAAGTATTTTCTGGACGCACTCAAAAGTGTTAAGAAAAAGTCTGTCTATGTAGGCTTTTTTGGAGATTCGTTTATTGAGGGAGACATACTAAGTGGAAGTTTCCGGGATACACTTCAGGAGCTATATGGTGGCAGAGGCGTAGGCTATTTGCCTATCGCCAGTGAGGTTGCTCAGTTCCGAACAACCATTCAGCATAAATATGAAGCATGGGATACTTATTCCATGATCGGTAAAAAAAGCGACAGCATCTTATTGGGGTTTCCAGGATATGCCTTTCTTCCGCAAGAAGGAAACACCGTAACTTATGAGGTTCCCAAAAGAGGTAATCGGAAACTCGAGAATGTATTCGTTTATTATCAAGCCACGCAAGCAACCCATCTTCATTTCACTATTAATGACACCTTAGAACTGGAGAAAGAAGTGCCAATCGCAGATTCCATAGGCATGCTTGTCTTTGACGAACCTGATATAAAATCATTATCATTTTCCTTTGACCTCGCTCCGGGTCTTCAATTATTTGGGGCCAGTTCAGAAGCATCTACGGGTGTTTATGTTGATAACCTCGCGATGAGAGGAAATTCCGGGATGGGACTGGCGCAAATCAAAGATGAACAAATCAAACAGTTTACAGAACTTCGTCCTTACCGGCTTTTATTGTTACAATATGGATTAAATGTCGTGACCGAAAAAGATTCAACAGGTTATGCCTGGTATATTGAAAAAATGGTTCGTATTGTTAAACGTCTAAAACTGTTGATGCCCCGAACTTCTATTGTAATCGTCAGCGTAAGTGACCGGAGTTACAATTCCAACGGAGACTTTTTAACCATCCCGGCTATCCCTGTCATGCGCGATGCACAACGGGAAATTGCCAGAAAGTCAGAAGTGATGTTTTGGGACTTATACACAGCTATGGGAGGAGAAAATAGTATGCCTGATTTTGTCCAGGCGAAACCTCCGCTGGCGGCAAAAGATTATACACACTTGACATATCGTGGCGGCAAAAAACTGGCCCAGTTGATGGCTCACGCACTCCTATTTGAAAAAGAGCGATATGAAAAAAAATAGCATTCTGGTCTTATTTTTATTGAATTTATACACGGCTTGGGCACAAGATACCATACCGCTTTCTTCGGCCCGTCCCTACTCCTTCCTGATCCCTGAGAATAATCGGATTCAAAATACCACCAGCCTGGCAACTTGTTTTGATAAGTTGTATCAGTTGCGCCAAAGAAAAGAAGGAAAAGTCAACATCATTCACATAGGAGATTCACATATTCAGGCTGATTTTTTAACAGCTTCCGTTCGTGAAAATTTACAGCGTACTTTTGGGAATGGTGGTCGCGGCTTAGTCTTCCCAGGTCGGGTAGCCCGAACAAACGAGCCGTCAAGTATCTACTCCAGTTCAAACGGGACATGGGACTCCAAGCGTATTGTCTATGTTGATCAACCCATGCCTATTGGGATCTATCCTCTAACTATTCGCACGAAACAACCCAACACCCGGCTCGTTTTAAAAATTAATGATGTGGGAGATCTTAGCTATCGGTTTAACCGACTGACCCTTTTTTTTCAGAAGGATTTCTCAAGTTTTAATCTTGCGGTAAAGGATTCTGCCGGGAATGATCTCGCCTACATCGGTCCATATACGTTTGAACAACCGAATACCAGTTCTATCCATTTACCCACCTCCATTCGACAGTTTGAACTGCTTACACTACAATCACATGTGGAGCAAACTCAGTTTCAGCTCTATGGAATTCATCTCGAAAATGACCATCCAGGAATCATCTATCACGCCCTGGGAGGAAATGGCGCCAAGTTCAAACACTATAACGCTGCCAGGTATTTTGCCGAACAAACCTCCGCCCTGCAACCCGAATTAATTATTATTTCCTTAGGCACCAATGAAGCTATTGAATACCCTTACATCGATTCTCAGTTGATTACTCAAATGGATGATTTGATTTCATCGCTGAAAAAATTTAATCCTGACGCAAGATTCATCCTCACCACTCCTCCCGATGCGTTTAAAAGAAAGACCCGAAGAAATCCGGGGATCGAAAGTGTTCGAAACAAGATCATCAGCTATGCCGATCAAAATAATCACGCGTGGTGGGACTTGTATGAAACCGGAGGAGGCAAACACCATGCGGATCATTGGAAAAAAGCCGGACTCATGCAATCTGACGGTATCCATTTTACCAAAGCTGGCTATGAGTTGCAAGGCCGGCTACTTTACGAAGCACTGATAAAAGCGTACAACGAATATGTTCTCTATCGATATCCATAAGCTGATTGATCAGTTATTGTATCAGCCAGAGGCTCCATTGATTTTCAATAGCGGAATTTTCTTGTTCCTTTTTATGGGGTTTTTACTTGTTTATATTCCGCTCAGTAAAACACACAGGCCCAAACTATTTTTTGTCACTCTTTTCTCATTATACTTTTACTATAAATCAAGCGGTCTGTTTTTTCTCCTGCTGCTCAGCACTGTAGTCATTGACTATCATTTAGCCGCGGCTATTGGAAAGACACTTTTCAAAAGTAAAAAGCAAATCCTGCTTGCTTTAAGCATTATTGCCAATCTTGGGCTACTCATCTATTTTAAGTACACCAATTTCCTGGTGGAGCTTATTTCACCTGTAGCGGGCATCGAATATAAACCTTTAGACATCTTTTTACCTGTTGGTATCTCTTTCTTTACTTTTCAATCCATGAGCTACACGATAGATGTCTATCGGGGGCATCTCAAACCGGTCAGTCATATCCTAGACTACGCCTTTTTTGTTTCCTTCTTTCCACAATTGGTTGCCGGCCCTATTGTGCGGGCAGCTGATTTTTTACCACAATTAAACCTGCCAACCTTCGTCACTCGCGAAATGTTTGGGCGTGGTATCTTTCTGATTGTCACCGGGCTTTTTAAGAAAGCCATTATATCTGATTATATCAGTTTGAACTTTGTTGACCGGGTTTTTGACGCCCCCACGTTATATAGCGGTTTAGAAAATCTATTTGGGGTATATGGATATGCGCTTCAAATATACTGTGACTTCTCCGGCTACTCGGATATGGCTATCGGAATCGCTCTCTTATTGGGATTTCATTTTAATCTAAACTTTGACTCGCCCTACCAATCAAAAAACATCACAGAGTTTTGGAGAAGATGGCATATGTCTTTGTCATCCTGGCTTCGAGACTATTTATACATCTCTCTTGGTGGCAATCGAAAAGGAAAATGCCGGACCTACATCAATTTACTGCTGACAATGCTTTTAGGTGGGTTATGGCATGGGGCCGCTTTGCGCTTTGTTTTGTGGGGTGCCCTGCATGGTTTGGCTCTAGGGGTCCATCGGGCCTTTAATTCCGTCTTTCCTTTTCGGCCAGGAAGCCACTCATGGCTATGGAATGGTATGACCACTTTCTTAACATTTCATTTTGTTTGTTTTTGTTGGATTTTTTTTCGCGCCAGCTCTCTGGAGACAGCCGGTCAGGTGATCTCCCAAATCAGCACGCAGCTGAATCCGCAACTCCTGTTACCTTTTATTAAAGGCTATCCTATGGTGGTTGTACTGATGGTGATTGGATATCTTTTGCATTTTCTGCCCACGAGCATGGAAAATTGGGCTTCCCGACTGGTAATTCGGATGCCTTTTTTGGCGAAGGCTTCCTTGCTGACGGTAGTCATCTTTCTGGTCATTCAAACCAAATCAGCCACAATCCAGCCGTTTATTTACTTTCAATTCTGATGATGGTTGTATACCAAAGCCTTCTTTTACGATCCTATTAACCAAGTTCATTTTTCAATACCTTTGGCACCATCTGTTTGACTCATGATTTTAATTAAAAAACTATTGGTTGCCAACCGTGGAGAAATCGCTCTCCGGGTCATGCGCAGCGCTAAAGAAATGGGCATCGCTACCGTAGCGGTATATAGTGAAGCGGACAGAAACGCACTTCATGTGCGCTTTGCCGATGAAGCCATCTGTATCGGGCCGCCTGCTTCTTCTGAATCTTATTTAAGGATTGAAAAGATTATGGCTGCTGCCCAGCAAACAGGTGCCGATGCAATTCATCCGGGCTACGGTTTCTTGTCGGAAAATGAAGACTTTGCACGAGCCTGTGAACAAGCCGGAATCATCTTTGTGGGACCCTCCGGTGATTCCATAGAGCTGATGGGCAGTAAACTCGGAGCCAAAGCTGCGGTCGCAAAATTTGGCGTCCCGTTAGTACCTGGTACCAGCGAGCCCATTTCCTCGATAGTTGAAGCCAAGAAGATCGCATCAGAAATTGGGTACCCAATACTGATCAAAGCCAGTGCCGGAGGGGGTGGGAAAGGAATGCGCATCGTAGAAAACGAAGGCGAGTTTGAAGAACAGATGACACGTGCCGTCAGCGAAGCTGTTTCTGCTTTTGGCGATGGCTCGGTGTTTATTGAAAAGTATGTCACCCAGCCCAGACATATTGAATTTCAGATTTTTGGAGATACTCATGGAAACGTTGTTCATTTATTTGAACGTGAATGTTCCATCCAGAGAAGACACCAAAAAGTAATTGAAGAAGCGCCTTCTTCGGTTTTGACGCCCGCGCTTAGAAAAAAAATGGGCGAAGCAGCCGTTAACGTAGCCAAGGCAGCTAACTATCATAATGCCGGTACCGTAGAGTTCATTGTAGATGCCCATCTTAATTTTTACTTCCTGGAAATGAATACGCGTTTGCAGGTAGAACACCCGGTCACAGAACAGATCACGGGTATTGATCTCGTGCAACTGCAATTACGTATTGCCCAAGGTGAAAAACTTCCGTTTTCCCAGGAAGAAATACACATGAGGGGACACGCCATTGAAGTTCGGGTATATGCCGAAGATCCGGCCAATAACTTTTTACCAGACATTGGAATACTGAAAACATACAAACGCCCACAAGGGCACGGAATACGGGTGGATGATGGTTTTGAACAAGGAATGGCCGTTCCTTTTTATTACGATCCCATGATTTCCAAAATGATTTGCACCGCTGAAACCCGTGATCAGGCCATCAAAAAAATGATCAGAGCCATCGAAGATTATGAGATCACAGGGCTGGAGACCACGCTGGGTTTTTGCAAATTTGTGATGCAACACGAAGCTTTCAGAAGTGGTCAATTTGATACCAAGTTTATTGAAAAGTATTTTACTCCAGCCAACCTTCAGGAAAGTCGGGATGAAATCAAAGAGAAGATAGCTGCAGCATTGGCCGTTTTGATTCAGGTTAAACGAACAACAGTGGTCGTGAGCCCAGCCACCAGTGCTCCGGAAAGTCGATGGAAGAAAAACCGAGTACACTAAATTTGAATTGTGGCTGAAATAAAACCTATCCGTGCCTGGCGTTATTCTTCTGAATTGCCGATTGATGAGTTGACCTCACCTTTGTTTGATGTTGTCTCCGAAAAGCAACGAAAAGCACTTTATCATCATCCTCTCAATAGTATTCATCTTTCCGTACCACAAGGCCCCGCTCCGGCTTCGAGGGCCCAATCTTTGTTGGAGCAATGGAAAAAAAACAGAACCATAGTTCAGGATGTCTTACCCGGCATCTATGTATACTATCAATACTTTAAGTTGCCGGGAGTGTCTAGAGAAATGTGTCGCAAAGGTTTTGTCGCTCATATCCGTACCTATGACTGGAAGGAGAATGTTATTCAGCGGCACGAAAATACTATCCCTCAGGCCGTCAATGATCGTATTGAGTTACTGGAAAAAACAGAGATGCACACCAGCCCTACTCACGGACTTTATACAGATCCTGAATTTGTACTGGAAAAATACATGGATGAAGCGATTCAGAGTCCGATTTATGAAACGGAGGATTATCAAGGAGTTCGGGATGTTCTGGCGGTCATCCAGGATGCTTCCGTCATCCGGCAGTTTGTTACGCTAATGACTTCCAAAAAAGTTATTCTGGCGGACGGTCATCATCGGTACGAAGGTTCTATGATCTATCGTCAGCAACGGACGGCCTCAAATCCGACTCACACCGGCCTGGAAGGATACAACTTCCACTTGATGTATCTGACTAATACAGAAGCAGGTGATTTGCGAATTCTTCCCACCCACCGCTTGATTCATGGATTGCCTTCTTTGAAAGAATCTGACATACTTCGTCAATTGGAGGAAGACTTTATTGTCAAAGCTTTGGATGATCCGGATACCGTCAATGAGATTATTCATGGTAAAAAGTGGACGTTTGGCTTACTATTTAAAGACAATGCTTACAAAGTAAGATTAAAACCTGAAAAAATTCCTACTCTCCCATGGCCATTTCCGGAAGAAGTGAAACAACTGGATCTGACCGTTATGCATTACTTTATCATTGAAAAAATTCTGAAAATTCCTGGAAAAGAGCAGCGAAGTTCTTCTCACATTTCCTTCGACCGTAGTTTTTCTGATTGTCTGGCAAAGGTTCTCCGGGAAGAAGTGCAACTCGCCATTATCACTCAGGAAATTTCCATTGAGGAAGTAAAGCAGGTATGCACCAGTGGCTATACCATGCCCCAAAAGTCAACGTATTTTTATCCCAAAGTGATTGCCGGATTTTTATTCAGCTCTATAAAAGATAATGAACTATAAATACCCGAATGAAAATTGAGCTGATTTTTACCGTTGCCAATTCGTTTATACCGCTGTGTTGGCTTTTGTTGATGGTAGCACCCCGGTGGAGGGTCACTCGAATCGCTATTTTGTCAGGCATGGTCCCAGCCATCTATGCCATCGTGTATATGGTACTCATCGTCCAATACTTTGGGCAGGGAGACGGTGATTTTAGCAGCCTGAGTGGTGTGATGAAACTATTTGAAAATCCTGGAGCCGTAACAGCCGGGTGGATTCATTATCTGGCCTTTGATTTATTTGTAGGTACATGGATTGTTAGCAATAGCCAAAAACATTTTATTCATCATCTGTTGATCGTACCGTGCCTGCTCCTTGCGTTTCTTTTCGGTCCGATAGGATTGCTCCTTTATTTGATTATCCGTTCCATGAAGACCAAAAAGATTTTGCATGAAAATTTTTGAAATCCTGAATGAAATCAAAAGAAGAAATAGTCTTCTGTACTACTTTGGATGGGCTAACCTGGGATTGCTGGTTTTTGCGCTCTCAGGATTTGTCTGGGATGATACGATCATCACGGGAATTCACGCCTGGATCAAACCAGCTAAGTTTGCGTTGAGTGTATGGCTTTATGTCTGGACGTTTGGCTGGCTGCTGTACTATTTGCCCCAATCCAGGCAAGTAAAATGGATTAGCTATCTTATGGTGGTGTGTATGCTCATCGAAAATACAGCCATTTTTATGCAAGCATTCAGAGGCGTACGCTCGCACTTCAATGTTTCCACCGCCTTTGACGCCACTGTGTTCTCGATCATGGGCATATTTATTGCTATCAATACGTGCATCGTTTTATGGGTACTGATCCTGTTCTTTTCTCCAGGAGTCAAGCTATCAAGAGTAATGCTCCATGCCTGGCGGGCAGGGATTTTTCTTTTTTTTGTCGGTGGAGTTTCTGGTGGTATTATGTCAGGTACATTGGCTCATGCCGTTGGAGTACCAGACGGAGGATCGGGATTACCTCTATTGAATTGGAGTACGATCGCAGGAGATTTACGAATCCCTCACTTTTTTACCTTGCATGGGCTGCAAGTGATGGCTTGGTTTGGCTGGTGGAACTCTAAACGAACAGAATCTACGGTGCCTATCACGATTTTCTTTTTGGGCTATTGCATTTTTTCCATTGCCCTTCACATTTTTGCCTTAGAGGGAAAGTCAATCTTCCCATTCTAGGACAACTTAACAGCCGAGAATTCGATTTCTACCATGTACTCAGGGCTAATCAAGGCACTCACCTCCACCATTGTAGTGGCGGGTTTAATATTCTGAAAATATTCACCATGAGCCTTACCGATCTCCTGCCAACGACTGATGTCTGTTACGAAAATGCGAGTCCTGACTACGTCTGTCAACGAAAATCCCGCTTTTTCCATGACCCCCTTAACTTTTTCAATAATAAACTTTGTTTGAAGGTAAGGATTATCTGGGCCGACTACCTGACCCTCCTCGTTCAATGCAACTGTGCCTGTCACCTCCAGCATATTCCCAATCTGAACTGCCCGACAATAACCTACAATGTCCTCCCAGGGAGCCCCTGACGTAAAATTTTTTCGTTCCATACCAAGCAATCTTTAATGTCCGAAAGTTAATTTATCTTCAACACTTCATGACGATTCACGAATCAAATCGCTACTCACGCCATACCGCGCTCCCCGGATTTGGAGCCTCGGCACAGGAGGCTCTGAACAGGGCCTCGGTTTTAGTGATTGGAGCAGGAGGATTGGGGTGTCCGGTCTTACAATACCTGGCGGCTGCCGGTATCGGTCACTTAGGCATTGTCGATCCGGATGTAGTCTCCCTGACTAATTTGCAGAGACAGATCCTCTACAGGGAATGCGATCTTGGTCAACCTAAATCAATCATAGCTGCCCGATATGTTCGGGAACTAAATTCTTCCATACAGGTACAACCGATACAAGAGAAGATAACCTCTTCAAATGCCTTGTCTCGCTTGTCATCCTGGGATATCGTCTTGGATTGCACTGATAATTTTCCAACTCGCTATTTATTATGTGATTCAACTGTCCTTTTGCAAAAACCATTGGTTTTTGGATCAGTCTACCGGTATGAAGGGCAAGTGGCCATTTTCAATTACCAAAATGGCCCGTGTTATCGTGACCTGCACCCCATTCCACCAACCCCAGGTATTGTGATGGATTGTGCGGATGGAGGAGTATTAGGTTCATTGTGCGGGATCATCGGAAGTATCATGGCCAATGAAACGATTAAATTGATCACCGGAATGGGGGATACTCTTTCTGGCAAACTCTTGGTCTTTGACTCTTTGTCCACTCAATCAGAACTATTCATCATTCCCCACCGCGGAGCCAGCCAGAAGATCAAATCCTTAATTGACTATGACCATTTTTGTGGAACAAACACAGTTCATTCTGTCAAAGAAATCACAGCACAGGAATTGATTAAATGGGAGAACACCGGAGAAACGTTTCAATTGATCGATGTTCGCGAGCCTCATGAATATGATCAGTTAAACCTGGCAGGATTGTTAATTCCTAAAGCAACAATTGCCACAGCTGTCCATCTGATTTCCCGGACTGAACGGGTGGTGATTCATTGCCAAAGTGGAGCCCGAAGCCTGTATGTGATTCAATGGCTGCAGGAAAATCATGGATTAACCAATTTATACAATCTGAAAGGCGGAATAGAAGCGTGGTTAAATGAAAAGTCAACCTGATGTTTTAAATAATTACCAGTCTATTGGTTCCAAATCGTGTTGCTTTAGATATGCGTTGGTTTTACTAAAATGACGGTTTCCAAAAAAGCCGCTATGAGCAGAAAAAGGAGATGGATGTGCTGACATTAACACCAAATGTTTTTCTCGATTAATGAGGGCTCCCTTCTTCTGCGCATAAGCTCCCCAAAGCAAAAAAGCAACGTTCTCCTTTTCCTGATTGATCCGATCTATCACGGCATCGGTGAACGTTTCCCAACCCTTATTTTGATGTGAACCCGGAGAAGAAGCACGCACGGTCAGAGTAGCATTTAATAATAAAACTCCTTGCCGGGCCCATCGTTGCAAGTCCCCATTGGCTGGCACAGGTTTATTTAAATCTTGCTGAATTTCTTTGAAAATGTTGACCAGAGAAGGTGGCATCTTTACCGATGGATGCACCGAAAAACACAAGCCATTCGCCTGGCCAGCCCCATGATAGGGGTCTTGCCCGAGAATAACCACCCGTAACTGATCAAAGGGACAGGCATCAAAAGCCCGGAAAATTTCCTTTCCCGGGGGGTAGACAACCTGTGTCTGGTATTCCGATCGGACAAATTCCTTAAGTTCCTGAAAATAAGGGGCTTCAAATTCCTGAGACAGCCTTTTTGCCCAGGATTCTTCAATTTTTACCATTCTTGGTTTGTGGAATGTTATAGTTTCATGACTGCCAGTTGTAAAATAGAAAAAATTGATATTTTTGAAGCAAATGATCGCCCAAATAACACAAGGAATAAAAGTGACGGTGGAAACGGAGTATCAGCCCTCCTATTCCAGCCCAAGCCAGTATCACTATGTGTTTACTTATCGCATTACCATCGAAAACCAAAGCGATTTCACGATTCAACTTCTCCGAAGACATTGGCATATCCACGATGCCGGTTTTGCTTCCCGCGAAGTAGAAGGAGAAGGAGTAGTCGGTCAACAGCCAGTCATCGAACCTGGCCAGTCACATCAGTATGTATCAGGATGTAATCTGAAATCCGGAATCGGTAAGATGGTCGGAACTTATCAAATGGAGCGGATTGTGGATGGTACTCGCTTTTCAGTTGAGATACCTCCTTTTAGCATGGTGGCTCCTCTCCGATTGAACTAGATATTGTCTATATCTGTCGATAATATCTTATTTTCACCTTCTTCTATCCGTTTTGTTTGGCTGTAAATTCGTTACTTTACTTCTGCAGCCGCACTTTTGATCTCAGGATTTCAAATACGCTCTTTTATTAACCATTGGCTTTACCGAGTCGATGAGCACTCTATTCATTCCCCTTTTTTCTTTGACTTTTATAACCAGGTAGTCAAAACGAATGACAACCATACTTCCTTTGACGATATAGAAGATATCCGTAAGAATCTATGGAATAATCATACAAATGTAGCTGTACAAGATCTAGGGGCTGCATCGCCTCATTTTAAAACCCAGGAAAGAAAAATCTCTGACATTGCGAAAACCAGTTTGGCTCCCCCCCATCTGGCACATTTCTTCTTCAGAATTGCCGCTCACATACAAGCCGACCACATTGTTGAACTTGGTACGTCCATGGGGCTTACTACACTCTACTTAAGTCGTAACAAAACCACACGGATCAGTACATTTGAGGGTAACCCTGCCATGATCTCCATAGCTCTTACTTATTTTGAACTTTTAGCTGCTAAAAACATCCGGTTAGTAGAAGGGAATATTGATAAGACACTCGCAGAATACTTGCAAAATCCAGCGAAGATTGATCTGGCAATTATTGATGCTAATCATCAATACGAGCCCACCCTCCGATACTTTGAGTGGCTGAGCAAACGGATGAATCACAAAGGGGTTGTCATTCTGGATGACATCTATTATTCTCCTGAAATGAAAAAAGCCTGGTGCGAGATAAAAAGACATGCATTGGTGTACGCTTCTATGGATCTATTCCGCTGCGGGATTTTATTTTTTGATCCTGATTTGAATCGCCAGCATTACATTTGTTCGCTATAAATTCAGACAATCCTGTACCTTTGAATAAACTATTGTAGCATGAGCACTCCGTCAGAACCAAAAAAATCGAGTAAATCGGCCATTATTATCGGTGCTCTCAGCACGTTGGTTATTGCCCAAAGTGCATGGATTTATTTTGATTATAAGAAAGACGTGGTGGTGCAGGAACAAAAGATTCAGGTGGAAGAAGATTTGGCCTCTACGATGCAAAAACTCAATGACATCAGTGCCGAGTTAGATCAAAAAATCGTAGAAATTGAAAAACTGGGAGGCGACATCAGTGAATTACAAAAAGCAAAGGCTGAGATTGAAAAAGAAATGCGAAGAAGCACCCAGCGAAGTACAAAAGCCATTAACGAATTAAAAGCGAAGGTGGAAGGATATGAAGAACTTCTTAAAATCAAGGATGTAGAAATTGAAAAACTGAAAGAAGTTAATAAGGAGCTATTTACTGAAAATCGTACCCTCAAGACAACCCAGAATAAATTGAGTGATTCGATTAATCAGTTATCCAAAAACAAAGATGAGTTAGCCACCAAAGTAGCCATCGCCTCTCAACTAAAGGCTGAAAATTTTGCAATACTGGCTGTCAACAACAAAGGAAAGGAAAGAGAATCGCCATTTAAAAACAGGCAGATCGAAAAGTTAAAAGTAGAGTTTACGTTGGCAGAAAATAAGGTAGCACCGATTGAAGGAAAAAAAATTATGATCCGTGTGGTGGACGAAAATAATCAGGTTCTTTTTGATGTCGCCAAGGGCTCTGGTACGTTTATGATCAATAGTAAAGAAGAGTTTTATACCGCTCAACAGGAGATTTTGTTTGATAATACCCGTCAGCGAATTACCTTTTTCTATGAGAAGGGCTCTGATTATGTACCGGGCACTTATACCCTGGAAGCTTACGCAGACAATTATCTGATGGGTACAGCCACCTTTATTGTAAAGTAGTCGGCTGGATGCGGCTAAAACGCATCATACCCAACAACCATTTAGGAAGAGGTTTGCGTTGGTTTTTTAACCGAAGATGCCAACCCAGTTTAGGTAAAAGCGGAAGCTTGTGCGTTTCCACCAATTCGATTAAAGTACCATCCGGATCTTCGTGGTAGCAGAAGTGACCAGCCGCTTTTCCCATATCGAACGAAGTGCTGCTGTCTACCGTAAAGGGTCGACTTGTCTGGGCCAGGTGGAGGCCAAGTGTATTCATTTCCCGAACATCAAAACACAAATGAATAAAGCCCGGATCGCCCCACTGGCGATTGTGATATACATGAGCACCTTTTTCTCCCTGTACTTCCAATAACTCCAACGTCACAGGACCAAGTAATTGGCCAAACGGTCCTTTCATCGGTTGAGATTGAGACAAAAATACTCGTCTAAACGCATGTGTTGACTCTGGCAAAACTCCCTCTCCGCATAATCTTTGAATCGTATCAGAATCAACAGTATCAAATCCAAAGGAACGAAAATATCGGATAGAGTTATCCATTTGGCTAACCCCAAAAACACAGCCGCAAACACCGCCAGTCGCACCGTTGGTTGTCACAAAGAAATGATCGGCTTCAATCACTTCGAACCAATTTCCAAATGGATCCAGTACATAGAAATGCTTTCGGCCCACGGGGTTGGTCATAATCCCGGTGATGCGGGCCGGATGAACATCACGAATTCGATGGTGAGAAGTTTCGATGTTTCTGGTTTTTAGCTTGACAACTAAAATACCCAGCTGATCAAATGAAATTGGTGATAACAAAGATTGGGGCTTTCGAGAGGTATACTGCCAGATTTCAAAACCGCCACCGCCTTCCATATTCATGGCAAGGATGGCATAGCGGGAATGTACTTTTTGGCCAGTATAGCGAGTCATTAAAGTGGCTTGGGCCTCGTCTTTGAAGACACATATATCCATTCCAAAAGCCACTTGATACCAGCGAAAAGCTTCTTCGGCATCACATACCCCGATGCCTACCTGTTGAATCCCGCTGATCAAGTATCCCATCACTAACGGTAATTCAGCAGTTGACGATAGCGCGCTTTCATTTCATCCGGGGGTCTTTTTTGAAAAAACATCATGAAAACAATAAAATTAGCCCATTGCACCTGTAACCAAGTGTTGGTGTCATACTTTCGTGCGGATACGCGTACATTTTTGGGAATGATGTAAAAACGGAACCTCTTTCGTAAGCGAAGGATGAAATCGTAGTCTTCCATAATGGAATAATATTCATCAAAACCGTTTAACTGATCAAATACTTCTTTTCGGACATAAAGTGTCTGATCTCCTCCCCGGCACATGATACGATCAAACCGCGTAAACCAGGCATTAATTTTCAATATGAATCGGTTCGAATCGAAAACGTAGCGATAACATCCCGCATCTGAATGCTTCAGCGCCCGTTCAATATCTTCGGCAAATGAACCTACCAGTTTTACATCTGCATGTACAAAATATAAAACCGTCCCAATGGCCTCCCGGGCACCCCTATTCATTTGAGCAGCCCGACTCCTTTCCTGACATAACAAAACCTTTGCTCCGGCTTGCGCAGCGATAGAAACAGTCTCATCGGTGCTTAGTCCATCCACTACGATTACTTCAGCAACCTTTGATCCACCATTCAACCGCACAAACTGAATACGCTCTGCGATCTGATCAGCCTCATTGAATACAGGTATTATCACACTAATCTTCACAATTCCGTTTTTTCAACTAATCGAATTTCATAATTTTTAATAGGGCTATACATAGATGCCCGAATCATCTTTCCCTGATGGTAATAAAATTTATTTTTTTTACCCTTCATAACCATCGTATAATCGTGTCCGGATGATTTGTGGAGAGGCACCAGAACGCCATAGGCATCTGCTAAAATAGCTTTTTGATGAATAGGTTCCTCAAAATATAATCTTCCAACATTAAAGGAAACAGAAGTTGTTAGCACGGTATCTTTTGAATACTCATATGCTCTTGCCTGTACCTCATATACGGACTTCTGCGCATTCCATTGGGTGGTTGTCTTAAAATTACCTTTGGTTGACCTCGTCACTACTTCGTCAAAAAGCAATTGTTGCCCCCGGTAAACAGAAATCAGATGATACGCCACCTGAATACGTTTAAAAAACCAGAAGTTTACCTCACTCTCAAGGGTATAAGTCGTCAACGAATCGTTGGTGGACCTTGTCGCCTGCATGACACCAATAGTAGCTCCTGCCCATGTAATTTCGTACCGATGAGTTTGTGCTGCTATCGGCTTTGAATGGATGAGTAATACGAGTATCCAAAAAAAATAAAGTACTCTCATGAATGTCCAACATACGAAAAAAAAGGGCACACGGATTGCTAATTGAGCGATAGACCTCTGACGCCAAAATCCGAAACCCGGCCATATTGCGTATCTTAATTTAAAACCAGCTTATGAAAAAAATGATTTTTCTTTTCTTGTTCATTTCCGTTTTCGGGCAGGGACATGCACAATCCAAAGCTCCCTCGCATGGATTATATGATAAATTGCTGAAAAAGCATGTGTCAGCCAGCGGATTGGTGGATTACAAGGGTTTTATCAAAGATAGTTCTGAACTAAATCAATACCTGAAACTACTTAGCGCTGCTCCCCCAGATGAAAAAACCTGGAGCCGACAGGAGCAGATGGCTTATTGGATAAATGCCTATAATGCGTTTACCATTCAACTGATCTGCCGGTACTATCCGGTAAAAAGTATTAAAGACATTGGTAGTAAACTTCAAATTCCCTTTGTGAATTCCGTGTGGGACATCAAGTTTATCCACATCGGAAAGGAAAAAATGGACCTGAACAACATAGAGCATGGTCAGTTGCGTAAGAATTTTGACGATCCTCGTATCCACATGGCGTTGGTGTGTGCCAGCAAATCGTGCCCCATTTTATTGAATGAGGCCTTCGAGGCCTCAAAACTGGACAATCAATTCGCGAAACAGACAAAGGCTTTTTTAGCAGATCCCAAGCGAAACAAAATGAGTGCAACGGCTCCCCAACTCAATATGATTTTCAAGTGGTATGGGATGGACTTTGATAATAATGGCGGTTCGGTTCGTTCTTTCATTAATACGTATTCGGACATTAAAATTGAAGCCAATGCCAAAATCAGTCATTTGGAATATGATTGGGGGCTAAACGATCGGTAAAACGGGTCTTTTGATGTTGCTAAAGAGAGGTCCAAATATTGATAAATTACTGATAACCAAATATTTGACATCCAACTAACCCCGCTTTTCCATGAACAGGCGGATTTTAGGTCATTTCAAGCGAAGCATTTGAAAAATCTGCTTGTTTGGCTATATTTGCGCCCTCATTTTTAGTAAACTAAACATAACAAATGAAAAATTACGAGACGGTATTCATTTTAAATCCCGTTTTGTCTGAAGATCAGGCAAAGGATACTGTCGACAAGTTCGTGAAGGTATTGACCAAGCAAAAGGCCAATGTCATCAATGTAGAGCAATGGGGACTGAAAAAGATGGCTTATCCCATCCAAAAGAAGTCCACCGGTTTTTACAGCTTGATCGAATTTGCGGCAGCTCCGGAAACGGTAAACACGCTGGAAACAGAGTTCAGACGTGACGAATCGGTGATGCGTTTTTTGACCACATCACTGGACAAGTATGCGCTGGAGTACAATGCCCGCAGGCGCAAGGGCGAATTCAATAAAACCAAAAGAACTGCACCTAAAAGAGAGGAGGCTTCCGTATGACATTAATGAATGAACCCATCAAGCGTGCAGAAATTAAACCTAAGTACTGCCGCTTCAAGAAAAACGGTATCAAGTATATCGACTATAAAGATCCTGACTTCCTCTTGAAGTTTATCAACGAGCAAGGCAAGATTCTTCCTCGCAGATTGACCGGAACAAGCTGGAAATTCCAGAAGAAAGTGACACAAGCGGTAAAACGTGCCCGTCACCTGGCCATCCTGCCTTACTTAGGCGATTCATTAAAATAATTTAAACCGGGAACACCATGGAAGTAATATTAAAACAAGACGTACAAGGGCTCGGCTATAAAAATGATATCGTAAAAGTTCGTCCAGGTTACGGACGTAATTTTTTGATCCCTAATGGTTCAGCTATCATTGCCAATGACTCCAACAAACGCATGATTCAGGAGAATGTGCGGCAGGCAGCCCATAAAGCAGCAAAACTAAAGCAAGATGCAGAAGCCTTAGCCCAACGCATCGGTGATTTGGTAATTGAGATTGGAACAAAAGCCGGTGAAAGTGGAAAAATTTTCGGAGCGGTGACAGCGAATCAAATCGCAGACGTTTTGAAAACCAAAGGATTTGATATCGATCGCAAAAAAGTGATCATGAAAGAAAGTCCCAAGACCTTGGGTACCTATTCAGCCACACTTGATCTTCATAAAGAAGTAAAAAAAGAAATCAAGGTGGAAGTCGTAGCCGAATAGTCATAATTGCATCTGATCTGAAAAGGCTGTCCTTCCGACAGCCTTTTCTTTTTCTCATTCTTGCGAACACCGATCCGAACAGTTAAACTTGTTAGATGGATCAGGAACGGTTGGCCTTACTGGCACTTCATATGACTCCTGGGGTAGGCGACTATCTTTTTAAACAACTGATCAGTTACTGCGGATCGGCAGAAGCCGTGTTTCAAAAACCCAAAGGGAAGTTGATTAAGATACCGGGAGTAGGAGAAATTACGGCCAACTCCATTAAAGAAAAAAGTGCATTCTCCAACGCTGAAAAGGAAATTCGAAAGTCGGAAAAGGATGGAGCTACGTTGCTTTTCTATATGGATAAAAATTATCCGAGCCGACTTAAAAATATAGAAGATGCTCCTGCGCTCATTTACTTTAAGGGAAATGCCAATATTGAAAACGTTAAATGTGTAGGTATTGTAGGGACCCGGCAAGCTACTGAGTATGGAAAAGAACAAACACATAAAATTATTGAGCAACTCATTCCTCACCGCCCTCTCATCATTAGTGGCTTGGCTTATGGGATTGATATTCAAGCACACAAACACGCTTTACAGTCAGACTTGCAAACCGTAGGCGTCATGGGTAGCGGATTGGATATCATGTATCCATCTGCCCACCGGGAAATAGCTAATAAAATGATTCACCATGGCGCGCTCCTTACCGAAAATCATTATGGCACCAAACCAGATGCCCATAACTTCCCTGCGCGCAACCGCATTATTGCGGGGTTGTGTGATGCCCTTATCATTGTAGAAGCAGCAGAAAAAGGTGGGGCTTTAATAACAGCAGATATCGCCAACAGCTATCACAAAGATGTATTTGCGGTCCCCGGAAATCTCGGACAAAATTTCTCGGAAGGATGTAATAAACTGATCAAAACCCAGCGGGCCCATCTCTACAACTCCGTCAAGGATCTCGAATATATCATGAACTGGACTGTTAAAGACGGGCAAACAGCTATATCCGCCAAACAACAAACTCCCGATTGGTCTCAATTTGACCGGGAAGAAAAAAAGATATTACGGGTGCTCATGGAAAAAAGCCCCATACAGATAGATGAACTCACCTGGCGATCTGAGTTATCTCCTGGAATTCTGGCTTCTTTGCTTTTGAATCTGGAATTTAAAAATGCGATAGAGTCATTACCAGGAAAAACATATAAATTGAGAACTTAAACAAGTGGAGTTACACAACGGTTAGGCGTCAAGACACCTTGTAGGTGTCAGACGCCTTCAAAAACGAGCCTGATGCGTAAGTCCAGTAAAATAAATCACTTACAAATGATTTGCTCAAGAAAACACCGGCACCATTCCCAAGCTCTGGTATTCTACTTTTTGTTTTTTATTCTCTTCTTAACCTCCTTACCCATGGATGCCCAAAATACCCTTCCATTAAAACGACTGACCATTTTTAAGAATAGTACCTGCCTGATTACGCGCGAGGGTAAGATACCCATCACAGGAGGGGTGGCCCGATTGCCTATTCCATCTGAAGCTTTGTTTGGTGGCTATTGGATTGCCTCCCCTAATAATGTCATTCAATCACTTACGTTCAAAAGCGATAAACTGGAAGAAAGCGAACCAGCCAAAGATATTTATCAATATCTGGCTGGTAACATTGGGAAGAAGTTGACAATTGTCACCAATCTCAAAGAAGCCGGACCAACCACCGGAAAGCTCATCGACTTCAATAAAGAAACCCTGCTTCTAAAAGTTAAACAGGATAATGGGAGATTGACGCTTCTGCCTGCGCAAAACATTCATCAGGTTGATTTTCTGGAAGAAGTCAATAATTCATTTGTGAAAGATAGTATTCAGCGTATGGTCATTTTAAAGCCAGAGAAGACTGCCAACGAAATACTTCTACAGCAACTATCCATGCAGGCAGGAGTGAACTGGGTTCCCTCCTATTTGTTAAAACTAAAGGACGAGAAATCAGCCCGATTGGAAATGAAGGCTACCGTGGAAAATGGCGTGGAAGACATTATCAATGGAGAAACAGAATTAGTGGTAGGTGCGCCTCAGATGTACTTTGGTCAACGAAGAGATCCGATCACCTATGATTATCTGACCGAAGGAGATGTACGTCAGGACTTTAGCGGCATGGGCGCACAAATGCTTAGTAATTCCATGCGATCACGTGAAATCGCGAGTGAAAGTGAGAGTGCTTTCGATGGTGAGTTTGCTACGGAAGGAGAAAAAACCGGTGACTTGTATATCTATAAAATTGGAAAAATTTCATTACCTAAAAATAGTAAAGGAACTTATCCGGTTTTTGCGTCTCCAGTAGACTATGCCCATAAATATGAAGTTCTGATTGCCGACCATACCAATTTTATAAGCAACCGGTATGTACAGCCGGGTGAAGTTAATCTGGATGTTATTCACTCCTTGGCTATCAAAAACACATCATCGGTGCCATTGACTACTGCACCCGTGATGGTAGTGACGGAGAAAGAACAGTTTTTAGCTCAGGATTTGTTAAAATACACTCCCGTCAATGGTTCGGTGGACATCAAATTATCGAAAGCGCTCGATATCGTAGTTAAAAGTTCAGAAGAAGAAATTGACCGGAAGGAAGAAGCGAAAAAAGCATATGGTTACAACTATGGCCGTATTGTTATCAAAGGAACGCTGACGCTGAATAATCTTCAAAAAAAGGAAGTAACTGTACACGTACGTAAAGTTGTTACAGGAAACATTATCAAACTATCGGACAACGGAAAAGTGACGAAAGAACGAATCAGCACAGATAACAACCCGGTATCGGCCTTAGATTGGGATGTGAAAATGTCGGTAAATTCTCAAAAGATTATTACCTATGAGTACGAGGTATTTTATCGGCAATAATCATGGCACTATTCATCTTACGAATAAAGCTAGTCATGCTTGGACTGAAAAACATGGTCAGCCATCAGCAAGGCATCAGCCAAAGCCGAACGGTCAATCGCAAGCGCTGTTTTTTTTGAATCAAGGTAGGCAATAATAGTTTCCATTGCCAAATTGCCCACCAATTCGTCATCTGCCATCGGGCATCCGCCAAAACCTTTCAGTGCGCCATCAAAACGCTGGCACCCGGCTTCATAAGCTGCTTCTACTTTTGACCAAGCCATAGCTGTTGATGAGTGTAGGTGAGCACCAAATTCAATAGCCGGAAAACGTTGGGTAGCCGCAGCATATAATTTCCGAATCTGATCAGGCGAAGCTGTCCCTACGGTATCCGCCAGTGAAACGATGGTTACTCCGAGGGTTTGTAAAACACCGACCATATTTACCACATGTTCATTTGAATAGGGGTCACCATACGGATTACCAAATCCCATGCTGATATACGTTACCAGAATTTTCCCGTGTCGTACACAAAGCTCTTGAATCTTGTCCAATGTGGTCAGCGCCTGGGCTATCGATTGATTTGTATTTCGTTGTTGAAAGGTCTCCGAAATTGATAAAGGAAATCCCAAATACGAAATTCTTTCAAATTTCACCGCCTCCTCAGCACCCCGTATGTTTGCCACAATTACTAACAACTTAGTTGAAGAAGGTTTCAATTGGTGAAGTACTTCGGCCGTATCACGCATTTGAGGGATAGCCTTGGGTGAAACAAAACTTCCACAATCAAGGGTATCAAAGCCTACTTTTAGAAGTTGATTCAAGTAATCAATTTTTGTTGCGGTGGGAATAAATTCCGAAATCCCTTGCATGGCATCGCGCGGACATTCAATTAATTTCATGTGTTAAAAATTAGTCTTTTGTGGCCGCATGGAATGGTCTGATCGATCATACAAGTGGATGTTGTGATACTAAATAGACATTTCATGTGATCAAATTGTTAAACAAAACAGCCAGGCCAATAATGGTAACTGTTTGGTTGTGGAAAAATACAAACAATGAACGGTCATTTTTGACTGTTTAACCCCGGAAATGGTAAATCATACGCCAATATCTGATTAACTTCGACCGAAAAGCAATAATAATTTAAGTTATGCCTTTACCTCCTTTCAATAGCTCACCCACCTTGGGACCTAAACGGGCAGCTCACCTGCTCCATCGTGCCTCCTTTGGCCCGACAAAAGAGCAAATTGACAATTTTGCCAATATTTCCGTCAATCAGGCCGTCACATTACTTTTTCAGGGTCCTCTACCGGAACCTCTTCCGCTGGTAGATCCGGAAACTAATCAAGAGTGGATGATTAGCGGCACAACAGATGCCAATAGCGAAGAGAGTGATCTGCAGGAATTTTTTAAGGGATGGTTCATTGGCCAAATGTTAAGCGTAGGAGTTCCATCAAATCAATCCCTCGCATATTCCGTGCGTGAAAAGACTGTTTTCTTTTTGCATACTTTATTCACAGCCATCCAAACAAAGATTGATAGCAGCCGAGCCTTGTATTTCCAAAATCAGCTGTTTCGTCAATACGCCTGGGATAAGACCAAAGGCCCGGAGTTCACCATCAAGGAATTAACCAAAAAGATCAGCGTTGACAATGCGATGCTTCGGTTGCTGGATGGTAACCAAAATGTGAAAGGAGGTATTCAGGAAAACTACGCCCGCGAACTTCTTGAGTTGTATTCCATCGGACGAGGGCTGGAAGGTACAGTGAAGCCTTCGACCGGCCCCGGTGACTATTTCGTTTTTACGGAGACTGATGTGCAGGAGGCCGCTAAAGTTTTGACCGGATGGGATTTTGATGATACCTTTTCAACTATTGACCCAGACACGTTATTGCCGCGCGGAAAGGTGCGTGGTTCTGTCACCAATGCAAGCGCTCATGACAATTCCATAAAAACATTCAGCAGCCGGCTGGATGGCGTGGTTATTCAGCCCGATCCCTTACTCTTACAAGGAAATAACCCAACGGAAGAAAGCCTGCTCGATGAAATTGACCAACTGGTTGAGTTAATCTATTCCAAACAAGAAACAGCCCGTAACATCTGTCGGAGGATTTATCGGTTTTATGTTTACTATGAAATTGACCAAACGCTGGATGATACTATTATTCAGGAAATGGCTAATACACTTATCGCCAATGATTTCAAAATTCAACCGGTGCTGGAAGAGCTCTTTCGAAGCCAGCACTTTTATGAAGCAGGCGGAGGCAACGGTGATGATAACTTTGGAGCCATCATCCGATCGCCTTTAGATCTTGTCGTAGGCACTTACCGCTTTTTTGGTATTTCGATGCCGGATTTAGCTACTTCGCCTGGTGATTACTTTGAAAAGACAGGTGAGATCATACGTTCACTCAGCCACATGGGTATGAATTTCTATGAACCCTTTGATGTGGCCGGATATGACGCCTATCATCAATTCCCAATCTATCACCGGAGCTGGATCAGTACAAACTATCTTACCCGAAGATATGAGTTCATCACCACTCTGATACCGCAAGACAGCACAGGAGGAATGATGAGCGCAATTGATGTGGTTGATTTTGTCCGAACCAAAATCCCCAACATGATTGCGTCAGATGCACGAATGCTCATCATCGAATTGGCCAAGTACCTGCTTCCTTTGTCAGATGGACTGACGTTTGATACAAACAGCGATGATAATTCCGGTTTAACAGCCGAGCGTTTAGCCTATTTTCTAACAACATTTTTGGGCACCATCGACCCCGACCCGGAAGCGGCCTGGACCACCCGGTGGACAAATTCCGTAGGAATGGAAGTCGTTGAAGGACAACTCCGAAGGCTTTTTAATGCGATGATGCAGTCACCCGAATATCAACTTTACTAAACCGATTTGGAATGAAGCGAAGAGACTTTGTTAAGAAACTATCCATGGCTGCCGTCCCTATCTCATTAGGCGGTATTCCCATCAAGCTGATGGCTGAGAATTCGTTGACGCGCATGGCCAGTCAAAGCGATAATGATCGTGTGCTCATCATTTTACAAATGCATGGCGGAAATGATGGATTAAACTCCCTTATCCCGGTGCAAGCGTACGATCAATATTACAGTCGTAGAGCTAATATTGCGATCCCCAAGAGTGGAAGTCTGCGCAAGATGATTGAATTAGATCGTACCCTGCCACCCGATGCGCAGGTTGGCCTGCATCCTGACATGCTTGGAATGAAAGATCTATACGACAGAGGTAGATTAGCTGTGGTACAAGGGGTATCTTATAAAAATAATAACGGTTCACACTTTCGTGGAAGGGATATCTCTTTCATGGGTGGAGGATTTGATGACTATTACTCTTCCGGATGGGTAGGACGTTATCTTCAACTAGAATTTGCTCCGCAATCCTATCCGGCAGATTTTCCGAATAATGATATGAAAGACCCATTGGCCATTGAAATGGGAAGTGATGTATCCCTGATTTTTCATCAGGAAGGGAACATTCCCACATCCATATCACTCGATCGAGATCCTGAAGGTTTTGCCAATCTTGTTGCGGGGTTAAACGGATTTATGGATCAGGGCATTGATCCCAGAGGCTTCCCTCCGGCTCTCCTGAATGATTCGCCTTATGGAAAAGAGATGAACTGGATATTAGGGCTGGAGGACAAAACAGAAGACTATGCGGAAAGATTGGCCGAAGTTTTTGCCCGATCTGCACCCAGCAGTATCACCTATCCTGAGCGATATCCATTTAATGCCCCCAGCGGCAGCATTCGCAATGGCCTCACTTCTCAACTTCAACTGATTGCACGCCTCCTGGATGGAGGCGGTGCCGGGCTTGGTGTAAAGACCAAAGTGTTTATGGTGAAGATTGGAGGGTTTGACACCCATGCATCGCAGGTAGAAAGCTATGATCCAACCATGGGTGTTCACGCTGCTTTGATGTATCATGTTTCGTCTGCCATGAAAGCTTTTCAGGACGACTTACGCGCCCGCGGACTAGAAGATAGGGTTTTGACAGTAACAACTTCAGAATTTGGCAGGCGGATTGCCTCCAACGGAAGTTATGGCACTGATCATGGTACAGGCGGACCGATTTTTATCTTCGGAAAAGGCGTACAACCGGGGGTAGTAGGTAAAGTACCCGATCTCGGTCCGGATAAAGGAAACATTGATATGCAATATGACTACCGGCAGATCTATGCAAATCTACTACGCGATTGGATGCTTGTTGACCAGGCTAAAATTGAGTCTGATATCTTCTTCAAAGATTTTATTAATGGCCCCAAAGAGGAAGGCGGCAACTTTGAACCGCTTCCTCTGGCCACGCAGGTCATTTCCAGTGTGAATGAAAGTTTTGTTTCCCAACGATATCATTTATCTGACTGCTACCCTAATCCAGCGAAAGATAAAACTGTTTTTAACTATCGGATTAATGCCACGGTTCATGTAAATGTAAGTTTGTTAAATGGTCAAGGGCAGCAGATTCAAACGTGGGTGGATGAAGAAAAGGAAGCCGGGAGCTATGAAATGAGTGTGGAAGTGGGATCGTTACAACCGGGTATGTATCTTTATCAGCTAAAGGCTGGCTTTTATACCGAAACTAAAAAGTTGATTGTTGTATCATAACCTCACCTCCTTGATGAAACCTTACCTTTCTGTTTTACTTGTTTTTTCCCTGTGTTTATCTGTAAATGCCCAACGGAAACGGTCTCCTTACGCAGGTGGTCGGCCAGGAGTCAAGCAAAACGCTTTTCTTGAAAAACAATGGTGGATTGGCCTGAAGGCCGGTACTAATCTATCAGAAGCAACTCCTGAAGTACGGTACGCAGTGGTATCTCCTACCAACTACAACCCTTCCTTTGGCGAAAAACAATACGACAGCTATAATAAGACTGGCAGCCAGGCTACGTTGGAGATAACTTTCTATATCAAACGCCTGTCTTTTAGCCTTCAACCGACCTATCGGCATTCCCGGTTTGCCTACAAAAATCGATATGACTGGTTTAACACAGCCAACGTGGCGGAGCGGCTGGAGTTAAAATACGATCATGAACAAAAGACCGATTTTGCAGACATCCCTTTTCTGATCAAATATGACATTACTGGACACAAACTCCGCCCCTACATTCAGGCGGGAGTCTACTATTCGTTTCTTATTAGTGCCTCACAATCGGTTAAGGTTAGCGGAACAGATTTTGCCAGCGGTGGCGTGAATCAATTTAGCAATCCACCGATCATTATTGGCTCAGAAGATTTGTTTACAAACTATTGGGGCTGGATGGCCGGATTGGGGTTAGATTACAACATCGGGAATGTAAGGTTAGTGCTGGAGGGAACTTATCAGATGGGAATGAGTAACATGACCAATACCCAAAACAGGTTTAGCAACGATCGGTTAGCCGGAATAGGTGAAGCCCAAGACGATATTAACTTGAATAACATAGTGATTTCTATGGGGGTGCTTTTTCCGATGCGTTTCTTAAGTAATAGCTTCCGAACCTTAGATTAACTCAATTTCTCACTTCTTTCGTATGAAAAAATTTCTTCTCCTTCTGGCTTCCCTTGGACTATTAACAGCATGTAGCAACGATCCTGATCCGGAAGCTGACAAAGCTAGCTTTACCCGGATTTTTGATAACAATAAATTCAATGCTGCCTATTCGCCTTTGGACATCCAACAAACACCTGACGGAGGATATTTGATCTTAGGTAGCCGAAATCTTGAAGACACAAATTTTGCCGGCATTTACCTGCTGAAAGCGGATGAATTCGGAAATTTTGTATCCGAGTTTGAAGTGCCCTCTGATCTTGTGAATCCCGTGGGAACTCTAATGAAGTCCGGAACCAGCTACTATTTCTTTGCCATGACACCCATCGGGCTTCAGTCTCAGTTAGTGGAAGTAACTGCTGACGGTCAGCTCGGGCAAATAGTTGAAGTCGGTGGCTCCTATCCGGCTTCTTCGGCCATGGATGGCAATAATTTTCTATTGTTAAGTTATGATCATCAGGATAAAGAGAGCATTGTTACCACCATTAGTCCGGCTGGTGCCATTGTTCAAGGGCCTAAGGGCTTTTCGATCGGAGCTGGTGATGCGGTAGAAGAGCCTATCATCAATCACTTTTTAAAAACCGGAAAACAATTTCCCTTCCGGGTAGGTAAATCCGGTAATCAATATTTCTTTAACGGTTTTTACAACTATACATTCTCCTTGGTGTTTTCTGATTTATCCGATGCAGAGCCTGCCGTTATTCAGGGGAACCAGGACGATGGTGGATTTAGTGAAGTGCAACCTTTGGGGGGCAATATCTTTGCAGCTGCCAGGTTTAATTTTGGTGATAACTATATTCTGCCCAGAGTGACCTTAAATACCACTGGAATTTCATCTTCGGTTGATCTGGGAGGAAATGTCATGCCTGAACTAATCGCCAATGCACCAATCAAAGTAATTCAGATGAGTGTAAATTCTTCCGAACGTCTGATTTATGGAAGTACCACAGAAGGACGCCAGATCGGTTTATTTGCATATGATCTGGCCACCGGTGAGTTCTTAGGCAGCAAGTATCTGGGCTTTTCCAACGCATTTGAAATGTCAAGCATGACACCCACCAGTGATGGCGGGCTAGTTGTCTGTGGTACTACTTATATGGCAGGTCGGTTTCCCCGGATAGTTATCTTCAAACTTTCTCCCGAAAATCTGAAAGAAGCCTTTCAATAGACAATAATTCCCGTCCGATTTTATTATTCCATTGGTTTTTTCTTCCTTGGCAGTTGAATTGATTCTATTCTGCTGCCAGGTTCATGATTTCCATTGAAGAAAATATAGATTTATCTCCTTACAATACGTTTAGAATAAAAGCGAAAGCGCGCTTCTTTTGCCGGATACATTCGGAGGTTGACCTGAAGGAGCTGATGAATCATCCCGTCTACACGAATAATCGGCATTTGATCCTGGGAGGCGGTAGTAATATGTTATTCATCCATGATTTTGATGGATTAGTCATCAAAAGCGAGTTAAAAGGATTACAGGTAAGTGATGAAGATGACACCTTTATTCAGTTGACCATTGCTTCAGGGGAAGAATGGCATGCCACCGTCATGTACTGCGTAAATCAAAATTGGGGAGGGATTGAAAATCTAGCACTCATTCCTGGAACAACCGGAGCCGCACCCATTCAGAACATTGGTGCCTATGGTATTGAACTCAAAGATGTAGTGCATTCTGTCAAAGGCATTCACATCCCAACAGGCAAAGAAGAAAGCATTCCAGCAGCTAATTGCGGCTTTGGGTACAGAGAAAGTATCTTTAAACATGAACTTAAAGAAAAATTTTTTATTTCAAGTGTTACTTTAACACTACGCAAGAAAAACCACATACTGCGTACTCACTATGGGGCCATTGATGAAACCCTTCGAAGCAAACATGTTACTGTACCAACCATACAATCTATCTGTGATGCGGTGATTGATATCCGTCAACATAAATTGCCTGATCCAAAGGTGATTGGTAACGCAGGTAGTTTCTTTAAAAATCCGTCCATTGATCAAACAACATTCCAGGCACTGCATGACAAGCATCCATCAATACCACACTATCCATCTGAAAATCAATTAATTAAAGTGCCTGCTGGTTGGTTGATTGAACAATGTGGTTGGAAAGGAAAAAGAAGAAACAATGTTGGTGTTCACGCGCATCAAGCTTTGGTATTGGTCAACTATGGTGGAAGCACAGGTCAGGAAATTTTTCAATTAGCTGAGGATATTCAAGCGAGTGTTATTGAAAAGTTTGATATCAAGTTGACACCTGAAGTCAACATCATTTTATAATACAACGATGTTAAGTTATGAATCTCATAGAAGTGTGTATTACCTATAGATTTATCTGACATCACAAAAATATTATCAAAAAATTTTTGTGAAATAAATTTTTGTTATACCTTTCGACTACGTTTAACAATAATTTAATTAAACATTTAAACGCTATGGCAAAAAAACCCGCAAAGAAAGCAGCTAAGAAGGCTAAGAAAGCTGCTAAGAAGAAGAAGTAATCAAGCTTGCTTGATTCTTTTAACAAAGAGAAGCGATCCAGGATCGCTTCTCTTTTGTTTTTAGGGTTTGGATGGTTTTACTATAAAGTCGCGCTATTAGTTTGTTTCCTCTCACTTCGTTTTAGCCTTGCCTCACTTTAAATCAATCGCTTCAGGCAAGGTTGCAAAGATGATTCTTCCGAGTTTCTTCTATCGCCAAGATAAACAACTATCATTGCTTCTTACAGTCGGCACAGTTAGATGCAGGACTAAGTAGTAATCATGCGAACGGGAAGAAAAAAAAGCGGAGGCCCTTGAGCCCCCACTTTTATTAAACAACCAAACTAAGTCAATCATTAATTATCCCACCATACCTTGGTATTGATGTTATCCGCCTACTACTTGTTAATCCAAATCTCATTATCCAAGTCATCAATAGCTGAGCCAAATTGACTTGATAGTGCCGCTTGTAAATTTGTATTGTTATAAAAAGACTCGTTCTGAGGATAAAGCCATCTTCGTGGTATAACTCCACTGTTTCCTGTTCCTGGTCCTGAATGAAAAGCCGGAACTCCGGTTCTTCTATAGTTAAAATAGGCTTCCTGACCAGAGTTTTGGAAAAAGGCCAAATATTTTTGAGTAAGTATTTGATTAAGGCCTGTGGCATTATTGCCAGCATATGCTACCGCTACTTGTGCCAAATAAGAACTTAACGAAGCTGTGACAGTGCCAATTACTGCATCGTTATCTGATTCTGTTATGGATAGTACTGTCCCATCACTAATTCCATAAAACGCCATGGACGCTCGTATACCATTTTCATAATAAGTGGCTGCGCTTCCAGAAGCCCATCCCCTGTTGAGGCCCTCTGCAATATTGAAACATAGTTCCCAATAAGAAAGTTGCACGGAGGGCTCAGGTCCTGTCAAGGTAGTATAATATCTTTTCTGGTTTGCAAAAGAGTATTGCCCATTTCCTGCCTTTAACGTCATATCATCCAGGCTTTCTCCTGAAGGGGCACCAATATAAGCATTAAAATCAGCCGGATTTAGTGCACCGGATCCAGTTACTTTGGCTTTAGCCGGATTACAGGTAACATAAACCCGTGGATCATTTAAGTTAGTCAAGCCCTTCACATAAGTGTCTGCCATGTTATAGCGACCTTTATCAAAACCTCTGTTCCCGGGATTCGTGGGATAAATCTGCTGAGCACCATTGTAGACATAGTTCATGTTATCCTGATTTGATGACATGACAGGATACTCTGCAGGGTTGGAAAGAATAGATTGAAATTTTTGCTTAATGTTTAAGTCTGTATCATTTTCCTTTTTGCTAAGGGATATCAGCACGCGAATCTTAAACGTATTAACAGCCTTTCTCCATTTTACCAAATCATTCTGGAAATAAATGTCTCCATCTAAAGACAAATTGTTCTCAGCTATTAGTGATTTAAACTCAGCACTTGACTCTTCTAACCATTCCAGTACTTGGATCATTACATCTTTTTGGGAGTTATACGTAGGCTCCGGTACCTCTAATCCTTTGAGCGCATCTGTTAACGGAATATCGCCTACCTTATTAGACATTCGAGTTACCAGAACGGCTCTAACAAATTTACCAATTGCAGTATAAGGGTTAACTAATGCACCGCTCTTTGACGCTTCTTCCTCCATTTTTATGACATTCTTTAATGTCAGATAGTTAAATCCTGCGGTAGTCCAATATTCATTTGTCCCGTAATAGTTATAGTTACAGGCCCAAAACTGATTTTGACGATGCTCCAACGTCCAAGGGCGTTCATGCATATCGCTCAAAACACCTCTTAATACAAGGGAGGGGGGAACTGAAGCTGGTCTGTTAGGGTTCTCTTCAAGATCTTCAAAATCACGACACGCATTCAAAACTAAAAGCAAAGAGCTTAATAGGAATACAACCAATATCTTTTTCATATTTTAGAATGTTACATTAACGTTAAATCCATATCTTCTTAATGTTGGAGACTGTAACTCTGCATAAGAGTTAGCACCTGCAAATTGGTCAATGTCCATATCTTTTTTCTCTGCAAAGTAAAGCAGATTTCTTCCTACAAAAGATATACTTGCTGTTTTCATAAAGGTTCTGCTCAAGATAGAACTAGGTATGTTATACGTAAGGGTTACCTCTCTTAATTTCGCAAAACTTCTGCTCATGATGTTAAACTCTTCTGCCTGATAATACCTGCTAATCCAGTCTTGTAAAAAAGTAGCATTTGTGTTTGGTGCAAATTCCAGTTCATCATAGTTTGTTATTGCACCAGTCTGTGGGTCAAATTCTATGGCAGCTCCATTTGAAATCACCACGCCTGGACCTACCCATGATTTAACACCCAAATAATCCTGATATCTTGCCTCACCCATAGCTCCTTGAACTGTCTCTATATGACGGCCGCCACGAAAAGTCTGCCTTTGAATGTAATTAACTATTACCCCACCTACCCGACCGTCCATCTGAACTGTCAATGCCCAGTTTCGATAATTAAATCTATTGGTGATACCCCATGACCAATCAGAATTAAGATTTCCCAGGTATTGTGCCACATTATTACGAATAGGTCTACCGCTAGCATCGTTAATCAATTGACCATCCGGAGACTTATAAAATGCTCCTGCATAATATTTATCCACACGGTCTCCAATTCCTATGAAACCACGCCCTTTGCCATCTGGTGTTTCTTTTAATGTCTCTTTGAATGATGCCCAGTTAACCAGCACATTCCACGTTAGCCCTTGCGGCTTTGAAACGGGTGTCGCATTCAAAGTTACTTCAAGACCCTTTCTTTGGGTCTTCTCACCATTAACTAATGCACCAGTATATCCAGTGGACTCGGTTAATGGTCTGCTAGATATTTTTGGGCCATCAATGTTGTTAAAATAGTTAATATCCAATCCGAAACGATTTTCCTTAAAACGTATATCTAAACCTACTTCTTGTGCTACAGTTTCGTAAGGCTGTAAATTAGGATTCGTTAGTGTATTTGGATAATAGGCTCCAGGTTGATTGTTAAACACCAATGGAGTTGAATAAACGGCAGAATTGATAAAGTCGTTGCCATCATATGGAGTGGTGTAAGTAGAGCCATATCCCAACGGATTACCTGTTAATGAAACGGAAGGAATAGGGCCAAGTCTAGCTATGGCATTACCTCTTTTAACAGCTGCAAATCCTGCTCTGACTTTAAGAAAGGAAATAATTTCAGGTAGCTGAAAAGCTTTGCTTGCAATAAAGCTTGCGTTTACGGAAGGAAAGAAATATAAATTCTTCCCAGACGGTAAAGTTGAATTCTTATCCCATCTTCCTGTAGTAGCTAAATTTAACCAATTCTTGTAGTTAAAATCCATAGAATAGTACCAACTATACACAGAAGTTTTGCTATTAAAATTAAAAGCCTTCACAGGATTAAGGGAGTTATCAAATGAATAGGATCCTGGATTTAAGGATGAGGCGGGTACATTTAAATAGTCAGTAGTTACATATGATGACCGATAATCCATATTTCTCAAATTACCTCCAGCTGTGGCAACAACATTAAACTTATTCATAAAATCTTTCGTAAAAGTGACCAGTAGGTCAGAGTTATTTTCAAAAAGCTCCCGGCTGTCCTCACGATAATCACCTTTTGCCTGTTCACGACCATAGGTTGTTGCAGAATATGGGAACTTTTCGTCACGCAACAAATTGTAGGTTGTTACTTGAGTTCGTCCCATAATTTCCAATTCTTTGATAGGGCTATACTTCAGCGCCATATGGCCATATACATCGGTTTTGTAGTGTCCTCTTAACCATTCATTCACAAGGAAATACGGGTTATTATAGCGAGTATAATCAGCATAAATCTGCTGAACTCCTTCCTTTCCTTCCTGCCAATAATTCTTCATGTCATCCATACTCCAATCAGCTCCCCCCCAAATAATGATGTTATAAATCATGCTATTAGGTCCATATACAACATCTGGGGTGTTGGGAGTATACTGCCGGTTATAGTTAAGATTTGACTCAAATCGAAGGTTGTTTGTAAAATCAAAACCGGTAGAGACATTAAAATTGTCGCTATTTAGTTTAGTATTGGGAACTTGACCCTTTTGATAACTATGGGTATAAGAAAATCGCAAATCATATTTTTCACCTGAGGCAGCAACAGATACGTTATTTGTAGTCAGGAATCCGGGCTCTAAAAACCGCTGAAGATTATCTTTGCCACGAGCGACCCAAGGAGTAGGAACAATATTTCCCGTATACGTGGTGCCGCTTGGAAATGTAGTTACGTAATCATTGTTTGGGTCTACAATCCCATCATATTGAGGAATTAACTGCCCTTCAAATGGTGGTCCCCAAATATCATAATCAGAATCATACAAACCGGCACCCCGTCCATCTCCAAAAGCGTATCTTCCATGATCACCAGGTCCATACTGATCTTGAACTTTTGGGATTGTCAAGAACCCATTCTCCCACATATTTGAAGAATTAAACTCAACGCTAAATCCACGGTTATCTTTGGTACCCCTTTTGGTAGTAATGATTATTGCGCCATCAATACCTCTAGAACCATAAAGAGCTGATGCCGTGGGGCCTTTAAGAACGGTATAACTTTCAATATCGTCTGGACTTAAATTCCAAGTATCGGATTGAATCGGCACACCATCAACCACAAATAAAGGTGCCCTTCCTCTTAAGGAAATAACGGGTGCTCCAAGAATTTCAGGAGAAGCACCAATTGTCAAGCCAGCAACTTTCCCCACTAAAGAATTAATGGCATTTGGTTCGCGTGCTTTTACTAAATCACCACCCTTTACTTCTTGTGTGGCATAGCCAATCTTAGACTTATCTTTTTCAATTCCTAGAGCAGTTACCACAACCTCACCCAGTTGCTTAGCATCAGGTGACATAGTTATGGATAGTACCGACTGATTCCCGACAGGAACTTCTTGAGTTTCAAATCCAACAAAGGAAAAAACAAGAACATCATTCGATGAGACAGAGACTATAAAAGTTCCGTCTGCATTCGAAATGGTCCCATTGCTAGTGCCTTTGACCAAAATATTAACACCAGGTATTGGCTGTCCGTCTTCGCTGGAGATGATTTTTCCTGAGACAGAAGTTTGGGCTCCTGCCCAGTGACTTACCAATGCGACCATTAATACCATGCCCCAAAGCCTGCGACTTCGGACACTCTTTAGAAGTAAATTTTTGATCATGTTTTTTGTGTTTAGGTTTTGACGCCACAAACTTTCTATAATTGAGGGAACTATTAGGCATTTGGATGTTATGGATAGGTAAAACCCTACCCATATAGGGTAAGAGTCAAGTAACGTTGCGATAAGACGATCTCTATCCTACAAAGACAAGCATCAGCTAATCAGGGCGTTTGCTTCTTAACAAATCGTTCATCTAAAGAAAACGTACAAGCGTTGGTATTTTGATTGAAAAGCCAAAAGTTTACAAAGAGTAAACAGAGTTATGATTGATGTTGATCTACTTCCCCAGGTCGCCAGGAAAATACGCGAAATCCGGTCTGCCAGACATTTGTCGTTAACGGAGCTTAGCCGTCTTTCAAATATCAGTAAAGGACTTTTGTCCAAAATTGAAAATTCAAGGACAGTACCCTCGCTCCCTGTATTTATGGGAGTGGTCAATGCACTGGGTGTTTCCTTAAAAGATTTCTTTGATGGGATGGACCTGCTGAAAGGGAAAGATTATCTCTTAATCAAGAAATCACAACAACAGGTGCTTACCAAAGAGCATCGGGAAGGATTTCATTATGAGTTTATTACGGCTCAGAGTGTAGCCGCCAGTACCATGGAGATGGTGGTGCTGACGGTTATGCCAGGTGCCAGAAGCGTACCCACCACCACCGATGGTTACGAATTCAAATATATACTTGCCGGCACCTGTGATTACTTCATCAACGAGGAGATTGTCAGGTTAGAATCAGGAGATGCCTTATATTTTGATGCCCGAAAACCTCACATGCCGGTGAACAGAGGAATGCAGCCGGTAGTCATGCTTGTCATTTACTTTCTATCTCTCACCGGACAATAATTCCTCCATCATTTCTTCCGCTAATCCAAAAGATAAGGTCATTCCGGCACCACCCAAACCGTTAACAATCCAGACTCCCGGCCGCACCTTTTGCTTAAAGTAAATCTTTCCATCCACTTTAGGATAAATACCATACCAACGTTCCGATATTTTAACCTCTTTCAAGGCGGTAAACGTTTTTAAATATTCCAGGATCAATAAATCAATTTCCTCCTGGTTAAAGGGCGGAAGTGACTGGCCATACTGATGGGAATCGCCTATGATTAACTCACCTTGTTCGTGTTGGGCAAGCAAAACATGAATCCCATATTTTTTGAACAATACATTTGCCTGATCATAGCGATTATCTAATTTCTGAAGAGAAGGGCACTTTTTAAAAGAAGCATAGTGTCGAAGAGTAAGCCCGGCACACAAAGATGGACCGATGGAAGTAATTTCAGGAGCAATTGCACGCATCATTTGGAGTTTACACTTATACAATCCGCTGGCTTCAAACACTTCCGGAAAAAGCGTCTCAAAATCACTGCCATTGCAAATGATGATATATTTCCCCGCGTAAGTGCCTCGGGGTGTACGGACCTTTCCCTCCTGAATTTCAATCACAGGTTCTCCCCAATTCATTTGTACACCCCACTTAGACTGAAGCCAATCCGATAGTTTGACCACAGCCTCTCTGGGATTAACCGTACACTCGGTATGACTAAACAGACCTCCTTGCAAGCGATCAGGGTTTACAACATTCCAACGTTGTTGAATATTACTGACATCCATCCACTCAACATCGTCATCATCACCATCGGATTCATATACAGCGATGAATTCCTGCAGTACTTGTACCTCATCTTCATGATATGCGAGATGAAGTGACCCGTTTTGATTAAGCCAGAAACCTGCCTCTTTACTCACCTCCAACCAGTGCTGGCGACTTCTCATCGCCATTTCCCTTCCTGGACCTGCCTCCTGACCGATGGGCCAAATCAAACCAAAATTCCGGACAGAAGCTCCTTGCGCTTTCCAATCCCGCTCAATTAGCTGAACGGATAACCCTCTTTTGACGCTCTGATAGGCATGCGCCAGGCCAATTACTCCTCCACCCACGATGACCACATCTGACTTCTTCATAAGTATGATTTTTTAAAGTAGTGCATTCTTTATTAGTTGCCCAGCAGAAGTTATGTAAAGGCTACGTTAAATAAATTGCAAATACTTCATCAAAACATGATGTGGTCACCGAGGTGCTTCTATTCATAGTTGGTACGTTTCGGTACGTATGAATATCCAACAGAGGTTAAAGAATTCTAGTCTACTTCTCTTTTCATTGTATGCCGCTGGTTGCGCCTTCAGTTTGTATACGTGTGTCTATGCCTTCCGAAAAGCATTTGCAGTGGCCACCTTTGATGGCATCCTATTCTTGGGCATCAGCTACAAAGTATGGTTAATTGTTGCCCAGGTCCTTGGTTATGCGATGTCAAAGTTTATTGGTATTCGTGTTATATCAGAGCTAAATCCGAGGGATCGGAAAAAAAACCTATTCCTATTGCTATTCATCGCAGGTTTGGCTTTGCTTCTTTTTCCATTGATCCCTACTCCTTATAATATTATTCTACTCTTTATCAATGGTCTGCCGTTGGGTTTGATTTGGGGGATAATCTTCAGTTATCTGGAAGGGCGTAGAAGCACAGAATTTCTGGGAGCGGGTCTTTCGGTAAGTTTCATTTTCTCTACTGGATTTGTTAAATCAGTAGGCGCAACGGTCATGCAGCAATGGGGAGTATCAGAGTGGTGGATGCCATGCCTTACGGCCGCATTGTTTGTTCCACCTTTGATATTATTTATCTGGTTATTGGATCAGTTACCGGCACCTTCACCAGAAGATGTCCAAATGAGATCCAAACGAATACCGATGAATCGCCTTCAGAGAAATCACTTTATGAGTACATTTGGGCCCGGGCTTGTATTACTCATTCTGGTTTATGTTTTATTAACTTCCTATCGGGAGTTTCGAGATAATTTTTCGGCTGAGATTTGGAAAAGCCTGGGGCTGGGAAACTCGCCCGAACTTTTCACATATACGGAAGTACCTATATCTATCACTGTGTTGTTTCTGATCGGGAGTATTATGTTCGTTCAAAAAAATCATGTGGCATTACTTCTGAACCATGCCCTTGTACTTTTCGGTTTGTTACTGGTGGGGGTCAGTACATGGTTATTTCAAATCAGCTGGATAAATCCCGTTACCTGGATGATACTCGTGGGCTTGGGTCTTTACCTGGGATATGTTCCTTTCAATAGTATCCTTTTTGATCGCTTACTGGCTACGTTCCAGTATTCTGGCACCGTAGGTTTTGCCATGTACCTGGCTGACTCTTTTGGATATATCGGAAGTGTTGGGGTGCTTTTTTTCAAGGAATTTGGATTCAAAAATCTAAGTTGGCTTAACTTCTTCATCCAAAGTGGTTATGCCATTGCCAGTACTGGTGGAATTTTAACTCTGCTATCATTGTTTTACTTTCAACGCAAATATGAAAGAAGTCAATTGAGCGCAAGTACATCCATTAGCTCTGGAATCGTATCAATCAAATGAGTATGAGGTGTTTGAAGCAAGCGTTCTCTTGAAAATGCACCACTGGTTACACCAATAACAAACGAACAACCAGCGGCTGTACCTTCCTCCATATCAGATTGGGTATCTCCAACCTTAGCCACTAATTGAGGTTCAAATACCCGAGCCAACGCCATGGCTTTAAAGATCATATCTGGAAAAGGGCGACCACGAGGTACTTCATCGCTTGTCACCGACACATCAATCAATCCATTTCGCTTCCACCCGACTCTATCTAAAAGGGCGTCTGTTATCGCCCGGTCAAATCCCGTATTCACGGCTATCTGAATTCCTTGCTCTCGAAGCCGTTGAAATGTATCCGAGACTCCGGCTTTTTCAGAAACAGTCGGATCGTTTTGATAGAATCGGATCATATCTTCCACAAATACGGCATGTACCTCTTGAATCCAATCTTGTGAGGCATTCCATCCGGGTCGCTGATGATTTACTAAATACTTGATCGCAAAAGGTTTAGGTATTCCCATCACCTCATTGGCTTCATCCAGAGAGATGGTTACATCAAACTTTTTTAATGCACTCTGAAGAATCCGATGAACGTCCTGATTATCATGAATAGTTGTTCCTGCCAAATCAAATACCACTAATTTTATTTCCATAAATCATATTTATCGGCAAATTAGTGACACATGAACAAAGTGAAAACTTAGCACATAACCTTAGGTTTATCTTTTTAGTAAAAATTTAATATTTATGTAACAAGAATCCGGTTTCCATAAGCGTACATTTCACCAAAAAAAATGGAAAACATCGAAAAAAAGGTTGATGAAATTCTTGAACTCTATACCCGCTTTGGAGATGAGGACTATATCGGAGAACCGGTAAGTCAACTGGAACACATGTCACAGACAGCCCAACTGGCAATGCAACATGAGGCGGATGATGAAGTAGTGTTAGCTGCTTTTTTCCACGACATTGGTCACTTTTGTGACCGTGAAGCCACTGCTCAAATGGATGGTTACGGATTTGTACGTCATGAATTGATCGGAGCTAATTTTCTTCGTCAAAAAGGATTTCCGGAACGAATAGCCCAACTGATTGAAAACCATGTGCAAGCCAAGCGCTATCTTACCTTTGCTAATCCAGATTACTATGACCAGCTAAGCGAGGCCAGTAAGCAAACATTATTACATCAGGGTGGTGTGATGAGTGCCGAGGAAGCCAGTATATTTGAATCTCATCCTTATTTTCACGACAGCATAAAATTGCGCACCTGGGATGAACAAGCCAAGCAAATGGGGCTAGCGATCATTAACTTTCGGGCTATAAAAGAAAAGGCAATTCATGTGTTGACCAATTTAAAGTAGAATTTCATCGAAAATTACCATACCCATACCCATTTTTGTGATGGAAAGAATTCCGTCCTGGAACTGGTCGAGACAGCTAGCGTCCTGGGATTGCACGCATTAGGCATTTCTTCGCATGCGCCATTGCCCTTTGATTGTGCCTGGTGTATGAAATCGGCATCCCTTGAACTCTATTTTGAGGAAATTGATAGCGCTCGCAAAACCTTTAGGGATATAGAAATCTACCGGTCGCTGGAAATTGACTTTATTCCAAATGTTCAAGGGCCATCGGATTTTGCAACTCAACTGGACTACACCATTGGGTCCATCCATTTTGTTCACTCCTTCCCTTCAAGCGAGCCATGGGAAATTGATGGAAATAATTCCTTGTTTTTAAAAGGACTTCAGGAAATTTACCATGGATCAGTTCAGGATGCCATTCATGAGTATTATGATCTGATGCGTCAGATGATTCGCAATAATCCTCCGACCATCCTCGGGCATCTTGACAAAATCAAGATTCAAAATCAGGAAAACAAGCTATTTGATCCTGAATCTCGGTGGTATCGGTCTGAAGTATTAGCTACGTTGGACGTATTAGCCCAATCTACCTGCTTTGTGGAAGTTAATACACGTGGAATCTATACTGCTAAAACAAACGAGACGTATCCTGGTCCATGGATTTTACATGAGATGAAAAATCGGAATATCCCTATTGTAATCACATCAGATGCCCATCACCGAAAAGATCTGATAAGTCACTTTTCAGATGCTAAAAAAGCAGCCTATGACGCGGGGTATAGGTCTTGCAAAGCATTACGCCAAGGTGTTTGGCAAGATATCGCATTTTAAAAACTGTCCACCTTTACTTGTAAAAGTTTAGAAAAGCTATCGAGGCATTAAGATAGCATATCGTTGTCATTAATAAATCGTAAAGAATTTACTACTATCTGATTGATTGATAAAATCTGCATGAAAAATTATAGCAAAATTTCAAATAAACATAAAAATTGTGTGATGGTGAGAACTTCTCAAAATAGGAATTTGCATCATGCAAAATCAATCGAACTATCTTACCCAGGATCGCATTTTTAGCGAAACACTCTTTTATTATCTCTTACTTTCAATTATTCTTTTTATAGCTAATCAGTTTATACCCAAAGGTGATGATGTATTAATGATCAATGGACTCCACACAGAGTTCCTGGATCGGTTATTTATCACCTTGACTCATCTGGGAAATGGTTTATTATTTTTGCCACTCATCCTCTATGCCTGTTTTATTAGCTATCGGCTTGCACTATCAGGGATAAGTATCTGGCTTGGTCATGGACTCATTTGCCTGATTTCAAAACGCATATTATTTCCCGATTTTAAACGGCCTGCCGCTGTCATCGACAACTCTTTATTGCACTTTGTAGATGGTTTGCCCGTTTATCAACATTACTCCTTTCCATCTGGTCATACCGCTACCATATTCTGTGTTGCTATTTTCGCCACTTTAGTATTTAAAAACAGATTGTTAAGCATATTCGCAATGTTGCTTGCTTTGAGCGTTGGCATATCGCGAATTTATCTGGTGCAACATTTTCTGGAAGATGTAGTCGCAGGAGCTCTGATCGGATGCGTAACCTCTTTTGTCGTCTATTTTCAATTCGGTGTCGGACGATTTCCCCCATGGATGAACTCGAGGCTTATCATTCCCCGAAAGACAAAAAAGGAAAGGTATCCTTCCCCAACGCTCTCTTAATTTCTCGAACGCAGGGTAATGGTAACGGAGGTTTCAAAAAGATCTTTGGCAGATTCCACTTGCCAATGTGTTGTATCTATATTTTCCAGATTTGATTTCCGTGTGAAGATTATTGACCGGGGATTCTGCATCCGGTACTTCTCAAGTTCGTGTGGACTCTCCAGTACCGGAAGTGTTTTCTTACTCATGAAGACGATCGCGGGATTCGTGCTTTTATAAATAGCCCAAGGTTGACTCACCTCTGTGGCTACCATTAACTTATTCAGAGGATTCTCTTGCAGTAAAGATGGTATGATTGTATAAAAAAGCATCACCGTACCCACCAGGTATCCGAGCAATGGAAAATACAATGCTTTGTCCCAACTTTTACGTAAGAAAAAATACAATCCAACAATTCCGCCAATAGAAATCGGAAAAAGCAAAAAAGCGCGGCTGGCCACGGCCGGAAGTTCTGCCCGCAAGGCAACATATGCAACAAAGGGTAATGCTAACGAGATCATTGCTCCGATTATGTAACCAAGTGATTTTGCGATATTACTATCACCTGATTTTAACCATCGATCAATAAAAAACCCAAGAATAATCGAAGCAAAAGGGAAAGCCGGTGCTATATAACCGGGCAAAAATGTTCTGGAAAGCGAAAAGAAGAGTACAACAATTACGCAAACCCAAAAGCATAGGTTTAGCGCAGGTATTGTCTTTCTGCTTTGCCAGGCTTCTCGCATCGCCTGAGGAAGAAACAACGAAAGCGGTAGCAATCCTGCCAGCAGAGAAATAACAGCTATGCCAGGAATTCCTTTGTGTCCTTCCATGGTGGAGGAAAAACGATGAATGTTATGATCCAGCACAAAGCCCCTTAGCCATTGGCCCTCTGTTTGAATAGTTACAGCTATAAACCAAGGTAGTGCTATCCCGAGGAAAATAACCATTCCAAGCAGAAGTCGGAGTTTATTCCAAAGACGCCAGGAGAACTCCCGGGTTACGATGAGATAGCATAAAATGGGTGTGCCAATAAGGATCAGCGCCACAGGCCCTTTTGCCAAAAAAGCCAACGCAGTCGCTGCATACATCCCATATAAATAAATGTAACGTTTTTCCAGCCAGCCCATTGCGAAACACGCCAGCGCAGCCGTGCAAAAGAAAATTAAAAAGGGATCAGGCACGGCCAAATGAAACTGAATAGAAATCTGAATGGAACTGATAAAAATGAGAGTAGCCCAAAAGGCCGTCTCCCGGTTGATAAATTTTCGGGCAAAACCAAAAATTAAAAGTGCTGTTCCGAGACCGGCCAGGACAGAAAATAAACGCGCCCCAAAAGGATTAACTCCCGCTATTTGATAAGCTGCGATCATCAAAAAGTAATGTAAGGGAGGTTTATCTGTTCTTAACTCATTGTTAAAAGTTGGAATCACCCAATTATTCCGATGATCCATTTCCATAGCGCAAGACGCATTCTTTACCTCATCCAGAATATAAATGGGGTATCCCCAAAAGTTGGCAGAAAACGTGGCGATGGCGAGGATCACCAGAAAAAAAAAGTGGCGGTTTATCATCCTTCAAAATTGACCAGGCAGCATTGTTAAGCGATGATGAAGTTGTTATGTATTCGTTAGGAATTTTTAATCAAAGGGTAAATTGAAATTTACGCAGGTTCTTAGTCGGTAGATGACATTTGTTTCATGGAACTATCCATTATTATTACTCTTTACAACGAAGAGGAGAATATATCACCCTTGCTTCATCAGCTCAAGAGTGCCCTTTCTTCCATCCGGTATGAGATCATTCTCGTAGATGATGGCTCTTCCGACCATACGGTTAGGCAAGTTAAAGCGTTGGCTGATGAGCATGTCAAGTTGATTTGTCTAACCAAAAATTATGGCCAAACCCCTGCCATGGCAGCCGGTATTGATCTGGCTCGCGGTCAATACATCGTAACGATGGATGGAGATCTCCAGAACGATCCTCTTGATATTCCTATCCTCCTAAAAAAGTTAAAAGAAGAAAATTGGGATGTCGTGGCTGGTTATCGCAAAAACAGAAAAGACAAAGCTCTCTTGCGAAAAGTGCCCAGTAAGATTGCCAACTATTTTATTCGCCAACTTTCAGGCGTCCATATACGGGATTATGGTTGTTCGCTAAAGGTATTCAAGTCAGGCATCGCTAAAAATCTGGATTTATACGGAGAACTTCACCGATTCATTCCCATTCTTGCCGTTCTGCAAGGAGCCAGAATTACCGATATGGAAGTTAATCACAGACCCCGGATCCATGGGGTTTCGAAATATGGGTTAGGAAGAACCTTAAAAGTAATGAGTGATTTGTTATTGATGTCTTTCTTTCAAAAGTATTTCCGCAGACCCATTCACTTTTTTGGACCACTAGGATTTGTCGCCTTCTTCACAGGAATGATTATCAATACTTACTTGTTGATCGTTAAACTCTTAGGGGAAGACATTTGGGGAAGACCCCTTTTGTTATTGGGTGTTTCATTGACCTTGGCCGGGATTCAGTTTTTAACATTTGGCTTTATGGCAGAGCTCATGATGAGAATTTACTACGAGTCGCAGAACAAGAAAACCTATCTGGTAAAAGAGATCTTTACAGGTAGATCTGAGACAAAAGTCAGCCCTTCAGATTGGGTAGCTCAGGTATAGCCTACAGATATCAAGAGGATTGGCTTGTTCCCCATCTTGCTTCAGACAGAAATCTAATGTTATTATTTTCGATGTAAATTATTGAATTTCAATGCTTTAACATGTATCAATATTATCAAATTGTTAACACTATTAACAATTTGATAATGTGAATATACATTTGATGCAATTGACAAAAATCAGTTAGCCCATGAGTTCACACAAACTAAAAAAAGAAAGAAAGGAGTTGGTTAAAAAGGCCGTTTCTAACACCTTGAAGGAGTTAAAAATTGAAAAACCATCCAAGAAAACAAAGAAAGCGGTTTCAAAAATGGTAAAATCTGCTGCCAAAGATTTGAAAAAAGCAGCACAAAAAGTTAAAAAAACTAAACCCAAGAAAAAGTCTAAAGAAATGACTGCTGTCCAGGCAGTAGCCTCATAGTTTGGATATTGACACCTGGAATAAAGCCCTGCCTTGCGCAGGGTTTATTTTTTATGCCTAGTGAACAAACGGTTTAACGGTTGGTCGTGAGTAGTTCAACTTAGTCTGAATCTCTTCTGAAACAATCTTTGACAGATTTAGAAAAATGACAAACGAGTCATCTGCCATGAGTTTCTCGCGCGTCACCAGGTCGATGGTCTCCTCTTGAATTTGCTCCAATTTAGTTTTCAACTCCTGTAAGGAAGAAGCGGTATGGCTGGTATGAGTTTCCTTCCGAAGAGCCATGATCCGCTGATAATACACATCTATTTTATTCTTCTTTCGCTGACGCTGCCACTGAGAGATGGTATACAAGGTACTGGCTAACGCCACCATGATTGTAACAACTACGCCCATTGACTCCGCATAACGCTCAAAAAAAGAAGGTTCATGGCGTTTCAGGAAGTTATCAGAACCTGGATGGATGGCAAAATTTAATCTGCGCGGATCGTAATCTGTAGAAAAGTAGTAGAGCAATGGATTGATACTCTTCAGATCCTGATTGTTTTCAAGTAATGTCTGAATAACTTGATACACATATTTCTCGGACAGTTCTTCTCTACAAACCAAAACAGCGTCTACTTTGATCGTCAGGATCGCCTTCTCTGTAAATGCACCGTAGAGATCTCTGGCAATTACATATGGCTCGAATTGAGGATGACGTGTACAAATCCCCTCCGCCAACGAACCTTGCCCCAGATTTCCCACATCATCAATACTGTATAAACGATAGCCCTTAAGGTCACGAAGTTCCTCCAAGGTAAGTAAATCCGTAAATGAAAATATGACATCCGCCTCAAAGTAGTTATAGACATCCACAAACGTGCATTTTCTCGGATCAACACCTAGGTCATCCATAAGTTCATGTACAAACTGGAACGTACCACTGCCTTCTATGCCCGCGAAGATCTTTCCATTGGAAAACAATTCATGCAAACTGTGAGGTTCTTTACTCGCTCGATATAAGATGTGAAGCACCTGGGGATAAAGAGGTAAAACGGACGCGACTTTATCACTAAAACGCGAGTAATTGTCAACAATGCCAAAGTCTGCTTTTCCGGCTTCCAGGGAGTCTAGGTTAGCAAGAGAGCCCACACCGCTGATCACCTGAATGGAATCGTTCATATGCTGATTAAGCACGTCCGCAATTGTTATTGCGATTTGATTTTGAGGATCTTCAATATTTCCTAAGATCGTATAACTATTATGTTTGGTCGTGCATCCTGCTAAAAGGACTACACCCAACAGAAAGAGTATCCTCACCTTACTTGATTTGTCCCGAAGATGAGTACGCTTTGTAGTTTTTCTTAGCTACATTCTCATTTGCTTCAGGAGATTTTAACCAAAGTTCCTTACCATTAACAGAAACAGTCCGTTCGAATAGATAAAGTTTGCCACTGATAATTGCAAAATTATCATATTTCGGAGTTGTAGCTCTTCCCATGGCCAATGTCATAGAACACCACCCTCCAAATTGAGGCAAATACTTGAAAGGGGTTTTTTCAAACTTCTTTCTATTATCCTCCGAAACAAATCGGTACTTGACACTTTCAAACGCAAGTTCGTATTCAATTTTACCTTGAGTAGCCGTTTGGCTTTCAAAATAGTTTACGGGATCATACCCTCCCACCCCTATTCCTTCCTTAATGCAATATTTTAAGGTGTCAGCTTTACTCTGAGCGCTTACACTACCTGTCAAGAGCAATGCCCATATCCCAAAAAAGAAAAATGGCTTATTCATGATTTACAGTTTTGATTTACAGAAATAAACAAAAAAAAGATTCGAGGCGCCTAAGTATTACTGTCTTTTAAAAAACAAATACATCAAAAAGGTCGCCACCATGTCACCTGATTCACTGTCCGCCTATGACGATAACAAAAGTGGCGCCTTTCTTATTCAGGACTACTCAACTATGATCTTATAGTGCGGGGTAGGATTCAAAGGGCAACTATAAACATAGGTGCCTTTCGCTAGTGCCACCACACCTGTTTTAGATGTTTCTCCATCCTTAATTGTTTTGCTCAGACCGGAATTAGGTAAAGCTGTAGCAAAATCCTGCTTGCCTTTATCTTTTTCCTGTTGAAGAAAAAAGGCTACCTCATGATCAACGCCTTTGTTGGTGATCTCAAACTGATAAGAACCTGCCTTTAGTTTCAATTCCTTTGTATCAAATTGGCCGGGTGTTTCTACTAATTTCACAAGAGTGGCTTCTTTTGACTGTCCGATAGCAAAAAGAGTTGATGCTAATGAAATGAGCGTTACTAAAATAATCTTGTTTTTCATGTGTTTGACTTGTTTAAGTGATAATTAATTTTGACAAAAAACCGAACTGGATTAAGCCGAAACCGTCTCCAGTGATGGTGCCAATGGAAAATCGACCGCAAAACCGGTAAGATTGTGGAGGTAGTTACTTATAATCTTGTCCCCAATGACAATGACTACATCAATCATGTTGGCTTCGGTGTATCCCGCGGCAAAAAAATCGTCTTTGACCTTGGACGAAGCCCGTCCCCGGTTCTCTGCTACAGATTTGGTAAATCGAACCAACGCGTCCAGCTTTGTGTCAAACGAAGCAGATCCGCTTCTTAACTCCAAGATCTGTTCTTCTGTAAATCCATTCATTTTACCCAAGACGGTATGAGCCGATTGACAATACACACAACCATTTACCTGGCTGGTTATCAGATTTATCACTTCCCTCTCCTTTGTTTTTAGCGTGCTCTTTCGATTTTGCAACGTTAGGTAATCAGCTAATGCCGTTTCATTTTTCGCGTAATACGCATAAAGGTTAGGTACAAAACCCAATCCTTTGCTCAGGTTATCAAAGATTCCCTGATTGGCCTGGCTCACCTCATCACGAGTGGGCACAGTAAATTTTTTTGGTGTAGACATTTTCCCTTTGTTTAAATTGATGACACAAAGGTGTTGGGTTGGGGCGAGTCTGATATAGGCAGGTATTCCCGATGAGTTGGCAATTCTTCCCGCCTAGTGTTTAGCTAATTTCTTCCATTCCGTAATGCTGCGGTCGTTCATCCGAACAAACTCGTCTTTACCTTCATGCTCGGCAAGTTTTTTGGACAACTCCGCGTGCCGAATTGCTTCCTGATAGTTTTTTAATTGGGCTTCGACCAAGGCCCATACCCGGTGAATGAAATACTTATCGCCCGCAAGAATTTGTGCTTTCTGAAGGTATTCTTTTGCCCGCTCTGGAAAAATGAGTTTTTCCTGAAAATATCGGGCAGATTCGTAGTAAGTCATGGCCGTTGGATTTTTTCCGATCTGTTTTTCAATTTCCTTTATCATCTGCGCATGGGTGTTAACAACTATTGGAAAGGAAATAAGGGTGTGTTCCCACTTCAACATGAGGTCAGCTGACTCATGTGTGAGGTTTTGAAAAGAAATCTCAAAATTCTCCGTGAACTCATTCGTCACGGTAGGTATAATCGTAAAACGAAAGACGTCTTCTGCAGGTGTATAGAGCGTTCGTCCATCGCCCCAATGTGATGTATTGTAATGTACAATAATTGTCCATTGATTTTGTGAAGGAATAGCATAAAGTGCATACTGACCGGGGCCTATCCACTGGCCATTGATTTGAGTAGAATCGCTTAAGGTCATTTTGGTAGATTCGTTTGCGCCTACTCGCCAAATGCGTCCGTAAGGCACCCATTCTCCCATAATTTTTCGTCCGCGGACTCCCGGGCGGGAATAATCTATCCTAATTTCGCTAAGCCCAATTTTTTGGATAAGTGAGGAAGCCGGACTGATCCGCGGGTATTGGATTTGACCCCAGCTCTCCAGATGAGCTGTCATTAATAGCAATCCTATCAGAAAACTTTTCATTTAGATTCTAAACTACAAAATTTCTCGATTCGTTTACTTCTCCCGAAGTTCGCTGGGTGCAATACCTTCTTTTTGCTTAAATGCGCGGCTAAAAGTCTGAACATCTTCGTACCCGATTTCGTAGGCAATTTCCTTGATCGGCTTATCGGTGTAACGCAACAACCTTCGCGCTTCCAGCATGATGCGTTCTTGAATAATCTGAAGAGGGCTTCCCATCCCACTTTGCGCAAAAAAATTAGCCAGTGTCTTAGGCGACTTGTGAAGCAACTGAGCGTAGGTAGCTACCTGATGGTGTTTTCTGAAATGCAGCTCCACCAAAAAGTTGAAGTCACGCAGCAGATCAACACTTTTTGTTTTAAGAGTCCATAGATCATTTTGCATTTTATACAAACGGGTACATAAAATAATGAAACGCTTAAGCATCATTTGCAGCATTTCAAATTGAAGACTATCGGCCGTGTTCATTTCGATGGAAAACATCTCCCATAACATCTCGAACTTGCGTTGCTCCCCTTTGGGTAGTGTGATGATTGAAGGCCCCGAAGCGTTGTAAAAAAGAAGCCCTTTACAACTCACTTCGTTATCGTGATCTTTAATGCAATAAAATGATCGGTTAAACCGAATTAGCCGAACTTCGTTAAACGAGTCTGTCGCTACTTGATGCAACTCCGTGGTACACAATATCTGATTTGGATATAATTCTATGGACTGACCATCCACTAGAATCTTTTGTTTCTTTTTGAACCATAAAAACATAAGTCCGCTGGCCAGCGGCATTTTAAATTCTATAGGTGCTTTACCCGAAACATGTTCCAAGAACAGGAATTCATGACTCTTACCCTGATATTTCACTTCCTTTTATTTACAATTCTCGAAGGACTGCGATCAGCATACTTCCTTTCAGGCGGACTTTATAATCAGGGTTTACATATTCAAATAGGATGCTTCCGTCTTTGCCAGTTACAAATACCGAAGGAACAGGTAACCATTGGGTATTCTGGCCAGCCGATGCCGTTCCAAGCATGTCAGCATATCGCTCAGGAGCCAGGAAAGCAATTCCAAATGCCTTCATACCCTCGCCTTGACTGTCACTTAGTAATGTATATCTTAAATTCTTCTTGGTGAGTGAATTTCTAAGACTTTCCGGTGAGTCTGGGCTGATGGCCAGTATCTGAAATCCTGATTTGGTTATCTCTTTTTCAATAGTTTGAAGTTCTGCCAAATGCGTGTTACAATAAGGGCACCAGCCACCACGGTAAAAAATAATGACGGAAGGCTTTTCCAAAAGAAGTTCTTGCAGATTCACAGGCAATCCCTTCACATTGGAAAGTATGACCGGAGGTACCTTTTGCCCGATAAGTAAAGGCGTGACACTGGTTGGTTCTTTTGAAGCTGTCAACGTTTGGCTTAAACCCGGAAAAACAAGTATCAAATAAAAAACAATGCGTAGAAGCCGCATGAGAACTAAATTTGATGGAAAGGTAGTAGGTTAACTTCTGTCAATTGTGTCTGGCATGGGACAATGCTGCCTTCCGTATCAACTAAATCTTTATCAGAAGAGAATAGCAAAAGTCCTAACAGATTAGAATTAACAGCATTCTTATAAATACAAAAAGGCAGTCTTTAGAACTGCCTTTTTTAATGTACCTAAGGCCGGAATCGAACCGGCACGCCCGAAGGCACACGATTTTGAGTCGTGCGCGTCTACCAGTTCCGCCACTCAGGCATACTTTCCCTTCACCTGCAAGTCCTATCCTACGCAGCTACAACAGATAGGCATCTCGACTCAGGCGAGACGCATCTACCAGTTCCGCCACTCAGGCATTACCGTCTGGAGACACTGGAAGAACTCCAAACGGGCTGCAAATATGAAAAAAAATGTTTTCCCGGCCAATGCCCTGATCACGAATTTGCCCTATTTCAGCCTCCAAACATGCCCTTACCTATCGTCATGGTAACGGCTACTATGATTACCCAGGCAATAATGTTCAAAAAAACCCCGGCCTTGATCATTTGCCACATTTTAATATATCCGCTGGAATATAGGACCGCGTTAGGCGGGGTAGAGATAGGCATAGAAAACGCGCAACTCGCCCCAAACGTAATGGGCATAGCCAATAAAAGCGGATGAATTCCCATCGCGTTTGCAATACCAAATCCAATCGGGACAAATACGGTTGTCAGGGCCACATTGCTCATAAATTCTGTCAGGAAAATGGCAAGAAAAGATACAATCAACACCAACATGAATAATGAAAGCGTACCATAAGAGGAAATCCCCTCTCCGACCATCTTAATCAAACCTGTTTTTTCCAGTCCTTCGGCCAAACACAATCCCCCCCCAAATAACAACAATATACCCCAGGCCATTCGTTTGGAGTCATCCCATTCCAGAATAAACTGTTTTGCCGCACGATCAGCAGGAACAATAAACATCAGAATTCCGCCTAACATGGCAATGGAAGTATCATCGATAAGATCCAGAGGTTTCGACTCTCCAAAAAAAAGCAAGACCAAAGCTTCATTCACCAACGGGCGAAAGATCCACATCAATGCCGTAAAGCTAAAAATGATCAATACCCTCTTTTCTGCCAACGACCATGAGCCCAACGAATCTAGTTTATTGCGAATCAGATTTTCAGAACCTGCTACTTTGCTTAAACGGTTCGGATAGAGTAAACGGGTAAGAAGAAAATAACATAAAATCAATACCAGAACAGACAGGGGAAAGCCAAAAGCAAACCACTCTAAAAAACTGAAGTCCGTCTGATATTGAGACCGATACAATCCCGCCATAACCACATTTGGAGGGCTACCGATCAGGGTGGCCATTCCTCCAATACTGGAGGCATATGCAATGGAGAGCATCAAAGCGGTTGAAAAATTCGCAAACCGACTTTCATCAGTGGTATGAATTAAAAACTCTTGCTTCATCAGGTTAACAACTGACATCGCAATCGGTAACATCATAATGGCCGTGGCGGTATTGCTGATCCACATGCTTAAAAAAGCTGTTGCTAAGGTAAAACCCAGGATGATACCGTTGCCGCTACTGCCCGTAAGCCGGATAAGATTTAAGGCAATTCGTTCATGCAATTTGTGCTTTTCCAATGCTAGCGCCAGGATAAAGCCACCCATAAAAAGAAAAATCACTGAATTGCCATAGGATAGAGTTGCTTGTTTGACGGATAGGACTGAAAACAATGGAAAAATCACTATTGGCAATAAAGCTGTGATTGCTAGCGGAACCGTCTCTGAAACCCACCACGTAAGCATCCAGACAGCTAGTCCTAATACAACGGTCGCATGGGTCGATAAAGAAGTGAATTTGAGAAGTAAACAAACCGCCAAAAAAATGGCCGGCCCTAACCATACAAAAAGTGTTTTTCTGGAAATCATAGCTTACCTGATGACGAAAGCTATCGAAAATACCCTTAATTTTAACCAGAGGAGCCAATTCTGTCTCCAAATATCTTTAGCACGTCTGGTCATCTGTGGTTTTGAGTCTGTTACTTAACCGTTAACTTTGTCCACTTGCCCTTTTGGCTATAGTGGATGGAAATCTTAGAAGAAAAGAAAAACAAAAATCGGAAATACACACCCATTCTGGATGGTATTTCGGACTGGCCCGTTTATCAATTAAGCAAAAACCGAAAGGAATTTGTAGAAGAAGTTGCCCAAAAAAGCCTTGAACGAGTCCTTGAACTCAGACCTACACGTAAGCAACTGATCGATGAGTTGGAAGCCACCGTTTACCGTGAACAAAACCGCATTAAACGCAATCGGTGGAGAGTCGATCCCAAAGACGAGGGTCGGTTCTGGTCAGGCATTAAGAATGAATTGGTCGAGCTTTCAGCTCATCAGGACGATTCTTCCGACAAACCTCGGGAACTAACCCGGCTCATTGTTCAGCGATATGCCGGAGAAATTGCCGGAAATTTTAAACCTAACTCCTATCGGGTGACGCGGGCAGTGGTAAAATTCTGGTTTACCCGCCTGCTCAATGGTGCCAGAGTTAAAAAATTTGGAGCCTTTTTTCGCAACCGCTATACGTTGCGCGATAAGATTCATATCGTAGGCAAGGTAAAAATGCTTCGGAAATTAGCCAAGCAAGGTACCGTGGTGATGGTGCCTACACATTTTAGTAATCTGGATTCCATTCTGATCGGGTGGGTTATTCACTCACTGGGGTTACCCGCCTTTATTTATGGAGCCGGACTAAATCTCTTCAACATTAAGATTTTTGCCTACTTTATGAATAGCCTGGGGGCATACAAGGTAGATCGCAGGAAGAAAAATCTTCCGTATCTCGAAACATTAAAAATGTACTCCAACCTGGCAATTCAGAAAGGAGCACATAGTCTCTTTTTCCCCGGTGGAACCCGATCCCGATCAGGGTTAATTGAAAAGCAATTAAAGCTCGGGCTTTTGAGTACAGCGGTGGAGGCGCAACGGAATTTGTATCTGGAAAGCAATGCTCCGGATGTCCGGAAAATATTTATCGTGCCGGTAACGCTTAATTACCACTTTGTATTGGAGGCGCCTGACCTAATTGAAGATTACCTCCAGGTGAAGGGACAAGATCGCTACTTTCCAGAGCAGGACAACTATGGCAGTTTTCAACTGATCAAGTTTCTTTTTAAGTTTTTCACGAAAGGGTCAAGTATTTCTGTTTCCATTGGCACCGGTCTGGACGTCATGGGAAATTATGTGGATGAAGACGGTAATAGTCTGGATGCCCAGGGGCGTCCGGTCCAGACGCGAGACTATTTTGTATCCAACGGTACAGTCGCTATCGATCGGCAACGGGAAGATGAATATACCCGCATGCTGAGTCAAAAAATTGTGCAAGAATATCACCGAATCAACCGGGTATTTGCCAGCCACATTGCTGCATTTGTTGCCTTCGAAATGTGGCAGAAGAAGCATCCCAAACTGGACTTGTTTAGTTTACTTCGTTTGCCGGAAGAAGATCTGGAATTAGATTATCAGGAGTTCCGGGAGACGTTTAAGCGTGTTCGCAAACAAGTCTACCGGCTAAAGGATGAACGGAAAGTAAACCATGCCACCCACTTGAAAGGCGAACTGGATTTATCCATCAAACGAGGACTGGAAAATGTAGGAATTTTTCACCTGAAGAGGCCACTCCTTCGAAACAAGAAAGGAAACATAGTAACTCAGGATCTATCGACCTTGTATTACTATCATAACCGCCTGGTGGGCTATGACCTTGAGCAATTTATCTGACAAGCCCATTGGAGTTATCGGTGCCGGAAGCTTTGGCACCGCCATTGCAAATATTGTTGCCATCAATCGCCCGGTATGGTTGTATGCCCGTGACGAAAAAGTGGTTGCTCACATGCAAACAACTGCCGAAAACCGGGGACAGAAATTACACCCAAATGTTACCATTACGAATGATCTGCCTCTCCTGGCACGAACATGTGATATTATCTTTCCGATGGTTCCCTCGGCTAGCTTCCGGACCATGATGAAAGGCCTGGCCCCGTACCTTCATCCCTACCATATTTTAATTCATGGCACCAAAGGTCTGGATATCCAACTACCGGAGGGTGAAACACTTCAAAGTATCTCCAGTCTGAATCGGAGTCAGGTAAAAACGATGAGCGAAGTTATTCGCGAAGAAAGCGTTGTCGTTCGGATTGGTTGCCTGGCGGGACCCAATCTGGCTAAGGAACTGGCACAGCGGCAACCCGGAGCAACGGTAATCGCAAGCAAATTTCAGGAAGTCATTCAAATAGGTAAACGGTTGCTTCGAAATGACCGATTTCAGGTATATGAGAACAGTGACATTGTAGGGGTTGAAATTGCGGGGGTATTAAAGAACATTATTGCCATTGCCTCCGGTGCTCTTAGTGGCTTAGGGTATGGTGAAAATGCAAAAGGACTATTGATTAGTCGCGGAGCAGTAGAAATGGTATACCTGGGTCGTGCCCTTGGAGGAGAGGTAAAATCATTCTTAGGAGTAGCCGGCATTGGTGATCTGGTGACTACGTGTAATAGTCCGATGAGTCGTAACTTTACAGTAGGCTATCGTCTGGCCAAGGGTGAAAACTTGCCGCAAATATTGGCTTCTATGGAAGAGGTAGCGGAAGGCGTAAACACGATTCAAATAGCCAAAAAGTGTGCAGACTATTACAAAGTAAGAGCCTTGGTTACCGATCGGTTGTATAAAGTACTTTTCGAAGGAATGACCATTCAGGATGCGCTTGAATTTTTGATGAGATTCCCGTTAAGCGCAGATATCGACTTTATTTGAGATACCGCTTGGGCATCATGGATATTACTCCTCCGTTGAGGGAAACGTATTCACCCATAGCATCAGCTGTCAGGCATGCATGAACGGGCAAAACGCCCAAAACATCTCCAACGTTAATTGAATGAATTTGTTCGTTCGGAACATGAATAATCCCATGTTCCTGCGATAGGGACTTCAGATACATACCGGTGGGAGTCGGGTTCCAGGTTTCCCCTTTAAAATAAATAACTTCCCCATACATAGAACACCCTCCAACTTGTAGCATATCCTTTGAAAAATGAACACTGCCCCCGTGAATAATAACTTCGTTTCGTTCCGGATACATCGCGACTACCGGGCAAACCATCAGTAAAGCAATCTGTTCTCTTGAACACGAACCAATAGCTACTTGTGTCAGATCATAAAAGATCAGATTACCCGGGCGGATTTCATCTATACCGAAAAACCCAGGCATGATACTACAGGAAGGCGTATCGCCTATCGAAACCAGGATCGAGGGGTAACGAGAAAGATAGGCCTTCTTTAACGCTTCCATATACTTCACATCTTGAAGATGAATCTCTTGTACTTCTTCTTTGGTCCTGCACTTGTAGCTATGGCCGGCATGACTCAGGAAACCCTTCCATAAAAGCCTGGAACTTTTTTCCATCGCTTGTAGAATCGCTTCTATTTTAGAGCTGTCATTCGCATGAATACCCGTGCGATGATAACCCGTATCAATCTCGATGTAACAGCCTACCCGGTGGTTGAGCAACTTGTTCAATTCATAAACTGCTTCAACAGATTCAAGGGTGACATGAAGATTAATCGCTTCTGACAATTCCCGGATAGCATTAATCTCCAGTGTATTGATTGGAAAAGCAATGGTGATATCCGTCCAGCCATCAGCGGCAAAATAGGAAGCCATGGCAACAGATGATACAGTACATTGACGGACTCCTGCTTCGGCATACCACCGTGCGATGGTATGAGACTGATGTGTTTTAAAATGTGGCCGAAGCAATACCCGGCTCTCTTTCGCTTTGGTGACGATGCGTTGAATATTGGCTTTACAAACAGCCTCATCAAGAATCAAACTAGGTCTGATCACTTTCATCCATGAAGGGCTGATCTGATTTTTGCTGTCAGTGATAACAATTCCTCTGAAGTCGGCTTAAGTTTAGGTCGCGTGAAATTCAAGTCATCCGCTGAGTTAATGGGCACCAGATGAATATGAACATGGGGTACTTCCAATCCAATGACACTTACCCCGATCCGTTGGCAGGGAACTACTGATTGAATGGCTTTGGCGATAGGTTGGGCGAAGATCATCAGCTCGGCTAGTTCGTGATCTGCCATATCAAAAATATAACTCTGTTCTTTCTTAGGTATTACCAATGCATGCCCCATGACCAGCGGCATAATGTCGAGGATGGCGATGAAACGATCATTCTCGGCCAGGATGTGACCCGGTATTTCGCGATGAATGATCCTGGAAAAAATGGATGACATAACAATTAAAGACCGATATTGGTAATTTCGAATTCTAGTTCTCCAGCCGGTGTTTTTATGATGGCACTCTCTCCTTTCTTCTTGCCCAGCAAACCTTTTCCAATAGGCGACATGGTACTAATTTTTCCAGACTTCAAATCAGCCTCTTCCTCCGAAACCAACGTATAGGTAAATGAGGCTCCGTTTTTCTTATTCTTGATCGTTACCTTGGAAAGGATTGAAACTTTAGAAATGTCCACATTGCTTTCATCGAGTAATCTGGCGTTGGCCATCAGGTCTTCCAGTTGGGCAATCTTAGCTTCCAGATGACCTTGAGCATCTTTCGCGGCATCGTATTCAGCATTCTCACTCAAATCGCCTTTGTCACGTGCTTCAGCAATCTGACGAGCAATGTCTGCCCGTCCTTTTGACTTCAACTCGCTTAACTCATGCTTGAGTCGCTCGAGTCCTTCTTTAGTATAATATGAAATCTTGCTCATGCTGTTGACCGGTTCATGTAAGACAAAAAAGAACAACGGCTTCGTTTCCGAAACCGTTGTTCTCTGATGCAAATGTATATTTTTTCTCTGACGATTACAAAATCAAGCAATCGCTTAAGCGTCTACCAGCTCGGGTAAATTAACCTTAATCTGTTCAAATATTTCATCATCAAATTTAGCCAGATACAAGGTTTTGGCTTTGCTAAGTTGTTCGATGGTTAATCCTTTGACTCCTCTTAAGTCGGCCTTATACAAACTGGCATTTTCAAGATCTGCACCCATCATATAGCTGTTTTTGAGATTGGCTTCCATCAGAAATGCATTTTTGAAATTTGTCTTGATCAGGAATGCCCCTTCAAATTGCGCTTTAATCAAGAATGAATCTTTCATATTGGCACCACTGGCATAGGCTGCGTTGAGGTTTGCCTGATTCAGGTTTGAATTTTCAAAATTAGTTTGATTGAGACGTGAATTCTCCAGATTGGTCTCAATTAATGAAGAGTTGGACAAATTGGCTGAATTGAGGTTTGAGCCCTTTAGATTAACATAGTTGAGATTGGTTCTGGAAAGATGACAGTTGACCAGGTTAATTTCATAAATGCGATGACGGTTTAATCGCTTGATATTTCCCACGGTCCGGAAGGCTGCCTCTTCTGATTCCCACAAGCGAAAGTCGTCAATTTCATCTTTGTAGGTTTTAATCCGCTGACGCGTCTCTCCATTTTGATTCAGCCAGAAAAGCAAAATACCAATGATGGCAATGTCAAAAATCATTCCGTGGGCTTCTGCCAGAATTTGAGCCCAAAACCCATGAAAGTCTTTGAGATAGTACGGAAGACTGAGCCCCAACACAACCAGAGTTACAAATAATAGCACCAAAGCCGATGTCAGAATCGGCTTTTCGACCACTTCGTTAAAATAGGTCAGAATTTTCAGCCAGCGTTTGATTAAAGCGTTCTTCAAAATCTAAGGTAAAATCATGTCATTTTTCAAAGCTAATAGGTACCAACCACTCAGTCAATGCATAAAAGAGACTAATATTACATGGTACTGTACATGGTGGAAATGTACCCGTTCCTCACAAAAGAATATGTATCGTCAAAAAATAGAGTGTTAGTCCCATTAAATCGTTGGTGGTAGTAATAAATGGGCCAGAGGCTAAGGCAGGGTTAAATCCTAAGCGGTTTAATATTAAAGGAGTGATTGTGCCGATCAGCGAAGCAAACAGAATGACACAAAAAAGGGCTATAGCCACCACGATGGTAAGCCTGTCGAAGCCAAAAATGAGGCCTGTGGCCCCAAATACAACGGTGGAAAGCACCAGGCCGTTCAATAAGGCCACTAAGAAGACTTTTTGAAGACGTGGCCAGAGTCCTTCTTCCACAAAGCCTGGGTTAGCCAGACTTTGAACGACCAATGACGAAGACTGGATGCCCACATTTCCTCCGGTGGCTTGAATCAATGGGATAAAAAAGGCAATTGCAGCAATGCGCTCAATCTCCAACTGAAAAATTCCCATAAACCGAGCACTCAGCACCCCTCCTAAAATACCCACCAAAAGCCAGGGCAAGCGGGCGCGCGTGTTGCGCCAGACACTGTCATCTTCCTCAATATCCTCCGTGATACCAGCCATCGCCTGACGATCTTCCTCGGCTTGCTCGGTAATGACGTCTACTACGTCATCAATGGTAATTCGACCGACCAGGTGTCCCTGAACGTTAACAACAGGGACTGATTCAAGATCATATTTTTTCATTACTTCAGCCACCTCCCGGTCTTCCATGTATGTTTCTACGGAAACAACCTCTGCTTCATAAATGTCCTTCACAAGCGTACGAGGATCCGAAAGGATCAATTTCTGCAAGGCCACTTTGCCTAAGAGTTTATCCTGATCATCAACCACCCAGACTGCATAAAAAGTTGAAACGTTCTCAGCCTGTTTTCGGATTTCTTCCACACATTGAACCACCGTCCAGCTCTCGCGTGCCTTGATCAGTTCCTTAGCCATCAACCCCCCGGCCAGGTGTTCATCGTAGCGGAGCAAATCTACTACCTGAGCCCTTAGTTCTGGGTCCAATCGAGCCAACACCTCTTCGCTTTCGCGAACTGGTAACTCATTCAAAATATCTGCGGCATCATCGGATGCCAGGTGATTGATCACAGCCGATATTTCTTCAGGGGTATAAACTCTGATAAAGCGGATTCGGGTATCGCTGTCCAGTCCGTTGATAATCTCAGCTCTGGTTTCTAACGGAAGTATATCCAATACATACTTCGATTCTACGTTAGTAAACTCGTAAAGTAATGTCGTAATATCAGCCGGATTAACTTCCCCCAGCGACTTCTGAATAAAGGTGGCATCCTTCTCATCCAGGGCTTGCTGAAATCGATCGCGGTAGTCTTTGCTTAATTCAAATTCGATTATCTCTTTCACACCATTGTTCAATTTGACGTGTTAAATCCAGAAAACTCTCTACCGAAAGCTGCTCGGCTCTTTTATCCATCACCGGCAAGCGATATGCCGCTGTAGGAAAAGCTAGTACTTTCAGGGCATTGCGAAGTGTTTTTCTCCGGTTATTAAATCCTTGTTTCACAATTTTTCTGAACAAATTTTCATCGCAACCTAATGATACCCGTTGGTTACGGGTCAGCCGGATAACAGCAGACATCACCTTGGGCGGAGGATGAAACACTCCCGGAGGCACTTTAAAAAGATAATCAATCGTATAGTAGGTCTGTAACAATACACTCAAAATACCATACGTCTTGCTTCCCTCTTTTTCTGCCAACCTTTCCGCTACTTCTTTTTGTAACATGCACACCACAGATGAGACATCCTGGTAATGATCCAATACCCGGAAAAAAATCTGGGATGAAATATTATAGGGGAAGTTTCCGATGATATGAAGCGGCTTGTTTCCCACCGATTTCCAATCTACCTGTAAAAAGTCATTTTCAATAATAGTTAATTCCGGGTAATGCTGTTTGAGATAAGCGATGGACTCCAGATCTACTTCAATCACCCTCAAGTCAATATCCTTTCGTTGAATCAGAAACTGTGTAAGTACCCCTGTACCCGGTCCAATTTCCAATACTGACTCTCCTGACCTGGTTACCAGAGCCTCAGTAATTTTTAAAGCCAGGTGTTGATCTTTCAGAAAATGCTGACCAAGATGCTTTTTAGGACGAACCATTTTTCAAACAAAGGCAAAAAGGTAAGAAAAACCCTGATCACCTGGGGTATGAGGGGATGATTCTCTCAAAAAAACTACTCGGCCAATTCGGTGTCGAAAAAACCTGATGGAAAAAAATCAATGTTATCGCTCTAAAACCAAATCATACTTCAGTCCGGCTGATTCAGTATTTCGGAGATGCAAAATGCGCCCGTTTGGCACTGCTTCAAACCAAGCCTGAAAACGATTGGTCTTTCCTTGAAAACGATTAGGCAAAGTTACTTCCCAATCTGTAATGGTAGCTTTCCCTTTGTATTCCTGTGAATAGGTAGACATGGAACCTACCATTCCTGAAGCTCCCTGATGCTTACTGGAGTAGGTACCATCTTTTTGAAATTCAAATCGGTCGCTCATAGCCACGGCACCCATGCCCGCATAAGCACCTGAGTAGGCATGGTAATAGTTCATGGCTGCAGAACCACCTCCCTGCCATTTGCCAACGATATCCGGGAGCGTTACGGCAAACCGATTGTAATAACCCATCACAGACAGGTCTGAATCCATTTGACTTTCTGCTTTTGGAAATGCTTTACGCAACGTAGACTCGTCTGGCGCCATGGCCAAAATAGGAAACATGATGCCATTGGAAGAATTCACATACAAACCCAAAAAAACCTGCCGCCCTGTTTTAGGATCGATTGCTTCGCCCTCCATATAGGGTGCCTGAAAGGAAGTCATCATTTCGCCATGATCGCGATAGCGTTTGGATTGTACACGAAAATGCCGGACGATATGGGTATCCCAAAAAAAATCACGACCTGCCCTGCGAGAGTTGTCATCATAGGATAATGGGTGGTACAGGTACACCGCAACGCTACCTTTGGTCACTACTACTTTATCCGGCTCTATGGTAGAAACCCATCCGTCATTGAATTGAGTGGTCGCTTTGGTGATGCCAACAGAGGTGACTGGCACTGACAATGGTGCATTTTGTTGGCTGGATCCGGATGACTGGGTATTGGACGGAAAGGTAACTCCAGGGGGTTTTATCAAATCAATGGAGTTAAGGAATTTTTCGATGTCGGGCATATACTCCTGATTATTCATGAGAACCAATATCGAAAATCTACGCCCATAACCTGTAATGCTGGTGAGCAGCAGATAAGCAGGTTGTTGGTTGAACGTGAAGGTAGACACACCAGCACATGAAGTCCATCCATCTTTTTCTGACAGCTCTGGCTTGGGTAGATTGGATGTTTGATAATAAGGCGTAACCAACTGCGCCCATTCTGCTTCAAAATCGTTTTGGGGGCTACCAGTGGAGGTCATACTTTTATACACCATAAACCGACACCAGGCACCGGTAGTATGATTGGTAGCAACATACGATACCGTATTCTCATTGGATTCCCGTTGCCACCCCACAGGGCTTATAAAGGTTGCGATATCAAATGTTTCGCGATTCTGGCCCAGGATGGTACCTGAAAGCAACCAAAAGACAAATACGAAGCGCATACGTCAGATAATTTTATTTTCTACGGCCATTTTTACCAGGGCTGCCGTATTTTTTACTTGTAGTTTGGAGATCAGGTTCTTCCGGTGAGAATCTACGGTGCTGGCACTGACAAAAAGCTTGTCGGCAATTTCATTGTTGGTAAGACCTTCGGCAATCAGGCGAAGCACTTCCACTTCTCTTCGGGTCAGCAAGGGTTGTTGACTTATCCAATGTTCCTTCAGGTTATCTTTTCCCAACCAGTAAGCGCTCCCTTGCGTGGCAGCAGTAATAGCTCGTTGTAATTCCTCTGATGAGGCATTTTTCAACACATACCCACAGGCACCAGCTTCCTTCATGCTTTGGACGTAACTTAATTGGTCAAAGTTACTTAAGGCGATTACTCGTATAAGGGGTTGTTTTTTCAAAATTCGCGCACATAGCTCAATCCCACTCATATCAGGCAAATTGATATCCATCAATACTACATCCGCTGTATGATGTAGAAAATACCCTTCACAGGAACCAGCATTCATGGCAAACCCTACAAATTCCAGATTGGGAAGTTGTAGCAACATGCTTCGGATGCCCTCCACTACCATCGGGTGATCATCCACAATAAATATTCGTGTCATCATCTGGTAACTATAGATATTCGAAAGGTGGTCATTCTGGAAGCCATTGTCAATAATCATCTTGGAAAATCCCCTTTTTTAGGGGCTAATTATACAGGCAAATGAACATGCACAGAAACGCCTTCGTCCGGATTTGTTTGAAGGTCAATCGTACCTTTCAAATAGGATACCCGTGACTGTATATTACTCCATCCGCTTCCTCCGGTGTCCGAAATAACTTTCTTATCAAACCCCCTTCCATCATCTTCCACCGTTAGTTCGAGTGCATGTTTTTGAAAAACGACCTGCACCAGAATAGACTTCGCGTGAGCGTGTTTTAAAGCATTATTGACCAGTTCCTGAATCAATCGATAACATATCAATTCGTGTTCTCCGGAAAGCCTTCTAACCTCGCCCATAACTTGAAAATTAACGTTGACGATACCCATGCTATGAACCGCTGATGTATAATCGCGCAAAGCACTTGTCAAGCCAAACCTCTGCAAAGCCAACGGCATCAAATCCTGTGCAATTCTCCGAAGCTCATACACTGAACCATCGAGCATATCCAATGACCGGTGAAGTTGTGATTGATCTTCCGGTGTGGAAGGTTTTAGATTAGCCAAAGAAAGACGCACTCCAGTAAGCATCCCTCCCAAACCGTCATGCAGATCTTTGGCTATTCGCCCCCGCTCGGCTTCCCGAGCCTCGGTCATGGTTTTATACCGTTCAAATTCCAGGCGATCCTCCTGCCTCCGCAACTGTGTTTCAGCTTCCAGCTTCTTCAATTCATCTTTACGGTTTTTATATCCCAGCCCCAGAGTAAAGCAAATCAATTCACACGCCACGCCAATTTGAAAATAGGTAATAGGCCAGTGAAATGGAGGTGGCATGGCTTTAATCCAATCAATTTGAAACGTAAAAATCATGGCAGCCAACGCAAAAAAAGAAAGTAATAGTCCGCCCGTAATGAGATAACCTCCTACCGGAATTTGCGCTTTCGCTGTACGCCAAATGCAATACAAAGTAATCACTAACAAAATTCCCCGGATAACCGTCCAGAGAGTATTTTTTAGGAAGATCGTTTCCGGAACAAAAAATAAGATTCCGTCTAACACAATATAAACTAATAGCAAGTAAATAATGATCCCAATAAATCGGTGAAGATCCGGCATGGTAATCTTCGTTCGCATAAATTGTTGAAAAAACAAAAAATACATGATGTACGCAGCCGATTGTAACTGATCATTTGCAAAGCCACTGTACCAATCCGAATAAAAAATCCATTCATTGGTGACACCTGACAATAACTTCAAACCAAAGTATACGAGAAAGAAAAAAATGTAGGCACCATAATAAAAATATTCACGCGTCCGTATTTGAATAAATTTCAGAGTGATGTACATAAACATCATAAACAACATGCCGCAATAAAACCATGAAAACGAATTCTCTTTGCTTCGGAGTCCATTCTGAGACAAAAGAAAAGTATTTAATGAGTTTTGTTCGATCAGAAAGATATACATCGGAACCTCCCGGTAATACGAGAACATCAATTTAACATAAACCGTCTGTGGCTGATGAGGTGGGATAGCAAGCATCGCTACTTTCGCCTCTGAATTTAACCAGTACGGAACTTGCTTCATCGGCATGGGCACAACGGTTCTTGGATGCTGTTGATAAATACCCGCCTCGAAATGTCTTTGCGGACTCCCCAGAACAAAATAGTTGACAGTATCCGGGCTGTCATTCAAAACATCAAAACGGTAGTAGTATTGAAATCTCGAAGACGCAGAAGAAATGGGAGTATTCAAAAATTCAGTCGAAGGTCTGAAATAATGGAGTTGATGACCATCCGACAGTTTAGTCTTGGATGCCGAATCGACACTAACAAAAACATAAGAATCTACAACATCAAAGGCCGGCCAACGAGAAATCTGTATGACAGGGGATTGACCCGATGTAAAATAGGCCATTCCTGTCATCATCCAAATGAAAAATACTCCTCTCATTGCGGTACTAAAATAGATGCAAATCCCCTATTTACATGATTTTTTTTTGACCGGAATATGTAACCTTGCAAATAAAATTAAATACATGAAAAGGCCCTTGCTAATCGCTGCACCCAGCATCATGATCATTCAGGCCATTCTATATGACCATCAAAAAATAAAAATTTACCATAAGAAAGCTATCAAGTACACATTCTTTTCATTCTTGATAGGAATGCTGGTGCTTTTGTCGGGTAATTATTCGTTTGCACAGTCCAAGGTAATTCCGGTTACACGTTCAGAACTAACCGGCATTCCGTTGCCAACGGGAAGTAAACAAGATCATCGGCTGCTATCCACAGCCGCAGCAAAAGCTACATTGGAATTGCAAACACAAGAGATCGGGATTACCTTAGGTGAGGTTATCGAGGTTTTCAGCTTAGCCCCGTCAGCAGGTGAAATAGAAAAACAGGTAAAAGATCAGGCTTCCCAATTGGGCTGGAGTATTAGCCCTTTGCCGAATACCTCCCATTACTACTACTTCAAAAAAGACAATTTACTATTTCTAGGTTATCTACAAAGCTTTAGAAAAGAGACCGTTCTATACTTATGTCCTATCGCCAATACAACTACCGAATCTCTCCCTACAAATTCTAACCCAACACAACAAAATCAGCTCCCACCAGCCAATACACAAACTACCACCCCACCCATAGCCGCTGTACGAAATCAATCCACTTTCAACTTTGTAACAACCAATTTTGACGATGGCTGGGTAGCTACTGCCCGAAACGATTGGGTGGAGGTAACTAAGGCTGGCATAAAGGTTCTCATACACTTTCACACAAAGGAAACCAGTACTTATATCTCAGACTATCGTGAAGAGGATCGGTTGGCCTGGAATACTTTTATCGTGCCCCGCTACGGCTTAGTTCCCTACACGGAAGGGCCTTCTACTATTGGCTTTGAACGCCCTCACTTTTTATTCGTCCAAGCCCGTGAGCCAGAAAGTGGACAGATGAGGTTTGTGGTACTCTTTAAAATGGGACAATCCAACTGGATGGAGTTTATCGCCCCTGATCAAAATTCGTTCAGTCAGGTTTTTGGTATTAACATCCATCAGGTTGATTATTATGCTACCACCACTTTTGACCCCCTCCGCAAGATGGATGGCTATAATAAATTTGCGGTTGCACCAACTGACTTGACTGGCAGGTGGAGCAGTTCGTTTGGAGGGTTTACGAACTATGTCAACGTGTACACCGGAGCAACTTCTACCGACACTCATTCTTCAGCAGAATGGTTTGCGTTTCGGGAAGATGGTACTTATGACTGGCAGTTGAGTACCGCCAGCGGATTGGTAGGGAATATCAAATTTGACGGTGCCAAATCCAGTGGGAAGTTCACCATGCCCAATCCGTGGCAAATCAATTTCTCAAAAATTGAAAATAAGGAGCGACTCTATAATGCTTATTTCTCTTGTGCGAAAGGAGCACGCATTCTTTGGCTACAGGACACCGGATACGGAGGGTACAAAGGATTTGGGAAGGAATAGAAAATCCCCATTAAAGGGGATGGCATGACCGCCAAAACTTTATTCCATTTGTATTATTAACCCAGTTTCCCATGAAAAAATATTCCTTGTTCGCTGTATTCCTGACACTCCTGACCATTCTTAACGGGTGCAACTTTTCTAAAGGAGCTAAAACCGACTTAGTGACGGGTCTTACCACAACCTATAACGGTTTTTCTGTAGAAAATGTCTCCCTTGTTGACCAAGATGACCAACCTCTTTCTGGTAGCGAGGTCGACATGGATACGAGATTTTCCATTGTTTATGAAGGAATTGAAAACTACACTTTATCGAATGATAAGGCTATGCCAGGTCTTTCGCTGCAAGTGACTGATGCCGATGGGAATTATATTCTCAATGCTGAAGACTTGTTTGCTGACAATTCGAACGGATTTTCTGCCGAAGATGCATCGGTCTTGCGTGGTACCGTGACGGTTGGCAATCCAATGAAGTCCGGAGAGAAATATCATTGCAAAATGCGAGTGTTTGATAAAAATAACGCAGAGGCTGAAATTGTATCTGAGTTAGACTTCACTGTGAAGTAAGATTCAGAGATCAGCGGTAGGTAGTTGATGGCTAAGTCCCTGCGAGAAATTTTTTGATCCGTTTTACAAAACCTGGTCCTTCGTATACAAAACCTGTGTATATCTGGATCAGGTTAGCCCCAGCCTCCAGTTTCTCGCGGGCATCCTGTGGTGTCATAATACCGCCTACCCCAATGATAGGAAATTCAGGACCTAGCTTTTGTCTTAAGAATCGGATTACGTCTGTAGATCGTTGACCCAGGGGTTTACCACTCAGGCCTCCCAGACCTATGGCGGTGACATCCTGAGCAGATGTTTGTAGTGCATTTCGCCCAATGGTTGTGTTAGTCGCAATCACACCATCCGTGCCAGTCATCTTTAGGATGTCAACGATATCCAGCAGTTGGTCATCGCTTAAGTCTGGTGCAATTTTTAGCAACACGGGCTTCGGAGTCGGTTTTGTCAGGCTGTGGTTTTTGACTTCGCTCAACAGTTTTTGAAGAGGTTCCTTTTCCTGCAATGACCTGAGTCCAGGAGTATTGGGAGAACTAACGTTTACAACAAAGTAGTCGACATAAGGAAACAACGCTTCCAGGCAAAACAGATAATCCTTAACTGCCTCTTCGTTCGCAGTGGACTTGTTTTTTCCTATGTTTCCACCTATAACAATGTTAGCGTTTCGCTTCTTTAAACGCTTCACAGCCGCAGCCACTCCCTCGTTATTAAAGCCCATCCGGTTAATCAAAGCCTGATCCTGGGGCAACCGAAACAATCTGGGCTTATCATTTCCAGACTGAGGCTTGGGAGTCAGCGTTCCAATTTCAATAAAGCCAAAACCAAAACTTGCCAATTCATCAATAATTTTGGCATCCTTGTCAAAGCCAGCCGCCAGACCGACAGGGTTGGAAAAAGTAATTCCCCATAGTGTCTGGCTAAGCCGAGGATGATGTGAATTATACATCCTCTCCAGAATGGTATTGAAGCCTGGGATACGTCCGAAAAAACGAAGTAAAGAAAATGTTAAATGGTGGATTCTTTCCGGATCGACATGAAAGAGAACCGGGCGCAGAAGTTTGTACATAAAATTACTTCTTACCTTTTTTGGGTTTAATGGAGAATTTTTTGAAGCCTTCGCCCACTACCTGGTTAATCATTCGGATCGGATCAGGTGTCGAGGCGTTGGTAGTCGCATATACCCGCCAGATTTTAAATCCTTGCCGGTTATTCATGTCAATGATCAGACTCCCCTGACTATAGTCTCGATTCCACACTCGGCTTTGGTCCCCTGGAGCCATTCCCATGGGTCCCAGATTTTCGACTTGAGTGCGGGCCAGACTACCCACCACATAGCTTAAAATGATATCACCTACCGAATCGGCCTTGGTAAGTCCTTTTTCTTTCATTTCTTCCTCCAAGGCGGCCATCACCCAAGTGTGCCAATCCTGATCTGATATTTGTTTTTGATCCTTCGGGGTGATTACCTCACTTTCTCCAAAAGAGTACGTTTTGTAACGGGTAAAGTCATGTTTTTTGTCAAATTCGACTTTTATCTCCTGACTAAAAGTAAGTCCCCACAGAAACATCATTATCCCGAGTAAAAGCACCTTTTTCATCTTGACAAAAGTAGACAAATTTGATGGTATCAGAATTTCTAACTCCTCGGATGGAATGTTTTGATGATCTGCTTGAGATAGTCGCGATCCAAATGTGTATAAATTTCTGTTGTCGTGATGGATTGATGCCCCAGCATTTCCTGAACTGCCCGTAAGTCGGCCCCACCCTCAATCAAATGGGTGGCAAACGAATGCCGAAAGGTATGAGGACTAATGGTTTTCTTTAATCCGATTTTTAAAGCAAGATTCTTGATGATGGTAAAGATCATAACCCTCGAAAGTTTTCCACCTCTTCGATTTAAAAAAACAATCGACTGGGAGCCCGTCTTTACTGGTATATGAATCCGGATCTGATCCGTATAAATACGCAGGTGCTTGAGTGCCTCCCGTCCGATCGGCACCAGCCGTTCTTTATTCCCTTTACCAATGACACGCAAAAAGGAAATATCTGTGTATACATGATCCAATTTCAAATTGATCAACTCCGACACCCGCAAGCCGGAACTGTACAGCACTTCCAGAATTGCCCGGTTACGTTGTCCTTCGGGTGATGCTAAATCAATAGCATCCAAAAGCTGGTTAATTTCCTGTAAATCCAATGTATCCGGCAGCTTTCTACCCAACTTGGGCGCCTCCAGTAGCTCAGTGGGATCATTTTCAATGAGCTCGTCAAACACCAGGTATTGAAAAAATGCTTTTATCCCGGAGATAATCCTTGCCTGACTATGTGCGCTCAATCCCATTTCGCTGATAAAAGCAATAAAAGCTTGTAGCTGACGAGTAGAGGTTTTCAGGGGAGAGATGGACGGGTAATGGATCAACATGTACTGCTTTAACTTTTCGGCATCGCGCACATATGCCTGAATGGAATTCTCCGAGAGCGAGCGCTCTAATTTCAGGTAGGTTTCAAATTGTTTGATGTGTAGATCCCAATTCACAAGAGAAGATTATCCGGCAAATGTGCAAAATAATTAACTTGCTCACATGAAGATTCAAATCATCAACGGGCCCAACCTCAATCTGCTGGGGGTGCGGGAGGAAAACATCTACGGAAACCGGGATTTCGAAAACTATCTGGACGAGCTACGCAAGCGATTTCCGGATGTTGACATTCATTATTACCAATCCAATATTGAAGGTGAGTTGATCAACCAAATACATCAGGTAGGATTTTCATACGATGGAATTATCCTGAATGCCGGTGCGTACACACACACTTCCATTGCCCTGCATGATGCCATCAGCGCTATTCAAACAAAAGTAGTAGAGGTGCACATCAGCAATGTATACGCCCGGGAAGAGTACCGGCACAAGAGCGTCATCACCTCTAAATGCGTGGGCATCATTGCCGGCTTTGGACTAGAAAGCTACGCGCTGGCATTGATGTACCTGCTCCGTCAATAGAAACAGTCCTTTTCTGGGCACTTTGTCAATTGGTCAGCATCTGACTATCTTGTCGGGTCATGAAATACCTGATCGCATTACTTTTTGTTACCCACAGCGGACTTTTACTCGGGCAAGGCTGTAGTGATGCCGGTTTTTGTACCATGGGAGCCATGAAGCCGGATCAATCCTACAACCGAAAAGTAGATATTAAGTTGTTGTCTATGGAGGTGAGTTATTATCAAGGAATCACAACCACCACTCCCGTTGTGAACGTGGCGACCACGGATCTTAACTTTCGAATCACCGCTCGTTCGTCCTTTCAGATAAAATTGCCCTATCAATGGGTGACTCAGGGCAATCTGGGGGAAACCCAGGGTTTGAGTGACCTCTCGCTTTGCTATACCCGATACATCCAAAAGTGGAAAGGGTTTGATCTGAGTGCTTCCGTTGGCACCAAAATCCCTACCAACCGTTCCGACAAAGTGTCAGAAAAATTCCCAAATGAAATGCTCCCTATGTATTATCAAACCAGTTTGGGAACTTACGATTTTATTGCGGGGCTCTCCATGCTTAATCGTCAGTGGTTGTTTGCTACAGGTATTCAGATTCCGTTGATTAATCGAAACAATAATTCTTTTGATTGGAACGATTTTCCGGATTACCCCGATCCCAGGTATTTAGAAACGTATGGACAGGCCAATGGCCTTCAAAGAGGCATTGATGTTATGCTTCGGGTAGAGCGCAACTTTCGTTTTTCCAGATTTAATTTCTCTGCTGGCTTATTGCCAATTTACCGACTGACCAACGATCAACGAATCGATGATACCAACAAGAAAATCAAACCGGAAGGTGCCCAGGGGTTAGCTTTGTCAGGCATTATCACTGGTGGATATAATTTTAATATCCGGTCTGGCATTCGGGTGTTATGGGGACATAAGATTGTGCAACGGGATAATAATCCTGACGGACTTAGTCGCAATCGTGTTACCTCTGTTACGTACATTCATCGCTTCTAGGCTTATGCGAAAGCTGTTGAATTTTCTATTTCTAATTCTTGGCACGACTGCTGCCGCGCAAACAGTGACAGACCAGATTGATCAATTACTGGCGGACTCTCAATGGAAAGAGGCCCAACAATTGATTAGCCAATCATTGGCTGTTCCATCGGCCGAGCGGATAGCGTTGCAAAACAAACAAGTGGAAGGATGGATCAGAGAAGGCCGGTTGACAGAAGCGGAAACACTTCTCCAGTCCATGAAGGGCCAAGGTAACTCGTTTGAGCAGGCCATGACGCAAACAACATTTGGTTTTTTGCTATTGAATAAAGGCAGAAATGATCTGGCCGTGGAGCAACTTCAGATGGCCCTTGAAAAGCTGAAAACACTAAACCAACAGGAAAGCAAGCTGGGCGCCACTGCTCTCTCCCATTTAAGTTTTGCTTATTTTAATAGTGGAAAAAGAAATCAGGCGGAAGAAGCAGGCTTAATAGCTCTACAAATACGTGAACATATTTTTGGAAAAGATAGTGAGGCTCTGGCCGCCTCTTATAATGATTTAGGTATTATCTACGGAAGTAGTGATCCGGACAAAGCTTTGAATTATTATGAAAAGGCCCAACAGATCTATTCAAAAAAACATGGCGGGGAACACCCCAAAATTGCCATTGCTGCTACCAACATTGGATTTGCCTATAATCAATTGGAGTTGTATGGCGATGCCATTAATAACTTTGAAACAGCTATTGCCATTTGGAAGAAAATATATCCGCAGGGTCATCCCAATCTAGCCACTGCGTTGATGAATCTTGGACTGACCTATAAAAGATTGAATAATACACAAGCGTCTTTTGAGTACATCCAACAATCTATTCACCAGTTTAGACAGGCGTATGGTCCTCGCCATCCGGATATTGCTTCTGGGTATAATCTATTGGGAGCTATCCAACTCACGCAACGTAAGTATGATGAAGCCATTCAATCCTTTCAAGAAGCGTTACTCGCCAATTCCGTCACGTATCAAGTTGGAGACATTCGCATCAATCCCAACGTCAGCGAAGCCTACAGCGGAAAGGTGATGTACTATTCGCTGGCGGGTAAAGCAGAGGCCCTGGAAGCTCGTCATTTTGGAAAAACGCTGAAACTGACAGATCTGACATCTGCTTTAGAGACTTTAAAGACCTGCGACCTCCTGATTGATGATTTAAGACAGCACACTACCAACGAGAATGATAAAATTGAATTGGGTGAACAAGCCACGGAAATATATGAAAACGGAGTACGCCTGTCGCTGGCCATTAGTGAACTGACCCTGAAGCCGCAGCCATATAGAGAACTGGCCTTTTACTTTGCTGAAAAAAGTAAGTCTGCTGTGTTACAGGAGTTAATAGCCGATACCGAGGCGAAATCATTCGCAGGTATCCCACCGGAGTTACTGGAACGTGAGAAACAACTCAAGTCTGAAATTTCGCTGGTCATTCAAAAAATCTCCTCCAAACCGGAAGAAATCGAAGAAAAGAAGTACCGGGAGAAGTTATTCGAACTGAATACGCAGTATCTCCAGTTTGTAGAATTACTGGAAAAGACCTACCCAACCTATTATGATTTGAAATTTAACAAGGCACTGCCTCAGGTGAGTGACATTCAAAAATTATTAGACCCCAACACGGCCTTTATCAGCTACTTCTATGGCGAACGGGACAGTACATTGTATCAGTTTATCCTGACGAAAAATAAGTTTAAAGTGCAAACCCTTGCAACTCCTGTTAATCTGAAAAATCTGATCCGTGGATTTATCAACAGCATCTATTTTAGTGAAGCAGAATCATTGAAATTATATGGCAATAAATTATCTCCCTTGCTCCTTCCAAAATTACCATCATCCATCTCTCGTCTGATTTTACTTCCCTCTTCCAACCTTGGTACTCTTCCTTTTGAAACCCTTTTCACAAGCCGGAATACACAAGATGACTATTCAAAAATGCCTTTTGGTATCAAACGCTATGGTATTTCCTATGAGTTTTCAGCGGGGTTACTTCTTCAAAAAGAGAACAATAAAAAAGAAAAAGCACCCTTGCCCATGTTCATCTGTGCCCCTGTACATTTTCCTGAAAAAGATCAGCTGCCTTCGCTTCCCGGCACAGAAGGAGAAGTCCGGAAACTAACAGAGTTATTTACCGAAAAATCAACCGTTACCAAACTGTTTTCAGAAGCAAGTGAAGAGCAGATTAAAACTGGAAATTTATCGCAATATCAATATCTGCACTTTGCTACCCACGGATTAGTCGATCCTGACCAACCGGAACTTTCGCGCATTTATCTGCAAACCAATGGTATCGAAGATGGAAACTTATATGCCGGTGAAATTTACAATCTTCAGTTGAACGCGGACTTATCCGTATTGTCTGCCTGCCAAACCGGGCTAGGGAAAATATCCAAAGGTGAAGGAGTGATCGGGCTCTCACGTGCCCTTGTCTATGCTGGTTCCCGAAACAACGTTGTTTCGTTTTGGAGTGTAGCTGACCAATCGACTGCCGAGTTAATGACAGACTTCTATTCTCACCTATCTACAGGAAAGTCCACTGAATTTGCGCCTTCTCTTCGAGCAGCTAAGCTGAAAATGATTTCGGGAAATTCGTATGCCTCACCCTACTATTGGGCTCCATTTGTGCTGATTGGGAGATGAGGAACACTCTTCAGATCATTTCATTTTTTTTGCTTCATTTTTCATCAAAACAACACTGCCGGTCGAAGATGAACATCCCAACCGGCAGTTTGTAATTTCAAAAACCCATTCGCCTACTTTACCCGGTACCGAAACCCGGTATAAAGCATTCGCCCAAACACAGGACCCCATACCAACGAACTGTCGAAGTATGGACCAAAAGGATCAGCGGCAGATACAATCGGCTGATCCAATTGAAAATTACCCAGGTTTTCCACGCCTACGTATACACTCCAACGTTCTCCCCAATCTTTGGATACCTGTGCATTCATGATCCAATAGGCATTCGAAACATTTGATAGGCGATAAACACCAGGATTGGAAGCCGTAGAGGGAATGCGTTGCTCACCCAATCGCTGAATGGTAAAATCAAACTTCCATTGATTTTTGGTGGCATAGGCCAGATTGGCGAAGGATCGTGTTCGCGGAATCAAAGGGCGGTCTAATCGTCCCGATTGAAAGTCGGTCTGCACGTCCAGGTAACGAAAAGCTATTCTCAAATCAAGTCTGCGGGCAAGTTGGTAATCCACCTGTGTCTGGAAGCTGTGAGAGAAAGATTTTCCCTTCAATGCATACACGTTAATCTCCTGTGGGCTTTCATCGTAATCCAGAACCACCTGATTTCGGAAGTCGGTATAAAAGTAATCCAGGCTGATACTACCGGGCCGGTAGTCTAATGTGAATTCCTGATTGACTGAAACACCATAATTCCAGGCTTCGTCAGGTCGAAATCCATAAGCTTTTGTCGTTTCGGGTTGCCAAATAAATTGACGGGATGAAACCAGAAAAGCAGTATTTTCAGAAACTACGTTAGCCACGCGATAGCCCTTACCCGCGGAAGTTCGAATGACCGTGGAAGGCGTCATATTCCAGCGGGTATGCACACGGGGTGTGACCAATACGCCAAAAAGATTATGATAATCCACCCGCAGACCTGCAATAATTGAAAATTTCTTTAAGTCATCGTAGGTATATTCAGCAAACCCTCCCGGAACCACTTCTTCACGACCAAAGTCAAATGCATCTAAACTTTGTGTATAAGTTAGATTTTCCAGAAAGCGATCATACAAGAAACTCATCCCCACTTTAAATTTATGAGAAGTCGATCCAATGATGGATTGATAGATCAGATTTGAATACAAGGATTTCTCATCGGCCAGATGCTCCGTAAAACCAAAGTAACTGTCGTGCTCATGTACGGTGCCACTTACTTGTACCCCGAAACTTTTATAGGGTTTGTCCGGAAACTGATATCCCAGTTTTCCGACCACTTCATAGCGTTTGGTATCTATTTCAAACCCATAACGATTTGTGGTAAACCTATTGCCTTCGTCAAATCTGGTTTGGCCACCTTTCTTCTGATCACTTAAATAGCGGAAAGAAAATTGCCCGAGCCATCCGTTACCTGAATTGTAAACCCAACGATTAATCAGATTTACCTGCGACCCCAATGGAAAATCCAGAAACTCATCTCCATTTTGATCCATTTCAAAAGGCCGGGAGCTTCCGTGCACCAGAAAAGTTGTTGCCCATTTTTTTCCTACCTGGCTGGTCGTCACCACATTTCCCTCCAGCCTTCCCCCGTTATTCACATATCCATTGACATAAAGGGTCTCACTCTCTTGCGGCTTTTTTAACTCAACATTGATTTGTCCGGCAATACTTTCGTAGCCATTAACTACCGATCCGGTACCTTTTGTTACCTGAATGGAGTTGATCCATGTACCCGGTATAAATTGAATTCCCTGACTGGCGGCTAATCCTCTTACACCTGGCATATTCTCAATGGAAATGACTGTGTTAGGCCCTGACAACCCGAGCATCTGAATCTGTCGGGTACCGGTAACCGCATCCGTAAAGGCTACGTCTACCGCAGGATTGGTTTCAAAACTTTCAGATAGGTTACAACAGGCAGCCTTAAACAATTCTTTTTCGTCCATCTGAATGACATTGATGCCCGAGAAAAAATCCGAACGGGAAGAGGGTTTCCAGCCTTGAACAGTGACTTCTTCCAATACCTGATCAGACACCAGCTCTACTTTGACATTACCCTCACTGGTAATGATGAGGGTATCCGAACGGTAACCGATGTAGCTAATCACCAGTCGGTTGGTTTGATCCGTACGATCGATCATAAATATCCCGTTGTCGCGGGTGGTAGTCCCCAGAGTAGTGCCTGCCCAATATACATTAGCCCCGGCCAATGGCTGATCCACTCCTTTCGCACTTTTTTCAATCACCAGACCCATCACTTTCTGCGCACGCGCACATGACAAAGCAAGCAATGCTGCCATTGCAAGTAATACTAGTCTTTTCATAAACGAAGATTAGTTATCCTTCATGCCTGAATGATCGTGATCGCGATACAAACAGCAGAAAGGTAAATTGGCATATACATCGTCTTTGGCCTTCATTTGATCGGTATCGTGGCCAACGCTGGAAATGATTTCATGTATTCGCTTTTCCGTTATCTTATCAGATTGATAAACGACCTCCAATTGTTTGGTTTTGGTATTCCAGGTAGCAGCTTTAATCCCTTTGGTGTCCAGGGCCGTTTCAATTCTGCGTTTACACATGGCACAGTTACCGTATACTTTAATGGATGCTTTGACGGTCTTGGGTTGGGCAAATACATAACCCGATACCAGAATGAATACAAAGAGAAATATGATTTTAGTTTTCATAGTAGTTTAATTGTAATAGTGATGATTAATAATACTCTGTCGAATCTAATCGTCAGGCTATCTCATCAAACAACCGTAAACTACAATACTTCTGATAGATTGGTGGCCCGGAAGAGGGCGGTTGTGCGGGGATAATCCGACTCGTTTTGGATGACGAGGGAGAAAAACAAATTACCCCTCTTACCAGAGCGTAGGAAAGAATAACCGGTGTAATATCTGCTGTTTGAAGAGAGGTAGCCGATTGTTGATCACTTTCAATTTTGATCAGCTCATGTTCATCGTGGCAGCACGATTTGGAGCGATCTTTCCCGTAAAGGCTGCAAGCGCACTTTTTTGATTCAAAACTGAATAGGGATTGTGAATTAACCCGGCCCATACAGTAGTGCGTGGTTTTGGCCACACCTACTGCCAGGGACAGGTATACACAGGATAACGCTATGGCAAAATATGTTCTCACTGTGCTGTAGAGAACCCCAAAGTAGAAGGTTAGGTTTCACTTTTCCTACCAAATCTTTAAAACTTTGAATAAGCTGAAAAAATGACCTCTTTTGCGACAGAATGACTTGACCATAAACGCTCATGATAAAAGTTAAGTTATTGATATATAATTATTTACGAATTTTGTGGAATGATTGTGGATAACTACCGCCAACGCGGATTGAGGAATCAATTAGTTAAAAAGCTTCGCGAAAAGGGAATCAAAGACGTGTCCGTTCTGGCCGCTATCGGGCGGGTACCCAGGCATGTTTTCTTCGATGATGCCTTGCTTTCACATGCCTACGAAGACAAGGCTTTTCCGATCGGAGAAGGGCAAACGATTTCTCAGCCATATACGGTAGCCTTCCAAACGGAAAAACTGCAGGTTAAACCAGGCGAACGGATTTTAGAGGTCGGAACCGGTTCAGGATATCAAGCAGCTATTTTGTTGGAACTGGGAGCGATCGTTTACACTATTGAGTACAACAAAAAGCTTTTTGAACGTACCCGTGAATTTCTTCCAACGATGGGATATCGGCCTTACTTTTTGTTGGGAGATGGCTCAAAAGGTTATGCGCCCAAAGCTCCCTACGATAAAATTATCGTCACGGCAGGCGCCCCGGTGATTCCGGATGCGCTGGTAGCACAACTCAAAGACCCGGGAAAGTTAATTGTACCTGTAGGCAATCTGGAGAAGCAATGCATGTATCTAATAACTAAGAATAACGGTTCGGTAACAAAGGAAGAGTTTGACCAGTTTGCTTTTGTGCCTCTGTTAGGAGAAAAGGGATGGAAGAAGTGAAGAAATCATCTTTTTAAGCCAGCCATTGTCGGAAGACATCATAGTCTGCCGGAATCTTAATGGACTTTTTCTGCCTATCCGAAAGTTCCTGTAAACGACTGGGTATTTCAATCGAACCAATTTGTGCTTCTACCACCTCTTTAAATTTTGCAGGGTGCGCGGTCTCCAAAAAAATGTAGGTGCAGGATGGATTACTTCTTTGATATTCCCGGACAGCTAGATAGCCTACGGCTCCATGAGGATCAAGAATATACCGATGTTGCTCAAATATGGCTAGCAGAATTTGTTTGGTCTCTTCATCCGAATAGGCATATCCTTTGATCTTATTTGTCATATCTTCCCAACTACCAAATAAGTTAACCAAACGATCAAAATTACTCGGATTACCCACATCCATGGCATTACTAATGGTGGGCAGAGAGGGTCTGGGTTGATACGAACCCGTTTTCAGATAAGATGGTACAACATCATTTCTATTAGTCGCTGCTAAGAATTGATGAATGGGAAGACCCATGCGTTGCGCCAGAACCCCGGCAGTCAAGTTACCAAAGTTGCCACTCGGCACAGAAAAGATTAACGGAAGATGACGGGGAGCCTGTGCCGCTCCAAAAAGATAATAAAAGCTCTGTGGCAAAAGCCGAGCGATATTAATGGAGTTGGCGGAAGTTAAAGATAAACCTCTGCGCAGGTTTTCATCGGCAAAGGCTTGCTTAACCAGGCGCTGGCAATCATCAAATGTGCCATCCACTTCCAGGGCTTTAATGTTTCCACCCAAAGTTGTGAATTGCTTTTCTTGTAGCTCACTCACTTTGCCGGAAGGATACAACACCACCACGCGTGTACCAGGTACATTGTAAAACCCGTGAGCCACCGCACTACCCGTGTCCCCCGAAGTCGCAACCAATACGGTTGTTTCTTGATCATTTGTTTCGGCAAACTTGCTTAGCAAGCCGGATAAAAATCGGGCGCCAAAGTCTTTAAAGGCCAGCGTAGGTCCATGAAACAACTCTAAACTAAAAACAGACTCATGGATTTGCACTAGTGGAACAGGGAAACTGACCGTATGAGCAACCAGATCATGAATTTCAGACGATGAGAAATCTTCTTTCAAAAAGAACGAGACGATTTCATACGCAATGGTTTGCTGATCATACTTTGATAGTTCCCGAATGAAGGAGGCCGGCAATACGGGAATGGTGGCTGGCATGAAGAGTCCACCGTCTGGTGCCAGGCCATGAATGACAGCTTCCCGAAGAGTAAAGCTAACTTTTGAATTCCGGGTACTGTAAAACTTCATGGTAGAGCGAGCGTAGGATATTCTATTTAAGTCGTTCCTGCAAAGACTTCACTTCAGTTCTCAGCGAACGTAACTCCCGAAGTACTTCCTGAAATCCTTCGTGCACCTCATGCTCTGTTTCAATGATCTCACCTTGTAACTGTTTAATCTTTTTTTGATTTGACTTTTGATCTTCAATTACCTTTTCATGTACCTGGGAGGTCAGGACAGCCACAAACACATTGAAACTGATGATGGCCGTGAGTATTACAAAACTTACAAAATACGATTTGATCAGCCAACTTCCTTCATAATTGGCGCTGGCTGCGTACATCATGTCACTCCATCCGTCTAACGTCATCAGTTGAAAAAGGGTGAGAAAAGCATGTCCCAAAGAAGTAAAATCGGCATGCTCATATTGATGATGACTGAACAGATAAATACCGATGATCGAATAAATATACAACAGAATCCCAAGCAGCAGCGCAAATGAAAAAATCGTAGGGATAATGGATACAATTTTACGTTCCACAGCCTTTAGTTCGCTACTTACCTCCAGCAATCGCATCACCCGTAAAACACGAAATAAGCGACTCACCACCAAAAACTCCGGATGTTCAAAGAGGTGACCCATCAGGCTGATAACACTGACCAGAACAATCGTAAAGTCAAACCAATTCCAAAATCCAGTTTCGTCAATATAGACCTTCTTTTCGCGTACAGATAGCAGCCTAAAAAAACGGAGAGGATTTCCTTCTGCTATCAGGCGCAAGGCAATTTCCCAAACAAAGAATAAGGTGAACAACAGATCAAGAACATCAAAAAAAACCTGATGCTCCGGATAGAAAGTCTCTACACCCAACGTAATCGAGCATAGAATAATTACCAAACTAACAATTTTATGGAACGTCTGCCCTTCTACCCAGGTCTTCAATCGGGTCATATTTATTTCAGCACGGTTTTGTTTCCATGAATCACTAGCTCCATCGGTTCGCCCGATTCCAGTTGTACCTGCGTACCCTTTTTGGAGACGTTTACCTTAATAACTCGTCCCCTGAATTCCAGTCGGAACGAATAAGCATTCCATTGCTTAGGTAAGTATGGAGCAAAATGTAATTGATCATTCTTAATGGTCATTCCGCCAAATCCTTTAATGACACTCACCCAGGTACCAGCCATGGAAGTGATATGACAACCATCTTCGGTGTCATTATTATAATCATCAAGGTCCAGACGGGCGGTGCGAAGATACATTTCGTAAGCCTTGGCTTCATATCCAATTTTAGAAGCTAAGATGACGTGCACGCAAGGAGAAAGTGAGGATTCATGAACTGTCATAGGTTCATAAAAATCAAAATTCCTTTTGATGGTTTCGGGACTAAACCGTTCCTCAAAAAAATAAATCCCTTGCAACACATCTGCTTGTTTAATGAAACACGAACGCAAAATCCGATCCCACGACCATTTCTGATTTAAAGGGCGATCCTGTGGACGAAGATCATTGACCGTTAATAATTCTTTATCTAAAAAACCATCTTGTTGTAAAAAGACCCCTCTTGATTTATCTTCAGGATAATACATTTTTTGAACAATGTCATTCCAATGTGAAGTTTCATCTGACTGAAGTTTTACCTTGGACACAATTTTGGAATATCGGGCCGCATCTGATTTCTGAACGTGACTCAAGGCTTGTCCGGTATACTCCAGCGTCCAGGCAGCTATGGTATTGGTGTACCAATTATTATTTACATTGTTTTCGTATTCATTGGGACCTGTAACTCCCAACATCACATACTTATTCTTGTTGGTCGACCAATTGACGCGCTGAGCCCAAAAACGAGCAATACCGATCAATACTTCCAACCCATATTCAGCCAGATATTTTTCATCACCTGTATAGCGGATATAATCAAAGATGGCATAGGCAATTGCTCCATTTCGATGGATTTCTTCAAACGTAATCTCCCATTCATTGTGACACTCTTCTCCATTCATGGTAACCATTGGGTATAAGGCCGCCCCTTTCGTGAAGCCTAACTTGCCTGCATTCTCAATGGCTCGTTTCAAGTGCTTATACCGATACACTAAAAGATTTCGTGCCACTTTTTGATTGGCCGTTCCAAGATAAAATGGTAAACAGTAGGCTTCGGTGTCCCAATACGTACTACCCCCATATTTTTCACCTGTAAATCCTTTCGGGCCAATGTTTAATCGTTCATCTTCTCCCGTGTAGGTTTGGGTTAATTGGAAAATATTGAATCGGATTCCCTGCTGAGCGGCAATATCTCCATCAATGGTGATATCACATTCCTCCCATTTATGAGCCCACACAGCCGCATGGTCGGCCAACAATTGATCAAATCCTTTGGTTAAAGCAATTGCCAATTTCTTTTTGGCCACCTCGTTCAGTTTGGATTTGGTATGATTCTCTGAAGAGAGAACAACCCCATACTTATAAATTATTGTCTCCTGTTCTTTGGTTATCCGTAAGGAAATGGCGTTGTCAGCATACTTCTCTTTTTTATTTGCCTTAATGGAAATTGGTTTTACCTTTTTACCATTTGAATAAACGGCATAGGCCATTCCAGTAGTTACCTGAAAAAAAGTTTTCTTAGTTTCTGCTGTGACCACCGCAATACCAGACTTCGCCTCCTGGCTGACCGGATTCCAAAACTTTTCGTCATAATTCGAGTCTTTATTTACTACATCTGCGTCCACCGGAAGAATGATCGAAATGTTCCCGCTAAAATTGATAGGCGTAATTGCATATCTGATTGCACCCAATTCCCCATCGGCCATGCTACAAAAGCGTTTGGCATCCACCTTCAGTTTTTTTCCATCAGGCAATGTAGCAGTAAAACTACGATGAAGAAGTCCCTGCTTCATGTCCAATACCCGTTTGAATCCAGTGACTTTGCATGTAGCCAGATCTAATACGAGTTTACCAACGGTGATATGGATACCAATCCAACTCGGGGCGTTTAATACTTTTGCAAAGTACTCGGGATATCCGTTTTTCCACCATCCTACACGCGTCTTATCGGGATAGTATACGCCAGCTACATAACTCCCCTGGTGCATTTCGCCAGAATATTGCTCCTCAAAATTAGCTCGCTGTCCCATCCGTCCATTGCCCAGACTAAACAGACTTTCTGAAATGCGATGTAGATGAGGATCAAATCCTTCCTCAATGATTTGCCATTCGTGATGTTTGATATAATTTTTCATATGCTGGAATTTTTACATTCGTTCAAATATGATCAAAAAACTTACTCATTCTGATCAGAAATTGCTATTGGTTATTTTAAATACTGTTCACGCCATTTATGGAAATGATTAAGCTCCATTCAATTTAGATAATCGTTCCCAGGTAAAATCACCGGTTCGCGCTACAAGATCGTGCGCCTTTCCAAGCTGTTCGGGTGAACCAACCCCAACACATTTCATTCCTGCCGCCAGTGCTGCCTCCACTCCAGCCTCTGCATCTTCAAATACGATACAAGAGGAAGGGATGATGTTTAGTTTACTGGCTGCCAGTAAGAATATCTCTGGATCAGGTTTGGAATGAGTAATCATGGTACCATCCACCATCACATCAAAAAGGGATTGAATTTTTAACAATTCGGTAACCCGCTGCGCGTTTTTGCTACTGGAGGCTAGTGCAATTTTAAGTCCTCGGGATTTCAGATTCGCAATCAGTTCTTTTACTCCCGGAAAAATCTCCTCTGGCCGGATGGCATTGACGAAATCGACAAACCAAGCATTCTTTTTTGTGGCTAAGGCTTCCTTTTTTACCTCCTCTAATTGGATATTTCCAATTTCTAAAATGATTTCTAATGAACGCATTCGACTAACGCCCTTTAGTCGTTCATTATCTGTTTCAGTAAATTCCACGCCCAGTTCGTGAGCCAACCGTTGCCAGGCCAAAAAATGGTAGTGCGCAGTGTCTACGATGACACCATCCAAATCAAAAATACAAGCTTTTATCATCTTACTGTTAGTAACTATTTCGTTCCAGGGATATTCCCTTGCTTTATGATCTGGGTAGTTTCCTGTAGAGGTTTAAATACATCAAATGTTTTTCCCTGCGTACGCATGGCTCCTAAAGCATTTCCGAAACGGGCTGCTGCGATGTAGTCTCTTGGCTTTTGTGTCAATCCGTATCCGATACCGCCCGCAAAGGAATCTCCGCAACCAGTAGTATCAATGACTTTATCCACTTTAATCGCGGCTACCATCTCTTCGCGAATTTTTCCCCGTTCCTTAAAGTAAACCAGACATCCACGGCTATCGACAGTAATGTAAACACACTTCACTCCTTTGTTCAGGCAATGTTCAGCAAAGGCGCGAAGTTCTTTGCGATCCGGCTCTTCGCTATGCCCAAAGTCACTACTCTCATATTCTTTCTTAAACCAGGAGGCCTGCGCTTCTTCCAGATTCATTTTCAGTACATCGATGTAGGGAAGCCACACATCACGATCAATCCAGAATTTACGTTGGCGTTCGCCATTAATAAGACAGGCAGTAGTGGGGCCATGGGCGTCAAATATGATGGTACCTTTACTTTTTTTCTTGAGGTAAATCAAAGTCTCTAATGAAATCTCGTAATCGCTGATCGGTATAAAAACAAACGCTTTACAATCTAAAATTCTCTTTACATCTTCTGGCACGATCGGATTCATAAACCCGGTCTGTCGTTCCAATCGATTATTAACATCCAAAAATCTTAAGCTGATGATATCTCCCTGATCAGCCTGACTGGTCACATGCTTGAGATTGATACCTTTGTAGTTTTGAAAGACTTCGGTAACATTATCGCGATCCACTTCCCGCACATGGGAAACCGGAATGATCTCTAATTTTCCGCCAGCAAGTATTGATAGGGCAATGACAGGATGCGTTACACATCCCCACTTTTGGATGAGTTCGCCATTATGGGTAACGATATGGTCGCGGGGGATGGGTCCAAGGATAGCAATTCGTTTCATGAATAATGCTGATTAAAATATTTCACTGTACTAAATAAGCAGCCCCAAATACCCCGGCACTATCACCTAGCAGGGGTTTGACAATCGGTGTGTCTAACACACCATTGTTAAATGTAAATTTCCGAACCGATTCCACCCCTTCTGTATAAATCTCTGGTATGTTTCCCACCCCTCCACCAATAACAATCACATCGGGGTCAATAATGTTAACGATGACACTGAGTGCCTTTCCAAAAAAATACGTCAATCGATGAATCGTTTCGGTAGCCGCTGATTCCCCCCCCCTGGTAAAGAGTATAAATCTCTTTTAACCTTTTCTTTTCACCGGTAAGCGACAAATAAAATCGTTCCAGTGATGGACCTGACAAAATTTTCTCCACACAGCCATGTTTGCCACAATAGCACGGCCCACCTGATTCGTCTAAGAAATTGTGTCCCCACTCACCGCCAATACCTTGTAATCCACCAAGGGCCCTGCCATCCACTACTAATCCACCTCCGACTCCGGTTCCCATAATCACACCAAAGACAACCTTAGCCTGTGGATGATGCTGTTTGACAATCCCGAGTTGAGTTTCCGCCAAGGCGAAACAATTGGCATCGTTGGCAATAACGATTTCCATATTCAGGAGTCGCTGCAAATCCTCCTTAAGAGGCATAAAATTCATGCACTCTGAATTACAACCTTTCATGGTTCCCAGTTTGGGGTCCAGTGTTCCGGGAGTTCCGATGCCAAGTCGTTCTGGCCGATATCCCATTTTAACCTCCATCATCCGGACCAAGGAAGCAATCTGGTTTAAAATATATAAATAGCCATTTTCTGCTCCGGTAGGTACACGATCGCGGAAGAGAATATCCTCAGCTCCACCCAGGCCCAGCACCACTCCCTCGGCCTTGGTCCCGCCTAAATCAATACCCCAAAGATGTTTTGGTTCCTTCATAGCTTATAAATCACTGCCTCCCATGGTTGCATATTTTGCCGGTCGCCTATCGGATAGTTACCCAGCAGGCGAAGGGCATTTGAAGGGATCAATGAATCTTCCAAAATAAGTTGATCATTTGAGAAATTCAGCACGACAAGCAATTTTTCTTGCTCATTTTCACGGAAATAGGCATAGCAGGAGTCAGATAAAGTACTACATGGCACATATCTCCCATATACCAGGGTTAGGTTGCTTTTCCGCAATTCAACCATGGACCTGAAATAATTCAAAACAGAGGTGAGGCTAGCTTCCTGACTATCCCGATTCAGGAAGGAAAAATTGGGATTGACGGGCATCCATGGTGTTACCGAACTAAATCCGGCAAAGGGCTGGTCGCTCCACTGAAAGGGAGTTCGGGCATTGTCTCTGCCGGCATAATTGGCACGTTTTAGAAAATCTGTTTCAGACATTCCCTGATTCTTTGCCTCCAGCCATCCATTGAGGGTTTCAATATCTTTCGATTCTTCGATAGAGGTAAGCACCGTATTGGTCATACCCAGTTCGTCTCCAGCAAAAATAAAGGGCGTCCCTCGCATCGATAAAAGCAGCGTGATCAGGAGTTTGGCCGAAGGCTCGAGAAACTCATGGTCATTTCCCCATCTGGAAACCATCCGGGCAAAATCATGATTGCCTAAAAAAACACTACCCCATCCTCCTTTGTGAAGGGCATCATCCCATTGTTTAAATACGGTTTTAAAATCGCGAAGAGTCCACGGAATGGGGTCAAAACGCCCTCCAGGGCCCTGATCCATAAACATATGACCAAAGTGGAAGATCATATTCAATCCGTCCGATTCATTCAAATATTCAAGGGCATTTTCAGGAGTGATCCCCGGCCCCTCCCCTACCGTCATCAAATCATAGTTGTTCCAAACCTGATGCCGGAGTTCCCTTATAAATTCCTTTAATCGTGGGCCATTTGCATAATATTTGCGAATAGTTTCATTAAAATCATACGTATCAGAATCTGGAAAATCAACTCTCTTTGAGATGGCTGAAATGACATCTAACCGCAAACCATCAACACCTTTGTCGAGCCAAAATCTCATGATGTCCGCTACTTCCTGGCGAAGGGGCTCATGTTCCCAATTTAGATCGGGCTGTTTTTTAGAAAATAAATGTAAATAATACTCGCCCGTAGGTTCATCCAACTGCCAGGCACTCCCTCCAAAAAACGAAGGCCAGTTGTTGGGAGGCTCCTGGTCTTTACCCGGCTTCCAAAAATAATAATCCCTGTACGGATTATTAACATCCTTGCGGGATTCAATAAACCAACGATGTTCATCAGATGAATGATTAACGACTAAGTCCATGATCAAGCGCAACCCTCGCTGATGAAGTCCGGTAAGTAATCGATCAAAGTCATCCATTGTTCCAAACTCGTGATGAATCTGCTGGTAGTCGCTGATGTCATACCCGCCATCATCATAGGGCGACTGATAAATCGGATTTAACCAAACAGCGTCCACTCCCAACGATTGTATATAGTCCAGACGCTGAATAATTCCTTTCAGATCACCTACACCATCCGCATTGCTATCCTTAAAACTGCGAGGGTAAATCTGATAGACTACTGCCTCCTTCCACCATGTCCTCTGTGGCTCCATAGCTAATTGTGATAACTAAATTTTTCTGTTGCCGAATGAAAGGTTCTCCAGGAATGCCAAAACTCCTGATAGGACTGTATGTACCTTAACTGCACACCTTTCAGTGGGCCTTCCACGCATTGCCCACGCCAGTTCCAGGCAGACTTTGTGTTAGTGTCTAACAGTATTTTATTGTGTATTTCAAATTCAAGACTATCTCGCTGCCAAACATGAAAAGAGACACTATCTGGCTCCAATGTCACTACAATAGGCATGGTACCTATCTGATCATTAATTACCCGAAGGGTTGTCAGATCATTCCAATCATAGGCTTTTGATTGTAAGCCTGTTTGAACTCCAATAACCCATGACTTCTCCTGCCACGAGGCGGTGTCTCGTTTTTCAAGGCTGCTGGAGGCCAGGCCTTCATCAAAATCTTCCAGGTCCGCATAGGCTGAATCATAATTTTCATCTGGCTGCAGAATAAGTGTATTGGGGTACCGATCAAGCCACGCCAGTAAACTCATTTGCTGAGATGGAATCTCCTCCAGTAAAGTACCTTTAAGCGGCCCCGTGACGGCCTCTCCACTTACCTGTCGCCACCAACTTCCGGTTGTTGCATCCTCAAACATGGCGTTAAAATGATCCATTCCTACCAACCTAAATGTCTCGGGTTTACCTTGGACGATGGGTTTATACACGCGACCCGTCCGACAAACGGTGCAATATGTGATCATGACCAACGATTTCCCAATGGTATCTCTCACCTGATGATGATAACCTATTATTTCAATGGGATATGCTTTGGCTATTCCATTCATTTCAATACCAATTACCAACTTCTTTCGATCTACTTTACTGGAATCGGGAGGTTGGAATCGTACGATGGAAGGTTGAGTGAAAATCTTGTCTGCCTGCAATCGAAAATTAAATTGATAGAACACCAATCCATAGAAAATGACAACCGCA
>CAYTNM010000006.1:0-177490 GCA_964439205.1 uncultured Ohtaekwangia sp.
AAACCGAAAGCGCCACCGCCACCCTGGAGACAGCCGCAGCCAATACCGAGCAGAGTAAGTTTTTGTACTACACCGAAGCAGTGAAAGTGAACACACCCCTTTTCGATCATACGAATGTGGGAGGTACTTTTTACAGCACAAGATTAAATGGTTCGGCAAATGAGCGGACAGGTCTGGCACAATCCATCAGCGTGATGCCGGGAGATACCGTCAAAACAGAAGTATATGCAAAATACCTTGATACGAACTCAGGTAATTGGACAACGGCATTAAACAACCTGATCACCTCCATTGCCAACAGCACTGCCCCACCTGGAACATTCATAGATGGAGGCGCAGCAGGAAGCACCGGGGGTGTGACGGCCCCTCACGGAACACTGCTGAACAAAAGCGCAGAAACAGGTACGGCACCCAAAGCCTATTTGAATTATCTGATCTTTGACAAAAACTACGCATTCCTCAATGGAGGATTTGTACGCATGACCACGGCAGCCAGAGAATACGGACAAGACGGGGCACATGAAAAACTGGCAGCAGAATTTGTGATCACCGAGCCGGGGTACGTCTATATTTACCTGAGTAATGACCATGCAGCATTAGGAGGATCTCAGGTAGAGGTCTACTTCGATGACTTCAAGGTCACGCACACGAAATCTCTCATTGTACAGAGTGATGATTATTATGCTTTTGGGTTGACGTTTAATTCGTACAGAAGAGAAAACGACTTGCTAAACGAAATTAGGTTCCAAGGCCAGGAAAACATTGATGAATTGGGCTTAAATTGGGATTCGTTTAAATGGAGAAACCATCAGCCTGATATTGGAAGATTTTTTAATATCGATCCATTGGCCGAAAAGTATGTTCACAACAGCCCATATGCCTTTAGTGAGAATAAAGTTACTTCGTTCATAGAGCTGGAAGGTTTGGAAGCTGCGCCCATTCCAACGCCTGGCGTCAGAACTGCTCAATTTGCTGTGCGTCATCCATTAGCTGCTCTGGGGATTGGAAGCGTCTCTCCTGGTACCGTTAATATATCAACAAACACAGTTAGATTTTCAACAAGAGGTAGTGGCCCTGAATCAAGAAACTCAGTGTTAAATGAGCCTCAGGACATGGGTAATGAGGGAACACAAGTAAACGCAATGCGGCATACTTTATGGCAAGCTAGCGTTACAACTATTTTTGGTGAAGGTATTGCAAATGAAATTGGGCAGGCTCATGAGAACAATCCCAACGCAATTGATGGAGGTTTAGCAGATGGAGCTAATTTTGCTACTCGTGGGTTAGCTGATGAATCTGTTGACCTGGCTAATAATGTGATAGGTCGGGAAATTGGAAATGCAAATCCAGAGATGGGAATGAAGGATTTAGCGTTGCAGGTTTTAGAAACATTTAAGACTGATGGACTTTGGACTGCAACACGACAGGAGGATGGAACCTTCTCCGTAAGCAGAACGAAAATCACCAATGAACAATACAAAACCTTAAAAGCTGTCTTTCAAAAACTAGATAACAATGGAATGACTGCTGAAGAGCGTAAGCAACATTACGAGAAATACAAGACATCAAATCCAAATGTAAGGTAAGAATCAAGATGAAAAAACGATATATTCAATCTCTTGCGGTTTGCTTCATGGTTATCACTATGATGATTGCCTGTAGTGAGAAAAAATTCGAAAAGAGAGGGTGGGCTGCGAAAACTGATCCTAATTTTCCACCCACTGAACGGGGAGAAATGCTCAATGATCTCTTAGCAAATCACAAGTTAGTTGGTTTGAAGTATAGAGACGTTATTGCTTTGCTCGGTGTGCCAGATGATGTTGATAGTAGTTCAGTGTCTTATCAAGTTGAAATTGACTATGGTTCGGACATCGATCCGATTTATACCAAAGACTTGTATTTATATACCACAAGAGATTCAATTATAAGCTCATACGAAATAAAAGAATGGAAAAGGGAGTAAGATTTTTTCTTTGACCACAAAGCCTTAGTTGATGTTGGTCAATTTTTAGTTATTGTTGGTCCTCTTTGTTATTGTTGGTCGCCTGACCATAGTCGTTAACTTATTTCACCGCAGATTCTCGCTTCGGACTCTGCGGATATTAAATTGTGTAACTTTCCTTCATGAGATCATGTGCCCAACGCCTCAACGGCAGCGCGAATGAAAAATACGGACTGGCCAAATCCCTGAGCGTGATGCCCGGTGACAAAATCAACGTAGAAGTCTACGCCAAATACGTAGACCCCAACAGCACCAACTGGACAGGCGTGTTGCCCACGCTGATGTCACAGATTGCCGCCAACACAGCCGGAGTGGTGATAGACGGAGCCGGCTATGGTACCAGCACCAGCACGTTTCCCTTCCCCACACAAGCTACGACCAACACCAGCGGCAGCAGCGAACCCGGCCCCAAAGCCTACCTCAACTGGCTGGTGTTTAATAAAGATTATCAATTACTCACAGGAGGCTTTGACCGCATCAGCACAAATGCGCGTGAGTTTGGACAAGACGTAGCCCACGAGCGGCTGTTTAGCCCCGAGGTGCTCATCACCGAACCGGGGTATGTGTACATCTTCCTGAGCAACGAAGAATCCACGCCTATCGAAGTCTACTTCGATGACCTGAAAGTAGACCACATCAAATCTCCGGTGATCCAGACGGATGATTATTATGCGTTTGGGTTGACTTACAACTCGTACTCTAGAGAGAACTCGATAGCTCAAGATTATCTATACAATGGCAAAGAGAAACAGGACGAGTTGGGATTGGGCTGGTTCGATTACGGTGCCAGGATGTATATGCCGGATGTAGGTAGATGGGGTGTGATTGATGGAAAAGCCGAGAAATATTATCCTACATCGCCATATACCTACGCGTTGAATAATCCCATCTATTTTATCGATCCAGATGGGAATGAGATTGTTCCACATACTGCGAGTAATTTTAACGGTCCGGCTCCGAAGAATATACATGATTTAGGAAAGACCGGTACAAATAGTTTGAATTTTGCATATAACAATAAGACAAAGGAATTTGATCTACATGTCAATATTGGTATAACCTACACAAAGGAGTTTCAACCAAGGAGTGTAAGCAGATATGACAATGTTATGGAGAAAGACAATGGGAATCCTGGTTTGACGGATGAAGTTAGAAATCATGAAGAGGGACACCGCGATCAAATTGTTGAAGCCGCTAAGATGGATATTTCTGTAACGGTAAATGGGAAAGAGTATAGCGGGAGTGCGGACAAGGTTTTTACTAATGTTGTTACTGACGTTACTAAAAATACGAATGCAAAAATTGATGGATTAAAGAGTGACTTGGCAAATGGGAAAATAAGTCAAAAAGAGTTTGACTCAAAGGTTAAGTCCGTGACAAATGCCGCTCAGACTTCGATTACGAATGCAGGAAATTCTATTCTAGGCTCAGTTGGTGAAAACATCAATAATACGATGAAAGGGAGCAATATTGAGAATGATGCAAATAATCGAGCTGCTAAGCGTGCTCCATTGCAATACGCTAATAGAAAACGACCCATTATGTATAACGGAAAACAATTGCCTGAATAGTTTATGAGAGCTTTTTTGTTAGTTTTTTTTCTTGCCTGCATGGGCTGCTCAAAACAGCATGGTCAGGGGAATGAATCGAGTTTTGCATTTGATACATCGGCAGTTATCTCCTTGAATTTTGATTCGATTCGTCAACAGGATATTGAAATATCTAAAATATATGCGGATAGCCTTAATGAATGGTCAAGCGGAACTTTACCAAAGTTTTTAGAGAGAGACCTTGAGACTGAGCATCCGCATTTCAGCGAGGACGTCCACCATTTACGATCATTTAGAAAAGGCATCTTCGATCAAGTTCATAGCAGAAAAGTGCTAGAGGCAATTCTTGAGAGCAAGAATGAGTATTATTCAGTTCAAGGTCAAGCGTCTCGAGTACCACACTCCTCACTTTCGATTAGGGATTTAGCAAAACTGCGATATGAAGAACTCCTTAAAGAATGAGAAAAGCCCGGCACAACCGGGCTTTTTTATTGCCCCCGCTAGCGCGCGTTTATCCTATTATTTGTTGGAGCGCGTTTGCAACGCGTTCCAATACTAAAATTACCCTTTTTTTAATCGTAGTTACAATGCGAGTTTAACCCCTAGTTGATGTTGGTCAATTTTTAGTTATTGTTGGTCGCCTGACCCCCTAGTTGACGTTGGTCGATTTTAGTTATTGTTGGTCGCCTGACCAACAATCTTGCTATTCCCCCGCTAGCGCGCGTTTATCCTATTATTTGTTGGAGCGCGTTTGCAACGCGTTCCAATACTAAATTGCCTTTTTTTAATCGTAGTTACAACGCGAGTTTAACCCTAGTTGATGTTGGTCAATTTTTGGTTATTGTTGGTCGCCTGACCATGGTCGTTACCCTAGTTGATGTTGGTCAATTTAGTTATTGTTGGTCGCCCTTTGTTATTGTTGGTCGCCTGACCAACAATCTTGCTATTCACAAACAGGTAAACACTGTATTATTTACGAATTGATTATTTTTAACAAGTGCAAGTTGAGCAATATCCCGTTCAATTCTTCACAGCAGTTTGCTATGAATGGTTTAGCTTGTTAGACACACCGCAGGCAAAAGAAATCGTCATAGAGTCACTTAGGTACAGGGTAAACAAGGGGCAAGTCAAGGTAGCTGCATTTGTTATTATGCCCAACCACATCCATCTTATCTGGCGTATTCAAAACGGATATGAGCTGGAAGACGTGCAGCGTGATTTTTTAAAGTATACCGCAAAGGGGCTATTGACATTAATCAAAAATAGTAAGGGTGAAGGGGGTTTGGAATCATTGTTTGTAGGTTTGAAAGACCGAAAATTTCAAGTCTGGAAGAGAAATTCAATGAGCATTGATTTAATACAAGCATGGGTTCTTAAGCAGAAATTAGATTATCTTCATGCTAACCCATGCCAGCCACACTGGCAACTGTCAGAACAACCAGAACATTATCGGTATAGCTCAGCAAAATTTTATGAGACCGGTATAGATGAGTTTGGATTTATCACACATCATAACGAGATTTAAGATTGTTGGTCAGGCGACCAACAATAACCAAGGCGGCAGATATTGGGTTGAATTTGCACCTGATGATCCGGATTTAAATACCATACGAACGAGTGAAGAAGTGCCGGAATGTATTAAAGAAGTTCCATCTACTGGATGGGATGAGAAACCAAGTTACCACTAGTTGATGTTGGTCAGACTTAGTTATTGTTGGCAGCTCGGCAAAATTTTATGAAACCGAAATAGATGAGTTTGGATTTATGACACATCACAGCGAGATTTAAGATTGTTAGGCGACCAAAAATAACAAAGGGTACTTTTTTCAGCGATCCTCCTCTTAAAAACAAAAGCTTGAAAAATATGGCAAGCCTGTTTAGATACATATTTAAATTTTTGCTTTTGTGTCTAATACTTTGCTCTTGTACTGGAGAAAAAAAAGGACACGAGAGAAAGGAGTATTTTCCAAATGGAAAGCTTAAGAGTTCTGCTGAAGTCATGTTTGGAAAAAGGAATGGGAAATTTACCGAGTATCATGAATCGGGATATGTAAAGTATGAATGTATTTACAAAAATGATATACCTAATGGCTTATGTACATTTTATGACAGTATGGGATTGAAGGTTAATGAGGGTACATATGAAAACGGCTTGAAAGTTGGGGAGTGGATTATATTAGGAGATAATGAGACAGTTCGTCAAATAACTTACTATAACAAAGGACAAATAATGTATTTTGAAAAATTTGAACCAAGTGGCCGAAGAAGTTTGGATCCAATAGATAGTCAGATTCTAGTGATATCAGAGAATGACTCAATCGAATTTGGGCAACGGTATGAATTTCTGATTGCACTTGGCAACAAACGCCCAGGTGTAGCACTAAAGTTTTTTCTTGATAGTCTCCCTAAAAACGTATTGGAAAGTAAGTTTGCATTACAAACAATTGATAGCGTAACAGCGAAGTCTTATATCTATCCCAAAACCGTAGGATTCAACAGTTTCCTTGGATTTGCCGTTGAAATTAGGTATAACAATCAGGATTCGATTTTAGTATTCCCATTCAAGCACACATTTTTTGCAAAAGCGAAAACTGGTTAACCCTTTGTTATAGTTGGTCGCCCCTAGTTGCTGTTGGTCAGATTTAGTTATTGTTGGCAGCTCAGCAAAATTTTATGAAGCCGGTATAGATGAGTTTGGATTTATGACACATCATAACGAGATTTAAGATTGTTGGCCAGGCGACCAACAATAACAATGGGCAAGCTATTAGTGAAACATTAACATGGGCAACGAGAACAATAGAAATAACAAAGAATGAAAATCGAATGGGATCCCGATAAATGGAATAGGCCATTTAAGGTGCTTTTAATTTTGTGTCTTATATGTGCCTTCATTGTGGTTCCTCTATTGAGGGATATTAAGCTTAGGCTTTATCATAGATGGACCGTTGGAACCACAATAGGTTGGGATAGAGGGAGCTATGTTAAATATTATATTGAAATAAATGGCAAAAGATATGAAGGTAGTGCTAAATCTTTAGGTCTAAATTCCAACGGTTCGAAGTACTGGGTACAATTTGATGCAACCGATCCTAATCACAACGTAATAAGAACAAATGAAGAGGTTCCTGAGTGCGTTATTGACATACCAGCAAATGGATGGGAAGAGAAACCAAGTTGCCCCTAGTTGGTGTTGGTCAGATTTAGTTATTGTTGGCAGCTCAGCAAAATTTTATAAAACCGGTATAAATGAGTTTGGATTTATGACACATCATAACGAGATTTAAGATTGTTGGTCAGGCGACCAACAATAACCAAGGTTTAGCTTGTTAGACACACCGCAGGCAAAAGAAATTGGCACTACATCTACTGTCCAAGGTTTATCGCCAAACATTTAGAGTATATAACACAACATTATGACGGTTCCAATTAAGTTTCTATTTTTTTTGTGGACTTTGACAGAACTCTTTTGTTTGTTTTGCTCCGCACAAACGAATAACTGTTTTGACAGTCAAGTTCCTAAATTCTTTTATAGAAATCAAGGTATTTTTGAACAGCTTTCTTTCGACCATGATAGCGTTCATTATACTATCAAAGGAGGAACTTTTATTGGTGAGCTTTATCTTAAGGGTACTTGGAGGTGCATTGGTGACTCAATTGAGTTGCATTTTGTACTTCCTCCAGATCGTGAGAACGGAAAAGTTGAAGTCAAAATTGATCGAAAAAGGAGGAATAATCCTACTTTACGTTTTTGGATGGGCAAGGAGCCACTTACAACGGCTACAGTCAAAATCGAAAATGAACAATTCTATCTTGGCCATACAAATGGGAAAATAAAGACGTCTCGATTAACTAATAAAATTTATGTCATTCATCTTTACGATACATTTGTAGTTTCGTTAAACTCAAAAACGTTATCGAATATTGATTTTTTTGTCACACCAACCAAATACAGAAACTACATATATGATCTGATACCTTTTAAACTTTACATTGAAGACAAATCAGCCATTTCTTCTGACGGCCGAAAATATTTTCTAAAGTAAGTATCTTTCTGTTAGAGTTCCCTTTAGTTATTGTTGGTCGCCCGCTAGTGCGCGTCTGTAACCCATTTGATGTTGGTCAGATTTAGATATTGTTGGGAGCTCAGCAAAATTTTATAAAACCGGTATAGATGAGTTTGGAATTACGACACGTCATAACGAGATTTAAGATTGTTGGTCAGGCAACCAATAATAACCAAGGTTGACCCTGGATTTAATCCAATCTATCCGCCTAGAGATAATCAAGGAAATTTAATCATATCGTTAGATGTTTGGAACAGAGATTAAAATAATGAGATACATAGTTTATATATTCCTTTTCTTTAGTTTGTTTAGTTGCTCCGCAAGTAAAGAATATATGCTTTACAGAAGGGACAGGAGCATAAACTATCCAAAAGAGAAATTGAGTCTTAGGCTGATTAACGATACTATAGGATTATTCGTTAACTCTGATGAAGGCAGAGAACCACTTAATCAAAAGTTTTCATTTAAAAGGGCAGATAAGTTTTTAGTAATTGAAAGTGTTAATCCCTCTGATCAAAATTTGATCTCTTTGAATCAAGGTGATACGATTATCGTTCACAAAAACCGGTTGCACTTTTTCTACGAAGGTAGCAAAAGATATCTGCTATCCTTTAAGAAGAAGATTTAAAGAAGGTAATTGAGTATTTGAAAGTCCCCCTAGCTGCTGTTGGTCAACTTTAGCTATTGTTGGTCGTCTGACATGATCTGCCCATTTTCCATGGATCGTTACACATTCCGCATGGCCTGTGCCACATGCCTGCCCTGGTGGGCCACGTAAAACTGAAACACATCTCCTAAGCGGAGTTTTATCCATCGGCTGAGCGATATGGCCACTTTGGTGCGGGTTAAGTCCACCTGACGGGCCTGGCGCAAGAGCCCCAACAACACCTCCTGTTGCCGGATAAATTCAGCCACTTCGGCCCGGCCATCCGGCTGCAGCGGAGGAGTGTGATCTTTAAAGGCTTTCATTTTTTTCATTCCTTCGCCCGGTTTCATGAGCCGTGTAAAATAGGCCCCCAGCCAGCTGCTGGTAAATGTGTCGCGGGAAGCAGCATCAGGTTTCATGGCTTGCGCGATGGCTGGCAGATAATAATGGCCGTAGCTATTGATATGCCAGAGACACTGGGCAATACTCCAGCCGTTTTGTGCGGACTGCTGTTGGAGAAGGGTATCGCTTGCATTTTGAAAGACGGAGATAGCTGTTTGTAAATGCGACTCCACTTCGGATTCCAATTGATCCAGCAATGCCGTTCGTTTGATCGTTTTCATCTTTGGGTGCTTGGTGAGCACAAAAGTGCGCTCCGGCTCGTCAACAAAAGTTGGTATTTACCAACTTTTCAAATTCGAACAGAATTCATCAACTTACTAAAGTTGGTCGGATCAATGCCAATGTAATTTGCCAGGTATTTATGAGGAACCAACTGCAAGATGTGTGGACTTCGTTGCAGCAGTTTGCGAAATCTTTCTTCGGAACTAAAACACTCCCACTCCACCATGCGCTCCATCATTCCAGCTAGCGTATAGGTAATTCCTTTTCTGACCATTTTTTCGATGCCTGGGTGCTCCTCCAGCAGTTGAAGAAAATCGGTTGCCGGTGCCCGCAGAAAGAATGACGGACTGAGCGTTTCATAAAAAAAGCGGGAAGGCTTTTGTTGCATCAGCGAATCAAAAACACCACCAAAAGAGGGCGAATAGGTAAAGACCAGTGTGGCCTCTCGGGTTTGGTGTTCAAAAAATACACGCTGAACGCCCTCCAGCACAAAATACAGGTAGCGTTCCGTCTCACCAGCCAAAGTCAGAACTTCTTTTCGTTTGGCGCGAAAGGGCTGCCAGATTTTTGAAAAAGCCTGCCACTCCATCTCTGACAACGGATGAAAGGTGGTTGTCAGATTCCGGAGAAGCAGAAGAGAGGAACTCATTTCTGACATAACTTTGTCTTGGAAATTACGGGAGCGCTAGCTAGACTCCATGTTGGTTGATTTTTCATCCGACTTCTTACGACTCAAGTTCTCGGCCATTTCCATCGCGCTTTTAAGCAATCCAATAAGCCCTATTCCGAGGGCAATTACCCCAAAGGAAAGTTCTTTTAGATGAGAGTTTCCGGTGATGAACAAACAGTACATACCAAACAAGAGAACGCATCCAATCAGTATCACGAGATAGATCAAGGCCCATCGGGTGTACTTCGGATTTTGCCAGATTCGTAACGAAATTTTGTTTTGTGTCCTCTGGGTATCCTGAAGAGTAGACATACTGATACCCAATCCCATAAAGACCAGCATCACATTGTAATCGGCCCAGGCGGAATCAAATCCAAATACCAGAGGTTTATATGCATAATACAAGCCCACCAGCATCAGGGGATACTGCAGATAGCTGACTTTATGAAACCAATGCTTCACGGGGTTAAAAATACAAAAGCACAAGATTTAATCGGGGCAGGAAGCGCTGATAACGGAAAAATTTGCGCCCAGGGTGCAACCCTGCCTGCATCAATCCCGTCTAATACCTAAATCTCTTAGGTAATAAGACAATTATGCATTCCCCCGAACTGCTCAAAGGCACCTTGCAAACCATTATTCTCAAAGTCCTCAAAGATCACGGGAAGATGTACGGTTACGAAATCACCCAACGGGTAAAAGAGCTTTCCGATAGTCGGCTGTTGCTGACCGAAGGCGCCCTTTATCCAACCCTGCATAAACTGGAAGCGGACGGCTTGTTAAAAACAGAAACCGTCCTGTTAGGGAAGCGGGTGCGAAAGTATTATACCTTAACTACAGAAGGAAAGAGTTTGGTAAAAGAACGCGTGAGCGAATTGGTGGACTTTATCAAAACCATGAGCAACGTGCTGCAAGTAAAACTTGCCTGATATGGCCGAATTGACAAAAGACCATATTGACTACATCATCAAAGACCTGAACTACCGTGGCATTATAGCCGAGGGTGTACAAGAGGAATTACTGGACCACATTTGTTCCCTGACGGAAGGGGAAATGGAGAAAGGGTCGCGTTTCATTGATGCGTATCACCTCGCGTTGCGCTCGTTTGGTCACACAGCTGGCTTACGCCAAACACAAAAACAAATTATCAAAGCGGAAAACACAAAGCCCACCGACATGCTTAAAAATTACTTTATCATCGCGCTACGCAATCTGCGCAAGCACAGTTTTTATTCGTTTATAAATGTAGCTGGTCTTTCCATCGGGCTGGCAATCTGCATGATCATTGTGCTGTTTGTGTACAACGAGTGGCAATACGACAAACATTTTACTAATGCAGACCGCATTTACCGGATCCGATGCGAAGTCACCTTTGGGGGAAATGATATTAAAGGATTATACACACCAGGCCCCATGGCTGCTACCCTGCTGGCCGACTATCCGGAGGTAGAAGCGGCTGTTCGGCTGCGCGATCGCGGCTCTTATTTAGTGAAACGCACCACCGAGAACATCAAAGAACAAAAGGTGATGTGGGTGGATAAAGATTTCTTCAAAGTCTTTTCGATTCCATTGTTGGCGGGTAATCCGGCCACAGCTCTGGCCGATCCTAACAGCATCGCCATCAGTAAAACACTGGCCGATAAACTTTTTCCCAATGAAAACGCGCTTGGTCAAACCCTGATCCTGGATAATGAGATCAATGCTAAAGTAGGGGCCATATATGCGGACTTGCCAGCACAAAGCCACTTTCATTTTCAATTGTTGATTTCAACCGAAGGCGATGCACGAATCAAGCAGGACGATCGCTGGTACAGTAATAATTTTTATACGTATGTGCTGTTGCGCGATGGTGCCGATCCCAAGCAATTGGAAAGCAAATTTCCGCAACTGATCGTTGAACGCACATTGCCGCAATTGAAAGACGTGCTGGGTCAGGATTTTTCGATGGAAAAATTCAAGGAGGCCGGCAATAAGTTAGAATATTACTTACAACCGATTACCGACATTCATTTGAAGAGTGCTTTTACAGGCGAGTTTGAACCCAATTTTGATATCAACTACATCTATCTCTTTGGTGCCGTGGCGATGTTCATTTTGATCATTGCCTGTATCAACTTTATGAATCTGTCTACGGCTCGTAGTGCCAACCGCGCGAAAGAAGTCGGCATCCGTAAAGTAATGGGCTCGTTCCGTTCGCATCTGATGCGCCAGTTCCTGACGGAATCAGTGTTGTTGAGTTTGCTCTCCCTCCTGCTGGCCGTTGGACTCGCGTATTTCTTGTTACCAATATTTAATGATTTGTCCGAGCGACAGTTAACCATACCTTTTGGAAGTGGTTTTTTTTATGGGGCCGTGATAGGAGCCGGTCTACTCGTGGGCCTGGCAGCCGGTGTTTATCCTTCTTTTTTTCTCTCGGCCTTCAAACCGGTACAGGTATTAAAAGGTCATGTGGCGTTGGGGATGAAGAGTGGTGTGATTCGCAGTGCGTTGGTGGTATTTCAGTTTACGGTTTCTATTTTTTTGGTGATCAGTACGCTGGCCGTCTATCGGCAACTCAACTTTATTCAAAACAAGAAGCTGGGTTTTACGAAAGAGCAGGTCATCGTGATTGAAGACGCCTACGCATTGGGCGACAATCGCATGGCATTCAAGAACGAAGTCATGAGCACGGGGAAGATCACCAGTGCCACCATGTCGGGTTTTTTACCGGTGGCGGGTGGTTTCCGTGGCGACAACCCCTGGTGGATTGAAGGACGCGATCCGGCACAACAAGAAAATTTAGTAAGCCTGCAAAACTGGTGGGTTGACCATGACTACATAAAGACCCTTGGAATGAATGTAAAGATGGGGCGAGATTTTTCAATGGACTTTCCATCCGATTCTTTGGCCGTGATTCTGAACGAAGCCGCTGTAAAAACTTTTAATTTTCCAGGGGAAGTGATTGGAAGCAGAATTGCCACTTTTGGAAATGCACCGACAGGCGGTCCCGACAAAGAAAATCTTATCGTTCTTACAGTGGTGGGTGTTGTGGAGAATTTTCATTACGAATCGCTTAAGCAAAACATCACCCCGGTCATGATGGCCCTGGGCAAGCGTGTCAATGGTCCGATTTCTTTTCGTTTTCAATCTCAGGATGCGCAGGAAATTATCCAGTTGGTGGAAAGCAAATGGAAGCAGATAGCTCCGGGAGAACCGTTTGCTTACTACTTTCTGGATGAGAAGTTTGGCAGCATGTATGCAGCCGAAATGCGGCTCGGAAAAGTTTTCGGTGTTTTTGCTGTGTTGGCGATTTTGATTGCCAGCCTTGGTCTGTTTGCCCTCACCGCTTTTACAGCCGAACAGCGCACCAAAGAGATCGGTATCCGGAAAGTATTGGGCGCCAGCGTAAGCAGCATCGTGTTGTTGCTTTCAAAAGAATTTGGCAAACTGGTGGTCATTGCCTTTGTGTTGGCAGCGCCCCTGGCTTGGTTGGGTATTGATTGGTGGTTGAAGGAATATACTTATCGCACAGAAATAGGAGTGGGACTGTATCTTCTGGCAGGTATCGCTGCCTTTCTGGTGGCCTGGATTACGATGAGCTTTCAATCCTTCCGCGCGGCAGCCAATGACCCGGTGAAGAGTTTGAGGAGTGAGTAGCTTTAAATGTTCATGAGGCAAAAGTTCCTGCTTTTGTTCTCTCCATAGTTCACCCAAACCGCTGTCGCACGGGTATAAAGTGTACAAACCTGATGAAACTTGTGTGTTAAGCATCGTCCAACACCTCTGGGACGATGCTATTAAAAAAAAGCTTTAGCTTTTGTGTGTCTGTCAGGCTAAATAACTGAAAAAGACCAGTCTGTTATTTTTATGGGTATGTTTTCCATTCGCAAATCAGCGTACGAAATAGAAGGAAGCAAAACCGCTTGACATACGTATGTAAATAGAGCACACGGAACCGCTAGTGACTAAAAACCCTGCGTATAAGTTATAGACCCTTCACGGGGATAATTTTGCCCATACGGGCTTTACCGCCTATCTTCGGATGCGTTAAGTCTGGAAACGAACTCAATTATGAAAAAGTCTCAGGTACAACTACTCAAAGATGATGCGATCACGTATCGGTTAATGAATCAGCAAGATCTACAGGAGTCAGCCGATTGTTTTACCCATAGCTTTCAACGCGAACCCATGGTCCGCCATTTAAAGATTCAGAAAGAAGACTTTCATTCGTTTGCCTTGGTTTGCTGCCAGCAGGCCATTGATCAGGGCCTGGGGCTGGTGGCTGTAGCGGAGGCTACTCAAAAGGTTGCCGGCTTTACGATTTTACAAGACGCCCTGGACGATCTTCAGATTGATCTTACTAACTATCAATTCCTGCTGCCTATTTTTGAAATGCTCGGACAGCTTCAAAGCCAATATATTTCCGGAAAAAATGTGAAACAAAACGGAGAGGTCATTGTTTCTTTCGTCACAGGTGTTTACCCTGAATTTGAAGGCTCTAAAATCGCATTTTCACTCTTTGGCCATTCCATCGAACTGGCAAAATCAAAAAACTACCAGAAAATGATTACCGAAGTTACCGGAAGACTGTCACAAAACGGGGTAAGGAGACGGTATTCGTTCACACCTTATTCAAGCATTTTGTACCGGGACTTTTTGTTTGAGGGGAAGCGTATTTTTGATGGCCTGGAAGATTCAACCCTGTCATGCGTGCTGATGGAAAAGAATTTGACGGATCAGTAATGCACATCCACTGGAATCGCTTAACAAAAAAAGAAATCCAGGATTCAATTGGTAAGGCACTTAGCACAAATGTTTCTTATCGGAATAATAAAATCATGGGTGTTCCGGGATCTGCCCTCAGCCCGCACATCATCACTCCCGAACTTGTGCAAGGTGACCCGCTGCTAAGTGTGATGCTCGAAAATCCCAACCACATCGGTTGCCTGACCATTGAAAAAGAGTCGGAATCATTTTTTAGCGGCACCCATCAATTGGAATGCGAGGCCATTAAACTCTGTGCCGAAGAAATTATGCAGGGCTTGCCCAACCAACAAGATGGTTACATCGCGGGTGGTGGTACGGAATGCAATCTGGAGGCGATGTGGATTTTTCGAAACTACTTCATTCAGAATTTTGGAAGTCAAACCTCTGAAATTGGGTTACTCTTCTCAGAAGACAGCAGCATCTCTGTTATCAAAGGATGCGATCTTCTTAACATCCGGCCCTTTGTAGTCAGGGTTACTCCCAAAAATCGCAAAATGGACAAAGAGCATTTGCGGGCCCAAATCATCCTAGCAAAAAATGAAGGCATCAGATATTTCATAGGTATCGTCAATCTGGGTACTGAAATGTTTGGATCGGTGGATGATCTGGATACGGTGTGTGCTTGTCTGGAAGAACAAACCCTGCCTTACAAAATCCATGTGGACGCGGGACTGGGAGGCTTTATCTATCCGTTTACGAAGCCGGGGAACAATCTTAATTTTAAAAATCAACACATCACCTCCATTCATAGCGATGCCTCTAAAATGTTGCGAGCACCCTTCGGCACCAGCGTATTCATGATCCGGAAAGGGTACATGAACTTTGCGCTTACACCCGAAGCTCGTTATGTTGCCGGAAAAGATCACACCATCATCGGTAGTCGTTCAGGGAGCAACGCCATTGCCCTCTGGATGCTGCTTCGCACACTCGGTTCGGATGGGGTGCGGTTAATGATGGAGCGGATAGCCAGACACGCACACCAACTTTGCCAGACGCTTGACTCCACTGGCGTCAACTATTTTTACGAACCGGGAATGAACGTGATAGCCATCCGGCAGGAAGACGTGACAAAGGATCTGAAAGATAAGTATGCACTGTTGCCAGACGATCCCGAAAACCCCAGGTGGTGGCGTACGCTTATAACCGATGGCGTCACACCTGCCTTTATTGACGCTGTTAACAATCCATAAATTATGTACTGGGAAAGTCTGCCTGCAACCGATATTCAGGCTCGGGTTGAAAAAGCCATTCATCAAAACAATCACTACGGAGTCAACAAAATACCAGGATGGACTGCACACACACTGGACTCAAGGATTTTTCATAACGAAGATGTACTTCAGGTGCCGTACGTGTCAGCCATGCTTCATCATGCCGACCACCGTGGTTGTCCGACACAAGGAATAACAGACGAACTTTTTGAAGGCACCCGGCAACTGGAATTAGAGGCGATTGAAATTTGTGCAGAGGAACTGATGGCAGGCAAACCTGGAATGCAGGATGGATACATTGCCGCAGGCGGCACCGAATGCAACCTGCAGGCAGCCTGGATATTCAGAAACTTGTACAAAAGGATGTATCACGCGGGAGTACATCAAATTGCCATGCTGAACTCAGAAGATACACACTACTCCCTTTGGAAAACGGCTTCACTACTGGGCATTCAGCAGGTGATCATTGAAGTAAATCCCACTTCGCGCCAAATGGAGCCACTTGCCTTACGGCAAAAAATCAGAAAAGCCCGCGCTTCAGGCATCGAATACTTCATTGTGGTTGCCAACATGGGAACAACCATGTTTGGGACAGTCGATAACATTGATTTGCTGACAGAGGTACTCGATGAAGAAAAGGCGATCTATCACATCCATGTAGATGGTGCATTTGGCGGATTCACGTATCCGTTTACCCAGCCCAACAACCGTCTCAACTTCTCGAACAGCAAAGTTACCAGCATTAATCTGGACGCCCATAAAATGCTTCAGGCGCCCTATGGCACTGGCGTATTTCTCATTCGGAAAGAATATCTCGATTATCTGACTCCAACGGACCGCTCGTTCATGGCTCATAAATTTCATACGCTTTCCGGAAGCCGTTCAGGGGCAAATGCAATTTCGGTTTGGATGATTTTGCGGGCATATGGTTCGGGAGGGTTAGAAGCAAAAGTAAAAAGGGTAATGGACCTCAAAAGAAAAATGTGTACCGAGCTGAACAACCGAAAGGTTGAATATATTCATGATCCGGACATGAACATTGTAGCCATTCATCAGCGGAACATGGTGCGCGATGTGCAGCATCATTACAATTTAGTTCCAGACAATCACGATCATCCCACCTGGTGGAAGGTAGTATTTATGGATCATGTGAATGAATCTATGGTACAGCATTTTCTTGATCACTAAGCGATTATCTGCCCTGCGTAAGCAGAGTGGCAACATTCCGTAAAACATTTACAAGGGTGCTTGAATGCTGGTGCAAGCAGATAACCATTATCCAAGTGGAGTTCTGGATCTTTTCCCGCACTTGGTGCTTGCCCATGTCACTGTTTTTCATCCACATGCAACTTAATCTTATTAAGGAGTAAGGAAATCCCAAGCATTTGTCTACAAACGCAGGATTCCCGAAGTGGAAGACCCCGCGAAAAATAAAAAATCCTCTCAGTAGATAGAGATAACTAAATTTTAATGCTGTAAAAGTTCATTAGTTAGGATTCCTTACTATATTTGTATTTAATAAAACCTCAAAAACAATGGAAAAAATCAAAGGTTACCTTTACGGACAGGTCGATCAATCGCCCGTATCCCTTACAGACCTGGACCTATTGAAGAAAACAGTTCTCTTCTCGTCAGCCGATGAGAAACACCTCAAGCTTGCCGGGGAGGTACTGAAAGACCAAACCAATGACATCCTTGATCTCTGGTACGGATTTGTGGGCAGCCATGAACATCTTGTTCACTACTTCGGCCAACACGGAAAGCCTGACATGGCGTACCTCGCAGCTGTGCGACTGCGGTTTGGCCAATGGATTATGGACTTATGCAACAAACCTTATGACCAGGATTGGCTCAACTACCAACATGAAATTGCCTTGCGCCATCACCGTACCAAGAAAAACCAGACCGATCAGGCAAACGCGGTACCTATTATTCACTATCGTTATATGATTGCATTCATTTTCCCAATTACGGCTACGATCAAAGGATTCCTTGCCAAAAAAGGGCATGATGCCGAAACCGTAGAGAACATGTATGCGGCCTGGTTTAAAGCGGTAACGTTAACCGTCATTCTGTGGACGTATCCATACATCAACAAACACGAATTCTAAAAAACAATTTTAATCCTCATGGAAACTTACTGAACTACCCACCCGACCGGGCAGAGGTAGTTCAGTTTTTCCCTAAAAAATAAAAAGATGAAAGTAGCCGTGTGGGACACCTATGTAACCAAAGCCGATGGGGTCATTATGAATTTTGATATCATCGTTCCTGAATCGGAAACAAACCCGGAGATTATCTATGGATATGGACAGGACTATCTGAAATCCAAAGCGCTGCAGCACGCTCCGATTACCTCCAATCATTGCGCGTTTTGCCATATTGAAACCGCCACCGACCTCATGGTGGCCAACATTAAGCAAAAGGGCTATTCAATATTGGAGATCAGAAACTGCTAGTGGAAACGCTGCTTTACAATGCAAATCCTGCTTCGTGGTTTGCTGGTACGGAAGGTGAATTGATTTGAAATAAATTGGATACATTTATTCATAAAAACCATGAGTAAGTCTCCCTTCGACTTAAAGCATCAGAACGAGAATATCGACAGCCGGATTATTGCGGCCATGGAACGCATTTCGCAAGCCTTTCGGGTTTTGCTGTGGAATGAGAGCAAGGAACTTGCATTAAGCCCCATTCAAATCCAGATACTCGTTTTTCTGATGTTTCACAGCGAGGAAAAACGAAAAGTAGGTTATCTGGCTGCGGAATTCAATATGACCAAGGCCACCATCAGCGATTCAATAAAAGTACTGGAGCAAAAAAAGCTTATTCGAAAAGAATCTGAAACGCAAGATACCCGCAGTTATGTCATCCACCTCACGACCAAGGGGCTGGAGATCGCGAAACGGACAGCCGCCTTTGCCAATCATCTGCTGGCACCTGTTTCCAAACTCAATGCTGAAGATAAAGAGAACTTGCTGATTAGCCTGATGGGTATTATTCAACACCTCAATAAAACAGGTGTGATCACCATCCAACGCATGTGTAAAACCTGTGCCCACTTTTCTCCGGGCAATGGCAAGACCCAACACTTTTGCCATTTGCTCAATCAAAAGCTATCGGATACAGACTTACGTCTGGATTGTCCGGAACACCTGGTAATGAACTGACAGATGGATACGTCATTCACCCCGGTTTCGTATGATCATCGCGAAATGATCGAAGACGAAATAAAGAATTGCAAAACCGTAAAGGTGTTCTTTTTCAACAGCGAACTGCGGCTTGATGGTGTGGAGGGCCGAATAGAAAAGTTGGTTGAATGGCCCGGTCATGGTTGGTTCATCAAGCTAACGCCAGAGGCGCTCATTCGCATTGACCGGATCATTACCGTTAATGGTAAACCCGGGCCAGCCTATGACGAGTACGATTCCTACGCAAACGCTTGCCTCGACTGCAAAGGAGGCTATGATCTTGACTAATCAACCTCAATAGAACGTATGTTGCCGATCGCACAGAAAGACACTTTTTCAGAGGTGGCTTTTACTCATGTTTAGGCAGAGCCTTCCCCGAGGGAAGACTCTGCCCATCCGATCAAACTACTTTCTTGAATGAAGCCCCAACGTGTTTCCTTCGGTGTCTGTGAAGATCGAGACAAAGCCAAATTCTCCAATGGACATTTTAGGCCTGATGATTTTTCCGCCTGCCTGTTGGATTTTGTTTTCTTCAGCGATACAGTCGTCTGTTTCAAAATAGACCACCGTATTATTTCCGCCAGGAGTCATGTCTGTTTTTTCGACCAGGGCGCCCGAAATATTGGGACCATCCTGGTTGAATGGAAATAGGGATTGTTTTCCCCACGCTATTGGCAAATCAACCAGTTTGATGCTGAACACCTGTTCATAGAATTTTTTTGCTCGTTCCAGGTTTGATACGTAGATATCAAACCAACCCACGGGATTTACATTTTTCATTTCAATAATAGTTAAAGGTCCTTGCAATATTGCCCGGCAAAGGTGTGGCAGGACGAAAAACTAAAATTGTAAAAATGGGACAGGGCTGATTTTTAGAGATCCCCAACTTTATCAAAAATCAAAGACATCTTGAGTTGGTCTCCAAAAAATTCCTTGGGAGTCAGTCCCGTAAATTCTTTGAAATCTTTTATAAAGTGCGACTGATCAAAGTATTCGTTTTCGTAAGCTAAATCGGTGAGGGTTGTAACATCCTTTGTCAGCAGTGTTTTAAGGGTAGCCTGTATCCTTACTATTTTTGAGAGTTGTTTAGGGCTTAAGCCAATGGTGGATGAAAACTTGCGCACCAGTTGTCTGCGGTTGATATTGTTTTGTTTGGAAAGTTTATTGACCGGAAAATTTCCATGAGCTGTCAAAATGGTTTCAACCGTTGATTTTACCAGGTAGTCGATGGTCTCCACACGTGTCAATCGGTTACCTAAAAAAGTTTCGATCCGATTTATTCTTTCGGACGTTGACTTGGCCTGTAGAATAGCTTGTTCGATTTCCTGTCCTTCTTTTCCGAACAATTTTTCTAGGGGAATCGCGGTATTCTCCATTTCCTTGATCGGAATTGTGGTAAAGGGTAAAAAGCCGTTCGGGTGAAAACAAACAAAAAAGGTACCCGTTTCTCCTGTAGGTTCTACTTCGTAGGGTTTTGTTAGTTGGCCGATGAGGAAGCATCGGGGCAATGTTATGCTTTCTCCGCTTTTAGGATAGTGTTTGTATCTGTCTCCATAATGGAAAATCAGTTTCATACAACCATCCGGAACGATGGTGTTTCGGGTGGGCGTTTTCTCTTTTGGGCTTTCCAGCGTCCAGTAGCACTTGACAAATTCTGATAGTTCGCGTGTCGGGGCAAAAATTCTAGGCTTCATGGGGTTTACAAATCCAATCTGGGAGGACAAAGTTGTAAGACCAAATAGTTACAGCATGGCACAAGTCATGGTACTGGTAGCCATCCGATTCATTCACTTAAAAATGTTGTAATTAGACACCATTTGTTTGTAATCCGGGAGGATTTTTTCATACAAGGCTTCATCCACTTTTTTTAAGGTATTCATCAGCCCGCCAATGCCGGAGTCTTTTAGACTTACCCGTTGATGTTTGATTTCTTCCATCTTCTTACGGATGGTTCCTTCCAGTTTAATCAGTTCCCGTTCGGTCATACACATTCCCCAGGTTTAACGCGCAAGATAGTCAGGTATCCACTAAAAACCCATCAGGTATCCTGTCGTCTTGACACCGCTGGGATGCCAAGACAACAGAAATGTTAGCTTACTTCTTTCAAAGCCTGGCGCTTTTGAGTTTCTAAAAAGTGACCCCAAAGCTAAAGGCATTCAATTGGGGGCCCTTATTTTCAATAAACAGATCGTTCAGATCATAATTAAAAAAGAAGTCAACGTCATCAAAGCCTACCTGCAAACGCATACCATACCGCAGGTTGTTGAGGTAAAAATTATCGTGATTACGAGGCTTGCGTTTGTCTCCATCTTCTGTAAATACCTGGCGACTATAGCTGTCAATCCGGTAGCCCACATACGGCCCGGCACCAATCCGGAAAGAAGAGGCATTATACCCATCAAAGAAACTGGGTTTTCTGCGATTCCCGCCAAAGTCAATCATCGGCACCAGCGAGGCATTGATGAAAGTAGCCGTGAGCTTGCTCTTCTTAAAGTCAGCATCTCGCGAATCGGAAGAGAAGATGACGGAGTTTTCATCTTTTGAAAGGATGGTCTGCTGATCCTGAAACTTAAAGTTATACCAACTGACACCCAACGCCCATTCGACAAAAAACTTGCCGGTAAGGCGTGTTCGTTGGGTAGAGTTGATGCCTACGTACCACGATCCCCAGGGTTTAACGGTATACAAACTGTTGTCCTGGTCAGGAAACTTGCCATTGGACAAATAGTTATTGGTGCCCAAATCAAAATTGATTGAATGATACGTTCTTCTCCGGTATCTGCGCTCACCGCGGCCGGAATAGGTAGTCACCCTTTCCCGGGGATAATACACTTCTTCAGGGGTATCTTCGTTTTCATCGGTAATGTTGGTCTGCGGAAGCGGTTGTTGATTCAGATATTCGGAAGCCGGAGCGAGGTTGGCTAGCGTGTCTTTGGCTTCGAGTTTTGCCAATAAGGCTGTCATCAACTTCTGGAAGTCGTATTGTTTCATCGTTTCCAGATCCTTCTTGTGCTGGACCGTCACCACGATCTTGCTCGCTTCACCCACCCGGATCACCACCGTGTCGGCAGGTTTGATTTGCGCCTGACTGAGCAAGCTCCCGGCCAGTAACAGGCCTGTATAAATTACTCTTGTTTTCATTAATAGTTTCTTTTTGTTTTATCCTTCTTACCAAAGGCAAAGAGATCATTTTTGGCTTCGCGAAAACCCAGATCACTTTCACCATTTTTCACGTCACGTGCTTTTTTGAGAATTTTTTGAAATCCACTTTTTTCCGATTCCTGGCTTTGAGCAACCACAGTGCTGGGGACCGGCTCCAGGACAAACTCTATTACGATTGGCTTTTCTGCCGAGGCAACAGAGATGGTAGTTGCCGTTTCTGTCATTACTGTTTCCGTTGAGGTCTCGATCCGTTCTGTTGAAAGAGGCACTTTTTCTTCTGCCAGTGTGGTTAAGTTTTCCCGTTTCTGAACAGGGTTTCCTCTTTTTTCAAAGACCGCGGCTACCGGTTTCGAAGCTTCCTTTGGATGGACAACGCTGGCTACTTGTTTGGTGCTATCAATAACTTCAGGCTGTGCCGTGTTTTGAGTGTCTTGGGAGACAGCGGAGGAAGCTTGATCAGAAGAAGTTAAACTTATCCAAATGCCTCCCCCCCAGAACAAATAGCAAAAACACAGCCGCTGACCACCAGATCAGTGGAGAGTTATTTTTTTTTAATACTCCGGCTTCAATCTTTGACCACGCTTCCGGTGAGGGAGGCACCCGGTGATGATCAAGTTTGGTTTTAAATAATTGATCGATTTGATTGCTCATAGTTTTTTGTCTTTTTATCCCACGCTTCACTTTCCATCAGATATTTTTGTAAGGTGGCTCGCGCCCTGCTTAATTGCGATTTGGAAGTATTTTCACTGATGCCAAGCTGCTCGCCAATCTCTTTGTGCGAATAGCCCTCAATAGCATATAAATTAAAAACCACCCGGTATCCGGCCGGAAGGTTATCAATCATCTTCAGAAGATCCGCTGCTTCCAACTGATCTTCCAGTTTTTGGTAGTCTATCTCAAAATCCACTTCACTGATGTCGGTTTCGAGGTACATGCTTTTGCTTTTCCGAAGATGGCTAAGGGAATCATTGACCACCACTTTCCTCATCCATCCTTCAAAATTTCCTTCTCCACTGTATTGATCAATTCGATTCAGAATTTTGGTGAAAGCTGTGATCAACACATCCTCAGCCTCCATTTTGTCTTTGATATAGCGGCAACAGACCGCATACAACCGGGAACCATACAACTCGTACAAGCGCTTTTGCGCCTGCCGGTTCTGTTGCTGGCACCCTTTGATCAGATCAGCATCTTTCGAGTAGTAAATTTGGAGGCCCATGTAAGTCTAATCAATAACCAGACGCAGGAAGGCCAGACGAAGTTGCACGGGGTGAAAAGTTTGTTCAGATATGACCGTAAAAGCCGAGCGAAACCGAATTTTTTTTCCAACCATTTGACTTCTTTTTGTTTCTAAGGTTGAAATCGGAAGAGTATGTCTAAATCTGTTTTCTTTTTTACTTTTTGCGCATTAATACTTACCGGGTGCCAATCGGAGGAACCCCCGAAATCGGCAAACTGCATCCGTGTGAAGTACCTGCGGGGTATTTGTGGTCAGGCCGTGCTTCAGCTTCAAGAGGAAAGGCACTATTCGATGGGAGAGACCGTAGGAAATGAACACCATGTATTCCTGGGCACGCTGGAATGTGGCACCAACGAACAATCGCTGGAGAATAAAATTATTTATATCGAAATAGAACCGGAAGATTTTAATACTAATTGTGCCGTTTGCCTGGCCGCTATCGATTATGCCGGCAACATCCGGTACCCCGTGCGGGTGGTAGGTCCGTGTGCTACTACTGAAGAATAACGGGGAATAGTCGGCATCCTAAGAAAGGGCCTTACCAATCAGGGTAAATTCTATCATTACCTTGCCCGCATGAAAGTTAGAGTACAGGAGTTTCACCTGGTTTCTGTTCTCCATCTCCAAAGCAATGTCAAAGGCTTGTTGAAATTGATCGGATCGATACCCAAGCGCCTCTACGACATTTAATAAATCAGTATGGAGCAGACGGGCTTGTAAGACGCGTTTAATTTCTTTTTCAGACACCATGAAGCAAGGTAATAAATAATCGGTGGCGATTTTTTATGAGGAATGATAGATCGCCCCATACCGATGACGAAATCGTTTCAATACTTTCCATTCGCCTGCTACTCATACATCTTTTCAATCTCCCTCTCATAGTTTGTCAGCAAAGCCTGGCGCACGGGTTTAAAGGTAGTAGTCATTTCTCCGCGTTCGGTTGTCCAGTCATGATCGCATAAAACAAAGTTTCGAACACGCTCAACCGGAGGCAGGGAATCATTTAACATCGCTACTTCCTGCTCCATCTTGGCCCGCACTTTTATATTGTGAATCATAAACGGTAGGGAAGTCCAGTGAATGTGTTCCTGCTGGCACCAGGCTTGCAGCATGTCAGCATGCGGAACAATCAAGGCAGTAACAAATGGGCGGTGAAACCCGATAATCAAACATCGTTGAATGAACGGAGACTGAGCAAAATGAGTTTGTAATGGAAGCGGGGCAATGTACTTGCCGGCCGAGGTTTTAAAGATGTCTTTCTTCCGGTCGGTAATTTGCAGAAAATGGGTATGCACAAATTTACCAATATCTCCTGTGCGCAACCATCCGTCTTCCGTGAAAATCTCGTGTGTGAGTTCCGGCCTTTTGAAATATCCCGGCATTACATTCGGGCCCTTCACCAGTATTTCTCCTTCCCCCTTTTCATTTATTGTTTCAATCTTTACCTCTACCCCTGGAATAATCAATCCAACCGTACCAAAGCGATTAAGTCCAGGCTCAAAACGATTCATGGAAATTAATGGAGCCGTTTCTGTCATTCCATAGCCTTCAGCAATATGAATGCCGGCAGCGGAAAACAACCGTCCTATTTCCGGACGGAGTGCCGCAGCGCCTACCACCATATACCGAATTCTGCCACCCAACTTTTTTCGCCACAAGTGAAGAACAAACAAACGGGCAAGGAAGAGTTTAAATGAATACAGAATGTTTAGCTGTCCGCGATATTCGTATTGCTGACCTACGGCCAACGCCCAGGAGATTATTTTTTTCTTGAAGAAATTTTTATCAAGAAGTTGTTCCTGAAGAAAGTCATACATCTTTTCCAGCACCCGTGGCACACTGGTACAAAAAACAGGTTTTACCGTTTTAAAATCATGCGCAAAACTTTCCTTGTTCTGACTAAAGTACAGCGACACACCAAATGCGATGTACCCATAACACGCCATTCGCTCCAGGATGTGACTAAAAGGTAAAAAGCTAATCGCCCGCTGCCCCGCTTCCAGGGGCAATAGTGTAAGCGAAGCTTTGATGTTATGCACCAGGTTGTGATGGGTGAGCATGACGCCCTTAGGCACACCCGAACTTCCGGAGGTGTACATTATGGTAAGAATGTCTTGTGGTTGGATGGTGCGTTTTATCGCTTCCAGATGTTGTATTTCCGATTCGGCAGGAGGTTGGCAGGAGGTCAGCGAAAAATAGTCAGGATAATCGGGTTCCAGTTGATAGACCTTGACTCCGTTCCCGGTTGATTGAATACTTCGCACCCGGGTCAGCAGGTCGGCATCATTTACAAAACATAGTTCTGTTTCGGTTTCACGGAGAATCAGTTCCAAATCTGTGAGAGACGAAGTAGGATGCACCGGCACGGTGATCAGGCCGCACTGTTGACAGGCAAAATCGAGAATCATCCATTCCGGTTTCCCCATCAGCGGCATCAACATCACTCTTTGACCCACCCGATACCCACATCGCAACAGCCAACAGGAAACAGCGTTGACATGGTCCTGAATTTCCCGGATAGAATAAGACTTCCACACTCCGTTAACAAAGGAATGGAGGGCGCGGGGATTGGGATATTTTTCTATTTGATAAGAAAGTATCTCAAAAACGCGTGTAAAATCACGGACGGGTTTTCGTGTGATTTCCATCTTCAGGTTTTATATAGAGGAGGTGATACAAAATTTCGAAAAACTCCGGGAAGTCTGGCAGGTTATTGTGACGCCCACCCTCAATGGCATGCAACACCACCTTCTCTGGATAAAGACCTTTCAGTTTTTCGCTTTGATGAAACGAGATGAGTCGGTCTTTGGTGCCGTGAATGATGTGCACCGGGCATTCGGTTACTTTCAGATATTGATCGGTACGAATGTCGTAACGCAACAACCAGCGTAAAGGAATAAAAAAGAGATAGCGATTTACATTGTAGAAAAAACTGAAATAAGGCGAATCCAGAATCAGTAACCGGGGCTTATTCCACGAAGCAATCCGGGCGGCCACTCCGCTGCCCCACGAGCGCCCGTACAAAACGATTTTTTGTTCCGGATACATTTGCGCCAACCACTTGTATAGATACTGGGCATCGTTAAAAACTTTTGTCTGACTTCGTGTTCCCCGGCTTTTCCCAAAGCCCCGGTAGTCCATCATAAAAAAATCATAGCCATTGCTAAGAAAGTCCTTGGCAAATTTTCCCCATCCCTTGATGCTTTTCGAATTGCCCTTCAGGTAAAAAACAATTCCTAACGAATTGGGCACTTTAAAATAAATGGCATTGATGCGGCCCCCATCTTCCATATCAAAATCCAACTCCTCAAACGGAAAAGGATATTTGTACTGAAAGGCGTTTGAAAGTATTTCGGGCCTGAAAAAACCAAAATGCTGAAAGAAATAGAAGGCGAGACAGATGGCAAGATATAACCCGAGCAGTATCAGCAGAACGGTCATCGTCCAAAAGGTAAAGAATTAGCAGGTAGTTGGCAAACGGAAACTCAAAGTTGATCTATTCGGTTAAAGCCTGTTTCAACGTTTGATGATACAAATCGAAATCGCGCAGATTTTTATGGCCTCCACCTTCAATGACTACCAATTGATCGGTTTCGCTTAACAAGGGTTTTAACCGTAGTGCAGAAGATATCGGCACAATCCAGTCTGATGTTCCGTGAATGAGTACCTTCCGACACGTTACTTTTGACAGGTTTTCTTTATTGGAAAAATTATTCCGGGGCTGGATAAGGAAAAACATCCGTAAAAGCGGGTGTACGGTTTTAATCTCATCGAAGGGGGTTTCCAGAATGAGCAGGTCGGGGGGTACTACAGATGCGAGGTGCGATGCGACAGCCGAGCCCATGGAACGGCCATAGATGATCAATCGGGAATAAGGTATATTTTTTTGCGCCCAAGCCTGAAACCATTCGGCATCGCTATAGAAGTCTTCTTTGTTCGGCATGCCTGAACTTTTTCCGTACCCGCGGTATTCCAGCATCAGGACATCGTATCCGAGGTTGGTAAAGTCACTCGCGTATTCACCCCAGCGTTGAAGATTATCGGCATTGCCATGAAAGTAGAGAACCAACCCACGATTGGGTAGTGGGCTATGAAAAAACAGCGCATGTAACCTGTTCCCATCTTCGGTAGGAATAAAATATTCCTTGACGGGCTGAGCAAATGAAAATGAATAATCTGGCGTAAGTGACTTCGGTTGAAAGAGAATTTTATCTTGCCAGATGTAAAGGCCCGCACATAACAGAAGATAAACCAGTACTCCTATCCCCAAAGCTTTTAAAATGCGCCTGATCAATGCTGCCGGAAGTTTATCGGCTAAGGTACAACAATGTGTGATCCGTTAGAATGAGTGTCAACCAGGGCCATTTAGATTTTTTTTTGACCAATGGTGTAACCATCGGCAAAATCCATAGTTTCCCTACATGAAATCTTCAACCCCTGATTTGGAAGCGCTCTCTGATAACTTTTTGATGGTACAGGTCCGTGAAGGCGATCTGGACAGGCTTGGCTTGCTATTTGAGCGGTATAAGAAGCCATTGTTTGGATTCTTTTATGGACTTAATCGGGAACAAGAGCTAAGCGAAGACCTGGTACAGAACACGTTTTTACGGATCCTAAAGTATCGCCATCTTTTTCGGGGGGAGGGAGAATTTCGGTCATGGATGTTTCAGATTGCCCGTAATGTGAACCATGACCATCACCGGGCTAACAAAATAAAGGTAAAAGAAGAGTTGAATGATTGGCAAAACAAACTTGGACATCAGGAAAATCAGGTGACTGAAATGGTAAAAGCTGATGATGAACAACGGCTTTCCCTGGCGCTGGAACGTCTGCCCACCGAAAAGCGGGAGGTTCTGCTGTTAAGCAAATTTCAGGAAAAGAAGTATCAGGAGATTGGAGAAATTCTGGGGTGTAGCGAAGGTGCGGTGAAAGTGAAAGTCTTTCGAGCACTGCAAGAGTTGAGGGAAGTGTACAAGCAACTGGAAAAAACCATGTAAGTATGGAAAAAGAAATTGTAAAGGAGTTGTTGGCGAAATACAACGCAGGCCTGGCCAATGCGGATGATAGTAAAAAAATAGAGGAGCTTCTTGAGTCCGGTGAAATAGACCTGGAACAATTGGAGGGACTTTCGATTTTACAGATACAGGTAGGTAAAATTGAAACCGGGGCACCTTCCCAGCGTCTGGATGATCAGTTTCATAACATGCTGGCGCAGGAAAAAAGGAAACATCACGGAAAGGGATTTTCGTTTTCGTTCAATTGGAGCGACTTATTTCCTCGTCTGGCCGTAGCGGCATCTTTTTTAATCGTGGGTTTTGCAGGAGGCTATTTTCTAAAGGGCTCTTCTCAGGAAAAATCGGTGGACGAGTTAACCCAACAAGTAAGTGAACTGAAAGAAATGATGATGCTCGCGATGTTGGAAAAGGAATCTGCTACGGAACGGTTGAAAGCGGTGAGTCTCACATCAGATATGCAACTGGTGAGCAAGAAAGTAACCTCTGCGCTCTTTCAAACACTGAATGGTGATGAAAACGTAAACGTGCGGCTAGCTGCTTTGGATGTACTGATGAACTATGTGAAGGATGACGAGGTACGCGCGGAACTCATCCGATCAATTTCGCTGCAGGACTCACCCCTGGTACAAATCGCTTTGGCAGATTTGATGGTCATGCTGCAAGAGAAAAAATCAGTGAGTGAGCTGAAAAAACTTTTGCAAAAAGATAATACGGCCAAGGAGGTAAAAGCGAAAATTGAAAAGAGCCTGAACGTATTGATATGAATTCGGCAGAGACAGGTTTTGCAGAGCACACAGAGAAAGGATTTTAAAACAACAATCAAAAATGAAAAGGCTTATACTATTGACTTTATTAATAGTGCTTATTAACAGAGCAACAGCCCAAACTTTCTCGGAAGTAGTTAAAAAGGAGTTTGCTTTTGAAAAAGTAGGGACAGAAAAAACCGTGTTTGTGAGTAACATCACTGGCAACATTCGGGTGCAAGGGTATGAGGGCTCAACCGTGTTATTGGAGGTAACCCGGAAAGTCACGGCCAAAACAGAAGCCCGATTGGAGCAAGGAAAGAAGGAAATTCAACTGGGTGTAATCGACCGGTCTGATACCCTTATTTTTTATATGGTCAATGGCTGCCATACTTTTGGTAAAATCAACAGCAAACGAGCCCGTAACTTTGGTTCTCGCCATCCGTGGGGATACAACTGGGAGGGCAACCACCACTGTCAACCGCCTTACGATTACAAGCTTGACTTTGTACTCAAAGTACCCTACTCCGTAAACCTTGTACTTTGTACAGTGAATGAAGGCGATATTGTAGTTAAAAATGTTTTGGGGGCACTGATGGTGGATAATATCAACGGATCCATCAAACTTACGAATATCTCGCGCGAGGCTACGGCCACTACCATCAATGGCAATGTGGATATTGAATATTCTAAAAATCCCGACAAGGCCTGTCGTTTTTACACACTCAATGGCGATATCAACGCCAGGTTTCAGAAGGGACTGAAAGCCACGATGAGTTTTAAAAGTTTTCAGGGCGAATTTTTTACGAATGTTCCTGCCCTCGAATCCCTTCCGATTCAGGTAGTGAAGGAAGACGGTGCCAAGGGGACCCGATATTCCGTTAACAGTAATCGGTTCAAAATCGGATCTGGAGGGGCCTTGCTGGATTTCGAAACATTTAATGGAAATGTTTATCTAAAAGAAGTGCATGACAATTGATCTATTGGATAAGCCATTATAAAGAGACAACTAATTAAAAAAATCAAGATATGAAAAAGAGATTTATTCTAGCAAGTATACTGTTATCCCTCAGTGCCATCGCTTTTGCTCAGCAGTCGGGTGACTTTGTCGTGCCCCTTTCCAATCCTAACCAACGCGGGAAACTAAAAGCTCATGTTCACTTTGGGTCCATCACCATTAAGGGTTCACCCCGAAAGGATGTCCTGGTAAAATACAAGGCTGTAGAAAGAGACCAAAAGCAAAGCAATGAGGATCAGTTAAAACCCTTATCTCCATTGAACATGAAAGGGAGTGAAAAATCTTCAGGAAACCGGCAAGGCTTAAAACGTGTTACCGGGGGCGCCTTGGATTTGGAGGTTACTGAAAACGACAATGTTGTTCAAATAGGCTCCAATTCATTTTCAAACGGGATGGATCTGGAAATAGAAGTGCCGCTCGATTTTGACTTGAATGTAAGCTCTTTCAATGAAGGAACCATGTTCGTATCCAATGTTTCAGGAGAGTTGGAGCTAACCAATCACAATGATGATATCACAGCTGAAAACATTTCGGGATCAGTTCTGGCCACTTCTTTTAATGGGGCTATAAAGATTTCGTTCAATAAAGTAAAGGAAGGTGTGCCCATGTCATTTTCCACGTTTAATGGGGATATCGATGTGACCTTTCCGACAACATTAAAAGCCACCTTTAAAATGAAAACGGAACAGGGAGAGGTGTTGAGCGATTTTGATTTGAATATGATCAAGGAGGCCCCTGTTCAGCGAAAGGAAACCAGTGGTGGAACATATAAAGTTGTCATTGATGGATCCATCAGAGCACAGGTTAATGGTGGCGGCCCCGAATTCAGCATGAAAAACCATAATGGTGATATCATCATCAGAAAAAGATAATGGCTTATCTCATTCTCCCAACAGTCGAATATAGAAGGACATAAGCAGTTCACGGGTAACTGTGTACGGATTGTATCAATTAATCCAAGCATTTTTCAAGCTACCCCGTAATTTCAGGTAATCCTTTCAGTCACATATTTTAACCACCAAATAGAATGAAAAAATTAGGATGGATAGTACTGCTATGTGTTCTCTCCGGTGAAATAGCAGCACAAAGTAAACAAACCCTTAATAATAACCGTGTGAAGGATAAAATCGTGGCCTTGCTTAACGCCAACGACTATATCGGAATTTACCAACTGGCGGACATAAGTTTTAAGAAAGCGATAACCGAAGATCAGCTTGCCACTTTCCTTGCCGGGACCCAGGATTATGGGAAAGTTATTAAAACCGAGCTTTTAAGCACAGGTAAAGATGGGGTTTCAAAATATAGAGTTTACTACAAGAAGAAATCATTGCAACTGGATTTAAAAGTGACCAAGTCACTGCTTTTTGACGTGTTTGGGTTAAGCTATTATTCTTTGCCTATTGTTAATACCCGTAAACTTTTTCCAACGAATAATGCGATGAAAACCAGGCTTGACAGTTCTGTTCAAAAAGCCGTAACTCCCTATATGAGTAATCAAAACGTTTCTGGTCTTTCCGTGGGGGTTCTTCAAAATGGGAAAATGTCTACCTATCATTTTGGTGAAGTAAAAAAGGGCGCGAATCAATTGCCCACAGACGAAACCCTGTATGAAATTGGCTCCATCACCAAAACGTTCACAGGCATAATTTTAGCAAATACTGTTAAAGAAGGGAAAGTAGAGCTGAATGATGATATCCGGAAATATCTGGAAGGAAGCTTCCCAAATCTTCAATACCACGACACACCCATTCAATTAGTGCATCTAGCCAACCACACCTCACGATTGCCCTCGCAACCTTTAATTGTAAATACACGAGAAGATCCTTTTGACCCGGAACAAGTGTTTAGTGAAAAACTGCTTGCGGACATTCTGCACAACATTAAAATAGATACACTGCCCGGAACCAAAATTGAGTATTCAAATTTTGCAGTCAGCTTATTAGGGTATATTTTAGAAAACGTGCATAACGTAAGCTACGAACAACTTTTGGAGAAATACATTTTCATTCCGGCTCGCATGACTCAATCAAAGATAAGTTTTACGGCAACTGATTTTAAAAATTACGCACAAGGGTATACCGTTTCCGGAGATACGGTGAATTACTGGCGGAATAAATTGGTGGAGCCAGCGGGCGGCATACGTTCCACCACGAAGGATATGCTTTTATACATTCAGGCGCAACTAGAGGCCCCAAAAGAAAGTGCTATGTGGCTATCGCATCAACTCACCATTGGAGATAATCAACGTGGAAAAGGGTTGAATTGGGGTATCTCAACCACCAAGAAGGGATATCTGGTTTGGTCGCATGATGGAGGTACTTATGGATTTAGTTCGCTATGTCTGATTTATCCCGAGTTAAACTCCGGGATAATACTACTTACGAATAACGGCAATCACAATGACGAGGCATTTTATCAGATTGGGAGATCGATTTATCTCGATTGGGTAAACTAATGTGGCCTCAAGGGTATACTTGAAAGGCAATACCAGAGGACCGCTCTAGCATGAGATTTGAAAATGTCGGACGTAGGAAGCGGTGTTAAATCTCTGCCTCCGCTTCTATCTCCACCAGATATTCATCGCCAATCAAATCGGCCCTCACCATGGTGTTAGCGGGTTGAATGTATCGAAACCGTTGGCCATGCACGCGCGCGACCACTTCCCAATCAGAAACATGGCGTAGGTAGATTCGGGTGCGGACCACTTGTTGTAAGGAGGCCCCTAATGTTTGCAAGGCTCCTTCGATTTTATCAAGAATAAACGTTGTTTGTGCGGCAGGGTCGTTGCCACCCACGACTTGGTTGTTGTGGGTGGCGGTGGTGCCTGAAATCAAAATGCGATTCCCGACTTTAACAGCCCGGCTAAAACCGGCTAGCTCTTCCCACACCGTTCCACTCATCACATGCTCTTGTCCGATGTTCACTGGTTTAATTGAATACGGCTTGGGAAAATTTTCAACATGGTGACTTAAATCGCCCGAGGCAGTCAAAAAAGGAGGCTTACGATATTCATCTCCGCAGTCGCCAGGAATGGCCATAAAAATTTTAAGTGCCTCTTTGATTTCCTGCTTGTCAGAGGCCGCCAGTGACATGTGGAGGATGCGTTTGTTTTCATCCCATGTATCATGACCGTTCAACCGTGTTCCAATAATTACAGCTCCTACTGATGGCTCTTCCAGCATCATCCGCGTAGCCAGGTTGGCAATCGAAGTTTGGTTTCGTTTGGATACTTCATTCAAGATCATCAATAGTTTTTGAAACGATTGCCATCCACCAGCGGCATCAATAAACCGCTTGTATTTCATCTGCGACCACGTGAGGGACTCGTTCAGGATCGGCTCGGGATTCCCCAGCCACCGGTCAGATAAAAACCCGCCTGCCAACGTTCCGAAGGCCAGCAACTTCACTTTGTGTGAAGCACATAACGTGCTCATATCTCCAGCCGCACGCTGGTCGAGCAACGAAAAACAAACCTGATTACTGACCAGTGGAATTCCCGATGCCAGCGCTACGCGTAAATGGGCGGTATCAAAATTGGTCACCCCCAGTTCCAAGATCAATCCTTCGTCTTTCAGTTCTTTTAAATAGAACAATCCATCCAACCAGCTGGGATCCGGGTAGTTCCATGCATGAAATTGCATTAAATCAATTTGTTCGGTTTGCAATCGCGTTAACGCCCGCGTCACCGCTTCACGTACATCCTGTTTGGTGATGGTGCCTGGCTTTGGAACCCACTTGGTGAGTGATTGAATCTTCTTTTGGGGATACAGCTTTCGGAACCACCCAACAATCTCTTCCGAAGAACCGTAGTGATCGGCCATGTCAAACGTAGTCAAGCCCTGCTCGACCAAGGGCAGCATGGAATGAGCTGCCTCTTGGGGATCTACCGAAACTCCGCCACGTTCCCGATCCGCAATTTGCCAAAGACCATTCACCAATCTGGAAACGACTAAATTAGGAGCCAGTTGTATCGCACTCATTCCCGGGGTAGTTGTTTAAATAATTCGCTGACGTTGACTTTTTTTCGAAGTTTCCGAAACTCTTTCCAGAAAATCAAAGACCCGATCACCATCACCACCAACCATACATAGGTAGAATGAAAATACCAATGTGGCTGCGCAGTGGAGACATCCCGCTGAACGTGAATAAACAAAAACAAGAGAAGCATCCCCATGCCAGACAAGGCAATGAACGATTGCCATTTTCGGTTTCGAACAACTTTGACTTCATTGGCCAGCACCGGATTGACGTAGGGCAACCTCAGTACCGTTAAGCACATTAATAAAAAGTTAAACAACATGGCAATCACCAGCACATCTACTCCCAGAAAAAAATCACCAGCCAGATGACAACCCAAAATTCCCACCGTGGCAACAATACCGCTGATGACCAAAGCGCGTTGGGGCGTATGGTAGATGGGATGAATGGAAGCTACTGATCTGGGAAAGATTCCGTCTTCAGCCCAGGCAAACAAAAGTCTCGAAACAGAAAGTAACATCGCTGGTAAATCGTTTGTAAGGGCAATAGCAGCCCCAGCCACGATCCAAACAGTAAAGGTTGCCGGCACTACATATGACAACAATCCTGGGGCTGATACATCCTGAATCAACGCTTCCCTCGCTACAAATTGCCAGGGGACGGTATGATAAATGGCGGAGCAAAACAAAAAGTAAAAAACACTCACGATCACCATGGTCAATACAATGGCGCGGGGCAACAACTTTCCCGGATCACGGGCTTCCCCACCGGCCTGAGCGATAGAATCAAATCCGATAAAACTTGAAAACAACACGGCAGAGGCCGATAGAAATACAGACCATGAAAATTTACCTTCTGAAAACACTATTTCTTTTTGTGCATGAGAAGATAATGCCTGAATAAAATCCTGGTGTTGAAAAGTGAATCCAATACCAATAACCAGGAGGCCCAGACAAAACATTAGTATCATGAGTGGGATCAACGTTTTTTCATACGCCTTTATCCCACGAATATTGATAAACACAAACAGCCAAAGCAACGCCATCGATAAAATCAATCGGATGGACGGCTTGGCTAACTCGTTCGCGACATTTGTCCAGGTCATGGCCAGAGCCACTTCACGCAGAAATGGCACAATGACGTATGAGATCACGCCAATGGCAATACATAATCCAAACCATTGGGAAAAACTGGCGACAAAACCGAGATAGGGGTGTAAGCCCCGACTGGCAAAAACATAACTGCCACCCGCGCGCGGCATCGCAGAAGCTAAAATAGCATAGGCAAAGGCTGCCAATGAAGCGGGAATGGCTGCAAATAAAAATGCCGCCCAGACATAAGGCCCAATACCAGGTACATGACGTTGGACCATAAAGGGCACAACATAAATGGAGGCGCCAATCATCGAGCAGATACCCGTGGAGGTAAGGGCCAATAGCCCCAGTTGCCGATGGAGAGAAGAATTCATTTGCCGGGAAAAGGTAGCAAACGACTGGAGATAAACAATAATGAACTCCCAAAAAGAGAGGCTGTTTTAAATCCCTCCTTCACCGAACCAAAAATGGGGTTGTGCCAACAAAGAAGATCGGAACTACTCAAAAGAATTACCCTGATTTAGAACACTTCGTACGAGCACGACTCAATTCAGCCTTGCATCTCCGGGGATGGGGATTTCGCCCATTCCCATCCGATCGCACTTCATCAGCAAGTCTTGCAGGTCTGCACCTTTTCCGCGCAACGGGTCAATGGCCTTCACTAACTGCGCACGCATGTCGAACAATTCCTCACGGTCAAATTTCTTTGACCCCTTTACCAAGTCTAGTTTATTCAACGCTTCTTGTTGATTTTGCTTAGGGTTGAATATACCGTTGAGTTCTGAACATTGATTGCATACCCCGTTTTTGTTAATCAAGGCGCAGCGGTTATCAAAAATATCCATCATCGTGTGGCGAGCGTCTTGCAACAAGTGCTTCACCACATCCTGCGATTGATCGATGATGACGGAGATCTCTTTCACGGAGAAATCATAAATGTCCTTTAAAATCAACGCCACTTGTTTTTCGATGGCCAACGTTTTACCCATGCACGTAAAGCAATGGTCAATGTGGTCGCGCATATCAAAAGTACCTTCGGGCGATTCCTGCCCGGCTTTCATAATGGTGTTGCGAACCGTTTCGTTGCTCATCACAATGCCTTTGGCAATTTCTTTGGTGTTCACCGTCCACCGCTTGAATTTACGCAAGTGGTCGTAGGCCAGGTTAGTGGCAATCTGAAACATCCATGTTTTGAATGACGACTTGCCTTTAAAAGTTGAGACTTTATCAAACCCTCTGATAAAGGCATCATGGGCAATGTCTTCCGCATCCGGGCGGCTTGCTACCAGCCGGTACAAATATGATTTGAGTTGTGGCTGAAATTCCGAAAATAATTTTTGAAAGGAATGGATGTCGCCACCCATCGCGAGTTTCAAGGTCTGTTCGTTCAAGTTTTCCATCCGTATAAAATTAATAAATTGAGGCTTCGATTTTTTTGGGATTTAATAGAAGTATTTTTCCAACACTACTTTTCCGTTTTTCACTTCATACACACCTATTTCTTTCCAGCCTCCCCGCGGTTGGCCTTTGTAGGTGACATCCCACGTATAGGCCACACTGAAAAAATTTCCATTCACCAGTGGCTTCGAAATTTTCAGCCCGTGTATTTTCTCCATGCTGCCCATCCAGGCTTGTTGCTTTTTATCAAGCGCGTTCAGGCCTTTTAACTTTTTGTTGTCGGCCTCCTGGCACACCACCTCCTTGGCAAACAATTCATGGCGGGCTTCGCTAAATTTTTTCTGCGCACAAAGCGCGATCATGCGTGTGGCAATTTGCTTCGTTGTCATAGTTTCGTTGCTTTTTGGCTTTAGACGAATAGCCTGGCCAAAACGGGCGGGAATTTTTTAAAGGCGTGCCCCCTTACCTTCCGCGGTGTCAACAAAATAGAATAGGCTAAAAACAAAGGCCTACTAAAGGCGTCAAGAAATCTTGAAGGGGTCAGACGCCTTTAGTACGAACTAAAAACCACTCCCTGTTTAAAGAGAGTGGTTCAGATGACTAAATGAGCCTAGTTGTGTTGATTATTTTTTTACGACCGCGGGCGTCAAACTGATGGGCCTTTTTTCAGGGGTACACATGTCGTTATCAGCTGGGCGATTGCCAAAGTACAACTTGCCGTCTTTATCCAACATCAGCAAGTCATGGTCAGTCGGGCAATTGGCCACTGACTTCCAGGCCGAGCAGCCTGTTAGCGAAACATCTTTCTCAACATCTTTGGTGAGGTTGCAGGCAGCGAAGCCAAAAGCCTGAACAAGATTGACATCATCTGTTTTAAGGGTCAGCCATTTTTTATCTTCAGTGAAGTTGGCCTCGTAAGCGCCCTCTACTGATTTTGATTTGCCCAGGACTTTGTACGTGCCGGCCGTGCGAAACGTAAACACCTGCATTTTCAATTCGGGGTCGAGGCCAAGGGTAAAAAGCAATGTCCATTTGCCTTGGTCGAAGGTGAAGACCCGTTTGCCCCAGGCCTTGCCGTAATGGTAAGGAACAGGGTCGGCATAGGTGCCCGATAATTTTTCCAACGCAGCTTTATTGTCGCTGGTTTTGGTGAAACTGAACATCAGGCTCATGGCTACCATCAACCCTACAGAAAAGAGAAGTTTTTTCATAATTATTTTGATTGGTTTCTCACTCAGACGAACGAGACGAACGAAACGGGCGGAAACGGCTTTCGAGCGGGTTGATCTTTATAAAATCTTTATGCGCTTGCCACTTAGCTTTATAACGTATTTATACCAGAAGGCCTACTTTTGAGTCATCAACCACGGATGTGAAGAGCCTTTTCAAGCCGATACCGCGTCAACGACAATACCTGATCAGCATCGGAGCGGTATTACTTGTTGTGTTTTCAAGTTTATTGCTGCTAGACATTGTCGGTCATCGTGCCGTTGCCTTTTTCCTGCTGGTTACGATCTCCATTTTATCTCTTTTCCTGGATGTCCTCCCATTGATTTTAGCTGCCCTGTTAAGCGCGGTTCTCTGGGACTTCCTCTTTATTCCACCCCGGTTTACATTTTCGGTAGGCACCCCGGAAGATCAGATGCTGCTCGCGATGTATGTGATTATCGTATTGATTCATGCCGCGCTTACTTCTAAAATTAAGCAAGTGCAGCGTGAAGTTAGAAAACGGGAAGAGCGTACGCGTGACCTGAAATTCTATAATACACTTTTGAATTCACTTTCGCACGAATTGCGGACTCCCATCACCACCATCATGGGTGCTACGGATAATTTATTGACATCTCCCAATAACCTATCTGAGACGAACAAAGAGGAACTTTTGTCTGAAATCAATATTGCTTCGTTGCGATTAAACCGACAAGTTGAAAACCTGTTGGGCATGTCGAGGTTGGAATCAGGCGCGATCAAAATCAAAAAAGATTGGGTGGATGTTAAAGAACTCATCTACACGGTATTGGCACAATTTGATCCCACGTTTAATCACCACACGGTCAACGTTTCAGTTGCGGAAAATTTGCCTTTGTTCAAACTCGATTTTGCGTTGATGGAACAGACGTTGTTTAATCTGATAAACAATGCCATTCAACACACGCCTGCCGGTTGCGCCATACTCATTCATGCCGATTGTGTGGATGAAAAACTGATGATTGTGGTGTCTGATACAGGAAAGGGATTTCCTGTAAAGGACGTCAATCGCGTTTTCGAGAAGTTTTATCGTGTACACGGCTCGCGACCGGGAGGCACGGGCCTGGGATTATCGATTGTTCGAGGATTCGTAGAAGCACATGGCGGCACCGTTGAATTGCGTAACCTGCCGATGAGTGGGGCTGAATTCACAATTTCTATTCCGGCTGAGTTAACCTACCTCAATAACTTGAAGCATGAATAAGGCTACGGTATTGGTCATCGATGATGAAGCACAGATCCGGAAGCTCCTGAGCATTACGCTTCAGGCAAATGAGTTTACGGTGCTGGAAGCAGCCACGGCAAAAGAAGGATTAACGCTGGTGGCTAATCATCCACCGGACTTAATTCTGTTAGATATTGGATTACCCGATCAAAGCGGGCATGAGGTACTGAAGCACTTGCGCGAATGGTATAGTAATCCGATCATCATGCTATCGGTTCAAAGTAATGAAACTGACATCGTCAGCGCCCTTGACCATGGGGCAAGTGATTATTTGGTAAAGCCCTTCCGCACAGGCGAATTGATTGCACGCATTCGTGCAGCGCTTCGAAAAAGCACGGTCGAAGAAAATCACTCACGACTTGAATTTGGCGATGTTGTTATTGATTTCTCGTTGCGGTCGGTGAAAAAGAAAGATCAGGTTATTAAACTGACGACCACTGAATATACGTTGCTGGCCTTGCTGGCAAAAAATCAAGGCAAAGTGCTGACGCATCATTATTTATTGACACAGGTGTGGGGGCCTTCGTACCGCGAGGAATCTCAATACCTCAGAGTATTTATTGCACAGCTTAGAAAAAAAATTGAAACGGACCCCAACCGACCTGTGTACATCATCACAGAGTCAGGTGTTGGCTATCGCTTTATAGTATAATCATTCAACCATATTTTTTTAGTGTATGAAATCGATCAAAGGCTCGGACAGGATTACTATGGCCTCTTTACTCGTGGCACTCGGCATTATTTACGGAGACATTGGCACCAGTCCGCTCTACGTACTGAAAGCAATTGTAGGCGACAAACCTATTGACGAGATGTTGATATACGGAGGAGTTTCGTGTATTTTCTGGACGCTTGTACTACAAACTACCGTGAAGTATATCATCATCACACTCATGGCTGACAACCAGGGCGAAGGTGGCGTATTTTCATTGTACGCATTAGTCAAGCGTTATGGCAAAGGTCTGGTCATTCCTACTATTTTGGGTGCTACCACACTGTTGGCCGATGGCATCATTACACCTCCCATTTCGGTTGCTTCGGCTGTGGAAGGATTGGAGCTGGTGGTACCTGATTTGCCGACTGTGCCGATTGTTATCGTTATTCTCTCGTTACTTTTTTTCTTTCAACGATTTGGTACCCAACGTGTGGGCTTCGCCTTCGGTCCCATCATGTTGTTGTGGTTTACCATGCTTTTTACACTTGGGATTATTGCGGTGCTTCGTTATCCAGAAATTCTCAAAAGTCTGAACCCCTATTATGCGTACCAATTACTCATGAAATACCCTCATGGGTTTTGGCTGTTAGGTGCGGTTTTTCTGGCAACGACTGGTGCAGAAGCGCTCTATTCTGATCTGGGGCACTGCGGAAGAAGAAACATTCGTGTGACGTGGGCCTTTGTGAAAGTAAGTTTAATTACCAACTATCTGGGTCAGGCCGCCTGGATAATGACTGAAGGCAGTACAACATTAAAGGGTCGCAATCCATTCTATGAATTAATGCCCGAATGGTTTTTGATTGCCGGGGTCATTATCGCAACAGCCGCGGCCATCATCGCTTCGCAGGCCCTGATCAGCGGATCATATACGTTGATCAGTGAGGCCATCAGTCTTAACTTCTGGCCACGGGTGGCCGTGCGTCAGCCAACGGAGTTAAAAGGTCAAATTTATATTCCGAGTGTCAACACAATTCTGTGGATCGGTTGTATCATGATGATCTTATACTTTCAAAGCTCTACGCATATGGAGGCCGCCTACGGCTTCTCCATTACCGTAGCCATGCTAATGACGACAATTCTGCTTTGCTACTTCATGCTGTTCATTAAGAAATGGCATTGGGGTTGGGTAGTACTGTTTGTGATAGTTTTCGGTTCAATCGAAATGTCTTTCTTCATTACCAACGTAGCCAAGATCAAAGAACGCTGGATGTTTCTCTTCTTTGAGTTACTGATTTTCATGGTGATGTATGTCTGGTACTATGCCCGCAAAATCAATAATCAATTTGTAAAGTTTGTCGAGTTGGGAAAGTATACTTCCCTGATCAAAGAGTTAAGTGAAGATGATGAAATACCCAAGTTTGCCACACACCTGATCTACATGACGAAAGCCAACAGCCGTCAGCAGATTGAAGAAAAAATTATTAAATCTATTTTTTCGAAGAAGCCGAAGCGAGCCGATGTGTACTGGTTCCTACATATCAATTACACCGAAGAGCCCTATACACTTACTTACGATGTTACTGAATTGTTGGATGACAAAGTGATCAAAGTAAATATTCACATGGGCTTCCGTGTGCAACCCCGCACGGAGTTGTTCTTCAAAAAAATTGTGCAAGAGTTGGTGGCACAGAAAGAACTCAACCTGCACATCCGTCCGGACGGTTCTACCAAATACAATCCGGAGCCGGACTTTAAATTCATCATCATCGAAAAATTCCTTTCCGTGGAGAATGAATTTGCGCTGCGCGAAGGAATATTACTGAATGGTTATTTTCTTTTGAAACGATTGGGGCAACGGGATGAACAAGCATTTGGTCTCGAAAAAAGTGATGTGGTGGTGGAACAAGTGCCGCTGGTCTATAATCAGGCACATTCGATAGAGTTAAAGAAAATTGGCCATCAGGTTTTATGAGACATTTCATGCTACTGGTGGCTTTCGTCATGACAATCATCACCCATGCCGTGAGCCAGTCTACCCAAAAGGTACCGTTTGAAGGGATCGACCAAACCTGGCAAAACGGGGCCGACAGACGCGACTCATCCGTCTTTCAAAACGCAAAGTACTTCATGCCATCACTGTTGTTGGATTTGAATTACAATTATTCATTTAATAATCCCATCGACAATACCGTAGTGGGTTCAACTGCTTTGGCGCGCCACAATGAATTGCAGCTGGCTGCGCTACATTTTGGAGGAGATTTTCTTTACAACAATGTCCGGGCCAGGGTGATGACACAGTTTGGCACACGTTCTACCGTGGTTCCTCGCAATGACATAAGCCCCTACCGGGGCCAATACGATTTGGCTAATGTCTATCGCTATTTGAGCGAAGCCTATGCTGGCTATCACTTCAACAAGTGGTACGGTATCAATGTCGATTTTGGTTTGTTTATGTCCTACATTGGCTTGAACTCATTTTATCAGGCAGAAAACTGGGAATACCAGGCTTCGTTCACATCCGACAATACGCCTTGGTTTTTCAACGAGGTGCGCATTCAAATTCATCCAACAAAAAATTTGAAAATTGAACCGTGGATTATCAACGGCTGGCAGAGCTATGGTAAATTCAATTCGATGCCGGGGGTTGGTGGCGCCATTACCTACTTGTCGAGCAACAGCAAGCTAAAATTGATCAGCAACAACTATTACGGAAGCGATGCTGCGGGTATTCCGGAACGAAAGCGTTTTCACACCGACAATAGTATACTCATCAGATATTTCAATCGGCCCGAGCGAAGAGGGATCACCCGTATGGCGTTTTCTCTTACGGGCGATCTCGGTTTTGAAAAAGGAGGTGGCGTGAATGGTTTTGACAATAGTGATCCCGATAATCCCGCGCAGTACTTTTTGAGCGCTATGTTTTACAATCGCATCTGGTTTGCAAAACAATGGGCGTGGACGGTAGGTGGTGGCTGGATCAAAAACCCCGGAAGATATTTGGTGCTTTACCCGACAGGGGAAGCCAGTCCGCTTCCCAATCCAACCAACCCAACGCAAACCGCAGGCCGTTTCCCTTTCTCTGCCAATCCGGGCGATGCGTTTGAAGGATGGGATGCATCGACCAATATTGACTTCATTCCTAATCAAAACATTTTATTCCGTCTGGAATTTGTTCACCGAGAGTCGAGTGTTCCATACTTCGCAGGCCGCGGTGGTGTAACATCACAAACAGGCTTAACCACTACAGCGCTTGATCCAGCCTGGCGACCGGATTTAGTCAAAGCAGAGGACAAAATCATTTTGGCAGTTTTGTTTAGATTATAGTGAATTTGTTCCTGTTTAATGATTCTTAACTGGACATCTTCTTGTGATCGAATAAAGGCAACCCACCAGGGGTTAAACTTTAATCAGCCGAATGTCGACTTCTCTTTCCACATATTTCCATTCTTCTGTTTGGCGCAACGCAGTTACCAAATCCTCAAAGGCAGCCGCATCTGTGGGTGCGTACTCAAACCACGTAAGAAAATCGAAGGGCTCACCGATGTCGCGGCAGTGATACAACTTACGCGAAATGGCCGGAAGATAATGCAAACCGATAGCCGTGTGATGCGATTGCTCCTCGAAAATGGCACGCCTCTCATCTTGTGCCAAGTTCCACCACGCCTCATTTTTGCGAATCGGTATCAGGGCCGCACATGTTGCTTGCGGTCGTCCGAGTCCTTCCTGAACGGCTAATATTTTCTTTCTCTCAGAATGGTTGGCATAGCGAATGTTGCTAACAAACCCACGCAATTTCCATATTCCTGCTGTTGGGGTGCTTGTCGGATGGTCTTCTATTTGAAGGTGCGAAGCAAAGGGCATTGATTCGCCCCTTACCGGCTTGAGTTCTTTCACGTGCCAATTCCCTATATCAGCGCCAACGAACGTGGTCATGGTTAGTTAAATTTTTACTAAAACTATTCACCTACGATTCAATAATCAGTCGTTTATAAGACAGGAACGTTTTTTTGGATTCGCTTTGCTTATTCCCGAATCCAAAGCGGCCCCACAGCTACTGGTAAAACAAAAGTGTTGATAAAGGCATGGGAAGCAATGCCGGATATCTGATCTGCAGTTTTACATCTAAAATTGATGTTAGGACTCGTTTGTGTTTGGCTGGCCCATCAATAATTCACCCCAATTTTTTACATAAAAGCTGGTGACGAGTAAATACATAGACAGCACAAGCATGCCCCCTATTACAGCGAGAGAGGCCAAAAAAAATCCTTTGCCTGAGAACTTATGGCGCCATGCGATCCAAAGAGATGAAAGTAATAGGTAAAATGAGAAATCCAGATTAAACTGTCCCGCCCAGCTTATGGAGAGGATATCTTTAAAGAAAACCGGTATCAGGTTCCAGCCCTGGTGATATCCTACCAGGATGGTATAAAGAAACAGTGTGCTGAACGCGATCACCAGTGAGATCCGAAATGTCTTCATAGTTCAATATAAAATGGAGTGAACGCAAAACTCCTCAGGAAGCCTGACACTTCTTAGACGGTACCGTACAAAACGATGGTGACCCTAGCACGAAGCTACTTCCGACTTTTTCATCTCAGCTACCAGCGTACCGAGTTTTGAAAAATAGCTAAGCAACCATTCATAGGTGAGGTTTTTCTCGGAAATCTGGAGGTAAAAGTTTCTTTACTAAGCCGGCCATCACTTCAATCTTTAACCCCCTGGGGCCTTCTTTTGCGAACAACGAGTAACCGGCAATGATCCAGGGCCTGGCCAGGTCTTCCTTCATAGTATTAAAGTTAATTACTAAAGGCAAGTTAGGTAAAAGCGAAAACACAAAGAATGAAACATTCCAGGCACGCTGGAGAGCAAAAAAATCAGAAAAAGTTTCAGGGCCCTGTAATTATGTGGCTAGGAAGTCTACTTACTGGATAATTAAAATGAAAACACAAAGACGATCCAGAATTGGGAGGTATGCTTTGCTCATCGGAATAGCGGCCGGTTTTGCTTTTCTGGCCTCTTTTTTTAGGCTGTTGGATAAAAATTCGATTTCGGCTGGAGCAGTCATGTGGCTAGCGATTACCGTTTGCTCGCTCTCAACTTTTCTGATAGCGATGGAACAAAAAGATAAGACATGCTAAAATCCCTTAAAAGATATGACAACCACCAAGGAAAATGAAAAACCAAAAGACCTCACTTTCAAATACAATCGGTTTCTCTATGGGGCTTTTGTGGTCCTTACCATGGTATTCCTGGCCACGGGTCAATTAACCAGCGCGATGTCTAATTTAGGGATCTCGTTAATTTTTGATCCGTTTGATCAAAAGGTAGCCTGGCAAAACCGGCCGCTATATCAACGAGCCTGGTTGCTGGTGCATTTGGTTCTTGTACTAGGGTTGTTAGTAGTTTGGGCAATTGAGAAGTTTTAAAGTAGCGAGGGTTTATAACCTTTGCAACCAAAACTTCGTTCTTCTTCCCAATAACTTACAGGATGAATAAACTTCACGGGGCGTTTATACTTTTGCTTGTAGCGATCCATGCGTTAGCACAGCCCAACATTGAAAGCATTATTAACACACGGCAACTCAAGCCCGCCATTCTGCATTGGGATTTTGGCACCCTTGAAACCATCTATCCCTCCGAAGATTCACTCGGCAGCTATTGGAATGTTATTCATCGCAGCCCTGAGCCACTCAAGCCATATGATGATTATGACTATTTTAAAGTTGATGCCAAAACACTTCGGCCATTTGTTAGCGAAATGTATCATCGGGGCTTCATCGACTACCGCATTGAGTTTAAACAGCAGCAGGCGGAGTTAATGATTAGCACCCATCAGGACACGACACATTACCTTCTCGATATTCCAACGTTTGTTTCACCCGAAGGCCCCGGCTCGCCCTTGTTTTGGGGAAGTCTGCCCCTGAAACCCGGGTTTGAAATTCAGTACGATGAACTCGACCGCTGGGCGGGAAGCGGGGAAAGGAAAGGGATGGTTGTGCGGAAAACACTGAAAGTAACGGGCGAAGAATCGTTGCTGATTGATAATAAAAAGCTCAATGCTTACATACTATCCATCACCTCTGAAAAAGGAAGCAACCTGACCGTGTGGGTAATGAAACAGGCTCCTCACTATTGGCTAAAAGTGATTTATAAACCCACCCCTGACCGTGAAATGCGAAGTCAGGTGACAAAGATTTTCATTCTTGGCTGATCGTTCGGTAGTTTTAAATCATGGAGCCGCTGATTGCCTATTTTGAATCGCAGGGACTAACCGCTGCTGAGGCGCGAAAAGTGGCCGCTGTCTTCATTCTGAAAGATCTTGAAAAGGGAGATTACTTTGTGGAAGAGGGAAAGGTCAGTCGACAACTTGGATTTATTGAGAGCGGCTTTTTGCAATACTACCTGTTGGTGGAGGGCGAAGAACGGACCACGTATGCCGCTACCTCGGGTTATTTTGTTGCTTCTCTCATCAGTTTTTTAAAAGAAGAACCTGCTCGTGAAAACATCCGGGCTGTAGCGCCCACCCGCCTTTGGGTGATCGAAAAGAAAAAGATGGAGGAACTGCTCGCCAGTTTGCCAGCTTTCAAAAATCTCTACATGGGCATTTTAGAATGGCAAATCTGTTGCATTGACGAAAGCCGATTGGATTCTATTACCCTGACCGCGCAAAAACGGTACGAAAAAATGATGGAAAAGGAGCCAGTGCTCATTCAACAGATACCCCTTCAGTATCTCGCCTCCATTTTAGGCGTTACGCCACGGCATTTGAGCCGCATCCGAAAAAATATCTGCTAAGTCATTTAGGATTTATATCAATCTGCTTTTTTAGCATGGTTCGACAAAATCTCAACATTTTTAGTATGAAATAGATCCAGATTTTTGAGCGTTTGAATGAGTAGCTCACGTTGCGCTATATTCATTTCTGCCATTACATCCTGAATTTTTGAGAAGCCTAGGTAAACACGTTTGAGGGTTTCTTTTCCTTGTTTTGTTAAAGAAACAATTTTCTCCCTTTTGTCTTCTTTATTCAATTTTTCAGAAACTAAGCCTTGCCGGATGAGCCGTTTGATAATCTCAATTCCTGTGGTGGAATCAATAATGTTGGCCTCAATGGCTTCACGTTTGGAACAAGAATTTTTGTAATCAATGTGAGATAAAATGGCAAAATCATCCTGGCCTGCCAAACCGTTTTCAAGTAGTGCAGGTTTGGTGTAATACCTGATAAACTTACCCAAACGCCAGATTAAAAAAGCAGCTTCTGAACTCCTGTAGGAGTAGTTGTATTCTTCCGAATTAGCAACAAAATAGGTATCCAGAGCCCTTTCCCCTTGGTCAGTTTGGGGTGTCTCCTTGTTCAACAGCCAAAAAGCGAAGTCTCTGACATCTGTCTTTTTTGTAATGGCAATATAGTTTTCCCACTCGCTAATGAGGGGTAAATAGGAAATTTTACTTTTCATTTTTGTATTTAAAACAAATTTGTTATAAATTTACAACGTAATTGTTTAATTAAACAACTATCGTATGACAACAACTCAGCACTACACTAGCAAAGAATTCGTGCAACACCAAACCGGAAAGATGAAATGGTGGCATTGCGTTATCATTTATCTGGTCGCCAACATCGTTTCATTTATTCCAGCAGGTTACAATGGAGATGAAGCATTTTATAACAATTTTGTTCAGCCAGGCGTGGCGCCCCCCGATTGGCTGTTTGCGCCAATGTGGCTGTTTCTAAACATCACCTCGCTCATTGGACTATACACTATCTCAAATTTACCAGTAGGTACAAAAAGGAGAGGGTTAATCATTATCCTTGAATACACTGCATGGATGCTATTTGCCATTTTCTCTTTTCTATATTTTTATTTGAAAAGCCCAATATTAGGTGCAGTCGATACAGTTTTAGGTATGCTGGTTGCGCTCATTGTAGTTGGGCTAAGTTATCGTATTTCAAAGAAATCATTTTGGTGTTTTCTTCCAAGATTGCTCTGGCTATTGTTGGCAAGTTACGTTTCTGTTTGGGTTGCTTTGCACAACTTTGATATTCTTATAGATTCTGGGCCTTTCATAAAATGATATAGGCCGTACAAAAAACCGTGGAAAAAAGTAAGACTATAAATTTGCATGAACGCTGTATCCGTTGAAATCTATCTGTTCAAAACATCGGTTAACACAAAAAGGGAAGCGACAATCTTAACGACATTTTTGGATACCGCATTTCAAGCAGGCAATTGGAACTTCGACCTTGCAGATTGTGATAAGATTCTGCGGATAAAAAGTGATAAGGAAGTTTCGGACATTGCAATTAAACTTCTTCAGCGCTATGGTTTTGAGTGTGAAGCGTTGATCGATTAAACCTTTTTAGATGTCTATTAGTGAGCCCTCTGCTCATTAATAGACATATGTCCAGCGTAAAAGAAAGTTAAGCGCGCACCTTTGTCTTGTTAAATCAAAACAACAAGACACATGAAAACATCTATTTTAGTTTTTCTGGCACTGGCCTCCATCAGCCTGCAGGCACAAAGCAAATTTGATTCAAAAGAAATCAGCATCAACGGATTTCGTAATCCATCCATCGGGGCAGAGTATCGCGTGAAGCATCTTTCCGTTCATGGCGGATACTACGTAACCAACTTTGAATCAGGAATTACTACCGAATTTGTCAAGACGGGTGTTACGTACTGGTTCCTGCCATTCGATCAAAAGGAAATTCCTTCTTCGTTTTATGCAGGGGCTTCTTACCTGCGCGGCCTCACCCGCGATTATGAAAATACAAATGCTCTGGGCATCGAAGCGGGCTTTCGCTGGATGATCTGGAAAGGATTAAACTTTCGCCTGGGGGCGATAGCATTGATGGCCAAAGGCGAAGGCGTAAAAGTGAATCCTACTCCCGGATTAAGTTATTCATTCGTTATCAAATAGCTCACAGGTATCAGGGCTCTTCAAAAAGGAGCAACCATTCCTAAACCTACACCACACACCTTCTAAAAAATCATGAAACCAACTAAGTCTGCCGGAATACTGTTGATGGTGGGCGCTATCGGAGTATTCATACCATATACGATACTTACCATCACGTTTCATTACCCGGACATTCTCCGCGAAAAACCAGGCATCGTGTTGGAACAATTTGAAGCTGGCGGAGCCTCACTCATCTTTAGCTGGCTAGCCTTTGCCTTACTGGGCTTGCCGTTGTTGGTTGCTTATGTGTTGATAGGAAAGCAATTGAAATCGAAAGCTGAAACAACTGGGTGGATTACTGCAATGGGGGTCATTTCCATCGTGGCTCAGTTGGTGGGTTTGTTGCGTTGGGTCTTTGTGGTGCCCGTGTTGGCAAACACCTATGTGAGCACAACCGATGTTGCGCTACGTCAGTCTATTGAGGTTATTTTTCAAACGGTGCATCAATGGGGTGGGGTGCTGTTAGGTGAGCATGTCGGGCAACTCTTCACCGTCATTTGGTCGGTGAGTGTGGCGGTACTATTTCAGAGGCACCAAATGCTTCCTTCCTGGATCAATTATCTTGGAATCATTAGTTCAGTGATTTATTTTCTTGCCCAGGCTGAGCTACTGGCAACAGTCATCCCCGGCTTTCCCGCGTGGGATTTAGCTGGATTTGTCGGTAGCACGCTGTGGTTAGTGTGGTTGATGGTTATGGGATATTATCTAATCCAGCAGAGTTATTCCGCAAAGTGTGAAACTGTCCTGATGCCTCAGTGAACACGATTGAAAAAACTCATTCATATAGCGCTTGTTTTATACTGAATATGCAGCGAAGCAATTTGCAAACAATAAAATTAAAGTTAGTGACTCTATATGTTGTCTTCATAGCTGTAAATTTGAGCATACTTTTTTTGCATGAACCCAGCATTTGAAAAATTTATAGATCAATATTCTCACGGAGCAAAAACGGAGCGTTTAGTTGAACAGGGAATAGCCGATCATTTATCGGTTTTAGAGTTGACCAAAAATCACATTTTACTCCGTGAGAACCAGCATCACGATTTTTCTTACTTCGTTTTGAGGGGAGCCGTGCGTAGTTACTACTTGAAAGATGGCGTTGAGGTGAATACCTGGTTTGCGTTTGAAAACGAAATGGTAGGCTCGTTGCGCAACTATCGCGATTTGCCTTCGCGGGAAACATTTGCGCTGGTAGAAGATTCGACATTGATCGCCATCAACATGCGGTCATTGAAACCCCACATCCGCACCAACCTTCACATAGGGAATTTTGTTAGCAACATCATAGAAGAGTATGCGTTGTTTCTTGAGGACAGAATCTATTTTTCGCAAGGACTAAGTTCGATGGAGCGGTATATCTTCCTAATGGAGCGCGAGCCGCGCGTATTGCAGCGAATACCACTCACCTACATTGCCTCGTATCTTGGCATATCAAGAGAAACGTTGAGCCGCCTGCGCAGCAAATGATTTTGTGACATTTGTCAAATGAAAGCTGGTTGACAGCAACAATCTTTGCATAAATCAAACTTCAATGCAAAGAAATGAATTTCTGAAATTAACGCTCTCTGGTTTGCTAACCCTTCCGTTCGCATCATTTGCGACTCAACCAGTACCGGCAAAAAATAAAAAAGTAATCATTGTTGGTGCAGGTATGGCCGGGGCTGCTGCCGCAAGAAAATTGCAGGACGCGGGCTGTGAGGTAATTGTATTGGAGGCACGAAACAGAACAGGCGGACGAATACACACACATACAGATTGGGGAATCAACCTGGAGTTAGGAGCCAATTGGATACATCAATCTACCCATCCCGATAATCCCTTGAAGAGCTATGCTGACAAACTGAACATACGTGTTCATCCAACCGACTATTCCAACTTAAAAGTATATGACCGAGAAGGAGAAAAGATCGGTAACCTGCAACTGGCTCTGTTTTATCTTCACTTTGAGAAAATGCTGAACAGACATCGCGAACTGATTCATGATTCGCGTTCAGACTTGTCCATCCGTCAAGCAATTTCCCAGCTCACTGCCGATAAAAATTACACCGAAAAAGAACGCTCAATATTATCACTCATTGAAGAGAGCTATTCCAACAATCTTGCGGCTAATCTGCATGATGCTTCTGCAAAGTATTATCTGAATAAATCCGTGCGAAAGGAGAAAGATGATTTTTTTGTGGCCGGTGGTTATGGCAATTTGATCAATCATATTCTTGGAGGAATTGACGTAAAACTCAACCAGGCAGTTTGTGAATTAAGGAACCATGTTGAAAGCGTGGAAGTGATAACCAATCGGCAAGTATTCGAAGCGGATTTCGTAATCGTAACGGTGCCTATCAGCATTCTACAAAAACAGCTCATTCAATTCAGTCCCACCTTGCCAGATTGGAAACTAAAATCATTTTCAAAAATGCAAATGGGCGTCTTCAACAAAGTTGTGATGGAGTTTAGCCAGAAGTTTTGGAAAGGTGATGCTGACTTTCAGTGCTACGCTACAGAGTCTGGCAACTCTTTTGGTATTGCTGCTAATTACCATCACTATAACAAAAGGCCAATATTGATTGCTATGCCAGTAGCACAATCGGCACTCTGGGTAGAGTCTACTGACCTTGATACCATTAAAACTGCCTGGCAAAACATTTTACACAAAGCCCATCCCGGAAAGGAGATTGAGTTTAAAAATATAATCGCTACAAAATGGAAAGGTGATGCGCATTCTCAAGGTTCGTATTCGTATGTGCCGGTGGGTTCTGCGCAAAATGACTTTGATGAGCTGAAGAAAGAAGTTGGGCGAATACATTTCGCGGGCGAAGCTACCTCCATTGAGCATCACTCCACGGTTCACGGTGCTTTTGTTTCCGGAATGCGCGAAGCGATCAAAATTTTGGGGCGTTAAGATGCGAGTATTAATATCTTTACTTATTGTAATTCCTGTTGCCACCCTTGCGCATGCAGACACAACCTCCAATTTTCTTTCGAGGTTATATTTTCCCTTTGATTTCGGATATTCTTTCACCGCCAACAAAACGATGAGTGCAGGCGGGGTCTTGAAAACAGGATTAGAGTATCGCATCCGAAGAACGGAGGGCATCTTTGTACGCCTTAATTTTGATAATCGCACTTGTAAGTATAGAACAGTGGAAAACTCGCTGACCAACATAACGAAAGGCTCTCTAGGATTTACAGATTACATGGTCGGTCTTGGCTATAGAATCGGAGAAAACAAAGTGAAACCGTTTGGGTTATTGCAACTGGGCGTTACTTCATACGTGTACCCGGTAATCTATGGCACAGGGACCAATCTTACGCTATCAGACTCTCGGAAAAATTCGGCTATAGCCAAAGTTACGGTGGGGCTTGAATACTATATCGCCAAAAATGCAGCGGTGACCATAGAGGCGGTTTATGTGAGCATTCCAAGTCGTTCGATATTTTGGGACACGTATTTTACATCGGGTTCAATTTCAGTAGGATTTACCACTACGCTTTTCTAGAATTGCCGATGTAGCACGTGTCCTTAGGAGATTATTAAACATAGATTGAACTTTTTCTATATTTGTTGCGTATTCAACAGTACCATAAAAGTACTTATGTTTTATGCCCAAATTTCAATTTGACCAATCGTACGGAAGAACCCTGGGCGTGGCCTATACCGCACTCTATAGAAGGTTAGCTAAATACATGCGGGAAAAGAATTTACCGATAACTCCGGATCAGTTCCGGGTGCTAACCAACCTATGGCAACAGGATGGGAAGTCTCAACAGGCGTTGGCAACGTCTTCCAATCGTGACCGCGCCAATGTCACAAGGCTGCTGGATATACTTGAACGCGAAGGAATTGTAGAGCGCCACGATGATGAAAACGACAGGCGTGTGTTTAAAATTTACCTGACTAAAAAAGGCCGTGAATTAGAAACCGAAGCGGCCGATTGTGCCCAGCAGGCAATCAAAGACGCCCAAAAAGGTATTTCAAAGGAAGACATCGAAACGTGCATGCGGGTATTAAAAAAGACCATCGTGAACTTGTCGTAAAAAAATTTGGTTATATAGTTGCGTATTTAACAATTAACTACTTAACAATAAAAACCCATGAACACATCTGACAAATTTGAAATCTTCGAGTTGATGAACAACTACATCCTCTCCATCGACAGCCACAGCAACGAGCAATTTGCCGACAACTTTACCAAAAATGGCATTTATGAAAGCCCCTGGGGTACTGCCCAGGGCAAAGAGGCCATCATTGGAACGATCAGTTACTGGCATAGCTCCGGTATTACCTCCGGTAAACGGCACTTTGTGGGTAGCATTCAAATCAAAGAAGTGACCAGCGATACCGCTAAAGTTGAAAGCTCCTACTGGGTGGCAGATGCTCAGAATGCCCCTGGCATCGTAGCGACAGGCTTCTATGTGGATACCCTCCAAAAAGAAAATGGTGTCTGGAAAATTGCCAGCCGCAAGCAGGTGGTTGATCCCAGTTTCAAAATGAATTCCTAATCATGAACCCTACGCTATACTAATATGAAAAAATGGTCTACCCTCATCAGCCGTTATGTACTTGGCATCATCTTCCTGTTGAATGGCATCAACATGTTTGCTCAGTTCATGCCCCTGCCCAACCCGCAACAGCCTGACATCGCGCAGCGTTTTCTGAATTTATTGGGCGAAGCCGGGTATTTCTATCCCATCCTCGGTGGCGTAAAAATATTGACCGCGCTGGCTCTGTTTTCCAATCGTTTCCTGCCACTGATGCTCATCGTGATGTTTCCCATCACACTCAACGGCATCTTGTTTCATTTTGGTATGGATCCACAAATGGCACCCGTGGCCTTGGTGGTGGGCTTGATACAAGCCTATCTGATCTACGTGAACAAAGACAAGTACCTTCCCATGCTTGAGAAGGGAAATAAATAATAAATCTAAATAGTATGAAAAGTTCAATTACATTTTTATTCCTACTCACCACGGTACTTGCAACGGCTCAAGTGGATACACGAAAAGACACAGTAGTGGCAGCACCGGTACCTTACACGGTATATGGTCCGCAGTTTGACTGGAACAAGGGTTACTATGTGGCTGAAGTAAAAAAAGGCACAGGTGTTTACTGGGTTACCGAAGGCAGTCATCAGGTCATGTTTATGACGACCGGCAAAGGTGTGGTAGTGGTGGATGCACCGCCCATTTTTGGCGATAAAATCACTAAAGCCATCAACGAAGTAACGAAAGAACCGGTTACGCATTTAATCTACACACACTATCATGCTGACCACATTACCGGAGCCTATCAGTTTCCAAAAGGCATACAGATTATTTCCAGTGACGGTGTAAAATCGAAGTTGAAGGAGTTGCAATCCATGAAACGGGATGTTCCATTTGGAATGTTTGTCGGGGGCAAGCCCGTAGAATCTCCTACCAAAACATTCAAAGACAGCCTGACACTTAAGCTTGGCACGAAGATTATAAAGCTTTATACCGTGCAGACTTCCCATACGCATAGCGATGTGGTGGTGTATTTGCCACAGGAGAAAATTCTGAACTCTGTTGATTTTGTGTGGGCGGGTTGGGTGCCTTTTGACGGGCTCGGTGAGGCAGAAGACGTTTTTGGATATCTGAATGCGCATACTCAACTGCTAAAATATGATTGGGATGTAATGGTGAGCGGGCACGTTGGTCGGCTGGCAACAAAAAAAGATGTAGAAACAAACATCGAATATGTTACCGACATAAAGTTTGCAGTAATGAAGGCTCTGCAAAGTACGGACTACATGGCTGCCGCGAAGAAGACGGGTTTTGCAAATACCTTTCTTACGGTCGAAACGTATTTTGATATGGTGGCTCAAACAGCTTCGAAAGAAGTGGAGCAAAAATGGTTGGGCAAGTTAGGCGGTGTGGATGTTTGGACATACAGCAACTGTCGGAGAATGATGATGTGGCTCAGGTTAAATTGAAGTTAGTGTCATGCAAAAATTCCTTTCAGCGCTTCTGCTCTCACTTGCTTTTGTATCAACTACTGTTGCGCAGGATGCTTTAAGTAGAGACACCATCCGGTATGATTTACATATTTCCGCTACCACTATTTTGAGCGGGGGAAACCTGGAAAGAACGGTGAGTCAAAATCGTTTGTTGGGTTCCGTTGGCAACCAGCATATCCAGTTTGTTACAGAAAACAGTTATCGTTATGGAAGAAATTTTACCCGCATAGTTGAAAACGATATGCTTACGCGAAACTACATTCGCCTGCTGCCTGATAACAAGTTCTATGGGTTCATTCTTGCCACGTACGAAGATAATTTCAGGCGAAGCATTGAAAACCGATGGCAGGTGGGGGGTGGAGGAGCGTACAGCTTCTATAAAAAAAACCGTGTTTTTTTTCGCACAAGTGTGGCCATGGTATATGAAGAGGCTGATTATAAGCACAACACATTCAATCGGTCAGAATACAATGGCAACTTTAGCGTAAAGGAAACGAGAGGGATCTTTCGAATGGGGGGGTTCCATACCATTCTCAGAAACCACCTATCGCTTCGCCACGATACCTGGTTTATGTTGGGCTTTAATAATAGTCAAAATTATCGCTGGCATTCATTGATCGGACTCCAACTTTCTATCTATAAGGGTTTTGCGTTCAAAACTGATTTTGATTACACCTATGAGAACCTGACCATCAGCGATAGCAATCCGTTTGGTTTTCCTTCCAGCACCAGCGACTGGATTTTGAGCTTCGGGATAAGCTATGACATTTCGAACCAGAAAAAAGAATGAGACCATACGAACCTGTTGCTATCGGAATAGATATGAAAATCAAGCTAAAAATAATATCAGCGATCATCCTCATTCTATCCATGGTAGGTTGTACAAAACAGAGTAAAAAGCTTATGGGACACGGAGAAAAGGTACTAGTCATCGGGCGGCATGAAAGTATGTTGGCCAAAGTAACAGCCATGCTGAAGCAGCACAACTATCGGGCCGTTGGCAAACAATCAAACGAAGAGGCTATCGCGGCTTTTACGACCGATACTTTTGACGCTGTGATTATTGGTGGCGGTGTGGACACGGAAAGCCGGAATCACTTTCACACAGAATTCCAGAAAATCAATCCAAAAGTAAAAATAATTGACGGTCATCCTCAAACAGTTTTAAGTGATTTGCAACATGCCTTTGGTGGTCAATAGCATCATTTGACATTTCTCGTTAAAAGCGTAACCCCATTCCTTTCACATTATGACTGAACAAAAGAATATCATCAACCTGTCACCGTTAAAATTTACCAACGATTTCCCCGGGCTGCGCGGAGTCAACATCATGGCGCATCAATATCCGATTGAATCTTTTTTGGTTTTTACGGAATATGAAATGACGCAAGCGGTGTTTGGCCCTCATCCCCATGCCGGTGTTTCGGTGATGACGTACATGCTGCCCGATAGTAAAAACAGTTTTATCAACCGGGATAGCCTGGGCGATCAGAGCATCATCGAGCCGGGTGGGCTGCACATCACCCAGGCCGGGAGTGGCATGTTTCATGATGAGTTCCCTAAAACTCCAGGAACCGTTGCGCACGGCTTTCAAATCTGGATCAATCATTCCGAGCTGAATCGGTTTGTTACCCCCAAAGCTTTTCATGCCAAGGCAAATGAAATTCCAGAAGTAGTTACTGATCGTTATACGGTTCGTATCCTTCATGGGCAATTTGACCAACAACAGGCCAAGCATCGCATGGTAACAGATGTCACATTGCTACACATTTTTCTACGACCGGATAAACAGATTCAACTGGATGCCGCTGAAATGGCTTTTGTTTATGGATTGAGAGGTTCCGGCAGTACAGATTCAAAAACAATCAACGCTCAGACACTTATTAACTACAGCAGCACAGGCAATAACGTAACCATAAAAGCTGATGCCGATGGGGCTGAGTTTATTTTTGCTACAGGTATTCCTCTGAAAGAAGAGATCACGTATGGCGGGCCTTTTGTGATGACAACGCCTCAACAGATGACTGAAACACAGCGGAGATATGCCAATGGCGAAATGGGGGAGTTAGGTCCATACAAAGGATAAGTAAACCGAAGAATAAATCCGTAAACAACTAAAACGATGTGGATCACAATTGCGCTTATTAGTGTTCTGATTCTTATTCTAAGCCGAACAAAATTTGAGGTTCGAAACGATGTAATAATTAATTCGCCCGCTCAAAATGTTTGGGAAACCATCATCGATTTCAACAATTACAAAAACTGGAACAGTCAACTCTTCTACCTGGGGGGAACGATAGCATTGAATGAGGTAATTCATTTAAAACTTTCGGTGGAAGGCGCAACACCTTACGAGTTTAAACCAACCATTTCTAAATGGAAAGAAGGTAAATCATTTGCGTGGATTGCGAGGACCGGGTTGCCACGCATTTTTGATGGCGAACACTTTTTTGAAATAGAGTCAAACCAAGATGGCACAACAACGGTCGTTAACAGAGAAGAGTACCGCGGAGTACTTTCACTACTCATGCAACAATTACCAGCCATGAAATTGGCACCTAAAGGGTTTGAAAAAATGAATGCAGAACTTAAAAATTTTGTCGAAAAAAGGTAATGACAGAGTTTAGCGGCTTTCTTATGCCGCTAAGAGCTCACCAAGTCAGATCGGACGATGCCAGGGGTTGCTGAATTCATGAGGTAGTCGTGAATGATACTAATGTTAAGATTCAGGCTCCTTGGTTGACACCGCTACCGCAATTTTGGAGTCGGCCGTGCCGAAATACAAAAGCCATTTTCCCTTAAAATGAACTAAGCCTTCCACAAAGCAAACCTGATTGATTTGCCCGGAAATTTCGTAGGGTTGATCTGGGCGGAGGAAATTTTTCTCCAATCGATCAATCAATTTTGATGGATCGCTCGCATCAAACAGCGCTTGTCCTGCACAGTATGCTCCTTTGGCAATAGAAGAATCTCCACCCTCGTTCAGGTTCATCCCATTGTAGATCAATACTATTCCTTTTTCAGTCAACAACGCATATGGACCACTTTCCACCAATCGGCTATCAAAGTACCCGCTCCTCGGTTGAAGCACGGATTCAAGTTTCCCGCTTTTTTCTACCGGTTGCCAATGTATGAGATCAACAGACGTAGCCATAAACAAATCGGTGTCTCCAAAATACATCCAGTATTTTCCATGGATCTTTTTTGCGATCATTTTTTCACCTACTTGCTGGGCTACAATCGCTCCGGATTTGCTCCACGAGTCAACATATTTCCCCGAAAGGACCAGTCCGTGCTTTGTCCATGTCATCAGGTTGGAAGAAGATGCCACACATAACCGCGCCACTTTTCCATCATAAGCAGTATACGTCATGATGTAGGTTCCATCTTCTTTTTCCACAATGCGCGGATCTTCAATCCCTCCTTCCCACTCATAGGTTTTCATCGCATCCTCAGCAGGGAAAAGAATCGGTTCTTTGTGTCGGGTAAAATGCAATCCATCCGGGCTAACGGCTACTCCGAGTCGAGAGGTGCCCGCGTATTTTCCTATAGTGTCTTCTGCCCGATAGATCAGAAAAACCGAATCGTTACGAACGACTGCTGCCGGATTAAAAACATCCTTTTCTTCCCATCGTACTTCCTTATTCAGAACCGGACAAATAAATTTTCCATCTCCCGCTGCGAGAATAGGATTCAGGCTGTCTACTTTTATGAAAGGTAGAATGGCCCACGTAGTGTCGTTGATTTCCTGGGATTGCTCTTTCCTTTGAGGGGAGCAACCAGAGAGATAGAGTATTCCAGCAACAGTACCTGATAGCAGGAGCCATCTAAAATTGGGAAGGTTCATGGATGCTAATGTACAGAGAATACACCACGAACCTTCAAGCCTACACCAGGCTAACTTTTAAGCTTTAAAAGTTGGGCTTTCGCATTTTCATGGTTAGCATCCAACTCCAGAACGTATTCATAGGCTTGAATGGCTTTATCTTTTTGCCCGGCTATTGCATAAGCCTCCCCCAAACTATCCCAGCAGTTAGCTGATTGGGGAAACAAATTGGCATTGATCCGGAAAATGGCAATGGCTTCTTTGGTTTTTCCCTGCGCCATCACAACATATCCACACGCATTTAACTCTGATTCACTGCTAATCTTATTTTTGATCTGCATGGCCAGGCCACGAGGACTGATGTTTTCATCTGTGAGCAATCCGGCCACCAGCCATTGGGCAATCTGCGGATACCCAATATAGTTGGGTGTATATTCCTCTTTAGAAAAAATCTTCAGTAAATCCCGTTCAAGGGTCTCAGTCGGATATTCTACGATGCGTCCCACTTCTTTATTGTTCTTATAAATGATGAAAGTAGGAACCCGATAGATGTTCAATCCGGCTTCTTCCCGCTGGGGTGATTGTTTGTACGCCTCTGTCGAATTATCCACACCAATCAACACAAGATTCTTTTGAGGGAAAGAAAGGTTTTCCAGAATCTTGGCCATCTTGGGTAATTCACGCTTGGTATCCCCACACCAGGAGCCAAAAAAAATCTTCATGGAGTATTGGGACGGGTTCGCTTTTTTCAGAGCCGATAGTATCTCTTCATTGGGCGTGTAAGCCTTGACGTTTGTTTGATACCAACTGGCATACGGTTCTTTTTCCAGTTGAGTCAGCGAGCAAACTCCCAGCAGATGGGGAGTTTCGGGTTGGGCCTGCAGTATTCCGGATAGAGACGTCAACAAAAAGATGAGGAGAAAAGTATTTTTCACAGATATAGGATTTAGTTTTATCAAAAGTATATCGGGCTTTTCTGACTGGCTGTTAATGAATTGCCAACCGTTTGCCAATAAGATGTTAAAAACCATTCCAAAAGCCTGTCTTTACCTTAAAATCTCCCGTTTGTAACTTCTATATTTGTCCTCCGCGTAAGACCGAAAACACCACATCAGACCAGAATAGAGTTCTTACGATCAACATGGCAGGAGCAGGCGCAATGGACACCCCTTTAATGAAACAATACAACGCCATCAAGGTGAAGTATCCAGGGGCATTGTTGCTTTTTAGAGTGGGTGATTTTTATGAAACCTTTGGCGAAGATGCCATCCAGGCCAGTAAAGTATTGGACATCACCCTGACCAAACGCGGCAATGGGTCAGCTTCTGAAATTGAACTGGCCGGATTTCCACATCATGCATTGGACAATTACCTGCCTAAGCTCGTACGGGCGGGTCATCGGGTAGCCATCTGTGATCAACTCGAAGATCCTCGCTTTGTGAAAGGCATTGTCAAGCGGGGCGTTACCGAGTTGGTCACTCCGGGGGTATCGTTCAACGACAATGTGCTGGAAAAAAAGCAAAATAATTTCCTGGCCTCCATTCATATACATAAAAACGTGTGGGGCATTTCTTTTCTTGATATCAGCACGGGAGACTTTTATGCCGCCCAGGGAACGGAAGGGTATGTTGGCAAACTCATCCAGAGTTTTAGCCCCGCTGAAATCATTTTTGCCAAAACACATCGCGAAAAACTGGAATCACTATTTGCCGAGGGTCATGCCACCTTTGCTCTGGATGAATGGGTGTATGCTTTTGATTTTGCCCATGAGAAGCTTATCCGTCAATTCAAAACCAATTCGCTTAAGGGATTTGGCATGGACGGCATGAACGAAGCCATCGTTGCGGCAGGAGCCATCCTGCATTACCTGGAAGCCACGGAACACAAAGAAACCAGCCACATCTCATCCATCGCTCGAATAGATGAAGAAAAATACGTGTGGCTCGATCGGTTTACCGTCAGGAATCTGGAGATTGTGCACTCCCCCCACGATGGCGGGGTGCCGTTGATTCAGATTTTAGATCAAACGATCACCCCTATGGGTTCGCGTCAGTTAAGGCAATGGATGATCCTTCCCTTAAAAGAAAGAAGTGCCATTGAAGAGCGCCTGCAAATGGTGGAGCACCTCTGTTTAAAGACAGCCCTATCCGAAAAAATTGCGGAACACCTCCGTCAGATAACTGATGTGGAGCGGCTGATTTCAAAAGTAGCCGTAGGACGGATCAATCCACGCGAATTGTTACAACTGAAGCGTTCGCTGCAAGCCATTCTTCCCATCAAAGAACTATTGCTCACCAGTGATAAAACGGTGTTGACGAAATTAGGAGATCAGTTACACCGCTGTGAGTTTCTGCTGGAGAAAATTGAAAAAGAGTTAAAAGAAGACGCTCCGATGTTGGTCCACCTGGGCGGTATTATTAAGGAAGGCGTGAGCGCTGAGTTGGATGAGTTGCGATCCATCGCTTTCGCAGGGAAAGATTATTTACTACAGGTGCAGAAACGCGAAGTAGAGCGCACGGGAATCAATTCGTTAAAAGTTTCGTACAACAAAGTTTTTGGTTATTACCTGGAAGTCAGCAATGCCAATAAAGATAAAGTGCCGGGCGACTGGATTCGTAAGCAAACGTTGGTCAATGCCGAGCGCTACATTACGGAAGAACTGAAAGTATATGAGGAGAAAATTCTCACCGCAGAAGAAAAACTTTCGGTCATTGAGATGAAGTTGTTTACCGAACTGGTACAGCATACTTCCGATTACATTTCACAAATTCAACAAAACGCAAAAGTGGTTGCCGTGCTGGATTGCTTACTCTCGTTTGCTACCACCGCCCTTGCCAACAAATACACCAAGCCGGAAATCAGTGACTCCACCCGGCTGGCCATCAAAGCGGGTCGTCATCCGGTTATTGAAAAGCAACTACCGGTAGGAGAAACCTATGTACCGAACGACATTTATCTGGATACAGAAACCCAGCAAATCCTAATCATCACGGGGCCTAATATGGCGGGGAAGTCAGCATTACTCCGACAAACCGCCTTGATTGTGCTGATGGCTCAAATAGGAAGTTTTGTTCCGGCAGAAGCCGCTACGGTTGGGATCGTAGATAAAATTTTTACCCGCGTAGGAGCCAGCGACAATCTTTCGCGAGGGGAGTCTACTTTTATGGTGGAGATGATTGAGACGGCCAGCATCTTGAATAATCTCAGCGATCGGAGTTTGATTTTGATGGACGAGATTGGCCGTGGTACTTCGACTTACGATGGTGTATCCATTGCCTGGGCGATTGTGGAATACCTGCATCAGCACAAAGACTACAAACCTAAAACACTATTTGCCACACACTACCACGAACTCAACCAATTGGCGGAGGACTTGGTGCGCGTGAAGAACTTCAATGTGAGTGTCAAGGAAATTGGCGACAAAATCATCTTTATGCGCAAGCTAAAAGAGGGCGGCAGCGAACACAGCTTTGGAATTCACGTGGCTCAACTGGCGGGTATGCCCAACAAAGTAGTGTTACGTGCCAATGAGATATTACATTTCTTGGAGAAAGACAAACATCGAAATGAATCGAAGAAAAGACTGGAAGAATTGCCGAAGGCTACCCAGCAGATGAGTTTATTCGAGATTGACCCTAAATCAAAAGCCATTCATGAAATGCTTTCGCAGATAGACATCAACACGATCAGCCCGGTAGAAGCATTGCTGAAGTTGAATGAGGTACTATCCATTCTTAAAAAATGACGATCTAGCCATCCCGGATAAGCAACAACTTTGTATGCTACCATTCTTGCCACTTTTTGAACCGATGGAGCGCTTTCAGTGTTTGATTTTCGTAACTCTTTCCTTGAAATACGTTAAGACCGGGAACCACCTCATCGTTTCTTTGCTGACGTGAAAGTAAAAACCATTCGCCCACAGATAAAACCGGTCAAAAAGCTAAAGGCTGTAGTAAAGCCCCGGTTTCGTAACTTTCATGGAATGGAGAAAACGGAGACGCTATTGGAATTCTACCAACGCAAATTCAATTGGCTGCCCGAGAACATCAAAAACGAAATCGGGCATTTCAATTTGTTTCGTTTGGAACCGTATACCGCGGACAAGCCCACAACCATACCCTACCGCAGGCGCGATTTTTACAAGATCATGCTTGTAAAAGGCAACGGCCAGGTGCATTATGCCGATCAGGTATTAGATGTAAAGAAGCAAGCGTTGTCGTTTTCAAATCCGCTTATTCCGTATAAGTGGGAACATCTCGACCGGGTGCGCGAAGGCATGTATTGCATTTTCAATCAACAGTTCTTCACTCAGTTCGGACAAATCAATCAGTACGAAGTGTTTCAGCCCGGAGGCACACACCTGTTTGAATTGACGGATGGTGAAGCCACTCAGGTGCAGGCCGTGTTTGAACGGATGGAGTACGAGTTTAAAACTGACTTCAAATACAAGTATGATGCAATTCGCAATCTGGTGTTTGAATTGATTCACTTCGGATTAAAAATTCAACCCGCGGCCATGCAGCCAAGGCAGCCTCAGAACGCAGCACAGCGCATTGTGTTCTTATTTTTAGAGTTATTGGAACGACAATTTCCGATTGACGATCAACATCCCGCCATGCAGCTGCGCACCGCTTCCGATTTTGCCCGTCAACTCAACGTGCATGTGAACCACCTGAACAGAACGATCAAGGAAACAACAGATAAAACCACATCACAATTGATAGCAGAGCGCGTAGTGCAAGAAGCAAAAATTCTGTTACGCCATAGCCGATGGAACGTATCAGAAATTGCCTTTGCCCTTGGGTTTACTGAAGTAACACACTTCAACAATTTTTTCAAAAAACACATGGGCACTAGTCCGTTGAAATTCAGAAAAGAATTGAGTTAGAAAGATCAACCATCAATATTATGAGAAAATCATTTTTTGTAGCAAGCTTTTGGATCGTGATCTGTACCGCATCCTGGGCACAGGCAACAACAACTGATCCGGTCGTCCAGCAACTCATCAAGCTTTCCACTGACAAATGGCAATGGATGGCGGACAAGGATGTCGAAAAACTCGCGCCTTTATTTCATGAAAAAGCAAAGTTTGTGCACATGAGTGGCACGTGGAAAAAAGATGAAGAACTGGAAATTATTAAGACAGGCAGAATTTGGTATAAGAATGCCAATGTAAAAGATGTTGCTGTTGAATTAGTCGATAATACCGCCATTGTCTGGAATCGGATTACCCTCACCGCGATGGTGGGGGGCAATGAAGTGATCACTGAGTTTACCGTGACCGAGGTTTATCAAAAGGAACGGAATGAATGGAAATTACTGGCGTTGACATTTAGCAGTGTGCGCGATACTCACGCAATCAGACATTAGTCAGGTTATCTGTGAGTGAAAATCAGTTTGCCTTCAGCAATAACTTTGAATCTCAAACCTAACGCCATGCGAACGAGTTGTGTTTTGGTGAGTTTATTTTGGAGTTGCTCCTTCATTCCAGTCGTTGCACAACCAAAAGACAGTACCTTCTTTTTTCATACCGATTTGAGCATTACGAATAATGGATTCTCGATTGTGCCGGCCTTTACATTAGGTGCACCAGCCGCTTTTTTGGACATGCGCATGGGCAACAAACGACTCACGTTTGAACCACAGTTCCGGTTTGCGCTGGAAGGTCGGCCATGGTCGTTCATTTTCATCTATCGGTATAAGGCGGTTATCAAACCGAAATTTCAATTGACGATAGGCGCGCATGCGCCCGGCTTGAACTACATCACGCGCCCGGTAGATGTCAACGGAATTCAGGAACCTCTTTCGGTGGCCAGACGTTTTCTGGCTGGAGAGATTATTCCTTCCTATAAGTTTTCACCTCATATAAGCGTGAGCTTATATTATCTGCGCGGGCATGGCTTCCAACAACATGGGCCCCAAAACTCTAATTTTTTATCGTTTCAGGGAAACTTCACTAAACTTAAACTGGCGGGGAAGACTTACTTCAACTTTAATCCGCAGTTTTTTTACTTAAAGGTGGATGCAGACGATGGGTACTATGTAAACGCCACCACTACGGTTGGTGTACACGGTTTTCCGGTTACTGTTTCGGGGATTGTGAACAAAGCTATTGAATCTTCTATTGCCGCTCGAGATTTTGATTGGAGTATTAGTCTGGTGTATACCTTGGATAAACACTTTGTACTGAAGGAATATAAAAACCAGGCGACTCATTAAAAGAGAAAGGGGAAAGTGCGTTGATAACATGAAGTAGAGAAAATTTAAAATGAAAACGATATGGCAGTAGTTAACCTAAACGTTAACGAAAAAAAGGAAACCGTGGATATTGATCCAAAAACTCCCTTGCTTTGGGTGTTGCGAGCGCACCTGAAACTTGTCGGAACGAAATATGGATGTGGCATTGCACAATGTAGCGCACAGAAAATTCACTTCTTTGGAATTTCTTTTTAAAGGAATGGTTGCCATTTGTTACATCTGATGACAACGATTTACAATCGGTTACAAGCAATGGATTTATTTTTGAAGAAAAGAAAATCCATGAAAAAATCTAAGATGACAACGTTTCTACTGGTGGGTACTATCCTCATCCTTGGCGCCTCCTGTTCCATTCATTCGACCACCACCATTAAATCCAAAGAGCAATTCTTGTTAGGGAACAATCCCCACCGTTCCTTTCGGGTAAAACTCAAAAATATCTCTGGCTCGGAAATTGAAGTCCATCGGGCACCTATGGATGGGGGTCGGCATTCAGGTCAGGTAATAGCATCAGGAGAAACCATCCGCGTTCGCGTGGAATCAAACACAGCGTTGGTCATTAGTAATAATACTACCGATGAAGTTTCCGTTCAGCTAACGGTGCGTGGAGATACGGGCCTTTCGATGGGTTATTCGAAGAAGTAAAGAAATGATAGCCTAAGTATTTAACTGGCGGAGACATCAACAGCATCCTGCAGAATCTGTAAAAAAAACCTGGTCATCGTAGAAAGAATCCCACCTTATCAAACGATTAATTACGCCACATGAAATCCGCAGTTTGGGTTTATGTTGTATCTCTTAGCTTTGCGGTGCTCCGCGAAGCTTTAAAGATGTTCACATGAATTATTCGTCTCCCATTCGGTGGGGTATTCTGGGCTGTGGAAAAATCGCTCGTAAGTTTGCTTCGGATTTATCCCACGTCTCGAACGCAACACTCCGGGCCGTAGCGGCACGGGAGCTTAGCACCGCCCAGGCTTTTGCACACGAGTTTCCGGCACCTGGCGTTTTTGGAAGTTATGAAGCAATGGCGGCCAGTCACGAAGTAGACGTGATCTACATCGCCACTCCCCATGGGCTGCATCATGAACATATCCGTCTGTGTCTGGAGCATGGGAAGGCCGTGCTGTGTGAAAAGGCATTCACTATAAATGCCCGGCAGACCCGTGACATGATTTCTTTGGCACAAACCCGTCATGTTTTTTTAATGGAAGCATTCTGGACTCGCTTTCTACCTCATTATCAAAAAGTCAGGGAGCTTGTTCAACAGGGTGTTGTTGGCGATATCCGTTACATCCATGCCGAGTTTGGATTTCGACCCTCTTCCCCAGTTTCACAACGACTATATGATCCGGATTTAGGAGGTGGAGCCTTGTTGGATATTGGCGTCTATCCGGTTTTTTTAGCGCTAGACCTGTTAGGAAAACCAGACATTATTCATGCGCGAATGACAGCTGCACCCACAGGCGTAGACGAGCAATGCACCATTCAGTTGGGTTATCGGAACGGGGCGATGGCTAATTTATTTGCCACCTTTTCGACCCATCTGGCTACCGGTGCCGACCTGGCGGGCACCAACGGGAGAATACGATTGCCTTACCGCTTTCATGGGCCTACTGCCCAGATTGAGTTTTATCCGAACGGTGTTGAATCCAGACAACAGATCCCAACCGAACAGGTCAAAGGATTTGGGTATGAATATGAAGCGCAGCACGTCACGGATTGTTTGCTGCAAGGATTAACGGAAAGTCCTTTGAGAACTCATGCCGATACGCTGCTGCTCATGGAAACATTGGATCGCATCCGGGCAGAAGCAGGCATTCAGTACCCGGTGGATTGATGAATAATCTCACGAACTAAACACCGACACTTAATCGTTTTCGGATCCGACTCAAAGCTTCGGGCGTAACACCGAGGTAAGAGGCAATGTATTTTAAGGGAACCTGAGCGATTACTTTGGGGCGGTCTTTGAGAAGTTTCAGGTAACGTTCTTCAGGAGAAAGAAACAGCAGACTCTTGTTCCGGTCCACCACAAACAATAGAATGTATTCAGCCATCAAACGGCCAAACTTCTGCCAGACGGGATACTTGTCAAAAACCGCATGCATGTCGGCATAACTCATCTGTAGAATTTCCACATCTTCCATGGCTACGATAAAGTCGGTGGATGGCTGACGAGAAACAAAACTGGAATAGTCCGTTACATAGTTTCCTTCAAAAGCAAAATTAATGGTGAGTTCTTCCTCGCGGATGAGGTTATATACCCGCGTGTATCCCTTGTTGATAAATGTGACATGATTGCATACCTCTCCTCCGCGAAGAATAAATTCTCCTTTTTTTAAAAACCTTCGGGTTAACATCGCCTGATGCGCCTGCCATTCCTGCTCGGTAATGGTAAGAAATCGGGAGATGTAATTCCGGATGGAGTGAAATTCGTCCATCCGGAAAGATACAAAATGCCGCCAGAGATGCGCAAAAACGTGCTTAAACAAAACGTCTGCGACTAGAATGTGTAGCGGATAAAAGGCACAGGAAAAAATCCTTGTTGATATTGGGTAACAATGGTATTGGTTCGGGGATTGTAGTTTTGCGCAAAGATGTTTTGGTTACCAGTGACGTTTTGAAGATCGACCGCAATTTCCAGAGAACTGCGCTTATACTCTTTGCGGTAGGCAATTTTCACATCGGTACGGAAGTACGGGTCTTGTTGCTCTGTAAAGGCTTCGGATTCGCGGTAAAGCGTACGACCTACCTGCTGCGAAGCGGCAAAGTCAACAGGCGTCAGGAATTTTCCTCCGATGGTTGTCACTTTTAAATTGACGGAGAAAAAGTTTTTGTTTTTACCCACCCGCCATTCTTTACCGAGTAATGCATTGGCAACATAGCCGGTATTATAGGCCGTATTTCGTTCGATACCATCGCTGCCTTGATAGAGTGATTCAAACAAGGAAGTTGTGACAAGGAAGTAAAATCCCTGACTGAAGAATCGCTCCAGCGTAAACTCTATTCCATAGTTGTTTCCTTTTCCCTGGCTTACCAAACTGTCAGCATCCGAAGGGGCAAAGCTCGATCCGGTATTGATGGCTGAGAATGAAGAGGCTCGTTGCTCCACGGGCACATTTGAAAGTGTCTGATAATAGGCTTCCGCTTTTAAACGTAACTGATCGCTGATATTCCAGTCATACGTAACCACGGTATGCTGGCTTGTGGTAAAATCCAGATCCGTGTTGGTTAAGGCGTAGGTGTTGTTGGCACGTTTCGTTTGTACATAGCTGGTATAGACGCTTTGGATCTGGTTATGGACTCCGTATCCGATCCCAATTGACTGGTTGCCATTGATCATGTAGCGAAGACTAACCCGTGGCTCAATTACGGCCTGCTCGTTTAACGAATAGTATTGCGAATGGATACCTGCCTGCAACGATAAGCGACTATTGAAACGATGCTTCCAGGTAGCATAGGCTTGTGTTAGCAACGTATGGTCACTTACATTCACCCGAACGGAGTCTGTTCCCAGATTAGCATAAAGATCGCGATTGAATAAATCAATGGAAGAGGCATCGAGGTAAAAGCCATACGTCAGACTGTTTTTTGAATTGAATTTGGTTCGGAATAAGCCTACCCATGAATACTTGGTGGTTTCAAATTCAGCTTCGGCCCGCAGGTATCGGTCAATGACATCATTAGAAGTATTTCGCACCAACGAGTCGGACGAAAAGTCTTCCCGAGTGGTGCTGATGCCCGCGGTTAGTTTGGCATACGTTTTCGGAGATATGTTTTTCTCATAGCTAACCCCCACAATACCGGTGCGGTAGCTGGGAAATGAATCTTCATTTTCATTTCCATATAGATCTGTGGTAGATTCCAGATCAGCTTCGCTGCCCAGCAGATCAATTTCACTTATTCCCCCCACCCCAAAGATGGACCACTTGCCAGTTCCCCGGGTGGGTAAGGCTATTTTAAAGTTCAGATCCTGGTACAAGGGGACATTGGCGCCCGTACCAAATTCTATTCCCAGGGCATTGAATAATCCCAAGGTCGAATACCGGTAATTCACCAGATAGGATCCTTTTGAGTTTTTGGAAAGGGCCCCTTCAGCTCCCAGCTCAAAACCATTGAATCCTACTTGTCCGAGAAACTCAGATTGTTGGTTATTGCCATCGCGCAAGCGAATGTCAAATACACCAGCCAGCGCATTGCCATATTGAGCCGGAAACGCGCTGGTCATAAAATCGGATTTGTCGAGGTTATTGTTGTTGAGCATACTTACAGGTCCACCCGTGCTGGTAAGTGACCCAAAATGATTCGGATTGGGGATGTTTAAACCCTCCAACTGCCACAGCATGCCGGTGGGCGAATTTCCACGAACAACAATGTCGTTCCGTGAATCATCGCCACCGATCACACCGGCAAAATTGGAGGCCATCCGCGAAGGATCACCCAGTGCACCAGCATATCTTTTAGTGTCGTCCAGGTTAAAGGATCGTGCGCTCACCACAGCCAGGTCATTGTTTGTGGCTGTTTTATCATCGCGGGTATCCGCGGTAATAACAATTTCATTGAGTTGACTGATGCTTTCGGCCAAACTGATGTTTAGCACCACCTCTTTTCCTGCGGTGACTACTACATTGGGGATGGTTTGCGCTTCATAACCGATGTATGAAACCAGAATGGTTTGACGTCCGAGCAAAACATTTTCAATCCGGTAATTTCCGTCAACATCGGTGGCGCTTCCTTGAATGGGATTACTTCCGGCAACAGAGACATTAACCCCAACCAAAGGGGTTTTGGTGATCTCATCCACCACTTGTCCGCGAAGCGTTTGAGTGGTTTGTGCGCTGACCGAAAAGGTCATGGTCGCGAGAATCAGTATTCCCGCCAACAGTGTAAAAGTTTGTTTTCTAAAATTCATGATCGGTTTTGAATTAATTGATAAGCAAAGGTGGGCGGCTGTAGCCGATCCAGGGCTTGATGACAATCAATAAGTAGCCGATCCAGGCTTGATCCAAATCAATTACGATCAGAAAAAAAGTAAAAAATCAATTTTACTTATCGCTACTTTAGTCGTATCACAAGTAAGACTCCTCCATGCCTAAACAACCTTCTCCTTCCGTCATTACCCAGGCCATGATGGGAGACCGGCAGGCATTCAGGAGTTTGGTAGAGGACTATCAGGGGTTTTTGTATGCCGTGGCTTACCGGTATCTGGGGCAGGCAGCTGAGGCAGAAGACGCTGTCCAGGAAACGTTTGTTAAGCTATGGAAAAACCTTTCTTCTTACCGGCCTGAAGTAAAGTTTACTACCTGGCTGTTTAAAATATTAGTGAATCATTGTCTGGATGTTCAGAAATCATCTGTCATGCGTGCCCAAAGGAAACAAGTAGATCTGGAAAAAATGGTGCAAGTTGCTAACCCCACAGGCTCCGATCTTTGGGAATCACGAGAGATCATGGAAGCCATTACGGAGGCGGCCAGTCAACTGTCGGGGAAGCAAAAAATGATTTTTGTATTGCGTGATCTGCAGGGAATGGAAGTAGCAGAGGTCTGTGTGTTGATGGGGGTCACAGAAGATCAGATCAAAAGCAATTTGTATCACGCCCGAAGGAAGATAAGTGAATATCTAAGATCATCCGCTCCTTAATTTTTGATACCATGAATTGCGAAAAATGGGAAGAACAGATTTGGTTGTTTCAGGAGTTGGAAACTGAACAGCAGGCGTTCGTGAAGCAGCATATTCTCACGTGCCAGGCATGTGAAAATATTTGGCGGCAAGCCGAGACGTTGCGCCAACATTTATCCGGATTGGAATCGCCCCAGCCCGTACATGCAGCCGCACTTACCCACCGGGTGATGAACGCCATTCCTGTGACACGACCACACGCACCCCGCAAAATTTGGGAATCCTGGAAGTATGCCCTTCATCTGGCCTCAGTTCTCTTGATCTTTTTCTTTGTCAAAGAACATCTGCCGGAAAATCGTTCTTGGACTAACCGAATGCCTTCCCGAAAAGAGGTTGCGTTACATACCGCTTCCTTTTTAAAGAACTATTATGAAAGACGCCAACAATCCAATCGAAGTTCATGGTATGCCCGCTATCAATACCATAAAAAAAATAATGATGAATATACCTCTCATAAGTAAAGGACTGCTCGTTGTTTTCGTGCTGATGCTTTTCAGCTCGTGCGAACATCAGCTTCAGATGAAAACAAAAGTGCATCCTGACGGACGGCTGGATAAGTCCATTGTGTTTATTTCCAACGACTCTGTCGAGACCTCCATCCGTTATCTGGGCGTAAGCTCGGCAACGGGCTGGAACCTGACCCGTGAAGTGATGAACGATACCACTACCGAGACATCCTTTAGCGGGAAGTCGGTAAAAGTGGAGAAAAATCAAAAATTCAAATACGCATATCAAAAGTCTTTTCCTTCGGCTGCCGAAGCCAATGCCGAGTTGGCACAACCCTCGGATTCCTTGTTTCGCGTGACCTCGGTATTTGATAAAAAATTCCGGTGGTTTTATACCTATCTGACCTACCAGGAGACCTATCATGCCATCAATAGGTTTCAACTACCCGTAACGGATTACTTCACCGCGCAAGATTTTGACTTTATCGCCCAATTGCCTCCGGAAGGAAAATCTATTTCAAAAGCCGATAGCCTGTTTTTGGATATGTTGATGGATCGTATCTATGATCATTACGGCAGTCGCGGATACTTTGACGAGTACTACTCTTTGTTGCTGGAAACATCCCTGGCAGACACACAGCGGGAGCAGTTGATTCGTCAAAAAGAAGAGATCTATCATGCGCTAACCTCCCGCCAGGAAATCGAAGAGGACTTCCTGCCCGCGCTGGCCGACAGTCTGGGGATTGTTCTGGACACGGCTTCTGCTGCGTATCAACAAAAAGTAAAAATGATAGAATCCAAATTTAAGTTTATGTCCTGGGCCAGTGATGGGAAATACAACCAAGTCATAGATATGCCCGGAGAACTGGTTTCGCACAATGCAGATTCCGTGCAAGGAAATATTCTGATGTGGTCGCCACCGGCCGTTAAATTTATGCTTCGCGATTTTACTTTTCAGGCGGAGTCACGCCAACGAAACAATTGGGCCTGGGGGGTGTCGGTGTTGGTTTTATTGATGAGTATCTTTCTGCTCATCCGGAAAAAACGTTAACGGGACGCAGGTCTTTTCCCTCGGGAGAACGTACGTTTACCTTTAAAGTTGGATTTATCCTTTCGTCTGGCTTCCGGTGTGTATTCAGGACCAGCTCCTATTCCTTCCGGCAATGCAAGTTTGGGGATAGTATCGCCAATCAGACTTTCAATGCCAAAAAATTTACGCTGATCAATTTCATTGATGAAGGTAATGGCGGTGCCGGTGGTTTCTGCCCGGGCTGTCCGACCGATGCGATGAACATAGTCTTCCGGATCGGGCGGCACATCCCAATTGATGACCATACTGATTCCCTCCACATCAATCCCACGGGAAAGAACATCCGTGCCGATCAGTAACCGGAGCTGTTTGTTTTTAAAGGCCCGCATGATTTCTTCGCGCTCACTCTGTTCCAGATCAGAATGAAAGGCTTTGGCTTCCACGTTGCTCTTTTTGAATAAACCGTCCAGTTTTTTAACCGTTTCCTTTCGAGAAGCAAAAAGAATGGCGCTCTTCCAGGGATAGTTGGTGAGAATATTTTTCAACAAGGCTTCTTTCTGCGTGTCATATACCACATAGGCTTCTTGCTTAATACCGGCAGCCGGTTTGGCAATTGCTATATTGATTTCACAAGGGTTTTGTAAAATCTTACTGGCGAGTTGCCTGATTTTGGGAGGCATGGTAGCGGAAAACAAAAGCGTTTGTCTTTCCTTGGGGAGATAGCTGATGATTCGTACGATGTCATCAAAAAACCCCATGTCCAGCATGCGATCAGCTTCGTCTAAAATCAAGTGCTTGAGTTGACTCAAGTTTACGGTATCTCCCGCCAGCATGGCAATCAAACGGCCCGGAGTGGCAATGACGATATCGGCTCCCTGCTCCAGTGCTTTGCGTTGCTGATCCCAGGTGGCGCCATCACCTCCGCCATACACAGGCATTGAACTGACACCCGTAAAATAGCCAAACCCTTCCATTTGTTGATCTATCTGTTGTGCCAGTTCCCGGGTGGGAACAATAATGAGCGTATTGAGGTGACGATGGTCGGTGCGGATAATCCGATGGATCACCGGAAGTAAATAAGCTGCTGTTTTGCCAGTTCCGGTTTGTGCACACGCAATCAAGTCTTTTCCTTCCAGAATGGCGGGAATGGCTTGTTGCTGAATAGGGGTTGGCTTGGTAAAACCCATGGAGTCCAGTCCATCCTGGAGCCTGGGTTCGAAATGAAAGTCTGAAAAGGTCAAAAAAAGTTGCTTTTAAAAATGATTGATCGGGTAAAGATACTAAAGAATTATTTTGAAGTAACCTACTATCTTTCTACAATGAATACGATTACACTTCTGTTGATGGGTCTGTTGGTCTCTATTTCCAATTTTGCCCAGACCGATCCTTAAGAGACGTTTGTGATTCAGTTTGTGGAGCACTACAATACCCAACACTTTGATCGGGTGTATGCCCTCACCGCACCCGGCTTTCAACAAAAGGAATGGGTTCTCACTAAAATGAAAAAAGCCATCCTTGCGAATGGCTTTTTAAAATATAAAACTAACCCTATGCTGCTTTCTTGATTTCTTCCAGGTGTAATTCTTTCTGTCGGGCGATGGTGATAATCCCCGCTTTGTTCAGGAGTTTAATCACCAGATAGGTGGGGTCAATTTCATGCCAGCGGATGCCGCCAAAGTTGGCCCGGGACCCATGTTTATGATGATTGTTATGATAGCTCTCACCCATCATCAGAAAATCAACCGGCAAGAAATTTTTGGAAGTATCGCCAACTTCAAAATTGCGATAGCCGTATTTGTGAGCAAACCAATTGATAATGGCCCCGTGGATGGGACTCATTAAAAACTGAAGGGGGAGTAAAACCCAGAGCCACCACACCGTGGCAAATTGCCAATAGAACGCCACATACAAAGCTCCCCAAAAGAGGCGTGACGGCCACGAGCGCGCAAATTTGTCAAAAGCTTCCCACTGAGGAACGCCTTCGGTAAATCGTTTGTCGGGCACTAACCGTTTGTTGGCAATATCTGAATAGATGGTTTTGGTTTTCCACATCATGTTCCAGATGGTTTCATCGTATTTGGGAGAATGCGGATCATTCTCCGTATCGGCAAACGCATGATGCATACGATGCATGACGCCATATCCAAATGGACTTAAATAATTCGATCCTTGAAAAATCCACGTTAACACATAAAATACTTTCTCCGTGGTTTTATTCATGGTAAATGCCTTATGCGAAGCATACCGATGAAGAAAAAAGGTTTGAAAGAACAATGATAAATACCAATGCGCTACAAAAAAGCCAAGAATTACCCACATCGCTATTAAAAGTTTAATATTAAGAGTATACGCACACCAACGCCACCATCACGGATTTATCGGAATACATGGGTAAGACAGAGAAGTCTCTTTCTTGTGACAGAGAAAGCAAAAAAACTTTAAAAAAATGGTTGGGCCATCACAAAATACGGGCAAATGGCCCCCCAAAGAGGCATTTCTATTTTTGGCAACCCCTTCAGGAGCCGATCAGAGTATCTAAAAATTCAGTTGTCATTCCATCTCTGGTCACAGACCAATGAAGATCCCGTCTTCCCGCACATCCATTGGAAATGTCTCCAGATCGCGCGAACGCTCCAGGTACTCTCGCCCGGTAACAACATCAAAACAGTAGCCATGCCATGGACAAATGATCTCCCCCCCGGTAATTGAGTTTTCCTTTGCTGAGAGATTCTCCGTTATGAGGGCAACGGTCACTCATCGCCAGCCATCTCTCCGAAGTGCGCACCAGGCAAATTCGCTGACCATTGACCAACGCCAGCTGAGGCTGATGAAGTGGAAGTTTGGCTTCTCCTTCTGCCACGGATGAGAACAATTTTATCCAAATCATACACCTATTTCTCAGACAGAATCTGACCGGTGGATTCGTTCAGAAAAATGGGGTTCCGATGTTCGAGTGTAACGCCTATATTTCCCTTTTTCAAAAACAAATCAACAACAAACACTTCCTGCACATCGGTTTCAAGCATCGGTTCAAATTGCTTTTCAAAAATGCGTGTTCGCCAGATTTCATGACCCTCTTCTGTTGTACAAACCACTTCATGTATCTGACCGGTTATGTTTTCCAGCAAAGAGGATTCTACTGAAAAGACTTTGCCCCCGGTCGACACCGGAAGTACATGATAAACTTTAGCCTGAATGGCCGCTCGTTGCTCCATCCTCGGGGGTATTCGTGACATAAATGAAGAGTTAACGTTTCACTAGAGTGGCAGGGGGAGGTTCCGGATGCTTCGCATATCGCTCAAAAAATTCAATGACTCTCAGTAAGTGATCCATCATTCGACCCGGATTACCGCTACGCGTCAGTTCGTGACCTTCTTTGGGATAACGAATGTATTCGACCGGTTTATTCAAAATTTTTAAACTCTTGTACAACATTTCTGATTGAATGACGCCCGTTCGTAAATCCTGATCGCCATGAATGATCAGCAAGGGGGTGTTTATTTTGTCTACGTAGGTGTAAGGCGACTCGGAGTCCAACAACGCTTTGGTTTCTTTCTGCCACGGGTAGCCTCCAAAATTAGTGGGCACCAAACGCCAGGCATTTCCCTCGCCCATAAAGGTGGTTAAATCGTATACCCCTCGTTGGGCATTAGCTGCCCGAAAGCGATCATCATGGGAAATAATCCACGCTACCATGTAGCCCGCATAACTTCCACCCTCCACAAACAGATTTTCCTGATCGATCCATGCGTGCTGTTTGATGGCCTCGTCCAGTGATGCCAGAATATCGCCTGCCGGTCCGGCACCCCAGTCCTGATAATTGCCCTTTTTAAATTTGTCGCCATAGCCACCGCTACCACGCGGGTTGCTATACACCACGCCATAGCCCCAACTGTTTTCTACCTGATACTCATGCCACATACTGAAAATGCCTGGTCCCCACATGGCGGTCGGGCCCCCATGAATGTTTAAAATGGTCGGATACTTTTTCCCTTCTTTTTTTCCGATGGGTTCCATTACCCAATACTGTACTTTTTTTCCGTCTGCGCGCGTAAGCCAATATTCTTTCGGTGTGCTGATGTGTTTTTCTTTCAACCACCCTTCATTGAGTTGAGTTAGTTGTTTGCCCGATTTGTCTTTAAGATTATAGAGATAAACCTCCCAGGGGTTTTTGGTTTCCGTGAGGGCATAGACAACTTTGTCTCCCTGCAGGTCAAAGTCATTGATACCACTATCATTACCTAAAATTCGTGTGGCATTGCCTCCACTAACAGACACGACAAACAACGGAATGTCTCCCTCTGTTTGTGAAGTAAAGTAGATGCGCTTGCTATCGGAACTCCAGGCGGCTGATCCGGCATCGCGATCAAGCGCGGCTGTAAGCGACTGGGGAGTACCCCCGCTGGCGCTCACCACAGCCAGTTGCGTTTGCGTGGCATGACGGTTGGCCAACACTTCCGCATAAAATAATATCTGGGTACCATCCGGTGAATACAGGGCATTGGATAAACTGTAGCTACTCCAGGTCAGAAATTCTTTAGCCGTTTTGGTCTCCGGGTCAATCATCCAGAGGTCTGTATCTTGCTCATCGTCCGGGGCCATCCGATAGATTCGGGAATGGCATATGATCTTTTTTCCATCCGGGCTCCAGGCGGCTCCTTGAAAATCCTGATAGCCGTGCGTCAGCTGAACAGCTTTTTCATTGGTGCCGAGGGGCTGGAGAAACAGATGTGTAAAGCTTTCTTCTGGTTGTAGATTAAGCTCGCCCTGTAGTTGCTGCCGAGTCAACACGCGCGGATTATTTTCATAATTGTTTTTACTCAGCCAGGCACGTACTTCTTCCAGCGTACCATCCGGACTGGCCTGAATGGCTTTTCGTTCTTCGGGTTTTAACTTTTTCCAATTGGGTTCATCTCCAAGCGCGCGGCCCGGTCGCTCATAGGTCCATGGCAAGGTGCCCTCGATGGCATAGAAAGGAATGGAAGAAGTGTATAAAATCTTTTTCCCATCCGGGCTCCAGCGTGGGTTGCTGGCGCCAAATTCTGCCTTGGTAATCGGGTACGCCTCACCACCGTTGAGCGGCAACAGCCAGATTTGTGATTTATCATTTTCACTGCGCACAAAGGCAAGGATCTTTCCATCCGGGCTCCATTGCGGCTGTCCATCTGCTTTGTCACCAAACGTTAGCTGACGCGGGGTTTCTTTTCCGGTCAGATCCAGCAAATACAAATGACGGGTGTAGTAATATTCATTTTCATTTTTCACTCCTTTGCGGTTCATCACGAATACCGCGCGGCTGCCATCCGGAGAAATCTGAATCTGATTGGTGGTTACAATTTTCATCAAATCACCTGCCACGATGGGCGTTTTGGTTTGAGCCAATGCGGTAGTCGCCAGACCTAACCACAGGAATATTCTAAATACGATTTTCATGATTTTATCATTATCAGCGATCAAGCTATCGAATGATGGGCAGGCGCGCAAGAAGATTTATTCCGGTTTTAGGATTCTGGCAATTATCAGTAATTTACCATGTAAATGATTTCCTGAATTCATCCAATCCCGAAAAGCCGATGACCAGAGATGAACACCTCTTGTTTTGCAAAGTTTGTATCAACCGGGCATTTGATCCACAACTGGGGATCGTTTGCTCTCTGACCAGGCAACATGCCAACTTTGACCCCACGTGTCCGGATTTTAAACCTCAACCTGATGCGGCTACTCCTTCGCCTTTTAGCAATAACCCGTATGAATACCGGGGCTCTGTCAAAATTAATGTTCAGGCGGCCATGGCTACTTCCGGGCAACGACTGGCCAATTACTTTATCGATAGAGTTGTGATACTTATCCTGTTTTTCATGAGCATATTTATACTGGCAATCCTATTTGCTGCCAGTGGGGAATCAATAGACGAAGAGGGAGCGGGCTTTACATTCTTTTCCTACCTCATCTTATTTGCGGTGCATATTGGTTATTATGCCATCATGGAAAGCGTTTTTGGCCGGACGGTCGGTAAATTTGTTTCGGGTACGTGCGTGGTGGACAGTCAGGGAAGAACCCCGGAAGCTCAAGTCATTATTCTAAGAACACTTTCGCGACTGGTGCCCTTTGAAGCTTTTTCATTTTTAGGGACCCCGGCCCGGGGATGGCACGACCAATGGACTGATACATGGGTTGTGGAATATAAATCATCGTAATGGACAAGACTTCATCAGGATCCATCGTTCCACTCACGATATTTACCTCTTTAAAAAACCCCACGTGAGAATCCTCTTTTTACTTTTATTCATCCTGACGTCAGCTACTCAGGCGATGACCCAACCCTCGTGTGCCTGTTGTTCCGACAAGAACCGGCAATTTAATTTTTGGCTGGGCGATTGGGATGTTTTTAACAAGAAAGGGGTGAAGGTGGGCGAAAACAGGATTGTATCCATGCTCGACAGTTGTGTGATTCAGGAAAACTGGTCCAGCAGCGGTCAGACCGGAACGAGTTATAATTTTTACAACAAGGCCGATGATACATGGAATCAAACCTACATTGATAATTCAGGTACGGTATTGGTTTTGAAGGGGTCTTTTCAAAACCATCAAATGATTTTGGAAAGTGAAAAAGTTAAAAGCACCAAGGCTAATTTTTTCTACGTCAACCGGATTACGTGGGCTAAAGACAGCTTGAATAACGTTTCCCAAAAATGGGATATCCTTGACGAAAAAGGGAATATCCTTCAGGTGGCTTTTGATGGTATCTATAAACGAAAGAAATCCGCGAAGTGACCGCAGGCTTTCCTCATTTCTTTTCTCCCAGCGGCAATTCGATCGTTTCTCCCCAGATGTATTTATTAAACCATTGCCAGTTATGCCAGTTGGCGGCCAGCCGCTCTTTGGGTTTGGTGATGCCATGACCAAAGCCTTTATAGATAATCAACTCAGCCGGGACATTTTTATCACGCAAGCCCTGAAGTAACTCATAGGCATTGGCAATCGGCACCCGTTTATCAAACTCTCCATGTTGAATCAGCGTAGGGGTTTTGGCCTGGTTAATGTTGGTCATCGGGGATGTTTTTTTGTAAATCATCTCATCGCTCCAGGGCGTAGCTTTTAAGTACTGGCGGGTAAACGGATGAATGTCAGTGTTTACGTAGTAGGTCATCCAGTTGCTGATGCCTGCGCCCACGGAAATCGCTTTGAATGCGTTCGTGTTTGTAGTTAGGAAAGCTGAAATGTAGCCGCCCTGACTCCAGCCCATACTTCCCATTTTTGTTTTGTCAATCATTCCCTTTTTGTCCAGATAGTCAATTCCGCTCATCACATCCCACATATCACCTACTCCCAGGTTTTTGACATTTAATGAACGGAAAGCTTCTCCGTATCCGGCTGAACCACGGTAGTTAGGTCGCAACACCAAACAGCCTTTATCCAACCATTGAATCACCGGATAAACACCCCCGGGCACAGGCGTGGGGGTGTCAATACCTGTAGGGCCGCCATGAATAACCACCAGCAGCGGATATTTCTTTGACGGATCATAATTGGCGGGTTTATGAAGCACCCCTTCAATCAGGGCACCATCTTTACTTTTCCATTGAATCACTTCGCTTTTGGCAACCTTCCAGTGGGTGATTTGTTCATTCATCCGACTGATGGGTATCGCTGGCCCTTCCGGAGTTGATTGATAAACTTCGTTTAGCTGATCGCCATTGCGCCCCGTGAAAGCCATGTGCTGACCATCGCGTGAAAAGGAGAGGTTAAAAATCTGTTCGGGGGATGTTCGGATCACCGTATGAGCTCCGCTGGCAGCATCAATCCGATACAAAGGCCGTTGTGTTTTATTCCATTGGGTCGTGTAGATACCCGTAGCCTCCCAGGTAAATCCGCCCAAATCTTCATCCAGGGTTTTCGCCAATTGACGGATTTTTTGTGAACCCAGAGAGATCACAAAGAGTTTTGAATTGGTATAAAAATTAGAAAGCGTATCGGTGACATTGCTGGTAAAAAGTATTTCTTTTGAATCGGGAGACCAATCTTCAAAAGAATCAGCGCTGGGGTTGGTGATGATGGCCGTGATCTTTTGCGTTGAAAGGTCGATCAGTGAAATGTCCGATTGGACAAAAGAGTTAATCAATGGATCGGGTTGATGATTAAAGGCGATCATTTTTCCGTCAGGAGATACAGAAAATCCAGTAACGGTAAAGTTTCCTTCGGTCAGCCGTTTAGCTTTGGGCCACTCGATACATCCTGCTTTTAGCTTGAGTGAATCCGTTGACTCATAGCAAGGCCGTTCAGACGGGTCGGGCATTTCCGGTTGAAAGGCGATCTGCCATAGATGGGAGAGGGTAAATTCCTTGTCATCAGATTCAAAAGCACCATATCTTTTTTCCCGATCTTTCTTCGATTTGTTTTCTTTTTCCGGTTTCACAAAGATCAATCGCTTTCCATCCGGATGCCATTCGTAAAATGAGATGCCCTCTTCTTCCCTGGTAATCGCGCGCGCCTCTCCGCCATCTATTCGCATGACATAAATCTGATTTTTGTTTCCCCGGTCAGATAAAAAGGTCAGCCATCGGCCATCAGGCGAAAAAAGCGGAGCCACACTGCTGTTTTTAGGGTGATTGGTTAACGGAAAAGCGTTGCCTCCTTCTCTCCCAAGCCAGATCTCTGTGTCGTACCGGTTTTCATTCCAATCGGTGGTCTGAACGGTGTAGGCAATGGTTTTTCCATCTGGCGAAAGCTGAACGCTGCCTACGCTCCGGAGAGAGATTACCTCTTCCATGGAGGGTACATGTTGAGCCGATGCCACCACCGGAAGAAGAAAAGCAAACCAGAAATTTTTCATGGTACGATCTGTTTTTAGTGATCAGTCCCCTTCTTTCTTTTGAAAAGGACCACCTGTCAATGGTCCTTTCATCAGAAGGAGTAATCAGTTGGAATTTCACAAATGAATAAAAAAAGAAGAATCCAGATACGTTTTTTTGATAACCGGTTATTTCCGGGCCACAGCAACGGGACACCCGTGAATACTGCTGCTTGATCTCACGGAGCCAATTCCATGGCCTTCTCTAAAATCAAATCCCTTCCGGCAGTCGAATCACTTTTACTGGTCCAGACGGGGTGGTGGGGATAAATACCTTTCGCTTCAAATGTCTTTTTATCCAAATCGTATTGAAGCCAACGTGGCATGGTGTAGTACCAACCATTGCCAAGCTCTCTTGGGATGGCATTAGCCGAACCTCCGCCCGTGGTGTCACCCACCAGTAAAACATGTGGCAGGCTCTTCATGGAGACAATAAAAAATTCATTGGCGCTATAACATCTTCGGTTGGTAAGAATAAAAACAGGTTTGTTTAAAAAAGAAGAACTTCCTTTGGGCTCAATAGAACGAGTGAGAAAATCTCCAAACTCGTTTCTGCCTGGCCCGGATTTATAACGAACAAAGGAAACCAACGTTTGTCTATCAACGAACCGCCCCATGACCTCTTTGGCATGATCGTCAGAACCGCCACCATTGCCACGGACATCGATGATCAGCGCTTTCGCGCGGGTAAAGTCTTTCAGACATTGATCAATCAATGAATACTGATCAGGCGTGCTCCCCCAACTTTCGATATACACATAGGCCAGCTCAGGTGTAAGAAACCCGCTCATGATCACGTTGTTTTCCCGAAGAGAAGTGAGCATCCCACGGAGATAGTTTCGGCCGGGAAAGTTAGTAGGCTTTCCGGCTGCAGGATTATGTTGAGCGCTCATCCGTTTGGCCACCAGTTTTACATGACCATCCTTTAAATGAGCCAACATTTCACGGGTGATCGAAAACAATTGATTTTCAGTTAATGAATTATTAACGCGTGGACGATAAACGGTGTACAGAGAATCCCAGTTAACCTTACGTTGTTCAAAAGAAGGATAGGAAACACTAAAGTCAGTCCAGAGAGACTCAAAAACGTCTACGGGCAAGCGGCCCGGCTCCTCCTCAAAACAACTGCTGGTCAGAAGCAGGAAAACAAGCAGGCTCCATCTATTCTTCATCTGTCTTTTTGCGGAAACAATAGTGATACGATAAAACGATAGTATTCGTGAATGACCGAACACCTTGATCTGTGATAGGCAGGTCAGCTTTTTGATACGCACTGCAAACAGAGAGCTCAAAGGCTGACCGATTGGATAGTTGTCTGTGATATCCGAGATGAAGATTCCCATAAAAATGAGAGGAAGGTCCTGCCAATCCAGCGCTGGTGAGGATTTCAGAAATTTTTGCTTCGTCCGAACTAACAGAGGCGGGTGGTGATTGATTGTATCCTGGGCGAACGACAAAACTGATCAACACAAAATTATGAGTAACCCAGAACCAACCTTTTTTGGCATACTTCCGAACTTCCAAGGCCGGACCCAATCCGAGGCTGGCTAAGCCGCTCAGGGCATTATTCGAAGAACCGGCCAGTGAACTCTGCATAGATAAATTCTGCTGAAAGAAAGAAACCGGTAAGAATCCACCGGCAAAGAAAGATACGCCTTTAACGGAACGTCCAAGGCTGCGGTAATACCGGGCGTCTATGAAAACAGACGTAAAGTCTGAGACATTCCCGGCTGAAGAAGTGATTCGATTATTGATAAATGAAAGACTTGTTAAAATATGATGGTTTCTGTTTTCCCGTTGAAAGAAAAGGGACATCGACAAGGCCGAACCCTTATTCAAAAGAGGGGATATAGATAAATCCTGATGTTTAATTCCTTGCAAGCCCACCCCAAAGCCGATCATACTTTGAGAGCAAACAGTCAAAGAAACAGGGAGAAGCAACCAGACCAATAAAAACGTTTTAGTCTTCGACATGAATCCATGAAATGAGCTGAATTCTCGTATGTAGAAATGTATTAACACCATATTTCTTAACTCAACAAAGTAAATCAATTTTTAAAAACACCGATGGAATCATCTCCTAGCAAATCCTTCATACAGGGGTAATGCCCGTGTCACATAGCTTCACTACCCTTGCATCCTGAGTGAACCCCATGACTGACTACCTTAACCCTGATATTCCGGCAGGATTACACCGATGTCAAATCCCCATCATTCCAGCTACCTACGAAACCGTACGTGGCTATGGATCTCTGGTAAGCGACCCTACTCAGCACCGCATTGAAATTACCCGATGGCCCGCGCAAGGCACTCGACCGATAGATCTCGATAGCGGGGATGAAGGTGGAACCAGGGAAGGTATTTTTTCAAGTGAGTGGAAAGGCGACATTCTCTATGGCCGCAACGAAGCGGTTAGGGGTCATTACATTTTAGGATACGGTACCGAACCGACACAGGCCTCAGAAGAAACATCCAGCAATCCAACCCGCATTTTACTTTGGCATGCCAACTATCATCCGGATGGCGGGCAACTTTTCTTCCCCATCGACCAACGTCCGTATTTAGTTCCGGTGGCCTTACCAGGGGATGACATTCGTCCGGAAAACTTTATTTGCTTTTTATGTGATGGCTCGCAAGGGCTTTACATTCATGCCAACATCTGGCATGAAGGCGTTTTTACTCCATATGGCCGCCAGCGGTTTCTCGATCGGCAAGGGGCAGTACATGCACGGGTGTCAGTTGATTTTGCCCGTGAGTTTAATTGTCTGTTGGAAATTCCATTGGATCAACTCTCACCCGGTGACTTATAAATATTCTGCCCGCTAACAAAAACACTTTATGAATATCCGAATCCTTCTCTTCTGCTGGCTGATGATGGTGATCCCTGCATCGGCTCAAAAAATTAACGAAGAGGCCTTTCTCGTAGCGCCCTACTTACAGTTTTCTACCAAGACCAGTATGTATGTATTGTGGGAAACGCGCGAACTGGCATCTGCGCGTGTTGATTTTGGGGAAGCGCGCGCCAACGTAACGCGTGCGGTACTGGATCGCTCAGCCACATTGCCCGGCAACCGTCAGATGCATGAAGTTTTATTAAACGATTTGAAACCCGAAACGAATTACTTCTGGCAGGCCACTTCGGTAACCGCTGCCGGAGATACCATCCGCTCAGCGATGTACACATTCAAAACCACTGTGAATGATAGCAGCGCCTACATGTTTGCACTGATCGGTGATACGCAACGAAATAGTCGCACCCCGTGGGCCTGGGAGAAAATAGCCGACCTGGTATGGGAAGATCGACCCAACTTTGTTGTGCTGGCGGGCGACCTGGTGGATCAGGGACTTGATAAAAACGATTGGCTCGAAAACTTTTTCCCGAAGGGAAGACCGCTGCTTTCACGGGTTCCGGTTTTTCCGGTGTTGGGGAATCACGAACAAGATGCCAGCTATTACTATCAATATGTTGTAGCACCTCCTCCGGAGTACTACTACACCTTTGTGTATGGCAACGCCCAGTTTTTTATGATCGATACCAACCGCGATGTTTCGGAAGGCTCGGAACAATACGATTGGCTGGAATGGGAACTGGCGAAATCAAAAGCCACGTGGAAGATTGCCGTACATCATCATCCCCCTTATTCATCTGACAGCGATGATCATGGCGATACCTATCAGTCGGTGTCATCATTAGGTGGTACCGATACCCGTAATCTCGTTCCTCTCTACGAGCGATATGGATTAGATTTCTGCTTGTTTGGACATACCCATTTGTATGAACGCAGCTGGCCGATCAAAGACAATCAGATCAACATGAAGAAAGGAGTAGTGTATATCAATTCGGGTGGTGCCGGAGGTGGGCTTGAAGCATTTGCTCCTACCCGCAGTTGGTTTACGGCCGAACTTCAATCGGTACATCATTACTGCACGTTTGCTGTTTTTGAAGATAATGTCATTTTCAAATCCATTGATCACGAAGGTCGGATGCTCGATGCCTTCCAAATGCAAAAAGATAAAGACCGGTTTGCTTCCGCTTCGGTGTTGCAACCACCCGCCCCGCATGTGCTGGCTGCCGCCACGCTTTTTGAAAAAGAAACAGTGGTTACCCTGGAAGCCCCCTTTGAAGATATCACCATTCATTACACCACCGATGGTAGCGAACCTACGCGAAGCAGCCCACGGTATTCAAAGCCATTTACCATTTCGGCTAGCGCTACCGTACGTGCGCGCAGCTACACGACTGATGGCCGGGCGAGCCGGGTGAAGCAATTATCCTTCCGCAAAATGGCTCCGCTGCCAGCAGTAAAAATCAAAAAGACCGAGCCGGGATTGACGATGCAATATTTTGAAGGAAGCTGGAAAAAACTGCCCGACTTCACCCAAGTAACACCGGTGAAAACGGGCATCGTAAAACAGGCCCACCTGACAGAAACCGGTCATCGCCCCGATGAATTTGCGTTGGTACTGGAAGGGTATGTGGAGATTGCAACCACAGGAGTACAGACATTTTATCTCAACTCAGACGATGGGTCAAAACTCTATATCGATGGTCAACTGGTGGTGGATCATGATGGCGATCATAGCGCGATCAAGAAAACCGGACAACTGATGCTAGCCTCGGGTAAACATACGATCCGCATCGAATACATGGAGAGAAGAGGTTCTCAGTTTTTACAAGCGGGGATGATCGATGCCGCAGGAGGAGCAGTGCCTTTTACGCCTTTTCAATTATCACATCAGAGATAGACGAAAGCGGAGGCAACGGGAGGAAACGATTTTCGAAAGGTCAGATCAACATCAATTGCACACGTTTCATGGTTTCTTCCGCTGACTGACCGTTTTGAATATTGGCACGAATGGCACTGATTAATTCCCCCACCATCTCCCGTTTGTACCCAAACTTGATGGCAAACAGATTACACAGTTTGAGTTCTTCGTCATGGACGGATTTGTCAACACTCATCATGGTTACCAGATCATATAGCTGACGAAACTTCTCTTTCAGATCGGCTGGCACCTCAAAGCGAATGCCGTTGGGGTTACTGCGGATCTCTTTCAGTTTACTTTCGGAAATTCCGTTGCGTTTGGCAATGCTTTTGAGAAGTTCATATTCGGAATCGATAAACTGACCATCGGCTGCAGCCATCTCAATCAGGTTTTTCATGTGACTTTTCGCAGTAGCCGAGCCCTGGTTGAACAGGCCCAATAGATCCGACATCTTCATAGCACAAGTATTTGGTGGTCTCAAATTAAGGAAAAAAGGAACAGGTCAAAGCTGGGGTAAGAAAAGATTCTCCCGATTGATCGCAAAGCTTTTCGCAAGCAAAAAAGAAAACATACATTTCAATGTTTATCAGCCGTCCTTTACCATGCGAACAAGACAACCGTTTATTTTTTCATTCTTTTTGTTGCTCTGGAGCATTTCAGCCGTTAGTCAAACACGGCCATTGCGGGTGGGGGTAGTGGGGTTAACACATACGCACGTTCATTGGATACTAGGACGATCTCCAGATGATGCCATGACCCTGGTCGGAATCGTGGAACCTGATCGGGCATTGGCTCTTCGGTACACCCAGCAACATGGGCTTTCCATGGATCTGGTTTATTCTTCGCTGGAAGAGATGATCGCCAAAACAAAACCAGAAGCAGTTACGGCCTTTGGTACCATCTATGATCATTTGAGCGTTGTGGAAACATGCGCACCTAAAGGTATTCATGTGATGGTAGAGAAGCCGCTGGCCGTCAGTTTGAAACATGCCCGCAAAATGGAGGCGCTGGCACGAAAACATCAGATACACCTTCTGACCAATTATGAAACAACGTGGTATCCTACGGTTCATGCAGCCAGGGAAATACTGATGAGCGACAGCATCGGCCCGTTACGGCAGCTGATTGTCCGGGATGGCCACCGTGGCCCTCTCAAGATTGGTGTGAATAGAGAATTTTTGGAGTGGCTCACCGATCCTGTTAAAAATGGTGGGGGTGCCATCACTGATTTTGGTTGCTATGGGGCTAATATCGCTACCTGGATCATGAATGGAGAAAAACCGGTGTCAGTGATGGCCGTTACGCAACAACTGCAGAAAGAAAATAATCCGAAAGTAGACGATGAAGCTACCATCCTCTTATTATATCATCACTCCAAAGCCACCCTACAGCCTTCGTGGAATTGGCCCATCGGTAGAAAAGACATGGAAGTGTACGGAACCACCGGAGCGATCTATGCGGATAACCGTCAGAATTTACGCATCCGCCTCGCGGAGGGGTATGACGGGTTCAAGGAAGTATCGCGCACATTGGCCGAACGCCCGAACCCGTATCACGATCCTTTCTCATTTTTTGCAGCGGTCATCCGCCAGGAAATAATAATGAACCCCTATGACCTTTCTTCTTTGGAGAACAACATGGTGGTGATGGAAATTCTGGAGGCTGCCAGGGTATCGGCCAGGAAGGGTAAGAGCATTCGGATCAGATAAAATCAGGAACCCCTGTCTGTTTTGCCTTGATGCGCTTCAGTTGAGCAACGATCAGAAAGCTTACAATAAACAATAGTAACCAGGCATTCACTTTACCCGGATGAACCAGATTCCAGTTATGGGCTTGGTTGGGGTACTGCCATGCACCTAAAAAAGTGGCTATGTTTTCGGCTATCCATATAAAGAAGCCGGTAAGCACAAAGGCCACGGAAATGGGCATTGCAAAAGATTTACCTGCCACTTTAAAATGAACCCATGTACGCCAGTAGACGACTATGACGGCAGCTAATAAACCGTAGCGGATATCAAATACAAAATGATGTGTGAAGAAATTAAAATAAATCAAGCTGCCGATCACTACGTTTAGCCAGTCAGGTGGAAATTTTTCCAATTGAAGATTTAATCTACGCCATGCTTGAGTAATATAACTGGCTACACTGGCATACATAAAACCACTATAAAGCGGAACTCCTCCAAATTTACTGTACGCCTCACCCGGATATGACCACGAGCCCATGGACACTTTAAACAATTCCATCATCGTTCCCAATACGTGGAATAGACAAATGACTTTTAACTCATCCACTGTTTCCATTTTAAACACCCACACCATCGCTATTTGCATTACAACAACAAACAACAAAAGGTAGTCATAGCGTGGTAAGCCAGGCAGCGGATAGTATCGGGTAAGTACGAGCATTGCCAAAATAAAGACGGCAAAAAAACACGAAGCAGCCTCTTGCCAGGTGAAATGAATTAGAAAAGTTAACCACTGGCGTATCGGGCGATGTCGGATTTTCACGGACGCAGAAGCAAGGTTTACGAATGTAAGATATCCAAGTATTCAACCCATGGCCCGACTTCTTCCTTATATTGTTTAGCCATAACGCGTGTTATTTGATTGATATGATTGAGGTCGTGTACCACCCAGGTGGAGGAAGTTGAGAAAGAGTGACTTCACCTAAAGCAGGATAAACACCCTTTTTATTCTAAAGAGCGACCGTGGGATTTTTTGAAAGAAGAATTTCCAGATTTTTTTGGCGTGATCTTTTAAAACCATTAATCACCCATTTGTCGCTAACCAGATAAACTATCTTACAAGAAAAGTCACGACACCGCATTACCTTATCAACGGGAAATACTTCTCTCGGTTTTCATACATGATCCAACCCAGGATGGCTGCTAATACAGCAGCAATTGGCAAAGTGGTGGTATCCACAAAAATGTGGGTGAGCAGAATCCCCACCATTACCGGAAAGATGATCAACGCTCCCAACGCCCGGGTTTTAGGAATGATCACGAAAATACCTCCGACTATTTCGGCTACGGCTATCAAAGGCAACAACCAGCTTATTTCCATCATGGCGGCAAAGTCTTTCATACCCTCGGCCGGAGCATCTTCCGGCATGGGCATATAAAAAAAGAATTTATTAAGCCCGGCATTGATAAACATGAGCCCAAACAAAAGCGACAAGACAAATAGAATTTTATTTTTCATAGGATTGGATGTTACGGATTACTTTTTTAGCCACTTATTCGCGTTTACTTTTTCTCAAGCAAAACCTGTTTTCTGCTCAGATCAAAGGAGGCTTGCAGAAATGCTTTGACCTTGGGCCAGTCAGCTTTATCAGCGAACTGCTTTTTATAAATTTTAGAAATGTCTACGACCAATGAATTTTCCTCCAGGCGTGCCGTGGATGTAAAACCTCCAATTTCATTCTCAACCGAGGAAGTCAGATTCTCTATACCGCTGACGTGATAATCTTTAGGGATTTGAATAGTAATTTTATACCGGAGTATTCTTGGATACGGGAAATAAATATTTTGATTTCGTATTTCCTCTTCTTTGGTGAGTCCAATCTGTTTGTCAAAAAGCTGACCGGGCGTAATTAAGTAGTTAGCCCCTGCTGATTTGGTAAATTCTCCGATGTCAGCATTAAAACCATAAATAAATTTAGGTTCTTTATCATACCTCCCATTTTGAATAATGGAAAGGCTGTAGACGCTGTCGATTTTTGCGTCAAATTCGCTCACTATTTTTTCTTTAATTCGTTTGGATCGCTCCCTTTCTCTCTGATTCAGGAAATCTTGCTTTTGTTTAGCTAGTTTTTTGTCCACCTTCAGAGTGCCCGTAGTGACGGGCTTAATCTTTTTGCTTTCTTCATCCTCAAAGTCGAAATAGTCCATGATTTCATTTTGTTCAAACATGCGCGCTACGCCCTGAATACTTCTTTTAGCCTGAATCTGAGCTTTGCCTTCCGGTAGATCGGTTAAGGATACAAAATATTCTCCAATAGTTTCGTTTTTAGCAAAGAGATCAATTGGCAGCGTGGGTCCCGGGGTGGCTACGGATGTGGTTTTTGTTACCTCACTTCCTTTTATCATATAGGTTTGTTGACCCTGGAGATCCGGGTCAATTTCTCCAGGCAACGAGTGATTGTGAAACCAACCAATGAACAGCGGGCGAGGGGTATTTACACGAAGCAAAAACATCATCTCTTCTTCTAAAATAAGATCCTGCAGGCCGGATACCTGCCGAGGAATTGCCACTAAAACATCGTGATCAATTTTTTTCGATCGGAAAAAGTGTGAAAGTGCTACCATGCCACTGGTCAGACGACTTTCTGAGTTTGAATTTTGACCTGCGAGCGTTCGCCATTCAGCATCTTTCATTAACAAATGATTCCGAATAGCATAGTATGCCTCATGAACAAGTCTGTCGGTATCTTTCTCCTTAGGAAAATGGCGCGACATGTACGTCTTTAAATATGTTGCAGCTGGATTTATTTCAAAAAAGTATCGTGTCAGTTTGCAAATTTCAGCCTGATCCACTTTGTTTTTGACTTTCCCCGGTTCGCCTAAGAACCCTGGGTAAATGCCAGCCATCATTTGTGATGCATAAGACACCTTGAACTTCACAGTGGGTAACTCTCGGTTAAGAAATAGCCACCGGGCCTGGGGTATACCCGCCCGGTCTCCATCTTCTAATTGATAGAAACTCCGGTCATTTAATTCGTCTTGCGTCAGTTTGAACTCGGGAGCACCATTCATCGTCTTGAGGTTAATGTAACATCTACGCATGACCTCAAAAGAAATACGTTGTTTGACTATCGGATACTCCCCTTGTAATTGAAAGATGATGGGGTCAAAACTATAGAACTTTGAATTGTATAGATAAATAACTTCTTCATCGCATTCATAATAGTCCAAAATGTCACCCACTTCCAGATTGGGAATGGCTAGTTTATAGATGTCAACATCTCTGTCATTATAGCTCATTTTTTCCTTTCGCATTCCCGCCATGGACACTTCAAATTCCTGACCATTGGCCTTTATTATTTTGAAGCCCGCATAGGATTTAGAACTGGCACTTCCCTTGGTAAAGTCTCCGGTTAACTCAAATTGAGCATAGTTTTCCACAGCCTTGTTGTTCTGAAGTTTGACCCGGGTATGGGTATATCGGTCAAAAGATAAGTTGGCGATCATTACTTCTTTTTTGAAATAAAGACGAACCGATTTTGCCAAAATTACCGCTGACTCATCTTTCCACTTATCAGGCACTTCCTTCACTGAAAACTCGGCCTCGCTATTGGTCCACATTTTTGTTTTGATTTCCTGGGCTCGTTTGGGGTCCGTGTTGATCCCATTGGCTATCAGCAACGCAGGAGTAGCGAACAGATAAATGAGAATAACTATTTTATTCATGAATTTTCTTTAATACAATTTGTTCATTATAAAATTTCCGTAGCCCATCAATGGCCTGATTCCATTCAGAAAAGACAGCAACGGGCATCTGCTCTTTCTTTAATTGGATTCCGCGGGTATAAATAATCTTGTCTCCCACTGCCCGATAGGCCAGGCTAAATTCAAAATAAGGATGAGAGACTGTAAAGTCTTTGGGGAATGAACCCAAAGTATATCCCTTGGGAATCACAAATTCCCCCGTAAGTTTACTGTTATTGCGTATGGCAAAACGATACGGTGCCAATCTATCTTTAGGGATTTTATCATTTTTGTGAGGTTCGTCAACATCTAAGTCTACGTACAGTTCTTTTTCAGTTTGATAGGACTGATTCCTAAAGCGCCCTTTATAGACCAGTGCTATAACAGAATCGCGGGATAATACAGGGGGGTGCTCCAGATCTACTTCGGCCAATCGCGATGGGCCAACGACAAGACCCTTCATAAAGCTGATGCGATCATTATTTTTTAGCGTGTTTGCCACCGCAACAAAACCGGATCTAAGGTCACCCCGCAGACGAACATGTGCCTGACCCTCCAATTGGGAGTCATGGAGCTGGTATTTCCAGGTAACTTCTTCGAGGGGCTGACGAGGCACGATAAAGGCAATACTATCAATTGTATACTTGTCAGCATTTTCAATCAGAATTTCTTTTCCTTGAATGTGTTGACCAACCTCTCCGAGCAAGCCGTACTTCATGGTAGCATCCAGAATGTATTTCCGCTGATTATCATAAGCTGTGCAAATCATGTGATTGTCAACCGCCAACGTTGGCAGGTCGTATGAATAAGGGATACGCGTGGTCCCCACCCAGGTCAGTCGGGCATCAATACCCGCTATTGTTAACATGGCCTTGGTCAGGTTCGCCATCCCTTTGCAATCGCCATAGCGCTTATAAAATACCTGGTGAGCATCTTCTGGTTTGAATCCCGCCAGCCCGTCTTCAAAAGCAATATACTTTATGTTATCCTGCACCCAGTAATAGATCGCTTTTATCTTGTCCTCAGTGGTGACGGCTTTCGCGATCAGATCATTCACCGTTTGTTTAAGCACGGATTCATCTACCTTATTTTGTACCGTAAGTGAGCGGTACCACTTATACAAATCATCGGTATTAGAAATAAGCGTTACCAATTGACCGTTTTTATAACGGTACGACTTCGATAGAATAACAATATGTGGAAGAAAATGTAAGTGTCCGGGGAGATTTTCAACGGATGGGGGTATGTCAAGCCATTCAGCCGTATAGGTGTACACGCGGAGGTCTTTTTCTTCTTGTACCTCTTTGGTAATCGTATGCCCTGAAAAATTCATTTCGACTAAATCGACTTCCGCTGTTTTTGGGATAACAAACTTGATTTGCCTCTTTTTGGCTGGAAATTGATCTACAAAGAAGGCCTGTGTATAATATTTAGGATCAGTCACCAGCTTAACGGACTCGTATTGTATCCCGTGCCCCATTTGTGCGAGAGTTGTGCCATAAATACATACCTGAGCATCGCTGTGAAAAATATCCCCTTGTTGTACGTTACCACAAAACTTGTCATGAATGCGAGTGCGACCATTTTCATTGTCCAGAGAGTAAGACTCCAGGGTTTTTTGATCATGATAATAACTGCGAATGGTTACGGACGCATTGGGTTGTGTGGCTACCAGTTTGCGGGATTCTGTTTCCCGAACTTGTAAATACCCTGTGTAGGGAGCGTACTCGAAACGAATAACGGTAGAAGAATAAATAGCAGCCACAGATCCTTTAAAGCGTTTGCTGAGTAACTCGGCTTCGGCACGAAATTCTTCATTAATCTTTTGGCACAACCCCTCCGTACAGCCAAGAATTAAAAAGCAAAAAAAAGTGAAACGGCACATTCGGCTCCTGAAAATATCTGATTAACTGAAATACCAGGGTAAGTTAAACATACTTTTTATTTCCGAGGGCGATTTTTTTTGAATCAATTAATCGACCGTATCGGTTTTTGAATAAAGGTATTTCATGAGCAAGGTGTTTTTCGCATGATCCTGAAAGTTATCAAATTCAAAATAATATCCCTCCGGATCATACCCCACAAAAGCGCGGTAAGTTGATGCGGGCCCGGTGCTCACCGCGTCTGCGCGGAGCGTAAGCAATGAGTTCCCTTTCACATAGCTAAACCAGCCATCCAGGTCGTCTATGATAAACGATACATTCACCGCTTTTTTCTCCGTGAAGCTGTGCATGCCCCTCCGCTCATCTACCAGACCGACATACCCACTTGCTGAGCCCTGGTAAATTTTTGCCCACCCCTGGTCCACCACGCGCGTCAGGCCCAGCCCTTCCTGATAAAAGTTTTCCATGGCTACCATGTCTTTATAGTAAAGCCAGACAACGGTCGCCTTGAAGCCCAACCCGTTGAAGGAGGGTGTGGTTATCGTGTTAAGTTGATTCAACTGCGGAAGGAAGTTTTCATTTTCCGGATGGGCATTGAACCGTTCGAACTCCAGCAAGTAGCCTTCCGGGTCGTAGATCACAAACCCATCGTGCGGGCGATCAGGTTTCAGGTGGTAGTCGTATTTTATTTTTACATCCTTGGTCTTAAGATAGGCATACCATTCGTCCAGTTGATCGGTGATGAAGGCTAACGCCACCGTTTTGGGTTCATCGGCCGTGTGCATTCCTTTTTGCGCGTCCACCAGCACCAGATAGGAGTCGCTGGTGATCCGGAGAATTTTAGTCATCGCATCATCGGCCACCAGTTCCAGGCCTAACGTTTGTGTATAAAATTCGGCTGCCTTCGCCAGATCTTTATAATAGAGAAACAGATTGGATGCGCGGATTCCAAAATCCGGTAACGTACGATAGGAAGAATTAGCCGACAGTAATTTGTTGATGTGTGGCGTTGGATAGCCCAGTAATCGTCCCATCCGTCTGGCGATGGCCTCCCGTGCTTTGCCGCTATACTGTCCTGCTTCCTCCAGCTGGCGGGCATCTTCCTTTACCTGGAGATACTCGTCTTTGGTTGTGCCCTGATACATCAGCAAAACCTCTTTTCCTTCCATCACCGCAGCCGGAAAGAGATCGGTCATGAGCAAGTCCGGCTCGCGGTAAAGCTGCACGTGATGTTGCTCTGCCACCCGGGTGGCTTCTTCCAGCAGGGCATCCATTTCGGCAGCAGTCATCGGAGCGCTGAGCGCCAGCTTCTTCACACCGGCATTCACCATTTCACCAAAAGCACTGATGCCGCCCAACACATAAGCCGTGTCTTTATTTCCGGAAGGGTGGGTGGAACAGCTTACCAGTAATCCAAAAAAAATAAAAGCGGAGATGATTAACTTATCATTCATAACAACGAACAGACAAAGACCGATGTATTAAAACCCTCGTCAAAGATAGGGACTTATGGTACACGGCTCCGAACCAGAATCAGAGGTTGCGTACTTTTTGTTGGATTCCTTGCCGGGATAGTGGATATTGGAAACACTAACCAACCCTGAATCCTTTGCGCCTTCTTATCCCTGCGTTCGTTGTCCTGTTCATTCTGGCCGGGTGCAGTTCCCGTGGTAAAATCAGAGCCCACCACATCCGCGCGGCCCAAAAGATCAATGGTCTTTCTTTTTCCGGGAAGGAAATAAGAACCATGAGGGGGTATCTGAACGACAACAAAAAAGGATACGATTCCATGCGGGATTTTTCGCTGGGCGATCACATCACGCCCGCTTTGTATTTTGATCCGCGCCCGGATGATTTTCAATGGCCAAAACGGGAAGGCACATCTCAGTGGTTCATGGCCGATACGGTTTCCTTACCCGCCACCGATGAAGCGATTGCCTTTATGAGTGTTGCCCAACTCAGCACTTTGATCAAACAGCAGAAACTAACCTCCACACGCCTCACCCACATCTATCTCGCGCGCATCAAAAAGTTTAAGGATACACTGTCGGCTGTCGTAACCCTGACGGAAGAGCTGGCCTTGAAACAAGCCAGACAAGCCGATGAAGAACTTGCCCAGGGAAAATACCGCGGCCCGCTGCATGGCATTCCGTACGGAATCAAAGATCTGTTTGCCGTGCCTGGTTATCCCACCACGTGGGGGGCCGAGCCCTACCGGAATCAGATGCTGGATGAAAAGGCGGAGGTGGTGCGAAAACTGGAAGCTGCAGGCGCGGTGTTGATCGCCAAAGTGACCACCGGAGCATTGGCGCGGGGCGATGTGTGGTTTGGAGGCAAAACCAAAAACCCCTGGGATCTGAAGCAGGGAGCCAGTGGCTCATCGGCCGGGTCTGCTTCGGCTACGGCTGCGGGGTTGGTGGCCTTCGCCATCGGTACGGAAACATTAGGCTCGATCATTTCTCCCTCCACGCGGTGCGGGGTTACCGGACTTCGTCCCACGTTTGGGGGTGTGAGTCGGGCGGGAGCGATGACGTTGTCGTGGTCGATGGATAAGGTGGGGCCGCTCTGCCGCACTGCACAGGATTGTGCACTGGTCTTTGAAAGCATTCGTGGCAAAAATCCGGAAGGCGAAAAAGATCGTGCGGTGGTGGATTACCATTTTCGTTTCCATCCACCCGTGAACCTGACGGGTTATAAAATCGGGTACACCCAGGAATTATTTGATAAAGATACGACCGAGTGGGGTGACATCGCTTTGAAAACACTGGCGCGTTTTACCGCCTTGGGAGCCGACTTACAGCCGATGAAGTTTCCCGACTCGGTACCGTATCGTGTTTTTGATATCATTCTGCGATCAGAAGCAGGCGCCTTTTTTGATGAGCTGGTGCGCAGGCATGGCGAGCGAGCGTTATCAGAACAGGGGGCGGAGTCACGGGCCAACTCCCTGCGGCAATCGCGGTTTATTCCGGCAGCCGAGTATCTGCAGGCCAACCGCCATCGGAAAATGCTGATAGAAAAATTTCATCGCCTCATGAACGGTTTTGATTTTATCATCGTGCCGGAAAACGGGAGGCATCAATCGTTACTCACCAACCTGACGGGCCATCCGGCCATTTCCATTCCTACCGGGGTTGACCGGAAGGGACACCCGACCTCCGTGGTGCTGATTGGCAACCTGTACGATGAAGCGCCCTTGCTCGAGGCCGCCTATCTGTTTCAGCAGGCTACCGACTTTGAAGAAAAACACCCTGCGATTTTTTATGGGGGGAAGTGAAATATTTAACTGTGGTTGAATAGCTCAGACTTTAGGCGCATCATAACCCTTTACTAAAAACATCTTGATGCATAGCTAAGTAATGGATATTATCAGGGCTCAATCTTGCAATTCTTTCACTTCCAGAAACTCCGATTTTCTTATACTCATCTGCTTTCACACTTTCTGATAACACTATTTTTCCCGAATTCTCAAAAGTAATCAAATGCTTATCAAATAGTGCATCGTAAGTTGGTGATAGTAAAATGCCATTGTTCACGTCTAATCGTTCATCATCTTTAGAATTTTTCCAAGGATGAATATGGGAGGCTATTAAAATACGCGCATCCTGAAATCCCGTCACTGCGCACTTATTTTCCCATCGATTAATGATACTTTTTCTATAAGCTCCTTGGCCAACTCTTGATAGAACCAAGCCCGATCTCTCAGTAATAGTCGGTAAAAGATAGTCTAGTGTAGGCTCGGCTACATAACCGAGCTTATCAAGTTCATAAGAAATCTGCACTCCTGTGCGCTTAAAAAAGAACTTGATACCTATCCGATCTTTCCCTGTAGTATCATATGTAGTATAATAATCACAATCAAAAAATGTTAGTTCAGAAATGAATTGAACATATCCTTTCCTTGTTTGCTCAAATAGAAAAACACGCTTGCCATTCTTTACATGATCTCGAACTGCTAAGTTACCCCTAGTAAACCCCATATCTCCGCTTTGTCCCTCACCAGTATAAGAAAAGACATTCTCATTTTCCCACAAATCTTTGTAGCCATGCTGACCCCCTGACTTCCCAGTAAAAACAAATATAAATGGATAGGAACTTGAAGGACAAATGCCACCTTGCCAATTCCCTCCGTATTGAGTGTGAATTTCCCTTCGTTTATACTCTTTATTCGATATGAATGGTGTGGCAATGATATCCTAAATATAACATCTGGATTTGACATTGAATAGACCAAGTACCAATTCTTAAGTCAATGCATACGGTTTACAATTGCTAAGTATTTCACTGAGAGCCTTCAACACCTCACTAAGATCCAGAGACTCACCACGAAATATCAAAGTGTTATTAAACGAATTGTATCCTCGATGATTCTTACTTGTGTATTCTGGAAAAGAAGGAGCCGTCAATGAAGGATTCATTACTAGGTCAGTATAGACAGCGCTGGGCTGCGCACTAAACCAATCATCAATTCGCTCATCATAATGCTCGAAATGATTCCGAAATTTGCGATCTGACAGAATACTATTATCATCTACTTTAAGTAATTGACGCAAGCTTTCACCCCGCAACTTATATTCCTTTCTTGTAGGCCATAAAATCTTTGAGACATTCCCGGCCGCGACAAGAATTGATTGAATTGAGCACCAAACTTCGACTTTGTCGAAAGTCTTCTGTGTAGACTGCAAACGTTGAGCGGCTCGTTGAGCTACTTTAGACTGAAGGACAATCTCGCCAATTAGCACAATTTCTTGAAGTTCATTCATGTTTTTTATTTAAAGCAAAGCCCCTAATTCAGATTCGTGCACATCCATGGTGAAAGATACCAACTCCGCATGAACTGGATGAACTATCCAACTTTGGAGTAATAGATGAATTATAAAACGGATGATCCTGCATCTATCCCCCACAGAGAGGCGCCATGCCGGGGATTCCCGTTATTGCACGGTGTACTTCACGTTGGTAAAGCTTCCGGAAATGGTCTTGATCGTTTCACCATCGATGGTGCCTATTTTGCCCTGAAAGGTGCCTGAAACGGTCCGCTTGCCGGGATCACAACTCGTGATGACAATCGTTGCATCCGTAGGGCCATCAAAAACTGAAAAATATAAATCCTGACCTGAAACCATTGATATAAGCCCAACGGCACATAAATAAATTCCTTCATTTTCTCCTGTCAGCGGCAGACATTCGGCCAACGGATTGTCTTCAGTATTTTCTTCATCAAGGGTGGCATCGTATTCACCGGTGAGGATGCCGTTGTCCGGGGGATTCTGAAAATCCCAGTTGGAGACGGCTACGGAAAGCAACTGATCAAGACCCTGGGCAGCCGTAATGTTCAGCGATCTTCCTTCCCGGTCATATTGAATTTCGGACATCAACACTCCCGTCACGGTTTGTACAGGCTGTGATTGTCCATCGATCGTATACGTGAGGGCGGGACCGCTGTCGTCATCGTCACCACATTGTGCAAATAGTAAGAGAGTGGTCAGCAGCAGCCCCTGACTGATGACGCGGAGGGCAGAGGTTGGCAGGTGTTTCATTAAGGAAAGATAAGAAATTTTAAATTTGTTGTCATAAAAAGCATGCCTATGACACGCCTTATTTTAATCCTTGCCCTTTTGCTCAACAGCGCAACTTTGTTTGCACAAACACCCAAGGTTGAAACCTGTCCGCTGACGCTGGCCGACATTGAAAGTGTTTTCGGAAAGGGATTCAAAGCAAACGACCCTGCCAAGGTCGGTGATATTCTTAGCTGCACGTTTGCCGGGAAAGACTATTCGATCCAGATCAGCCTCAACTCGTCTTTTGGAATGAAGATCGATGATTACAACAAAATGATGTCGCCCAAAACAGTAACCTGGAAACCGGTGCCCAATGACGCTGATCAGGTGAGGATTGAAATCCGGGACGATGCCAAAGACGATCTGGCCGGTACGCCCGCGATCACCTACATCCGGAAGGATAAATATGTGCGGGTGCAGATCCTGGGTAATTACTATGGATTTGACAATTCCAAGAAAGCCCGATTACGGGAGGAGATGCGCGACAAGCTGGTTAAGTTGAAACGTGTGCCGTAGCGGATCATCCGAAAATTCAGAGATCATCATCCACCAGAGTCAGGGCCAGTCTAGAAATAATAGGCGGGCTGAAAGAAAGTACTAACTCGTTTTGGGAGCAGGTAGTCAAAAGTTGACTTACCCAAATAACGCGGGGTCCCTTCAAAGAGACCCCGCGGAGAAGTAAAAAAGCATTTTAGAAGAGATGTGTCTCACACACGTTGGTGAAGAACATTTTAAAAGGCATAAAATGTTACGGTAATATTGCACCCCGAACCGTAAGCATTAAAAGTAGCCGAACCCGAGCTGATGTTAAAGTACATTTCTTTCCCACCTGCGGCTGTGTACCATGTAGCATTTCCGGAAGTCTTCACCCACGTCCAGGAGTTTGCATTCATTACAACTTTATGCTGCACATTTCTGGTGACAGTGTTAAATGTATACAGGGGCCCATTATCCAGCGTACCTGCGCAATCAGGCGACACCGTAAATGATTTGGTTCGGGTAGGCACATAAGAAGTAGCTGGTTCAATACCGTTTACACCCAGATTGCAGGAGCCTGTATTAGCGGTTGTTTTGAGTGAAGCACTTACAGAGAAGTTTCCGGAAACACCTGCTTTTGGGGTAATGACCAATTGTGTATCGGTGCGATCCACCAGGTTAAAGCTGGCTGTTGGATAAGACCATCGTAAATTATCCGTAAGGATAAATGAATAGTTGCTTTTATTCTGTAATGTAAATCGATAATTATTACCCTCCTTGACAGGTCCTTGAATCTGTACATCCGGAATAGCGGCATAATATTCGTAATCACAAGCTCCGCTATAATTGAGCGGTGAGAAGTGGGTATAAATATGAGTGCCTCCGGGAAAGGAATAAGCGTAGGCTCCGTTAATCATTAATGTAGAATGATCTGTTCCTGTAGGAAGGTGAGCCACGGCTTTGGCATCGGCAGGGGAACATACCCTGATGAAATTCGGATCCCCTTGAATGGTAAATTGACTTTGAGCGGGCACTCCGCCCGGCTGACTATTTGCAAAATCTACCGCCTGTGGCTCGCCCGTTGTAAGATTCACTTGTCCTAAAACCAATGCCCCGCGCACATATTGATGGCAATTATACGTACCTGTTTTGGGATAGACCGGTCCACCATTATTAACTGTGCAACCCGAAGTCCGCGCGGATGTACCAGAGTTTAAAACCAGGTCATCGCTTCGTTCGTATTGAATCAAATCCGGTTGCAGGTTTTGATCCTCGCAAGCACCCAAGGCACCTAAAACAAAGAAGACAATTAGTAGCTTTCTCATAAGATTGAAATTTATGTTTGCTAATGAACAACAAACTAGCACCTATTTTTAGGGAAACCTATGGCAAATCGGCAGAGCGTCAATATCTGTCTCTAAAGTACAACCGGAGGCGTCTTATGGAGCCATCCTTTTGGTGACAACCCGAACTTTCTACCGGAGGGCTTTTTCTCCGGTAACGAACGCCCGACTCCTTGCAGGAACCTTGCGTGGAGGTGGAGGAGATCCCGCAGGCGCAGATATAATGTATATTCTTTGTAGTTACTCCGTATTTGACAACTCTAAGGGCCAGTCTAAAAACAAAAAGCGAGACAGATAGATCATCTGTCTCGCTTCATGCTTCAGTTCTCGTACGGATTAATCCGAACTCTTCTTGAAATCCTGTGGTTTCAACAATGACGTGATTGATTTGGTTTGTGTCTGAAGCGATCGGAGCCCCATTTCCACACCTCTTTTGGCACCCGCCTGAAATACTTCCATGATTTGCTTTGCTTCCTTTTCGCGCACTCCGTTTTTGGCATCCAGAAAGGCATCGCGGATAGCGATAACTCCTGAGCCGATGGCCAGATCCATCAAGGGCCGCGGATCTAGCCAGGGAAATCCATCGGCTGTTGCAGCTTCTTTGGTCTTCTGTAACCAGGGGTCAATGGAAGGTATCAATTCCGGAAGAATAGGCCGGAGGATGTCTAACACGAGCAAGCGATGGCGGCAATGACCGGCAGATTTTCCAATCACATCACGGGCATGCGTACCAATGGTATAGATCACATCCAGCGGAATTTTGTCTACCCGAATCAGCGGATTGCTCATGGTGGCTTCCATCACGCGATGTTGCCAAAAGAGCTGCCAAAGAGTTCTGGTATTGAAACATTCAATCTGAGAGGGTCGCGAAATCCACACCGCAATGTTCACATAGTAATGCTTAATGAATTCAAAATGCCGTCTTCCGGTAGCGCTGAATAAATAGCCGTGGGTGCTCGGGGTACCTATCGGTTCGCGGTCTTTGCTATCGTCTTCGTTGGCATTGTTCTGTCCTGCGTTCCGGTCAAGGGAAACTTCATTTAGCTCGCCAATCAGATTAACATTAACAAAGTGATGCCAGGTGGCATCGGTTACAACCCGCCCTACGTTAGCCCGGTGACCATCATACGCACAGATAGCGCCAAAGCTATGGGCCTGTGTGGCATCTTTGGTTCCCGCCCGATTGTTAGCGGGCACCGATGAGGTTGCAATTATTTCAGGTGCTATCCCCATGGGATATTCAGGAGATCCATCCAGATAGGTTTGCGACAAGTCTGCAGGTTCGATACATTCACCTTCATGAGGATGGTCAGGCAATACCTTGATCATCCCTAACGGACTGCAGAGCAAGGGATGTGGGTAATACTCCCGAAACAAGCGCCCGAATCGGCTTGAATACATTTTGGGTTGAATGTCTTGCGGGACATCGTCAGACTGGTCGTCAAAGAACGACTGTGCGTCACGACCGTTTCGATTGGTATCATTTCGCCATTCATCCGACATCCCCACCTGGCCGGAAGAATTATCCCATCGCCTCATGGAGCGTACGCGGGTAATGGCTCCGCAAAGTCCCCGACCTAAACTACCGTGATCTCCCGTGGCAAATAACCCACCACCTGCATTCATGAACTGACTGATGAAACGTAGTTCTTCGTCACGCAAATAGCTCTCGCCACCGTTAATACCAAAAAGCCAGACCTGGTCATATTTGTCCGGAGTGAAATGATCCGGTTCGTCAAAACGAAAGCTGCGAATACTCCGGGCAATGCCGGGGGCGCCCACCTGGATTTGCTCGTTGCTCACATTGTCCCGGTGCGCCAGGGTGATTTCAAAACGGGCATAGCTTCGGCCATCGTTGATCAGACAAGATACAAAGGTGGATAATCCAAAGTCACCCATGCCAAAGTCAAGACCGCCATCTGTGACCAGAAGAACCCTGACGCGGCAGGCGCGGAGCCACCAGGGGTAAATAAGCTCAGGGGTATTGAGGAAAATATTTTTCCGGGTATTCACGTGTACATCCAGCCAATTGTGGGTGCGTATGTTTATGTTTTTTGTTTCCATTTTATACAGTGTTCGATTTTTTAGGTTATATATTTTTTACTACACAGGGTCAGAATCTTCATTCCAGATTATCCCTGACACAAGCCCGATTAAAATCCGCGCGATACAACATGCCATAATTTATAATTAATGGACTACCTACTCTTTAGTTGGATTTTCGGCTTTTTCTGTTTCATCAATCCTACTACTGCGTCAGGTACGCGCGATCACGATTAATCTTTAAATCATTTGATTTTTGGTTCATCCAAATTTGAAGCGATGGGCAGAGGCTTATCGGTATCTTTGAAGGACTCGTTCGCTTCAACCTGAAAATCCAATAGCATAAAATAGGCTGAATCGCTTTTCGCAAATTCAGAGAGTGTAACTTGTTCTTGATTGAACTCTGTATAAGTTGCTTCTTTGGCTTCTCGTATGGAATCCAGGGCCATCGCTTGTGTCTCAACTTGGTTCTCTTTACGGCATGACCATAGGGAGAGGAATAATGCTAGGATGTATACTAATCGTTTTTTCATGATTCGTTGATTTATACTTTATCAAACCAGTTGGCTACAGAATAATCTTTACGACTGCTATCACGGAAATCAGTATACACATACACAAAGAGCTTTCCGGGATAGCGCTGAGACATTCGGGCATATACATATCTTCTGGCAAACCCCTGATCATAGGAAGAATAAAGCCATCCGCTGTTTAGTCGTGTCGATTCAGCTTCCCCCCAATCGCAGTCTGTAGGGCTACACTTTCCAAATAGTCTTAAATAGAAAGGCGCGCCAGGTGGATATGGCTGCCCGTTTAAAATTTGATCCTGGCATTGAAATCGTATTACAATCTTTGTAATACTCCGCGTGGTTGCATCAATGTTTTTCCAGATACCTTCTTCCAAAGGTGTAATGCAAGAGGCATAGGTTCCCTCAGTCAGTAAAACGGCAAACAGCGTAAGGGTCACAATCAGCCCCTTAAAAATGGGTATCTTGTTCATGGTGGTTTATTTTTCTCTTACCTACTCTTCTTCGGATTTTCGGCTTTCTCCGAACGCATACCTGTTCCGTATGCGATGGGTCAAAGGTGAGGATGCCATGGCACACCAGCCATCGGTAGGCAACGGTAATACCGTTTAGGATTTAACGGTTTCTTGTCCCGTTTAAAAACGGAAGCAAGTGTTGTTAAAACCTAATATATGATTATCTTAGAGAGGCAATGCATTCAACGTCAGGCGACTAGAAGTTAAGAGGGAAGAGAGGCCCCTATGGAAAGTGACATGAAAAAACTACCTATCGGATGAGTTCATTTTCTAACCAAACCATAACATGTATGAAAACCTATGCAAAATTCTCTTTCATCTCATTTGTCCTGCTTTCCATTATTATCGTGATGAGTAGCCACACATCCAACCGAAAGAAAATACCAGAAATTTGCCATTCGTGCAAAACGGATTCCTTTCTGGGGGTACCCCTGGACACCTTTATGAAAGACGTGGGGAGGTATCGGGGAACACATGTGAAAGATGCCGGCATCGGAATGGCCCAAAGTACGGACAAGCATGAGAAGGATATGTCACGAGCATGTACCTATTCGCTTGATACCCTTAAAAAATTTATTTGTTTGCTCGAGACCTATGCTGCTAAATCCAAGATCCGTTCAAAAGACCTGGCTATTCGCTTTTATTATGGGGTCTATCCCAGGGAGATGAGAATCGCCCGACAAGACTATGGTAGTTTGCATACTTTGTTTATGGTGCCGGCTGTCTATAATCCAAAAACGGAAGTTTATGAAGATTTTGATGCAAAAGCCTCGGCCCAAAAACGTTATCAGGGCAAAGGAAATGGCAAAATGGAGTATCAGTTTAAAAGCGGATACTATACCCTCCGTGAAATGGAGGCACAAGGCATTTCTGATCCCATCTTTATTTTGGATGCCTCTGCCATCCTGCCGCCCCGGGGTGAAGTCCGTGGACTGGCTCCCCCGCCTGCATTTGTGATGAATCAAGGTCAACTTTGTCCGCCTAACTGTCCGGATGATAGCTTTTTGTCTAAGATCGATCAAAAATATGGTCGTACTTATTATTAAACCATAGATACCGGCCATGAGCCAAGTGATCACCTATACGGAAGTAGTGGCTTTTATTATGTCGATAGTGGCTTTTCCGCAATTGTGGAAAAGCCATTATCTTAAATGGTTCCCTTTATTACTGTTTATTGTTGTAGCTGTTGAAGTTGTTCAAACCTTTTTCCGGGAGTTTCTTGGAGATAACAATTCTGCCATCTACAATATTCAGATTCCGCTGCAGCATTTATTGTATATGCTCATCTTGTATCATGCCATGACCCGGCCGATCGTTAGAAAGATGATCGCGGGGGCGGCTGTATTTTTTATGATATTCACGATTATGACGGTCACTTTTTACACGGCCCCGGGCAAGTTCAATGTGTTATCGTATTGTTTGGGAGCTACCATCATGGTGGTGGCCATCCTTTGCAAGTTTTATGAAATGCTGCAAAGCCCAACGGATTTCAACTTTTTGAAGATACCATTTTTCTATATCCTTTTTGCATGTCTGCTTTTTAACCTGGCTACCCTGCCTTATTTTTTAATGAGTAATTGGTTATATTCTATGCAAGCTAATCGGGAGATACTCACCGTTCTGATCACAGTCATGAGTGTATTTAATATTCTTATGTACTCCACCTATGCGCTCGTTTTTTTATGGATGAAAGTAAGGAAGGGATCTTACTAATCGCTACTACTATTGTGGTGATGGTCATTTTTGCAATAGCTGTTTTGGCCGTGATGCTCATTTACCGCAAGCGTAAAATCCAACACCTCCATGAAATTACCCTTATGAACGAGCGCTTTGCACGGGAGCTGGTGGCTGCGGAAAACGAAGTCCAGCAAAACACGATGCAGCAGATCGGTCGCGAGCTGCACGACAATATCGGTCAGCAACTGACCCTCGCTTTTTTATACCTCCAGCAGTTTCAGGCTGTTGATCAGAGCGGAGAACAAAAACGAAACTCCACCGCCACCATTCTCAACGATTCATTGACCGACTTGCGTAACCTTTCCCGAAGCCTGACCGATCCTCAGCGGGTCACGGATCAGCTGTCGTTACCGGAGTTGATCACCCGCGAGTGCGATCGCATACGAGAGTCCGGAACCTATGAGGTGCTCTGCGAAGTAACTTCCGCGGGAACACCCACCTCCGCTGTGAAAACATTTGCCTACCGCATTTTTCAGGAATTTGTTCAAAACAGTGTCCGGCATTCAAACGGGAATCGACTACACGTTTCCCTTACCCAGGAGATCCAAAAAACCATACTCACCGTAGCGGATAACGGTGTTGGCTTTGCCGTCCATGAAAAAATGAATGCTGGCTCAGGGTTGGAGAATATGAAAAAGCGCGCGGATATGATTGGTGCTGATTTTAGCCTGACCAGTGTGCCCGGCCAGGGAACGCAGCTGCGATTAGTTTTACCTTAGCCTAAATAATATGAAACGAAAAGTAGTAATCGTGGATGACCACCTGCTGATAGCCGAAGCATTGGCAGGCATCATTGACAAGTTGCGTGACTTTGAAGTATTGTATACCGCAGAAAACGGGACCGTAGTAATGGAGCGGTTTAAAAAACCACAACAAGTACCCGATGTTGTTTTGCTGGATATTCAAATGCCGTTGATGGATGGTTTTGAAACAGCTGCATGGATCACCCGGCATCATCCGGAAGTGCATATCTTGGCGCTCTCCATGCAAGACCAGGAGGAAACCATCATTCGCATGGTGCGCAGTGGTGCGAGGGGGTATCTGCTAAAAAATGTTCATCCGGCAGATCTGGAATTGGCCTTGCAAGCGATTACCACCAAAGGATACTACTACCCGGATTGGGTAACCCACAAAGTGTTATTGGCAGCCACGCAGAAAAAAAATAATGCCACCGCGATTCAAATCAATGAGCGTGAGTTAGAGTTTCTAACCTATGCAGCCTCCGATCTTACGTATAAAGAAATAGGCGACAAAATGTGTTGCAGTCCGCGCACAGCCGAAGGCTACCGAGATAACCTGTTTGAAAAGCTACAGGTGAAAAGCAGGGTGGGGCTGGTATTGGTAGCGCTTCGTCAGGGACTGATTAAACTCACTTGAATTTCAGAGGCTGCATGCGGTAAAATAGTACCAGGCTTCTTATCTTTCGATGCCTATCATTAATATCAAATGACGGTCATTTATCCTGAAGCTCCGCCAAACGTATCCGACTCCGTCACTCAGCCTTCCCCGGAATTCAAACGGGAAGTTGCCAAGGTTTTAGGGTCCATCGTTCTTTTTATTCTGGCCTATGTGAGTCTGGTGCTTGCCTCCGTATGTTTGGCTATCGCATCAGGCTTTGCCGGAGTGGCACTGATGGTGGTCTACACGCATTTTATCACCATTATGTTGGGGGCTGGCCTGATAGGCCTGGGGGTGATGGTGCTCTTTTTTTTGGTGAAGTTTGTCTTTAAAACCTCCAAAACGAACCGGTCGCATCTTGTGGAGGTAACACGTGAGGATCAGCCCCTTTTGTTTGAATTCGTCAAGAGATTGACTCATGAAGTGAAAGCGCCCTTTCCCAAGCGAATTTATCTATCATCCGATGTAAACGCATCCGTATTTTACGATTCTGGTTTTTGGAGTATGTTTTTCCCGGTGCGGAAGAATTTACAAATAGGTCTCGGTCTGGTAAATGCGATGAACATAAGTGAGTTCAAGGCGGTGTTGGCTCACGAGTTTGGCCATTTTTCGCAGCGCAGCATGAAATTGGGCAGCTATGTCTATAATGTTAATCAAGTCATTTACAATCTGCTGTTTGATAATTCAGGATACCAACAGACATTGGAAAAGTGGGGGAGCATCAGTGGTTATTTTGCAGTATTTGCCTCGCTCACCGCAGGGATTGTAAACGGCATTCAAGTTATCTTGAGACACTTGTATAGTCTGATCAACAAAAACTATTATAGTCTTTCACGACAAATGGAATTTCATGCCGATACCGTAGCTGCGTCTGTGGCCGGTGGAAATCACTTGAGCAAGGCGCTCAGACGTTTGGAAATGGCTGATGGATGCCAGCAGGATTTGCTTACTTTCTGCAACCGCTTAATAGGAAATAATCAAAAGGCATTGAATGTTTTCCCTCCCCACCGACAGGTTATGCAACAAGTGGCCGCTGACTTGAAAATTGAATGGCATGAAGGGCTTCCTCAAATTGATCGCGCCACCAGCCGTAGGTTAGCGGCCAGTCGCGTAGTGGTAAAGGATCAATGGGCCTCACACCCGTCTACGGATGAGCGCGAAGATCATCTTTCCCGGCTCGACCTCAAGACCCCTGCCAATCACCAATCAGCCTGGGTTGTTTTTACCAATCCCGAACAGCTCCAGCAACAGATTACCGACCATATTTATCAAACAGTTACTTTCAAAGCAACACCGGTGATTCTCTCGGATATTGAATTCAGAGAACTTCTGGGACGAGATATGCAAAGGCAAGAATTTCATGCGCTCTACAACGGATTTTACGATCATCGATCCGTATTTGAGGTGACGGAAATACCCACGGCAGTCTCTTCCGGCCCGGTCGCTGAACTGCTGACCTTAGAAATCGTTCAAATCCCCAAGCGCATCTTGATTATCTCGAACGATATCCACATGCTGGAAGCCATTCAGCAACCCAAAAGTGGGGTTAAGACTTTTGACTTTGATGGAATCCGATATTCTTTATCAGAGGCTCCCTCCATTGTTACGGTACTAAAAGAAGAACAGACAGCTCTTGAAGCACAGGCAAATGATGCTGAAAGGGAATTAATCGCACGAGCCTTTCAACAAGCCGATGTGCGTGGATTGACCTCGGAATTGCAAGAGCGATATCATTCTTTACACCTGACGAATCAGAATTTTCAAAAGTACGCAACTCAATATGTTGATATCATGGGCATTCTGCAACCAGCTTTTCAGGCGCAAGTAACGATCGCCCAGGCCTTGGCGATTGATAATCAGTTAAAGCTGAATGAGAAGAACCTAAAAGATCAGATGAAAGCCTTTTTGCAGAATCCAAAACTAAACGAATGGTGCGAGCCGGCAGAAGTCAATAGGATAAAAACGTATGTTAACGAACACCTAACCTATTTTTCAGAAAGCCGTGGGTTTGATAACGAAGCCATTGCCTTGTTTCAGGAGGCTCATGGATTTTTTTATCAGGCGCTGAGCAAACGAATGGTTCAAGCAAAAATGAACCTCCTCGACTACCAGGTGCAATTTTTAGAATGAGTTGCTTTTGAAGCACCTAAAATCTCAACCTCGCTGGACAAACCCTATGAAGGAATGGATTGTGAAACACGAATGCAGAGTCTTGTTTGAAAAGGACCTGAGCGAAGGATCTCAGGTAGGTTTCTTATTCGGGGATCCTTCGCGCTACGCTTCCACCCATCCTGAGTGGGTGGTTTATAACCGTTTCGAAACTTGAAGCCGCCCCTCATTAAAGTTGGTCGCCTGACCAACTTTTACATCTCATTATCTTTAGTTCAGTATTCTCTCCACGGCACGGGTCAACAACTAATATTGACCAACATCAACCAGGGATACCGCAGGGATCTAACCCGGAAGGTGCGTATTACCGGACCTCTTGCACCAGAATGCGGAAGCCTCTCAGTTCCGTAATCTCTTTGCCACCATAGCCATAGTTGAATATGTGCTTTCCGGGGGGGCCAAAAACTTTTCCGGCATGAATGCTTCCATCGGCCCGTGTGAATTGACCCACATAATAACTTTTGCCACTGTCTGTCCCGGCCAACACGGCATTCCTGGGGATTGTTCCTGCGTACGTAACCCATTGCAGGGGAATCTGTCCATCGTTAAGGAGTATCTCAAATGCCGGGCTCACTATTTCTTTTCCGCCCCATCCTATGTTACAGGCTGTTCCCACCACTTTGCCGGGGTGGTTTGCTCCATTATAAAACGCACGGCACACGATCAGGTCTGATCCATTTTCAAAACCACCGGCCACCGCGTTGGCCGGCATTTCTCCATGGTAGGCCACCCACTGCAACGGTTGTGCGCGCTTGGGTTGTATTTCGAAATCCACGTTTGTGCCTTCAATCCTTCCCGTGATGCGATCGCCCGACACCTTACCGATCCACACTTCACGAAACTCCCCGATATTCAACACCACCACCTGCTGGCCGTTATTGAAAATTCCTCCATGCAATTGCTGCAACCCGGCACCCGGATTATTCAGGTTGCTCTGCCCGGCATCAAAGGTGTGGTTGGCAACATTTGAAATCTGGAGCTCGCCACTACCCACGATGGCCCCTTGTTGAGTCGTTTTCCAGAGGAGCGTTTTGCCCTCTTGAAAATAATCACGGGCACTTTGTGCCTGCAGCGTTGAGCGCCCAGCGGTAACCGATAGGAGCAACGCAACCAAAAAAACATTTCTTTTCATAGGTGTTAGGTGAAAGGTAAGAGTAGCCAACTATACCGAACTTCTTGTTGGTTGCCTGGCCAACAAGCTTACAATTATAACCAATCACAGCTAACGACAGTAAAAAGCGGAGCTCTTTATTTTGCAAACGCGTCATTGATAGAAAATAAATAAGTAAATCCATTTGAGAAAAGGAAGAGTTACGTTTACGAGTGAACACGTTGCGGTCAGGCGACCCGCAACAACTAATGTTGACCCACATCAACCAGGGGTTTTTTTTGGGCGGCAGCCGGGCTGTACGCTATACTCCTCGTGCCGACCACCTGCCCACGCTACTGCGGGGTGCCGCTTCCATCCCTGCCGCGAGGGCTTCCAGGTTAAAGTTGGTTGCCTGACCCACTTTTGTGTTTCATCAGTATTGCTTTACTGGTTGATGTTACGTTGCGGGTCAGGCGACCCGCCACAACTAGGTTATTTTTTTGGAGGGTTATTGCCCCTTCCTTTTCCTGATTTATTTCCCGTTGTGCTGGGTCCATTTTCAGGCCTGCTTGTTGATTTTGCCATAAATATTATTGTTTAGAGAGCAAACTTAAATGCTTTGCTATAAACCATTATCAACTTTGTAACCAAGAGCTACTCTTTGTAATAGAATTCTTCTTGTGTGGGCTTCCTTGATGATTTTGAACTCACGAATGAACTTAGTATCCTCTCTTTTGGCAGAGATTTTTACCCGAAAATATTCTGACTTGCTTTCGTTATTAAGGATGCATTGAAGTAGATGCTTTTTTACCAATTCGTAATGGGCAACGTTTACGATGGCATTTCTGGATACCCTTGTAAGATGATGAGATAGCGGGTCAAGATATGGGCAGAGCGTTTCGAAGTTGTATTTCTGGCTATTGAGAATATAACTCTTAATCACTGGTGTGATTGATGTCGTTTTTTGCAGTATGTAAAACTTCTTTTCACGTGGTTTTGGTTGCGAAAGAATACAGATAATATCTAGCGGACTGATTTTGAGTTTTATTATTTCTTTGGAATCATTGCTTTTATCTATCAAGTTAATGTGCTTGACATCAGGGTTAAAAAAAGCCTTATCAAAAGGCAGCAATGCATCAAGCGCCTTCCAAAGCATCGTGGGAAATTTTGAATTGGTATCTCTGAGGCTAATTACATTCATTCCTTCATCCTCGAAGAGATGGGCGTAGGCACCTTGCGACTTTGTTGCCCGTAACATAATTTGTTTTTCTAATGAGATGTTGCCTTTATGAACTGCATAGAGATTTCGCTTGGTGATAAAATCCGCAATCTGCTTAAAGCTTCCAACCCGAGCCGGAAGTTCAATTAAGGCTAAAACAATAGCCTCATGGAGGGAAATCAGATTTTTTCTTGACATTTCTTTGGCGTCTGGAATAAATCTTATTGAATAGTAAGTTTCTAGTCATTCGGAAACATCCATGCGCTGTCGTTTCCTGCGTCTAAATCGTACTCGTCCTCTATTTTCTTTATTTGCTTTTGACATTTATCGAATCGCGTTCTTAAAAATTCGAATTTAGCCCATTGCTTTTTAGTCATTTTTTCATCGAAGGTTGGGAGTTGGCTATCTATTTCCGTTTCACGGTTTTTAATGGCTTCATATTTTTCATGAAACTCATCACTATCGACAAATGAATCATCGTTGTCTAGTCTTTCTTCTAAATCAGAGATGATTTTTTCTAAATCCGATATTATTTGTTCATACATAATGATAGATTTAAAGGTTCACTCAAACTTCACCTTCGGCAATTTATTCACAATCTCCATCGTCTGTACACTCACATTGATAATGCTCATGAGCAAATTGAGTATGTAACTATCACTACCTACTTCTTTTGACCAATCGTTGGGGTCATTTTTGATGCCGCTTTCTTTGTGTACAATTACCGAAGTTCTTGTTGGCCGCCTGATCAACAAGCTTACAATTATAACCAATCACAGCTAACGACAGTAAAAAGCGAAGCTCTTTATTTTGCAAACGCGCCATTAATAGAAAATTAATAAGTAAATCCATTTGAGAAAAAGAAGAGTTTCGTTTACTAATGAATACGTTGCGGGTCAGGCGACCCGCCACAACTAGGGGAGTACACCACCTTCAACAACTACAATGAATCTTTTACACTTCTTCAAAATCTATATATTCACCAAGTGATTTTTTATCTGGTGGTTTAGTTCGTAATGGCACTTTTGGCTTGGGTGGAGGTGTTATTATCACTCGCTCTGTAGGCTTAGGTTGATAATTTTTTGTTGTTGATTCGTTTGGCGCATAAACTTTAACGGATGGAAAGAAAAAAATGGATAAAACTAGTGTCCCAATGAAGGTAGCAACGACTATCACTAACCAAAAGGCAAAGTTATCTCGCGGATATTCTCTCTCGACAAAACGCAATGACAATAACACACCGAATATATACCAACTGCATGCAAGGATCGTATTGATTTTAGCAGGCATTCGTTTGGCTTTTTGCTCATAGTACTGATCTATTGCCCACGAAATTCCAAAATGACTTACTGAAAGCCCAATCAATTTTAGAGTGAAAAATGGGTGATAGATAATAAATAAAATGAGATCTTTATAATCTAAGAGTTTATGGAGAAGCCTGAACATGTCATCTATCTCATGAAACATAATATCTGAAAATACAAATTACTAACCTGTTCACTACTGCTTCCTCGTTAAAGTTGGTCGCCTGACCAACTTTTGCATCTCATTATCTTAAGTTCAGTATTTTTTCCACGTTGTGGGTCAACAACTAATTTTGACCAACATCAACTAGGGGAAGCGCAGGAGAAAATTACTTCAACTGTTGACATAACTCAAATATTTTATCTTCGGTTGGATACAGTTTAAGGTTTGGTATTCGATTGAAGCCAAAGCCCCAAAATTTGTCACTTATTGGAATTTCAAACTTACCAATCAACCGTCTAGCGAAGTCGAATTGATCTTTCCTCGCAGGGTCATCTAACCTGTAGTTTGGAAAAGGGCCTGCTAAATAACCTTCTTGAAAAAATGGACGTGTTGCTTGGGGCGGGCAAACACTTAAGAGTCTAATGTTAACCAATTCTTCATACGTATTATATCCTATAGAATCTGTGACCCATGGCATTCCCACTACATATATAACTCCAGTTTCTCCATCATTTCCATCAAATGCAAATGAGCACGCTACATGAAGCGAGTGAGTAATATCCAACAAGGGCGTGTCACATACACCATAATGCTGCAAAATCGACCATGTTATCTCAGGGTATTTATTGATAAGGGTGGTGCCGGCAAATTTTATTTTACTTTTATTAAATGCAGAGACTAATTCTTGTGACTTATGTTTTAATACTTCAAATCGATTTTTGAGATCAAGGATTTTTTTATTGGCACTCTTTCTATAAATGATTGGAAGAATAGATGTTTTACCATCTGTCTTGTAATCTTTTTTTTGCCCACGGTAAAATAATGTCAAGTTTCTATGTCTATGTAGGATCTGGGCTACCTTCTTTACCAGATCATCATACGTTTCAACACGTAAAGCCTTTGACGTTGCAACTTCATCAACTTTGTAAGGAGCGCTCCACCTTTCACCGTCATCCCTTCTTGAGTTAATGTTCAAATGACTGAATACTCTAGGAAGTCTTCGCATAAATTAAATCAGATTTTCATTTGATATTACGTGATATTCTTCCTAATCGCTTTTCCGTAACTAGTAATGAAGCTTCTCTAGTAAATAGATTAGTGCAGTTGATGATTGAGTAATCATCAAATTCTTCAATAAAAATCCTAGCGTTAAGCGCAACACTTTTTTGCGGATTAAACATTAACTCATTAGCATCAGGATCATCATTTTTCGCAATAAAAGCTAGATCTATTCTGTGTATTGTCTGATCACAGAGTGGCAAAGCGGAATCTTCTATAAGAATCCCTGACTCCTCCATTGATTCCAAGTAACACCGTAATTTAGTTTGATAGATTCTTACGGACTTTATTTCTTCCCGAATCATCTGCGGATATTTTTTCTGTAACTGCCCAAGAATCTCTATTGCTTCGTAGGAATCTAGAACTTCATTTACTCCTTGATATCTGTAATTATATTCAAGCCTCTGCTCTGTTGCTCTTTTACTAATAATTGAAATCGCTTCAGCCAGCTCAATTTTGAAAAATTCTCGATTGGTATTAACGCGAACGAATTGAAGATCAGCATGAATTGTTTTTTCTAACCGTTCCGCATCATGGGTGAAAATTTCATACGCAACTGAAAATTCCTTTGGGACCCCCGTAGCACTAGAGATTTCACGCCTTCGCTCTTCCGGACTACGACTAGTTATGCCGATTTTTAACAACCCTGGCATCGCCTCATTAACCATTATGTAGAGGTAGCCTTGCATATTTTTAATCGTCACTCAGAAGGTTGTCCGCCAACATCTTCGCTTGTGCAATCACTGTCTCCACCGCTTTCTCCTGCAAATCCGGTGGATATCCAAACTTCCTTAAAATACGCCTGATGTTGCGCCTCAAGTCTGCCTGTACTGTTTCTTTAATAGTCCAGTCAATAGTGGCGCTGTTGCGAACTGATTTTAATAACTCTTGAGCAATGCGCTTTAATAAATCATCCCCTAATACCTTAACAGCGCTATCGTTTACATAGAGCGAATCATAGAACGCAGTCTCGCGAAAATCAAGGCCAAGTTTTTCACCGCGCTTATCAGCATCGCGCATTTCCCTGGCAAAGGGAATCAACACTTGTTCAATAAATTCTATGTTATCAATTTGCCCATTGTGATAGCGTTGTATTGCTTCTTCTAGTTTTTCGGAGAATAGCTTGCTTTGAACCAAGTTAAATTTCGACTTCCGCTTAATCTCATCTTTCAGAAGTTTCTTTAATAACTCCACAGCGAGATTTTTATGCTCCATGTGTTTTATCTCTTCCAGAAACTTATCATCCAAAATGCTGATGTCTGGTTTCTTGATACCCGCAGCATCAAAAACATCTACCACAGTTTCGCTAACAATCGCTGCTGAAACTATCTGCTTGATCGCTAGTTCAATTTCTTCATTGGTTTTACCACCTTTCTCAATCCTTTCTATCTCATTGAACTTTAGCAAGCGAGATCGCACTGCCTGAAATAATGCTACATCATCTTTGATGGCATCAGCGCGTTCATGCGTAGATACCAGCGCATAGGCCTTCAATAACCTTGATACAGCATCACAAAAGTTTTCACTGCCACTTTCCTGACTTTGGATATAGTCCTGAATAGTCTTTATGTATCTAAGTTTGTTTTCCGGTGTGAGCGTAAAGAATTTTTTCCAATCAAAATACTTTAACTGATACTGTACCGCTTCATAAAACTCCAGCATCTTGGCCACAGCCAGTTCATCATCCAATGAAGGGCTGCCCTTTCCACCACTGGCCGTGTATTCAATCATGGCCTGCTTCAAATACTGAGCAATGCCAATATAATCCACCACCAGACCTCCTTCTTTCCATTCTGTAAATACGCGGTTTACCCGCGCGATGGCCTGCATTAGCCCATGTCCTTGCATGGGTTTATCCACATACAATGTATGAAGGCAAGGGGCATCGAATCCCGTGAGCCACATGTCACGTACAATAACCAGCTTGAGTGAATCGCCCGGATTCTTCAACCGCTCACCAATCGCTTTTCTTCTCTCCTTGTTTCGTACGTGTGGTTGAAATTCCTGTACATCGGCAGACGAGCCTGTCATAATTACTTTTATGACTCCTTTATCATCATCATCATGATGCCAGTGTGGGCGAAGCTTTACAATGGCATTGTAAACTTCTACGCAAATGCGTCTGCTCATGCACACAATCATGCCCTTGCCTTCCAACACGGCTGTGCGTTTTTCAAAGTGTGCCACCACGTCTTCTGCAATCTTGTCTATCCGTGGCTTGCTGCCAATGACCGCTTCAATACTGCTCCACTTTGCTTTTAGCTTCTGCTGACTGGTTAGCTCTTCACTTTCTGTCAGTTCATCAAAAGAGGCATCCAGATCCAGTTTCTTTTGTTCCTCGAACTTGATTTTGGCTACACGGCTTTCATAATAGATGGGTACCGTTGCGCCATCTTGCACGGCTTGTTGGATATCATAAATATCTACATACTCGCCAAAGGTGGCTTGCGTGTTTCGGTCAGTGCTTTCAACGGGTGTTCCGGTAAAGCCGATGTAAGAGGCATTGGGCAAACTCTCGCGCATTCTACGGGCGAAGCCATCTAAAAAACCATACTGACTGCGGTGGGCTTCATCGGCAATCACGACAATATTTTTACGCTCGCTTAATGCCTGTGCTTTGGCACCGATGTATTGCACCTTGGGCTCCATGGCATTTTCTGTTTTCTCCACATCGCTGTCAAATTCGGGCAGAAACTTTTGTATGGTGGTAAACACAATACCACCACTAGCCACTTTCAATAGCTCTTTCAGGTGATGCCTGTTTTGCGCCTGTTGTGGTTGCTGACGCAACAACTGCTGGCAATTACTAAAGGTGTCAAACAATTGGTCATCCAGATCATTGCGATCAGTAAGCAACACCAGTGTTGGGTTTTCCATGGCTGCATGCGCCACAATTTTGCCGGAGTAAAACACCATGCTCAGGCTTTTGCCGCTGCCTTGTGTATGCCACACCACACCTGCCTTGCGGTTGCCATCGGTGGATGTTGCTTTCAGAGTAGTGGTCACTGCCTTGTTCACGGCATAATACTGGTGATACTGTGCAATTTTCTTGATCGTTTCTTTCTCTGATTTTTCAAACACGGTGAAGCTGCGAACTGCATCCAGCAGAGTTTGCTTATTACACAAACCTTTGAGCAGAATCTCCAACTGCAAATCACTGCTTGCTTCTAAGGAAATGCCGTCTTTGGTTTTCCAGGGCTTGTAATATTTAAAGCTGCTGCTGATGGTGCCGTATGCAGCATTCCAGCCATCGCTGATAATATTGAAAGCATTGTACGTGAATAATGACGGTATTGCCTCCTGATAGTTTTTGATTTGGTTGTAGGCTGCCTGCAAATCTGCTTTTTCTGTTACGGCATTTTTTAATTCAATCACCGCTAAAGGCAATCCATTTACAAACAATATGATATCCGGGCGTTTGTTTCTGTTGCTTTCAATAATGGTAAACTGATTGACCGCTAGAAACTCGTTATTCTCTGGTTGACTGAAATCAACGATGTAAACCTTCTCGCCCCGGATGCCATCGCCTGTCCTTACTTCCACATCAACTCCCTCAGTGAGGTACTTGTGAAAGTTTTCATTGTTCACCAATGCATTGGGGCTATCGGTGCGCAATACTTTCTTCAGGGCATCTTCTTTAGCATCTTGTGAAATAGCAGGATTGAGTTTATCAATAGCATCGCGCAAACGGGTTACCAGCACTACCTCATTGTATTGCCTTTCCGGGTGTTCACCATCAGGCGACATAACCAAGCCGTTCAGGTATTGGTAGCCCAACCCCTGCAGGTAGCCAATGGCGATTGCTTCTATTTCATTTTCGCTGATGGCGTTCATTCCTTTTTTATAAGATTAGCCTTGATAGTTTTTAAATCAATTTCAAGAATACTCTCTAATTGACCACAAAACCATAACCACCGGTTATTCATTGCTTCCACGTTCCATTCTCGATTGTACTTATTAGCATTATAATCGTTTACAATCTTTTGAGTGATATTAAAGGAGCTGATTTTCTTATCATTAGTGTCTTCTAACCCTGTTCCATCATAGGATTTTATCTTTGTTGAAAACTTGTAATTGCGGGCATCTAAGTTCTTCTCACCACTTAATAGAGTGAGATTAGCACCAGAATGAATCCAATCTTCAATAAAGGGAATATCATCAGCATATTTCCACTCATCAATTTTATGGTACGCTTTCGGAAGTATATGTTCGGTTTGTATGGATCTATCACCCATCTCCAGATATGGTGGATTGTCTTGCTGTTCATATTCAATCATGAAAAGGACAGGTTTACACCACGGCTCAAAGTAAATATCACCATTGAGGGCTGTGGTAGCACGCTCAATAACTTCCTCTGTTAACTGCTTATTGAGCTCATCTTTTATAAAGTCAAGCGACTGATGACTCTTTAAGTGTCCTATTAAATTAAAAGATGATTGTTTGATTTTTGACAGAGTATTGCCTGCAAGCCAATTGAGATAATAGTATCTTCTAAAAACAGAAACGAACTCTTTGAACCTTGGATACTTAACGTGGAGTGCGGTAGTCACTATCGTTCTCCAGTAGACACTCCATCTTAGATAAAAGAGGGTATAAATTACCGGATCTTTGGCGTGATACACATTACTCTTGTACTCACTAATAAAATCTTTGAACTGTTTTATAACTTCATTCGGGTCTCTGTTTTCGAATAATAGTTTTAACTCATCATACAAAGATCGCTCTGGGTTTTTGGCTACCAAAAAGTATTCAAACATGACAAACAAGTTATTCATGCTCTCCTCTGTATCAATTGCAATGGTCTCACAACTCTTCCAATCATCCATAAACTGATCTTCATGTTGCCTGCGAAGCTCATTATCGGCCTCATACTTTTTATGAATTTTACCAATCAAGAAGCTTTTAATTAAGTCTGAATTTGAAAGATCAAGCCCCCGATCATTCAACACCTGAAAGAGTTTTATTGCAAAACTTACCGACTGGCAGTCAATACGGATAATCTTGACGTTATTAAACAGATAATTAATAAACTGCCCAGTTTCTTCGCTTCCAAGTTCTTCAAGCTTTTCAGTAAAGAAAGCTGCCGTATTTCTAAACTTGAACTTTGGTTCTTGTTCCAGACGAAGCTCCTTTTTATAAGGCTTCCCGTTCTGCGATGCAGCACCTTCCTTGATTATTAGATTCTGAAAATCGCTTTCGTGATTAGAATGTGTTTTTAAACGCAACCGTTCAAATCGATCATTCAATTTAATCGAAGTTTTGATCATGGAGGAATCCACAGCAAAGGGATCTTTCTCCAATACCTGAGCATTCAAATCTGGATATAAATCCCTGCAAACACAGAGTAAAATCAAAAGTGTGGTTAGCCGTTGCTGTCCGTCAACAATATCCAGATAATTAGAGGCTTCCTCGGGTTTTGCAGTAATCACTGAACCAAGAAAATAGTTAGGCTCAACTTGTTGCGCTTCGCGCAAATCATCCCAGAGTTTACTTAACTGTTCATCTCCCCATGAATACGGGCGTTGATATCTTGGTATTTGATAAAGCGCATCTTTATTGCCAAACAAAGCTCCAATGGTTAAGCTTTGCGGTTTGAAAATATCCTCCATTTCAGTTTTTGATTTCAATTTTGCCAGTCATTAACTTGGGTAGTAAAGAATCTCTCATATTAGTTAGTAAACTAATTTCATTGAAGTTCTGATCAATCTTTTCAAGGATAGGATTTACTATTCGGTCAAATAATTCAATTACTGGTTTATCCGGAAGAAGCACTTCAACTTGGCGCAACTCTGATTGCCTTATCCCAGTAACCGTTGAGCCGGTAGCTCGTTTCGCTACATTTTCTTTACCAATTACGCTGCGTAGGTATAGATACAAATAGCCCGCACTACAATCTTTATTTACTCTAATAGCAAACAGACGTTGACTCAGACAGAATTCAATATTGCTAACCAAGATGGCGACCTCCCCCAACGGACCTTCAGACGTAAGTAGAATATCAAATGGCTGTAGTTTCTCCTTCATCCATTTGCTATAAAGTTCAGAACTAACATAGCCAACATCCTTAAGATTGATGAGTCTGCCATCTTTTACATTCTTTGCGGAAATGGCAGGAATACCAGCTTCTGACCACTCACCCCCAAGCTTAGTTGGAGTCTTTCCTCTGTGATCAATAACTAAATCAACGATATCATCCAAAATTGTTTCTTTCCACCCCTTCGGCAAACCATCCACTAATTCGCCATCAAAATCCGGGAAATTGAAATTGACAAACCACTCTTTGAAAATGGCTTGTGCCATGGCTTCCAAAGTTTGGTTCATTTGAAGGTTGAGTTCTATTTTGTCGTCAAGGGAGGAGAGAATGGATGCGATTTGGGATTGTGTTTTTATACTTTGGGGTGCAAATATTTCTAAGGCTTTTATATCGGGAATACGAAAATTACTTACAGTTGAGCCAGTCCCCTCATTCGATTTTATTTTCTTCTGAATTAATGGAGACAATAAAGAGTATAATAAAAATCTGGAGTCTACTGTTTTTTTTGGTTGAAGAAGCACAACCCTCTGACCAAGGCAACATTTTAAATCCTGTGGTATTAAGCAAACCTCACCCATTGGGGCTTCTCGAGTAAGTACAATGTCTCCACCTTTTGGTTTCGCTCTTCTTATTCTTTCAAGATATGTCTGTTCATCTGTATAACTCACTTTATTAAAATTGAGTCTGCCATTCCTAACATTCCAACTTCTAATTACGAAAACACCTACATCAGTCCATTTTGGAGTAGAATGTGGACAATCAAAGACGTCCGTTAAATCTCCCAGTTTATATTGTTTCCATTCACTCATTGCAATTCAAAATCGTATTCAGTTGAAATAATTTCTTTTGTTTCATCATCCCATAGTATGGTGCGAGCTTCACCTATATGTTCTTTCTTCTCTCCATTAATGCTGAAGAATATCTTTATTTCAGAGACTATCAGGATATTGCTGACTTCATCTTCATTTGGAGCCAAATGACTTGCAAATTTGCAAATGTCTAAGAGAGCAAAATTTTCCATTTCATACGTACTACCCTCAAAGCCAATAGATGATTTCACTTTCAACTCATCATACAGGTATTCCTTAAAGTATTCTGTTTGCGCAAAATCATAGATGGCCCTTTCTTCTATGTAGTTGTTATAATCTTTTTGTATTTCAGCAACTACATTGTTCTCGTCCTGTAAGATATTGATATGCTTTTGCCATTTTGCCCTAAACTCAATTTCACAATTTTTATAATCACCATCCTTCGATACAAAAATCACTTTATCATAATCTTTTACACCACCAAAATGCATTAGGCTTTCCCAGACCACATTGTCCTTAAAACCTGCATCCTTGTATTTGCCAGAATGTGCAAAAGGTTTTTTCTTGCTTTCATCTTTCATTACCCTTGTCATCATGCTGCGCAAAACGGTATTGGCAATTTCTTCTTTAATCTCTAAAAGTTTAACCTGCTTGGTAGCTAAGTAAGCAAGGGCTTTCCCCTCAACATAATTCGCGCAGTCAAATTCTTCTTCAGGTAAAGTAATTTCAGGAATATGGGGAAGTCCTGAAAGTCGTTTCGCCAATTTCTGAAATTCAACAATGTCGGTTTTGTATTGGCGTTGCTTTTGGTCTTTCAGTTCTTCAATAGCCCAGGTGGGAATTGCCATGTGAATATCATCGACCAAGTTTTTATCAATGATAAATTCTTCAATCACCTGAAAAGTTCTGCCAAAGGCAAAGAAACTATAAGCCACTTCACCCACTTCTGTGCTTCGCAACGAGTTGGTGTCAAAAACGATCAATGTTTTTAGTTTGTAGCTCATAATTAGCTCTCAGTTCACTTTACTCTTAGCTTCATAATGCCCTAACTCTCTTTAGTTTTTTTCTTCCTGGCTGGTTTCTTTGCTTCGTTGAGCACTTTCTTTTCCTCGCTCTCCAGTTTTCGTTTCAGCTTGCCCACATCTTCTGCTGCGGGCAGTGCTTCTGGTTTTACGCCACGTTCGTGCAGTATTTTGCGCACGGCCAGGTTGTTGTCTATATGTTCTTTAGAGATGGCACCTTCGCCTTTCAAATCTTTTTCCACCACATTGTGACTGGTAAGTTCAGTGGCAAAGTCTTTGGCTTTAATAGTGAGCGTGGGCAGAAAATCGGCCAGTGGTTTTGTTTCCGGAATTTGAAGCTTCCGTTTCATGTCTTGTGTGGTGAAGCCACCAAACAACGCTTTGTCGCCCTGCGAGCGGATGATGGCAAAGCCCTTATCGTCCACTCCGCGTTCGTAGATGATACCGGACAATTTCTTTTCTGATTTGGAAAGTTTTTCCCGGGCTGTTACCCGGGCAATATCCAATAAACGCTGCTCAATTATTTCCTGTTTGCGGGTTTGTACGGCAAAGTAGGTTTGGGCAAAGGCTATTTCAGGTTTAGAAGCATCGCCATTTTGGGCAATCAGGTAGCAGGCATAGCGGGTCAGGGCAATATCTGTAATTTCGCGCTGCGAACCACTGCCCAGGTCAACCATTTTCCCGATATCGGCAAAATGGTCGGCCAGATTAACCCCGCTGCTCTTGCTGGCAGCTTTTGCCTTATCAATCACTTTCAGAAAGTTGTCCCATTTGGCATACCCAAGGATTTCTTGCAATTCGCGTGCACTCCAGCATTCAACCCCTTTGTAGACATGGCAGGCACTTTCAAATTGACTTAATAATTGATGTATCTGTTCTGTTTTCATATCCCGATAATTGGCTGTCTTCTGCATGGTTGCAAAACAGGCATAGATATCTTACTTATTTCTGTTGCTCTATTGGTGTTTTCTAATTGGGCAGCATCCTGCTGCCCAATTCCATTTTTGCTCATAACTCATAGCCAATCTTCTTCAGGTTCTTTTTGATTTCAGCATCAAGACTGGTTGCTTTCTCCATTTGTGCTTTTAGGGAAGCCGTGAGATGTTTCATCTTTTCATCAAAAGCTTGCCCGTCTTCTTCGGCTTCTTTAAAATCAATGTATCGGCCGGGTGTCAGGATGTAATTATTCTTGCGCACTTCCTGAATGTTTGCTGCTTTGCAAAAGCCAGGCGTGTCTTTGTATTGATCATCAAGTAAACCTGTTTTTGAAATCTTATAAAGTTTTGATCTCCATTTATGATAAGTGTCAGATATCTTGGCTATGTCTTTGTCAGTCAGTTCCTTTTGCTTACGGCTGATCATGGTTCCCAGCTCCCTAGCATCTATAAATAAAATCTCATTGCTGCGGTTGCGGAATTTGCCGTTGGTTTTGTTGCGTGCTAAAAACCACAGGCAGGCAGGGATTTGCGTATTGTAAAACAGTTGTGAAGGCAAGGAAACCATGCAATCCACCAAATCATTTTCAATCAATTCTTTCCGTATTTGCCCTTCGGTGGCAATGTCGCTGCTCATACTTCCGTTTGCTAGCACAATACCAGCTGTTCCATACGGTGCCAACTTGCTGATGAAATGTTGCAACCACGCATAGTTGGCATTGCCGGTTGGTGGAACACCGTATTTCCACTTATGCGTTTCGGCTTTGTTGATGTTGTAATCACTTACATTGAAAGGAGGATTCGCAATGACATAGTCTACTTTCAGTTCTGGGAACTTATCGTTCATCAAGGTATCGCCTAACTCAATCTTGGCATCAATACCACGAATAGCCAAATTCATTTTGGCCAGCTTGTAAGTAGTGGGGTTACTCTCTTGCCCAAAAATGGAGATCTTGCCTTTACGGTGTTCGTGCATTTCAATGAAGCGTTCGCTTTGCACAAACATGCCACCGCTACCACAAGCACCGTCATACACACGACTTTCTGGTGCAGGGGCTAGCATATCCACCAATATTTTTACAATGCTTTGAGGTGTGTAGAACTGTCCGCCCTTTTTACCTTCGGCATCGGCAAACTGCCCGAGGAAATATTCAAACACAAAGCCCAATACGTCCTTGCCTTTACCGTTGCCTCCTTTGCTCAATGTAATAGAACCAATTAAGTCAATGAGTTCACCAAGGCGTTGCTTATCTAATGCAGGCCGTGCGTAATCCTTTGGTAGAACACCTTTCAAGCTAGGATTATCTTTTTCAATGGCATCCATGGCATCGTCAATGTCTTTGCCAATAGTGGGCAGCTTGGCTCTGCCCTGCAGCCACTTCCATCTTGCGGAGGGTGGAACATAAAATACTCTTTCGGCTGTGTATTCGTCTTTGTCTTCGGGGTCTGCGCCAGTTTCTGCCTTCTCAGCTTCGAGTTTTTGGAAAAGCTCATCAAAGGCATCGGAGATGTATTTCAAAAATATAAGGCCAAGAACAACGTGTTTGTACTCAGCAGCATCCATGTTGTTGCGGAGTTTGTCAGCAGCCTGCCAGAGCGTTTTTTCTAGTTCGAGGGTTTCGGTCATTGAAGTTACAGGGTATGTCCACTCAAAATAACATTAAAATATTCATTTAAGCGCTGATGGATTTTATTGATTGTGCCATTTATTTAAGTTTTGATAATTTTTATAGTAACCTCTTTTATATTCGCCATAAATCTTGCGTCATGCATATCGTTTACGATTTGTTAATCTCTCTATTGTTAATTGAGTCACATGAAAGGGGCTCCGCAAATGATAGAAACGAATAGTCTCCACAGTGGGAGGCTTTTCTGGGAAATAGAGGACCTTTGACTATTCCTTTCATAGGAGAGTTTGTGATGAAATTTTAGTTCTTTCCATTTGAGAGTAAGGAACTAATTACGGCCGAGTAACCCAGTTGAATTTGAACAAACGGCTCCTCCCCTGCATTCAAATTCTGGTAGTAATTTACCCGTGCAAAAATCCGGCTTGCGGGGTTTTTCATAGGGTTCCAATAGGCAGTTGCCCCAAGTCTAAGAAATGCCTGAACTTCAGATTGAGGTTTTTCCAAACCTGTAAACCGCTGCCAAAAGACTCTGCCATTAAAATCTACTCCAAAATTTCTAAGTTCTTTGAACTCGAAAAGACTTTCAAGAAAAAGAAATTGGCTTCCTACCGTTGTAGTGTCACTCTTATTTGATAATCGCACTAGGTTCATCCCAACACCTCCATTGAGGGACGCCCAACTTCTTGATTTACTTTGCAGCCACAAGCCCATTAAATTGAGACCAAAATCAACACTTACTGCGCTGCGCTGAATCGCTTTTAAACGAGTAAATGAACTATCTAACTCTGTTACCTGAAACTTGGAATCAAACTTAGAGGCTTGTATAGAAAAATATCCGTATCTGAACGGAGTGGTACTCCTGTTAAAAACATTTTTATTGTTTATGAATATTCGGGAGCTCCCCTCTATTTGGGCAATACCATTTGGCTCATCCCCTAAAGCTGCAAACATGTCGGAGTAAATACGTAAATCAACAATTTGATTAATCCCAGTTCCTCTTGTAAGTACCTTTACCGTATCTCTTTTAGTCAACTCAAAATGATGATTATCAGGGACTGCAATTCCTTTCCGTACGATATTTAGAAAATCACAGGTATTAATATACCAATGTTCTTGCTTTATCTTTACTGTGTCTTTTGCATTTCTGGATTTATTCTTCTTATTCCTTTTAGATGTATCAATTTCATCAATTAAATAAATGCTGGATAACCATTTGCAGGAATTAAACCGGGTTATGGCAATCGGAGCCCAGTAATTTGAAAAAATCCGGTCAGTTGTTGAAATCACTTGTATGTCTAAAATCAGGCCGTCACGAACATCAAAGACAATTTTTTTGATCTCGATTGTATCTTTAGGATAATTATCGTTATCATAAACAATTATCTCTTCAAATTTCTTTATGTAAAGAACCGAAGCGGTGTCTATTTCGTCTTTTTGAGAGTCAATTACCCCCTTCAACTTTTCGAGAGCAATTTTTAAATCATCGAGTTTTTGGTTAAGAATAGCGGGGTCTGCCTGTGCAAGAGCGCTGATTGCCAAAAACAAAAGCGGAAGTATTAGTATGTTCTTCATTGTATTTATTTTTAAAACCATGGGAAAAAGAATCCAACAGATTGATCAATTTTTTGTTCCTGTGAACCATCGCCTACAACTTCGTCTCCTAATGTATTGGTGCCCAACGCAACCGAAAAGACGATTAAAGAATTAAGTACATAAAATGAGCATTTTTGAAAAAAGGTGATTTTCTTATCTGTAAATACAGTTGTTCCAAGAAGGAAACTTAGCACCAAAACAACATAGGGTGCCAAACTCTGGATACTAAAAGCCCGAATTATCGTGTTACTCAACAGCATACAAAGTCCTCCTAAAATACCAGGAGTTAGATTTGATTTTGTATTTAGAAATTCTTTCATATAGAAAAATTACATACCTACTCTTCATCGGATTTTCGGCTTACTCCGTTTTTATAAATTCATGTTTTTATTTTCAGAGCACTACCTTATCCCACCGGAAGGCCGGGCCGATGTCCCACTTGTCCGTAGCGCGGAAGTTGACATGGCTCATGATGCACTTATGGGTGGCAGGCTGTGGTATAAATTGATAGCGCAGCGGCTTGGGTAAAAAATTCGGAGCGATGGCGGGATATTTGGCCAACAGCAACCGCAATAGTTTGGAGAGGCTGGCATACTGCACTTCCGTAAACGTGGCATAATAACTTTCGCCCCGGTAGGGTGTGGGCAGTTTGGTATAGAAGCTGGCTTCATCTGTGCGGCAATACACATCGCGGTTGCTATAGGAAGTCACCAGGTTGGTACCGCTTTTCCGAAGCCACGCAATGTTGCTGAGTTCGATGCCGATGGAGCGTTTGCTCATCTCAGTATTGCCACCCGAGGCACCTCGTCCCAGGTGATACGACCAATAGGCATCGTCCCACAATTGATAGATCGCTCCCCCGCGACCGATCACATAGGCCACAGACACCGTTTCATTGGGGTCTGTGAGTTTTGCGATATCGCCCTTGAGGTAGCCGGCCGTAAAATGAAGCACGATGCGCTCCTTGGGAAACTTCTCTTTAAAATAAAAGGAGTCGTTGTTATTCTCGCGTACACAACTCACGATCTTCACCGTCTCGGTGCTGCCGGGAATCGGCACGTTGTTGATCTTCAGTTTGAATTTTTTTCCCTGGCCGTCTATGCCAGAGGTGATAAACGATTGCTCATGGGCGGGGATGCTGGTGGCTTTCATGATAAAATAGATTAAAGGGTATAGGCAGCGTGGACATTACGGTTGGCTTACATTTCTGGGTTGATAGTCGTTTACTTCTTTCATGCGCTCAAACACCGTGGGGTGAATGATACCATCGGAGATGGTTCGCGGTTCTCCTTTGGTCAGGGCAAACACACCTTTGCGGGAGTTGTACAAGGTTCCGCGGATGTTGGGTTTTACTTCGTGTTGGATCCGCTGCGTGTCAACCCCCAAACCGGTGGCGGTGGCTTTCTCCAACATCCAGAGCAAGGCGATGTCCGACAGCCCTTCGTCTACATACCCACCGCCTACATTGGAGTGCACTCCGGCAAACCACTGCTGCTCCAACACTTGTTCAAACGCGCGATGCGTAGGGTTCGGACTTTTCTGCCACAGCGTGGGTTTGAAGTTGGCGCGCTGCTCATCTACCGACACGGCATGGTAGGCATGTTCGATGATGCTACTGAGCGTGGTGTCATAGAAGGCGTACTTCTTTTTGTTGATCCACTGAAAGGCGTTGAGGGGGATGCCCAGGGCGCCCACCGTATCCCATACTCCGATAAACTTGATGCTGGCTACGTCATAACTATTCTCCTGTCGGAATTTCTTTGCCTTCTCCGATTCCGGTCCGGCTTCGCGATCGCGGTACAGCGCATAGGCCTCGGCAATCAGGTTGAGGTTGCTCTTTTTCAGAATGCCGCATTTGCGGATGAGTCCACCGAGGCTGCGGGCGGTATAGGCCCCCCGGCTAAAGCCAAAGAGATAAATTTCATCCTGAAAGCCAGTACCCTGTTCGTAGTTCCAGACGATGAATTTGTAGATGTCGATGATGTTCTGATCAATGCCTTTGCCGGTGGCTCCGTGCAGCATGCGAGTAAACAGATTTCCTTCCGAGCCGACCCCCTGGTCGTAATGTTTGATCTGAATCACGCCTTTTTCATCGCGTGGCAGGATGTAGTCAAAGATTTTTTGCACGTTGGTGCGGATGGGCTTGCCGCCCTCGGTTTTGTTGGGCTCGTTCCAGGTGCCATCGCTGCAGGTGATGATGCGTTTCATTTAGCTAATGAATTTGTGAGAGGACTGACAAAATTCGGTTTGGTCACTCGTAGTAAACGAAGCCCGCGCAACTCACCTTCATAGTATCGGGGAGTCTGAAGTATTTTATTAAAAGCCTTTTGTTCGGTTTTGTAGAGAAAACAATAAGGTTCGGTATCGTACACAAAAAAGTCGATGTCCAGACCATACCGATAGGCCCGCTCAAGCGCAAACAGGCTCTGCTGTAAATTCTCTTTTTCATGGGGGTCAATTTGATACATCAAACCGTAGTATTCTCCCAGCGTACTCCATGACCACGGATTTAATGAGTCAATCGCCAGCGATTCCTTTACATATTGATAACTGAGCTCCATCTGGTCGTAGAAATCGGTGGTCGCAGAGATGGTTGAATAACAGGTATCGAGCTTGAGAGGGATGGAATAAAAAGCTTTTTGCTGGTAGGCAAAGGCGATGGCATTATGATACTCTGACATTTTTTTCCAACTCATGTTTTTAACTGTCAGCTCTCGTTCCAATGCTTTTTTGTAGAGATAAATGGATGTGTCCAGATAGGAGGGCTGCATGGCGGCCAGACGCTCCAGTTTTTTGCCCAATGCCCAATAGACTACTGAAGAGGCTTTCTCCGAATAGGTGTCTGTGAGTAGGTTTCGAACCTCCCGGAGAGGCGATGCTACTTGTTGAAGATACAGGGGATCGACCTCAACTATTTCCGGATCAATGGCGGATAACCAATGCATCCAATACAGGGGTTCTTCTGGTTGCTGATGGACTAGTTTCTGTATGCGCGTAAGAAAAGCACTGTCGGAATAACTTATATCCAGTAACAGAAACTCTGCTACCCGATTGTTTTTATCCAGGCTAACGGCTTGCTTAATTTTTTCCTGGGCTGATTCTGAAGAAAAAGAGTTACATAAACCCCATAATAAATAGGCTCTGCTTTTTTCTTGATTGGAAGAGGATCGATTGATGGTGGAGACACAGGAGCGGGCACAAGCCTCGTAATCACCGATGTCGTAGTAGTATTCGACCAGGTGGATAGGATCGGTTTCATTCAGTAGAAAAATGGAAGCCTGATAGCAAAGCAACAGCATGGATTGATGAATGTCTTCTCCCTGAAGAGGCGTACTAAACGTTTCCCGATGACCATTGAACTGTACCGCCAGATGCGCGCTGGTTGTTTTTACAGAAAACTCCAGGGATACATAGTTATCAGTATTCAAACCGGTCAGGCTGACTAGTCGATCAGCCACATGAATAAACGTCTTGAGCGGAATACCCTGAAGATTCATGGTACTCAGACTGGCATATTGATGTCCGGAGATAGAGGATTCAGTTTTTTGTTTCCCTATTTTTTTTGATTCGTCTTTTGATGTCTCTTCATTTTTGACGGCATTTGTCATAAGGTCCCGAAAATCACCTTTGTGATTGGCGATCCGCGTCATCATATCATTGATGGAGTTAACTATGCTTTCTTCTGATATGCCTGCGTCTTTCCATGCTTTGGGAAGCTGGGTGTATTCAAAGAGGCATCGTTGCCGTTTCATTTGAACATAAATGATGATGAAAAAAATGATGGAGACGTACGCTGCAAACTTCAGATTGATATTGCCGAAAAAGGCTATTGTTTTACGAAGAGGAGAAGATATTTGCTTTTCCTTCTTTTCCTCCTCCACCACTAACCGGATTACTTCCCGTTCTTTCAAGGAATGTTTGGGCGCTTCGTCTTTTTTATGGTCTTCAAACTCATCCATGATTAGCCCGTTAAAAATTTCGTTTCAAAAACTCCATCGCATTCAAATGCATCACGCGGCTCACAATTTCTTCGGGATCCACGGTGTTGCCGGTGCGCAGCTTCTTGCCCTCGCCTTGCATATAGTTGTAGGCGTGCATGAGTAAGTAGTCGTCTAAAAACTGCAAGTCTTCATGCGTCCAGTAGCCGTTGATCGGATCCACAATGCCATCATAATCCGAGCCGATGGCCTGAATGCTCCACGGATAGGCGCCCGCCTCGGCCAATACTTCTGCGATGTGTTGAATCTGATTCCAGATCAGTTTGGACCGGTGAAAGAGAATTTTTCTGCGTTCCAGTCGGCCACGAGCCTGGCGCAAGGCTTCCCGGCTGCCCGCCCTGCGTTCATCCACTTGCAATCCAAAAATACCCTGACTCATGGCGATGCGGATCAGCTCGTCATCATAAAAATTGATGCTCACCGGATTCAATAAATGCCCGGTGCTTTTATGGTTGATTCGTTTGGTTTCATCGGAATACATTCCGTTGGCAGCTCCATGACTCACAATCAGGGGAACATCGTCCAACTGATGGTCTTTCAGATAATTCATGTATTCTTTGCGGCTGCGCGGACTCATGTGTTTGAGATCGACCAATATGCGCGCGCCATTGTGTGTGGAAAGCATGGACTCGATGACATCCCACCCCAATTGGGTAAATCCTTCATTCATCTTGTACGTTTGATCCATCACCCGCGCCATAAAGCCGCTGAGGCTGGGAGCGTGGCCGCACAGCTCATTATAAAAGTGATGGGCCACGGTGATGAAGAACGGAGGATGGGGCCATTGTTTGATCTTATCCAGATTGTCCAACACCTCTTTCCGCTGGGCCGGTTTGTTTTGGGGATCCAGTCCGCAGTTGAGCACATGCGCGCCTTCAATGCTCAAGAAGATGGCGATGGTTTCCACGTCCGGCAAGGGATTGGAAGCCAGCGTTTCCAGTTCCAGAAAATTCTTAACCAGCACATACCGTGCTTTTTTATTGTCGATGGTGACCACCTGCCCGTTGAGTTGGCGGTAGAAGTCATATTCATCTTGCAGATCGGCAAAATAGTCGCCCATGGTTTGCAGATGATTGACCCGATGAAATCCCAACCCGGTGGCGAGGTTGACAGCCGAATCGGAAAGTACGCCCGAACCAAAATTGTTATTGACAAATCCTTTTTCAATCGGGTACAGCGAAGCGGAGATCACTTTTACCTGACCGTAGAGCGAAGATGTTAAATCAGACTGCCGGAACTTGGTCAGACCAAAAACATAATTGAAAAGCTTATCGCTTACGCTGGGCGGATCGTAATACCAGATGCTCGAACGATCGCTGGTGTCTAAGGTATTCTGACGGGCCAGCGTGGGGTTATCAAAACTGCGGCCGTAGGGCTTCATGGCCGGGTGGCAGTGCAGATCAACGATGATGTTTTGCATATTCATAGCGTATTAGAATCCAAGAAAGGTGAGTATCTCCTGCTTGCGTTGATGATAGATTTGTTTGGCGTAGTCGTGCATGGCCTTCAGGAGTTCGGGGTCTTTTACATCTAACCCTAAAGTTTGGTCGCGAAGCGTCTCGGGGGCTTCGGCATGATCAAACTCCAACTGAATGCGTTTGTAGTCGGGTTTGTTGACCACCTGCCGCACATAATAATCGGCTGCCTGCACGTTTGATTCGGTTAATAAATCGGGGAGGTATTTCACCCATTGCAGATTTCCCCAATCGCCTTTTTTCACCTTGGCGGGATCAATGAAGTTTTTATTGGAGGTGCCACATCCCAGAGACAACACCCGCAGGTCATGCGGATCTTTTCCCAATCCTTTTTTGAGCCCATCCGGATAGCGGTATGTAGGATCTTCGGTTTCTTCCTGTTTATTGATGGCAAAGGCGACAGCCGCCATGGCGGGATGGTTCATCGCTACGCCACCGTCAATATACTTTTGCTGATAGATCGGGAAGTAGGTAGGTCCGGCCGAGGTGCGCAACGCAATGTCCACCAGCTTTTCATCTTTGTGCTTGAGAAAACTGGAGTTGTAAACCACGGGCCGGAAGTTGACTGTCTTCCCATGGTCTTGCGGACTCAGATCAAAGGAGGCCACCATCAAAACTTTATCCGGATGGCGCGTGTGTACCTCGCCCAGGGTCATGCGTCCAAACTCGCGTTCGAGGATTTTTTTGAGTTTGTTGTTGGAATAATCCGCGCCTATGTTTTTACCAAAGCCATCGCGGAGGTCGTCCCAGCCGGTGTCATGAAAAATGCTTTTGGATTCGTTGAGATAAAGATTGACCAGCGTAGCCGGGTCTTTGCCAGCGGCCAGACCAATCCCAATGATGCCTCCCGTGGAAGTGCCGGCCACCAGATCAAAAAGTTCCATGGGATGTTTCTGAACATCTTTGGCGATACAATCGAGAATGGTAGCGGGGATTACCCCTCGGGTACCTCCGCCATCCATGGATAGAATTTTAAATGAGGCCATCGTTTATTTTTTTTTCGGTGGTTGATTCAGCTTTTGGTTTATTCCCTGCACTTCGCAGGTTGACGAGTTTGTTGAGCATCTCAAACCAGAACGGGGCTCCGACCACTGCGGCAAAAGCGGTGAGCAACAGCCCGATGATTTTCGTGACGATCCCCAGAGGCGAGAGTGCGGTTTGTTGTTCCCACCCCAGGGGCAATTGTGTTTTCTCCAGTTGTTGTTGAATGGTTTTCAGCTCGGCCAGAGATTGTTGGATATCCGATGACGAAGCCGTTGAATCAGGGGGTACCACTTCGCCTTGTTGGATGATGGTCGAAACACGATCAGCCAACGCGCTGGCCTGGGTAGGATGATCGTATAAATAACGAATGATGGCGATCGTATCCACATTCAAAATGCTGACAAGGACGATGGCCGCCAGCAGAATGATTCGTTGGGAGAGTTTTTTATAGGTACCGCTGATTCGCTCCATTGCCTGGTTAAACCAGGATTCGATGGATTGCCGAACGGCTGTCAACTGGCCATTGGACTCTTCGAGTGATTGTAACAGTTTTTGTTTGAGATCGTCAGACAAATGTGAGGTGTGTTGAATGGCTTCGCGCAGGGAAGAAGCGGAGTAAGGTCGGGTATCGGTGCGATGAACCAGATCGAGCAACACATGTGAAAAAACATCTGGCGGGATGTAAGAGGCCTTTCTATCCTTGGCGGTAAGGCCATCGATTAATGTATGATTCAGCAGTTGTTTGCCAAAGTCATTCTGGTGAAAGGTGTCTTTGATCCAACGGTTGAGATTGCGGGCCCGCAGGTTGAAAGCGTGGGCCATCAGCTCCTGAAAGGTGGAGCAAAACAATCCCATCAGAAAGTAGATAAAGATCAAGCCGATGACCAGATCAAGGATCGCCAGGTAATTCATTGCATAAAGGGGTTGATCAGAAGAAATTCAGCACATTCATTATCCCGCAAAAGGATATCTGTTACCGTCCATGAAATCGTTGACAAGACGAATGGTAATTGCATAGCCTGACATGGTTATAACCCTGTTGACAACCACTTCGACCACTTACTTACTCACCCGGTCAACGAGCGATTAAATCTATCAAACGGAAAGGAAAGTCATTTTTACCTGATGGTGCCCAGGCGGTATTACCCAAAGTAGCTAATCGGCTGTACAGTGTCTGATTTCGACCACTGAAATGGCAGGAATCGGGTGCTGGAAGAAGACTTGCGAGGCTGCGAAGCCACGTCAGTCAGGGTATTCATTAACGTAAGTGTGTTGGCCATGGTGCATCGCTTGAGCTGGCTGGCCAGTGATATGTGACGGTCGTCAAACGTATTGGCCAAAATGATGGCCGGGGTGTACTTGTTGGCCGGATAGTGGCGCATGGTTCGCACAATTTCAAAGCCGGTAACCACTGGCAGCTCCATGCTACATAAAATGAGATCAAATGCTTCAGCCTGAACCCTAAAGATGGCCTCTAAGCCGTGATCTAAAGTCTCCACCTTAGCCACAAACTTTTCCCGTATCATTTGTTCCGTTTCTATGCACACCTGAGCGTGCCAATGTGCTACCAGTACTTTCAACCCTATGAATCTTAAATATTGAACCTCCAAATTGGGTGATATTCAAGAACTGTTAATTGGAAAGGGATAGCGGGATATGGTCAGTACGCCATTTTTGGGGATAATTTTGCTGATTATGGGTATTTTTCCAGATGAAGGGCTGAGGTTTTTGCTAATTTCCTGTCATTTACTCACGATAATTGCGGCCAGAATCACGAAAACTTGCTACCCCAAAAAGTAAAAATTCAGGTGATAATTCCCTTCTGAAAGGCCCATTTGATTAATCCGATGGTCCCATTCACCTTTAGTTTTTGTTGCAGGTTGTGTTTGTGCCGGTGAATGGTGTGCTCCGAAACGTTTAGCCGGGTAGCAATTTCTTTTTGTGGAATATCGTCATACAGGAGCCGAAGGATTTCAATTTCGCGTTCGCTGATTTCAAAGTCGGCCAGGGCTTGTTGCAGTTTTCGGTTTTGGACGTATGCCCTGCGCATGGCAGAAACGATCAGATCGTTGTGATAAAAGTCCCGATCCACCACTGCGGAGATGGCATTTTCCAGTTCTTGCGGATCGGTGCTTTTGAGAAGAAAGGAGTGAACACCGGTATCCAGGAGATGCTTGAGATAGGATTCACTGTCATGCATGGTAAGGGTGATGATTTTAACATCCGGAAAGTCCCTGACCAGCATGCGGGCCGTATCCATGCCATTGAGGACGGGCATCTCAATGTCCAGTAAGACTACATCTACCCGGTGTTTGGCTACCTGTTCCAGACATTGTTTGCCATTTTCGGCTTCGTAGATTTCACCCACCCGCGGAAACGTGGCCAGGAGACGAGTCATGGCTTTCCGGAAAAGCTGATGATCATCGGTGAGGCAAACAGAAATCGGTTTATCCATGAATGAGCGGTAATTGAATAACAACCTTGGTTCCCGAAGGTTGATGGGGTAGAAAATGAATGCGAGCCTTCAGGAGTTCCGCCCGTGTTTGTAAATTGAAAAGACCCAAGCCTCCTGTTTTCTCACCTTCGTTAAGTTTCATCCCTACCCCATCATCGGTAATGCTCAACTCCAGCCGGTCACTCCAATAGTCCAGTCGCACATGAATCCACGAAGCACGGGCATGTTTTAGCGCATTGGACACGGCTTCTTGCGCCATTCGAAAGAGGAGTAGCTGTTGTTGAGGATCAAGCGAACTTTCCGTGCCGGAAGTGTGCATGGTGATCGCCACCGGGCTTCTTTTGGTCAATCGGGTGGCCAGATCGGAGAGGGCTGCCGCCAGCCCAAAACGCTGAAGGGAGGCAGGCATTAAATCAAAAGCGGCATCGCGCACCGTTTGATGGGTTTCATGCACGGCCTGACTGATGTCCTGAACCACATCGGTGGCAATCTGGTTTCCCAGCGACTGCACGTTGGTGAGGATGGATTGCACCATGACGCCCACCCCATCGTGAAGTTCCTTGGATATGCGTGTGCGTTCCTGCTCCTGCGCTTCCATTTCTTTGCGGAGCATCTCCCGCTGGTGAGTGACCTCCATTTGCTGCTGCCGGAGCTTTTGCTCCAGCATCTTTTTTTGGTAGTAGGAGACAAACAAGATGATGGCAATGGCCATCAGGATCATGGCTGAAGTCCCAATGACAAGAAATATAATTACGCTGTCTGCGGATTCTCCTTCCATATCCCCCAAGCAATCATCAAAAATGTAATGATGCGTAGAATATTTCGAAAAGTCCAAACATACAGTAGATCATTTTGAACCACCACCACTAAATATTCTGTAATGAGATAGATAAAGAAAGATCCGGCTGAGAAAATCAACACGGAAGAAGCGATCCAGAACATCGGATAGTTTAGAAGTTTTTGGGTGGGCATATCTCGCAGCAATGAAAAAAAATAGTGAATGGCCAAAACTGTCAAGATAGCATTGCTCAGCACCAAGGTATTGGAATTGATCATGTGTAGCGGTTGCAAGAACAGAAAATTGAGAACCGCCAAAAGACAAAAGCAAACGGCAATTATTTTTAATGACTTACCATAAAATTGAGATGGGCTAGCCAATGCAAAAACTCTTAGGAGCAAAGGAAGTTCCACGATGGCAAAAAAAGTTGCTATTATATTATTCGTGTGATTAACACGAAGAATGAGAAAAAACAAGATAATGAAGATGTGACTTAAGCCAAACAGGAATAAGTAAATCGAAGTCACTTTTACCATGGATGAACGCTGACTCCAACGATACAGAGCTATCAGGGAAATAAGCAGGGGTAATATCCCCTGAATATTTCCGATCACCAAAAACCAATATAAAGTCATTCTATCTGACAAACAGGAGGGCATGGGAGGCCTCCGTCTAAAATAATCGCCTCTTGATCTGGTTCTGCAGATTCACCCTTGGGCCAGATATTAGAACCATCCGCGCGTGCGCCCACCAGCACCAATTGATTTTTCTCCTCATCACCGTCTGTGATGTAAATCCGGATACCCACACATCCGGGTTGTTTTAAAATAGCGTTCAGATGATCGCACCCGTAAAATTGCGCCCACACCTGATCGGGATTTTTGCCTTTGTAAGCATCGATCCATCGTTTTGCATCTTTCTTACTGATGGCCTTGCCATCGGTAGGCTTTAACTGGTCTGCCATATCTATAGATTTTATTGTTTGACAAGGGTAATATATTTCTTTTTGAGGAAAGTTTACATATCCCGATATTTTTAAAACTTACTTTTGGAAAATGAAATCAACTTCCAAACTCACACAAAGTGTACACGTAGGCTCCCCAGGTGATTCTGTTTATGGCGGAGTGGTCACTCCGATTTATCCTTCGGCCGCCTACGACTATGAAAATCTGGTGCGGTATCCGCGCTACTACAACACCCCTAATCAACTGGCCGTAGCTCAAAAGATGGCGGCCCTTGAAAACGGGGAAGAGGCATTGGTCTTCAGCAGTGGAATGGCGGCCATCATGACCAGCATGATGGCGATGCTTCGCGCAGGGGATCATATTCTCTTTCAAAACGAATTATACGGAGGCACGCATCATGCAGCCCTGAACGAACTAAACCGGTATGGAATCAGCTACGACATGGTGGATGCGGCCGATCCCAAAAACTTTGAACGAGCCATTCAAAAAAACACCAAGGTGATTTACATTGAAACGCCATCCAACCCATTGTTACGCATTACCGATATTGCGGCCGTGGCACGCATGGCTCAAAAGCATGGCCTGGTTACCATGATTGATAATACGTTTGCTTCGCCTGTGAATCAAAATCCAATTGATCTGGGGATTGATATTGTCACCCATAGCGGCACAAAATACATCGGAGGGCATAGCGACTTGTGTTGTGGAGTGGCGGTCACCTCGAAAAAACTGATGGAGCAGATCAAAGCCAGTGCGTTGCACTTTGGCGGTAGCCTGGAAGCTCAAACCTGTTGGCTGGTGGAGCGCAGTTTAAAGACCATCGTCCTGCGGGTGCAACAGCAAAATAAAAATGCGATGGCGATTGCCCGCTTTCTGGAAGCTGAACCAAAAGTTGGAAAAGTCTTTTATCCCGGATTAAAAAATCATCCCGGTCATACCATTGCTAAACGCCAGATGCCGGGCGGCTTTGGGGGCATGCTTTCTTTCGAATTAAAAAGAGATCCGACTGTCTTTCTCCGGAAGCTTACGTTTATCAAAAAAGCCATTAGCCTGGGAGGGGTAGAATCAACAATGACGGAACCCGTTAAAACATCCCATGCAAAAATGTCTGAAGCCGAACGCAAGCGTCAGGGAATCAGCGCGCGTCTGGTGCGCTTCTCGGTGGGCATTGAAGAGACAGACGATTTGATTAATGATATCAAACAAGCACTTTAAAAAAGAAACCACGCCACCACCAAGGTAAAGAGGACGTTAAACACCTGGGCCAGAATAAACACCCAGGCTGGTTTCCCCTGGTCCAGTGTAAAAATATCTGAAACACGTGTTTCCAGTCCAATGCAAACAAAGGCGAGTGCAAACCAGAATGTTTGAGTTGCTTTGACCGGTGCTTTGAGCGCACTGCCCACGTCAGCCGGAAGGAGAAAAGAAAAGATCACAGAGGCCACGACAAAGCCCAGCACAAACTTTGGAAATCGTTGCCAGATCATTCGAACGGAAGGCTTTTCCGAAGACGCATGATGGGTGTAGCTCCAATACAAGGAGATGCCAAAGGCGGCAAGCCCTAAAAGCACATTCTGTGAAAACTTAACAACGGTGGCATAGGTCAGTGCTTCTTCTCCTAACAGATTTCCGGCTGCGACCACCGCTCCGGTCGTATCAATGGTTCCGCCCAACCAGGCACCGGCTTCTGCAGGGGTAAGGTTCATTGCCTGTGCCGCGTATGGCATGGCGATCATCATGGGAATAGCAGTAATCAACACCAGAGAGATAACATAGGAAAGTTTTTTGCCATCCCCCTGAATGGCTCCGGAGGTGGCAATGGCTGCCGACACACCGCAAATAGACACCGCACTGGCCAGCAGGGTGCGCATCTCCTGATCCAATCCAAACTGCTTCCCCAACCAAAAACAGAATTGCCACACCACCACTACCACCACCAGCGATTGAACAAGTCCCCACGCCCCGGCTTGCATCACATCTCCAAAGACGATGGTGGTGCCCATGAGGACCAATCCTATTTTGATATAAAGTTCTGTTTGCACCAACGACTTCAATACCGATGGCACCCGAAGAACATTGGAGATAAACAATCCAACCAGCAGGCTAAACAAAACAATCTCAAGTCCAAGATTTTTTGCCCAGGAGAGCGAGGTGATCAGGTGGGCTGTCACCACCAAAACGAACAACAGAAGATATCCGGGAAGGATACGAACCGTCAGTCGATCTCCTTTCAGAAACATGGCCAGCAAGACGATGGCCAGTGAAAACAAAAACAAATAGAGCCATGAGACGGAAGGGCTGTTGGTTAAGACGGGAACCCACCCCCACCAGGCAAACACCACTATGAGTGTAGCGGTGCATACGGCCGTCCAGTCTTCCGTCAACTTGATCATTAACTCATATGAGGGTAGGCGGTCATCCAGGAACAGATACTAGCGTTTTTTCTTTTCGCCCGCCAGATCGGAAAACAAACTATTAAAGATGGATAAGATGAGGCTAAAGGCCAATGCCCACCAAAACCCTTTCACATCAAAACCGGGCACAAAATAATCCACCAGCAAAATGATGATGGCATTAATGACTAACAGGAAAAGTCCCAGCGTGACAACGGTTAATGGGATTGTAAATAAAATCAAGATCGGCTTGACCAATACATTGGCAAGGGCCAATACGGCAGCTACCAGTAATGCATATCCATAGTGCTCCACATAGACGCCACTTGGCAGCAGGTAGCCGGTTAACAACACGGCTAACCCATTTAATAAGAACCGAACAAGACCATTCATATCACGTACTATTTAGAGGACATATACATATAATCAACGGTTACGTTTAGCATGGCTTTTAATCCGGTAAGCATGCCACGCTCATCAATCATAAAATCGGGGGTGTGATGAGCCGGAACCTTGTTGGGGTCCTGGTCGGGGGGCATGGCGCCTACAAAGAAGAAGAAGCCGGGTACTTTTTTCTGATAGAAAGCAAAATCTTCCGCCCCCGTTACCGCGTTGATGCGAATCACGTTGGGTTCTCCGGCAGCTTTGCGCAGGCTGTTAACCATTTTTTCGGTGAGAGCGACATCATTAAATGTCACAGGGGTTCGTTTTTGAATGCTTACTTCGGCCGTGGCACCGGCACTCTCGGCAATGTTGGTGGCAGTCAGGCGGATTTTTTCATGGATTTTATCTTGCATCTCTTCATCCAGGGTGCGGATGGTTCCAGCCAGCAATGCTTCCTCCGGAATGATGTTTTCGCGAACACCTGCCTGAAACCGACCTACGGTAATCACTGCAGCTTCTTTGGTTAACTCCGTCTGACGGCTGACGATGGTTTGAAGTCCCATAACGATCTGTGAACCGACTACAATGGGATCGATGCCCATCCAGGGAGCTGCCCCGTGTGACTGACGGCCTTTTACTTTGATGGAAAACCAGTCGGAAGCGGCCATCATTCCAGCGGGCCGGTAGGTGATTCGTCCTAACGGTGAGATGGATTGAATATGCATGCCAAAGATCACATCCACTTTTGGATTGTCCAGCCATCCTTCTTTTACCACCAGGTCGGCACCACCTTCTTCCCCGGCTGGCGCGCCTTCCTCTGCGGGTTGGAAGATAAACTTAATCATCCCTTTAAGATCACTTTTGTTAGCGGTAAGTATTTCTGCCACGGCCATGAGCACAGCGGTATGCGTATCATGTCCGCACGCATGCATGATTCCGGTTTCCTGTCCGTTAAAAACGGTTTTCTCCTGGCTGGCAAACGGAAGACTGTTGCGCTCCGTCACAGGCAATGCATCAATGTCTGCCCGAAGGGCAATGACCGGACCAGGCTTCCCGGTTCGCAAAAGCGCCACCACTCCTGTTTTGGCAATGGGGTGTTGCACTTCGAGCCCCAGTTTTTTTAAATGTTCGGCAATGTAGATCCCGGTTTTTACTTCGCGGTTGGAAAGTTCGGGGTACTGATGAAAATGCCTCCTCCATTCAATGACTTTTTTTTCGATGGCAACAGCTTGTTGCTCCAGTTTAGTGGTGAGTTTAGCGTTCGTTTGGGCATGGGCGCAGGTGGCCAGAAAGAGCAAGAGAAGGGAGATGATTCTCATGTGTTTTTTATTTAATTTGCTTAAACTTACCTAAAACCAATAGTAAACACTAACCCCCTTTTTTATGGAAAACTACGATCGTGACACCACCGGTATCATGACAGGGGCATTGGAATTTTTATACTTGGTTTTGGGAGTGCTAAATACATCGGCCCGGTTAGGTCATAGCGAAAGCTAATTCAGAAATAGTAGTAAGGCGTCACGTCATCATATTGGTGTTTGACGCCTTATTTTTTACACTTATTTCTGATACATATAATCAGTGGTGAGCGTCATCAATGCTTTGACACCAGTGATCAGCGCCTTTTCGTCTATCATAAAATCGGCAGTATGATGGGTAGGCTGTTTAGACAAATTCAGTTCTGCCGGATAGGCTCCTAAAAAGAAAAAGAATCCGGGCACTTTCTTTTGAAAAAAAGAAAAGTCTTCCGCCATGGTCACGGGCGAAATTACTTCGACCCGATCAGCTCCTACCGTACGCACCAGACTGGGGGCCATCTGCTCGGTTAAACGGGGGTCATTATATGTGGCCGGATACATGACCAGGATATCTACCTCGGCTTTGGCTCCCGCACTTTCAGCAATGTTGGTGGCGGTGCGTCTGATGTTTTCATGAATGCGTTTTTGACTTTCATCATCAAAGGTGCGAATGGTGCCTTCCAACCGGGCTTCTTCCGGAATGATATTTCTGCGAATGCCGGCATGCATACTTCCGATGGTGATCACGGCCGCGCCCTTGGTCAGTTCAGTTTGCCGGCTGACGATGGTCTGCAATCCGCTGATCACCTGACTGGACACGACAATGGGATCTACACTATCCCAGGGTGTAGCCCCATGGGCGCCTTTGCCCATGATGCGAATATTGACCCCATCCACGGAGGCCATCAATCCTTCCGGACGATAACATAGTTTACCAGACGGAAGCAAGGATTGAATGTGTAAACCAAACACCACATCTACTTTTGGGTTCTCCAACACACCTTCTTTAATCATCAGGTAGGCTCCTCCTTCTTCGCCTTCCGGAGCGCCCTCTTCAGCGGGTTGAAATAAAAATTTGATAGTTCCTTTTAGGGAGCTTTTGTTTTTGGATAACACTTCCGCCACAATCATGAGGATGGCCATATGCCCATCGTGGCCACAGGCATGCATGACACCTGTTTCCTGATTACCGAAAATGGTTTTTTCTTTAGACGCAAAAGAAAGCGTATTGCGTTCCGTAATGGGCAAAGCGTCCATGTCCGCTCGAAGCGCAACCACCGGGCCTGGCTTACCACCCCGGAGGATGGCAACAATACCGGTTTTGGCAACCGGATATTGTACTTCTAATCCAAGCTTTTTCAAATAGTCAACAATGTAAGCGCTTGTCTTAAACTCACGGTTAGATAGTTCAGGATATGCATGAAAGTGTCTGCGCAGGGCAATCAATTCAGGTTCGAGCCTCTGTGCGTGTTCATCCAGACGGGCTTTGAGCGCGACAGGTGTTTGAGCATGGCTGGCAGAAACCAGCAGGAGTAATGCAATCTGTAGTATTTTCATAGGATAAGGTCGAAAATTAACCTTATTTAAGGATTAACACAGGATAGTTAACAATGATCGGAAGAAAGCGCTGCTAGTTTTGTTTAAAAAGCGCATGAAAAAGTATATTTTAACTCTTGTATCAGTCTCTTTTTTTTACTCCTGCCTGTCGGCTCAGTCAGCTACTGAGAAGCTAGCCGCTCTGATCCGGAAGAAGCTGGGTGAGCACTGTATGATTAAAGATCCCCAGGGGAATCCTGTTACGTTTGAACAGGCCGCTGACCAGATCATTGTCTCTTCGCTCTCCGGCAAGAGGGTCAAGTATGACCCGGTGAAAGTGGTGGAAGGTTCCTCGAAAGAAGTTATCATCCGTTTCGTAGATCCATCCTCGGTGAAACCCCTGCTGGATGAGATAGATTTTTCAAATACTACTCTTGGATTTTATAGCCAAGACAAACAAAAAATAGGTAGAGATGAGTTTAAAAGCATCCTGCTCTCCAACAAAGAACTTGAAGCAGCCGTCTTTCAGGCAAACGAAGGTAAAGTGACAGATTTTTACATCATCCCCAAAAGCAAACCTCAGGCTGTTCAACTTGTCACCCAAGGTGGGAATGCACCGACTGTTTCCACTAACTATGTGAATAAAGATTCGGAATCCGTTTTATCGGCAGGATCAGATATGCCTGAGTTTAAGATGACTGACATTCACGGCAAAAAATGGAATTCCAGAGAATTGAAAGATAAAATTGTCGTTCTTAATTTTTGGTTTGTCGAATGTCCTCCTTGCGTCTCCGAAATGCCGGGACTTAATCGATTAGTTGATACTTATAAAGACAACGATCAGGTGGTGTTTCTTTCTATTTCAAATTCAGACCAAGCAAAAATGGAAAGATTCTTACAAAAGAAAGAATTCAAATACGCACATATACCCAACGAATCGGCTCAAAAGTATCTCCTGAAATGGGGGGTGCAGATGTATCCTCAAAATCTTGTCATTCACAACAATAAGATCATGTTTTCATTTTCAGGGGGCGCTACCAATAATGATGATTTCATCTTTCAATTGTTGAATGACGAAATTGAAAAAGCATTGAAGGGATAATGGCAGGGATACCAATGCCAAAAGCCATTTCCCATGAAGTCTTTTTCAGGGGGCAGTTGGCAACGATTGACTTTTGAGATCACACCTGATTCCGTACCTTTCCCTAATGAAAGCATCAGGAATTGTATTATTTGTTCTCATAACGGGTATAAGCCAAGCTCAACAATCAATTCCGCTGGAAGGACGATGGGATTTAACCATCGAGTGGAATAATCAGCAAGTGCCTTCATGGCTGGAAGTGCGGCATTCCGGACGCGAAACATTGATCGGGCGTTTTGTCTTTGCCTTTGGAAGCGCGCGCCCCGTGGCCGAAGTCAAATGGGATCACGGAAGGTTTCGCTTTTCCATTCCCCCGCAATGGGAACCGGGCACACGAGAGATGGAGTTTGAAGGTACATTGACCGATCATGCCTTGACAGGAACGATGATCTATACCGATGGAAAAACGTACCCCTTTACCGGAACACGAGCGCCTTCACTTTTGCGTGATGGGAAAATCAATTGGGGAAAGCCTGTCTCGCTGATTGGAAAAGACCTGAGCGGATGGAAAGCAACCGGAAAGAATCAATGGACGGTGGAAAACGGGGTGTTGAAAAGTTTGGAGTCAGGTTCAAATCTCATGACGGAGCAAACATTTACAGACTTTAAATTACATGTAGAATTCCGGTATCCTGCGGGAAGTAACAGCGGAGTGTATTTGCGAGGACGCTACGAGGTTCAAATTAACGATGCGGCAGGACTGGAACCATGGGACATTCATTTTAGCAGCATCTATGGGTTTTTACCACCCCACCGAAATGTAGCCAGGGCGGCCGGAGAGTGGCAATCGTATGACATCACACTCGTAGGGCGTACCGTCACCGTGGTGGCCAATGGCGTGACGGTTATTTCGGAACAAGTGATTCCCGGGATCACCGGAGGAGCCATCGATAGCCAGGAAGGAACTCCCGGGCCTATTTTATTACAAGGAGATCATGGCCCTATTGAGTTTCGGAATATGATTATTACACCTCGTCTCTAAATAAGCGACTGACATAAAAAAATGCCCGGTATCATCCGGGCATTTTTTATTCAAGACAAACTGAATCAATTTTTTAACGTGTAGGCACGCACGGTATTTTTAAAGAAAGTAGGAACCAATAATAAATTTTTCGAGGCAATATATTCAATATCCGCAGCGCTGACAGAGTCCGCCCGGGTATCTAACAGCACCGTATTTTTTCCCTCCGCGCTAACATAGGTGACCATGCCATTCCAACTGGAGACCAGATAACCACCATCGCCTACCGCTTCAATACCATCGGGATTTTCGATACTGTCTGATTTTAGGGTCACCGCCTGGGTTGCGATATCAATCTGGTTAAGTGTTTTGTCATTCCACAGAGCCATCCAAAGTGTATTTCCTTCTGCCAGCAAACCGTTGGGAGCCGTCTGACCGGTCAGCCACTTGCTAACGGCTCCATTGGCAAAAAGCAAAATCTCATGTGTATCCATATCACTGATGTATACATTCCCCTTTGCGTCCACCGTAATGTCATTTAAAAACGAAGCCCCTTCTACGGGGTAGGTCTTCGCAATTTTTCCGGTAGCAATATCAATTTCATGTAGCCGGTTAATATCAGTTACATAAAGTTTCCCTCCGTAAAGGCCCATGCCTTTGGGAGCATCCATTCCTTCTATCCACTTGTGAGTTACCAGGGTTCCATCCAGAGAAATTTTGGAAATAAACCCGTTCCCATCTTTTCCATCCGGAGCCCCGTTGATGTTGGACACGTACAGTACATTATTGGATTCGTCATAGATCACTGATTCGGAAGTGGTCATCAGGGTATCGGTTTCCCAGGTTAACTCAAGGGTAGGAGGGTTGGTTACTAAAATTTCTTTTTTGGGTTGACAACTGGCCGCCCAAAGAACAATCATCGGAAGTAGTAGAAGGGATCTCATGAAGATTTTGTTTTGACCCAAAGGTAATCCATTTTAACGTGGAGCCATAGACTGAGGGAAGAACGAACATGGTCAGGATTACTTTTTACCTTTGTCGGGTATTTGAGGAGCATGCGAAAGATTTTATTACATGTGGTGTCTACTTGGTTGGCTTTTCAAACTCCGGCTTTTGCTCAGGTGGTGATTAACGAGATATGCCCTGCCAATGCAGACGTTCGGCATGATCCGGACTTCTTCAACTTTTCTCCCTGGGTCGAACTATTTAATAGTGGCACCACGAATGTCAATGTGGGGGGCTATTTTCTGACAGACGATGCGACCCAAACTTCTAAGTGGGTTATTCCGGCTGGGGTGAGCATTCCCGCGAAACAATACTTGTTGATTTGGTGTGATCAGAAAGATACGGGTCTTCATACCAATTTTTCACTGGATAGCGAAGGTGAAAGGCTACTATTGTTAAATCCGGCCCAACAGATAGTAGATCAGATCACCTTCCCACAACAGTATACAAATATTTCTTTTGGTCGGATATCGGATGGCGGCACCAACTGGTCCTACCTTGCGGATCCTACTCCTCTGGCGCCCAATGTATCAGTCACGGCCACCACTCAGCAAGCCAAGCCTTCGCTCTCGCTCCCGCCAGGCCGGTATTCATCTTCCACTTCCGTTTCACTTTCGGCTGAAGTCGGATCTGAAATACGATATACTTTGGATGGTTCAGAGCCTACCCGATCCTCATTTTTGTTTACTGGTCCCATTACCATTTCTCAAACACGTACCCTGAAAGCAAGAGCTTTCGGGGGATCTAAACTGCCAAGCCAGACTACCAGCGCCACCTATTTTATCAACGAGCATGCATTTTCGTTACCGATTGTTTCGATCTCCACCCAACCTGCCTACTTATGGAATGATCAAATCGGGATTTATACGAATGGAACCAATGGCATCCCGGGTAATTGCCAGGGGAACCCGGTGAACTGGAATCAGGATTGGAGCCGGCATGCCTCTTTTGAACTCTTTGATAAAAACGGAACACGCAAGTTTCAGCAGCCGGTAGATATCAAGATCAATGGCGGATGTAGCCGCAACAATCCGCAAAAATCATTCGCCATCCGCGCCCGTGATAAATATGGCAGCAACGTGATGGAACAGAAATTTTTTTCCACCAAACGGCATGAGTCGTATGGAGGATTTGCACTCCGAAATTCAGGGAATGATTTTAACGTGACCATGTTTCGGGATGCTTTGATGCAATCGCTCACCATTGGACAAATGGACGTTGATCATTTGGCATATGAGCCTGCTGCCTTTTATCTGAATGGAGAATATTGGGGGATTCAGAACATTCGGGAGAAAGTAGATGGAGACTACATCGAAGCTAATTACGGTATTAAAAAACAAGATATCGATCTGCTGGAGTTGTGGGGCAATCCGTTGGAGGGCACCAGGGATGCTTATACAAACTACCTCGCGACACTCAGCTCCATGGATCTTACCAGTTCTTCTGCATTTGCTTTCATTGATTCAAAAATTGACGTGCAAGAGTACATTAATTATGTGACCACCCAGATTTATGTCGGAAATACGGACTGGCCCGGCAATAACATTAAATTCTGGCGGCATCGCTCTCCCCAGGGAAAATTTCGATGGATTCTGTTTGACCTTGATTTTGGTTTTGAGCTTTTTAATTTCTGGAGTTACGCTACGCATCCTACGCTTGATTTTGCAACCGATCCTGACAGTGGCGTTGGTTGGCCAAATCCTCCATGGGCAACCCAGCATTTGAGGCTATTACTACAGAACCCGGAATTTAAGAACAGATTTATTCAGACATTAACCACGGCCAGAAACACCGTGTTTCAGCCGCAGCGAATTCATCAGTTTATTAACGATTTTCAGCAAAAGATTGGAGCGGAGATGCCTTACCATAAGCAGCGGTGGGGGGGAGATATGGATGGATGGAATTTTGAAATTCAGCGCCTGCGTGATTTTGCTGTTCATCGTCATCAATTTATGGGACAGCATATAAAAGACTTTTTTAGTCTTCCGGAACAAATCTATCTGAGCGTTCTGACCCCCTCTACAGGTACTGCCCGATTGAATGGGATTACCCTGGAGCAACCACTTCTGGCAGGCGAATATTGTAAGGGAGTTCCCTACCAATTGGAACCCCTTCCTTCTCCCGGATATTCGTTCAAACACTGGATTGTGCGCCAGCAAGATGTTACCTCGGTATCATTGATTGCACAGAATCAATCCTGGAAGTATTATGATGCGGGCAACTTACCGGCTCTTGACTGGAATACCGGAAGCTATGCTGACCAAACCTGGAGTCAGGGAAATGCCCAACTGGGTTATGGAGATGGGGATGAGCAAACCATTGTTGATTTTGGATCAAATCCTTCTAATAAATACATCACGACCTATTTCCGCAAACAGTTTACCGTGACAGATGCTTCCGCATTGACGACACTTCAAGGGGCAGTTTTGTTTGATGATGGGGTAGTGGTGTATGTGAACGGGACAGAAGTATACAGAAACAATCTTCCGGCAGGAATGATCGGATATAGCACATTGGCGAACCAGGCAATTGCCGTTGAAAACACATTCCATACATTTCTGATCCCCCCGTCCATTCTGGTGGATGGGCAAAACACGGTGGCTATAGAAATCCATCAAAATGCCGTCACGAGTTCTGATATCAGTTTTGATTTTACCCTCTCGGCCCTGCAGGCCGGTAATCAGCAGGAGACGGTTGTAACAGAACAGAATCTGAAAAGTATCGCCTTCACAAATGTTGAAATAGAAGCTGTGTTTGAAGAGGCAACAGAAATCGAAGGGTTGGTGATAAACGAAATCAGCGCTTCGAATAACTCAGTGCCAGATGAATTTGGCGGGACGGATGATTGGATAGAGTTGTATAACAACGGATCCCAACCGATTGAATTGGGGAACCTGTTTGTATCAGATAACCTCCGTTCCAGGTTGAAGTACCAGATACCTTCAGGAACAGGTCAAACAAAATTGGCACCCGGGAGCTACGTTCTGTTATGGGCTGACAAGCAAACCGGGCAAGGTCCCCTTCATCTTCATTTTCAGCTTTCTTCCGAGGGGGAGGAAGTAGGAATATATCAGCTCATTGGAAATAATGTGATCACCCTCGATGAAACAGAATTTCCTTCTTTAAACTCCACTCTCACATTTGCGCGTATTCCCAATGGCACAGGACCATTTCTTCCCAATCTTCTGCCGACTCCTTATCAGGAGAACAAATACGTCACCGGACTAGACCCGGAAACAGATTTTCAGCTGTCAGTTTTTCCTAACCCAACAGACGGAACAGTTCACATACAATGCCAGGAAGAAATACAAGAGATACGAGTGTTTAATATGATTGGAACTAAGCTCCTGGAGAAGGCACCCAAAACCAGGGAATTAGAGATTTCATTGGTCAATCAAGCGGGGGGATTGTATTTTTTACAGATACGATTGTCCAATCAAACCAAAGTCATAAAAATCATACGGAACTGATCCATTGCCAGACGATCACGGCCAGCAGCAAAACGGCCAGCCAGACAATCCAACGGGGATATTGAGTAAACTCATACCCGCAAATCGGGCAGACCTTACTTTTGTCATCCACGTTCATGGCACAAGACGGACATTCTTTCTTTTTCATTTATGACAGTTTAATAAGCAATGTCAGGAGGAGCGAGAATAAAATAATTCCGAGGCCAACGCCTGTGAAACCTACAGACCAGCCAGCCAGCAGCAGAATGCCGAAATACAGCGGGAACAAAAAAAGACCCGTCACAAATTTTAAAGAAGCGATAAATACAGGATCTTTTATCTTTTGCCGAAACATTTTCCAGATCAACAAAACCGGCCCATGAATCACTTGCCAAAGGAGATAGAGAACAGACGTCTGTGGTTTTTTGATTGGCAGAACAGATCCAACGGGTAACCCTTCCTCCACTTGCTTGATTCTTACGTTGATCTTTTCCGGATGCAGGTACTCCTCCGGAGTGGCTTGGATGGCTTGGATCACTTCATCATACCGGGTGGCGTCTTCTACGTGGGTGATGATTCTTTTTAATCGCTGACTGATTTGTTCACGCCACAGACTGGCTTGTTTGATTTCTTCCGTTGCTAAAGAAGTAATAGACAAGGCCTCGCCATAGATGACGCATACACTGCTGCGAAAAGCAGTGGGTGATGAATAGTTTAATCCGATCGGAACCACGTGGAGCGTTTGCCCGGGATACTTATGCAAAAAATCAATGATCAACCGGGTAAAACCTTTGCTGAGCGGACGCAACCTCCGTTGCCAGCCATGATTGCCTTCCGGAAATATGATTACCGAATCGCCCCTCGCGAAAATGGAAGAGACGCGGTCAAATATTTGTTGGTTTTGCCCCAGATTTTCAAACCCATCTCGCATTCGATAGACCGGTAGCAATTGCATGGATTGCAAAAGAAACCGAACCCATTTTTTTTGAAAGATATCCGCCCGGGCCAGGAAGTGAGTGCTCCGATGATTGGTACACACCACCACCAACGCATCCATAAATGCATTTTGGTGATTGGGCATAAACAGGATGGGGCCCCTGGGTAAGGCATCGTATCCACGCACGATTATTTTTTGATAGAAGAAGAAAAGCCCCACCTGAACGTAGGATCGGAGTAAATAATACCAAAGTTTTTGCATGATTAAGCTGCTTGACTTGCGCGCTGCCTGGACCAATAAAAAGCCAGCGATAATCCTGAGACGATATGCCAGATCCCCCACCAGGCCGCTACGATGGCCATGCCTCCCATCCCATCAAAAAAACGAAAAATCAAAATCAGCCCCAGTCCGGAGTTTTGAATGCCGGTTTCGATGGCAATGGTTTTTTGATCGCTAAACGAAAGCCCTGCCCAACGGGCGGCCCAGTAGCCCGTCAGAAGGGCCAAGGCGTTATGAGCAAACACCAGCAACACCACCCGGTGAACGTGGTTCATAAAATGATTCAAATTATGACTAAAGGCCAGAAGAACGAAGAGTATAAAGATGATAATGGAGAGAGGTTTTATATATCGTGAAAATTTTTGGGCAAAGGCCGGAAAGAAATGGGAGCACATCATGCCTAAGGCCAAAGGTATCCCCGCCAGGGTGATGATGGTTTGTATCATCTCCCAGGCATCCAACGAAATCTCTTTTAACAACCCGGAGGTGGGCGGATAAAGACTCGCCCACAAACTCAGATGAAGAGGGGTGGTGACAACAGCCAATACCGTACCTACGGCTGTCAGGCTCACCGACAGGGCCGTATTGCCGCGCGCCAGGTGTGTTAAAAAATTGGAAATGTTTCCTCCTGGACAGGCGGCTACCAGCATCATTCCCAGGGCTATGCTGGGCTGCGGCCGGATGAGCCAGATAAGCAAAAAAGTAAAAAACGGGAGCAGCAAAAACTGTGATAGGATGCCTACTACCGAAGCAGTGGGCGAATCGGCCAGCCGCTTGAAATCAGCTACCTTTAACTCTAAGGAGACCCCAAACATCAGGATGGCCAGAACGACATTGAGAATCCATAGACTGTCCTGGCTAAAGTTTAGGGTAACAGCATCTAGTTCTTCCATGGGAATTGATTGTCCCGAAAGTAAGAACATCTGCCTGAAATTGGTTAAACAAGGAACTCTGAAATATAAATTCCGTTTCCCTTTTCGTTGGTTTGGGTATATATTCGAAATCTAATTGATAAAGAGTATGAAGTACAGACGCATGTGGTGGGTAGGGTTGGTGATCCTTGTTTTTTCGTTTTCCTGCGATCAGGATGATGCACCGGTTAGTGAAAATGAATATGTCAATAATTGGATTTTGGAAAACATGCAGTTCTGGTACTACTGGAATCTTGAGCTGCCAGACAATCCCAACCGCGCACTGGCGCCTGAGCCTTTCTTTGAAAGTTTGCTTTCCAATAGCGATCGGTTTTCCTGGATTCAGGAAGATTTTCAGGAATTGCTGGCCAGTTTGCAGGGAGTAAACAAAGAAGCCGGCTATGAATTTGTTCTGTATCAGGATGGATTTAACTCAGGCAATGTATTGGCACAAATCCTGTATGTAAAAACAGGCTCTCCTGCGGCCGCAGCCGGGTTGAAGCGTGGCGATATCATTGATAAAATCAACAACCAGCAACTGACAGAATCAAACTATCAGTCAGTGCTGGGTCAGATAGGAGAACCTCATACCATTACGTTTCGTCCACAGATTGACTTCACCAGTTTTGGAACCGCTACCACCATCTCACTCGCCACAGTGGAGATAGCTGAAAACCCCAATTTTTTAAGTGAGATTTATACCTATGGCGATAAAAAGATTGGATATTACGTCTACAATCTTTTCAGCACCGGGCCCACCAACACCAGCACCATCTACAATGAGGAAATGGATGAAATCTTTGCATCGTTTAAGGCCCAGGGAATAACGGATTTAATTGTGGATCTGCGTTATAATAGCGGTGGAGCTGAATCAGCCACGCAAAACCTGGCCAGTTTGATAGGAAAAGGCGTTAACAACACAAAAATTTTTACCAAACGCCAATACAATTCTCAGGTAAACAATGAAATTATCAACGATCCTGAGCTCGGCTCTTCCTTTCTCGAAGTAAAGTTTTTGAACAAAACTCAAAACATCGGAAATCAATTAACCCGGGTATATATCCTGACCGGATCGCGGACAGCCTCGGCCAGCGAATTGCTGATCAATGGGCTAACGCCTTTTATGGATGTCGTTCTGATTGGCAGAAAAACGGTAGGAAAGAATGTGGGCTCGATCACGTTGTATGAAGAGAACGATGCCCGCAACACCTGGGGAATGCAACCCATTGTCGTGAGGTCATTTAATAGCCTGGATCAGTCGGACTACAGCAATGGGTTTATTCCCCACATTGAAGATCTGGACAATAGTTTAGCACTATATCCGCTAGGTGATCCTCGCGAGCGCTTACTAAACATAGCCCTTGAAGAAATTACCGGTACCCCTGTAAATGGAAGGAGAGCCCCGACTGAACGCTTCGATCGGGAAGTACTGGCCACCTCGTTCGATAACAAGGCCATCACTAATCAACTTATCATTGATCCCGCGGTGGGCCAGGCACTTCAAACCATCCGCAAACGTAAACAGTAGGATGGTGTTTTGAAAAGTCGCTGTTGCTGGCGGATGTTCCACGTCTTTCATTTGGCAATGGGCTGCGGCTAACCTATTTTTGGCGTTCTATTTTTATCATTGCCCATGAAACGCGACAAGCAGGTTTTTGATCTCATTGAAAAAGAAAAACATCGCCAGGAGAGTGGCATCGAACTGATCGCCTCCGAAAATTTTACGTCACTCCAGGTGATGAAGGCACAAGGTTCGGTGTTAACCAATAAATATGCAGAAGGCCTTCCCGGGAAACGCTACTATGGTGGTTGCGAAGTGGTTGATGAAGTTGAACAGTTGGCCATCGATCGGGTAAAAGAATTGTTTGGAGCCTCCTGGGCAAACGTACAGCCACATTCCGGAGCGCAAGCCAACGCAGCCGTGATGTTGGCCTGTTTGAAACCCGGTGATAAAATACTAGGATTTGATCTGTCGCACGGAGGTCACCTGACCCACGGGTCACCTGTTAATTTTTCGGGGAAGTTATATCAGCCGGCATTTTACGGGGTAGAACAGGAAACAGGATTAATTGATTTTGATAAGGTCATTGAAATCGCCCAGCGCGAAAAACCAAAAATGGTTATTTGTGGAGCCAGTGCCTATAGCCGTGATTGGGACTACAAAAAACTGCGCGAGGCAGCGGATGCCGTAGGGGCCGTATTGCTGGCCGATATCTCCCATCCTGCCGGATTGATTGCCCGCGGGTTGCTCAATGACCCGATGGAATACTGTCACATCGTAACCACGACCACGCACAAAACACTGCGCGGCCCGCGTGGCGGATTGATCATGGTGGGTAAAAACATCGATAATCCCTTCGGGTTAAAAACACCCAAGGGTGAATTGCGAAAGCTGGGATCCATTTTGGATTCAGGAGTCTTTCCTGGCACCCAGGGAGGCCCACTGGAGCACGTGATTGCCGCCAAAGCAATTGCCTTTGGAGAAGCATTGACCGATGAATACCTGGATTATATTGTTCAGGTGGCGAAGAACGCTAAAACCATGGCGGAGGAATTTGTGCGGAAAGGGTACCGCGTCATTTCCAATGGCACGGATAATCATTTGATGCTCATCGATCTGCGATCGAAAAACCTGACAGGTAAAGCAGCTGAAGAGGCCCTGATTCAAGCGGATATTACAATCAATAAAAATATGGTGCCGTTTGATACACAGTCGCCCATGGTCACTTCTGGCATGCGCATCGGCACACCGGCCATCACCACCCGAGGAATGAAAGAAAAAGATGTTACCAAAGTAGTAGAACTGATTGATGAAGCCTTAAAAAAGCCAACCGATTCCAAACATCTGAAAGGTGTGAAACGCAAGGTCAACACCTTTATGAAAAAATTCCCACTGTATTCCTAACGCGGGTGTTTGCCTGCTTTTACTCATGCCTTTAGATCAACCTGACGACTATCCGGAAGAAAAAGAGATGTCGTTCCTCGATCACCTCGAGGAATTGCGTTGGCATATTGTAAAGTCCGTAGCGGCCATTCTGGCGATGATGGTTGTTTCTTTTTTCTTTACCGAGTGGATCTTTCACAACATTGTATTTGCCCCTACACGCCTGGACTTCCCCACATTTAAGTTGCTCTGTCAATTGGGCGAGTGGACCGGTGCACAGGATATCCTTTGCGCTCAACCCTTTCCATTCAAAGTACAAAGCCGCTTTATGACAGGTCAATTCACCATGCAATTGACCACTTCATTTGTACTGGGGTTTGTTCTGGCCTTCCCTTATGTTTTTTGGCAGATCTGGAGTTTTATAAAACCGGGCTTACGGCTAAAAGAGAAAAGCTCTTCCCGAGGAGCTGTTTTCGCGGTCTCGGCCTTGTTTACACTAGGAGTATTATTTGGGTATTATGTCATGTGTCCGTTGGCGATCTGGTTTTTGTCTACCTATACCATCAGCCCTGTGATCAGCAACGAATTTGACATCACCTCGGTGGTATCCACGATGGTGGCGTTGGTCTTTGGCAGTGGTCTTCTTTTTCAATTGCCGGTGGTCGTATATTTCCTGACCAAAATAGGAATGATCACGCCCCAATTCATGCGCAAAAACCGCAAGTATGCTATTGTTGGCATCTTGGTCTTAGGGGCGATTGTCACGCCTCCCGATCCTCTCAGTCAATCGTTGATTTCATTACCGTTGTATCTCCTATACGAAGTAAGTATTTTCATTTCGGCCGGGGTGATGCGTAAAAAGGCGAAAGAAGAAGCATTAGCATAATTCTCTGCAGGTGTTCTATATTTACCATGTTTGACTGACGCTCCCCTCATGAATCCAACCCTTGCCATTGGTGCCGACCATGCCGGCTTTGAATACAAAGAATTATTAAAAGGCTGGCTTACACAAATGGGTTATGAGGTCAAGGACTTTGGAACGCACTCAATAGAGTCGGTTGACTATCCGGATTTTGCACATCCGGTGGCTTATGCGGTAGAAAAAAAAGAGGTTGATTTAGGTATTCTTATCTGCGGAAGTGCCAATGGAGTGGCCATCACCGCCAATAAACATCCTGGCATTCGGGCGGCTATTTGCTGGACAGAGGAACTTGCTTCGCTGGCACGCTTGCATAACAATGCCAACGTTGTGTGTATTCCGGCCCGGTTTGTTTCTTCACAGGAAGCTGTAAAAATCACGGATCGATTTTTACACACAGCCTTTGAAGGAGGCCGCCACGAACGAAGAGTCACCAAAATCAATTGCTGACCCGTTCCCAGTTTTCACCTACGCGTTTGTACTTCCCCTGTAAATAGGGAAGCCGGGAAATAACTGCGCTCATATAGTTCTGGGGATCAATAATGACTTCCGGTAATTGATTTTTAAAGGAACGATCCAGAAGCAAAATATTTTCAATCACATCTGTTTCTTCAAAGACTTCTTTCGACAATTCCCAATCCAAAAAAAAGGAGGCCGGTGTATTCGTTTGGTAAAGGGAAGGATCATCGGTGAGTATCAGAATTTTTTTATCGTGAACCATCGCGGTGCGTGGGGAAGGGGTTACCCACAACCGGCTATAATCCACCGATGGTATCTTTTCATAGCGGGCCAGTAAACTGATGACAATAACACCGCCTGCATAAATCCACAAGGAAACTTCCGCCAACCACCGCCTGCGGATCAGTAACAAATAATAACTCATCAGATAAACCAGCGGAGGCAAGAGCGGAAGCAAACTCACCGGTGTCATACCAGGCACAAAAATGATCAGACTTACCCCGGCCATCAACCAAATCAACATCGTTTGTAACAACTGAGTTTGATACCTCGTCAACCGGGCTTCCCGACTCATCATAAACAATGAAAAGACGAAATAAACCATCGGTAGGGCAAACAGTATCAGGAGACTTCTTCCGGAAATCAGATCCGGCACAAAGCTCGTGACAGACGAAACATAAAAATGATTCCAGATATCCGCAGTGGCATGAAAAGTATAGTACCAGGAGATTAGCATCACATGAGGCAATGCAAACCCCACGATCAGCAGAAACACCCTCCGGATATCCGCTTGCGCAAACAGCAAAAGTAAAATCAGAGATACGGGCAAAAACAAAATGTGGACAAAAACCGTCAGCGATGATAAGGCCAGATAGATTCCCATACTAAAAACCGTTTCATCCCGCTGCTGGCGAAACTCCATTTCCTTAAATAAACTCCGAAGAACCAACATCAGAAAAAAAGAAGACAATAATTCAGGGGATAGCTGAAAAGCATCAAAGGAGAAGAACGAGGTAATCACAAAGAGAAAGGCCGGCAAGTAGGTGTTCTCTGTATAGGCGTTTGAGCGAATCAGAATCACACTAAACAAGCCCGCCTGGACGAAAATAAAGATCAAGGCCAGGCATTGCCGCGCCACAGAAGACATACCAAAAAGAGCATAGACCACTTGTTGAAAGACAGCCGTCAGCGGAGGCGTACGGTCCCGGATTTCAGTATACAGTTGATACCCTGAGCTTACTTGCTTTCCGATTACTTGCCCATGAAGTTGCGACCACGATTGCGGAGGAGGATCAATCATCAGAAAAAGACCCAGCCCAATCGCGATAACCAGAATCGCCAGCAGACGGTAAGGATCATTGATGCGGAAGAATCGAAGCACAGATAGCGCGGGTTGATAAATCAGGAACGGGATGTAAAATTATCAAATCCGGATGGGAAAGAGGTATAGAAAAATCAGATCATCGTCCCAGGGGCTCAACTTACATGGATGAAATAAATCGTGGAGCTTGACGGTGGCGTGTGGCTTGCTCATAACTATAGGCCAGTTGAATCAGCAGTCCTTCTGCCCAGGCTTTGCCGGTAAACGAAATCCCCACGGGCAATTCATCAATAAAGCCCATCGGCACCGTGAGGGACGGATAGCCTGAAATAGCAGCGAGCGAAGAACTGCCTCCGATAAAATGATCACCATTGATCAGATCTGTTTTCCACGCAGGCGCTCCGGTTGGAGAAATCAAGGCATCCAGTTGATAGTCTTTCAGGAGTTTATCAATTCCTTCTTCCCGCGTGGCGGTGATCATGGTGGCTAATGCATCCAGATACTCTTTTTCCTGAAGAGAGCCTTTCGCCTGAGCCATCTTTAACAATTGCTGATCAAAGTACCGAAGCTCAATGGAATCCTTTTTGTTGAAGGTCATCAACTCGTCCAGATTTTTAACGCGGGCTTTACTTCCCAAACCGGAAAAATAGTTGGTAAGGCCGTCTTTAAACTCATACAATAAAACGGTGAAGGAGGCACCATTCACTTTTCGATCCAGGGTAAAATCAATCTCCACCACCTCTGCCCCTTGTTGGCGTAAGTCCTCGACCGCCTGCTTCATTAAAGAGTCTACCCGGGCATGATATCCGAGGCTGTTTTTTAAAAGCCCGATCCGTTTACCGGCTAGGCCATCGGATTTCAGAAAAGGAGTGTAATCCGTTGCAAAATTTCCCGAAGATGCCAGTGTTTTGTGATCGGTTGAGTCAACCCCGACCATAGCACCCAGGCAGATGGCTACATCACTGACGCTGCGACCCATCGGGCCGGCCGTGTCTTGCGTAAATGAAATGGGAATAATGCCCGTGCGACTGATAAGCCCTACCGTTGGCTTGAGGCCGACCAATCCGTTGGCATTGGAAGGGCAAACGATCGATCCGTTGGTTTCGGTTCCAATGGCGATGGCGCATAGACTTGCCGATGCCGCAACACCGGAGCCACTGCTGGAACCGCATGGATTGCGATCCAGAACATATGGATTTTTGGTTTGACCCAACATTCCGCTCCAACCACTGCTGGACATGTCTGCGCGAAAGTTAGCCCACTCACTTAGGTTTGCCTTGCCAAGAATAACAGCTCCGGCTTCCCGCAATTTTTTGGTCAAATAACTATCGTATGGAGGGTAAGAGTCGCGGAGCACCGTGGCCCCGGCTGTGGTAGGCATATCATACGTGTCGATGTTATCTTTCAGGAGGATGGGAATACCGTGAAGCGGCCCTCGGCTTTTTCCAGCTCGTAGCTCCTCATCCAGCTCTCGGGCCGTCTCAATAGCTTTTGGATTAATAAACAAAACAGAATTTAACTGAGGACCTTGCCGGTCAAGATCTTCGATTCGCTGCAGATAATCACGTACTACTTTTTCAATGGTGAAATCTCCCTGCTGATAGCCTTTTTGCAGATCGGTAATACTGATTTCTTTCAGGTAGTCAGAGTCACTAGACGTCTTCTTTTCAGTCGGACCACAGGCCGTCAGAAGCATCAACACTCCCAAGAGTTGCCCAAGCGATATCTTCCTCATGTATTTAGATCGGTTAAATGAAATCAAAGAGTCATCCTTTTCATCAGGTCAAAGGTTTACCCTCCGGCAACCACCACTTCTGTTTGCGTTTCCGGGAATGAGATGCGGTTCAACTGATCGATCAGATATCCTTTCACTTTTGCAAACGCTTCCAGGTGATCGGGTTTAACCGGTTGGGAAGGAGGCAATTCAACTTTTAAGGCATCCACTTGTACACCATTTCTGAAAAAGCGATAACACAGATGAGGGCCGGTAGCCAACCCCGTGCTTCCGACATAGCCAATGATCTGACCCTGACGCACCCGTGTGCCGGGCGTCATACCATTGCCAATGCGCGACATATGTAAGTACGCGGTGGTATACGTGGCATTGTGACGGATTTTTACATAGTTGCCATTATTGGTCTTGTATTGCGCTTCTTCCACCAGGCCATCGCCCACGCTTCGGATAGGGGTGCCTGCGGGAGCGGCAAAGTCAGTGCCCAGATGTGGGCGAAAAACTTTGGCCACCGGATGAAAGCGGCTCATGGAATAACGCGAACTAATTCGGGTAAACTCAATCGGATATTTTAACAACGCTTTGCGAAGACTTTTTCCTTCTTCGTCAAAGTAGTCCGTTCCTTCACCCTGATCAAACGGGAACGCATACATGCCTGCTGTCATGTGTTCAAAATAGATACCTTTGATACCACCGATACCAATGGACTTTCCTTCCACCTGAAGTTCATCATAGATCATCTTAAAACGATCACCGCGTTGCAGCCGTTGAAAGTCTACCTGCCATCCGAAAATATCAACAAACCGGTTGGTGAGTTCATGAGAGATGCCCATCGCATCTACTGTTTCTGATAACGATGAATAGACTACCCCGGCAATACTTTTTTCAACGGTGGTTACTTCCCGCTGACAGGTTTCTACCACCAAAGAGTCTTTCAAATGAAAAACCACGTAGTCAATCGCATTCGGCTCATAAATCAATGCCCGTGCCGATTGGGAAGAATCATTTTCTACCAGCAACGTATATTTTTTGTGGGCAGCTATTTTCCTAAAATCATAAACACTTTTCGGAAGGACATTTAACTCCTGAAGGGTTCGGGGAGAAAGCGAATATCCCTGAAATAAGTCAGCAAACTTCTGGTTGCGCTGGATCGTTTGTTCAATGACCTGAAGATCATTCGTTACAATTCCATGCATCACCACCGGCACGGGTGGAATAAATGGAATGTTGCTCACGACCGGAGGGTCTTGTGGTGTGGAACGAATCTGCCATGCCCACCATCCGGCACTCATCAATCCGAGAATGCTCACACATGCACCAACTATAACAATCCATTTTTTAGACAACGAAGTCACTTTTTGTAGCTACAGACCTACAAGTTTAAAGCAAAAAGCCGGGAAATACTATTTTGACAGGCGTTCCATCAATGTAAGGAAGCCGAAAGAATCTGGCGGGTGGTGAGTTTGGACAAATCATTTTCCAGACGCACTTGTGTTTGATCGGAGAGTTCGCTCTCGCGAATGACCAATGCTAATAAGTCGGCCAACTCACTCACCCGAAGCGAGGCATAGATAAAATTGGCTTGTTGAAGGAACCCAACACTTTGCTCCCAGCGCGATTGGTTGAAGGCAACGATGGCACGGTTATACCAAAGCAAACCGGTAAGGTTGCGCGGTTCAACCACCCGATACAGATCAAAGTGAAACTGATATTTTACCTGCTTCGCGGCAGAAGCACTTTTAACACGATTGGTCTGGCGATAGGTATTGGTCCGCTGTTTGATTTCATCTGGATTCACAACAAATCCATTGAGCCGATCGGTCGTTTCTAATAAAACCTCCCCGGTCGCAGTTTTCACCATCATGAAAATATGGTAATTAGTTTCAATGATATGATAATCGAATCCCAACTCTCCCAAAATCACACTGTACAAGGCAGTGGCCGTCAGACAATCATAACGTCCGTCTGAAAAAAGTGAGGCAAAGGGCACATAGGCCTCATACTTTTTCAGGAACCGTTGCTGGGTTTTTTGAAAAGCGAGTTTTAGAAAATGCTGATCGTTGGCATATTTTCCCTGGCGCTGCTGAAGGTCAGCGATAAAGCTGGTGATGGGCTGCCGGGCGGCTTCTTCGGAAGTAAAAATGGAGGAGGTCTGCAAAAAATCAGGCAAAAGGGAGACTTGACAAAAAGCCTCTGAAGCTATCAAAAACGCATAAAATAAGGTGATTTTTCCCTTCACGTTATCCCTATGTTACCTTTGTTAATCTAAAGTTAACAATTTGGTAACATTGGACAAATTTCCAGCTTAGTTTTTTTTACAGAATGGTTTAGATGATTTGATCTACCTTTCCCTTTTCAAGGGTATGAGTATACATCCGTCAGCATCTGCGACTCCCCCTTCCTCCAGTCGGGAAGTATTCCATCGCCAAAAAGGTTACGCCCTCAAATGGCGTCAGTCCGCCCTCAGGCAACGCAAGCAGTTACTAAAATCCTTTCGATTATATATTCTTGATCAGGCAGATGCCATTCAGCAGGCTGTTAGAAAAGACCTGGGTAAGCCGGTGGCGGAAGTGAATCTTTCTGAAATTTATCCGGTGGTCAGTGAGATTAATCACATCATCGCCCATCTGGATGACTGGTCAAGGCCGGTAAAAGTAGATGCGCCTCTCTCCATGCTGGGCACCCGCTCAGAAATCAGATATGAACCCAGAGGAGTTTGCCTGATCATCGCTCCGTGGAACTTTCCATTCATGCTCGCGATGGGACCTCTGGTATCATGCCTGGCCGCAGGGAACACCGCGATTGTAAAACCTTCTGAACTGACACCTCACACATCTGCTTTGATAAGTAAGATGATCCGGGAGTTTTTTAAACCTGAACACGTAAGTGTGGTGGAAGGAGGGATTGAAGAAACGACTTCATTATTAAAATTGCCGTTTGATCATATCTTTTTTACCGGAAGTCCTTCCGTTGGAAAAATTGTGATGAAAGCGGCTGCAGAGAATCTTACCTCGGTGACTCTGGAATTGGGAGGAAAATCACCAGCCATTGTAGACGAAACCGCCCGACTGGAAGATGCCGCCAAGCGCATTGCCCATGGGAAGCTATTAAACAACGGGCAGGCATGCATTGCTCCGGATTATATCTGGGTGCACGCTCGCGTGAAAGAAGCATTTGTTGTGAAACTCCGGCACTTTATGCTTCAGCATTTTGGAGAAGGAAAAGCCATTACAGAGCAATCTCCCGATTATGCCCGGATTGTTAATACGCGCAACTTTCAGCGGCTGGATGCACTGGTGCGCGATGCCCTTCAAAAGGGAGCCAGGGTGGAATGGAGCGGAGAGATTAATGAAGCCTCGCGGTTTCTACACCCTACGCTTTTGACGGAAGTTCCGATGGAGGCTCATGTGATGAACGAAGAAATTTTTGGACCCATCTTGCCCATCATCAGTTATACCGATGAAAACGAAGTAATCCGCTATATCAATGAACAACCCAAAGCATTGGCCCTGTACGTCTTTACCACACGTTCATCCTTTTTTGAAAAAGTGATGAAACAAACTTCGTCAGGAACAGCTTGTTTAAATGACTGTGTGCTCCAGTTTGCTCATGCCAATCTTCCTTTTGGCGGTGTAAACAACAGTGGCATGGGCGCGGCTCATGGTGAAGCGGGCTTTCGGGCATTTTCGCACGCTAAATCTATTCTCAAACAACGAAATGGGTTTACATTTGCGTCTATCGTTTACCCACCTTATACCAGACGGGTACGTGGGATGATTCAAAAATTGATTCAATGGTTTTAACCCCCTCAACCAGCTTATGAAATTACAATTGATCGTTTTTGGGTTCCTGATGTACGCGACCCTGGCAGCACAACCGGTGACGATACGCTCGGTGACCGAAAAAGACGTAAATGCCATTGATTATCCAAACATGGCAGGCAATACCCGATCCACTCAGGCTCATAAAGGAACGGTTACATTAAAAGACGGAACAACTGTTCAGGGAAAAGTAACATTGTTTAAAAAGAAAGAAGTATTTGATCGTGTGAAAGTCAATACCGGAGAAGAAAAGAAGGAAATTCCGGCCGGGGACATTGCCTCTATCAAATTGGATCCTATCGTATATGAACGAAGCTATCCCAACGATTTCAAAAATCCGGAAAAGAATTTTCAACCGGGATACATCGTCTTGGCGTCTGGTGAAAAGCTGAATGGAAAAGTCGCTCAACTGCGCGATTTTAGTGACTATGATTTTTTTGTGTACTCCATCGCCTTCTTGCCAGAGGGAAGTAATGTAGCATCCACCATCAAGGGAGGAGCACTTTCAGAATTTGCACAGGAAATAGCCGGAAAATGGAATGTGTGGGATGGCTATGCCGATGGCTATCTTTTAAGGTTAACGGAGGGGCGCTATCGCCTGAGCCGCAATCCGTATTCAAAAACTAAAAATGAGTTTTTTACCGGACTGAAAAACGAGGCAGCAGGGGAGCTGAGCAAAGAAGCTACGGAAGCGGCCTTTGAGAGGAGTGTCAAAAGCGGCAGTAATTTGAATGAGTCTATTGAAAATGCGACCAGTGCCGGTTCGGCTGTGGGTGAAGTGCTGGGCAGCATTGAAGTGAACCGCAAAGAATTTCTAATCCTGGATACGAAGACTAGGATATTGACCACCGTCAACAAAGACAACTATAAAGAGAATTTATATCGGCTGGCTGCCGGATGTCCGGCCTTTGCATCGGCCACGGTTGCGTGGGATAAAATTCAGGAAGCGATCGAGATCATAAATAATGGATGTCAATAAGGCGATCACTCCACAAATCCGACCGCTACGGTACTATTGGTATACTCATCCAGCAGGATAAAAGATCCCAAGGCTTGATTTTCGGTATAGCGATCTAACGGTAATGGTTTGGCAGTTTTAAGTTGTACCTGCGCCAGGTCATTCATCTTAACCGTCACAGCTGATTCATTTCGGAGTAAAGAGGCTGGATCTTGAACAAAGTTGACAGCGGTGAAGCGGGCTTTTACCCGCTGGGTGCCCGCCTGGATCAGATACGTCTTGCCGGAGTTTAGGGGTTGGTTTCCAAGCCAGCAGAGATATGCCGTAAACTGCGATAACAATGCCGGCTGTTGGGAAACCTTGGCAAGCACATCTCCCCGGCTGATGTCCACATCATCCGTTAGTGTAATCGTCACGGATTGCCGGGCCTGTGCCGTTGGAAGTTCCGTCTGGTAGCGATAGATTTTTTTGACGCGGGAGGTCCGCCCCGAAGGAAGCGTAACCACTTCATCCCCTTCATGGAGTACGCCACTGGCAATACGTCCGGCATATCCCCGAAAGTCATGATGATCTTCCTGGCGTGGCCGGATGACATACTGCACGGGCATGCGGAATGGTTTTGCATGCAGGTCGCGCGTGACCTCCACTTCTTCCAGCAATGAAAGCAGCGGCTTTCCATCATACCACGGCATGCGGGCCGATAGGCTGGTGAGGTTATCTCCATGCAACGAGCAGATGGGAATAAATACAATCTGTTGTTGTTGATTGGGCAATCGGGAAGCCAATGCCTGAAAACTTGCCCGGATGGTTTGAAATGTTTCTTCCCGGTAATCCACTAGATCCATCTTATTGATGCAAACAAACACATACGGTGTTCGAAGCAGATTGGCAATGAAATAATGACGATGAGTTTGTTCGACCAAACCGTGACGGGCGTCCAGGAGAATGATTGATACTTCCGCTTTGGAAGCACCGGTAATCATGTTGCGGGTGTATTCCACATGACCGGGAGAATCGGCAATAATGAATTTTCGTTTGGGCGTGTTAAAGTAAATGTGCGCCACGTCAATGGTAATCCCTTGCTCACGTTCCGCCATCAAACCATCGGTGAGTAAGGACAAATCGAGAAATCCGATGCCTTTGCGGGCACTAGCCTTTTCAATGGCCTCCAGCCGGTCGGTGGTGATGGAATGTGTTTCAAAGAGCAAGCGACCAATCAAGGTACTTTTTCCATCGTCTACACTTCCTGCCGTAGCTATTCGCAATACATCCATTTTTCTTCTTCTTATAAGTAATACTGAATCCCTAATTCCCAACCCCTCATGCCTAACTCCTACTGCCTAACTCCCCATGCCTAAAAATACCCACTCACTTTTCGTAACTCCATGGCGGCTTCGCTTCGTTTATCATCCATGCGTGTACCTCGTTCAGATACGGTTGTGCCAATGATCTCTTCGATGATTTCATCCAGGGTGCTGGCAGCAGAGGGCAACGCAGCGGTACAACTCATGTCTCCCACGGTCCGGAATCGTACCTGTCGTTTCACAATTGCTTCTCCGGCATCGGTATAAATGAAATCGGAATAGGGCCACAACACCCCTTCGCGTTCGATGACTTCGCGTTCATGCGTAAAGTAAATCGTAGGAATGGCCAGCTTTTCTTCTTTGATGTAATTCCAGACATCTAATTCGGTCCAGTTGCTGATGGGGAATACGCGCACATTTTCACCGGGTTGTATTTTTCCATTGAGGTAGTCGAACAATTCCGGGCGTTGATTTTTGGCATCCCACTGACCAAAGTCGTCACGCACGGAGAAGATCCGCTCCTTGGCGCGTGCCTTCTCCTCATCGCGTCTGGCTCCACCCAGGCAGGCATCCAACTTATGTTCTTCAATCATGCGGAGGAGCGTGGTAGTTTGAAGTGTATTCCGGCTCGAAAATTTTCCTGTTTCTTCGGTAGCCCGGCCGGTGGCGATGTCATCTTGCACATACCCTACGATTAGTTCCAGTCCTACCTCTTTCACCAGCCAATCGCGAAACTCGATCGTCTCTCTAAAATTATGACCGGTATCAATGTGGACCAGGGGAAAGGGCACCTTGCCGGGATAAAATGCTTTCTGAGCCAGTCGTACCAGCGTGATGGAATCCTTGCCTCCCGAAAACAAAATGGCAGGCCGCTCAAACTGGGCAGCCGCTTCGCGAATAATGTAAATCGCTTCGTCTTCTAACTCTCGTGGAAATTCTTTCAGATAATCGCGCATGTGCTTTGAGTGATAGGTCAATTTACTTTTTCACGTGTGTTTCATGCAGGCCACATTCTTTGGCGGAGGTTTCCCACCACCACCGACCGGCCCGGGAATCTTCCCCGGGTAAAATGGCCCTTGTGCACGGAGCGCAACCAATGCTGACATACCCTTTTTTGTGCAGAGGGTTGACGGGGATATGGTGATGGGAAATGAAATGACGCATTTCCTCATCGGTCCACTCGAGTAGGGGATTGTATTTTATCAGATTCATCTGGTGATCCCATTCTACTCTGGCCATTTGCTGGCGGTTGGCCGATTGCTGGCCCCGCAACCCGGTCACCCATACATCTGCCTTGGCCAGTGCGCGCTTCAGCGGTTGCACCTTTCGGATGTTGCAGCATTCCTTTCGATTCTCCACCGAATCATAGAAGGCATTAATACCATTGGCGTTTACCCACGCTTCCACTGTGGTTGAATTCGGAAAATAAGTGGTGATGGGAAGTTCATACTTTTTGCGTGTCAGGTCCAGAAGATCATAGGACTCGGCAAACAGCCGGCCTGTGTCCAGCGTAAAAATTTCAATCGGAAGATGTTGGGTGGAAATAAGATGGGTGATGATCTGATCCTCTTCCCCCAGCGCACTGCTAAACGCCACGTTCTTGAATTGCCTGCTTACCCAGGCCAATCCCTGGTCGGCCGGAAGCCCTGACAGCTCGTGGGTGATGGAAGCAATGGTGTGCATGTGGTTGTAAAATGATGGAGACTCCTTCTGCGGATAACGTAAATAGCCGCAAATATAGAGCAAATCTTTTAATTCTATGGGATTGATAGACTACCCCAAAGCGTTCGGGGTCCCCAACACAAGGAACGCATGTTTTTTTCGTTTTTAAGCAAGGAAAATGAGAAATGCCCTCCCCGACATTTTGGCCCCTGAATTGTTACCTTTGTCAGCATTTTGGAATGATAGGAATGGCCATTTCGAATCGCTACGCACGATCATTCAGGTCATTCCGTTAAAACGCATAAAAATCAGATAGTAACAGATGAAAATTCTCAAAAAAATTCTCGTAGGTCTGGGGTTGATAGTGGTTTTGCTGGTGATGGCTGCGATAATCTTGCCCATAATTTTTAAAGACGATATCAAAGCGGCTATTGATAAAGAACTGGCTAAAAGCATAAATGCTGACGTGGTCTTTGACGCTGACAATTTTAGTTTGTCGGTGTTCAAAAATTTTCCGGCCATGACGGTACAGATGAAAGAGTTGGGCGTATTTAACCGGGCGCCATTTGAAGGGGTGCCGCTGTTCGTTATTCAACGGCTGGAGGTAGAGGTTAATTTGAAGGACGTTCTTTTCGGGGATCAGTTACGTTTGAAGGGAATCACGCTGGTGGAGCCTCAAATCATGATTAAAGTGTTGCCCGATGGTCAGGCCAATTACGACATTGCTATTCCCTCCACCGATACGGTACAAATCACGACTTCCGAAGAAGCCACGGCTTTTTCTTTTGGTATTGATCATTGGGAAATCATCAATGGTGAGTTGACCTATGATGATCAAAGCCTGAAATTTTTTACCGCCCTGAGCGGACTGAATCATACCGGCAGCGGAAACTTTAATGAGAAAGCGTTTGATCTGAAAACCCACACCGTGATAGACACCTTGAATCTATCCTTTGAAGGAACGGAGTATCTGGGAAGCAAACGAATTGAAGTAGATGCTACCCTGGGGATAGAAGAAGAATACACACGGTATACCATTAAAGAGAACACCGCCCGGATCAATGACTTTTCCATGAGTTTTGATGGATGGTTTAAAATGAATCCATCTGATTTTGGAATGGATATCTCTTTCAAGAGTCCTGAGAATTCATTTAAGAGCATTTTATCGTTAGTCCCGGGTATTTACACCAAAGATTTTTCTGACATTGAAACGAAAGGAGATCTGGCCTTCCATGGTTTTGTCAAGGGAACGTATAGCGACACACAGATGCCCGCGTTTAACCTGGGATTATTGGTAAAAGATGCCATGTTTCAATATCCCGAATTGCCCACCGCCATCGAAAACATTCAGGTGGATCTGCTGGTGGATAATCCGACCGGAGTGATCGAAAACACCTCGGTGGATTTGAAAAAACTTCATCTGGATTTTGGAAGCAATCCGGTGGATGCCCGATGGAAGATTGAAAATCTGAAAGACTACCGGATGGATGGAAACCTGACAGCCAAATTAAATCTGGCAGAATTGAATAAAATGTTTCCAATTGATGGCCTGGATATGCGTGGCACGTTCGTCCTGGCGGCAAAAGTCAACGGAGTGTATGACAGTATCCGCAAGATCATCCCTGCGGTGAGTGCACAGATGGCCTTCACCAACGGTCATATACAATCAAAAGAGTTTCCGCTGCCATTGGAAAATTTACAAATGGCCGCTACGGTCGAAAATACATCTGGCCAGATGGCAGAGACCACCATCACGGTGCCTTCTTTCTCGATGATGCTGGATGGCGAGTCGCTGGAGGCCAGCGCCATTGTTCAAAACCTGAATGACTACACCTGGGATCTGAAAGCCAAAGGCGGTGTGGACCTGGAAAAAATCACAAAAATATTTCCGCTGGAAGGAATGACATTGGCCGGAAAGGTCAAGGCCGATCTTCAGACCAAAGGAAAAATGTCAGATGTAGATGCCGGACGCTACGATAAACTCCCCACCAGCGGGTCGGCCCGGATGAATAATTTTTCGTTTGCTTCGAAAGATCTTCCGTATACCGTAGCGCTCACCACAGCAGAGGCGGTTTTTGATCCGAAGAAAATCGAACTAAAACAACTCAAGGGAACCGTTGGTAAGACAGACTTTGATGTGACTGGCGTGGTCACCAATTACATCGCCTACGCGTTGAAAGACGAAACCATTAAAGGCAATGTCACTTTTAATTCGCAATTGGTGGATCTGAATGAATTTATGACCGAGACCGAAGAGGAAGCTTCGACCCCAGCCGACTCCAGTTCCCTGAGCGTGATCCCCATTCCCCGAAATATTGATTTTGTGTTAAAGTCCACCATCAACACGGTGAAAATGATGGAATATACCATGAGCAATGCCTCTGGTGATGTGATTCTAAAAGATGGCATTGCCAACCTGAGCAATTTAAAGTTCAATATGCTGGGAGGCGCATTTGTGGTGAATGGATCGTATAATGCCAATGACCTTCAGCACCCGAAGTATGATTTTGGTTTGAAGATAGATGGCATGCAGATCCAACAGGCTGCCAGCAGTTTTTCCGTTGTCAAAACGTATGCGCCCATTGCCGGATTGGTAAACGGAGCCTTTAACACTGACTTTAAAATCAGCGGAGAACTGAAGCAAGACATGATGCCCAACCTGGCCACCGTCAGTGGGGCAGGATTGATCAAGATTGCACAAGCGGCTCTGACAAAGTCAAGCCTGGTTTCCAGTGTGACGTCACTGACGAAGCTTGAAAACACCGATCAGGTGACGCTCAAAGATGTGTTAATGTCGGCCACGATCAACAATGGCAAACTGAGTGTAAAACCCTTTGATGTCAAGTTTGGAAACTACGTGACCAACATTTCGGGAAGTACGGGTCTGGACGGAAGCATTGACTATCAGCTAAAGATGAATGTCCCGGCCGGAAAACTGGGAAGTCAGTTTCAGGGCTTTCTTTCACAATATGGCGGAAGTGGCAACGCCAACAACGAAATACCGGTAACGATTGGGTTAGGCGGAACGTATGGCAGCCCCAAAACCACGTTGTTGATGACGGAGCAGAAAGAACAGGTCAAGCAAGCGGTTACCAATGCGGCCACCGAAAAAGGAAAAGAGGCTGTCGACAAATTGCTGACAGGTGAAAAGCCCAAAGACGTGTTAAACAACATCCTGAAAGGAAACACGAAGACAGATACTACTAAAACGAAAGACAGCACCGCTGCCAAACCCGATCCGGCCAAGCAACTTCAAAACAAGCTCAATAGTTTGTTAAAGAAAAAGAAGAATTAGTCAGATTGTTCCGGCACAGGAGTTTTCCGAGGACAAATCCGCACGCTGAATTTCAGGAGTGCAGAACTCCGTCTTTCGCCAGCTCTTTGATAAAAATCAGGTTCTCTTCTTTGATGGAGTCAGGAACAAACACAAAACGTTTGTCGTAAATCTGACGGCCCACATAATAGCTTACCCAATACTCGTTATTGAGATGAAAAACCTTTGGATCAATGGGTTCAACCACCACATAGCCCTGGGCGGGAACGGTTTGTAGAAAGTGCCGCAAGGTGGAGGTGCGTTGTTCGTGTCCGTCTTTTTCACCATATCCTTTGCTGGCGACCAATGTATTCTCAATCGCAAATTCATTGTTATTGATCAGGTATACTTTCCACTCCTCCTGAGCCAACACATTTTTTTCACGAATGATGGCAAGGGTTACGTTTTGCACAGAAGGGATTTCAATATCTTTCATCATAAGTTAAACCACTTTTTTAAAATACCCTCGGCCTTTTTTTGTTGCGGAGTAAAATCAACGGGGTGCAACCGATGGCCCGCTTTCGGATACCACTTCCAGAAGTAAACTCCCGCCATCCATTTCTTGTTCCATACCTTTTGAAAAAACGCTTCATAACAATTGGCCTGGGCCTGTTCAGAAAGAAGAGCCTCGTCCGTGGGTTTGGGCCAACGCCACGGTTCGATAGCCGCATCTCGGGTGCTGCGGTAGCCAATCTCCGTAAACAACACCGGCTTTTGGTAGCGCTGCTGAAGTTGTTCAATCGCTGTGAGGTGTGGATTCCAACCCTTCACCAGCTCGGTCACAGACGGTTCGTTTTGCTGACTTAAGGCAAAGTAGGCTTGAATGCCGATAAAGTCGAGGGCATCCCAAAAACGAATGTGTTCATATTCTTCGTGAAAATTAGCTGCGTACGTAAGTTTACCCTTGTACACTTCGCGCACTTTTCGGATCAATTCGCGCCATTGCTTTTCATGGGTGGTGGTTTTTTGTAATTCGGTGCCTACGCAAAACAAGTCCACGGAAGCGGCCTGAGCCAGACGGGCATAGTGAAGAATGAATTTTTCATAGGAATTGAACCAGGCTTGCCAGTCAGCCTCGCTGGTCATGGCAATATCTCCAGGCCAACCCTGACGCAACCAGAGGTGGGGTTTTAATACTGTTTGAATGCCTTGCTTGCGCGCCAGCTCGGTCGTGATTTGAATGCCCACGTCAGATTCTCCCCACCAGACTTTCTCACCCGTGTTCATTTGAATGGCGGGAACATTCGCACCAGCTTGCCAGCCAAACGGTGTTTGCGAAATCCAGGTGACTCCCGTTTCCTGCAGATGTCGGATATGCTCTGCCGTTACTACCTCTCGTCCGCCTACCCAACAGACGCCTTTGTGTTTGGTCTGCGCCCAACCAGACAAAACCCAAAGCAACGAACCGGTCAGGAGGAGGAACTTCATGCCGTCATTTTAAAAACAGAGTAGAATGACTTTTGCAAACGTGCTTTTACTTCGGTCATGGATACTTCCCTGCCAAGTTCCTGTTGTAATGACGTGACCGCTTTATCCTCAATGCCACAGGGGATGATGTGATCGAAATAAGATAAATCCGTGTGAACATTCAGGGCCAATCCATGCATGGTGACCCAGCGGCTGGTTTTAACTCCGAGGGCGCAAATTTTCCGATCGGGTGAAGGCAACCACACACCTGTCATGCCAGGGACGCGCACACCTGCCAATTGATACGATGCCAATACTTGCAGAACGGCTTCTTCCAATGATCGCATGTATTGATGAATATCCGTAAAGAAATTTTCCAGATCAAGAATGGGATAAGCTACCAATTGGCCGGGGCCGTGGTAGGTAATATCACCTCCCCGGTTAATGTGATGATACGTTGCATTGATCGTTGACAAAGCCGTGGGAGCCATCAACAGGTTCTCCTCTTTTCCGCTCTTCCCCAGCGTATATACATGCGGGTGTTCACAAAAAAGAAGATAGTTGGGGGTGGGTTCCTGTTCGGAAGCGGGTTTGTCGCGATTGTTCTTTTTTATGAGGAGGATGTCTTCAAACAACCGTGTCTGGTAATCCCACGCCCGTGGGTAGTCCATGATCCCCAGATCGACAAATGATACGTGTTTGTTGATGAGTGAATTCATGGGCACGGGTGACGCATGGAAATGTCTTCGCGCTTACTTCAGTTTCTCCAACTCGGTTTTTAGATAGATGATCGGTTCAATGGGTTCTGACTCCACTCCATTTTCCCGGGCCAGGTAGTAGGATATCCAGTCCGTCAGGTGAATCAGATAATAATATTGTTCGAGCAAAGAAGCACCCTCGCCCACTACATCGATGATGGGATTGGATTTTTTTTCAAACAGATCGCGACAAATCTCCATTCGCTTCTCCACCCGTTCGTGGTCATGATCGCTGTACATGTAGACCACCTGCAACATCGGCATCAGCGCTTCCGGGAAACTCCATCCGACCAGTTCATTGTGGTTCATTTCCGGGAAGGTATTGACATGGGCCATGTGTTTACTGTTTTCATTCAGTTGTTGCTGAAAACGGAGGGCCATGGCATATAACCGATTGTCGCAATAGATGACGGGCAACTTGCCTTTGAGCTTTCGGGCGATCAATTCCGCTTCGGACTGAATTCCTTTTTCTCCCCGGTTTAAAAACTCAATGGCATTTTCTGTCTCTTTAATGTAGGCTGCCCCGATGTGGTTGGTGTGATACAACACGGATAGGAGGGCCAGCATGTTAAACGCCAGCATCGCCCGAGGGCTGTCTGATCCGGGAGGCAACTGAATGTATAGTAAATTGTATTCTTTGGCGATGTCCAGCAGTTTGCCACCGGAAGCAATGCAGATCACGTGAGCGCGTTTCAGCAAAGCTTTGTTCACAGCCGAGATCGTTTCTTCGGTATTACCACTATACGAGCAAGCGATAAACAGCGTGTGCGGGCTGACAAACTGAGGGATGTTATACGTCTTGCAAACAGAGATGGGAATAGGAATGCGTCCAAATGTCAGGGACTCCACCAGATTGGCGCCAATACCGGATCCTCCCATACCGGCAATCACAATGTTGCGGATGTCACTGCCGGGCCGCACCAGATCCAGGGACTGACCCAGTTTTAACCCCTCGGCCAATTGATGGGTAAAGGACTCAATGTATTTTTTTGTTGTTGACATAGTTGGTAAATTCCGAATCAAAGGTAACATAAACGCATGAGCGATAAAATCAACCGGGGGAAGGAGGGCGAACAGCAGGCGGCTGACTTTCTGATGGCCAACGGATATGAAATCCTGGAACGCAACTATCGGTATAAGCGATCGGAGATAGACCTCATTGCCAAAAAGGATAACTGGATCATCTTTATAGAAGTAAAATTGCGAAGCTCCGATGCCTTTGGCTACCCGGAAGAATTTGTGAACCGGAAGAAAGTGTTAAAAATATTGGAAGGAGCCGAATACTATACCTTTAGTCATCAATGGGAAGGACCGGTTCGCTACGACATTATTTCGATCCGCAGACAACCCGATCAACCGGATGAAGTTGTACACATTGAAGATGCTTTCTATTGAAGAAGAGGATGGTTAGAAGTCTTAACTGGAGCCAGAACTGCCTTCGCCCTTTGGCGGGAGAAGTCGATTCTGCGCTGCAAATCCGGTTTCGATCTCGATTTGATCTAGATCAACCTGACACACGTTAGTGAATTTGCGTAACGTCAGTTAGATACGATCAAAGCCCGTGTACTTCACCAAAACGTTGGGCACCCGGATGCCATCTTCTGTCTGGTTGTTTTCCAGAATGGCCGCCAGAATTCGCGGAAGCGCCAGGGCGCTGCCGTTTAACGTATGAAGCAAATGGGTTTTTCCTTCCTTGTTTTTGTAACGAAGTTTTAATCGGTTGGCCTGAAAGGTTTCGAAGTTGCTGACCGAGCTTACTTCCAGCCACCGTTGCTGAGCGGCCGAGAATACTTCCATGTCATAGGTCAATGCGGAATTGAACCCCATATCGCCCCCGCATAGTAAGAGCTTGCGGTAAGGCAACTCCAGTTTTTCCAGCAGCCCCTGCACATGCAAGCACATGTCCTCCAGAATCTGATATGAGTCTTCCGGTTTGCTGATTTGCACAATCTCTACTTTATCGAATTGATGCAGGCGGTTGAGGCCGCGCACATGAGCCCCCCAGCTACCGGCCTCGCGTCTGAAGCACGGTGTATAGCCCACATTTTTTACCGGCAGTTGATCTTCACTCAGAATCACATCGCGGTACAGATTGGTGATGGGGACTTCCGCAGTGGGAATCAGGTACAATCCATCTTCGCCAATAAAATACATCTGTCCTTCTTTATCGGGAAGCTGACCGGTGCCATAACCGCTGGCTTCATTGACCACAATGGGAGGTTGTATTTCTTTATATCCGGCTCTCTCAGCTTCCTCTAAAAAAAAATTGATCAACGCCCGTTGCATTTTAGCGCCTTTCCCTTTGTATACGGGAAATCCGGCTCCGGCAATCTTTACCCCCAGGTCAAAATCAATGATGTCATACTTTTTGATCAATTCCCAATGCGGAAGGGCAGCGGCTGGCAGCACGGGAACCTGACCATGCTTGTGTACTTCCAGATTATCTTCCGCTGATTTTCCGGCTGGCACACGGGCTGCGGGAACGTTCGGAATTTTATACAACCCCTGCTGAAGTTCGTGCTCCAGTTGAGTTAACTTTTCTTCGTGAGTTTTGATGGCCGCTTTGTCCTGGCTGATCGCATTTTTTAACGCTTCTGCCTCTGCTGTTTTTTTTTCGCGCATCAGCTCACCCACGCGCTTGCTATCCGCATTGGATCTGGCCTTTAGGTCGTCTAAAACCTTTTGTGTTTCCCTTCGGTTTTTATCAATATCAATGACGTTTTGAACCAGCCCGGCAGCCTCTTTCAGGTGGCGTTTGGCTAATCCTTCGAGGATGGCGGCTGACTGTTCGCGAACGATGTTTATCTGTAGCATGGCAAATAGAGAAATGGGAGCCAAAATTAGCCACAAAAACGCATGATTGGTTTGTTTATATTGAAAATTGACCTATACTTGCATCGTCTTACGGGTCTTTTCGACCGCATCAACCGATACCATTTACTTCATAAACATCTTTTGAGCAGGCTCAATCACCGATCCGGTACTTATCTAAACGCAACTCTTTTATCACTCTAACCTTTATTTTTTTACATGTACACCATTGACGATCTCAACGTCAGGCTGCTTTCTGAACTGAAAGACATAGCCGAAGGAATGGGCGTGAAAAACGCCAAAAAACTCGGGAAACAGGAACTTGTCTACAAAATCCTGGATCAGCAGGCCATCAACGATGCCACCTCGCCATCGCCCGTTCCCGCTGCCAACCCCAAGAAGCAACACGCTGAGGGGGATCGCAAAATGCGTCCGCGCAAACGCGAAAACGTAGCTCCCACCGGACCTAAAGAGGAAACGGTTTCTTCTCCCCAGGAGACGAACGAGTCGGCAGAAATGGATTCAGACTTTGAAGTAAAACAGGTTCGCTTTGAAGATTCTCCAGAGCCAACGCCTAAAAACATCGAGACCCCGCGCAACGAAGGGCAGCCTAACCAAACCCGCGAAGAGCGCCAACCCCATCAGCAAAAACGCGAAACCAATATCAAAGAGTTTGATGGAGCGGTGATGAGTGAAGGAGTATTGGAAATGATGCAGGATGGCTACGGCTTTCTGCGGTCATCCGATTATCACTACCTCGCCAGCCCCGATGATATTTATGTTTCTCCTTCGCAAATCAAATTGTTTGGATTGCGCACCGGAGACACGGTGAAAGGGACCATCCGCCCACCCAAGGAAGGCGAGAAGTATTTTGCGCTGATCAAGGTGGAAAGTGTGAATGGTAAAACCACCGAAGAAATACGCGACCGCGTGGCTTTTGAATACCTCACACCCCTTTTTCCCAATGAAAAGTTGAGGTTGAGCACCACGGCCGATAACATGAGTACCCGCATTCTGGATTTGTTTTCGCCCATCGGAAAGGGACAGCGGGGAATGATTGTGGCACAACCGAAAACGGGAAAGACGGTATTGTTAAAGAACATTGCCAACGCCATTGCGGAAAACCATCCCGAAGTATACTTGATTGTCTTGTTGATAGATGAACGGCCAGAAGAAGTAACGGATATGGCCCGCAGCGTTCGCGCGGAAGTGATCGCTTCCACGTTTGATGAGCAGGCGGAACGTCATGTAAAAGTGGCGAGCATTGTGCTGGAAAAAGCCAAGCGCCTGGTTGAGTGTGGTCATGACGTGGTGATTCTGCTGGATTCCATTACCCGTTTGGCCCGGGCCTATAACACCGTGGTGCCGTCTTCCGGTAAAATATTATCGGGTGGGGTGGATGCCAATGCGCTTCACAAGCCGAAACGGTTCTTTGGAGCGGCCCGCAAAATTGAAAATGGCGGATCGCTGACCATCATTGCTACGGCCTTGATTGACACCGGCTCCAAAATGGACGAAGTGATCTTTGAAGAATTTAAAGGAACGGGTAACATGGAGTTGCAGCTGGATCGCAAGCTGGCGAACAAGCGGGTATACCCAGCCATTGATGTGCCGGCCTCCGGTACACGCAGGGAAGATCTGCTCATGCGCGAAGAGGAACTTCAGCGGGTATGGATTTTGCGCAAGTACATGAGCGACATGAACAGCAACGAAGCGATGGAGTTTTTGCTGGACAAAATGAAAGGCACCCGCAACAACCAGGAATTTTTGATTTCGATGAACGGCTAGCCGATCTCATTTTTATCGATCAGCCCATCAGCCCCCGGTTGAAGGGCTTTTTTTTGGAAAAGACATTTCAAAAGAGGAAAGCAGGAGGCGGTGGAAGATCCAAGGCGTCAGCCGCAACGCTGACGTGGGCGGGGATTTGTAGAGGTCTCGTTGCCGGTGGATAGTTTCTCCACTCTTGGTCCACTCGTCCTCCACTCTCGGTTCGGAATGACCGGCTGATGGAGTCTGCCGAGCGTACCTGAAATCTGATGGTGGGGGGAAGCTGTCAGAGATTATTTGCGATGGGGAGGATCGTTTTTGAGCAAAAAAGGGCATTCCGAAAAATATATCCGTTGACAAATGGTTGTAAACGATTATAAGCGATTATTAGACGGCTACTATCCCTGTTTCTGATTACTGTTGCCCAACTAATTTACCATGGGCACTATTGAATTAACTCCTCTCTGGCATCGTGGCCAGTATTGCATGGCCATTCGCGGCCATCTTGATGTGGAAGCCAATCGTGTTATCCGCAATTTTCCCCATCGCCAATACAGCAAGACCCACCACTGTTGGTATGTTGTCTATTCTCCCGCTGCGATGGATCTGCTTTTTCACCGCCTCTCGGAGAGTAGCCGGGTAAGGGTGCCGGTGCCGTTTCAGGAAAGGGGTAAGGTGAATTCTCATCCACTCAAAACACTGACGCCCCTGCCTGAGGGATACTCGGAATGCCTGATTCGGATGAGGTACAGCGAGAGCACCCGGGTGACGTATGAGACACAGATGCGCCTCTTTATGAACTTTATTGCGCCCCAACCCATCAGTTCGATAACCAGGGAACTGGTTGATCAATATATGATTCACCTCGTGGATAAAAGAAGGGTCTCTATTTCCACTCAGAATACAGCGATCAATGCCATTAAGTTCTACCTGGAGCGGGTAAACAGAGGGGAAAGAACATTTTATTATACCGACCGGCCTGTCAAAGACAAATTACTGCCTTCGATCCTATCGGAGGAGGAAATACAAAAACTACTGGGAGCCTCGCAAAACGTAAAGCACCGGTGCATCATGTTTTTATTGTACTCGGCCGGGTTGAGAATAAGCGAATTGCTGAATTTGAAATGGCAGGATATTGATGAGGACCGGATGATCATATACATACGGGGCGGCAAGGGTGGCAAGGACAGGATCACGCTTCTCTCCCGATTTGCCCTGGACTACCTGAAGCATTACCTGGAACTTTACAAACCGCAGGTGTGGCTTTTTGAGGGATCCGAGGGAGGTCCTTATTCTTCCAGGAGCGTAAATCAATTTATTCACCGTTATTGTTCCACCGCGGGGATAAAGAAGCGGGTGAGTGCGCATACCCTCAGGCACAGCTTTGCCACTCATCTGCTGGAGCGGGGCACGGATCTGCGGTATATCCAGACACTTTTGGGGCACGAGAGCAGCAAAACCACCGAGCGGTACACTCACGTGACCAAAAGGGGCTTTGAGAAGCTTATTAGTCCGTTGGACATTATTGGTAAAGGTCTTACTTTAGGGGACAATAAAGATATATAGGAAACTCTGTTTCCGATATACGGACGTTGGGCGCAATGGCCGGACGACAAAAAAACAGACGACAAAGATTATGGCATTTCCAGTTGACGAACAATACATAACCGAGACAGAGAAGCAATTGGGACTAAAATTCCCATTGACATTCAAGGAGAAAATGAAAATTGAAAATGGTGGAGAGATTGAGACCGCAGACGACTCCTGGACAATTCATCCATTTTTTGACAAGTCAGACATCAAGAGAATTAAACGGACGACAAACAACATAATTCTTGAGACAAAGGAATCAAGAGAATGGGACAATTTCCCATCGACAGGTATTGCTATCGGTGACAATGGTTCAGGTGACAAGTTGATATTGCTACCGACAGACAACGACCCGACACAGTTGAGTGATAAAATTTACCTTTGGTCACATGAGACAGGTGAGGTCACGGAAATTGCAGACGACATTAACGAATTAGTAGAGTAAGGCCACAGCGCCCAACAGCAGCTATTTGCAATGGCTGGGTGACGTGTAAGTATAAAGTTTTATCTTCGCTATTATGTTTGGTCTCGGTGGACAAATACGTTTTCAAAAGCCAGCCACTGCAAATAGCCAAACGATATCTATGATTAAATCAAACGATTGATCAATTATTTTTTAGTTGCAAC